>CAVQNY010000016.1:0-98317 GCA_963714225.1 uncultured Acidobacteriaceae bacterium | reverse complement strand
AGTTGCACCCTATTCGAAGCACGGCTTCGCCCCGTGGTATTCCCGAAAGTCTAGTGCCCTAGCTCTTCGTGAGCGAAAGCGCCACAATATCTGAGGGGGGGTGGCCCCTCCCGGTCGCGAGTTAACCGAGGAATGCGAAAAAAAACAGTTGCGAAGGAACTACGAGACGCAACTTCGAAGGCAAGAGTTGCCAGGAGGACCTATGACACGCGAAGCCAGATTGCTATGCGGGATCATCCTTATCACAGTCCCGACGATTCAGTACGGCGGGTATTTCCTTTTGACCTCATTGATGGATAAGGGCAGCGGGTATATGGATAATCCGCTGCGCCAAAATTTTTTCCGTGCAGGACACGCCCACGCGGGAGTCATTGTGATTCTTTCGTTAGTTTGCCAGGTGCTTGCGGACGCGGCGGTTCTTCCCTCACCGCTAGTCTGGTTCGTTCGAATCGGAGTGCCGCTTTCAGCGATTCTGATCTCCGCCGGATTTTTCTTTTCTATGCTGCCGCCGACGGCCACTCAACCTAGCGAGGCCGTCTCCTTGATCTATGTCGGAGCTGTCATTCTCGCTCTATCAGTGCTCACTTTAGCGATTGGTTTGATTAGAATTCCTGCCTAGATAGATAGCTGAAGTGAAGTACACGTCATGTGAGAGACCCGAGGGAGGCAATACCACAGCGCGTTGCTTCCCGGTGCATGGGCCACGCGGGTCAGTCGTTGGGATGCTGCTCGGCGTCGCCGCGAGCCGAGTCACTGAAATGGGGCAGCAGCGCGACCCAACGCCGCTGTCCCGCTTGACCAATTAGGTATGGGCCGTCTTCACTTGTCCCCCATGATCGTCAACATGAGCCTTGGCCGCTTCCGCAGCGTGGTGGATCGCATGTTCGTGGTGGCCGCGAGCTAGGTGCGCGTGATGCGCAGCCGTCTCGTGTTTTCCTGCTTCGTGGTGCTTGGCGGCTTCTTTGTGATGGCGTGCCGCGTGTTCGTGATGCTCTGCTGCTTTGTGATGGTGGTCGACTGCTTTCTTTGACATAAGGATGAAGCTCCTTCTCTTGGCTCCAAGAGCCGCTGAACAGACTAGCACCCGAATGTTACAGGGAGATTAAACTTCGCACCCGTCCTCGCCGGTCCTACACAGATTGCCTTCTGCGGCTCATTCCAGCGCAGCTCCCGGCATGAACTGACTTCACATCAGCCCTTGAGGGTCACAAGACCCCCAAGAGCTGGATCCGAGAAGCTGTCCCTTCCGGTTTCAACGAGACCCGCAAGCCGATAATTGAAAGTTGGGTCTCGGGCAACCGTCACGATCAGGTCACACCAGCCATAGAACGGTTGCTGCGACAACTCTTCTTCAAACTTTTCCTCGGGTCCGAGAAGCCGCGTGACCGAGTTGCCCGCGTAGGCATCCAGCACGCTAACTTCGGCTTGAGTGCCAGCGACATTAGTATCGGTCTCATAAATGGTTCAGAGTGTTTTGTGCTTTGTTTTGGCGGGAATGCGAGAGATAAAGGAAGGCTCAGGAACTTCTCGGGTTCCCCAGGCGAGAACGCGGAGAAGTCAGTAACGAAGAGTGGGCTGCGTTGGAACCGCTGCTTCGCTTTCGGCAACGGCCCGACGGGCGGGGACGGCCGCCGCAGGACACACGCGCGGTGCTGAATGGGCATTGTGGATTCTGCGCACGGGGGCGCAGTGGCGGGAACTGCCCAAGAAGTATCCAGCCTATCAGACCTGTCACCGGCGTTTTCAGCAGTGGGTAGGCAGCGGACAACTGAATAAAGCATTACGGGCACTGGCGCGGGAACTCCACGGTCACGGGCTGCTGCCACTGGAGGAAGGCTTGCTGGACGGCACTTTCGCGAGTGCGAAAAAAGGGGGTTGTGAGCGATTACTCGTATCGCAGCGCCACCATGGGATCGACCTTCGCCGCGCGCCGCGCAGGCACATAACCGGCCAATAAGGCGATGCCGCACAAAACCACCGCGACCAAGCCAAATGTAATCGGGTCGGTCGGCTTAACATCGAACAGCATGCTCGCCATCAGTCGGGTCAATCCCAGGGCGGCGACGATTCCAATCGACGTGCCGGCCAGCGTCATGCGCGCTCCGTCTTGCAGCACCATGCGCAGTACATCAAGCCGCTGCGCTCCCAGCGCCATGCGCACACCGATTTCCCGTGTACGCTGCCCGACCAGGTACGACAGCACGCCATAGATTCCAGTGCCAGCCAGCAACAGAGCCAGCCCTGCGAATGCGCCCAGCAGGATGAGCGAGAAACGCTGGCTGGCGATGGAGTCCGCCACCACTTCCTCCTCGGATTCGTTGTCGTAAACGATCATGTCCCGGTCGCTCGCTAGGAGTTTCTGGCGAATCGACTCGAAAAAAGCTTCAGGGGCGAGCGGCGTTTTGGAGCGAACAAATACATTGAATCCTTGGGCGAGACCCTTCGTGTCGACGGCCCCGTTTTGCATGATTGGCCGGTACATCTGGGCTTGCAGGGGACGGCTGGCGTCTTCGGCGAGTCCCCACTGATTCACGTGCCCAACGACACCAACAATCACCAGAGGTACAAGGACGCGTTGGTTGGAATTGCTGTCGAATTCAAAAATGCGGATGTGTTTGCCGATCGGGTCTTGGCCGGCGAAATATCGCTGCGCGAAGCTCGCGTCAATCACCACCACGCGCGCAGCGTTCTCATGGTCCTCGTCGCTTAGGAAGCGGCCCCGAAGGAGGGGAATGCGCATGGTTTTCAGATACTCCGGTTCTACTCTGTATTCCAAAGTCTGCTGAATATTCTCAGTTCGCTGCGTGGGCGGCTCTTGCCCTTCGAGCAAAAAACCCCTCTCATTGTCGTATTCCATGGGAACGGCGCCATAATGCAAGGACACGGCCTCAACTCCCGGCACACTATGGAGCGTCGCGCTGATTTGCCGAAGCGCAGCGTGGATCGCATCCGAAGATTGATTTCTTAAAGAAGGCGGTGGGGTCACTGCAAAAAGCGACACGTTGCTCGGATCGAAGCCAGGATCGACTTTCCACAATTGCACCAACGTGCGGCACATCAGCCCCGCGCCCACCAGCAGCACCAGCGCCATGGCCATTTCGCCCATCACCAAGGCAGACTGCATGCGTGTCCGGGGGCCGGAGATGGCGCGCCCGCTGTCCTTGAGGCTTCCACTGATGTCGGTCCGCGACATCCTTATGGCAGGCAGCAAACCAAACATGATTCCGGTAAGTACCGAAACCAAAATGGTGAAGAGCAGCACCGGAAAATCGATCCCGATTTCCTCGGCACGCGGAACGGTTTCCGGGACCGCCACAAGGGCGGCGGCTGTTCCCCACCTCGCCAGAATCAGTCCGAACCCGCCGCCCAGCGCCGACAGCAGAACGCTTTCGGTAAGCAGTTGGCGCAGAATCCGTATCTGCCCCGCACCGAGCGCGGCACGCACTGAGAACTCGCGCTGGCGCACCGTTGACCGGGCAAGCAGCAGATTGGCGACATTCACGCAGGCGATCAGTAAGACGAATCCCACCGCCCCCAGCAGCACCAGCAGCGTCGGCCGCATGTCACCAACGATATTGTCTTTCAAAGGGATGATGTTGGCCTTGATATTGCCGTCAACGTTGGGATAGGCATCCGCGAGGCCGGCATTCACTCGCTTCATATCGTCACGCGCCTGCGCAAGCGTGACCCCAGGCTTCAACAAGCCAACAGCATCCCCCGAATAGGAATCCCTCAAATAAAAGGCCGCGTCGGTCTCTTCCCCGATGGGCTCATACACATCGGCAGTTCTGAAATTAAAGATGTGCAATCGAAACGAAGCTGGAATGACGCCGACGATAGTGCGCGGCTGCCCCGCCACGATAAGCCGTTGGCCAATCACGTTCCGGTCCGAACCGAACTTGCGCTTCCACAAGCCTTCCGAGATCAGGGCCGTGGGGTTCGCGCCGCGCCGGTCTTCTTCAGAAGTGAAATTGCGCCCCAGGATCGGGTTCACTCCAAGAATCGGAAAAAAGGTTGCGGACACGCGTCGTGCCGGGACATTCTCCGGCTGGCCCACGCCCGTGATGCCGCCATCTGTCCAGCGGTATGCGGCCATTGCTGCAAAGGAGCGATTGTCACGCTGCCAATCGAGGAAGTTGGGATAAGAAATCGAGCCTTTGGGAAAGTTCGGCGTCGCCTCGAACATGGAGACAATGCGGTTGGCATTGGGGAACGGTAAGGGGTTCAGCAATACTCCGTTCACGACACTAAAGATGGCGGTATTAGCTCCGATACCGAGGGCTAAGGTGAGAACCGTGACCGTAGTGAAGCTAGGGCTCTTGCGCAACTGCCGCAGCGCGTAGCGAACGTCCTGTGCGAGGCCGGTCATCTCAGGTTCGTCCTCCTCCTGGGCAAGCCGATTCCGCGGGCCAATACAAGGCAAAACGGATCACGTCCGCTGCAAAGCTGCGTGCAATGCTCTTACCAATATAGTGCAGGGCCTAAACCACTGATAGTACAGAGACAAGAGAACTCCGCTCTCGTTCAAAGGTGTCCACAGTCGGACCGTGATGTCCGGAGGCGAACAGGCAGCCATGGGTCAGTCTGGGTTTATGAGACCGGTCGTGGTGATACTCCACGCGATTGAGCCACGACCGTGCGTATTATATTTGGAGGAAACATCGAGAGCTGCCGCGCTGGAGCCGATGCTGCCCTTGAAGTAACGCACGAATCCATAGGGGGACAACAAGAAGGACGTAGAAAAACGCCTCTGATGTCCATGTCGCCAGTGCGACAAACGAAACGAAGGTTCCTATCGCGGCATATAGCGGCAGCCACCAGTTAAGCCGATTTCGTTTGTCGGTTCTGTTGCCATCCTTGGGTTCTCCACTCATAGCGAAGGCCCGAAGTTCAGTCTTCAGCGCACATCCTGAAGGCCTTCGCTGCGGTCAACTGTTGTTAATAGGCGCGTTCACAGTCAACCGACTTGCATTCTACAGTTTATTATTACGAGTTACCTGTCCGCGCCTCGAATGGAGCGCCTTCCATTGGACTGCCATTGGCCGGGAACCTATAAATTTCGGCCCGCGCTTTCGGCAAGCTGTTCGGGTACTTCTCCTGCTGAAACTTGATCAATTTTTCCCGCACCAAACAGCGTAGATCCCAGGCTTTCGAGGAATCCGCCGCGCTCGTCAAGGCTCGTATCTGCATGGTGTGTTCGGAGACGTCGCTGACCTGGAGCACGCACACCTTCTGGTCCCACAAAGGGGCCGATTCCAGGATGCGGCGAAACTCATGCCGCAATTCTTCGACGGGAGCTGTGTAGTCCGCGTAAATATAAACGTAGGCAAGAATGTCGCTCGTGCGGCGCGTCCAGTTCTGAAACACGTTCTCGATGAAATACGATAACGGCACCACGAGCCGCCTCAGGTCCCAGGTGCGCACCACGACGTAGGTGGTTAGAATTTCCTCGATCCGCCCCCACTCCCCGTTGACAATCACCACGTCGTCGATGCGGATGGGCTGCGTGAGGGCAATCTGCAATCCGGCAATCAGGCTCGAAAGGGTCGACTTCATGGCCATTCCAACTACGATTCCGGCAATGCCAGCCGACGCGAGCAGACTGGTTCCGAGCTGGTGAATCGCAGGGAAAGTCATCAGGCCGATAGCCGCTGCAATGACGATCACCAGCAGGGCGAAGATCCTGCGGAGGACGGTAATCTGCGTGCGAATCCGTCGCGCTGTCAGGTTATCGGCGATGTCCGTGCTATATCTGGCATAGACTGCGTCGCCGAAAACGTCACCCAGAAGAATAATCACCCAGGCTAGCGCAGCGATGACACCAAGGCCCACCGCGTGCCGGAGCATTTGCACCAGCTCGGAACGGACGGGAAGGGCAGGCAGGGCGAGAATGATTGCCAGCAACGGGAAAATCCAGCGCGTGGCCTTTTCGGCGCGCCGCAAGAGCGAGTTTCCGATCGCTTCGTCCGTGGGTTTTACCACACGCTTGGCGAGCGCGAAAAGAGCAAAATGGACGATGAACGCCAGGAAAATAGAACTTACCAGAATGATCGCAGGCCATAGCCACGCTTGCCAGTTTTGCCAGAGCTGCGCCAACGTTTTTTGGCCCCTCTTTCCCAGAACTCGATGCTTCCCGAGGTCCGCCGAGGATTAGATGCCGCCCGAGCTAAACCCTTCGACAGGCCAGAAAAGTTTCCTCCGAACATAATCGACTGTCAAGAAGTTCTTAACTTCCGGGAAAGAGGCTTTCACAGCCGAACGCTTGATGATTGTTGATAACAGGCGTGGCTGTCGAAAAGGAACCAAAGCAGTAATTTCTCCGAATTTCAGCGTCCACGGAGAATGAACATTCAATAACTTACAAACGAATTTCATCCTTGAAACTCCCTGAAAAGTGTTTGTCAATAGCCACAGGCGTTATCACTTAGAACTGGGTTGTGATTTCCTGACAACCTCTGTACTCCGCGACGCCCGCTCCCGTTTCGAAAACCCGCTTTACCAGCCTCATGGAACCGGACGCCAGAAGCCGCTCTGTCTTCGGCTTGCTTTCGCAGATGCCCCACTAACGTGGCGATGTCGAGAATGGCGTCGGCGGCCCCACTCGACCCGGAGGCGATGCATCGTCTGCCCATGAACGAACAGGCCGAGGGGTTCTACAGGCTTAGGGATTCGATTACGGATTCGATTCGCGTGTAAGCAAAGACCGCCGCGCCCTATCGGAGATCAGCCGTCATTGCCCCCGCGATTGGCCCAGCAACTTCAGGCGAGCCGCTGCACTCGCTTTCTTGGAAACAGCGTCGTTGGCGCAAGTCGTGACCTAGGTGACCACGCCGGCGTAGGTGTTGCTGCCACTGAATCCGGCAGGAGTGGGGCTGCTACGCTTTCCATGGCAAGCAATTTACGCCTACCTTGGACCGGTTGCCAGATAAATGGCGGAAGGCGATTGCACTCATTGAGAATTGGCCGATCCTGGGTCAATGAGCCGAATGGCGACGTTACAACAGTTAGATTGGTTTTCAAATGATACAGTCACCAGCGAAACCACCAAACCGGGAACATCGCGGCCAGGGCCGCACCGAGTTGCAGGCCAAGAACGAGCAGTGCTTGCTTGCCCTGGGTCGGAAGCCACTTGATAGCATAGAAGGCGATGACAGGAAACTGTCCCACCATGAGTATTTGCCACGTGTGGGCAGCGAGCCCCTCGTCTGCCTGAGGCGCAACGCCGAAGATAACAGCGTAACCAAGTACGATGGCCAAAGCGATAGCCGACATCAAGACTGGAATGAATGCACTCGGTCGATTCAGCAAAGCAGCTTTCATGGAATCTCTCCCACGGTAAGACTCTGTAAAGAATACGCCACAAATGTGCTGCGAACCGAGCGATGGTTGTAAACAGACACGTTTTGATCGCCAGCCATCGAGTGAATTGGCGATTTTCGACAGTGATCACAGGCATTTATCGAGTTGATATTTCGCCAACTGACAAAGAGTGCTTGCGTTTTGCCGAGGGCTGCGGCCGAGCTACATTGCAACCCGCTGCTCTATAGGTTCTCTTGGATGAAGCGGGGGCTGAGGTGGACGTCGAGTTGTACCAGTGGTGAATCACCAACTGCCTTAAAGCTGTGGATCTCGCCGGCCTTGATGACAAATATATCTCCAGCGCTGCCCTCAAAGGTCTCGCCGCTTACTGTCCACAGACCCCGGCCTTCACGGATGAACTGGATCTCGTCATAAGGATGCCGGTGCGGACCCGGCCCCGAACCGGGCTTCCCATGGAACAGGAAGACCGAGACACTGGTGTGGCCCTGCTCAGCACCAACAAACTCATGCGAACTACCAACAAAAGGTAGGTCCTCTTGGCGCACGTGGTACATCTTTCGTCACCCTCCTGCCAGGATTTGATGACTGTGGCGACGTTTCGGCTCCGCGAATACCAATGAGTACAATGGCGATTTGCAACAGCTATGTTCCGCAATTTCGTATTGCAGGATTAGAAGCAAAAAAGAGGCACGCTCGTTGCGTGCCTCTCGTGCGGTTAGGAGCCTTCCAGAAATAATCTCCCACAAATAAATTTCTCAGGCGGTGCTGACTCTGGGTGACAGGGAATAGTTCCACTCCCCATGAAAGTCCGCCGGGATGATGTTCAACCTTGCCATTTCTTCATCGGATATTTTGATCCCTTTCGCGTAAGAATTGACATTGAGGTCGGCTTGGATGGTCAAGCCCTTGCTAGTTTGGGTGTTGGCAATCAGGTTGACGATCACCTCACGAGTTTCCAAGGGCCGACCCCGCCAATTGGCGGTGATGTGGCAAAACATGCGATGCTCAATTCGGTTCCACTTGCTGGTTCCGGGAGGGTAGTGACAGACCGTGATGCGGAGTCCGGTCTCGTTCGCTAGCTTCTGCAGTTGACACTTCCAGAGTCTGGCTCGATAGCTGTTACTGCCGCCGGAATCGGCAGTGATTAGCAGTTCCTGGGCCGCAGGGTAGGTGGGCTGGCCCATGCGCCTCCACCAGTGACGAATAGAATCGACGGCGAATTCGGCGGTGTCGTGATCTATCCCCAGGGTCACCCATCCTTGGTTTCGCCCGATGTCATACACGCCGTGGGGTGTGACCTTGCCTTTTTGCTTATCTTCGAAATCGTGCACGCGAACCGATTCGGGTTTGCCCTTGGGGTGCCACTCCCGACCGCCGTTTTTAAAATCCCCCACCAGTTCCTTTTTCTTACTATCTATAGAGATCACGGGCTGACCCCGCTGTTGAAATTCCTGACACTGGCGATTGATGTATTGAAACTGCGCGTCCCGATCGGGATGCGAGGAACCTTCTCGGGTCTTGCGCAACCCTTGCATGCCATAACCCAATTCCTCGTACAGGATTTTGCTCACGCTGGTGAGGCTAAGTTGGTAGCCTTGGCGACCGAGTTCCGCCACAAGGTGAGGCAAGCTTTTCGAAACCCAGCGCAACGGCTTCATCGGATCTCCGCGCGTGGCCGGATCCACGATCTGCTCGATCACGCTGCGCAATTCCGGATGTTTCTCGAGGATCGACTTCCGGCCTCCCCCGGGGCGACGGTGCCGGCCTCCCTCAAGATCGCGGCTCGGGCTCGGCTGGGCTTGCAGTTCGCGCTTGCCTTGCAAGATGGTCTTAGGAGTGATGGCCAGGGCTTCGGCTATCGCCCGCACTCCTCCCCGCCCAAACGAAAGCGCTTCATTGGCCGCCCACAACCTCGTTCCTCGTTCTCCCAAATGCGGCTGCAGCCGCTCATATTTTTCTCGCACCACCTGTTTCCGTTCCTCCCGTACTTTCCAATACAGGCGCAGCTTCTCTTGTTTGCTGCCTCGCCAATCGTTGTGGGGCATCAGTGGGGGATCCTCCTTGCTGCAGGGTCTCCCAGTGTGCTTTATCACCAGACCGAGAAAATGTCCAGCCTAATCGTAGTGTGGGAACTTATTTATGTAAGGCTCCTTAGTCCGACTACGCTCTTTTGTCCTCCTCAGCCGTGTAACTACTTGGCCGCGGTAATGTAGCTCAGTTCGGGTTGGAACTTCCACATGCTCCATTCTATGCTCTCGATCAGCGGCTGCAACTTGGCTTGAAAGGCCTTAAATTCGGCGGCGCTCATCCCCTTTTCGACGCCGATCGGTCCATCTAGGTCGGCCCAGCCGTTCAAGCCTATGTAGCTGTGAATTTCATTGGCGGGCGTACCAAAACGCGCCATTGCAACTCCGTAATCGGTGGCCCCGGACTTCTTAACAGCCGGCACGATCTGATCGTGGAACAGGGCTTTGAGTTCATCCATTTTGCCGGACACCACACGTATCCGGGCAACGCGCACCATCGGAGGGACTTCTTTCGCGCGGATCATCAGGTCGGGCTGCATTTCGTCAATCCAGGTCTCAAGGCTGTCGGTCACCGTGTCAAGGCGGGCAAAGAGCCTCGCTATGTCGGCCTCCACCGGCTTCAGCTTCGGATCCTGCTCATCCCTCTCCTTCCACTTCGAGGAGTACCAGACGACCGCGTGTTGCGCCGGTCCACTCTGAGATTCCCAGACGGTGAATCCCTGGTCTGATCCTGCTTTTTTCACCACTGCTGCATAGTCTTTGACTGCAGCTTTCCAGCTTTCCTCCTGGCCCATTTTCACTTTAACGAACAGTACCGTGCGGATGTTGGCTTGTGCCCAAGACGGTACACAGAAGGCAGTCAATGCAATCGCAGCAAGCAAACAGCCGCGCAGCGGGAACAATTTTCTCATTTGGGTATTCTCCTAGGCCTCGTGAAGGCAAATCGCGACCCTCGACCGCGGGAATAATGGGGTTGCGTTGCTCAGACGCCGCAAGTATACACGCTATCTTTTGGAATCACAGGATAGCTGTCGTTAACAGGCCTTTACAACGCCGTTTCTTACGCGGACGTTTTATGGTGACCCGGAGGTTACGAGTGCAATGGCGATTTTACAACAGTGGACCGCTCGGAGGCGCGCGCGAATTGATTTCTCGTGGCGTGGGCTGCGGCCTTGCTGCAACCTCCCGGGCGGCAGCTATCGATCTCTCCCCAGCCCTCGCCAAGAAATAGAAACAGCGCGGTCAAAGGATTACACTTGTCAGTAATGAGTCAGCGCCATCCGCGCAGACTGTTAGGAGGGTGAGAATATGTCGCCCTTGATTCGCCGCTCGATTCTCAAGAAATTCCTCATCGTCGTTTCCTGCACGCTCCGCGTTTGTGTCCCCACTACGCTGGCTTTGGCGCAGCACCCCGCCGTCGGCACTGCTGGAGGAGCAGTTCATGTATCTGCGCCACCGATTTCCCACGTTCCGATTTCTTCAGCGCCGATTATTCACGCACCGATTTCCACTCCTCGAATCTCGGTAGTCCCGTCTGCGGGCGCACTCGGCACGGCTGGTTTTCGCCCTCCTCGGCGTCCGATTCGCCCATTTCCGCCGGTGTTGGTCGTTTACGAATCTCCCTTTCTTCTTGGCGGACCATTCTGGGGACTGAACTCCTGTTGGTGGGCGACCTGTGACCTCTTCTGGTCTTGGACGCTCGGTTACACGACTGTCTCCTCCCCTGGCCCAACAAACTATATTTCGCAGGCGTACGAGACTCCGGTGTATGTTTATGGCGAACAGAGACCGGACCTACCGCAGCTCTTCTTGAAAGATGGCACGATTCTCAACGTGACCGATTACTGGCTCGTCGACGACCAACTTCATTTCACGATGATTGAGGAAAATGGTACGAAACCAGCGGAACACGTGATTCCCTTCGACGCACTGGATTTGCAAACGACCGTTGATGCAAACACGCGGAGAGGTTTCCGCTTTACGCTACGCAACGAACCATTCGAGCAGTATTTGCGCGACCACCCTGAAGACTCGCCACCCATCGTAACGCCCCCTCGTGAGTAGAGTTTGAGAGTAACAGTCGACGCAGGTCAGCCCGTTCCACCGCATCGAACAGCATGGTCGCCGATGGCTCTTCCACACTGCGTTGTCAAAACTTGACTGTGATTAACAGGCGGGAGGACCTTCCCAGCTCGCCGAAATTCAAGCAATGTAAAGTAGTTGGCAACAAAGTTGCCTTAGCGCAAGTTCGATGGAGCCGAGGGCGCAGGCTTGCGAGAAGGCTTGATTAAGACAACTGTAGAGATCGACAGGTCGGAATGACTGCATTGCTTCTTGCACGATCACGTCAACCGGCTCGGGAGAATTACTTCTCTTTGGCCGTCGCGTTGCCGGATTGTAATTCTTGCTCCAGCACAGATTTGTTCGCTCCTTAGAGTCGGTTCGAGCGCTTGGAATAATGCCTCTGCATCGGAGCCGTAGAAAATCATGGTCGTGCTCTCAGGTATGGTCAACTGACCCGCGTACCAACCTACGTTCTTGGCTTCGAGGACTTCCGTTAGCCGCTTCCCCAGTTGCACATCTTCGCGCTTTCCATCGAGACTGCGTTCCCGAACGCCAACATTCAGTTCGACAAAGACCACACACCGCAATGGAGCGTCAAGGGCACTCAAGTCACGGCTGACCTTGGGAATGGCTTTCATGGCGGTATGCACCGAGGCCAACCTTGCTTCAGCGTCCTTCCATTCGTCCGCTCTGCCGAGCCTTTGCAGGGCAGCAATCTCGCGGCTTAGGTCTTCTGCGATGATATCCAAGTTCGGACTCGGCAATGTCTGGTGATGCTCATACGCTCTTCTAAGCCACTCAACTGCTTCCGAGTCCTGTCCCTGATCTAGAAAGATCAAGCCGCGCGTTCCATAAGCTGACGCCAGCTCCGCTCCTCCTTTGTCCTGCAGAAGGTCGATTGCTCGAGACACAGCCGTGAACGCTTCCGCAAACTTCCCCATTCGCCGGTAGCAGTTCGCGATGTTGTTCAGCGTGGTCGCAATTGCGGGAGTGGGTATGCCGGGAGACTGTTCCCTTATTTTCCGGACTTTCTCAAGGTACTCCAACGCCTCGGCGTAGCGACCTTGCTCGGAGCAGAGAGTCCCAATGTTTCCCCACGCGGGAGTTGCAGACAAGAACTGTCCCCTCGCGACATGCCAATCCGCGACCTCGCTGTAGCAAGACTCGGCTTCCGCAGGAGTGCTCTTGCGCAACGCGTTCCCCAAGGTAATCAGAGCGGCGCACAGGCGAGGGTCCTCGGGATGCTTACGGAAGATCTTGACGGCGGCACGCAGCGGGATCGCGGCGTGGTCCTTCAAACCACTGCGGTTGTAGCATTCTCCGACCCGAGCCAGCATGTGTGCCGTGTCGATCGGGTCCTTGACATCGTCTAATTGGATAGCCTGCTCCCAGAACGGAATCGCACGCCTATACTCTCCAACTTCCATCAGCACGGTTGCCATTGAAAAATGAAAGAGGGCATTCGGCAAGGTGGGCGGATTCTGTTCGAGTTGCGCCGTGGCCTGTTCTCGCAATTGCCGAGCCTCGTCCTCACGATCCTGCCTTTGGCGAAGCCGACTCATTTTCAAAAGTACCAGTGGGACTAGGTCGCGCCCCTGCTCAGCAGGCGCAGCTTTCGCGATAGCAAGACCCACACGAAAGGCGCCCTCGGCCAAAGTAAGGTTGCCGTCCCGCAATGCATCCGCACCGTGCGCGATGACTGCCAGGCATTTCTCAACTGGACTGAGATTACTGCAAGCGCCCATAGATGATTCCTTGCAAAAACCACAGCGTTGTCAACGGTATCGGGACTTGACCGGCCCGTCAGTTCCCACGTTCATACGAAGCTGCAACCTACGTTTCTATCACCATTCCTAGTTTCATCCTCTCAATCTCGACATAATCGGCGAATGAAGAGAGGCTGCGCAAAGTTAAGCCGTGAGCTTCCAATTCGGCCGCTTTTTGCCTGTGCGCGAGCCACGCGTCATCCGCAGTTCGGCAATCAGGGTTCTTGATGATTCGAGAGTCAGAACTGGGAACGAGGGGGCTACGGTAGCTGGAAGAAACCAGCAAAGTTCCATCCAAGAAGACCGAGTAGAACTTGATTCCCAATGCCGTGATCGTTGCGATTGAGCTTGGTCCGGTATGGCTCAGAAGAATATTCGCGACTCCGAGACGCGCGGGTTTCGGAAAAATCAGCACCTCTTTACCCAACAGCAGGAGAACGAGTGGGAACTTCGAGATTGCAGAATATGGTGGGAGCGACTCTAAACAGAACGCGAAATGCTGAAAGCCCAGATTTTGTAGGGACGCTAGTTTCGATGCGTGGCGAGTGCGAACCCGTGACTCGACGTTGGGATCGGTAATCTCGGTGTATTCTTCCCCTAGCCTGCCGCCTGGGACAGGCGGCAACGACTCCAAGCGTGACAATATTTGCGCTTGCTGTAAGCCGGTCCAGCAGCTCATCACCATGTAAAGAGAAATGAGTCCAATCCAGAAAGAGTGGAGGAAAAACGCGGCGGCAATCATTCCGACAGCGCCACACAAGCCGAGCACTGCGACCACTTTGAGGCTACGGGCTTTCCCGAGCACGAACCAAAGCAGTGAACGAAGTATTTGCCCGCCGTCTAAGGGATAGATCGGCAGCAGATTGAAAACCAGCAGGCCGAAGTTGATGGCTACGAAAGCCCACAAAAGTTTGTAAGCATGAGGAGCAGCCAGCCTCCATCCGTGGGGCCAAGCCCAAATCGTTAGACCGTATGAGACTCCCAGCAGCGCCAGGTTGACGAGCGGGCCTGCGGCGATGCTCCACAGTGTGGCTGCTGGGCGCGGCGGCGGGTCTATGTAGGCAACGCCTCCAAGAGGCCACAACACGATCTTGTTCGCTGTTCCTCCAACCTGACGGCAGGCGAGCGCGTGGCCGAGTTCATGGAGTGTCACGACGAGAAACAACATCAGGTACTCTGCTACGTTCCACACAACTGACGGGTAACGACGGCCGCGCCCGCTGATTTCAAACGCGGCCACAACAAACCAAGACCAGTGCAGGAAGACATCAATTCCAGCCAAACGAAATAAATGGAAAGAACCTTGACGAGTGATCGGCATAACGATGTTGTTCGCCAGTTTACCTCTCAGCCCATACGCGGTCACGAACTGGCCCAATCCGCCATTGTCGGTTATGTCTTCCCTAACGCTTCCCGTGCTTCGCGGCAGCGCGCCGCGGGAGTTCGCGCTCCAGTTTCGCCAGCCAGCGCAGTTCGCCGCGGAATTGCTCGATCATGAGGCTGACCATCCACACGGCTTCATGAAACCGGTGGCCTACTTCTTTCTTGATCGATAGTAGCGTCGCCTCTTCCCGTGACAATTCGTTCTCCAGAAATTCCCGGCGGCGCTCGATCTGCTGACGAAACACTCCGGGTCTCGCCTGCCAGGAGAGAGCGATCCAGGTGAGAAACGGTGGCCGCTCACGGTGCGTCGCCCACTCCTCACGTTCCAGCGCATCGGCCAGGGCCGCCCGACCCTTGGCGGTCGTCTCGAAGACCCTGCGTTCAGGACCCGCCGCCGCCGACTCAATCTCGGATGCTCGAACCAGCCCGAACTGCGCTAGCTTCTCGATCGAGTAGTACACCTGTGGCCGCGAAATGCCCGCCCAATCGCGTACCTCACGCCGTTCCAGCTCTGCGTTGGCTTGGTAGCCGTGCAGCGACCGCTCCGCTAGCAGGCTGAGAAGCACAAGGTCGGGAGTGGTCAACTCGCGCTTCCTAATGGCCGGCATCGCTTGCCTTGCGCTTGCGGCTCCAGTGCCACCACAGGCGCTGCTCGATCGGCAGATTCGGATTCTTCGCTTGCGCTACCGCCGCCCGAAATACATCCAGGCAACAGATGTCCTGCGCCTGGCCGGTGACTTGGCAGAGCTTCTCGTACATCTTCTCCGGATTGCGCCGCGCCAACTGCGCCACGGTGCGAACACCGAGGAGTTCGAAATCGCGCAGCATCGCCGGGCCAATCGAAACCAAGTCGCTCAACTGCTGTTCTTCGCCGACCATAAAACCTCCTTGACGAACCTCGGAATCTCTTACAGCGTAACTAGTCTAAATAAGACTAGTACGCTTGGCAAGGAGAAAATTGGGCTGCCCTACTCCGCTGAGGTCGACACTGAGCAAAGGAGAAATCTGATAACGATTAAGAAAATCACGCCCGTACTGCTGGTAGACGAAGTCGAGTCCTGCGTTAGATTCTGGAAAGAGTGCCTGGGCTTCGAAGTGGCCATAGAAGTTCCCGAGGGCAACAAGATCGGGTTCGTTTCGCTGCAAAAGGCGGGAGTCGAGTTGATGTATCAAAGCGTAAATTCAGTGTATTGTCCTTCTTAGCCTCAAACCGCGATGGCGGTGTGATCATTCAGACTTATTTGTCGTGGTGGCAGTGCAGGGTGATGGTTGAGCTGCTGGGCGCTCCTGCGAGTGACAAATAGTGATGAAGATTGCAAACTTCTGACCCTACTCTCTCAGATTGATGTTTCTGATGAATTCGGTTGTCGGAACCGAGAGTTGTTTGTGGCGGACGCGCTTGCATGCTGACATGAAGCTTGCCTCTGTTTCAGCTCGTCGACAAACGCCGCGCCAGGATAGCGATTATTAGCATAGCAGCGCAGAGCGCTGCAGCACCTTCAGTGGTTCGTACGTTCCTCGGTGTCCGTGAACCGCCTAGCGGCATGTCGGTCGTGACCAGCACCGCTTTGGCATGGCTTGCGGGATCGTAACGCACTGCGATTGTCGTTCCCGGTGGATGCGCCTCCACCCAACCCTGCATTGTGTCAAACATTTCTTGCGCCTGTCCGGGATGAAATTCCCAGACCACCTTTTCCGGCGCAGGCCAACTCGTCGAATTGACGTGCGACTTGAGCGTCTCACCGTCCACTACGTAGCCGATCCGGCAATCAATGATGTTGGAACCCGAACGGTTGCTCGCTCTCTCCACCCTGCATCGCTGGATGGTTGCGGTCGCTTCGGGCCAGCGCACCTCACGGTATTCCTGCCACGCTACGCCCGCTGTTACTATCAGCGAGAACAGTGCGCATAATGCGGCAAAGCATCCGAAGAACAGCAAGATGAAGGTCCATATCGGAGGGCGTTTTGTTTCGCCGGGTATCGTTGTAGGTTCCATATGGAGGAGTGCCCATCATCTTTATGGGGTTCGATGTCATCGAGTGCCATGTGCCTGATCCATGCCAGAGCCGTTAACGAATGTAAACCATTTTGGCACTGACAGTTTACGTCCCATAAACGAGATTATGGGACATCAAAGCTGTGCCAGCGTCGAGAAGGATAGTTTATTCTCAGCCCAGGGGCATGCCAAGGGCCCTTCGTTCCTGTACATCGAGGTCGACAGCCTGGATGATGTGATCGCGGCCACGAAAGGCGCCAGGGTGGTCATGCCGGAGCCAAAGGCTTTCTACTGAGCGCGCGAGATCGGGGTGAAAGATCCAGCCGGGCACGTCCTGACTTTTGCGCAGTTCGGGGCCTAAAGCCGTCTGCGGTAAACTCAGTCTATGTGCTTCAGGTCCGGACCTGCGAGGGGACGGCCTTTCCTTCACAGATCCCTCTTCATTGACAGATTTCATCCTGCCCACTAATCGCTATTGCCTGTCTTTGCTTTTCGCGGGAGAATGTTGGCCCGTACATTTCCCAATTTTCCTGAGAATTCAAATTGGAGGTCTGCTTATGCGGTCCTTTTCTACCCTGCGGCTGGCTCTGGTTGCGATGATGTTTCTTGCGCTGTCTTCCGGGCTCTTGGCTCAAACGAGTCTGAAGTATCAGGAGCCGCCGAAGGGGATTATCGATCTCGTGGATACGCATTTGACGCCGCGCGTGGAGGTTTCGCCCAAGGACAAGGCGGGCAGGCAGTGGCTGTTGATCGAGCCGATTTCGGGACTGCCTCCGATTTCTGATTTGGCGCAGCCGGAGTTGCGCCTGGGCGGGCTGCGGTTTAATCCGAAGACGAATGGGCCGAGCCGCGGACCCTATTTTACCGGGCTACGGCTGCAGGCTTTGCCTGACGGCGCGGAGAGAACGGTGGCCGGGCCGCCGGCGAACGTGAAGATACGGTTCGCGGATTGGGCGCCGGATGCGCGGCACGTTGCCTTCGTAAACATCAGCGACGATGCGAAGGATTCGGGGCTGAGTTTGTGGATTGTGGATGTGGCGTCTGCAACGGCGAAGCGCCTCGGGAGTATCGCGCTGAATGGCGTGTTCGGATCGCCGTGCGAATGGACGAGCGACAGCCAGAGTCTGATCTGCAAGGCGGTGGTAAAGGGCAGAGGCGCGGCTCCGCAGCGAAGTGAAGTTCCAACCGGGCCGGTGATACAGCAGAACCTGGGGAGGGTCACGCCGGGTCGGACGTATGAGGATTTGATCAAGAGTCCAGAGGACGAGCGGATTTTCGATTACTACGCGACGGCGCAGGCGGAGGTGGTGCGGCTGAACGGGACGGTGAAAGCGGTGGGCAAGGAGGGAGTCATCCAGAGCGCTTCACCATCGCCAGATGGAAAATACTTGATGATCGAGGAGTGGCATCATCCGTATTCGTATTTGTTGCCGTACGACTACTTTCCGCATCGGGTCACAGTAGTGAATCTGGCGACAGGCGCGAGCAAGCAGTTGGTGGATAAGCCCCTGCAGGATTCGATCCCCATCACGCATGATGCAGTAGAGGCGGGTCCGCGGGATTTTGATTGGCGCAGCGATGCTCCGGCTACAGTTTCGTGGGTGGAAGCGGGGGATGGCGGCGATCCAGCAAAAGATGTGGCGGTGCGCGACACGATCTTCTTGCTGGACGCACCGTTTGACGGTCAGGCGCTGAAGATGACGGAACTTCCGGTGCGGTTCCGCAGTGTGACCTGGGGAACGGGAAAGCTGGCGCTGGTGGAAGAGGAACGATGGAAGGATCGGAAGCGGGTGATGCTGGCGGTGGCGCCGGATGCTCCCGGGAGTGCAGGGAAGTTGTTTGAGGGATCGTTTGAGGATCGGTATCACGATCCGGGATCGCCGCTGGAGGTGATGAACGCGAGCGGGAAGCACGTGCTCGAGACGACGGCGGATGGGAGGGGAATTTATCTGCGGGCGCAGGGCGCGTCGCCGGAAGGAGATCGCCCATTTCTGGCGGTGATGAGTACTGCGAATGGCGAGAGCAAGAAGGTATGGCGGTCGGAGGATAAGGTCTTCGAGTCGGCAAGGGCGGTGCTGGATCCGGGCAAGCCGGGAGTGTTGGTGCGGAAAGAATCGCCGGAGTTGTCTCCGAATTATTACCTGCTCGATCTGGCGAACGGTGAGCTGAAGCAGGTTACGTTCTTTCCCAATCCTTATGGCAACGCACCGCTGCCGAAGAAGCAGGTGCTGAAGTACAAGCGCGCGGATGGCGTGGACTTAAGCGCGAATTTGTATTTGCCTCCGGGATACAAGCCAACGGATGGGCCGCTGCCGACGCTGATGGAGGCGTATCCGACGGAGTACAAGACCAGGTCGGCGGCGGGGCAGATCACGGGGTCGCCGTATGAGTTTCCGCTTTTGTATTGGGGGTCGCCGATTCCGTTTGTAACGCAGGGCTACGCGGTGCTGGAGAATGCGACCATCCCGATTGTGGGCGAGGGGAGTGCCGAGCCGAACGATACGTACGTGGAGCAGCTTGTGGCCAGCGCGCAGGCCGCGATCGATGAGGGCATGCGGTTGGGAGTGGTGGATCGCAATCGCGTGGCGGTGATGGGGCATTCTTACGGCGCGTTCATGACGGCGAATCTTCTGGCGCACAGTGATCTGTTCAAGGCCGGAATCGCGCGCAGCGGGGCATACAATCGCACGCTCACGCCGTTCGGATTTCAGAATGAAGAGCGGACCTACTGGCAGGCTCCCGAGGTCTATTACAAAATGTCGCCGTTTTCCTATGCGGACAAAATCAAGACGCCGATACTGCTGATACACGGCGAGGCCGACAACAATTCGGGGACGTTCCCGATCCAGAGCGAGCGTCTGTTCAGCGCGATCAAGGGCGCGGGCGGGACAGTGCGCTTCGTGTTACTGCCGCTGGAGTCGCATGGGTATGCGGCGCGTGAGTCCGTCCTGCACATGTTGTGGGAGATGAATAACTGGTTGGGGACATATGTGAAGAGTGCGGGAGCGCCACCGGCAGCGAAACCTGCGGGGAAATGACCCTCACACGCTGGTCATTGAGCGGTCAGTGAGTGTAATTAATTTTCACCAACGGTGGTTTGGGTTGCGGTAAGGCATAAAATGTGGAACATGAACCGCGACGGACGACCAGTTGGCGAGCAGGTCAAATCTGGTTTTCGGATTGTCGGCAAAATGCTCGTTGCGTTCGCTATCGCGATGACATTCATCGCAGGCTGCGCGTTGATTCGATCGCCGCGCCAATTTGCGTTATCGCGATGTTTCAACGGTTGACGGCGGTAATTTGGACGCAGCAAACTATTTTGACTCTCCGAAAGCCACTAACTACCCAGTCCGATCATGACCGCGCCGGTCAGCGTTCGCTGACGGCGGCGGAAGCGCTCCGACTCGCGGATGCGCTGGCCGAGCGGTCCGGCCAACAGGGTCACGACGATGTCAACCGAGGTGTTGAGCGTCACCGAGAGCGTTCCCAGCAGAACAAATTGCAGGAAGACGTGTCCGCCCGTCCGATTCACAAATTGGGGGATGAACGAAAGAAAAAACAGGGCCGTTTTTGGATTCAGCACCTCGGTCACGACGCCTTGGCAGAAAGGATTTCTTCCGCGAGGCAGACCAGCGAGAGAAATGCCTTCGTGCTTCTTCCTCGCATCGAGAATCATGCGGACTCCGAGAAAGCAGAGATAGCCCGCGCCCAAGTACTTCACTGTCGCAAAAGCAACTGCGGATTTCGCCAGAATGATCGACACACCAGCGGCGGCTGCTAATACGTGCACCATGCCGCCAAAGAATGTGCCCAGCGCAGAGAGCAAACCTTCACGGCGTCCGCCGGCCAGAGTGCGGGCGAGCACGTAAAGCATGCCGGGGCCGGGAGCGATCGCGAGCAGGATGGCAGCGCCGAGAAAAACGAAAAGTCGGGTTGAGTCAGCCATGATCCGCGGATTGTATCAAGCACTATGGGCGTTGTGTAGGACGGTAACCGCGAACAAATTACTAACTGATGTAAACAGATTTCGCTCCTCGAGAATTTGGCCAACCGCGAAGAGGTCAATCGTCCTTCGACCCTTGCATGCAGACGGTGGGTGGCTGTGGCGGTGGGGAAAATAGTGCTTAGCGGATTGGCTGAAATACTTGTCGCCCTGCTCGGACCGAGCTTCGTAATAGCTCTGAGAGACATCAACCAGCAAGGGCAACAGGATCGGTGGCAGTTGCGGCCCCAGCAATGGGTGAGTGTAATCTCGATTCATCAATATCGTCACGCCATCCTCTTGAGCCACCGCCAACCCCATCCAACCCCATCGCTTTCATTGACTTGCCCTCACATCGCGCCTACCATTGCACGATTCCTTGATCGACTAAACCATGATCGGTCAAACCATCTCGCACTACCGCATCGTCGAGAAGTTGGGCGGAGGCGGGATGGGTGTGGTGTACAAGGCTGAGGATGTGAAGCTAGGTCGCTTTCTGGCCCTCAAGTTCCTGCCCGACGATGTGGCCAACGACCCGCAGGCTCTCAGCCGTTTTAAGCGCGAAGCCAAGGCTGCCTCAGCGCTGAATCATCCGAACATCTGCACCATCTACGAAATTGACGACCAGCCCGGCGAAGCCTTCATCGCCATGGAGTTTCTGGACGGGCTGACGCTGAAGCACCGCATTACGGGGCGACCGCTGGAGATTGAAACAGTGCTGTCGCTGGGCATTGAGATTGCCGACGCGCTCGACGCCGCTCACGCTGCTGGCATCGTTCACCGGGATATCAAGCCTGCGAACATCTTCGCCACTAAGCGTGGACACGCGAAGATTCTCGACTTCGGTCTGGCGAAGGTCACGACTCCAACGATTTCTGCCAGCCAAATAGCAGCGGCTAGCACACAGAGCGTCTCGCTGGACGAACAACACCTGACTAGTCCGGGGACGGCTGTGGGAACCATCGCCTACATGTCTCCTGAACAAGTCCGAGCCAAGGAACTGGATACCCGCACAGATTTGTTCTCGTTCGGTGCTGTGCTTTACGAGATGGTGACGGGGGCATTGCCATTTCGTGGAGAGAGTACAGGAGTGATTTTCGAGTCCATTCTGAACCGGACGCCCATTCCTCCGCTACGACTCAATCCCGATGTACCTCCCGACTTAGAACGGATCATCGCGAAATGTCTGGAGAAAGATCGCAACCTGCGCTACCAACATGCCTCGGACATCCGCACCGACCTGCAACGGCTGAAGCGGGACACGGAATCGGCACGGCTGCCAGCACCAGCAAGTGCGGGAACCACGAGTCATGTCGGAATGCGCTGGAAGACGATCGTTCCGGTCGCATTAGCCGTCGTGGCGTTGTCAGTCGGTGGTTACTTCTATTTCCACCGCACCCCCAAGCTGACCGACAAGGACACGGTGGTGCTCGCCGACTTCGAGAATAAGACGGGGGACGGCGTTTTCGACGATGCCCTCAAACAGGCGTTGGCCGTGGAACTTGGGCAGTCTCCTTTCTTGAACGTACTCTCCGACCGAACGGTCAGCGAGGCCTTGCGGATGATGGGCCGTACCGCGAATGAACGCGTCACTGGGGACGTGGGGCGGGAGCTTTGCCTGCGCACGGGAAGCAAAGCGCTGTTAGGCGGGACCATCTCCAGCTTAGGGAGCCACTACTTGATTGACCTGAATGCAGTCGCGTGCAGCACGGGCGACACTTTGGCCAACGAACAGGGGGAGGCGACCACCAAAGAGGATGTTCTGAAAGCCCTGAGTCGAGCCTCTTCCAGTCTGCGCAGTAAGCTGGGAGAATCGCTGCCTTCGGTGCAGAAGTTTGATGTTCCGATTGAGGCCACCACCTCCTCCTTAGAAGCCCTGAAGAACTTCAGCATGGGCATCAACGCACAGCGCGAACAGGGAACCGCGCCCAGCATTCCATTCTTGAAGCGGGCGATTGAACTCGACCCCAATTTCCCTCTGGCGTACAGCATGTTAGCGGTTTTGTATGAGAATCGCGGCGAACCGTCTCTCGCTCTGGAATATGCGACTAAGGCCTACCAATTGCGCGAGCGCGTCAGCGAACGGGAGAAGCTGCGCATCACGGCGGCTTATTTTAGTGCCACGGGAGAACTGGATAAGCAGGCCCAGACCTACAAACTGTGGATAGCAGATTATCCTCGTAATTGGGTTCCGCATAACAACTTGGGCGGTATCTACGACAACATGGGGCAATATCTAAAAGCGCTCGCGGAACATCAAGAAGGATTGCAGCTTGCACCTGATAATGTTCTCAGCTATGCAAACCTAGGGTTAACATACATCGCCATGAACCGGCTGGACGAAGCCAAGGCCATCTTCGATCAGGCACTCGCACACAAGCTTGATGCTGGAGTTCTGCGAGAGAACATCTACAATCTCGCGTTTCTGCGCGGAGATGCCTCGCTAATGGAGCAGCAGGTAGCTTGGAGCGCGGGCAAGTCCGGGGATGAAGACCAGTTGCTGTCGTTGCAGGCTGATACTGACGCCTACTACGGACGGCTGGGTCAGGCACGAGACTTCTCCCGCCGAGCAGTGGACTCGGCCATCCGCGCTGATTCCAAAGAAACCGCGGCTTTCTGGCGGGTCAATGCGGCGCTGCGGGAAGCGGAGTTGGGCAACATAACCTTCGCAAGGCGAGGAGCCATGGCGGCCTTGGCGCTGTCTTCGGGGCGGAATGTCAAGATAGCGGCGGCCCTCACCCTAGCTCGGATCGGCGACGCTTCCCCAGTTAGGGCTCTGACGGAGGAACTCGAGAAGAACTGCCCGTCGAATACCCTGCTGAAGCTCTACTGGCTGCCCACGATCAACGCCGCCATCCACCTCAGCAACGGCAATTCCTCCCAAGCGCTTGTGAACTTGGAAGCGGCCGCTCCTTACGAACTGGGTCAAGCAGGAATGTTCATAAGCTCCTTGTATCCGGCGTATATGCGCGGCCAAGCCTACCTGCGGGCGCGAAACGGAACTGCTGCAGCCGCGGAGTTCCAGAAACTGCTGAATCACAGAGGCGTTGTCGGAAACTTTGTTACGGGAGCTTTGTCACATCTCCAGATCGGCCGTGCCTATACGGTGGCAGGCGACACGGCACAAGCGAAGAGTGCATACCAAGACTTCTTTGCGCTCTGGAAAGACGCCGATCCTGACATCCCCATCCTGAAAAAAGCCAAGGTGGAGTATGCGAAGCTGCATTAGCAGCCTGGCGATTTCCAACCTTGCCCGACCTGCTTCTACAAAAAATTGTCAACTGACGCTATCAGGCGATACCCTGCTGCCCGCAGGGACATCCCGGAAAACTGTGCTTTTCGTTACTGAGAAACAACCGACTTCGATTGCTACTGGGTGGAGCGATCCAGTTTCCGGGCGGGAGTTGCATCCGCTGGAGTCCAGCGCCTTTCCACGGCGCACTATTACGCCAGTTGGCGGCGGCGTTTATGATTGTGCCGGGATCAGATTTCTCCTGCGTGCGCCGCCCTCCGATCTCATATGAAAGAAAGAACCCGAGACAATCTAATTTATTTGGCGGTGAGCCTCGGTATTGTCGCATTTGTGACGTTGGATTTGTTCTATTCAGAAAGTCGCGGTCACGAGATGTGGGTGCCGTCAAGGTTCGCTTTCCGTGCGGTCTACAGCACGGCACTACTCGGATATTTTGTTGTCAGAGAAACACTCAAGGTGAAGGCGACCGCCGTTCACTTGCTCACCTGTGTTTTCATTGCAAGCGTTCTGCATCTGCTGATCATTTTCGGTTTTCGACACACCGTTGGTGAAGTTCCGGGCTTCACCTTCTCCGCATTGGCAGTCGCGGAGATGTTCCTCATTGTGCAACTGATAGCAAGGATCGTTCGGTATCTCGGGTCGTCCTGAGGTGGCACCCAGCTAGGTGCTAGGAGTCAGGAGTCCGGGCCTAAACTTGCCGGGACGCAAGCGAAGCCACACTGCGGGACAGTTTTGTTAACAGACGATGTCACAAGCTTGCGCCCGTCAGACTGGGGTTTAATCACGGATCGGAAGTATGTACTTTACGCAAAAGCGATGAAAAAGTAGAGTTGCGACGGCGGGCGCAATGGACCTGCGCGGCGTGCGGCTAGGCTCGACTGACGGCTACGCTTATCTGGAGATAAGCTTCCATAATGCGACTACGATAACAGCGACTATCGCGATGCCGCTGCCAGTCACAAAGGAAATCCAACGCAGTCTTGCTTTTCTTGGTTCTTCCATAGAACACCTCTTGACCTCTAGGCTACCACGATGCCATCCAGCGATGAAATACAAGCGCAGCCGCGCCGAGCAGGAATCGGCGCAGACTGGAGGGCAGCGGAGTTGCCCTCCGCCGAAGTCCAGCGCCTTCTCACGGCGCACTGTTACGCCAACTACTTACCGTAGAAGAATCCCCGACCGTGTGACCAGTCAATGGCGAACAGCCAGACGGCGCTAGCAACGGATGTCGCCGGTCTCTCCACGAAGTACAGATCGAAGCCCGCCTTGTGAATCTTCTGAACATCCAGATTACCTACAAGAACAGATGGCCACCACGACACACGCGGGCTAGGCACAGGCCCGACTGATTGCGGCAGCACGTCTACAAGCTTCAGATTTGTGCGAAGGTTTTGTGAGTCCGTGGGAACAAACTCGAAAGCGCACCATTCCGTGGAAGGGGAAAGATAGTGAACCTCATGGATGGACCGGGACGTTCTCGGTAGAAACACATCGGGTATCCAACCGCGAGTGATTGCGCCATCTTTGCCTGCTTCAGCAAGCGACGGGTAGAACGATTCAGAATGATCGTTGAGATTCGCGGCAACCCGCGACACCACGACCCAACCCACGATAAACAAGAGGATGGCACCCACTGCAATCGCCAGTGGTTTGCCGGGGCGTCCAGAGCGTCCGAATCCGGGCATGCACTCATGCTAGGGCAACCCCAAGTGGGGGACAAGATTACTGTTGCAATCTGGCGCTGTTGAAAAACTCCTTCCCGCGAAGTTCACAAAAATGAAATCGTCAGGATGCCCCGAAAACGACTTTCTCAGATAAGAACCGGACGTGCCAATCAGCGCCCGAGCGGGTCGGTGCGATGGGCAGCCAGTGAGGGTTGTCCGTGTCGGGATCAACAGTTATTACCGCACATGCCTCGCCACTTCATTTTCTCCGATTGCTTCGCGTGTGCGATCCGGAGAAATCCCGCCCTTCTCACCTATGGCGCGTGCCCGTCGCGTTAAAGCGGGGTGCGTCATAAAGAGTTCTGTCAGTTTGTCGCAATGCGTAGGCGCTTCCGTGATGCGGTGCAGATTGACGAGAGCATGGATTGCTGTCTCCGGGTCTCGCGTTAATTCAACTCCAGCGGCATCGGCGGCGAATTCAAAACGACGCGATAAGAAATAGAACGTAAGGATCGGCACAAACACGACCAAGACATCGAAAAGTGGGCGAAATGGAAACAGGAAAGGCGACATGACCAAACTCGTGAGGGCGATACCTGCGATAACGGCTGCCGTTATCAGCAGGTTCTTGCGACCATGCTTCGCTTTTGCATGCCCCAGTTCATGCCCAATGACGAAATCGAGTTGTGCACTTGTCAGGAATTTTCCGTAGTTGTCGGTCACTGCAATAGTGTGCGCCGCTCCATAGGCGTTGGTTAGGTGCCCTCTGCCTGCCGGAACGATATACACTCGTTTCAAAGGCGTCTTCGTCATCTTCGCCAGAACGAATGCCCGCTTGTAAAGTTCCCCACCTTTTACTTCCTGTAGCTTCATGCCTTCCGCCGAGCGCAGACGCAGCATTCCGACCATGGCCGCTATCGCGGCGATCACGAGCCACACAATGCCCACCAATCGACGCTCGTAGAATGCATTGAAACCGCTGGCAAGAAGCAGAATGGCGACAGTTGGAGAAACCGTCCGCCAGAGAGTCAGCCGTAGCAAATCAATCGATGTCCACTGCCGCCTCAGAAAAACTCTGTCAAGGGAGTAGCAAATTAGCTGGACAAGCGCAACTCCTCCGATAGGCAGTCCCCAGAACAGGAAAGCCTTGGCAAGAGTCGGGTCAAGCCAGCTTAGGCGCAGGGTCAGTCTCGAAATAAATGCCGCTCCAGTGTTGAAATCCCAGAAGGCCCACCAAGCGGCGACCGTAGCCACGAGAATGATCTGAATCCAACGACGATAAGCTATCCACCTCGATGTTCTTTCCGATTGATCGGCCTGCATTGCCCAAAGATTGTAGCCGAAGCCCCCTTGTTCGCTTGGAGTTGTTAACGGGCCTTTGCGCTCAAACCTCCGACCTGGGTTTGCACCCACCGAAGTCCAGCGCCTTTCACGGCGCACTTACCTATCTGGGATGAACCAGTCGCTCAATTTCGACCATCCGGGAATGAGTCGCCGGATAGTTCTCCGGCGCAAAAGCACGCTCCAGTTGCGCGAACCGAGGCTTCATGATTTCGGCTACCCTCGTCAGACCGAGGTAGGAAAGTTCCGTCGGCTCATCACTGTAATAGACCGGAACGACAAGAGAGGTGGCATCCTCGCCAGTGGAAGCCGCCAACGCCACGTGTAACAACTCCCAGACCCCATCTACCTTACGTGGAGCGACTAGTATCTGATAGTCAGCATCGCGTTTATTGTTCGTGAAGTTTAGTGCCACGCTACCAGTTTCAAGCGTAAGCTCCGAAATACCGAATGCTTCAACTGTATTAGTTAGCAACGACGGTCGCTCCGTACTCCGCAAACAAAAAGTCTAGGTCGCGACGAACAGTTTGTTCGAGCACGGCATCAGATTGCTTCCGCATAACGACTATATTTTACGCCGGATGAAGAATCGCCACTCTTGGGGTTGGCGAGGATGATTGGCGAAATCTGGCGTGCCCGTTGAAAACCTCCTGATACGATAGTGCCATGTTGTTTCGCTTGAGTAGGGTTGTCGCTGTGCTAGCCACAATGCTTGTATTCGTTTCATGCGAACGGCATCGGATACCACCGCCAGATACAGTCGTTGTGCGCGTATATCGTGATCGGGAATCCGACTTCGCACGCCAACTCGACCGCAAGTTTTACGAGTTCACCAGTGCACACCACACGACTCGGTCGGGGAAGTGGATATTTATTGCAACGGTCGAACCGTACCATTACGCAGAGGAACTTGGAGGGAAGGTCGCGACGATTAAACCCCAGTTGGTCGTGCTGGACCATGCAAGCGATGCCCCTCTCATCAGGGGCATGGACGTAAACATCACGCAGGCAAGCAGTGCCTGCGGCGCGAATCGAATATGCCCAGCCTTCATTCCATCTTGGGTATCAGGCGAGCAACTAGAAGCCGCAAAGCAAGTTCTCGACGCCATCTCGGTAGAACCTCGCTGACGCTATCAGGCAGTAAACACTCAAAATGCCCGGTCCTGATCGAGGAGCGCTATCGAGATTTTCAGCAGTTATCCGTTTTTGTGAAACAATCAGCGGCTGCGGTTGTGGAAATTGCTCGGCGGGAGCGCACATATGCGAAGAATTCGTTATGCAGTTGCGATGAGCCTGGATGGCCATATCGCAGGCCCGAACGGAGAATACGACTGGATTGGCACGGACGCGGAAGTCGATTTCACCACGTTTTGGTCGCAATTCGATACGCTGCTGATGGGCAGGCGAACCTTCGAGCTTGCCGTCCGAACGCGAGGTGAAGCGGCCTTCACGGCTTTCACCGGAGTTACTTCCATCGTTTTCTCGCGAACTCTCAAACAGCAAGAGCACCCCCACGTAACTGTCGTGCCGGAGTTGAATGCAGATTGGATAAGAGACCTGAAAGCTCAAAGCGGAAAGGACATTTGGTTGTTTGGTGGTAGCGACCTGTTCCGCTCCTTTTTTGACCGTGGCCTCGTCGATGGCGTCGAAGTTGCTGTCATACCTGTGTTGTTGGGCGCCGGGATTCCATTACTTCCGCCTCCTTATAACCCCACCAAACTGCGATTGATTAGCCATCACCTCTACCGGTCGGGGAGAGTGTCGTTGGCGTATGAAGTGCAGCGCTGAGCGGATGCGCTCGAAATGGAAGTGGCGCATCAATCGGCCAATGTAATATTAAAATGGGCCCATGGCAAGAGTTCCTGTCGCTGGGGAAATTGCGAGGGGCTTCGAGCTGCTGGACTCGACACGCGCGCCAAGGCGGTTGTCGGAGTTGATCTCCCAGGGGCGCCTGGTTCTACTCTTCTATCGCGGGAATTGGTGACCGTTTTGCCTCCGCCAGTTGGCGGATTATCGCGAACACTATCTGGAAATCAAATCGGCGGGCGCGAGCCTAGTCGCTGTTTCGGTGGATCCGCCCGAAACATCGGAGGCCTTGCGAACTCAGCTCTCATTGCCGTTTCCGATTTTGTGCGATACGGAACGACGCGTCGTCAGGGGCTGGGACATCTACAACTCACGAGAAAAAGGCGGCATCGCCAAACCAGCCGTCTTCGTGATTGATCCCGATCAAGTAGTCCGTTACGCTTCGGTGGACTCGGTCGCGTCGCGCGTGCCAGCCGTCGAGATTGTCCACTTGCTACAAAATGACGCCAATGCTCGGCCGATTCGACGCAGAGTTCACGTCCCCATGTGGTCGGAGTGGATCAGGGCCATTCGGAATAACTTTCAAAGTTAGGCGAAATGAATTCGTCGATGAGTGCAATTTCTCACCAATTGACGCGTTCCCTACCTGGCGGTGGCTCGGATAATGTCCTGCTAGCCAACAACACTGACAGAACCGTCCGCCTGAAAGCGCCACAAGTCAACTTCCTGCGCACCGAGAAGGCTAGTCTTCCCTGTTGCGCTGCGCGAGGTCGAGGTGTTGAATACGTGGGGTCTGGCGTGCGGAGCTCCGCGCCGATGACTGCATAACCCCAAAACGAACGTGAGCGATACCCGGCAAGATTCAGCCATTGTCCCGCCGTCAGAAGATGCCCGGCCGCGTCCTCGGCGGGTCATGGGATTTGCCGATCTGGTTTTGTTTTATGTTGTGACCGGGATCAGCTTGCGCTGGATCGCCACTGCAGCTAGTGGGGGCCCGAGCGCTATCGTGATCTGGATCGGCGCGTGGCTCTGCTTTTACCTGCCACTGGCTTTGTCCGTGCTTGAACTCTCATCGAGGTATCCCCAGGAAGGCGGCCTGTACGTTTGGACCAAGCAGGCGTTCGGGGGCTTTGCAGGGTTCATGTCCGCCTGGACCTATTGGACGAGCAACCTCCCCTATTTTCCGGCGGTGCTCTACTTCGCCGCCAGTAACGCCCTATATATACGTCCGCGGAAGTGGACATACCTGGCCGACAACGCGAACCTTTATATTTGGTTCTCAGTTGCTGCGTTGGTTCTGGTGACGTTACTGAACCTGGTCGGCCTCGACATTGGCAAGTGGCTTCACAATGTGGGCGCGTTCGGGATGTGGTTACCTGTCGTGATCGTCATCGTTATGGGTCTTGTTGGCTGGCACCGTTTTGGTTCGGCAACACGGTTTAGCGGCTCCAGCCTGGTTCCGGGAGCACACCTGAAGGACATAGTTTTCTGGGCCACTCTGACCTACGCTCTCGGCGGATGTGAAACCGCTTCCTTTATGAGCGAGGAGGTCAAGAATCCTCGCCGCACGATACCGCGCGCTCTGTTGCTAGGTGGTTTGATTGTTACGTTCTGCTACATCATTGGCACGGTTTCTGTGCTGCTGGCGTTACCACAGAATGAGGTCAGCGGGTTACGGGGACTGATGCAAGCGGTGGCGCGCACCGCGGATCGACTTGGCTGGTTCGGAGTGATTCCAGTTGCCGCCGCGCTGATTGTCATCAGCAACCTTGGAGCCGCCGGGGCCTACCTGGCTGCCGTGGCCCGCCTCCCATTCGCCGCAGGGATGGATCGCCTTCTGCCTTCTGTGTTCGGAAGACTCCATCCGCGTTGGGGCACTCCTTATGTCGCATTGCTACTCCAGTTGCTCTGCGGTGTTTTGTTTGTGTTCCTGGGGCAGGCGGGGACCAACGTTCGAGGCGCGTACGACGTGCTCGTAAGCATGGGAATCATTACCTACTTCATTCCGTACGGATTTCTTTTCGCGGCCATGTTCCGCGTCCAGCGGGAGAAAGCGGGACCGGAGGTGATCTGCGTCCCCGGCGGCAGGCCGGTCGCCAAATTGGTCGCGTGCGTAGGGCTGTTTACAACCCTGCTCACGCTTGCACTCGCGGTACTCCCGCCAGCGGAGGAGGCCCACAAGGTGCTTGCGACGGTAAAGATCGTCGGACTAAGCGCCATACTGGTGGGCATGGGAGCGATTTTGTATTATGCCGCCGCGCGGAAGGGGAAAAACAATCAGATCGGAGTCTGAATGCGAGCAAGTTATGACGCCATTGTGATCGGCGGAGGGCACAACGGCCTCACTGCCGCGGCTTACCTGGCTCGCGCCGGTCTGTCGACGCTTGTCCTCGAACGTAGGGAAATCGTGGGCGGCTGTTGCGTCACTGAGGAAATCGCACCGGGCTGTCGCGTTTCGACCACCTCGTATATCGCCAGCATGCTGCGCCCGGAAATCATTTCTGAGTTGCGCCTTGCCGACCATGGCCTGCGCATGATCCCGTGTGATCCCGCGATTCAGGTGCCCTTTCCAGATGGCGACGTAGTGCCCTGGTGGGTCGACCGTGAGCGAGCCCGGCAGGAATTTTCCAGGATCTCGACCCGGGACGCGGCCCGGTTTGTGGAGGTTGATGATCAACTGAAGAAGCTTGCACGTTACTTGCAGCCTTTTTTTCTGGAACCTCCGCCGGAAATCGACACATCGAGCGTGAAGGGCTGGTTGGACTTGTTCCGGGTGGGCAAACGCTTTCGTGGCATTTCGAAGTGCGAGATTGCGCAACTCGTCTCCTTTCTCACCGGCAGTCTCGGCGAGTTTCTAGACCATAACTATGAGTCCGAGAAAATGAAGACTCTGTTTCTCGCCAACAACGTATACGGGAAGCACGGTGGACCATATCAGCCGGGGTCGGCGATTGGTCTGCTGTTTCATTTGCTCAGCGGTGGAGAGCACGAACTGCAAGGTTTTTATGGGCACGTCATCGGCGGCATGGGATCGATTACGCAGGCCCTGGCGGCGGCCGGGAGAAAACTCGGAGTCGAGATTCGCACTTTGGCGGCGGTGGCGCACATCGACGTACGCAATGGTCGGGCAGCGAGTATTGTGCTCGAAGACGGCACAGAATTGCGGGCGCAGATAGTGCTCTCAAACGCCGATCCGAAGCGCACTTTTCTTGGACTGCTGGACGCCAAGGACTTGCCCGAAGACTTTTTGTTTGCGGTGCGCGGAATCAAGATGGCGGGTCCGTGCGCGAAGGTCAACATGGTTTTGAGCGAAGAGCCGCGGTTTACCGGCACCTCGCCTCTGGCTACGCCCCTGGAGCGCACCTTCTATACACTGGTTCCGTCGCTGGAATTTGCCGAGCGCTGCTATGACATCGCTAAATCGGGCGAAATTCCAGAAGAACTGTGGGTCGACTGCGTGGTATCTTCGAATGCAGACGATTCGCTTGCTCCTCCGGGCAAACATATTCTCACTTGCTTCGTGCAGTATGTGCCGTACCATCTGCGGAAAGGGAATTGGGACGAGATGCGTGACCTGCTCGGCGATCGCGTCGTGAAGAAGATCGCTGAATATGCTCCGAACGTGCCCGCATCCATTCTGGCGCGGCAGGTGCTCTCTCCGCTCGATCTGGAACGCACTTACGGCCTAACCGAAGGCAACATTTTTCACGGCGATTTGCGGCTGGATCAGCTCTTCTTTATGCGGCCCGTCCCCGGCTGGTCGCAGTATCGCACGCCCATCGCCGGACTCTACCTGTGTGGCGCGGGCGCGCATCCGGGAGGCGGCGTCACTGGAGCACCCGGGCGCAACGCCGCGCACCAGGCGCTTCGCGATTGGAAGAAAGGACGATTGTAGGGAACCGAGAACAACAAGCATGAAGAAAAAAGGCATTCTCGAACGGCTGAAAGATGGCCCTGTCCTGGGCGATGGTGGGTATCTACTGGAACTCGAAAAGCGCGGCTGGGTGCGCGCCGGGCCTTTCACACCCGAGGTCGCGCTGACGTATCCGGACGCGCTGCGGGAACTGCACGTGGAATTTCGCGAGGCAGGCGCAGAAGTACTCCAGGCGCTCACTTTTTATGCAAGTCGCGACAAACTGGCCACCGTTGGCCTGGAGAACCGGCTGGAAGACTTAAATCGTGCGGCCGTCCGCATCGCGCGCGAGGTTGGGGGAGATCAATGCCTGGTGGCCGGGAATCTCAGTCTGACGTGGATGTACGAACCGGGAAGTCCCGCGGCCGCCGACCGCGTCCGTAAGACTTTCGACGAACAACTCGCCGTGCAAGCCGATGAAGGAGTCGACTTCATCATTGGTGAGACTTTTTCCTGGCTGGGTGAGGCGTTCATTGCCGTCGAGCGCGTTAAGAAAATGGGTTTGCCTGCAATGGTTACAATCTGCTTCGAGAACAAAGATGAGACCGCCGAAGGCAAGAGCGCCGCTGACGCGGCCAAGTCTTTGTTTGACGCCGGGGCCGATATCGTCGGCATGAACTGCCTTCGCCCACCCGAGCACATTCTGGGCCCGATGGAACAAATGCGCAAAGCCGTCTCAGGATATCTGGCCTGTCAGCCGGTTGCCTATCGCACGCCGAAAGAAAAGCCTGACTTCACCAGCCTTCCTGAGTTTCCCTATGGGTTGGACCCGCTGCAACTGACCCGTAAGGAAATGGCGGATTATGCGGTGCAAGCTCGCGACCTGGGCATCAACTACATCGGCGCGTGTTGCGGCACGGTGGCCGCACACATCCGGGAAATGGCGCGCGCGCTCAACAAACTGCCCGATGACTCTCGCATCTGGAAAAAAGGCGGAGACAAACCAATGTCGGCTTACGAATACTACGACCATGACAGATTGAAAGCGGAGAGCACAAAGTAGACTGGACCTGGACTGCTAATTGCCATAACCACCAAGTGCTGAAATGACTTCTGACGGCCAATCCGTCGCGACCACTCTACCTGCCCGCTACTACACCGACCCCGAACTGTTCCGCGACGAACTCGAACGCTTCTACTGCCAAACTTGGATCTGCGCTGGGCGCGCGAACCAGGTCCCGGTGCCAGGCGACTATTTTCTGCGAGAGCTCGCGGGGGAAAGCGTCATCATTACTCGCGACGCGAGTCACTCGTTGCGGGCTTTTTTCAACGTCTGCCGGCATCGCGGTACCCGCATCTGCGCCAACGCTGGAGGACATTTCCCCGGACGCATCCAGTGCAGCTATCACGGTTGGACCTACGCACTCGACGGCAGCCTCATCGGCGCTCCCCACGCCCACGACGGCTTCTGCCGTGAAGACTATCCCTTGAATCGGGTTCTTATTGACGTCTGGGACGGACACATCTTCATCAACCTCAGCTCACAGCCGGCCCCGCTGGCCGGTCAGTTGGAGGATTTGCCGCAGAAGTTACTGCACTGGCAAATGGCTGAGCTGCGTACCCATCGGCGCATCGAGTATGAAGTGAAGGCCAACTGGAAGCTGATCATGCTGAACTACAACGAGTGCCAGCACTGTCCCATACTGCATCCAGCGCTCAACGCCATCACCGATTACCTCTCTGGCCAGAACGATCAGCCCCACCGCGGATACATCGGCGGCTCAATGGAATTTCAGGGCGGTGCCAGGACCATGAGCAGAGATGGCGATCTGCGGCGCGACTACCTTCCCAAACTCACCGCAGACGAACGCAAAAGAGTTTATTACTACTCGATTTTTCCGAATCTGCTGCTAAGCCTCCATCCAGATTACGTTATGACGCACACGCTATGGCCACGTGCCGTGGACCGTACTGACGTTATCTGCGAATGGCATTTCCACCCTGACGAAATGGTCAAGCCTGACTTCGAGGCCGACGATGCGATCGAATTCTGGGACATTACCAATCGTGAAGACTGGGGCATCTCAGAGCTCTCGCAGGCCGGAATCAAGTCCCGCGCCTATAAACCTGGCCCCTACTCCCGCTGCGAGTCGTTGCCCCACGCTTTCGACAGCATGGTGCTGGATCGCGAGAAGATCGCGAAAAGTAAGGACTCACGACAGGACCGCCAAGCGGCTGATATCTGGCAAGACAATGAGTGATAAGCGTTCACACTCATCAGAATAGTGTTCGATGGCGTGCAAGCCTAGAGACTAGCATGGGGAATCAAAAGCGTATGCGCTCCGCAAATCGCCACGTCTTGGTGGTAAGTTGTTCTGTGTTCCTACTTGGGAGTCTGTGTTTTCCAAGGGAGGTTCCCATGAGGTCCAAGGAAGATGTGCATTCAAAGGAGCAAGCGACGCGCTCAACCATCGACAGTTTCAACAAAGTGTTCAATCGCCACGACGCTGACGGATTGGCAGCGTTTTTGACCGAGGATACAGTGTTCGAGGATACGTCGCCCGCTCCGGATGGCCGGCGCATAGAGGGAAAGACCGCTGTGGTCGAATTCTGGCGTGGGTGGTTCGCCCGGAATCCCGACGCCCGATTCGAGACCGAGGAGGTGATCGTCAGCGGAAGTCGGGCCACTGTGCTCTGGGTCTACAGCAAGATGCGCAACGGTCAGCCATGGCACCTGCGCGGGGTTGACGTTTTTACGGTAAAAGATGGCAAAGTAGCTGCAAAGCTCGCTTATGTGAAGGGCTGAAGACCGAAGGTCAGTGAAACTTTCTTGATTTTCCACGAGGTACGGATCGGGGGTTTGCGGGTTCTAAGAGGAAAAGGCGCGCGTGTGCGCGCCTTCGTTTTGGATCATGCCGCTCTTGCGGCGTTGTCATCTTGGAGCATAGATCGAAGTTGCTCCCGCAGTTCCGGCGTGTCCTGGTGCCCGTGGACTGTCGAGGCATGCAATACTCCGAGTTCCACCACTTCGTCTACGGTGCCAGAAATGGCAATTGAGCACGGCTTCTCTGCAGGGAAACGGCGACAATCAAGTACTTTGCGGTTTTCGGCCATGTTTGCCTCCTTTTGAAACGAACCGTCGGTGGATTATAGGCCGGTTCGGACGCGAGTTCAATAAGTCGTGCTTCGTACGCTTCGTACTCCTGTGGTTGATCAACGCCACGGGCCCACATCCCCTTAGGCACGTCCCAGCGCCACTCTACGCCCCTGACTCCATGAAAATCATTTCGCAATGTTGCTTACGAAGGAGGCGGGTGTAGACTGGGTCTCGTTTCTTGGAGTCAAAAGGTCAAGAAGGAGGTTCTGGATGAAGAGCCGCAAGATTATCGCCGGTATGGCGGTGAGTCTTGTCAGCGTTGCCCTGTGCGCTGTCGCCGTTGGGTAGGACCACGCAACCGCTCAGGAGGTCGTCGCCAAGGTAAAGGAAGCAGCCAGCACGCTGTCGAAGACTGGTGACCTAGCCCAGTTTAACCAAAACCCGAGTCCGTCGGTGTGGAAAGACACCTATATTTTCGTTTTGGACTGCGACAAGATGACCCAGGCGGCCCACCCGCTCAGGCCAGATATCAGAGGCTCAGAAATATCGTCGCAATCGGGCGATAGCTCAGAGTCCAGGTCAGGCCGAGTACAAGGTTCCCATCGGCGTTGAAATCCGCCGCGTCTAGTGCGTTGATTGGCATGGCAAATGCATTGGCGAATGACGCTGATGACGGGACGAAGCTCCCATTCCCGTTCCCCAAGAGGATAACTGCGGCCTCATTCTGGAACTCCCCGACCGCTAATCCCAGACGACCACCGTTATGAAAGTCGCCAACAGCGATAGGCCCGACATAGGGTGAGGCAAAGTCATCGTAGGGCGGGCTGGGCACACTCACCGGAGAAGTCGCTGAGGGCGCAAAGGTGCCGTCGCCGTTTCCGAGGAAGACGTACATGCGGACGTTCGCCGCGATAGACTATGTGCCGAGGTTTAGACTCTCATCCCGGTTCAAGCAAAACCTACCATTTTTTGCAAACAATTATGCGTCCCGTCATCCAAGTTTCCGCAGTCCGCAAAACCTACGGCTCCACGTTGGCGGTCGACGAGGTATCGTTCGAGGTCAATGAAGGTGAGATCTTTGGTTTAATCGGACCCAACGGCGCGGGAAAGACCACTACGATGGAGTGCATCGAGGGTCTACGCACGCCCGACCGGGGAACCATCTCGGTGCTGGGTCTTGATCCCTTCAACGACGTGTACAAGCTGCAAGAGCGGATTGGAGTTCAACTCCAGCAGGCGCAGCTGCAGAAGCGGATCAAAGTGTGGGAGGCCGTCGACCTCTGGGCTTTCCTTTACCAGAAGGATGCGATCGACGGCGAACGGTTGCTCGAACAACTTGGCCTGATCGACAAGCGGAATGCCTGGTTCATGACCCTCTCGGGCGGCCAAAAGCAACGACTGTTCATTGCCCTTGCGCTGATCAACAATCCCGAGGTGGTGTTTCTCGACGAGCTGACCACCGGGCTGGACCCGCAGGCGCGGCGCGCCATCTGGGACTTGGTGCGCGGCATCCGCGAGCGCGGGAAGACGGTTTTTTTGACCACTCATCTCATGGAGGAGGCCGAACGCTTGTGCGACCGGGTGGCGATCATCGAACACGGACGCATCATCGACATCGACACGCCGCAGAGCCTCGTGAACCGCCACTGCCCTGAGCGCACCGTCGTGCTCGCCACCGACGACCTAACCGCGGTAGAGCGCTTTCGAACGATCCCGCAAGTCGAGGCGATAACTTGCACCGACTCGCAATTCACCATTCGGGGCCGGGGCGACGATCTCGTGACCGAGGTGATTCATTGTCTGTCCGAGAATCGCATCCGGGTCACCGATTTCCGCACGATTCTCCCCAACCTTGAGGATGTCTTTCTCAAACTGACCGGTCACCCCATTCGCGATTAGGCTTGATAATCATGCTGCGTGGACTCTGGAAATTGACCTGGATCGAGATCAAGATCTTCCTTCGCGAGCCGCTGGGCGCGTTCGGCACCATCGGCATCCCCGTTCTGGTGTTCGTCGTAACGGGTCGGATAGTCGGCCGCAGCCTCGCACCGGCCTCCCTCGCCGCCAGCAGTTTTATCAGCGCCGATCTGCCCGTGCTCGCTTCGGTCCTGATCGCCATCAGCGCCGTGCTGTCGCTGGTCACCATCATTTCGATCTACCGCGAGGGGGGCATTCTCAAACGGCTCCGCGCCACTCCCCTGCGCCCCCAGACCATCCTCACTGCCCACGTAGTTGTCAAGCTCCTGCTCACCGCGGCGACGCTGGCCTTAATGGTGCTCGCCGGCAAACGTTACTATCCGGTCGGCATTCATGCTCCATTGCTCGGGTTTACGATGGCGCTTCTGATAAGCACCTGCAGCATCCTGTCGATCGGCTTTCTCATCGCCAGCATCGTTCCCACGGCCCGCTTTGCGCAGCCGATCGGTGCCGTCATCATGTACCCGATGATCGCTGTCTCAGGACTCTTCGTGCCGGTTAAATCGCTGCCGCCGACGCTCCAGTCGGTGGCAAGAGTTGTGCCGCTAACCTACACGGTGTCACTGCTCGAAGGGATTTGGCGGGGCGACGCGTGGTCGGGACACGTAGGCGACGTATCGGCACTGGTCGTGGTGTTTATCGTGTGCACGGCGCTCTCGGCGAAGGTGTTTCGTTGGGAGTAGCAAAGATTTTTCGAAGCCCTCGAAATCCCCGTCAACCAACTCAGGCCAACGTGCTGTGAGGGATTGCGCAGATCTTCACCACGCCCGGTGGGTCCCAGGCAAACGGGGTCCCTACCGCGATCAACAATCATGGGGTGAAAGGAAGTATGCTTTCTCAAGCAAACCGACAGGGATACTCCAAATGAAGCGAGCCGCTCTACTTCTTGTTCTATGGGTTCTCGCCGTTCCTCGCCAATCGTTGGCGCAGACCGGGCAAACAACCTCCGTTCAACAGCAAATTCTCGGGACTTGGAAGCTAGATGAGTGTTCTCTAAGTAACTATACATTTGAACTCAGAGATGGTTTAATGGGGCATGCCCTTTCCGAGGCGGCGCCCGCTCCTGGTCTTCAGCGAGGACGAGCAGCGCATGTTGGAGCGCCTCCGCAAATCGCGCACTGAGCAGAAGAGGCGTACCGTGCGCGCGGCGATCTTGCTGGACTCGGTCGCCGGTCTGAGTGATCAAGCCATTGCGCGGGCCCATCGGGTGAACCGTAACACGGTGATCCTCTGCATCCAGAAATGCCTCCGCTTTGGCGTGCAGGCGGCCTTAGGAGAATTACCGCGTTCGGGCAAGCCGCGTCGGGTTTCGGATGCGGCGATGGCTTGGGTGCAGAACTCGGCCTGTCAGAAGCCCAAGGAGTTGGGCTATGCCCAAGAGTTATGGACGTATGGTCTACTCACCGCCCACGTGCGGCGGCAGGCCCGGTCGGCAGGGTACCCGGAACTGGAGCGGTTGAGCCGCTCTAAGCTACATAAGATCTTGATGCAGGGAGAACTTCGCCCGCATAAGGTTCGTTACTATGTGGAGCGACGGGACCCGGAGTTCGAGTCCAAGATGGCGGCGGTACTGCATGTGTACAAGGAAGTAGAGATTCTCAATCAAGGACTGCTGCGCGGCGAGATTCGCGAGCCGGGGACCGTCACGGTGTCTTACGACGAGAAACCCGGCATTCAGGCGCTGGCTCAGAAAACGCCCGACCTGCCGCCCATACCCGGACAGCATGCCAGCCCGACCCGGGATTACGAATACGAGCGGCTGGGAACGGTTTCATTGCTGGCGGGGCTGGATCTGCACCGTGGCACGGTCACCGAGATCGTCAGCGAGACGCATAAGAGCAAGGACTTCATTGAGCTCCTGAAAAAGCTGGATGGGGCCTATCCGACCGCCACGACGTTGCGACTGATTCTAGACAATCACTCCGCCCATATCTCGAAGGAGACGCAACGGTACCTGGCGAGTCGGCCGCAACGCTTTCAGTTCGTCTTCGTTCCCAAGCACGGTTCGTGGCTCAATCTGGTGGAGAATATGTTCAGCAAGATGGCGCGCAGCATGCTGCGAGAGATCCGGGTGCAGAGCAAGCAGGAACTCATCCAGCGAATCCACCTGTACTTCCAAGAAGTGAATGCAGCTCCGGTGGTATTCCGATGGAAGTACAAGATGGACGAGGTTTCGATTGATTAGTTATTTAGAGAACGATGATCTAGTGTCTTATGTCCGCGAGGAGGTTGCATCCGGCGCTAAGTCCGATGTCATGGGAGCCCATCCATCCGGTTACATCAACTATGGCCCTGACGGACGTATGATCGTGATTATTGTTGGGAGTGACCGCAAGAAACCTACGGGTCCTGTTGCCACACCCGACGAAGCGGAGGCCCTGATCAGGAGCATGCTCGCGTATGCCGGGGCCTATATGATCGACAGCAAAGCTCAGACCGTTACCCACCAAATAGATGTATCGTGGGACCAGTCTCGCACCGGCGAATCGCACGTGCGACATTACAACTTTGATGGCGACCGGATTACGCTTACTACTGAACCCTCGAACGACCCGGCCACGGGCAAGAGGACCGTTCGCACATTAACCTGGGAAAAGGTGAAATAGCTCGGCTGAATCCTCAACTGTCCACACAGGCCATAGAACTCGTTGACCGACAACGATTCGCCAATCGCATAGTTTTCCGGCTTGTCAAGGGCACGCCCCTGACTCCAAATGAAATCGTTTCGCAAGTTGCAAACGGCCGAGATGGGTTATAACGTACACATTTCTAAGAATTAGATACAACGGGCTCAGCCAGTCTCTGACCATTAATTAAGTTTCATTAGGCCCAAGATAGATAGGGTTCTCAAACCTATGTTTCTCATATCTAAGTACAGCGCGACAGCAGCAGTCTGGATCTGATGGCCTATTGGCCCAATGGCCGGAAGAGCAATTACTTTTGGACCCAGTCGGAGGTAATCTGGTGTGTAACGTTCCGCCTTCGTAGTATCTCCGTTTGGCACCGGCGACCACGGTGCGAAGAAACTATTAAGAAACAGAGGAGAATCCAAGATTATGAAGTTCTGCAAAGTCAGCTTGTTTTTTGCTCTGCTCGTGGCGGTTTGCCTTCCGGCTACTGGCCAGACTGCAATGCGGGTAGACATTCCATTCAATTTCGTGGCCGCGGGCAAGTCTCTGCCTGCCGGGCACTACACAGTTGCGCGTCTCGATACACCAGCGGGCAACATGTGGTCCATTTCTGACGCCCAGGCCAGCGCCATCATGAACACGAACCAGGCTGATTCGGGGTTACAAAAGGGACATCGCCCCAGTCTGGTTTTCCTGCGGGCGGGCGGAACATATTCCCTGATCCGAATCTGGAATTGGGATTCCGGCCGGGATGTGCCCCAGGCGCAAGTGAAACATACCCTTGTGTCGAAAGACGAGTCGAAAAGTGACAAGTACGTTGAGATCGGAGCTGAATAGTCGGGTTCGTCCACACTCTTTAGGGACCTGCTCAAAAGGCAGGTCCCTGCGGCCCGTGTGGGAGCCTTTCATAGAATCCTCTCTAAGCCTCTAGCGGACAAACTAACGAGTAGACACCCGTGAAATCGGCCACTTTCGCATCATGCCACTCTGCTCCTGTTCTCCGTAGACCGTTTGTTTCCAAGTGGCCACCGTCTGCTATTGTTCCTGGGCCTTCCTATGCTCCATTCTCTGCCCAATCGAGGACTTCCCCTGCAACTTTTCAGACATTCTTACCAGTTCAGCTAATGATTCGGCGCCCATCTTTCGCATAAGTTGGCTGCGATGAACTTTCACCGTTGCTTCGCTAGTTCCAATCTCGGCGGCTATCAGTTTGTTGAGTAGACCGGAAACGACCAGGGCCAGCACCTGTCGTTCGCGAGACGTGAGCGATTCATAGCGCTCCCGCAGCTTTGCAACTTCTGCCTCTTGTGCACGTCTGGTGTTGTCTCGCTCCAGAGCGAGCTGAATTGCGTCCAGCAGATCTTGATCGCGGAATGGCTTGGTGAGGAATTCAATCGCTCCCGCCTTCATGGCCCGGACGGTCATCGGAATGTCACCATGAGCAGTGATGAAGACGATGGGAATGTGAATCTTGGTTTCCGCCAATTGACGTTGGAAATCAAGCCCGCTTATACCCGGTAGCCGAACATCCAGCACTAGACAACTGGGAGCATCCGGAAGTTCGTTGCGGAGGAACGCCTGCGGAGAACCGAACGCCTCGACTCGCAATCCTACGGACTCGATCAGCCGTTTGATGGCGCGACGAACCGATGGATCGTCATCCACTACGAATACAACGGGTGCCGCCTCCGTCATGGAAACACCATTTCTATTGGGAGGGTAACGTAAATTGAAAGAGCGCTCCTCCGGGACCGGACTCAGCCCACAAGCGGCCGCCGTGGGACTCTACAATAGAACGGCTGACTGATAATCCCATTCCAATACCCTCCGGCTTGGTGGTAAAGAATGGTTCGAAGACGTGCTCCACTTGTTCCGGATCGAGTCCCGTTCCCGAGTCTTGAACTTGGATTGACACCTCATCATGGATCTTGGCTGATTGGATGAGAAGTTCGCGCGGCCGACCCGTAATCGAACGCATCGCTTCGATTCCATTCATAACCAGGTTGATCAACACCTGTTGCAATTGCACACGGTCGCCGAACACACGTGGTAGATCAGGGGCAAGATCAGTGTAGAAGGAAACACGGTTCCGGGTCAGCTCATCCCGCAAGAGCATTGTGACCTCTCCGATGGTTTGATTGATGTCGAGTTCAGCTCGCTGCGGAACGCCCTTGCGCAAAAGCTCCCGAATTCTCGAAATGACGGCGCTCGCTCTGGTGGCGTCATTTACAATGTCAGAGATTGCCTCGCGCAATTTGTCGGGGTTGCCGGTTCCGTTCGCGAACTGGCGTAAACAGAAATTGGCGTTGGTGACAATTGCGGTGAGGGGCTGGTTGACCTCGTGGGCGATTGTCGCAGCCAGTTCTCCCATCGCAACCACGCGGGTGACGTGAGCCAGTTTGTCCTGCGCCTGCTGCAATGCTGCCTCTGCCCGCTTTCGCTCCGTGATCTCTCGTCCGATGGCAACGCTCGTCCCGTCCGAAAGATGTACTACCGCCACGGACAAATCTATGACCCTCCCGTCCCTTACCCTCACTTTGAGGTCTTTAAACTCTCCAGTTGACGCCGCGATGACATCCAGAACCTTTTGGAGATACTGCGGATCAGGGAAAAGCTCGGCAAATATGTCAACATTTTGTTCGTGTATCTCTTGCAGCGTCCACCCCAGGGTGCGCTCCCATCCCGGATTGACCAGCTTGAAACGGCCATCCTCGCCCATGAAGCCAATCATCACAGGGATATTCTCGAATATCGTTTGGAAGACCTCCTTTTGCCTTCGCAATTCGTCTTCGGCCCGCTTGCGGTCCTCGATGTCAACATAGGAGCCGTACCATTTAATGATCGTCCCCTGGTTGTCGCGAGCCGGGACTTTGCGATGGAGCATCCAGCGATACTCGCCATCGGCGCGTCGCACCCGTACTTGAGCCTCGAAGGGTTCGCCAGTCGCCAACGCCGTGCGCCACTTGCCTACCTCTTCCTCAACGTCGTCGGGATGAATTACCCTGGTCCAGCGCCAGCCGCACATGTCATCCGAGGAAAGACCGACGTATTCCAGCCAGCGTTGATTGAAGAAATCCAGATAGCCGTCAGGACGACCGCTTTGTAGCATGGCGGGAGTCGTATCGACCACGAGCCGAAGGCGGTCCTCGGCTTCTCTTCGATCCTGGATATCGGTATTCGTACCGAACCATCTGACAACGCATCCTCTAGAATCTCGCAGCGGCACGCCACGCGCTAGAAACCAGCGATACTGCCCGTCGGCACCGCGATGACGCTCCTCCTGCTCGTACGGCGTTCCATTCCCTACTGACTCGCGCCAGGCATTCAGTACCCGCTCCCGATCATCGGGATGAAGCATGCGCTGCCAACCCTCGCCTTGCAGTTCTTCCTGGGTGAAACCCATATAGGAGCGCCATTGCATGTTGCAGAAATCCAGCGAGCCATCGGGTGGGCCACTCCAGATCTGTTGCGGGATTGTGTCGATGACAAGGCGGAGCCGGTCTTCACTGTTGCGTACCGCTTCTTCCGCCCGCTCACGCTCGACTATTTCCTTTCTCAGCACTTGGTTGACCGCGTCAAGCTGTAAGGTGCGCGTGGCGACGCGTTCCTCGAGCGCTTCGTTGATTCGGCGGGTTTCCCTCTTCGCCTGTCGATCCGCCGATGATGTCACGATAGCTGCTCCGAGAAGGAGAAGGGTAATCATGGCAACCCCAGCGTTGGCGAGCGGGGAGATGTTCACCGCATGTGACAGGTCTGGGACTAGGGGCGAGAGGACGAAGGTCGCAGATGCCATGCCCGTGTAATGCATCGCGGAAATGGCTGTGCCCATCACGATGACGCTGGCAATCCTTCGCCAATGCGTATCCCTAGTCTCCTCTCGCAGACCAGACGCCAGTGTCAATGCCACGAGAGAAAATATGATGGCCAGAACAATGGACAGGATTACGATTCGAAGATCGAACTGGCACACGGCGGCCACTCGCATAGCGGCCATGTTGATGTAATGCAAGGCGGCTATACCGCCGCCCAGGATCAAGCTGCCGGCCCCGACCTGAACCGGGCCCATTTTTTGTCGACTCACTAGGTGGAGTGCGACCGCCGAGGCAAAGACGGCGACCATGAACGACGCCAGAGCAGTCGGCCAATGGTAAGCGACAGAGACCGGCAATCGGAAGGCCAGCAGCCCCTTGAAATGCACCTCCCAAATGGCGATACCCATCGCAACGGCGCCACCGGCCAGCCACCGCGCCCGCGCTCGTCCGCTTGCGGTGATCACACGCCCCGCAAGGTCCAGTGCGGCATAGGAGCCGGCGATGGCGATCAATGCATGCCACCTCGCCGTAGTCGTAGGAGCCGGTAATTACCGAATTTGTGGAGATCATCGAGGAGGACCTCCTTGTCGGAATTGGCAGGGCGTACCGAACTCCACCGCATGAATCGCAGCTACAACCCGATAGTCAACTTCTTCTTAGCCAATGACTCAGTAACTAGTGTGAAACAGTGCGTACAACTCAATGTGTCCGCAGTCTTCGCATACCCCGACGGAAACGCGGGCATTGTAGATGCTGTCGCTGGGACCATCTTGCCGCGGAAAGTCCAATTCGCATCCAGTACCAGGTGCATTTAGCCGAGTGGAGCGCTGCATGAATTACCGTGGCAAATCTACACCCAAATTGCCAATTGTCAAGTCGGCCTCTCACAGGATCACAGGACTCACAGGACAGCTAGGGATGGGTGTCGCCTAGGCCTTGTTCCCCCGAAGAGCTAAACCTTCGTAGCATTGCGCTTCACCTAAGTTTAGTTTCTTGTGCAAGGGCACAATAGGTTTTCCACACGCGCCACAGTAGCCTGATTGAGGGGCTGCCGAAGGAGAACTGTTGTTGTCAGAAGAGATCCTCGGTGTCTGAAAGGTCGCCGAGGAGTTGGCATGCCCAACACTACAAAACGGACCAGCGCGGGTTTATTTTGCTGGGAGGGTTAATGACGTTGCCGCTGCCAGAAAATGAAGACTCCCGTCTCGAAAGTCTTCGTAGCTTCCGTATTCTGGGAACTTCCTGTGAGCCGGAGTTCGACGACATCGCTCAGCTGGCCGCTACCATGTGCGATGCGCCGGTCGCCGTCATCGCTTTCATCGACGAGCAAAGGGTGTGGTTTAAGGCCAAAGTCGGCCTTGAATTGGATGAGATTCCGCGAGACGACTCGTTCTGCGCCCATGCCATCTTACAATCCGATGTCCTGATTGTCCCCGATGCAATCTCTGACCAAAGATTCATGAGCGGTTTCTTGGTGAAGCAAAACGGTATTCGATTCTACGCGGGGACACCGCTGATAACCGTTGATAACCATGCCCTTGGCACGCTAGCCGTGATGGACCGGGTGCCACACCTCATGACAGCGGAGCAAATGGATTCCTTGCAGATTCTTGCTCGACGGATTGTGGCTGAACTGGAAACACGACGCAGCACAAACGCTCAATCACCGCACCAGAGGCTTCACCTCGAACCACCCCGCCAACGTTCCGTTACCGTCTTGATAGTCGAAGACAACGATAACCTTCGAAACCTCCTGCAACGGGCCCTTGAAGGGGTTGGGTTTTCTGTCCTTCCTGCCTCCGATGGCGCGGAGGCGCTCCGCTGGAGCGAGCAACATGAAGGCGCGATAAACATTGTGGTGAGTGATATTGTCCTGCCCGGACTCAACGGTCTTGAGCTTTCAAAGCTGATTCGTGCGGCTCACCCCGAAACAAAGTTCTTGTTTATAACGGGCTTTGGCGACCAGTTCCCCGAATTGCGCGAATATGGTGCAGACATTCTGGAAAAGCCCTTCTTGCCATCAGAACTCCTGCGTAAGGTGGAAGAAATACTCAACCAAGGGAAGGCACACACGGGTACTGAATAGACCGTATAAGACCGTATCCGTCGAGCATCTTTGCCATCTCTGAGTTTGCCTGCGTTCCCAGTCCAACTGTGTAACCACCCGGAGCTGTGCCTATTTAGGTTTTGAATCTCCAGCGGACTGACATTTTCTGTTCAATTCGTCCAAAACCCGACTTGCATACACCAAGTCTTGTAATTCTAGAGCGTTGTCTGCAGGCTCCCGGATCAAGTGCATTGCGCGTTCCCCTGCAGCTTTGCGCGCTTCCTGTACTCGTCGAGGAACAAGGTCCATATTCGTTTCAAGGACCGCAGCCTTGTATAACTGCTTCCATGCCGTGAGGCATTCCTTGGATTCCCCGGGTATTCTGTCGATGTGGTTCTCAAGATCTGCCATACCGTGCACCGATCGATGCCCTAGCAGGTTGCGGAAAAACTCGATTTGAAGGGGACTGTGCGTATGCGGGGTGAGCCAATAGCTGTACGCTGATTAGAGCGATGAGCACGGCGAGCAGGAGAAGACGAAGGCATGGCATAGTTTCCCCCTATGCTTTCAAAACGGGCCTCGATCTTGCACCGGCACCATGCTAGGAGTGCGACCACCGGCTGTCAAGATGTCTAGAGATCCTTTCTTGATTGCCGAGATGGTTGGCGAAAAAGGCGATTACGCTCATCCTTCGTGTCAAGAAAAAATACCTCCCCCTCTGCACCGATCACGACCGGGGGCCTGTGGGCCGTGCTCGCCAAGAATGAACCCTATTGCTGGCGAACTGTGAGATGACACAACGGTCGAACCCTGCGCTCTCGAAACCTGTCAACCGGAAAAGCCTTCCAAGGCTGCCTAACTATGTAGGACGACCATTCGGGTGTAAATGGCGAGAAAGGATTAAGGACGCGGCATCCGCTAGTCAACGAACCATTTTCTCGCAGAAGTCATGGAAGGGTTCAGAGAGCGAACTACAACAGGCGGCCACCGTCGTTTGTTTCAACAGAGGGGTTCACTCCAGTCGGTGACGCAGACATGCGCTGAGCCCTCTGCCTGCGGACTGAGGGATCTATTCATCTTCGAGTGTGACTTTCAGGGGTGCGCGAAGGCGAGCGACAAATTGTCGCACGTAATTCTCCCAGTCTGTTTCCTCGGGAAAATCGCCGCTCTTGCTCCAAGCGGCACCGAAATAATATAGAAATGGTTTGCCGGCCTGCGCCGCCGAAATGGCCAGTAAATTGGCAACCGGCGGCAAGCCTTCGCTGGTTGGCGTGGTGAGATCCGCTTGCGTCGGGTTGGGCAGCGTGGCGCTTTCGGTCGCGAATGCCTCGATTTTTCCTGGCATCACGATTGCACACCCGATGTTTCCGCGGTCGCGATCAGCGGGCTGCCAATAACTCATCCAACCCTCTTCTTGATTCTTGGCGATCACACCGTCGCCGGGACGTTGCGCGATGCCAATCCCGATGTCGAACCGCGGATAACGGTCCGTGGCGAACACGCTTTCGGCACGGGTCATGTTGGAACCGGCGTCGATGGTGATGCGCTTGGTTTCAGAAATTTTGTGCTTCCCGGCTTCCCAGGCATCGTAGGTCAGCTCGAATTCGGAGCGGATCGGCCCGGTCGCGATGATTCGCGCGCGGTTGTAATTGGTCGACACATAGTATGTATGATCCTCCCAAATGCCGAGCCCGCCGCAACCTCGGCTCCGCCCGACGCGATAGTCATCCAATCCCTCGCCGTGATCGTTGTGATAATCGCCGTTCTTGTACCACTTGTTGATCACCAGGGCGCGCGTGCTCTTGACCCACACATCCACGCCACTGCTCACGGTGCCCTCGGCTTGAATCAAGTCTCGGTGGTAGATACGATGGGCGATGCGATCGCTTTCCCAGGCCATGTCGCGATAGCGCTCGTCTATTTGCCGCGCGTACGTTTTCACAATCGGCTGGGGCACGGCAGCCAGAGCGGAAGCGTCCATGATGTAGTAAGTTCGGGTCTCCCCCGGCGCCAGATCCGCCTGGAAAAGGAATGTGTCCGGCGCTTGCCCTGATTCGCTGGTGTAAATCTGCGAATCGAGAATGCGGGACCCAAGGCCGTCCATCGCCGCCAGGTTTGTCGCAAGCAACCCCCGGCGGGCCAATCGCGAAAGGCTCAACTCCACCGTTTCGCAATAGCGGTACAGATGGATTGGATTGGTCACCCGGATCGCCAGCGGCTTGGCCTTTTCAAACACCGCCATCCGGTACAACTCGCTGCCTGCCAGCAGAAACGCACCAACGCCATACACCTCGGTGGAATCGTCTGCGAACGTTTTCGGGTCGGAGCCGATGGGTTGAACATGCGTCAGTTTGCCTTCGGCGTCCACGCAATCAGCAAGGGCAGTCCACGCTCGGCGAATCGCAGGCTTGAATTTTGCGCCATCGAGCAAACCTTGATTCACGCCCCAAGCCAGCGCGTAGGCATGAAAACCAGAGCCGCTCGTCTCCTTGAGGGGATAACTCTCCGGATCGAGCAAGCTTGCATGCCACAGACCATCGGGTTGCTGGGCTTTAAGAATCGACTCAGCCATTTCCTGGAAGAATTGCTGGAAACGCGCGCGACTCGGATGGTTTGCCGGCAACAACTGCAGCATGCGGACAAGCCCGGCCATGACCCAGCCATTGCCCCGGCTCCAGAAAACTTTCTTGCCGTTGGCCTCGCGCCGGTCGAAGTAGGTGCTGTCGCGGAAGTAGAGATGTTCGCCCGGATCGTAAAGATAGTCTGTCGTGCGCCACCAATTCTTCACTGCAAAATCGAGATAGCGCTCGTCGCCAGTAGCGGCGAAGACCTGCATCCACACCGGCGGGGCCATGAACAGCGAATCGCACCAGGACCACAGTTGGGAAACCTGGTCGTAAGGCTGATGGAAATCCAGGCTTTGAACTTCCGGCGGCGCGGACAGGACAGCGTCGAGCCGCGCCCGCAAGGGTGCAATCATTTCCGGATCGCGGTAAAGGAAATAGAGACCTGCGTATGCCTGGCCGACTGCCAAATCGTCGGCATGATACATGCGTGGTCCAGGCTTCCAGCGGTTGGCTGCGCCCGCTGCGAGTAGCGCGTCACGGTATTTCGGGTCACCGGAGATGCCGGCTAGGGCCATCATCCCTGCGTCTCCAGCGCCCCGCGTCCAATCCGTCGCGGAGTGCGCGGAAGGATGCGCGAGCTGCCAATCCGCCACGCGCTCCATGACTGAAAGAACATCCGCTGGCGTGAGTCGCTCGTTCGGAGAGTCCCCGGCGGCCATTGACAATGGGATGGCGAAGCCCAGAACGCCTATTCCCAAAATGCAGCGGCAACAAAAACCGAGCAAAAAGCCTTCATCTTTCATCAGGAGGTGTTTTGATAGCGGTTGCCTATCCGGGCCAACGCTCCGCCTCGAAGCATACCGCAGAACGTCAAGAATTTCGAATTCGGAAGCCATCCATAAACGGGCTTGCTGGCCGCCGTTAACCATACACGAAGAAATCCGGAAACAGCACCGGCGGCGGTTGTCCGAGGAAACGGCGCGCAAACAGCCTAAATCAAAAAGACTTTAAATCAGCCACCATCCAGGCAGCCCCTGTAATAAGGAAGGTCAGGACGCATTCGGACCAGTTGAAATGCGCCTTCGGGTGAGCAATCAGGTGCGGAACCCAAACCAATACACCAAAGAGTGCCAGCATGAGCGTCATCAGACGTGTCGCAAGCCGTGCCTGGCGATTGACGAGAATGGCAATTGCTGCGAGTGCAAACGCGATCGTCGTAAGGATCGCCCAAAACATCTGGTTGGGCGGAATCCAGTTTGGAACCAGGTGAGCTGTTTCGCGAGGTAAGAGTATCTGACCCAGCGTAAAGGAAGTCGCACAGACGCCGAGTCCAAGGCGTGCCAGTCGGCCGAACGTTATCGCCCTTGCTGCATTTGCCTCAGTCGCAGAGTACAGCGCAATCGCGCCGCAGAGTAAGGAAAAGAACTGGAAGAAGCTCCCACCGTAGCGCTCATAGATGTTCGATGCGGCAATGATGTCAGGGATACAGGCCAGCGAGAAACACAAATAGACAACGCCGAGGACGACCGAAGCCAAGCGCGCGGTCCGCGAGTACTGCATCCCAATCCCACCGGCAATTAGAGCGGCCATGAGATATCCCCCGATGAGGGTGCCGAAAGGCAGGCTCCACATATGTTGCAAGTTTTGCCAGGTGTCAGAGTCGTGCCACATCAGTGCGATGACGCCGAACAGCACCGCCGACGCGCCAAAGACAATCCGCCCATACAACGCCGTCTTCATACAGAAAAACTAAGGCTGCTCTTGCTTCGGGCCTGTGGCACAAGCGAGGTCATTTCCGCTCTATCTTTCTGCTCCGTGTCGGAGAAACGCGGCATGCACGAATTCGCTTACCTCTCGATGGGCGGCCTGCGCACACTAAGAACAAAACCTCATTTCTCCTTCAACCCCTTGAACTGCTCGGAACATCTCTGTGGTGAGGAGCTGTTCAGTTTCACGAAATCGGGATCCGGTAAATATTTCTGCGAATGTTCGTTATCGTGTACGAGTATTTCTCCGGCCCAAACACCGAATCCACTCCTCTTGGCAGTACCACAACTCGATTCGATTTCTTCAAATCTTCAGGACCGATCAGTCCTTCGGGCGGCAACTCCGGCAGCCCGTTTTCGCCGTTCACAGGCAACAAGTAGGTTTCCAGGGAATGAGGTAACGGTTGGAATTGCAAGGCCAAGTATTTCCCATCCACGCTCCAGCCCCTGTAACACAATGCGCACATTATTACCGGGTTTCCCCCTTCTTTCGGATAGGCCAGCGTTCGATAGGGGTGATCCTTATCCGTGTCGTCCTTCAGGAGGACCACGATCCATCGCCCGTCCGGCGACACCGCGGTCAGATCCAGAATCGCTTCCTCAAGCAACTTCTTCCTGCCCGACCCGTCCCGATGCCGGGTGTAAATGTAATTCCTTGCACCCTCGCTCGCCCGGTAGACCAGGTCACCATTCGGCAGAAACATCGGTGAGTCCTCGTTCTCCACGGACGGTAGTTGCTGAGGCGAAGTCCGGTGATCTGTCGATGCTATCCAGATATGGGAAATTCCCTTTTCGTCCCTCTTCAGAAAGGCCACCCAATTTCCGTCCTCTGTAACATCGTAGCTGGCGTAGTAGTCTGGAAAAGTTTCGTCTATCCCGTACCCTGGTATGACCCGGTCGATCTTCCCAGTCGTCAGCTCCGTACTCCATAATTCGGCTACGTCGTTCTGCCCAGCCCGCTTCAAGTAAAACAACTTCGTTCCGTCCCTCGAGAATGTCGTCGAGAACGCGTCTCCCTCGGACGACATCTGGTGCTCCCCCTTGGCATCGTGAATCCACGTCGTCCAATATGTTGTCCCCACCGAAGTTAGAAACGACCTGCCATCCCGCGCCATCGCGATCCCTTCCTCTTCCGTTGGCCCGGATGTCACTTGCTCCGGCTCTCCTCCCGGGAAACGTTGTCGCCAGATGTGAAACCGCCCGCCCTGGTTCGTGCTCATGTAAATCCAGTTCCCATCCGGCGACCAGGCTCCTGTCGTACACGTCGCGCCTGCAGGTCCAGCCAACTGCTCCCTGCCGCTGCCATCAAATGGCACGACGCGGCACTGCACGCGGCCCGCCGTTTCGTCCATCTGACTCGCTACCAGCACCCACCTCCCGTCCGGCGACAGATAAGAGTGGTGTGCCATGCTTCGGTCCCCGACAGGCAGATATACATCCCGGCTCTGTCCTCGCCCCTCATCCGTCGTCACGACTCCCATATGCAACCCGTTCTTGATCTCCGAAAACAGAAGCCGCTTTCCGCCCTCAATCCAAGTAAGTGACGACGCGTTGCGCAGAATCAGGCGCGGTTCTCCTCCCAGTACTGGTACTTCCCACGTGTCCCACGGGTCCGCCGTCCCATACACGATCCGGGTCCCGTCTGTTGAAAATGTGGGACTCAGTTTCACAAACTTGTCGTGCGTCAGTTGGACCGGCTCACCTGACGGCAGCATCTTCACGTACACGTCACCCGGCGTCAGAAACGTGCCCTTCCCCCTGATGAACGTCAGCAATCGTCCGTCCGGCGACAATTCTGGGTACACCGCCGCATCCGTAAAGAACGTCAGTTGCTCCCATTTGCTGCTATCACTCTTCGCCGCGGTTCGCGTGGCTCGCAGGTACAAATAAGTTGCGAGAGCCGCAGTGAACAGGAAAACTCCCAAGAATGCGAGCGCGAGTATTCTCTTGTCTTTCCTTGCTTCACCCAACAGGATCGCTGCACTTGATGACGGGGCGGATGGCGAAGGCTTCGCTGAGGCGGAAGTGCTGTCGGGACCCGCGGCACGGGAACGGCCGGAGTCTGTGTCCCGCTTCAAGCGCTTCATCTCTGAACGCAGTTCGGCAGCGCTCTGATAGCGGAGGTCGCGGTCTTTCTCCAAAGCGCGATTGACAATGTCTTCGAGTCTCGGGGGAACTTCGGGATTGATGCGTGCTGGAGATACCTGGGTCTTGTTCAGAATTGCATTGAAGACGGCTGCCGACGTTTCGCCCTTAAACGGGAGCGTTCCCGTGGCCATTTCATACAGAACAACACCAAACGAAAACAGATCGGTACGAGCATCCAGATCCTTGCCGAGCGACTGCTCCGGCGACATGTAGGCAACGGTTCCCACCGCCGTGCCGGGACTGGTCAGGTGCTCTTCCACCGTCACAGTCGATTGCGCGCCCGCTCTTCCGAGGTCGGTGGGGGTGGGTGTGACTTTGGCCAGTCCAAAATCGAGGATCTTGGCGTGCCCTCGTTTGGTGAGAAAGATATTGGCTGGTTTTATGTCGCGGTGCACGATGCCTGCGACATGAGCGGCATCCATCGCATCGGCAATCTCGATGGCCAGAGAAAGAGTCAGCTCAGTTTCCAATGGACGACCCGCGATCTTATGTTTCAGCGTCATGCCATCCAGAAACTCCATGACGATGAACGAATGGCCTTCGTGCTTGCCTATCTCGTGAATCGTGCAGATATTGGGATGGTTCAAAGCAGAAGCGGCACGCGCCTCGCGGCGAAGGCGTTCTAACGCTTGCGGATCTTGCGCTAGGCCTTCGGGCAGGAATTTCAGGGCAACGAAGCGGCGAAGTTCTGTGTCTTCCGCCTTGTAGACGACACCCATCCCGCCGCCACCGAGCTTTTCGATAATGCGGTAATGGGAGACAGTCTGGCCGATGACGGAACTGGAGCTGTCGTTTGTCTCCTGGTCCTGTTTTAGGGCCAGCGCTCGCGCGGCCACGTCGATAGCCGGACTCTCTAGAAAAGCTCCAGCTTCTTGATGCGCAACCAACAAGGAACGAACTTCTCGCTCCAGTGTCGTATCACCGCCGCAGGCGCGCCGCAAAAAGGACTCGCGCTGCTTCGGCGGATGCTCCAGCACGGCTTGCAGAATGCTATCGACTTGTTTCCATCGATCGGGGTCCATCGTTCTTCCCGCCGGTGAGTTCCCGGTGGAGCCAGGCCTTGGCAGTGTTCCAATCGCGCATTACGGTAACCGGCGATATCTTGAGCACGGCTGCCGTTTCTTCCACGCTGAGGCCTCCAAAGAACCGCATTTCGACAACCTGGACCTTACGTGGGTCGAACTGCGCCAGCGCGTTCATCGCGTCATCCAGCAGCACAAGCTCCGCGGCCGGATCAGCGCTGACCAGGGCGGTTTCCTCCAGGGAAACGTGCGGCACACGGCCTCCGCGTTTCAGGTTGTGGCGCCGCGCGTGTTCCACCAGAATGCGCCTCATCAACTGAGCCGAAACCGCGAAAAAGTGAGCGCGGTTCTGCCATTGCATGCCCTTATAATCCACCAGGCGCATATAGGCCTCATTTACCAGGGCCGTAGTTTGGAGGCTGTGGCCCGGGCGCTCGCGTTTCATATAGCGTTGCGCGAGGCGATGGAGTTCGTCATAGACGATGGGAGTGAGCCTGTCTAGCGCTTCTCGGTCTCCGTCACTCCAAGCTCGGAGCAGCCCGCTCACCTGTCCACAAGGTAGCTCTTTCGCGTCAACGTCCTGCGGTTGGATTGGCTTCCCCATAGCCCCACACTTCAACCACACACTTCGTGAATCTTAGCCCCTTAACACAGCCTCTTCAAGAAGAGTCACGCCGCATGATAGTTCTGACCCGCCGTTTGCGCCTATCTAGGTGAGCAAGGAACTCAGCCCCCCGGTTCATCAGGGCAAGGCGCTCAAGAACAAATAAGGAGGCAACATGAAATCTAGATCACTCGTTATTTCGCTGGGTATGCTCGGTCTGCTGGTGCTGCCAGCAGGATTGGCTGCTCAGGAGAATTCACAGCCGCGCTATAGGGTTATCGAGCTCGGCACGTTGGGCGGGACATACAGCCAGACGTTCTATGTGACCAGCAGGGGTGTGGCCAGCGGGGAGGCAAGCCTGGCTGACGGAAACTGGCACGCGATCCTCTACCAAGGCCCGCTCAAGAGGGATCTGGGCACGCTCGGCGGGCTGAACAGCTCAGCTTTTGGCTCACCGAATGAATTCGGCCAAGTCGTGGGCGAGGCCGAAACCTCTCGCTCAGACCCGAACGGTGAAGACTTCTGCGGATTCTATGCATCAGGAGCTCCGTTGTCGGGCAAAACATGCCGGGGCTTTCTGTGGGAGGATGGTTGGATGATCCCGCTCCCAACGCTCGGAGGCTACAACGGAGCGGCCAGTGCGATCAACAATCGAGGCGAAGTGGCCGGCAACGCGGAGACAGCGAGAACGGATTCCACCTGCCCATCCTATGATCCCGCCAAGGGCCAATACCAGGTGTTGCAGGACAAGCCGGTAGTTTGGGTAAACGGCCACATCAAAGAGCTCCCCACGTACGGCGGCGATCCGGACGGATTCGCCATAGCGATCAACGACCACGGCCAGGTGGCCGGCGCGTCGGGAGTTTGCTCGACCTTCAACGTTATCAACGGTCTCTATTTTTCGCCGGTCCACGCCCTGCTTTGGGACCACGGCAAGGTAACCAATCTCGGCAGCCTGGGCGGCAACTTCGGAAACCAGGCCCATGGAATGAATAATCGGGGCGAGGTGGTGGGCGCTTCAGACTTGGCCGGCGATTCGGTTTTTCACGGCTTTGTCTGGAGCCAAAGCACCGGAATGCGGGACATCCCTCCGGTCGAGGGTGACAAGTACAGTGTTGCCCTAGCCATCAACGACCGGGGCGTGGTGACTGGCGTCTCAATAGACGCGACTTTTACAACACTGCACGCTTTCGTGGTCGTGGACAGGGTGCCGACCGACCTCAACACTCTGATTTCGGCCGACTCTCCCCTGCAGCTGCAGACCGCATGCGGTATCAATTCCCGCGGGGAAATTACGGGCCTGGCCGTGGAGAAGAGCACCGGCCAGTATCGCGGCTACCTGGCGATCCCGGTTGGCCGGCGCGAGTCTCGGCAGTAAAGTCTCGACTGAGGAACCAGGATTAGTTTCCGATCTCGGCACGACCAGACGAGAGAAAGAGAGAGAGCAGGAGATTTCCTGCTCTCTTAGTCTGGGTTCATGTTCTTAGACTTCTCGGGCCCATACGATATTGGCATTGTGGCGCAACTCAACGTCGCGCTTGTCCTCGACTGGGTTACTTCTCGCGAGCGCCGAAGCAAGGTACCTCGAGACAGCCTTGCCCACACTAATCGCTGGAACGTTTGCTATGCTGCTACTGATTCGCCTCCGTGTACCGTAAATTGGGCGGGATGCGTAGTTTCGATGATGTCCTTCGCTTTGGCCACTTCTGCAGCCGTCCCGTGGGCGATCAGAAGGAACTGATCTGTCTTGAGCGCTGTTTCGTACTTCACAATGCTGTCCTTAGGAATTCCTATGCTGTAGAGGCCAGCTCCCAGAGCACCCAGCCCCCCTACCACTACCGCACCTTCCAACGCTGCCACGATCCAGGCAACCAGCGGTCCAGCCACTAAGATTGGGCCGATACCAGGAATCATGAAAAAGGCAGAACCGAATAGAAGCCCCCAAAAGCCTCCCCAGAACGCGCCAACTTTGCCCCAATACTTCATGCGGTCGCCGGCATTGTAGTAGCCCACCACCTGCTCATCGGTGTGGTAGCCCTTGCCAACGATCGACAATTTGTGCATGTCAACCCCACCACGCTGAAGCTCCTTTACCGCCTGATCCGCTTCCGTATGCGTGCTATACACTGCGACAACTGAATTTTCCTTGGACATTTTCTCGTCTCCTCGACTACTTGCCGTCATTCTAAGACCATCCACCTAAGATCCCAACTTCCATTCGAAAACGGCACTATTCTACGCCTATCTCGCCTCTTCGCGACATTGTGAAATGAAACGCCAGAGAATCTCGCCGCCAGGCTTCCTGTGCTAGTCCGAAAACCGTTATGACCTTCGATAGAGAATTAACCGTCGGCCCGCCTTCGCGAAGATCCCTGGCTCGTTTTAGATCATCCTCTTCCGCGCGACGCGGACGCAAAACTTCTAAAAGCCCCCGCCGTCTAATAATAAGGAAGTGCCAGCCACCGGGCGTTACATTCCAACCGCTTCGTAGTGACTTGTTTTTTATACGGAATCCGGGTTAGGCCGGAACAGGGCTGGAACAGGGCTTGAAAACCCCCCCAATATGTTATATTTAAATATAACTTAAGGAAGACGCCATGCACCGAACCCATCTGCGCAAGGTCGGCGGCTCGGTCATGCTGGCCGTCCCGCCCGCTCTGCTCGACATCCTGCACTTGCAGCCGGGAGCCACGGTCGGCATCGCGGTCAAGAGCGGACGGCTGGTCGTGGAACCGCAGCAGCGCCCCCGCTATACGCTGGACGAGCTGCTCGCAGAATGCAATCCCAAGGCTCGGCGCAGCAAAGAAGAACGCGAGTGGCTCGATGCCAAGCCGACCGGCGGCGAGCTCATCTGATGAAACGCGGCGAAATCTGGCTGGTCGGGCTTGATCCCACGCAGGGACAAAAGGGCCGCCGACCGGTCCTGATCGTGTCGACGGAGGCGTTCAACCGAGTGACGAAAGTGCCCGTGGTTCTGCGGATCACGAGCGGCGGGAGTTTTGCGCGCACGGCAGGCTTTGCCGTGCCGCTGGCGAACGCAGGAACCAAAACGACGGGCATTGTCCGCTGCGACCAGCCCCGTGCGCTCGATCTCGGCGCGCGCCGCGGCAGGAAGCTTGAAGGCGTTCCCGACGCGATCATGGACGAGGTGCTGGCTAAGTTAACGCCGATTTTTGAGTGACCCGATGAAACGGACACGGCTTATCCACGACGGCAAGCCAATCCCATCGTCACCGAGGCTGCCCGGCTGATCACGGCCACGCAAGTAAGCGCCACAGTTCGGCTCGCACGTAATCCTGTTCAGGTCCGCGTTCTGCCTTAATCTCTACTGCGAATCACGGTGATCGCGTTCTTCTTGTGCTGCGCCTCGACCAGCGCCTTCCACGCAGCAAGTGCCTTGTTCAAGGTTTTGATCGCGACAGTGCGCTGGAATTGACTGCCAAACGCGGCAACGATCCGTACGGAGTAGGACAGCCCGTTTTCAGTTCTGATCGCGTCCGGCTGTTTCGTTTTCTCTGCATGGGTCAATTCTCCTGCGATTCGAAGAGGCATGCCATCCTTGATTCACGATCAGCAGAACCCTGGTCCGCGCCTGCCATGATTCCTCAGCCTCGCGTCCCAACCTGAGCGTTCACGAAAAGGTGGAGTCTTCGCCAATGAAACAGAGGAGAGAATCCCTGTGGCGCAAAATGCGCCGGGAAAAACGAACACCTGGGAATCGCCAGGGACAGGTGATTCGCGCAGATGTTAAGGTAAATGGAAAATGACTCCCGCCCAAACAGCACACGAAAGCGGCCACGCCACGGTTGCGAAACACTTCGGGTATAAAGCTGAAATTACCAATTTCGACGACCCCACAACTAGCTTCATTCCGCCTATTTCGGAAATGTCCGAGGGACTTAGCATGAACGCACCATTTGGTGCGGGCGTCAGCCGTATGCCGCGAGAACATCGCCTTCTTAACCGGCAAGAAAATTTCGGATGACGAGATGGATCAGCTGAATATCAAGTCCGACAAAGTAAACCCGCAGTGGAACTACACCATTTACCCGCGGACCAAGAAAAAGAAGACCGACAAGTGAACTTTATTTTGGCTTAAGCCCTAAGCCTGGATCTACTCCTTCCGCCGCCAGCTACCATAGTCTCTGAACATAATGCTAAGTTCACATGCTGCGACGCAGGATCGGGCGAACGGGTCACCCGTGGAAGCGGCCCTTCATAAGGCCAGGCGCTGATTCTGTGTGGTGAATCTGCGGAAACTGAATGTCATGCCCCAAGCGAGGAAATACCTGTCCTCCGTCCTGCGACAGCTGCAATCTCTTTGAGCATTCCGCCGAAAATCCAGCGATGCACAGGGCAAAGCATGTACCAATAAAGAAGCCCCGCCAATCTGGCAGGATCAAAAGTAGCGGTCTGCCGAATGACGGAGCCTCGGCGATTTGGTTCCACCTCGAACCGCATGGTTTGCCGACAACTCTTACCTAATCGGCAAAGGAAGGGTTGCCGACTATCCGCCCGGAGCGTCCTCTTTCAGGTTAAGAGCCGCTTATGAGCCGGATGATCGTGTTATTGAATGAGCGTTCTCACCATCCATCCAGCATGGCAAAATGACCGTTCCCCGAGCCACTTGGAACAATTCCTGAGCTTACGTCGTATGTTTTAAACATGCGACTTGGACTGGCGCTACCTCTTCTTTTGGTTCTGGCATTTTTTGTAACTCTCCAAAGCCACGCGTCCGACCTGGCCTTGGTTGGTGCAAAGATTTATCTCTCCCCATCTGAAGCACCCATCGAAAGCGGCACAATCCTGGTACACAGCGGCCACATTCTATCGGTTGGACCGATTGCAGAGATCAAAGTCCCACGCAGTATGTCGGTAATCGACTGCAAGAGCCTCGTCGTGACTGCCGGCTTCTGGAACAGCCACGTACACATCCTTACGCCGGGGTTGGTGCATGCGGATAGGCTCTCGCCCGAGCAGACCACGTTGCGACTTCAAGAGATGCTCACACGGTGGGGATTCACCACCGTCTTTGACATCGGTTCCGTGCTCCATAACACCAATCTCATTCGCCATCGCATCGCAAGCGGCGAAGCGAAAGGTGCGCGGATTCTCACAGTCGGTGAACCATTCTGGGTGAAGGGTGGAACGCCGATTTACATCAAAGGGTTCCTCGAAGTCAATCACATCAGCATTCCGGAGGTGGAATCAACTGCGCAGGCAAAGAAACGGGTGCGGCAGCAGATTCGCGACGGCGCGGATGGCATTAAGATCTTTGCGAATTCCGTGGAGCGCAATGAAATCTTGACCATGCCCTTGGACCTGGCCAAGGTGATCGTTGCCGAGGCCCACCGGGCTGGCAAGCCTGTCTTTGCGCATGTTTCCAATAATCAAGGAATCGAGGTAGCGATTCAGAGCGGGGTCGATATCCTGGCCCACACCACTCCTATGGATGACCTCTGGAGCCCGTCTTTCGCCCAGCGCATGGTGGCAGCTCACATGGCTCTTACCCCGACGCTTACCCTTTGGGAAGTCGAATCCAAGAACGCCTCACCTGAAGAACTCGAGAAGGGGATGAGTAGGGCGGCCCAGCAGCTGGAGGCTTTCTCTCAAGCAGGAGGACAGGTTCTCTTCGGCACCGACGTCGGCTACATCGAGCAGTTCGACACTTCCGAAGAGTTCAAGTGGATGTCCCGCGCCGGGATGAGTTTTCAGGAGATTCTTGCTTCGCTCACCACGAACCCCGCCCAGCGCTTCGGCTACGCAACTCACAGCGGGCGCATCGCGAAGGGACTGGAAGCCGATCTTGTGGTCTTACGTGCCGACCCAGCTCAGAACACCTCGGCATTTTCAAAAGTTCGCTACACCATCCGACGTGGAGAGGTCATCTACGCAGAGAAATGAAATTCCTCCCCCGCAACCCATGTGTACAGCCGGAAGCCCATCAGTAATTTTCGGTTGATTACTAGCGGTTGACGGGCAACCCTTCTTCCCTAACCGTTAAGGGAAGGGTTGCCGACAATCCCGGAGTGATCGCCAGCACGCTTTCGGCTGCCAGGTCACAAGCGTGGAGAGGCCGCAGCTAGTCAATGTAAAGCTGAGCGCCTTCCAGGCCCCAGCAAGGCACGGCCCGGAAACACATCCGGTACGATCTTGCCTTCGTCGACAACCACGGTTCCTCGGACCAACAAATAGCGGACTCCTACGCTCGGCTCCATCGGCTTCGCGAAGGTGGAGCGGTCGCTGATGGTCGCGGCGTCGAACACAACAATGTCGGCGTCGGCGCCCTCCTGCAATCTGCCTTTTTGCCGCGCGTCGGGAGTCGAACGCCCCAGCATTTCCGCCGGCATGAGACTCATCTTTCGCAACCCGTCCATCAGCGAGATCATTCCCTTTTCGCGAACGTATTGGGCCAGCACGCGCGAATAGGTTCCGGCGTTACGAGGATGGCCTTCCGCGCCATCGCTAGCAATCATCACCAGGGGATGAGGAATCACCTTGTCCACAATTGCCTGCGTATTGGAGAAAACCAACACCCAGCGTGTCGTGTTGGAATTATGCAGTTCGTCGAAACGCTGCTTGGTGAGGTGCTCCCCGGTATCTGGCAGCACGAGGTCACCATAATCGATTCCGCGTTTCTCCCTCCAGCCGGGATTAAATAGCGCCGAGTTCACCGCTGTCATGCCCGCGATGTAGGGATACGCCTCGGTGGTCACATCTAGCCCACGCGCCCGCGCTCCTTCGATCATGGAGAGGCACTCCAGCGAGTCTCGACCGCAAGAGCTGTTGATGTGCACGATGTGCAGCGGCGCTCCCGTGATCGCGGCTGCTCCAATTACTTCGCTGATCGACTCAATCGAGGAGCCGGGCTCGGCCCGCCCCGAACTCCGCACATGGGTATAGACCGGCAGCCTCCGCTCGGCCGCCAGACGGAACATGTCAATCACTTCCAGTCGCGTTGCTCCCGGCGTGTACTCAATGCCCATCCCCACAGCCAAGCCTCCAGCATCAAGGTCGGCACGCAGTCGCTCCCTCATCGCTTCGACCTGCTCCGGCGTGGCAGGCTGATCGGTCGCGGGTCCGCTCTTGGGCAAAATCTCAGGAGATCCACTCTGGCCTCCGATCACTTCAGCCGGTAGCGGTGAACCAAATACTGCGGCCCGCGCCGCCACATGGCTTGCCGACGTGCCGTAATGGATCAGCGACCGACCCTGTTTAGATTTCAAGAACTGGCCAACGTCAGGCGCACCGATCTCCAACTCCAACGCGGTAGTTACACCGTCGAGCGCCTTGACACGCTGGCTGGCCATATCTTGCCCGTGCTGATGCAGGTCAATGAATCCGGGAGCGACCACCAGCCCGCTGGCATGGACGACACGCCGTCCGCTCAGCGCGTCGGACGAGATTCGGACAATCTTTCCGTCGCGGATGCCCACGTTGCGCACGGCATCCAAGCCAGTCTCAGGATCCATGACGCGTCCGCCATCAAGGACGAGATCGAACTGTTGCGCTGACGCAATGGGGGCTGATAACACCAGAAGAAAGAGAGCGAAAATCAGCTTGCGCATGGTTGCTCCGTTTGACCAGCGATGATATCAAGACGAAGCTCCATTTTGGAGCTTGCCGCCCATTGCGAGCGGATGACTTCTACGGAGATTCGGTCATCACGCTTTTGCCGATGCGGATTGGAGTGGGCATATTCTTCTGGAACGGACGAAGCCTTGTTGGATGGCTTCTTGCCCTCGCCGGCGCACTCCGACCGTATCGGGGGCACAACACTGAGTGACCATGGCTGCCCACCGGCTAATAGAGTCTACCCCGTATTTCGGCTGCGCTTCGATTTGAAACTGCGCGTTGCCAACGCGCACCCATTGCATACAATGGATCGATGGAAACTCCGTTCGATGAATATTCCGCGCGGGTCCAGAAGCACCTCGAGAATGTCTATGGAATCCGCGTCGTGACTCGGGATATCCCCGATCCGCTGACGGGGGATCTGGACGGATCGGAAATCGATATCGACTATGCGGTCACTCCAGAACAGAGACTGTTTCTACTGGCGCACCTTTTTGGACACACCGTCCAGTGGAACGTGAACCCTGCTTTGTTTGAAATTGGCCGGCAATATCGACCTCCCGTGAATGAGGATTTGATTCCCGCGGTCGTCGCCTATGAACGAGAGGCCGCGTGTTTCGGACTCGCGATGCTCCATGAGATCGGCATCATGGATATCGACCGATGGTTTTGTGACTACACTGCCTGTGACCAGGCATATCTGCTGCATTTTTATCGCACTGGTGAAAAGAGGGATTTCCGCAGCTTTTGGGCTGGTAATGCTCCGCTGATACAACCGCAGCCGATTCCGCGCTTTACACCGACACGCCGGGCTTTCCGCATGGATGGAATTGTAATTTAAAGGGATCGGGCGGAGGGACGGGTGTCTCGCCTATCCGGAGAATCGTGGCCGGCCGAGGATATCGCAGCGCTCCACAATCACTCGCTTGCCTGTTCTAGTTGGACGACTTTCGTGACAACGCGAGGAGATCGTTAGTCTGACGGATCAAATCAGCGCGGTCCATATCTCGGTATTTCTGAGGTAGCAGGCTCTTACTGGTGCACTCCAGCACGGCAACCAGATTCTGCAGATCGATTTCGGTCGGGTAGTAGGGCGGGATAAAATCTTCCAGGGCTGCTTTCAAGTCTTCTGTATCGATGACGGACTTGTTTTGCAGGCTGCTCCTCATGTGGCTGCGCACCAGGACCGCCTCGATATCGGCTCCCGACAGGTTACCGGCCCGCGCCAGGAAGAACGTTTCTACATCCTCCGGGAAAGGCTTCGTGCCGACTTTACGCTGCATGGCGCGCAACAGCGCGAGACGCTCTTCTTGCGTGTCGGGATAAAACAGCGCGATGTGTTCTTCGGCGCGACCCTGGCGCTTCAGGTCCACGGGTAACAGATCGGGGCGGCAGGTGAGGAGAAACCAGATCACCTTGCCTCTGTACTCGGTATTCCCCATGAACTGCGCGATCTGGGCGAACACACGATTGCCAACACCGCTATCGCCGGAACTGGAACGGTCTCCCAGTTGAGCGTCGGCTTCGTCCACGATAACCGCGATCGGACTCATGGCCTTGAGGAGGGTCAGGACCCGCTCCAAATTTCCTTCCGTTACCCCTTGCCACATACTGCGAAAATTCTTCAGTGTCACCGCCGGAATCCCAACTTCGCCGGCAAAGCAAGTGGTGATGAAGGTTTTCCCCGTACCCACCGGCCCGCAGATTACGTATCCCATGGGCAGGACATCGGTGTTGCCGGCGTGGATGGCTTGGGCGGCATCCTGCAGCTTGCGCTTGGCTTGGTCGTTTCCAGCCACAAAGGACAGGTCAAATCGGCTCTGCACAAACTCCAGCAGACCGCCGGACTCCGCTTCAATCAAATCCTTCTTACGGTCGGAGAGAAACTTTAGCGTGAGCGGTTGCCGATTCTGCACTGCATGGGAGATCAGACTCTGCAACTGAACTCGTTTCAAGCCCGCTCCCAGCTTCGCCAGGGTTTCATCGTTTACTTCGGAACCGGCGGGCAATTCCTGATTTTTCAATTGCGAGCGGATAAATTCCAGCCGATCGGCATAGTCGGGCAGCGGAATCCCAATCGAAGAAACGCCTGGGTGCTGAACGATGCTCGGGTTCAGCTCGATCTGATTCTCCGAGATGAGACAAATGGTGACATCCGCATTCAGAAAAGCCGAATTCCGCGCCCAGCGTTTGAGAATAACCAGGGCATTGCGATCATCCGCGGACATGCTGGAAACATCGCCGGCGGGAGCGATGGTCTCGGCGAAATCAATCACCAGCCCGATCTTCTTGCCGTCGGCGATCCGCAGACGCAGATAGTTGTCGAGCAGGTTCAAGACCGCATCCGGACTGCGCGGCAGACCGCCTTTCGAATAGGTGGTGCCGTGAAAGCTGTCGTAGCCTTCGAGCGCGCGGCGGAAGTCGGCTTGACTGTCGGCGGATCCGAAGTTCAGCCCGCCACGGTCGTAATGCAGAACCACGTCGCGCTGGCCGAAAAGCGCGCCGGAAAGAAATTCGTCGAGCGGAACGAAGGTTGTCGAGTCCTGACCGCGAAGCGGTACCAGGTCGCGGACATTTCCATACAGCACAAAAAGAGCGAAGGAACGCGAATAGTACTTTTCGGAGAGTTCGCGCGCCCACGCGGGAAGTCCATCGAGATATTTCCCTAACGCGGTTGTGGTCGTGGCTATATTCGAGGGCATCTTAGGTTCGAAATCAGTTCGACATCCGTACACGGTTGGGGCCCGAGGACGTGGACGAATCGTCGATCGACATCAATCCGTCCAAGTCCGGCGACATGTCGCTGAAGATCGCTTCTACCTGTTGCACAGTCTGTTCGGTCTGTTCGACATCGTGCACCAGACTGTCCAACCGCTCGCTCACCTGCTGCGGATCGCGCATAGTCACCGATTGATCGCGCACCAACATCAGTACATCCTCCACCGCGGAGCATTGCGCGTCGACGACTTTGCGGTTCTCAGAAATCTTATCGAACTTCTCCAGACGCTTGGTGAGAATCTCAATGCGTTTCTTGTTGATTTCCTGGACTTTCGGCGGATCGCTGCTCAGAGCCTTTTGCAGGGAGGCGATCTCGTGCTTGATGCCATCCTGTTCGGTGCTCTTCACGTATTGCTGCTGCTGGGCAGCAGCCAACAAGAGCCGGGCATAGCCACTCAGCAGGCCTTGCAGCCGCGCGTCGATTTGCTGCAAAAAGATTTGCGAGGTCGACGAAAACTGCGCGAAGTTGCTGCGGATGGCGCCACACACTTGCGCGGCATGGACATAACGGCTCTGCATCACAGCGGGCAAGCTCTGGAGCATCTCGCTCAGTTTCTGTTGGTGCTTTTGCTGTTCCTCAGCGAATTTCCAGGATTTCACCAGCCGCTGAAAACGCCAGTTGTGTGGAACGATGGCGAGATACATCAGTTCCAGACCGCCCGCCAGGATAATCGGGAGAAAGCTGCCGCTCACCAGCGCAAATGCACCCGCACTCACCATGGCGATCCAGTTGTACTGCAGATGGAACGCCTCTCTCACAAAGTTGATTTTGTCTTGCGGCGTCGGAGCACCGAACTGATCGTCTTCTGGCACGCCCTGGAGATCGGCGGGAGCCATTTAGACACTCACCCGAACTTGTCCGTTGCCGGGAGCTTTGCGCAGACGGCCGAGAACGTAGTTCGCCAACTCGTGAAACTCATTGCGCTCTTTTAGGCCCAAATCGCGAGGGCGATCGAAGGGTACTTGAACGTCTTCGATAATCGTTCCCGGATGCGCACTCATAACAAAGATCCTGTCGGCCAGGTAAACCGCCTCGTCAACATCGTGCGTGACGAACAAGATCGTGCTGGCGGTTTCGTCCCACACTTTCAAGAGCAGTTGCTGCATCTCGCTGCGGGTTTGCGCATCGAGTGCGCCAAACGGCTCGTCCATCAAGATGACTGACGGGCGAAGCGCCAGTGTTCGCGCAATCGCCACGCGTTGCTGCATGCCGCCGGAAAGCGTTTCCGGATAGGCGTTCTCAAAACCGCTGAGTCCAATATCCTGCACTAATTGGGCCACCGTCTCCTTACGCTGCTTTTCCGGGACGCCATTGATTTTCAAACCATATGCTATGTTACCAGCGACAGTTAGCCAGGGAAACGAAGTGTACTTCTGAAATACCATGCCGCGGTCCTTTCCGGGACCGTGTACCGGCTGTTCATTCACCAGGATCTCACCGGTATCGGCCTGATCCAGGCCAGCGATCAAACGCAGCAGAGTGGACTTGCCGCATCCGGAAGGACCGAGCAGAACGCGGAATTCGCCAATATCGCGCCCTTCACGGGAGTATGCATCCTCAATCTCGAAGTTGATGTTGTCGAGGGCGTCGACTTTCGAACCGTCCGCGCTGACAAACGACCGGCTGACTTTGCTGACCGTGATTTTCGATTTCTTAGGCTCCATATTCTTACGCTGGGTGCTTGGCCGCCTTTAGGTGTGCCGTCGCGCTGGGAACGGCCGCCCCGCCTCCGGCCAGCGTGGAACTCGCTTTGCGCCAGGGGAAGAGAAGGCCTTCCAGAAACGTCAGCAGAAACCGGAAGAGAAACGCAGCGATGCCAATGGCGATGATTCCCGCATAGACGCGATCGAAATCCAGTACTTTGCGGGCAGCCTCCACCATGTAACCTACGCCCTTGCGGGCATTCAACATCTCTGCCAGTATCACGTAGGTCCAGCCGATGTCGTAGAGGATTCGGAAGGACGAGAAAATTGCCGGGAACGACGCGCGGAACACGAGCCACAACGCGTGCCGCGGTTTTGCTCCGAGCGTGTACGCAGTTTCCAGAAGAGCGTTGTCTACCCGGTTGACCTCTTCGACTACCACTGCCAACAGATAAAAGAACATTCCGAACCAGAGGAACGCAATTTTCTCGGTTTCGTCGATGCCAAACAGGGCGATGAACGCGGGAAGAAACGCGGTCAGCGGCATGGCGCGCATGGGGGCGGCGACGGGGTTGATGAGTTCGAACAGCCAGCGGTAGCTGGACATCAGAATGCCAAGCGGGATGGCGACAACCGCGCACCAGAAGAATGCCTGGGCGATGCGCCACCAGCTCATGAATACGTTTCCGAGCAGATCGTATTCCGTCCACAACAATTTAAAGGATCGGATTACTCCGAGGGGCGTTGGCAGCAGTGAAAAGTGCGGGCCTTCCCAGTAGGGCAATAAGATCCAGAGCAACACGATGACGCCCCAGGTGATAAACGGGGCAGCCCATCGGATCCAAGGCTGCACCTCTTTCCGAATGGTGAACCAATCGCTCATTGTCTCCTGTCGCTAGTTCTAGTGGCTAGTTCTAAGCGCTAGCTCGAAGGGTTGGCATAGACCTTGATGTCGGTGCGCCGATTCTTTTCGCGTCCTTCGGGCGTCTCATTGCTGGCGATCGGTTTGTCCGGACCATTGCCCGCCGTCCGCAGTCGCGCCGCAGGAAAGCCATATTTTTGCATCAGGTAGTTCTTGACTTCCTCGGCGCGCGCGTGTGAAAGCTGAATGTTATAAGCACGAGCGCCCGTCGAGTCGGTGTTGCCGTCGATATCAACAATCGTGTTCTCATAGGCACGCATGGTGCCGGCGAGTTCATCGACAATGGCGCGGGAATCGAGGCTCATGGCGGAAGAATTAGGATCGAAGTAGATGGACCGATGTTGGGTCGCGATTGGAGTTGCTCCACTGGGTGGCTCCTTGTATTCGATGGGCGCTTCGCTGGACGCCATGGAGAAGCTGTCGGCCAGCTTTTCGACGTAGCGGCGGTCCAGGCTGTCTTCCGGATTGAAGGTGTGTTTAATGATCATCGATTCTCGATACATGTCCTGGGCCATGCCAAGAATGTTGGCGTAATCGGAATTTGATCCGGCGGTACCCATGAACGAACGGTTGTCGGCGTAATCCGCAAGCTTCACGCCACCGAGCATGGTCTTAGCCAGGTCGGATGGGATATTGAAATCCTTGACCGTACCGATCAGATTGTAGGCCCGCTCCGGTTGGGTCTTGATGAATTCAACGCCCTCAAGCCAGCCTTGAGCAAACTTCAGCAGGGTTTGAGGATGCTTCGCGGAAAAGCTGTCACTTACCACCAGAATGTCGGCGATGAGACGGTTCGCGATCTTTGTGTCGTAGATCTTCTTCGATCCGGGCCGCTTGGCGACCGCGTCGCTCATGTCTGGGTCCCAAGCCACGGCCGCGTCAACTTTTTCCTGGGCGAAAAGGGTGGCTGGCTCGATGCCATCCTTGGTGTGGATCGCCTGGTTGAAGATTTCATTGCGCTGCGCAGTGCTCAGGCCGGAGGTCTTGAGTCCATTCCACAGCAAGAAGTGCGAAGGAGTGTAAGGGGCAAAAGCCACTTTCTTACCGGCCAGGTCCTCGATGCTGTTGATCCCCTGCTTGCCGATGACGCCATCGGCGCCGCGCGACCAGTCGACCATCAGGAAGGCATGCGACCCGAATCCCTTTTCTCTAAACTGCGCATAATCTTTGGCATACACGTCGGCGGTCGTCAGCATCACGTCAACATTATCGGTTGCGAGCGCGGCGGCACCTTCGGTCCAATCGTCGATGATCTTAAAAGAAACCTTTAGGCCTTTCTTGCCGTAGATAGAATCCGGCTGAGTGTCGAGCCCGCCGTTGGCCACCAGCCCCCCGACGCATCCAACCCACACGTTGACGCGCACACGGACCTCAGCATCGCTAGTCGTCGAAGATACTGGCAGCAAGAGAGGCTTGGAAGCATCCACGGTCTCCGCGCTGCCGGAGGCGGTCTTACTCCCGCCGCCCGTCCACTTGCTGAGATCTATGACGCCGTATCGATTCAGGCTGTAGCCCACCAGGACTACGCCAATCAGAAAAATAAGAACCCATCCACCGCGTTCAATTTTTACCGCCATACTCTTTTCCTCCCGCATGTTCCTACAGCGTCTGAAGGCGCATTCATAACTCGGCCTCTTACGCTATGCCTAAAGGCGCACCCAAATACAAAATCACTCTGATACAAACCAGATACAAATCACACTTGCACCACCGACACTACGAAGCCCGTTGTGGGTCCTTCGCGGCGATAGTTTTTTCCGCACTCGCGGGCGCCGCTGCTTGTGGCGATGCCAGGCCCATCTCGATCTTGAATTGCTTTACCAGTTCGTTGGCCTGGAGTTTCTCGGCCTCGTCGTCGATCTTGATTTTCTGCTGATCGACATTGCTCATCGCCATATCCATGCGCGCTTCGTTGACAGCAGTCGTCTCCTCTATCTTGCGCACCATCTCATCGTGCGTCTGGCTGATCCCGGCAACCTCGAATTGCTCCATCGCATCGGCGACCTTCTTCTGCCACTGGGAGCGGCGGTAGTCGGCGATGGCGCCCAACGCCTCGTGCGTCTTCCGGTCCTTTTCGCGCATAAAAGCCTGCTTCACGGCCATGGCCTTGTCGAAGGCGGCGCGAGCGGTAGTGAGCTGGCCCTGATTTCTGGCGAGAGCGCCCTTCGTCTGCTCTAACTGCGCGGCATACGTGCCGGCGATGTCGTCGCGTCCGGCCTGAATCGCGGTTTTCACCCTCGCGGTCAGGCTGGCCACGTCGTCCTTGTATTTCGACTCTTCTCTTTCGAGCAGCGTCACATTGGCCTTTACCATGGCAATGCTTTCGTTCATACGTGGCACCTGGTCATTCATGTCGCGGATATTCTGCTGGAGAATTATCTCCGGGTCCTCCGCTGCCGAGATGAAGAAACCGACGAAGGACCGCATCACTCGCGTTAACCGTTGCCACATACTTCCTCCTGTTCAGGAACGTTGCGCTGTCTTCGATGGGGGCGGCGGCGCATTCGCATCGCCCGTCGTAATTGGATTTTCGGCGACAAAATACCCGACCGCATCGGCGATCTTCTTTTCTTCCTGCTGTTTCTTCAACCGCCAACCGCTAAAGCGTTCTTTCTCCCGCGATACTTCTTCATTATTGCTCTGGATTTTCGCTCTCTGCTCGGTCACATACTTATCGATCTGTGCCTGAATCTCACGGTTCTCTTTATTCTTGCGCTCTTCCAGTTCTTCAGCAGAGCGCTGCTGCACCCGTTCGTACCCGTCCAGGGCGCGGTCGCGCCGAATTGCGTCCTGGATGACGTCCTTGATGTCGATGCCGGCGGCGTCGAGCGCGACGAGAATCGAAGACTTCTTTACGTCCGATGCTAAATTGCGAAGGCGCTCGCTCTCCAGCATGTGGGAGATCTTGAGGATCGAATAACCCTGGGGTGGTGGCGGGATTTCCGCCGCCTTGTAGATCTCCTCAAACGAAGTGGGATTGGAGATCGGCGTAGTAAACTTGGGCTCCGCTATGCTGGACGCGATATCAGCCACGCTCTGAGCCGCGCTCTTGACAGCGGCCGGGGTGCTTTTAGCATTCGAGGGGGCATTCGGCGGGTTCTGTTCGGCGCCGGCGGCGTCGTCGAGGGAAACGATGTAGTTGTACCACTTCTTGGACATTCGGCCTCCTGGGTAACTAACCCAGCCGCGCTAACCTGAGTCAAACACGGTGACCAGAAAGCTAATTCCCACTGCGTCCTTTGTCAAACGTTTTCATATAGTTCCGAGTGCCAGTCGAACTCGCAGGGACCCAATCTCTGTCTGTCGTAGTATACAGAGACTCGATATCGACGCTCGACCAATCTAATCGCACGGCTCGCCCCTGTTCAATTCAGCTAGAATGAACGCTCTTACCGTTCAAAATGAACGGCTTTTTTGAACGAATGGGGGCTGAGATTAGGAGCGAGCATGGCTGCCAATGACCTTCCGTCGATACTGAGCCGGGTAGTAGAGATAAAAGCCGAATACGATATACGATTGCTCGCACAACAGTTGGGGACGAACTATCGCTCGCTCATGTACTGGCTGAGAGGCGAACGGCTGTTGCCCGCGGATCTGTTGCCAAGGATGTGCGTGCTCCTCGGCAATTATGAAGCCCTCGATTTTCTTGAGAGCCAGGCCGGGCGGGTGGCGTTCAAACTCCCTGAGCCGGACATCACTCTGGAGAGGGAACTGGTTGCGGTTTCCCACCTGATCAGGGAAGTCGGGGAAGCTCTGGAGAGCGTTGCGGAAACCCTCGCCGACGGCGTTGTCGAGGAAAGCGAGTTGCGGACGACCATTCCAAAGCTTGAAGCGGTGATTCAAGAATGCGCGTCCCTTAAGTACCTGTTAGAAGATCTCAGTAAAAAGAGGAAAAAGAAAACGAAGAATCAGCGCTGAAAAGACGATTGCGGGCTTCTGTTCACAACAGAGACCGCACCCTGAGATGCCTCAAACCGACCTTGCTGGCGGCCGGCTGGGACCCGGAGCTACACCTCCGTCTGGCGTTCTATGGAATCTGGCAATTGTGCCGGTTTCTTGAGGTGTGAAGGTGAACTGGACTTTCTGGCGTTGGTCCGTGCTAAGCGTTTTGAGGAACGCTGTTGCGGCATCAACTACCGCGCGCGTCTCACGGTCGGGAGCCGGTTGTTGCGCCGTCTTCCCCTCGACTCGCTTCACGCCGACGTACCCAAGCGCTCCCGTGAGGGTGAGCGCAGAAGCCAAAACAACCAGTTTTCTCATTCGTTTTCCTTACCAGTCGGGCCGTAAAGCCCCGGTCCTTCAGGGCGGGGGATATAAGGCCGGTTAAAGCGGGGTCTTTTGTTGCTCAACGTATTGCTTGATGATGCCCAGCGGTGCCCCGCCACATCTGGCGGCAAAGTAAGACGGCGACCACAGGACATTCTTCCAATAGCGTTTCTCAATATCAGGCCGCTCGATACGGAGCAGCCGACTGGAAACGCCTTTGAGACTGTTGACCATGCTCGACACCGAGTGCTTCGGCGGGTAGTTGATGAGCAAGTGTACGTGTTCGGCCTCACCGTTGATCTCGACTAGTTGCGCCTCGAAGTCAGTGCAAACTTTCTCGAACATGACTTTGAGCCGCTGGATAGCGTCTCCGTCAAATACCTTTCTTCTATATTTGGCGACGAAGACCAAGTGGACATGCATTATGCCGAGCGTTCGGATTTGTTACCACATTCGTGTCGATGGTGGTTTATTCGATTCGATGACCTCTCGTGTCATTGGAATCAACGGCGTGCTCGGCACCTTGGTGAGAGAGAAACCTTGCCAATAAGATATATCGTATGATATATCTAATTCAAAGGAGACAAGATCATGAACACAAAGATTTCTGAATTTCACCACGGACATTTTCATGGCAGGTCTGGCGGGCGCCGGGCAGGGTCGCGCGAGGAATTCGCAGAACTGTTCGAAGGAGCTGATTGGACCCGGCAACGCGATCCTCGCGACACCGGACACGGTCCTCGATTTTACGCGTGTGCCCGACGGGATCGCTTCGAGAGCGACTTCGGGGAGCGGGGCCGCGGCCGTGCCGCGCGCTGGTTTGGCGGGGGGGCGGGCCACTTCGGTGGCTTTGGCGGTTTTGAAGGTGGATTCGGCAGAGGCCGAGGGCGGATGTTCGACGCGGGCGATCTCAAGCTCGTTGTTTTGAAGCTTCTCTCCGAGCAGCCGAGCTATGGATACCAGCTCATTAAGACCATGGAACAACGTCTTGCCGGGGGCTACACACCGAGCGCCGGCGTGATTTATCCCACGCTCACGCTGCTTGAAGAAGAGGGCCTGGCGGCGGTTTCAACGGAGAACAACAAGAAGGTTTACTCGGTGACTGCGGAAGGCATTCAGTACCTGGAGAGCAGCAAACGCCGCGTCGAAGAAATTTTCAGCCGACTCGACGAGACAGGGCGTGGTTTCGAGCGGGGCCGGTCACCGGAACTGATCAGGGCTTTTGAAAATCTGCGCGGCGCAGTGGCTGCGCGAGTTTCACGGGGAAGTTTGACTGAGGAGCAAATCCGGAAGATCGCGGACGCGGTCAACGCCGCTGCAAAAACGATCGACGAGTTCTGAGCCCGTTGCTTGGAGGACAGGCAACTGCGATGCGAGAATCGGTGAGCGAAGTGTTAACCGAGTCATCGGCGGTCTGAGAAACGGATACTCGCCGCGACCGTCGCGATCGATCCGGCCCCGGTTGATGGTTGACGATTCCGGCACACTCGCAATCTCGGTGAAAATTCCGCGTCAGCGTAACGAAAGGTACGGCGTATGAAAGCAAACGGACAAGATGCAACCTCGGTGCTGGTGGTCGGTGGCAGCCTTGTAGAATGGAAATCTGAAGCAAGCACTGCTTTGGGAACATTTGGTCAAAGGCTCCCCTCGAGTATGCGAAGATCTCGCCGCTGGTATTGATTCCCCATGCGGATAAGCCGGAACCCACCGAGATCTGTGAGAGGACTTGCGTGCCCCCGCCGGACGAACTGGCGGGTCCGTCGAACGAAGCCGCTTTGCGGCGGCTATCGCGTGCTCGGAGCAAGCGACATCCATCCGGCAAGGGCCCTACGCTAGAGAAATCATACGCGCTGCATTGGCAAGATGTTGCTCGCGACTACCAACCCACTTGGCGCATCCGCTCAAGGATGAGCGCGCTGTATCTATTCATGCGCTCGGGACGCCGCTTCAGGGGAGCCGGCAGAATCGCAGCGAGTCGCGCCGCCTGTTCCCGGCCGACACTCCGAGCCGCGGTTCCGTCGTAGTAACGACATACCGACTCTGCACCATAAATACCGGGACCCCATTCGACCACGTTGAGATAGATCTCCAGAATCCGCCGCTTGCCGAGGACGAATTCGGCCACCGGTACCAGTGTGAACTCCGCACCCTTGCGGAGGACCGACCGGCCCGTTCCGAAAAATAGGTTCTTTACAAGTTGCTGCGTAATGGTGGAAGCCCCGCGTGTGCGACCGCCCCCCAAATCGTCTTCGGCAGCGATTTGGATCTGGTCCCAATCGAACCCGTGGTGCTGGTAGAAGCGCGCGTCCTCCGCGGCGACTACAGCGTGCTGGAGATCGGGCGAGATTTGGCTGAGCGGAATGAATCTGTAGCGTTCGTGATAGGGAGTGTGGTGAATCCAGGCTTGCAACCGGCGCTGCATGTGCACCCCGGTTGTCGGTGGGTCGATCCACCGGCTGGCCAGGAGGATCAGCGCGGCAAGCGACCAAACAAGCACCACACCGATGACAAGCCATCGAACAAACGATCGGAGAAAACCCTTGCGAAGCAGGGTCTTGGAGGGTATGTCTGGCCTTTCAGTCACATTACAGAATAATAGCCTGCAACTGGTTGCCGCTTATACTGATCTTGTACTGATCTTACGCCCGAACAGGGAGGGCTGCGTTCTGCTCAGGCCACTTGGGACAAAGCGCCTCGGTCCTGAATCACATTGAACCCCGCTACAAAGATTAAAGAAAAAGTGGGATTCTTAACGAGATGTCGGGTTTGAGGAAATCGCCATTGATCTCCCCCGAAGCCCGTTTGGGGCCGGTGAGTACACTTGTCTGGCTGCGTACCTATCCACGTACCTATCCACGTACCTATCCACTGTTGACATATTCCAACAGTGGTCCTATACTCCGTCCGCTTCTAACGAACGGAAGACCTTTTGCGCGGAGCGCCCATGCGCACTATGCTTTTCCAAAACAGATTTGCGCTCGTGTCGGTCAGCTTCAGCATCGCATTGGCGATTCTGCTCAGCGCTTTTCCGCTGGCGACTTGCGCCCAGGACGTGCCGAGGTATCAAGTTGACCCGCTGTGGCCTCTGGAGCTACCAAACAACTGGATCATCGGGCAAGTCGGCGGCTTAGCGGTAGATCGGCAGGACCACATCTGGGTTTTGCAACGACCCGCCTCGAACACGGTCGACGAGATCGGCGCTTCACTTACACCGCCGCGTTCTCTGTGCTGCATCGCGGCGCCTCCGGTCCTGGAATTCGACACGCAAGGGCATTTGCTCGGCTCCTGGGGAGGACCTGGCGAAGGATTTGATTGGCCCAAGTCAGAACACGGAATTTATGTGGACAAGGATGGAAACGTTTGGATCGGCGGGAACGCGTCGACCGACCGGCATGTCCTCAAGTTCAAGACTGATGGACACTTTCTGCTAGAGATCGGGCACCCGTCATCCGATCCGCCGAACAGTCTGCGCACGGACATATTGGGGCGCCCAGCCGGCGTCGAGGTGGATTCGGAAGCACACGAGGTGTACATCGCCGACGGTTATATGAACAAGAGAGTCATTGTTTTCGACTCGGGCACCGGCGCGTTTAAGAGACTTTGGGGAGCCTATGGAAACCCTCCGAATGACGTCGACCCCGGGCCGTACGATCCTGCCGCACCACGCGATCAGCAGTTTCGCAATCCGGTACACTGCGTCCACATTTCGCGAGATGGGCTTGTCTATGTCTGCGATCGCGTCAACGACCGCATCCAAGTATTCACCAAGCAAGGAAAATTCGTTAAGGAGTTCACTCTGCGCCCGGAAACGCTAGGGATCGGTTCGGTATGGCAGTTCGCGTTTTCGACCGACGAGCGCCAAAAGTTTCTGTTGGTAGCCGACGGTGAAAATAATGTGATTTGGACCATTCGGCGAGACGACGGGGCCGTTGAGGGCCAAACAGGGCACAACGGCCGCAATGCCGGGCAGTTCCATTGGCTTCACCAGCTAGTTTCTGATTCGCGGGGAGATCTCTATACAGGGGAAGTTGACACTGGCAAAAGGCTTCAGAAATTCGTTCTGGTGGACCGCGGGAAATCTCAGAAGTGAAATGCAAATTCATGCCGCTTTTAGTTCATCAGCTCCTTGGCTTTCTCCGACGTAGAAGCCTCTGTTGACTTCGTTGAGCGTTCTTGGTTGCGTGCGCTCTTCCGATTCAGTCGCAACCCTGGGAAGAAACAACTGGGATGGAGCCCCTGCGCCTGACCGCTGGGCTGTTTGGCTTAGACGGGTGCCGGATACAGAGGTAAGCAACCAGGGCCGATGCCCAAAAGCGGTGGGACATATGTCGAGTCTGGGAGTAAGTTTTCCACCAAGACCGGTAACGAATGTGGGAGCCAATCTGGACCTACCGGACTGACAGGCTTGTCGGTAAGGCAGTGGAGTTGTAGCGACTCTGGATTCGTACACGACCGTGATGTGAATGCGGCTCGTAACACTCTACTTGCTGCGCCAGGGTGTGCCGTCGAGGGTTATGTCTATGCATAACGTCAGGAATCCCCGAGTTTACTCGCGGAGCATCAATTCTGTAACAATGTATTCACAGTATTGCGCTACCATGACTGCCATTTGGCAGGAGGCTCTTGCCTATGGCTCGAATCCGCCTGGATGATCCCCGCAACTATCCAGTGACGACAAAACCGAGTTGGGGTGGATCGATATTCTTCTCTTGAAGCGTTTCCGGCGAGTTGATCGCACCCCTGAACTCCCTGGGACCTGCAAACTATGGAAGTCAACGAGTACGACCTAGTAGTAATCGGGAGCGGCCCGGCGGGACAGAAAGGTGCGATCTGCGCCGCCAAACTGCACAAGAAAGTTGCCATCATTGACCGAAAAAGAACAATTGGCGGTGTTTGTGTCCACACAGGAACCATCCCCAGCAAAACGTTGCGTGAAGCCGTTCTGTACCTGAGTGGCTTTCGGCAGCGCAGTTTCTACGGACGCGGCTATGTCCTCAAGGATCGCATAGCAATGTCTGATCTGGTTTTTCGGGCACAGGCGGTGATGGCGCGAGAGATTGAAGTCATCAAGGCGCAGCTTCGCCGTAATCAGGTCACGACGTTTGAGGGCGACGCCCGCTTCCTCGATCCGCACACTCTCGAGGTCAAAACCGAGGAAGGGTCCCAGCTTCTGCGGGGCCATCACATCCTGATTGCCTGTGGCACACGCCCCGCGCACAGCACTGATATTCCTATGGACGGGAAGCGCATCTTCGATTCCGATGAGGTCCATTGTTTGGAGGAGGTCCCGCGAGACCTGTTGGTGGTCGGAGCGGGTATTATCGGGCTCGAATTCGCGTCCATGTTCGCCGCTCTGGGGGTGAAAGTCACCCTGCTTGATCAGCGTCCAATCCTGCTCGACTTCGTGGACCGCGAGATTGTAGAAAGCCTTGGCTTTCAGTTGCGCCAACTCGGGACCGTTTTCCGCCTGGGAGAGAAAGTGGTTTCGGTGAGATACGATGCGGAGCGGGATCGAGTCTCTGCCAAACTGGAAAGCGGGAAAAATGTCCATGGGCAGGGGCTTCTGTACACTGTCGGGCGGCAGGCTAACAGCGATCTGTTGAACATTGAAGCCGCGGGACTGAAGTCAGATGGCCGTGGCAAGCTGCTGGTCAATGAGAATTTTCAAACTCCGGTAGGCCATATCTATGCAGCCGGAGACATTATTGGTTTCCCGGCCCTCGCCAGCACGTCCATGGAGCAGGGTCGGCTTGCCAGTTGCCACATGTTCGGAAAGCCGGGGAAAATGATTCCAACTCTCATTCCCTATGGCATCTATACGATCCCTGAAATCTCGATGGTGGGTTACACCGAAGAGCAACTCACGAAGGAGAAGATCCCCTACGAAGTCGGCCTGGCGCGCTACGCCGAGTTGGCGAAAGGCCAAATGCTCGGGGATGATCAAGGTTTGTTAAAACTTCTTTTCGACCCCGACAATCTCAAGCTCTTAGGTGTACATGTGATTGGCGACCGGGCGGCCGAGATTGTCCACATCGGCCAGGCTGTGCTCACCATGGGAGGCACGCTGGAATACTTCCGCGATACGGTTTTCAATTATCCAACTCTGGCCGAGGCCTATAAAGTTGCGGCTTTGGACGGACTGAACAAGCTCTAGCCCGCATTATGACGAATGAGGAGATCAGGCTCTCCGAAGCCCGGAACCGAAAGCGACATTGGAAGCGCTGGGGACCTTACCTGAGCGAGCGAGCTTGGGGCACGGTACGCGAGGACTACAGTTCCGATGGCAATGCCTGGGACTACTTTCCGCACGATCAATCCAGGTCGCGAACTTACCGCTGGAATGAAGATGGCATTGCCGGCATCTGTGACCGCCGGCAGTTGATCTGCTTCGCCTTGGCGATGTGGAACGAACGCGATCCCTTTCTCAAGGAACGGCTCTTCGGCTTGACCGGAAACCAGGGTAACCATGGCGAGGATGTGAAGGAATATTACTTCTATCTCGACAGCACTCCAACGCACTCTTACATGAAGTATCTATACAAATATCCGCAAGCCGCGTTTCCCTATGAGCAATTGGTGGAAGAGAACCGCAGCCGCGGCAAGAACGATTCCGAATACGAATTGCTGGACACCGGAGTATTTGGCGAAGACCGGTATTCCGATGTGTTTGTGGAGTACGCGAAAGGTGATGTCGAAGACATCCTCATTAATATCACGGTCACCAATCGCGGTCCGGAGTCGGCGCGTCTACGTCTGCTCCCGACTATTTGGTTCCGCAACACCTGGTCGTGGGACAACACCGAGGCTCGTCCTAACCTGCGGGCAGTGCAGGGCGCCATCGAGCTGAACCATCCTACCTACGGGAAGCGCTGGCTCTACTATGACGGTTCTGCGGAGCTCTTGTTCACCGAAAACGAAACCAACCGTCGGCGGCTCTTCAACGCTCCCGAGAGCGGATTGTGCAAGAAGGACGGAATCAACGACTACATTGTGCACGGGTCAAGAGAGTCGGTCTCGGCCAAATCCGAGGGCACTAAAGCGACAGTTCATTACGCAGTGGGGATTGCCGCAGGAGATTCCGTAAGTGTCCGGCTGCGGCTAACGAATCTCGATTTCACGCATCAGCCAGCTGCGGCCTTTTGGGGCTTCGAGGACCTGTTCGACATTCGCAAACAGGAAGCTGACGAATTCTATGCCACGATTATTCCAAGTTCGCTCTCGCCCGACGCACAGAACGTAATGCGACAGGGCTTCGCCGGGCTGTTGTGGTCCAAACAGTTCTACCACTATGTCGTCAAGAAGTGGCTGCAGGGAGACCCCGGCCATCCCACACCGCCGCGAGAACGAACTCGGGGGCGAAACCATGAGTGGCTGCATCTCTACAATGCCGACGTCATCTCAATGCCGGATAAGTGGGAATATCCCTGGTATGCGGCGTGGGACTTGGCGTTTCACTGCGTTTCTCTGGCCTTGGTCGATCCGGATTTCGCGAAGGAGCAACTGGTGCTCTTGCTCCGCGAGTGGTACATGCATCCCAACGGCCAGTTCCCAGCTTACGAATGGGCGCTGGGAGATGTGAACCCGCCAGTGCACGCCTGGGCGGCGTGGCGGGTGTACAAGATTGACAAGAAGCGGAATGGCCATGGTGACAGAGCGTTTCTGGTAAGGGTGTTCCATAAACTACTTTTGAACTTCACCTGGTGGGTAAACCGCAAGGATGCCGACGGCATGAACATTTTTCAGGGCGGCTTCCTGGGGCTCGACAACATCGGAGTATTCAACCGAAGCGATCCTCTCCCGACGGGCGGACACATCGAACAATCCGACGGGACCAGTTGGATGGCCATGTACACGCTCAATTTGCTGGCCATCGCCATGGAGCTGGCCACGCAAGACCCGGCTTACGAGGATGTTGCCAGCAAATTTTGGGAGCACTTCATCTACATAGCCTACGCTATGAACCACCTCGGCGAAGATGGCATGGGCCTATGGAACGAGGAAGACGGGTTTTTCTACGATGTGCTGAAGTTCCCCGATGGCGGACACTTTCCAGTAAAGGTTCGCTCCATAGTTGGGTTGATCCCATTATTCGCTGTCGAAACTTTGGATTCGGGACTGTTGCATCGTCTCCCCGACTTCAAGCGCCGCATGGAGTGGTTCATCGCTAACCGCCCGGATCTTACTGAGAACGTAGCGTCCATGCAGACGTCCGGAATGGCTGAAAGAAGGCTGCTCTCGATCGTGGATGCTCAGCAGCTCCGGCGAATTCTGCGAATCATGTTGGACGAACAAGAGTTTCTCTCACCCCATGGAATTCGCGCACTTTCCCGTCATCACCAAGATCATCCGTTCACCATCGCATTCGACGGCAAGGAGCACCGCGTAGGCTATGAACCCGGCGAATCCACGACCAGCCTTTTTGGGGGTAATTCCAATTGGCGCGGTCCGGTGTGGTTTCCGGTGAACTATTTGTTAATCGAGTCTCTGCAGAAGTTCCATTATTATTTGGGCGACGACTTCAAGGTGGAGTTTCCTTCGCGCTCTGGCAAAATGCTCACGCTTTCCGAGGTTGCTCGCGAAATCTCGCAGCGGCTGACGGGGATATTCCTGCGGGACGAACAAGGACGCCGCCCGGTCTACCGGGGCGTGCCAAAGTTTGCTTCCGATTCAAACTGGAGCGATCTCATACTTTTCTACGAATATTTCCACGGCGACACCGGGCAGGGACTGGGCGCGAGCCATCAGACCGGCTGGACGGCCTTGGTAACCAAGCTGCTTCAACAGGGTGGGCACTCCAGCAAGCCACGTCTTGCTCGGGCGATACGATAGTCCGGGCCGTTAAGTCCGATTGGCCGATGTAGCTAACAGTACGTCTCTCTTTTTGTATTGGCTTTTCCACAGTGTGATCAGGCTACTCCGCTTTTGGCGTCTCCCACTTGCCCGAATCCCCGGAACGGAAAATTGCTTCGATCACAGCCATGTTTTTGATTGCATCCTCTAGTGAAACCGGCACCTCACCGTCTCCGCGGATGGCTCTGGAGAAGACGTCGCCTTGAATGGTGTACTGGTCGCAGATGGGAAAGACCTGCGGATCAATGCCGGTGCCGAACACGTCGCGCCCGTCATCTATAAAGATGCGGCACGGCAGGTCCTTGGGAGCATTAAACGGGATTTCGATTTCGATACGGCCCCGTGTTCCCAAGAAGTGGCTTCGCTGGTAGGGCACGAGCTGTGTACTGCAAGTAAAAGTTGATTGGCCCGATGGAAAATCGAGGATGGCTGAGGTCAGCCGGTCCACCTTCATCTGCGGGTCTCTCTCGACCAACCCCAATACCCGTGAAGGCTCTTCGCCGAACATGAACCGCGACGTCGTGATGGGGTAGCATCCGATGTCCATCAGCGCGCCCCCGCCGTATTCGGGTATGTTGCGGATGTTGGATGGGTCGTTGTTGAAATAGCTGAACAAACCCAGGGCGGAACGCAATTGGCCGATTCGGCCTGAGACGACCAACTCGCGTGCACGCAGCCACTGCGGGTGGGTGCGCACCATGAAGGCTTCTCCGATCTTCATCCCCGTGCGCTCCCGCACTGCCAAGAGCTTTCTGGCTTCGGGCACCGTCAGACTCAGCGGCTTTTCGCATAAGACGTGCTTGCCGGCTTCCGCAGCTTTGATTGACCACGAGACATGAAGCTGGTTCGGAAGGGGATTGTAAATCGCCTCAATCTGCGGGTCGGCCAGAAGCTCTTCGTAGGACCCATAGGCCTTGGCAATGCCGAGTGTACGGGCCGCGTCTTCGGCTTTGCGTCGGTCGCGTGAAGCAATTGCGGTTACCTCACTCCACGCGCCCTTTTGCATTCCCGGTATGACCTTCGTTACTGCGATTTTGGCCGTGCTCAGAATTCCCCAGCTGATTTTGTTGGACATATCCAGACATCATAGGCGTAAAGTCTGCGGTCGGAAAAACGTGCGTGGGCCAGAAGTCTTGGGGGACATCTGGCTGTCGGCTTGGGGGACATCTGGCTGTGTTGGGACCTCGCCAGCTTTTGCGAGCTGCAAGCCCTTCTCCTGGGCTTGTAAGAGCAGCACACTTATGCGCACACCACCCGAGCGGCGAGCGAAGGAATTCATTAGCTGGTTAGAGGCAAGACGGCTGATGGAATGTCAGTCGTAACCACTTCCCACAGGCCGACTCGTCGTTACTAATCAGGCCAACTTCCCACAAGCCCGTTCAACGTTTGTCGGGACTAAACTAAATGGTCAACAGATTCAAGCGGCGCTACGTTAGGATGAGCACGCCAGAGTGATTGGCTCTCTTACACTTCCAGTCGCATCGGGAGCCGGATGATCATGGTCCTCGCTCGATGGCTGAAATAGTCTTAGTCCCAGCGCAGAGTCGCACGCAAGTCCGTCATGTTGAAATCAGTTTCAGAATTCAGTTTGTAGTCAACTTCGAGTCGGTCCATGCCATCGAATTCCTCCTGAATACCCCCATTACGCTATGATCGATACCGTCGAAGCTGTCCTTCCACTCCTGCAAACGAGGGGATTCAGAATGCGACAAAAGGTAATCGCGGTCGTGATGCAGTGTGCTTGCGTTGCGTCGGGACTTGCGCTGGGGCAACAGGTTGGGCCGGAAACGGATGTGAGCGGAAACTGGATCATGTCCGCAGACCTCTTTGGGACCACAACGTATCTGCGAATGGAACTGAAACAGGATGGCGATAAGTTGAGCGGTACGTATACAGGCGACAAGCTGACGAAGGGAACGGTGAGCGGTGGCGCAATTCGTCTGCTGGCCACGAGCGACGAGGGCACGACTTCCGACGTGAATGCGACGATAAAAGATGGTGTCATCACAGGAAGCGCGATCGAGACCGACCCCAAGGACATGGATCATCCGATGAAGTACACGTTCACGGCAAGACGTGCAATGCCACTGCAACATGGGGTGCCGAAGCGCCATGAGTTCACGCCAACAGTGTTCTATCGGCAGTTTTCGCCGGGCAATAAGCCGGTGCTGACGATCGCGCCGGGAGACACAGTGCACACCACGACTGTGGATGCCGGCGGCACGGACGAGAAAGGCGTGAGACGCGTGCTTGGCGGCAATCCGCAAACGGGGCCCTTCTACATCGAGGGCGCCCAGCCGGGCGACACGCTGGTGGTACACATCCTGAAGTTGCGGCCGAACCGTGACTATGCGGTAAGTGATGACAGTGTGGATGAGAGCGCGATGAATAGTGACCTTGCGGTGATGATGAAAGACGGCGGCAAGACCGTTCGGTGGCACATTGACGTTGCGAAGGGTGTGGCGTATCCGGAGGGCGCAGGAACGGACTTGGCGAATTACACCGTCCCACTGAAGCCGATGCTGGGATGTATCGCGACTGCAGTTCGGCCAACGCAGGCGCCGCCGCCGACCGGCGATTCAGGCGGATGGGGCGGCAACATGGACTTCAATGAGATTGGCGAAGGCGCGACGGTGTATTTACCCGTCGCGAACCCCGGGGCGCTGTTGTATCTGGGTGATGCGCATGCGGAGCAGGGTGATGGAGAGCTGAATGGCAACGCACTCGAGACTTCGATGGACGTGGAGTTCTCGGTGGATGTGATTCAAGGAACGCATCTGTTCGACCGGCGGATAGAGACTTCGACGCACATCATTACGATGGGCTTATCGGCGTCGCTGGACGATGCGCTGAAGGGCGCCACAGAAGGAATGGCGAAGTGGCTCAATGAGGACTACAAGCTGACGCCCTCAGAGACCGCACAGGTACTCGGAACGGCCGCGGAGTACAAGGTTAGTGAGGTCGCGGACCGGAACTCAGGGGTGGTGTTGAAGATCAGTAAGAATCGATTGATGGGATTGGTGAAAAAGACAAAGTGAGGCGTTCTTCAAAAATCGCTGGTGGCGCCTCCGCCTCCCGATTGTCCCCCACCGAAGCGGACATCCGGACTGCTTGTTTGCGGGCCTGGCGTTATTGAGTGGGGCGATAGCGGGCCGAATACGGTGGACCCGACGTTCATCCAGTGTTTGTCCTTTCCCGATAGGCGCGCGGCGGTAAAGCCGCGGCGAATTCCGCCCGGGCCACGGGCAAGCCAGCGTCGGATGAAGAAGGCGACACCGGTTAACAATATGCCCAGAAGCATCGGGTCCCAGGTATGCCGCGGCCAGCCGAGATAAGGCTTATTGGAGACGAGAGTCAGGATGGCGACGATCGCGCCCACCGCGATGACGAAGCGGTCCTTCTGGCGAACGCCGCGCACGAGTACGATGGGCGGCAGACACCAGATCAGCACCCACGTGGCCCAGTAGAACGGCCTTGCGAATTCAGAAGCGGCCCGAGTGCCGCCCCACCACTGCGCGGGCAGGTTGAACGACGAAAGCTGGAGATTGATGGCCAGGTAGATGCCGAGCCAGAGCAACGCTTCGACGAGCGAATAACCCTCCTCGAGGTAGTCGAAGCGGTGGCGGGAGCGTACTGCGGCTACACCTACTAGCCCGGTTGCATAGAACACGGCGACGATCAGATGCTGCGCCGAGTGGGACGAGGTCCAGTAGCCTGGCAGAAAGAGGACGAAGATCATCGCGGCGAGAAATGCATAGGAGAGCCCGAAGCGGCGCCATATCCAGAGCGAAAAGACGGCGCCGGCGGCGGGAACCAGGAACAGGGCTGCGTCCGGCTTCGGCAAATAAGGGCTGCCGCTGAAAAAAGCGGACTGCATTCCCGCGCAGAGAAAACCAACCGAGCAAACGGCGAGCGCTTCCTCGATACCGTAGCGATAGAGCCGGGCTTGGGAAACGGCGAGTTCGGCAGCCGCGTAGCAGACCGCAGCGAAGATCAGGAAGAAAACGCCGGTCGTTTGCTGCGATGGCCGCGAAAGAAAAACCACGAAGAACAGCGCGGCGGCGGCGCCCACGCTGATCAGGGTGAAGAGGAACAAGACCAGCCGCAGGAAAATGTTGGTGGTGCGGAGCTCAGACACCGTTTCCTGTTCCAGACGCTGGTACTGCGCCTTGGTGAGGAAGCCCTCGCCGGCCCAGTCCTTCAGGAGGTTGCGGGCGCGCAGCGTCTCTTCGCCGGATGCACTATAGAGTCTCACGCCGGCCTCCCGAAGCGGCGCCCGATCTGGACCAGCAGCACGAGCATAGCGACTCCGGTAACGACGAAATAGCCTAGGACAGCGGTTTGGTCAGTGACGCCCCGGAGGAACATCGAGCTGACGCCCACGTAACCGTAGACGGCGGCATAAGCAACGAAGGCAAACTGCCGGCGCGCCAGGCCCCAGGCGAGAGACGCGCCACAGGCGATAAGCAGAGCGAGAAACCATAGGCCGTAGCCCTGCCGATTGAACACGCCGGAGAGCAGTGCCCAAAAAAGAACGTTGGCCACGATGTTCAGATAAGTGCCGAAGAAATGCGGTTTCAGGCCGCGGCGCTGAAGAAGCGCCCCGCCGACGCCGACCAGCAGGCAGTAGAGAAGGGCATATTGGCGATATGCTGCGTCCTGATGAGACGGCCAGTGCGAGATGGTGAGCCCGAACCATCCGGCGAGTGAGGACAAAGCGAGCGACAGCACGAAGCGATTGTCGAAACGATAAGCGAGGAAGAAGAAGAGGCCGGCGGTCGCCAAGAGATAGAAATCCCATTGTCCGGAGAGCACGTGGAAACGGTTCTCCAGGTAAGCGAGTTCTAATGACCAGATGAGGCTGCCGAGGTAAAGCACATAGTCGAAGATCGGACTCGGTGCAGGCGTTTCGGCGGGAGACCAAGCGGGCGCGCGGGAAAAGCAGTACCAAAAACAGGCGGCGAGGATTGTGGAGAGGATGGTCAGGACGAGGACGTCACCGAGTTGCTGCGACCAGGTGCTGACAGTCCAGCCGAGTCCGGCAACGAACGCCAGCACACCGGCGTAGAGGAGAACGTTCAGCTCGAGAAAAAGGGAGAAGGGTTCTCCACGGGAGAGGCCCGCCAAATGGGCGTGCTGCTCCGGCGATATCGTGCCCTGCTCCTTCCATTGCTCTAATCGGGTGAGGATGGTCATGAAGCCTTCGTTCTCCGGACCTGGGACACCATGTCCATCAACAGACTTCCGAGTAGCCTAAAATAACCGCCGCAACCAATTCAACTCGCTCGGAAGTTACGTTGCTGCAGCAACCCTCAGATCCTCCTGCCTGACTACTCCAATCCTTCTACAATGAATATCTCAGAGAGCTGGCGGTTATAGCAGTACGTGTAGAACTTCCCGTCCGGCGTCACATCGCACAACGCGATATAGGTTAGACCCGCCTTATCGGATGGCGAGGGGATAGTGAAGGGGTTCCGCTTGCCTGTATCGATTTCGACTCGATAAACATTGACGGCGGTTTCACCCGCGGAGGCCACATAGACTGCCTCCGAATCCGACGACCAGTCCGTAACCGCTTCGGGAGCGTGCGCCGCAATGGGACGAGGGCTTCCACCAGATTTCGCGTTTTGAGCGTCTGTTCTCAACAATCTGTCTCAAAGACCAGGAGTAAAATCGCTGAAGGTCAGGCTAGTGCCGCTGCGAAGATTGGGAATAAGACGAGAAAAGATATTGCCGAACAGAGTGCATCTCGACCACGGAACCTGCTGAGTGGGGACATGGACGAAATTGTACTCTCCGCCGTGTCGTTTCGGCCTGGTTGGCGCAAATACTGCGCCAGCTTCATTGACCAAGCCGGAGGGTTTTTGAGTGCATTCACAGTACGTACATCCGAAGCATCCACCAGACAAGGAATATCGCGACGATGGCCCCCGCGATATGAACTATCCAGTCGCCAGCTGTTTTCGGTTTCCCAAAATTGAACATGCGACAATGGTAGCAGTGCCCGCGTAGTTGACGTTATAGGTTATATGGCCATAACTCATTGACGCCGATGCGCCTTCGAGCGTGTGCTCGCTGCCTTAGCCTGAATAATTCGTGATTTTAAGACAAAAGAAGCCTCCTGTGCTACAAACATGTTGACCAAACGCTGTTTGAAGCACTTCCGGAGGCCTCTTCGTGTCTGACGATAGCACAACAGAGTGTTTGTTGTTCCCAGAAATTTTTCGCAAGCCGGTCGTTGCCCAATTTGATCAGCGAGAAGGCAGTTCCGATGGCGGCGCTCTACTGCTGAAGGCCGCCAATCAGCACTATAGATTGGTGGAGGAATTGACCGCCTGTCTGCGGGACGAAAGACAAGGCGGCAAGGTCGATCATACCTTGCAGGACTTAGTCGCACAGCGCGTGTTCTCGATTGCCTGTGGCTATCCCGACGGCAACGACTCGGCCCGCTTGGGCAGCGACCCCATTCATAAGCTGCTTCTCGATCGCGATCCCATAGAAGGGCACGACCTGGCCTCGCAACCGACGGTGTCGCGTTTCGAGAATGCGGTCGGAGTCAAGGAACTGTATCGCATGGGTGAGACTTTGGCCCGGAGCGTCATCCGGCGGCATGCCAAGCGACTACGGCGCCGGGTGTACCGGGTCACCATCGATCTGGATCCCACCGATGATCCCACCCATGGCGCCCAGCAACTCTCCTTCTTTAACGGGCATTACGACAGCTGGTGCTATTTACCGGTGATGGGCTTTATCAGTTTCAATGAGGAAGCCGAACAGTATTTGTGCGCTGCGGTGTTGCGTCCTGGCAACGCCCCCGCCGCGGTGGGCGCCGTAGGATTGCTGCGGCGGCTGATCCGGATCCTTCGTAGTCATTTTCCTGGAGTGACCATTCGGGTTCGCCTGGATGGTGGTTTTGCCAATCCCGCGGTGCTGGAGTTTTTGGAGGCGCAGAGCAAACTGGAATATGTGGTGGCCATGGCCAAAAACGCAGTCCTGAAGCGGATCGCGGCTCCGGGAATTCGTCGCGCTCGTAAGCAATCAGAAAGCAGCGGAAAAACGGAACATATCTACGGAGAAGTTGACTACGCGGCTCGCAAATGGCCTCATCGACGCCGGGTGGTGATCAAAGCGGAAGTCGTCCGAGCGCCGGAAAAAGATCCCAAAGACAATCCCCGCTTCGTGATTACCAACATGAAGCAGAGTCCGCAATGGATTTACGAACGGGTGTACTGCCAACGTGGGGACATCGAAAATCGCATAAAAGAGTTGCACGACCTGGAAATCGATCGCACCAGTTGCACCCGCTTTTGGGCCAACCAGTTTCGGGTTCTGCTCACCGCCGCGGCTTACGTCTTGATGCAGGAATTACGTTTGCGAGCGGCGGGTACAGCCTGTGCCCGGGCCCAGGTCCTCACCTTGCGCGAGCGCTTGCTCAAGCTCGGGGCTCGGGTAATGGTCTCGGCACGGCGCTGGGTCATTCACCTGCCCACGTCGTTCCCGTTTCTACCTGCCTTCCGTCTTATCGCCTGCCGTTTGGGCGCGCAGAGCGGATAAATCTCCCACTTTTTACAATCCGAAACCAGACTGGTTACACTCCTGGCGAAGGTGTGTCACCACTTGTCAAAATTGACGTTTGAACCCGACTAATTCTTTTGGAATCAGTAACGCGATCGAAGGAAATTCCGCCGTTGTCGCAATTACATATCACTCATGCGAACAATCACACTCCACTCCACTTCTCATGAATGATGCGGGTTAGCAATCCATGAGAGGGGAATAAGAGCAAGAAGGATGCACAAACCTCCAGCCGCAATCAGTCCCCACGAAAACATGGGTTGACCAGTCCAGTGAGTTACGACCTGAATGCCCCTCAGTAGCCGAGCGCTTCCCACCACAGCTAGTGTCAGCCCCCCACCGACCAGTTTGAGGCGTCCATACGGGTGGACCGTGGGAGGAGCGTATTGGTGGTGTTTCATCGTGCTCATCATAAGCCAATGTCGGTAACTGGTGTAACATCGCTCATTGACCGGCGGTCAAAACGTGAAATCTGATCGCGCAAACAATCCAGCCAAACGTGCTAAACATGACGACATAAGTAATTGCGCATAGCGATGAGGTTGTGGTTTCATAGAAGAATGAAACCACTTACCATTGCGGACTCTCCCACCATCATTCTCGGACTGCAGGATGAGATTCGCCGCTCGGAAGAATCTCGCTACGATCACCGTCTCCATGGAGTGCTTTTGGTAGCCCAGGGCATGACCTGCCCGGAGGTGGCACATCTTCTGGGCGATGCACCACGATCGGTGGAGTATTGGGTCGGTCGTTTTGAAAGAGATGGTCTGGCGGGATTGTTGGAGGGGGAACGACCAGGACGGCCCCGACGCTTGTCGGAAAAACAACGGCAGGCGGTGGATCAAATTTTGCGCCACCCGCCCCGGGAGATTGGTTTGAGTGGGAACATCTGGGATGGAAAAACACTCAGTACCTGGATTGAGCAAAGGTACGGCATCTCCATCGGGGTTCGCCAGTGCCAGCGCATGTTCCGTCAACTCGGCTTCCGGTTGCGCAAACCACGCCCCGCGCTGGCCCATGCCGATCCCGTCGCGCAGAAAGCCCATAAAAAAAACTCCAAGACTTGATGCAGAATACCAGCGTCGATCTTTGGGCGACCGACGAAGTGCACTTTCAGCAGCATGGCTCGCGCTGCCGCATGTGGATCCCGCCAGAAATCAAGGACCCCGTCCTCCTGCATGCCCCCACCCGCAAGAGCGTGGGCTATTTCGGGGCCGTGCGTCTACGGGATGGGCGGTTTGTGTTCCGTCTGGAAACCGGAAAATTCAACGGGCCCGGCTTTCTTCAGTTTCTCCAGCAACTCCGCTCCGCCAGCCGCGGGACTCAAAGACGGGTTGTAGTCATCACCGACAATGCCAGTTATCACCACTCCCGCCTGCACCGAGCGTGGCGGGAAAAGCACGCCCACCACTTTGCTTTGGACTTCCTTCCCCCGTACAGTCCCGAACTCAATCCGATCGAGCGCGTGTGGAAGCTCACGCGCCGTCGTTGCCTGCATAATCGCTACTTCGAGAATCTCAAAGACATCATTAGCGCGGTTGAATCCGAGTTCGCGACCTGGACCACTCGCAACGAAGTCCTCCGCAGACTATGCGCAATTACTTAAGACGCTGTGTTTAACCGCCTTCAACAAAACCATCCTGTTGCTACGGGAAAAGCCGCTCCCTGTCTGGACAGGGAATTTCGGGTCAAGGAGTAGCCGCAACGCGGGATACGAGGCCGCTTCCTTGGACCCGAGTGAACCATTGACCATTGCGCTACGTTTTCTCTTACACCTGCTACTGCTTTTCTATCTTCATCACGTTGTCGTCCGGGTTGCGGTCGATCAGCTTTAGGATGGGATCGATTCCGGCTTGGGCAGGAAGCTTTTCCACCGTAATCGTGAAGGCGTTTTGCTCTTTCTCTATTTTCTGTTTCTGCAAATACAGGAACTTTCCCTGCGAGTCCTGCACTCCGATATCGATGAAATCGTTCAAGGACACGGCGTGGTCCTGGCCTTTGGCATCCGCGCGGAACTTGTGAGCTTCGACTACCAGATCCACCTTATATTTGCCATCCGGCAATTGAGAGTACGTGGCGGAACGGGCGCGGTTGTCGTAGAGCGTGACATTCCGCCAAAGATCGTCGAAGAGATACTGGTACTCGGGTGGAGTGTACTTCTGCAAGTAGGACATCAGGTCGAGTGACACGGGATAAGGCGGACCCTTAAAAGCAAACGCCCTCGTGAATTCGGCAAGCGCCTTGTTGACGTTGTCTTCGCCGATGTAGTCCTGCATCTCGTACATCACCATCGCACCTTTTCCGTAGTGAATATATCCCTGGTTGACATCGACCCGGTAGAGTGGTGGTTCTTCGTTGCGTTCCTGTGCGCGCCCACGGAGGTAGTTTTCGAGTTCGTAACGCATGAACTTTTTCATGCCCTCGGCTCCGTAACGACGCTTCATGACCATCAGGGCGGAATACTGGGCGAGCGTCTCGACGATTGAAGTCCCGCCTTCAACATTCGCACTCATCACTTGGTGCGCCCACCACTGGTGCGCGGTCTCGTGCGCCGTGACGTAGAAGGGAATGTCGGTCTGGTCGACGGTTCCGGGATCGACGTAGGTGATGAATCCGATTGCCTCGGAGAAGGGAATGGTATTGGCGAAGGACTCGGCAAAAGTGCCGTAACGAGGAAACTCGATAATCCGCAATTGGTGAAACTGAAATGGGCTGAAGTTCTGGCTGCAATAGTCCAGGCTGGCTTTCAAACTGTCCATCATGCGGTCGAGGTTGAACTCGTGTCCCGCGTGATAGTAAATCTCCAGGTTCACGTCGTGCCAGTGGTCCCGGCGCACCGTATAGCGAGCGGAATTCAGCGAATAAAGATTCAGGATGGGCGCATCCATTTTGTAGTGGAAATAGCGGCGGCCGTTCTCGATCCACTCCTTTTGCAGGTAGCCTGGCATGACCGCAATTTGATCGGGACTGGTGCTGACCGTGGACTCGAGATTGATCCAGTCGGCTTCGCTCGAGATCCCGTTCTCATAGCGGGCAGCAACATCTTCGAGTTTGGGCATGCGCTTAGCTTTGTTCAGGCCGTGTTTGTGGCGCGTGCTGTCGTCAGTCAGTTCAATATCCGCAGCGTAGCCGATGAATGGTGCGTAACGGTCGTTAAGAAATGTTCCGTTATACGTGATGTCAAGATTGGGTGCGTTATTAACAAATCCTACGTTCTTGTAGCTGACCGAATAGTCGAACGTGATGCGCCCATGGGGTGGTAGCGGTGAGTTCAAGCGGTACACATAGAAACCCAGCGTGTTGTCTTCGAGAAGAGGCGTCTGACCGCCGTCAAATGTCAGTTTGTGAATTTCGCGGTGGGGCGGGGGCACGGGTGCAAGATCCACCGGGAGCACGGTGATCGCTATGCGATCGACCGTGGAGGAAGTCTTGTTCTCCAGCATCATCGTACCCCGCATGTTGACGGAACGGTTCGCCGGGTCGAGGTCGATTTGCGCGTCGATATCGGTGATCTTGGGCTGGGGAAGATCTTTGTATTGCCGGTATTTCTTTTCGTACTGGGCGCGGCCTTCGTCGATGGCGTAGGTCGTGTAATAAGGATTCAGGATGTTGGTGTTATAGAAGATGTATCCACCGACCGCGATAAGAAGAACGGCACAAACCGACAAGCTAGCGACGGTCGGACGAGTGAAACGAGTGGCCACAACTTCGAGGCGTGCCCGCAAGTTTTCCTCCGTGCCACGCACCCACAGAGTGTTAGTAATAATTGCGAGAGCGATGGCGGCAATGCCCCAGTAGAGATGAAACCAGAACAGAGCAGCGGCGAACGGTCCATAGCCGTTCATGTCGGAATAGGTGTAAGCAGGAGACTGTCCGAAGCGGTAGAGGAAATGTTGCAGGCCCATTCCGGGCAGCGCGAGCGTGCTTACAAAATAGAGCACCATCACGAAATGCCCGAGATACTTCTGGTTCACCAGGGTGTGAATGAAGAAAGCTAGAACGCAGATCATCCAATACTGGAACAGCCGAACCCCAAACAAATCGGCGAAGTACAGCCCGAGTTCGAAGCGGTGATAGCCATGCATGAGTTGCACGATGATCCCGGCCGCCATGATCACCAGCACCAGAATGATCTGTACCAGCAACAGAGCCGTCAGTTTCGAGCCGAAGAGTACCCATCGTTGTACCGGGAATGCGTCCACAATTTGGTTCAGGCCGGCATCTCGCTCCCGCCACACCAACTCACCGGCATAGAACGTGATAATGGCCAGAGCAAATACGAACAGACCGCCCGTGGCTCCCGCGAGCATTTGGTATGTGACAGGATATGTATGGCTGGAGAAGGGATTGAGCACTTGACTTGCGGCTAGGATCGCAAACAAGCCTCCGGCCAGGAGCAAGACCAGGAAAAATACGTTTTTGACGGTCTCCGTGAACTGAATTCGGATTAAGGAAAAGAACTGCCCCCAGGAGGCGCCGGAGGAGAAAACCGGATGTGCAATGGGCAGGGCGTGAGCCGAGAGAACAGGCATGTCGGCATCCGTATCCGTCGCAACGCGTTGTCTCCGGGCGCGCTGCGAAGGATAGGAGAGAGAAAACCTTATGTAAGTTATGGTCAGGACGATCGCGCCCAGCCCAAGCCACAGAACGCGGTTCAGCAGCAGAATTCCGGAGAGTGGAATCAGTTGGGTGTTGCGCTGGAACGGGCTCCAATACTGGGTTAGCCGGTCCACGGCAGTGGCGCCGAACGGATCCGCAAGCGCTGTAACCGTGTTGACGCTCAGGTTTGTCGACAACTGCGCGGCTGTAAAATATCCAATCAACAGGAGAACGCTGCCCACGTAAACCGGGAGCATCTTCCTCCAGGAGGCGGCCAGCCCAAAGAAAATTGCGCTGGTCAGCACGAGGTTGGGGAGAACCAAAATTAAATATGGTTGCAAATAGGCAAGGGCGTTGTTTGGTCCCAGTCGGGTCTGGTCAAGCCAGGGGAGGCGCATGCCGACATAGGCTCCGATGCCCACGCTGGAGAAGATCAGAATCTGCACAACGAGCGAACCGAGAAACCGGCCACCCAGATAGTCGAACTTGGTGATGGGCGCGGTGTAGAAGAGATCGCTAATGTGGCTGTCCGTATCCTGGTAGGTCGCTTGACCGGCGATGGCGCCGGTCACGACGATGCCCAGAAACGTGATGTACATGGTGATCACATTCAGAGCGTAAGGGGAGTTCAGCCAGATCTTGCCGCCCGTGCCGAATTCCACCGTGGCTCCGGAAATTGCTCCTCCCGCCATGCAGGTGAACAAAAGGCTTAGAGCGAGAAAAATGAGGAAGTAGACGTAGGTGGAGATCCTTCGCAGGCGCTGGCGAACTTCGAAAGAGGCAATCGTAAGGACCATAGCGATCAGTGCACCTGTACGGTAGGGGATGAGAGTTGGGAATAGCCTCGGATGGTCGCGAAGTACAAGTCTTCAAGGTCAGGTGTGACTGCTTCAAATCCGGACTCTGGCGCCGTGTCACTCCAGACGTGAATCAGCGTGCGCCCGGCAAACAAGCGGATGAGAATCACCTTAAAGCGTTCGCGATGTGCGGCAAGTTCAGAGGAATGGATAATCTTCTTCCACACTTTACCCTGCAGACTGGCCACCAGCACCGCGGGTTCACCAGTGACCATGACACGTCCCTGGTGGATTATCGCCATCTGTCCACAGAGATCGGTTACGTCGGAAACGATATGAGTTGAAAGAATCACGATAATGTTTTCGCCGATCGCGCTGAGCAGGTTATGAAAGCGGACGCGTTCTTCGGGATCGAGGCCGGCAGTGGGCTCGTCCACGATGATCAGCCGGGGATTGCCGAGCAAGGCTTGTGCGATGCCGAAGCGTTGCTTCATGCCGCCGGAGAAGCCCCCAAGCGGCTTTTTGCGATGCTCCCACAGATTTGTTTGTTGCAGGAGGGCGTTGACCACTTCACGGCGCTCTTTTGAATTGCCGATGCCCTTCAGCGCCGCGAAATGAGAGAGCAGCACTTCGGCCGAGACTTTTGGATACACCCCAAATTCCTGCGGGAGGTAGCCGAGCACCTTGCGAAGTTGGTCTCTGTCTCTCAGAATGTTGATGCCATCCATAGAGGCGCTTCCGCTATCAGCTTCCTGAAGGGTGGCTAGAGTGCGCATCAAAGTGGATTTTCCGGCGCCGTTCGGACCTAATAGGCCAAACATTCCTTGGGGGATTTGAAGCGAAACGTCTTGCAGAGCCTGAATGCCGCCATGGTATCGTTTTGAGAGCTTGTCGATGCGCAGTTCCATACACACCTCTCCTGTGTGGAGGATGATACGCGTCGCATCGCATCGGAGTTCCGGAAAGTTTTCGAGAAGAAACGACGGGTTGGCGGCCACTCGAAGAACGTGATCCACCACACCTTACGGCAGCGGTTCTTAGAAAACCTGCCCAGAATTCCTCCGTGGAAACCCCGTAAAGATTCGCACACGTGCAAGGGAGAAGCGGGTTAGAAAACCACACATTCCTAGCGCCATGTGTCGAAATCAAGAAGGCTACGCGCGAAGGCTAGCAACCGCAATGTATGACAAAGATGGGAAAATAATCTGGCGGGTGCCTTCCGATCACGCCAAGTGAGTTCTTGAGGAGATTGCTGTTTAGCGATTCGGTGTCGAGGTTGGGATGCTCTTGAGCTAAGAGTTGAGGCTCCGTTTCAGCGGTTGGAGGCCGAGGGGCACCCGCCCTGCGGCGGAGTAGCTCCCCGAATCAGTTCACGGGTGTCCAGCCCTCCGGCAGCATATCGAACGCCAGCGTGTCACGGTAAGCGTACTGATTGCCTTCCAGCACTGCCACTGGCGTCAACATATGCCAGATGCGATCATCGTCGAAGACGTAACACTCACCCGATTCGCGCATTGTGAAGCGATCCATTTCGTGCTTGTCATTGTCGGTTATGATGACTTCGCCACCGGCAGCGCCGCAACGGCCCAGTAGATGCGTGGCGATGTATTTTTCCCCGTCTTTATGTAAGCCCGGTGGGCTCGTGTCGCAGGGCCGGCCTGGCGTAGCCGTGAACCTTATTAGGTGGCTGTTGACCAAATACCTCGTACCTACCGCCGAGAGTGGCAGGCCACAAAGGTGCTGAGCAATCATCTTGCAAACGCCTACGGAACCTGCGATCGCCGCGGGCAGCGGAGCGTACTCTCGTGGCTGGTCGCCTAGTGTCGTGTTGTATTTTTTCAGCTGCACATAGGGCGTGCTCTCTTCGCTCAACCAAACATTTACACCGCCCTCAACAATCTCGGCCCGGAGACGATTTAAGGAACGATACCTGTCGCCTCCTTCGTAATATTTGTCCTTTGGAATGGACCAGGCTGCATGGGATAACGCTTCCAGCGCGCGCGCTATGTCTACATCAACTCTGAGCGGCTGACGACTAAACCCGCGCTCGACGAGTTCGTTTCGCGACCTGGCATTTGTTGCAACTGGAATAAAGCTATCTTGACTCACGATTGCTCCTGGCCAATGCTAATGATTACATGACCACGCAGATTTCCTTGTCTCTCGCTGGCAGCGAATCGATACACACCAAGCGTCCATTAACCGGAATCTCCTTTCCACTTCGAGAACGCTGGCGATGATACACCCATCTTGCCGTTCACGATAATGTTGAAACGAATCGGTATGCGATCCGCTCGAGATCTCCCACCCCGAGGAAACCAAGGCCGAATACGCGAAGCTGCAGTAGCTCGAAAAATCTCATCGCTTGCTGTTTGCCGATGTTTGCCGATAGTTTACGTAACCAGGACTTAATAGGGTGTATATCCCACCCTCGATTTGGCCAGGGACATTTTCTTTGCTGTCCACAGGCTAGCAATCGGCTCCGGCCTGTGGGAAACTGTGGGCATGGCGAGAGCAAAGATAAAAGCTGGTCAAATCGTAGTATCGGATGGGCTGGTCGGAGTGTACAGGGTTGTGGCAGTTTCCCCGGACGGACAAACGGCGGATGTTGAGAAGTTTGATGTATCGAGGCAGAAGTCACTTGGCGACCCTGTTCGCTCGGTTGCGGTTGACAAGCTGAGCCTGTACAAGGAGGACGCCAGCCAGGCTGCCGCTAGGATCGTGAGGGAAGCAACTACTGAAGACTAGCCAAGCCGCTGCCCGGATCGTGAGCGGTCACGCGAACAACGATTTGTGCAAAACGTTCTAGCGTATCAACGGGAGCACCCGCATCTTGAGTTCCTTCAGGAACTCGTCCTGCTTCGTGAAAACGGCAAAATGACCGGCACCTTCGATCGTGGTGAAAGCCTTGCCAGGCGCGTGCAGTGCATCCACGTATGATCTGGCCAGACTTACCGGGGTGGTGTAGTCCTCGGCGCCCTGGATCACGAACACGGGTATCGCGAGTTCGCCGCCGAGAAGCTTCCGATCAAGCTCGTCGAAATGCGGGACGAGGCGCTCGCCGCTTACGCCCTGTCCGTCAAACCAGTCGTTGATATCGGCGATCGTGTACCCGGGCGCGTATAGCGCGAATCCCAGGGCAGATGCCAGAAAGACATCCGCGCCTTCAAACAGGTTCGCCCACTTGTGTATGACCCCAAAGCCTTTTCCATCCTTGTATGGAGGAGGCCCGACTTCCTTCAGTTCTGCGAGGGCCGGGGAATTACCGTCGCGAGAAGCTCTTTCGACAAGGGCTGTGTATGCGACAGAAGAGCTTCGCGCAAATTCGGCGGCGACTTGACCGGTACCAACGAACGCGTAGAAGAGTTCGGGGCGCGCCTTCACCATCAAGAATCCGAGGACGGAGCCCCAGGAATGCCCGACGAGAACGATTTTGTCCTTATGCAGCTTCTTCTTCACCCATTCGGCAAGCTCGATGCCGTCCTGCGCCATTCGGTCGGGCGTGATGGTGGAGGCGGATGCCGCTCCGTTTCGTCCGAAGGTTCTTCCGGAGCCGCGCTGGTCCCACTGCACGACGGTGAAGTACTTCAGCCAGCTGCGAAAGGCTGCGTATCCCCAGGGATTGGTCGCATCGCCTGGCCCGCCATGCAGGAAGAGCAGCACCGGGTTGTTGCGGTCCTCGCCGCGAATCGTGATCCATTGCTCGATTCCGCCGATCTCGACGTAGGTGGCCTCGTCGATTCCGTTCGAGGTGGTAATTGCATAGGCCCGCGCATTGCGCTCGCGCAGGAATTTGAGCGCAGGTTCCAACTTCTGGAATTCGGCGGCTTCGGATCGTCCGGACGGTACTTCCTGCGCGCAGCACGAGCCGAGTGCGCCGCCGCAAAGGAACATGATCGGGACGGTGGAGATGTAGATCACGCAGCGGATCAGGCACAGAGCCAGTCTGGCGTTTTTGCTGAACAAGATCATTGGTTTTCCTAAGCGAGGGTTTAGCCAAGGTTCGGCGGAGGCGCCTAAGAGGTGGCGCTATAAAAGCAAAGTCGCTCGCCCCTCAGGGTAGACGGGCCATAACGATATTGGTCACTGACAAAGATATCGACACAGGGCTCTACCTCAAATCGCAGTCCTGTTCGGCCTTGGCGGCATTCCCGATGTGTTCGGCGGCCAAGAGAACATTGACAAAAACGTGGACAGAAGCTCAACCCTTAACCTGCCTCACAGATAAGTACTAACCTGAGGCCGAACCTATTCTTGAAACAGGCCCCGTTCGGGGATCCCCTACGTTCTGGTCAATGGAGTCTTGGTAGTCAAAAAATGGGCAGTTCATGGAAGGGGTTAATCCCGGCCAGCCTTCGGCTTTAAACCATAGCAAGTGGTTACCCATAGTGGTCACGGGTTCGCCAGATCGCGTCTGTTCGACGGAATATAGTCCGCGCACCTCGGTGACATCGAGATGCCCCAGCCTTGAACGGGTCAGTGTTTAATTTTTTCCTTGCGCCTGGTCGCCGAGCCAGCTGCTACGCTGCCCGCAGCCTCCGATTGGCAACACTGCTTTTTCGATCCGTCGTGCCTCTGTCCAGTCAGAACCGAGCTGTCACTCGTATTGCAGGACCCATCCAGAGTCAGGCAACCTTAATCGAGAGAAGTATCACCCGTTCTCGCGAATTTTACCCGGCTCGAGGCTTACACACACTTGGGCCAAGAATCCCTGAAGAGCTGCGGTTAGCTCCAATGGCCGTTCTTCTGCTACGAAATGTCCCGCACCTGCCAAAAGGACGTTGTCGACCAGATTGCTGGAAAATGCACGAACGAGCGCTTCGAGATTGGCTCCAATACCTTTCTCTCCGGCAACTGCAAGGACTCGCAGCACTCACATTGGCTCAAGAATTTGTGAGCCGTATGTGAACCCATAACGTGTGGTTCACATACCGCTCACCAGTGTTTTGCTCAACAACTCGACCTTTCTCGTCGTACTTGAATTTCACGTGGTACCACTGGGTGAGCTGATCGCCGCTGAGGCAAGCGGCGGTTAGCAGGGTTTTGATGAGCTAGCTACTAGCTATAGCTAGAGCCTGTCGTAAAAATTACACGTTGCAAAACCCCGGTTCTTGCAGGAGCCCCAGTTTTCGCGGGTAGTTCCCCCCCTTCTGGGGACCGGCGGGCCTTGTAACCTCGCCCACTGT
>CAVQNY010000015.1:0-113501 GCA_963714225.1 uncultured Acidobacteriaceae bacterium | reverse complement strand
AACCCTCTGTGAGTCAGTGACTTGCAGAGGGTTTTCTCTTTTGTTATCTGCTGGTTCCCCGCCCACTCCCTCAGCATTTCGCACGACACCTACGTCGCCAGTTTGCAGGAGCGCAGCATCCAGCGCAGAATGTCGACTCCTCTACTGGGAACTCACGTAATGCAGATCGATAGCCTGATCCAGTGTCTTTGCAAAAGACGGCCAGGGGCACGAAAAATCTTCGGCACTGCAACCAGGCAGGAAGACCGGGACACGCTGCGGCGGGTCGTCCAACGTTAATTTGGAAGCCGACCGCATTTGTTCCAGGGTTTGAGCGGAGTAGTAGGTTCGCACGGAATAGTTCCCGGTGGCACGTGATTTCCAAAGTTCGAAGATAAGTGCCGCTCCGGGAGGAGTATCGTCCCGACGCCCGTCCACAATCCAAGTCAGATCCAACAGGCCAGCGATGTTGCTCAGGTTGGTGTCATGTCCAATCAGGAAGAGAGCACAATCGGCGGACGCGTCAGGAGCGCCGGGAACAGGCTTGCCCGTGACCGACTGTTCCATGGCCCGGCGAACATGGTCGAGCAGATTGGAGGCCTGCATCCGGGCAATCGCTTTCGTGCGCTGGGCAAAGTCCGAGGCCGTGGTGTGCAGATCGACCAGCGAACGCAGTTTGTCGCCATCCACGCAGCCCCAACCCACGCTCGGAGCATCCATGCCTTGCGTGTATTCCAATAGAAAATTTTCAGTAATGGTAGATGCGGTGTTCAACGGGCCCTTCAATTTCGCCAAACCATCGTCATCCCCCGGAGCAAGTTTTGCAGGTATGTCGAGAAGAGAAGTTCGTTTCGTTTCCGGCGAAGCACCAGCGCCACAGGTGGCGAGAATCTTATCGAGCGCAGCAAGCTGGGTGCGATACGCGTTGGTTAGGTTGTTCGGATCGCCCCCAATACGTCCAGAGATCGCGGCAGCGGCCAAGGCCATTTCGGGGTGACCTAGGCCTGCCGCAATGGAATGAAAGAGCGGATCGTTGTCGCCTTCGGGCAGATTTTGAACCTTGACCGCGCACCCAGGAAAAAGACCTGAGGCGATCGCTTTGCCGGTTTCGCGAGTGCGCTGCTCGGAATCCGCGTGGATCGTAACGTGAGCGGCATCGTCGCACCCTGTTGCGCGTAACAAACCTTGGCTTGCCAGTTCCATCCGGTCGTATGCGCCAAATATTTCCATCAGCCGATAGCCATGTGCGGTGAGATAACCAGGGGCAACGTCCCACGTTGGCCACGGGGCGATGGAATAGGAGCTGTATTTCTCCACTTTTCCAGTTGGGGAGCGGACCCCATGACGACTAACGTAAACCACAAATTTCAGTTCAGCATCAGCGTTTTTCGAAGCTTGTGATGCGGTCGGCGCGGCCACAGAAAAGACGACGAGGAAGAACAAGCAAGCTATATGTATGATCCAAGGTTTCATGTAAGTTCTCTGGTGGTGTTGGGTTATGCGCCAACTTCGTGTTTCCGGGTAAGTAGGGAGCGATCAATGATGGCGAGGCTGCTGGTTCGCGAGAAAGTCGCGGCTCGAAGCTCGATACCGACTAGTCAACCGCGAGGCCTTTCTGGCGAGTTGCCGGCATGTCTGCGAACGCCTTTGTCGCCTTTGTCTGCGACCGATCCAAAACCGCCGATCCCGGCTGCATTGGAAGCTCGACGACAAAACTAGATCCATTGCCAATCGAGCTATGAACGGCGATCGATCCACGGTGCTGCTGCACAATCCAATCGGCAATGGCGAGGCCGATGCCAGCTCCGCCAAGCTCGCGGCTTCTCGCCTTGTCTACACGGTAAAAGCGCTCGAAGATTCTTGCCTGATCTTCCTTCGCAATTCCGATTCCTGAGTCACACACAGAAATGATCGCATTGCCATTCGCGCGCCTCAAGGCGAAGTTCGATGGCCCCGGGCGGCGGCGTGTACTTGACGGCGTTGTCGAGCAGGATGGCCAGCAATCGTTGCACGGCCTGTTCGGTCCGCCAGGACCGGCAACTCGCAATCCGCGACTCGCTTGCGTGAACTGCAGATCGCGGGACTCCACCAGTTGACGCCATTCGCTCGCGGTTTCCACGACCGCCGCGACGCAGATCGAGGGGCGCGAGGTGCAAGCTCTCGCGGCCGGAATCAGCATCGGGCGAGCGATAACAGTTCTTCAACCAGGGACGAGGTCCTTTCCGCCTCCAGCAGAATGTGGCGCAACGCCTCGCGATATTCCTCATCTCCTCTCGACTTCCGGAGAGCAATTTCTGCTTCGGTGCGAATCAGAGAGATCGGCGTTCGCAGCTCGTGCGAAGCATCCGCGGTGAACTGGGTTATGCGGAGAAAAGCGCTTTCAATGCGCGCCAACATTTCGTTCAACGTGTCCGACAACCGTTGGAGTTCGTCGCCGGTGGTAAGCTTCTCCAGCCGTTCGCCCAAATTGCTGCCGCTGATGCTTCGCGCCGTCCGAGTAAGTGCATCGACGGGAGACAAGGCTTTGCGGCTGAGCCAGTATCCTCCGGAGGCGGCGGCGAGCAGCAAAAGCGGAGCGAACATCAGGAGATAACGCCTAAACAGAGATAGCGTAGCAATGATCTGATCGGCAGGAACGCCTGTCTGCACCGTGTAGAAGCGGCCGTTCACTTCAATCCTTTGCGTAATGAAACGAAAGGGCTGGTTCGCGATCCACACGTTTCGAAACGACCGGCGTTTGATCGCTGCCGGTGCTTGCAGCGCAAACTGGTTTTTCACCAGTGCAGGGAGCGCGGAAGATCCAGTTTCCATCCTCATCGTAAATTTGCAAGAAAGTCGCCAGAGTGCTCCAGATCGTATGCCTCGGAGGCTTCTTCCCGAAGCTTGGTTACCGTTCATATTTTTCTTTTTCTGCGATTTCAGGAAATTTGTGAGGTCTTCGATCTGGGCTTTCAATGCATTGTCGGCGACGCTATAAAGCTCCTGCCGCAGAGCAACCCACATGGCCACGCCGAACAAAAGCTGCGCCGCAGCAAAGATTGCCAGATACCAAAGAGTCAGCCGAGAGCCGATAGAGAGTTTTTTCATGACTGCCACTCCAAATCCACGACGTAGCCGACGCCGCGCACGGTGTGAATCAGCTTTTGCCGTTGATCACAGTCAATTTTGTGGCGCAGCAGCCGCATGAAAGCGTCCAAAGAATTGCTCCCCATTTCGCGTCCAGAAGCCGCAATCAGCATCTCCCGGGGGACGACTTCCCCAGCGTGGAGCATGAGCCGCTCCAATAACTGGTATTCGGTGCGGGTCAGGCTTATTCGTCTCCCGTCGCGACTCACTTCGCGGGTGGAGATATCCAACAACAGATCGCCGACCTGAAGCTGAGTTTTCCGCGGAGCAACCGCAGCCCGACGCACCGCCCGCAGTCGCAGCAGCAGTTCGTCAAAGGAGAACGGCTTGGTCATGTAGTCATCGGCGCCGAGATCCAGGCCGTGCACGATGTCGGGAACGGAATCTCTCGCGGTCAGCATCAATACAGGCGTGTAATTGTTCTCGACTCGCATGCTCCTCGCCAGCTCGAATCCGTCCATCTTGGGCATCATTACATCGAGAATGACCAAGTCGAAATCGTGCTCTCGAATCATCTGCAATCCTTCACTGCCATCGGCGGCGCAGGAAACCGTGTGTCCTTCTTCACTTAGTCCCTTGCGAAGCAATTCCAGCATTCTCCGTTCATCTTCTACAACCAGCAGTTTCATTGAACAAACCTATCTGACTCTGACGGGTCGCATGAGCTGACATTAGGGTAAACCGCGAAAAGCGCGGAGTGCACTGAATCTGAAAAAACTTTAACCGTCCTTTAATAATGACTTCATATCAGCAAACTACGATCGGTCTTCATCTCAATCGACTGAAATTCTGTTTCAGCAGAGCGACGGATTTCTGAGTGAGTTGCTTACGTCCAGAAACTTTCGCTCCTCCGTGTGGGTCGAGCGATCGCTGTAAAGGAGCCAAATCAGCATGAAGCCAAAGCAATCCTGCTGCACTCTCTCCTCTCTCCTGAAGGCTTCAGTGCTGCTGATCCTTTGCCCAGTTTTAGCACACCCGGCCTTCGCTCAGGCAGGAAGAGGCACCCTGGTGGGCCGTGCAACCGACACTTCCGACGCCGTGCTGCCGGGAGCCCGGGTTCGATTGCAACCGGGTGATTTTACCGCTGCCACGAATGAACAAGGTGAGTTCAATCTTATCGGGGTCGCACCAGGCGACTACACGCTGACCATTTCCTACGTGGGTTTCACTACCTTTACCCAGCAGGTCAAAGTCACCGCCGGCCAAGTCACTCGCGTCGAAGCTAAAATAAAAGTCGCGACCGCGAGCGAAGCGGTGACCGTGGTGGCGGATGCGCAAGGCGTGGCATCAGGCCATTAACGAACAGCGCACCTCCGACAATATTCTGGATGTGATGCCGGAGGGCGTCATTCAGAGCCTGCCGAACGAGAACATCGCCGACGTAGTTGGCCGAATGCCGGGCGTAAGCCTGGAGCGCGATGAGGGCGAAGGCAAGTATGTGCAGATTCGCGGCACTGAGCCGCGCCTGAACAATACGACGGTCGATGGCGTAGAGCTTCCTGCGCCGGAAGACAACGTGCGCCAGTTCAAACTGGACACCATTCCGTCGGATATCGTCGAGGTCGTCGAAGTGAACAAAACTCTGGCCGCCAATCAGGACGCCGACGCTATCGGTGGAACTGTGAATCTGGTGACCAAGAAGGCGGGTGATCTACCCACTCTGAAATTCGAGGGAATCGGCGGATTCACGCCCATTGTAAACACTCGTTACATCGGGCTTGGTGATGGGCACGGTGGGCCAGCGGTTTGGCCACGACAAACGATTCGGCGCGCTGTTCTCCGGAAGCTACGACTACAACGGCCGCGGAATTGACGATATCGAACCGCACGCCCGATCCCTACTGGTCAACTCCCGGTTTACGACAGCATGGACATCCGAGAATACCGATACCAGCGCAAACGTTACGGCTTCGGCGGCTCGCTCGACTACAAACTCAAAGATCCAGCTTCCGGACTTTACTTGCATTATTTTGACTCCGATTTCAAGGACTACGGCAACAAATGGGTCTACACGCTTAATGATGACGTCAATCCGCCATCCATGGGACCTCTTTCGACTGCGATCACCCCAGACACACCCAAATTCACGACCTCCCAGCGCGCGCCGGACTACGGAGCAGCCAGCATAGCGATCGGGGGCAAGCATGTCTTCAGCGATTCCTGGATCAGCTGGGAACTCTCGGCTGCACGCTCACGCGAGCTGGCTGCAGCTGGAAATCCCGGCGCAACGTTCAAGTACAACGGAAACAACACTTGTGCATTTGAACCCAGCCTCACCAACCAGACTTTCATCTGCCGCAGTGGGATGGCCGGCTTGTCTTACTCCCAGCCCCGGCATCTACGATCCGACGCAGTACTACTTGAGTGAATACGACGGCACCCAGGGCGAAACTTCACAAGTGAACCTGCAGGGCGCTTTCTCGATGGCGAAGAACTACCATCTGGGCTCGCACTTCTCCACGTTTGAGTTTGGCTTCAAGGTGCGCAACGCGCACAAGGGGCAGGACGCCTACTCGCCAACCTACGACGAACCCGGTGCGAACTGCTTCGATAGCACGGGCACGATCGTGGAAGCTCCCTGCCAGATGGCGACCTATCTGAGCGGATTCACCAATCCCCACTACTACTTCAACGCATACCAACTCGGGCCGGTCACTAACTACCCTAGCATCGTCGAAAACCTGAACAACCTCGTAGCTGGAGGCTATAACACCGCTCGACCTGCCCGCCACGGCCTTCGGTTCCGATGCCAGCAACTTCGATTTGACCGAACGGGTTTCAGCCGCGTACGCGATGAATACGATTGAATTCGGACGCTTCCGCCTGCAGACGGGCCTGCGCGTCGAGGCCACGCAGCTGAACATCCTCGGCTTCTATATCCCGAATGACGGAGTCACGATCTACGCCACTCCTGAACCCGCGCCAGCAACCTGGTATTGGGACCCCTTGCCCAGTGTCCAACTCCGCTACCGGATCACCGATGACTCTGACATTCGCGCCGTTTACGCACGCGCCATCTCGCGTCCCAATCCGTACGACATGGTGCCCTATGTAACGCAGGATCCCACCACGGCCCGACAACCATTTCCGTCGGCAATCCGAACCTCAAGCCGGAACATGCTAACGACTATGATCTGCTTTACGAGCATTATCTGAAACCGTATGGTGAGTTCCAGGCGGGCTTCTTCTACAAACAGTTGAGCCAGCCGATCTATTACCTTGCCGATCCGGACTACCAGGGAACGCAGTATCCACAGTTTATGGGCGACATACTTGACTACATCGAAAACGGCGTGAACGCGAAGCTATACGGCGTGGAGTTTGCCTACATCCAGCATCTTGGATTCCTGCCGGGAGCGTGGAGTGGCTTCGGCATCATGGCGAACTTCAGCAAGACAGGTTCGAGCGCCGGCACACTGCCGCTGCGAACCGACAATCCGGCGCTGCAGCGCCAGACTCCGACCATGTGGAATCTCAGTCCCAGCTACGACCGCGGACGTTTCTCGGCCCGGCTGGGCGCAACCTACAACAGCGCGAGCATCTATCAGTACCAGTGGGAGCAATGCACCGCGGCAGTGGCCGCGGCGGGGGCAGCGGGCACAGGTCCCGGTTGCGAAGATCCCGGCTATCTCGGGCCCAAAGGCCCGGTCGGAGACAACTATCTGTACGCCCATCTGCAAGTTGATGCACAAGCCAGCTTCCGCGTGCAGCGGACTCTGACTGTCCTCTGGCAGGGCTTGAACCTCACCGATCAGGTGTTCGGCTTCTACAATGGCAGCCCGTGGTACTGTCACGCAGCGCGAATACTATAAGCCGACCTATTCCTTCGGTCTGCGCTGGGAACTGCGCCGGGAGTAACGATCTCGCAGTTCATCTACAATTGAATTTTCATCCGATAAGCAGCTTGTAAGGAAGGAACACATCCTATGCTCAAGGGGGTTCGTACGTTTGCCGGAAGGCTTCTCATTCTTATCGCCGGCTTCGCAATCACGCTTACCGCGGCTGCGAACTCGTCCGCTGCCGATGGCGGCTATTCGGTGGTCAAGAAAATTCCCATCCCCGGCCAAGGGAGCTTTGACTACTTGACTGTCGACGAATCGGCGCGCCGCTTATACGTTTCGCACGGGACGCAGGTAGAAGTTCTCGATATTGACACGCTTCACGTCATTGGGAATGTTCCCAAAACGCCTGGAGTTCATGGTATCGCCATCGCTCCCGAATCGGGCCGCGGATTCGTGAGCAATGGCCAGGCCTCGACTGTGACAATTTTCGATCTGAAAACCTTGAAGCCGATCGCCGATGTTCCCACCGGACAGAAACCCGACGCCATCATCTACGACCCAGCCACGGCGCGCGTGTTCGCGTTCAATGGACAAAGCAACAGCGCGACCGCCATCGACGCGGTGACCGGCACGGTTGCTGGTACGGTCGATCTCGGCGGTGGACCTGAGTTCGCCGCAGCCGATGGCAACGGGTACGTTTTCAATAATCTAGAGGATCAGAGCCAGGTTCTCAAGATCAATTCCCGGACGCTCAAAGTTGAACAGCGCTGGCCCACGGCTCCCTGTTCTTCTCCCAGCAGTATGGCCATCGATCGCGCCAATCATCGTCTTTTTCTTGGCTGCCGCAGTAAAGTGATGGCAGTTATGAATGCGGATACAGGACAAGTGATCACTACGCTGCCGATCGGCGATCACGTCGACGCGACCGCATTCGATCCTGAGACCAAGCTGATCTTCAACTCCAATGGCGAAGGCACCGTGACCGTCATCCGGCAGGAGGACGCGGACAAATACTCCCCGGTCGAGACCGTGAAGACCCTGCCGCGAGCGAAGACGATGGCGCTTGATCCCAAAACGCACCGGCTTTTTCTCTCGACGGCGGAAAACGGCCAGTTTGAAGTGTTGGTTGTGGGAAAGTAGCTGAGGCTCGGCTGTGGAATAAGATCAGTAGGCAACAGCGGGAGGTCACTAGGCGCGCTCTTTTTGCAAAGATTCTTAGCGCGGGCCTGATTTGTTTGATTACTTCAACTCTGGCGTACTCGCAGACGAATGACTATCGAGACGGCGAGTCTGGAGTGTCACTCTCGTTGCCGCCCGGTTGGAAATGCAGTGGGCCGGAGCGCTTGGGAGATCAGGAAAGCATCCTCTTTTTGAAAGAGCCGGGAACGCTCCAGGTGATCCGCCTGTTACCTGAAAGTTTTGCAACCTCCGGAAAACATGATGCCTGCGGAAAAGATGAACCGGCGGCTCTTGAAGCAGGCAAAACGCAAGGTCGGACAACGGACGAAAGAAGGCTACGAAAATTATCGTCTTCGCGAAGATAGTTGCCACCTGAAAGCAATAAACGGCCGATCTGCCTTGAGTTGGGTCGCAGATTATACGCAGAATGGCCGTAACAGGGCAGAATATTTCACCCGACTGCGCAGCGAAAACGCGAATGCATTGTTCTACACCAGGCTGCCTGCTGAACAGCTCGATGACTTCAAAGCACGAATTGACCCTATAATCGAGACACTGCAGATTCCGTAGTCAGTCTCTAAAAACGTGAACTTATCCTATGTCTCAACGCATATCACTCGCAACTAGACTCTCAGCTTTTCTTTGCCTAACGCTGCTTTTTGGATCGACCGGGTGCACGAAGAAATCAACCGCGCAAACCTCCGTGGATTTGGAAGCCGAGGTAACCGTCCCGTTCCGCTTTGTAGCTTACGGCGATACTCGTTTTCATGATCCCAAAGATACAGAAGCCGCCAATCCCCCGGTGCGCGTGGCACTTGTGCAGGCGATCACGGCGGTGAATCCGGCATTCATCTGCTTCACCGGCGATATCGTCTACGACGGCCACGATGCGAACGATTGGAAAGTATGGGACAGCGAAACCGCAATTTGGCGCGTGAAACACATTCCTATCTATCCCGCCCTTGGCAACCACGACCTGCACGGAAAGGAAGAAGTTGCTCTCAGCAATTACTTTCAGCGCTTCCCCGATCTGAACAACAGCCGCTACTATTCGGTCCGGGCGGCGAACACGCTCGTTCTGGTGCTGGACAGCTCGCTGAAGGGCACTTCCGGGCCACAGGGCCAGTGGCTGGCCGAGAAACTCGATCACGTCCCGGCTGACGTGGATTTCGTCTTTGTCATGGACCACCATCCCCCCTATACCAGTTCTTCTGACGCAAAGATGTTTGGCGGCGGCCATTCTGCGCGTAAGACGGAGCAGGCGCTGGCCAGGATGCTGGAAGAGCGCCAGGCCCACGCTCCTTTTCGCATGGTGGTTTTCTCGGGACACGTTCACAACTACGAGCGCCACGAGCACGGCGGGATTACGTACTTTGTTACGGGCGGAGGAGCAGCCCACGCGTATCCGATCGAGCGCGCCCCGGACGATCCGTTTCAGAGCAAGGAAATTAACTATCATTACTTGCTCGTCGAAGTGGATCGCCAACAATTGAAGATCACGATGAACCGCTTGGACCTTACGAGCGGCAAAGCCTTTTGGACGCAACCAGACGCGGTGACCATTGGGGTTCCGGCCGCCGCGCAGGCAGCAGGTCGCTAGGCGATCTATCTGCTAAGTCTTTACTCAGGGTCTTAATTTAGTGCATGAACAAGCTCCCGATTGCTTTCTTACCTGTGGCGGAGCACGCGGAAAATGCAAAGATGCATTCCTACGGAAAGAAAGCCTCTTGCTCTCCGCTGTTCTCTCTTGGCCCGTCGCCATTCTGTGGAGTTTGACCCTAGGCTTCTTCTTTTTGTCTGCGAGGACGTGCGCATTTGCTCAAGGCGGGCCGCCCTACTACACAAATGATCCGGGTACACCGGGTAATCTCAACTGGGAAATCAATCTCGGCTACATGCCGTTTTTCTACAGCAATCAGTCCGTATCCCACACGCCGGACGTCGACATCAATTTCGGCGTAGGCGACCGCATCCAGCTCACGTACGAAAACGCGTGGTTACGCGTCCAAAATCCCTCTTTCGCGGCGACTCGATTTGGACTGGGCCAATCCAATCCCGGCGTCAAATGGCGTTTCTACGACGCAGGCGAAGATGGCCTCGCCGTCTCGGTTTTCCCGCAGGCATTCCTCAACAATCCCAACGATGCCGTCCGCCGCGGCATTACTTCACCGACGAGTTCGTTCCTGCTCCCTTTCGAATTCTCCAAGAAGTTCGGCCCTCTCGATGTCGATTACGAGATCGGCTATCAAGCTGTACACAAGGGACCCGACGGCTGGATCACTGGCCTGGTTCTCGGCCACGAATTCACCCACAGATTCGAATTGGACATGGAGCTGTATTCCGTGGGCACGTTCCATCCTTCTGAGTACCAGCCGACGATCGACTTCGGCGGCCGCTACAAACTTCACAAACCGGTGATTCTTCTTTTCATGGCCGGACGCGGCCTTGAACCCACGCGCAGCAATCAACCCTATTTCCTCGGTTATTTCGGCATTCAACTCCTGCTGCCTCCCAAGTCCTACGAACGCGGTTCTCCCGATCCCTAGAGAGTGTCCTTTGTGCTAGAGTTTCAGGCGCCGGCCAGGGCACGATGCGCACGGGCACTTACCTTCATACCTGCTCGAACTACGGCGATATGATCAAGCGATCGAAGCGGCACAAAGATCTACGAATCTGTCAACCGTGTTTTTCCTCCGACACTTGCTGTCGAACCGTCATCGGCCTATTCAATCGATCCATGAAGGACGCACTTCTGTGTCGGGACGCATTCCAGCCCCGCCGCTTGATTCCCAATTTATCAAGTAGCGATGGACCGCATGGCATCGGCCTTCGAGCATGAGGATCTGCGCGCGCAGCAGCAGGGCGGATCAGCTAAAGTCTGAACAGGAGATGATGGACCCGGAATTTCAGAGACTTGTCGATGCCGCGGCAGAGGTCGCCGCGAGCGCCGGTGGGAAGCCGCCGGGGCCCCGGTCAAGGGGGAGGGGGCCGGTTTCTCGCTACGGCAGGGGGCTAGTCTGGGGATCACACGAAAAGGCAACCCTACAAGTGTCCGCAGCGACATTACAATTCAGTTCGACCTCCATCTGATTGTTATCCGCGTATCCCGCTGCGCTGACGGTGACCGTACCGACATTGCGACCGCTGACATTGGCGGCATTCAGGGATGTAACTGCCAATGTTGTGGTAGTTCCCGGCTGAAGAGCACCAGCGCCCGGAGAAACCCCGAACCAAGCCTGGGATGGAATGGTGGTGAAGTTCATCTCACTGCCGCCTGCTGTGACCGAGCATGACATGGGAATTCCGTAAGTCGCGGGATCAGTTCCGTCTACCAAAATCTGTGACACCTCGGTCGATCCGTTGCAGGGCAAGTTTTTGCCGGGGCAACTGATAGTGGATTTTTCAGCCGACGCAACGGGTGCGGGCAGGTGGCCGCTCCCGCAACCGTATAGAGATAGGCTCACGAGCAACACGCAGAGGCAAATCACAAAATCGCGGGATGGCACAATTCACCTTCCTATGATCTTTGTAGATCTTCAACGATGCGGCTGGCGACCATCTTCTTCTGAAGACCTCTTCCTTGAGATGACGATCGAAGCTTGTGCTGCTCGTGCTCGTCGAAGGTTCCGCTCCCGCAATTGCAAAGAGCGGCAGGTGTGGATCGCCATCATGCAGGCAACAAAACGATCACCAGCGGCACGATTGACATCCGATCTTCAATCACGCGGACCGTATCACGCTCAAAGCCCTCGCCCCCATACGAGAACCGAGGCGAGGGCCATGGAATTAAGGCAAATAGTAGCGGAACGAGGTGAAGAACATGTTGTCGATTCCGTGAGGCGCAGCGAATCCTATCCCGCTGGTACCGGTCCACGCATAGCGCGTAACATACGAGTATTGCGGACCGAACTGAAGCCTGCCATGAGGACCACTGTGAGCCTTGATCCAGAATCCCACTGTGCCCTCGACCAGGCTCTTCGTGTCCGCATTGCATTTTGAAAGAGAACCGAAAGTGAAACCGTTGGTCCCCGTGGTCGGCGGCGGCGTTTCGGTATAACAACCGGTCACGTTAAAGTACTGAGAGCCGTAGCCCACCGGCGTAAATGGACTGACAGGATTGTTTGGATCAAACTGCCAGCGTCTCTCGACGTACTCGTCGCCAACGTTGGCATAAAAGTCCAACCTCTTCGTGTGCCACTCAACGGTAGCCAGGCCTTGATAGCTCCGCAGCGGAGCCAAAGTGCCGTCGGCATGAACGGTCGAATCCGGTAGACCGCCGGTGCCATAGCGTCCAATGCCTTCGCCGGTAAGAAAATGAGCCCCGATATCCAGTTGCTTAAACAAGGTGACACGCGCGTTCCCTCCGAATCCACCCACGTTGAGTGAGCTGTTGTAGGCGCCCAAGGCTGAAATTGTACCGTTACAGTTCGAAGCAGATGCGGGCTCGGCGCAAGGATAAACGCGATCGCGGAAGCGGCTGAGAATGGCGAACACCTCATAGTGGCCAAAGCCAGGTTCTGCGGCGGCTTTGACGATGAAATCCGGCATGGCGTTGAAGGAATAAGTACCAGCCGGAGTGCAACTGGTCGAGACACTGGTGATCGTTCCGCTGGTTCCAGTTACCGTGCTGGTGGCGCAGTTCGTGATGCCCGAGTTGTACAGTCCACTCCCGCTACCAGGACTACCCAAAGCAAAGTTCGCCGCGTTTCCGCGCGCTGCAAACGTGGTTTGCGGATTTTCTAGGGAGGCGCCTATCCAGAAGCGATTGCCTAAATTCTGGACGAAGCGGACGCCGTATTGCCGAGCCCAGCTAAAGCCGACGGTGTACTGTGGGTCGATAGTCATGGGAAGGGCTTCCGACCGATTATCCAAGCCGTGCTTGGTTTCGGTCACCAGGCTCCACATCTGCCCGCCGGTCAGGCTCGAACTGCCCGCGGCCAGCTGTCCCCATACCTGGCGCTGACGAAGAGTGTAGCTGTTGCTCTCGTTGTTGTTGGAGGTAATGCCCGCAGAGAGAAAGTCAGCTTCGTAGTAACCGCTCATCTTGAAGTCGTTCAGCTTGCCTTCCGCGAGCGAAGAAATGCGGGACTGGCGACCGGAACCATAGAACTCGGACACCGCGTTCTGGCCGGCCCCAGGCATGTTGATGCTGTTGAAAGGCGTATTGATGTCGGCCCCGAGAGCATGATTCCGATAGACAGATTCTGCGGCCAGGAAACCGCCAGGCGTAAGAGTGATGCCTTTGAAGTGAACAGCGAGCGGGCTCTCAATTTCTTCTTTCTCTTCTTTCAGCGACTTCTGCGCGTCCTGAAGACTCTGGACCATGTTCGTTGTATTCAGCTTCAAGTCGGTGACGTCATTTGAGAGAGTGGCGACGGTTTTTCCCTGCTCGGCGGCTTGTGAGGAGGCGGAATCGGCTTTTGCCTGAGCCTGCGTGACGGCGGTCTGGCTCTGATTAAGCCTTTGTTCGAGCTGCTCAATCCGTTGGTCGCGGCTCTGAACCCGCTGGCCCAATGCCAGTATCTGCTGTTGTTGAGCTTCGATCGCCTGTTTCATCTCCGCAAGTTGCTGAGCCACGGATGGTCCGGAAGTCTTTTTCCTCGTGCCCTTAGATGTATCCTGTGCTTCCGCAAGGAACAGACTGGATACTAGCGCCAGCGACAGCGCAAAGCTTGAAAATCGTTTCATTTATAACCTCCTGAAGAAAGCGAATTTAGACCAGCGTCACAGCAAGTCAGTCTCTAAACTAGCGATCCAATAACAGCACCCGTGAAGACCTGCCACTGCGAACTTTCTGAAGATGAGTCGCCGGACGCTAAGCATCACAGCGGAAGATCGCGCCCCTTCGCGTCTCCTGAACTACTTCTTCTTCTGGTTGCGATTCCGGGAGTTGCTCGGTTTCGACGCGCGCCTTGCAAAAGACGTCCCGGCGGCCACCTGGCAACTTGTGGAACTCGTAACATCGCATGCCTGAGCAAAATAGCCAATTCCGACTTGGCCTGAAGTGAGCAGATCCGTTTCTTCAAAAAAGCCCTGGTTGTCGTCGACCAGGTAGTATTCGAAATAAGGACCCGCTCCACCCGTGTTCATGAATGTGCCAGCGATACGGCCGAAGTTGTCCGCGGGCAAGACAAATGTGTCCAACAGCGAAAGAGGAGGGCCAGGTGCCGATGGGAAGTCATTGGCATCGGTGTCGTCCAGTGTTCCCGTCAGCGTGCCAGCGACTCCGTTAATCGTGGACTGCATGGTGCCGGTGCCATCGGTTTCGGTAGGGTTGGCTTCCGTGAAACTAAACCCGTAGGTCTCCGGATTGCCGAAGGAAAGGGAGGAAGCATTCGCCGACTGCGGATAAGCGATTCCGGTTCCAATCGCCGGAAAATTTGGGTCTTCTCCCTCGGCCCAGAGAATCAAAGGCGGCGTTCCATTGCCGGTGAGGTACGCCAGGAGGCTAACCTGGGGCGGGGGAGAGGATCCCGAGAACGTCGGCGCCAAGTCTGCACGTCCAATGTGGTTCGCATCCAGAGAGTATGTCCCTGTGAGAGCGTTGGCCGTGTAAGCTGTAGCGTCGCCTGGATAAAAAGTATCGCTGACCCCTGTAACCTTGCTTCTGCCATCGGCGTCGATCACACCAGCCGAGGTGAAAGATGACGGAGCGGCCTCGTTGATGTCATACCCAAGAACGCCGTACACGTAAGGCCCGGTGAGAGAACCAGCGGTAAACGTACCGGCGGCGCTGCCTTGGTTGACGGCGATTCCAGCAGTCAGGAACCCTCCTGAACCGTTGACGTCATCGCTCTCAATCAGGCGGATGTGGGTCGCGTCCACGATATAACCGGTGAACTGAATAGAAGCAGGCGGCGTCTCCCCAAAACATGTAGCTCCGGTGAGCGTTATCGTAACGATCCCGAGCGAAGTAGGCTGCGACACGCTTCCGGTCACGCCAGCTGGCGGCACGCAGCTCAGAAGCGTCCGCTCGATGCTGGAGTTGTAGTAATCCTGATCGGCCAGGCTGCCTTCACCTGAGATCGAACCCACGGAGGGATGGTTGTCAATGTTGAAGACACCACCGAAGGCAGTAGGGACCGGAGTGCCCGCACCTGGACCGTTTGCGCTGCCAGAGTCACTGCCGTTCGTGACGAAAGCGTACGCGCCCGTGGGCATGGTCGTCGCGGCAGATGGGTCTTGCAGTTCCAATGTGCCGGAGGCAGAATACCCCAAATTCGGCTCTACCTCCGCCACCAGCGCGTCTGCGCTGGAGACGACCATGAGGGTGTAGGTTTCCTGGATCGGGGCAGCCGTTCCGGTTGGTTGCAGGTTCAGTGTTATCAAACCACGGCCATCCGGACCCACGAAATAGATGCTTGGCGTAGTTGAGCCTTGGACGGTGTAGGTGGCGGAAAAGCCACCTACGGTATTGAGCGTCTGCTGCCCGGAGGTGATATTCCCGTTGCCATCAAAAAGAAATACTCCGTTGCTTTCGAAGGGATACGGGTTGCTGTCAGAACCTCGGACCTGGAGTACATAGGTCCCGTTGAGCACGGCGGCATAAGAGGTGACGGTGATCGGGGTAGTCACATTCTTCGTGCGATCGGCGGTGGCGAAAACAGTCACATTGACGACCAGACTCCCGGTATAGAGGAAAGTGGGAGGGATGTAGTTCACTGGCGTTCCGCTCGCTGAGTGAAACGTTGAGATGCTGAGGGTCCCGCAAGCTCCGGCACTTACTGTGCTCTGAGAACAGGTAACAGCCCAGTCCACCCCGTAATTGTTTGGATCATTGCTCACCACGGGGTTGAACTGGATTCCCGTAGTGTTTCCTGCAGGTATAGACGTAACGCTCGGAGGCGGGCTTAGGGCGATAGAAACACCCGTAGCAGACTGGCTGGAATGGCTGCTGCCACTGCTACCGCATGCGGCCAGGAAACAAATTGCCGCCAGCAAGACAACTGTGGAAATCCGTCGCCTCGCTACCACGGCTAACTTCCGTCTGAAAAATGTAACCGTCATAAATGGCATTGCCTGAAGCAAGAGAGTATCCGACGACGCGTGCGGGCTAGGTGCCGGCGGAAAAGCTACATCCCGGTTCCTCGCAAGTAAATAGTCTGTACTGACCCCATCTGGGTTGACGTGTTGTAGGTGAAAGTGATCTTTCCCGGGTCGAGTCCAACAATCGTCGGCGCGAATATCACGGTTACCGTGCAACTTTGATTGGAAGCCAGTGTGGGAAGGCAGTTTCACTCTCGATATAGTCGGCTCCCGTGACCAGCTTGGCTGTGAAATTGACAGTGCCAGCACTGGGATCTTCTGGGTCATTAAAGATCGTGATGCTAAGAGGATTGCTGCCGGTACCTCTGACCACGCTTCCGAAATCCATTCCCGCGCTGGGAAACATCCTGAGTGGACTCGGCGGATTCGTCTTGATCTCGACGGGAAAACGACCGCTATCAATCTCGCAGCTGGGTTCTGCAGGATTGTTCGCATCACCACACCACATGCTGTTCAGTTGCAGAAAGTCGTCCAAGCCTTCGTTAGCATTCAATGCCGCGGCCCAGGTCGCTGGCTGGGGTACAAACGTAATTTGCACACTGCAACGATTGCCCTGTCGTCCGAAGCTTGCGAGCGTTTGGCCCGAACATTCATCGTGTGAGATTTGGAGATTTGGAAGCCCACTCCCGCCTTGGGACCGAGGCGGATCTGTTTCGCAAAAAAAGTCGACGGTCGGGGCGTTGACCAATGGAGGTGAGATATTACTCTGACTCAAAATGGGGCTACTCGTAGGTCCCAGACTGGCCGTTTCTGCCAACTGCATACCGGATACCATGGGCTGCCCGTTCGAGACCGGCGGGCGAGGCTCTGCCGGCGGTTGGGAAACTGCCGAATAAACGCAGGGCTCCCCCGCGGGCAGGATTGTGACCGGACTCGGGCTCTGATTCGTGAAGGTGACTGTCTCGGGATCACTCGCCTCGCCCAACGCTTCCCACCCAAAATCGATCTCGGGAACAGACGGGACAACCAAGCTCAAGCCGGTGCCAGTAACCGGCGCCGAAAATTCCGAATCGGCGTCGGCACCGCCGCTGGGAACGCTGACCGTGAGTGAGGCAGTCAGCGGCAGCGGGCACTTTGCGGGCGCAAGTCCATCAAGGCTGGCGCCCTGCGGGAGCCACGGGCAACTCTCCTGAGGGGAGAAGAAAACGGTGATGGTGCAACTGGCTCCGGAATTCAAGGTGATCGATCCTTGCTGCCTGCATTTGTCCTGCTCGGTAAAACTACGCACACCGTTATACTCGCCACCGCTGGACGAATAAAACAGCAAGCTATCGCTTTCACCGAACAGAAGTTTCAGACCGCTCAACGCTGAACTGGAATTGTTAGTCAGCGTGATGGTTTGGGTGGTCGGAGCCGACCCGAGTAACTGAGGCGGGAAGCTCAAAGAAAATGGCGTCAGCGTGATCGGCTGATTGCATGCTTTCGAACCTCCCAGCGCGAGGCAAAGATTTCCGGAGTCACCAGCCGGGCAAGAGTTTGTGATGACGACGTAACCACCGCCGCTGCTTCCTGCCACTGCACCGTTCAGATTGTGAACGACATATCCACTCTGCGTGCTATCGAAGGTGACTGCCGTTGAAAGTTCCCCGATCCCGGGGTTTGACCAATTTGCCCGATGGGTGTTCCGTTTGTGGCAAAAATCTGCAAGAGCACGCTGTTGCCGCTGATCGTGCCGTTTACAGAAGCCGTACTCAGGCAAGGATAATCATTCAGAAGAGTGACCGGATCTTGGAACAGGAGCGTACCTGTAACAGTGGCGCTCGCTGCTCCGATATTTCGACCTTGGTTGAAGGTACCCGAAACCGGAAAATTTTGATTGGCGAAACCTGCGCCTATGGTGCTATGGAAAAAGCCTTGCAACCCTCCTGTAAGTGGCGGCACCAGGGTAGCGCTCCAGTTTCCAGCATCCTCGGCCGTGCCACAGGCTACCAATTGACCATTCACAAGGACATAACCGGACGTGACGCTGTAGGTGCCGTTCTGCATCGAGGAGTTATTGGCGCTGAGAGCGCCTCCCCTGAGTGCAATCGTTTGTGAGGTGGGGTTACCGTTCTGATCCAATGAGCCGATGGTGGCCGTGAGATTCACGGACTGGCCGCTCATCGTTCCGGTCACCGTAGCGGTTCCGCCATTACAGTTCGTATTTGCGCCGCCATTGGTGGAAGGTAAGAGGATCGAGAATTCTATCTGCCCAGTAATCGACCCATTCTGCTGCAGAAGGAACCCTCCCTCGAGAGGGCTGGCAGCAAAGGATGTGCCGATCGTAGTTAACGTGAACTGCCAATTCCCGCCAACTTGTGGGCTGCTCTGTGACGGAGCTACGCTACTCCCTCCACCGCAACTTGAAGTAGCGATAACGAGCAAGAAAAGGCAAAGGCCGGTTGCCGCCAGAGCCGATGTCTTGTGCGTCGTGCGCAACTTTTGCTCCTCTATTACGTGCTTCCGCGCCGAATTCATGAGTTCACAATCCTGAGCCCTCTAGAAAGACAGCTTCAAAGCAAGCTGAAGCGTGCGGGGGCGATGGGCGTCGAGCGGGTGCAAGAATGACGCTCCGGTGACGCAGTCGGCTCCGCTGCCTTTGTACCCAGCCGAATACGCTGGTCCGGCGTAGCAACTTATTTCATTGTTGCCGGTGCTGCCGGGGTTATCGGGATCGTAAATCCGAAATTCCGTGTGGTTGAAGATGTTAAAGGCCTCCGCACGAAACTCAAGCTGGCGCGCCTCGGTGATCTTGAAATGCTTCGCGAGAGCCATATCGAAATTTATTTGATCGGGGTTGTTCAAAAAATTGCGGCCAGCATTGCCGAAGGTTAGCCCTCGGGGAGCCACAAATTGCGAAGGGTTTTCGAGAAGAGGACCAAAGCTCTGGGAATTGTTTGCCGGCTGCCCCAGTCCCCTGACTAGGTCAGGATATGAGGCGGCAATTCCCAGATTGCTGGAGACACCGGCATTGTCGGTAACGGATATGCCCGTATTGCCAGCTGTATTGATGACGCTGAAAGGCGTTCCTGAATGGAAAAGCGTTATGCCGGAAAATTCCCAGCCGTCCGAGATTCGTTGTCCAAACCCCGAGCGGGCAACCGAGGGCGTCGTATCTTGTGTGTTCTTCGACGGTTGATCGTTGACCCAGTCGGAGATGTTAGTGAGAAGACCCCTAAACGAAAACTGGTAAATGTAGCTGAGCGTTAGCAGCTGCCGCTCGTCGAAATTCGAGCTGGCTCGGTTCTCTCGAAGATCGTCCGAGTTTACCAGGACTGGATCGCTGCGGTCGGAAGAGTCGTCGATGGAGTGGCTGTAGGAATAAGAGAGCCCTGTCGTGAGCGCGCCATGAGTTCGTCGCGCCGTGAACTGAAGTGCGTGATAGGAAGAATTGGCGACGTTCTGAAGGGAGAGAACTCTACCCAAGCCCGGGTAGGGACGTCCTGGCAGCGAGTTTACGTTCGGAATGTGCAGGTTCGTACATGCCGCTTGCAGATTCTCGTACGCAGGGCTGGTTGGCCCGACGATCGTCCCGCTTTCCAATTGGAACGGAGTGGTGCCGTCCCCTGGGAAAACTTCACCGGATGAAGACGCGGGGGGAATCGTGCAATCGTTCAACGTTAAAGGCTCATTTGGGCCGAAGGGATTTTCGCTGAGTGGGAGCGGCGGCAATTGGTTGAGTTGGCGCTCAACCGTCAGATGTGTTCCCTTGCTTCCCGCATAGCCAAGATTGATCACAAAGTCGCGATGTAATTCGCGCTGTATGCCGAAGCTCCATTGCTGCACGTAGGGCCAGACTGCGTGGGTTGGAATTGAGGTAACGTCTATCGGATACAGCGAATCCGCCGGCTGCGTGGCGCCGCCGCAATAGTTACCACTACCCACCTGTTGGTCGAAGCTCGTGCCGTATCCGACATTGCCGATGCACATCAGACTGTACGGGTTGGGCTGCGTTACGCTGAGCACGACCGGAGCGCTGGCTTCAAGAGATCCGGTGTTGGCCTCGTTGCCGGTACCATGCTCGTAGAAGATACCGTATCCAGCGCGAATAGACGTCTTGCCATCGCCCTTTGGATCCCAGGCGAATCCGACACGCGGGGCCCAATTGAAGAGGTGCCCGGTCATGCAAGCTGCCGGAATTCCACCCACTCCACATTGCACCAGGCCGAGAGCGCTGACCACGCTCGGATCCAGAGAGAAGGTGTTGGGCGCGAATGTGACTGGATTTCCGTCGTTCAGCAAAATCCCGCTTTGTGGATTCACGCTAAACAGGGTCCGATCAAACCGCGATGCCTCCCAATTCCAAGCAGCATGATTCTTTTCGTTGTAAGTTCCAAACAGGCTGAGACGCAGACCAAGATTGACCGTGAGATGGCTATTCACCTTCCAGTCGTCCTGGAAATAGGGCTCAGCCAACTGATAGCGCTGATAGTAACGATGTTGCGCGGAGTCCTGGGTAAAACTCTGAATGAACCCATGCGGGTCCGGTGTTTGGCGGGTACCTGCTGGGCCAGAAAATCGGCGAAAGCATTTCCCGTGCTGTTGGACAGGTTGCTATAGGTCAGCAACCCTTGAAGATCCCCCGAGGCGGCCCCAATCACATTGTTTTCCTGGTTCCGCTGATAGAGGACATACTCGGCACCGAAGGTCAGCGTATGCCTGCCAACCTGCTTTCCCACGTCGTCACGAGCGGAGTAGGTCGGATTCGAATGCTCCCATGGCATATACGAAGGATCCTCGGCAAAGCCGCGGCCGCCGTAGGCGGCGTTCGTCCCCAGGATCGCAACGCCCGGCATTTTTCCGCCGAACCCATTGTTAAAGATGTAACCGATGCCGCACTCCGGCAACAAAGTCGCAGGATCGAGACTAAGAGCCGGATTGCATCCCGGTTGGCTGCCAGAGACCAGCGGCTGATCGAGTGCGGGATTGCGTTGAAACTGTGCGCCACCGGGTCCGTTGCGGTCGGCCAAGGTAATCGTGGAATTCACGTAGCTAAGACCGAAGGTATTGATGAGGGTGGATGTTATCGTGTCCGTAACACGTGCAACCAGGCTGATTCCGGGTCCGACGAAGCTATTCTGAATTGTCGGGAATGTCTCCGCGGCCGGGTTGGTCACGCTCAGGTAGTTCCATTGCGGCGTCAGCACCGTCGTGTCCCAGGCGTCGTGAGTGTAGCGGAACGAGAGCCTTAACTTCTGCGTCAAGTTATGGTCAATCTTGAACAACTCTTCGCGCCAATAGGTAGAGGGAGAAACTGCAGCCACATAGCACCGGTAGGGATCATCAGGCCCCAAAACCGTTGTGGCCGGCAGGGCGTAGTTGCACCCCGTAGCGGAGTTCGGCAACGGGAAAAGATTCGCATTCAAGATCGCACGGGCATTCTTGTCTACTCCCAGAGGAACAATCTGACCTAAACTCGGGGCACCCTCCAGGTAATAAGCGGGTTCTTCGGTCTCGGTCGATCCTAAGTTTCCGTAGGCGGGACAGTCCGGGTACTGCTGGCGATCAAAGGTCGGCGAACTGCCGAAGGGCGGGCATACGTCCGAGAAGTCGAATATCTGAGCTACCTGCCCCGGAACGTCCGAGTTTACCCCCAGATTCTGCTGAATCCCGTTTGCGGTCATGATGAGACCGCGCTCTTTCAGGCCGGGAACCGCCTGGTTGTAATCGATCGGACTCTTTTCCAGCCGCACTTCTTCGGAGAAGAAAAAGAAGGTCTTATCCTTCTTCGTGTTGTACACATGGGGAATAGTCAAGGGTCCGCCGATCGTCCCGCCGAAGTCCTGACGGCGATAGAGAGGGGCCTTGCTGGTTTGATCAAAATAATTTCGTGCGTTGAACGCCTCATTGCGGACGAAATCGTACACTCCGCCATGCAAGGCAGCGGTCCCCGACTTGGTCGTCACCTGAACCGTGCCGGAGGCGGTGCGGCCGTACTGGGCTCCGTAGTTCGAGGTCAGAACCTTTACTTCCTGAATCGCGTCAATGCTTGGGTATACAACCAAAGAGCTTGCCGAGCGGTTCAGTCCGGTGTTGAGCACATCGCTGCCGTCAATTTCGAAAGAATTGTATTCAACGCGTCCGCCGTTCACGCTGTATTTGACGCTACCGACAACACCCACTTTCCCTTCGTCCTGGCCGGTTTGATTACTGACGCCTGGCGCCAGAGCAATCAACTGCGAGAAGTTCCGGCCATTGAGTTGGAGGCCGACCACTTCCTTCTGCTCGATCGTTCCCGATACAGTCGCGGTCTCGGTTTCCACATGACCCAGGTTGCCGGATTCCACATTGACCTGCTCGGTCGTCGAAGGCAGTTCCAGTGAAACTGCGAGGGGCAGTGCCGAGCCAGCTGTCACATTGATATCGGAAAACACCTTCTGCGTGAAGTTGGGCGCCGTGATTGTCAGGGTGTATGTGCCTGGCGCCAGGTGGGTGAAAGCATACGCTCCGTTGGCGGTGCTGACCGCCTCGCTTTTGAAATTGGGGGGACCAGTCAGCGACAACTTCGCGCCCGCTACCACGGCTCCTTGGGGATCGGTGACCGTTCCGCTGATCGTGCCATTGCCAGTGCCAGCACCTCCACTCTGTGCCTGGCCGGCCAGAACCGGCATGACTGTAGTCGGAGGCGGCAGCGGCGAGATTGATTGCTGCTGCTGGGACGATGGCTCCTGCTGCGATGGAGCGGGTTGCTCGCTGGCTGCAGCGGAAGGAGCTGTTCCCTCCAGAGCAACGTCGATAGGAACCTCCATGCCCGCCTTCAGGGTGATATAGGAGAACACCTGCGGCGGAAAGTTCGGGAAAGTTACAGTCAGCGTGTAAGTTCCCGGTTTGAGACCGGTGAACGAGTACCCACCATGGTTGGCACTTTGCGATTCGCGTTTCTCGGGTCCGTCGAGCACAACCTTCGCGCCAGCCAAAACGTTCCCTGTCCTATCCGTGACGACACCGCTAATGGCTGTTTTCGCGCTGGCCGCGCCACCTTTCTGCTGAGGAATCGCTCCAAACAGATATGACGCCAGCAATATTGGCAACAGGGCGGCATTCAACATACGAATCCGAGCGTACATAGCTACATCGCAAGGAAGCTCAAGCTTCCCCTTTCTGAACGACTGGTCGTGGGTTCGAGAAAGTTGACGAGCGATTCTAGAGGAGAGGTCAGCCGGGCAAAAATTAATATTGCATTAAAAAATTCTCTGCCCCGCCACTTGTGGATAATCAGGCTTGCTGTCACATGCCGTTAACACAAATTTTGCAAAGGTTTCACACTCCAAGAGCGACCTTTCCTCTATCCTCGGCTCAATCCTGCAATAGGTTTCTTGCATAAGCAGGATCGGACTGTTCGATCGGTTTGCTTTCCAGTTTGCGGTAGTAAGTCCTCGCATAACTCAAGATTCGTTACAAAATCAATAAGGAGAAACCAAATGTCGAGATTCTATGTATGTGTCGCGGTGCTTCTCGTGGCCGAGGCGGCAGTTTTTGCTCCCTCGCACGCGGCAGCCACCGTTACAACCAAGGTGGCAGTAGCCATCTCCGGCTCTTCGGCGGCGTGGGTTGATCTGGCTTTGGCTGCCTACAACGGTGGCCATTGCGCAGCTCCTGCCCCCGCCGGCAGCCATTGCCTTCATTACACGGACAATTCCTCAGGATTCGACCTCAATGACACCCGGCCGACCAAACTCAGTGGCGGCACCCCGGCCGTTGACGTAGGCCACATCTGGATCGTGTGGTCTACACCGACTTCCGGTACACAGTACGTTTGGCTTTTCCTCAAGGTCGATTCCATCGTTGGCGACCGCTGCTACTTCGGCACCCCACGATGCGGCATCACGGTGCCGTCCGGCTATAGTTGGTCGGGCGGTGGCAGCCTGATCTCGGCTAGCCTGTGGGGCGCCGACGCCACTGAACCACCTGCAGCCGTTCAGGCGCTGTTTGGCGGCTCCGGCATCACCGTAAACACGGCTGCCACGGACATTCGTCCGGAAGATGCCCAGTTTGAGGCGTGCCGCGTGAACTCCAAGCTCGGCGACGGCACCGCAGGCGGCAGCGATGGGCTCGACGGCTTGGGCTACAACGCCAACAACCCTTCAGGCACCTGCGCCTCCTATCCCGTTTCACTGGCGGAAGGAGTTGGCACCCCAATCAAGAGCGGCCTGGACCGCAGTGTCGACACCACTAAGGCCAACGTGCTCGCGTTTAACATCAGCGGCAAGGATCCCTTCAGCGGTGATACGGTTGCGGCAGGCACGACGCTCAACATCGGCGCAGCCCCGCTTGTATTCGTGATCAGCCGAAGCTCAACCGCCAACCACGGACTCACTGGCTGCGCCGGTAAGCTGTGCGACATAACCGATGCCGGAGCGCAAGCCATTTTCTCTGGAGCTAACTGCAGCGCCGACGAGGTGACAGCTAGCGGCGCTGCCCTGCCCGCAGCCCCGCTCAATGCCTTCCTGCGCGAACCTGAATCCGGCACCATGACCGTTGCGGAAGAGCACGTATTCCGTCGCCCCACTGACACCTTGACTCATAAGACGTTGGGAGTGAGCCAAGAAACGGGCGTGGACGCCGCTACGCTCTCGTACACTAAGTGCAAAAGCGGCATCGGTACTCGCACACGTGGCATCGGCACCTCTGAAGTCATCAACGGGTACAAGAACGCGGCGGGGGCATACGTCGCCAGCACCGGCATTCTTAACTCCGGTGGCACGAGCGATGACGGTATCGCTTACACGTTTTGGGGCTTTGGCAACATCAACAAGATTTGGGACAGTCCTAACTACAGCTACCTAACCCTCGATGGCGTTGACCCAATCGGCCCATTCACTGGGTCGGGCGGACCGTGGGAACCCGGGGAAATTCCCAACTGCACCGCGCCCTGCCCAGAAAGCGATTTCTGGAAGGGCCAATCGTTCCCGGGTCTGCGTTCTGGCGATTACCCGGCGTGGGCGCTGCTGCACCTCGTGACAGCAGAGGAGATCTACGTCGAGGATCTGCTGACCGTCGCTTACACCCAAGCCGTGGACAGCGAACCCGATTTCATCCCCGATCTTGCGACTAAGGCGGGGGGCATCAGTGATCCGGGCGTCACGATCTTCAAAACTCACTATCAAGAGCGTACTGGCGGCGGCGTCGCAATTGGCGCCGCCCCGAGTAACGGCGCTTTCAGCGGTGGCTACCGCCGTGCCGGCACTCCACCAAAAGTTGCCGTCGACAAGGGTGGCGACGCAGGCGGTTGCACGGTTCAAATCGCGGCGATCACCTCGGCCACGTACGAGACAGATTACATTCAGGCCGACGTGACCCAAGTGGACGGGACGTCTCACGTGACTTGCTCAAAAGATCGCAACTAACCTAACCGTTCCATTCGAACCTTGGGCGGACTGTCCTTCGACAGTTCGCCCTTGTTTTGACGAATGAGGAGAATACAAGGTGTTACGAAATCTGTCTTTTTTCTGCGCATTCGCGCTATTACTACCACCGGCTTACAGCGTCGCCCAAGATCCACAAGACATACACCCTCTCCAGGAGGGACAAGGTGCTCAGGGGGTGCACTCCGAGCCGTCGTTTATCCAGGCTCTTAAAGACCATCGCTTTGACGGTTCGGATGAGGATTGGACAAACCCTGCGCTGACCACGAGCCATTTGAAACCGGCTCAACCTATGGTCGGCTTCGTCGATAAGCAATCGGAATACAGCGTTTCGTTAATCCGATTGCAGTGGAGGCGAGGTGATCCGATCGAGTTGTGGCTTGTCAAACCAAGCGGCGTGAAAAAGCCTCCAGTGATCCTCCATCTCTATGGGTATCCTTCCGACACCGATATTTTTAAGAATCCAAAATGGCAGAAGTTTACGATCCAGGGAGGCTTCGCCTCGGCGGGATTCGTGACCGCGCTCACCGGACATCGTTATCACGACATTCCGATGAAGAAATGGTTTCTCAGCGAATTGCAGCAGTGCCTGGGCGAGTCGACGCATGATGTGCAGATGGTGCTGAACTATGTTTCGTCCCGCGGCGATCTTGATATGGACCGCGTCGGCGTGATGGGGCAATTTTCGGGTGCCACGATCGGCATTCTCGCCTCCGCAGTCGATCCGCGGATTAAAGTGCTGGATACAATCGATCCTTGGGGCGACTGGCCAACCTGGATGCAGAACTCAGCGTTTCCTCCGAACGTGGAACGAGCCAATTACGTGACGCCGGACTTTCTGATAAAGGTAGCGCCGCTGGACACAGTTGACTGGCTACCAAAGGTGCAGGCAAAAAAATTCCGCTTGCAGCAGAGGATCAGCGACGGGCAGACGCCGTGGCCATCGAAGGCGAAGTTGAAGACGGCGATTCCGCCTGGTGCGACCTACACATTTTACAAAACGGCCGCAGACTTCCAGGAGGCCGTCGGCAAGGACGGGCATCAGTCTCTGGATTGGATCAAAGCACAGCTGCAATCCCTCCCACCAGCCGCAGCAGAAAGCGCAGTCGCGGAGAAGAAATCCAACTGAACGGAGTTGCAGGCTTCCATTGCTCGCGACCGGCTGTGCGCCGGAGTGGCGACACCGATGCTTCCATGGCAAGTTGCGTAAGGACAAGTGTGTCGATGCAAAGGAAGGACTGATCAGGGCAAGATCGCCGAGTGCCCGGTGAGTCAGCTGCGGATCTTAGAACGGTTCGCCGGACGGTCTGTCTTATCCGCCGAGCGCGAGTACGCGTTGACCGGATGTTCGTCGCTGAGTGCAGGGGTCGCGGGTGCTGGCGAAATCAGCCAATCGAGGATAAGCGCTATTGGGAGCGCAACTGGAACGCCAAACTTGAGCTCGCCCTTATTAGACTCCGGCCGCTCGCCGAGCATCGTTCCATTCCGCCTCGATCCTCAACTCCAAAATCCACCTCTCTAGATAAGCGCGATCCAGTGAATCCCACCGCATTCTTAATATGCCCGCAACGTCCTCAATATGCCTTTCGGACTGTGCCAGTTTCGCCCATTCGAGCTTGGAGACGACTACATCCTCAGCGCTCGCTACAAAAAGAGGTCTGCCTTGCAGATTCACCAGTGTGCGTCGGCGGAATTCTTCTTCGCTGAAGGGACGGGATTTGCGGATGATCAAGTCAATCTTCCACCCCGTCGCCATGTCAACCACGTTGAATAAGGATTGGTGTTTGTGAGCTTCGAGCGCCGCAGGCAAGTCCACATAGTACTGATCCTTCGGCAAAAATTGGACGAATGTTCGCAATTGATCCGCGGTAGCTGCAATGACGAGATCAATGTCCTGGGTTGTCCGCGGGGCACCGTAGTACGCACTGGCAAATGATCCGGCAAGCATGTAGGCAATGCCGGCCTCACCAAACGCCGACGTGATCCTATCGAAAACCTCCGAGACACTCATCGTAACCGCGCAGGTAGCGGAGCGGGTAGGAAGGCTAGCCGAACGAGTTCTCGCGCGATCTGCGCCTCCGACCATTCTGGATACTCTCGCCGGATTCGCTCCTTTGCCAATTCGCGAGCAAACAGGCTCATTTCCAGCGCCAGGAGTAAGCGCTGCTCTCCTAGCATCCCCCGCTGAATTTGGAGCTGGAGAGCTTGTGCGGAGGGGCTTGTGTCGCTGATGGGCACGGCCAAAATGTTACCACGTCAGGACGGGCGGATGTTTAAGCCCCCAGCTGCTGCCGGCCGGTACCAACCGGGCTGTACCGGGCGTGCGCCGCCATGCCGGCGTCGCTTTTCCAAGTCCCATAAGCGCTGGCGTGACACTTGGCACAGAGTGTGATGAGATTCAGCTCGGAACTTTCGCCCGCATGGTTGCGAAACTGTTTGTGGTGGATCTCCAGGTTGGGCATCGCGCCGCAGGATTGACAACTCCAGGCATCATTCGGAGCGGGCTGAAGGCAGTTCGTAGCCGTTCCTTTCACCCATTCTGTTCACGAAGCAGTTGGCGATTATACGTAGTCGAAGTATGCTTGGCGGGTGCCATACTTGGACGAATCCTACCTGGACGAACAGCGAGAACGGCGGCGGCTGGCGGACAACTATGCCAGCATGACGGACGGGGAGTTGCAGCGCCTGGCGCGGAGCGCGGAGTCGCTGACCGAGCTGGCCTGGGATGCGCTCGAAGATGAGATGGATCGCAGGCACCTGGAATTTCCTGATGACGAAGGTTCCGACGACGCGCGCACAGAGCCGCGGCAGGAGATGGAAGTTCGGGAGCTTGTGACCATCCGGCAGTTTCGCGATCTGCCGGAGGCGCTGCTGGCGAAGGGCAGTCTGGAGTCGGCCGGCATCGAATGTTTTCTGGCCGACGATAACCTCGTCCGCCTCGACTGGTTCATTTCCAACTTCATCGGCGGAATCAAACTCAACGTTCGCGCCGCGGATGCAGCGAACGCGCAGAACCTTCTTGACGAGCCGATTCTCGAAGGTCTCTACGTGCAAGGCGTCGGCCTCTACGAGCAGCCGCGCTGTCCCAACTGCCAGTCGCTGGATGTGAACTTCCAGGAGTTGGACCGTCCCATCGCCTACATGAGCGCATTCCTGCGGGTGCCGATGCCGGTGCAGCGGCCGGCCTGGCGTTGCCACGCGTGCGATGCCGAGTGGGAAGACGATGGGACTGAGGGCGGCAGGGCAGATCCGCACAAAATTAGGTGACGTAATGCCCTGTCTGCGACAATCATAGGTGATCCTCGGCAAGTTGCGGTTTGATCCTCCGCGAGCGTCCGCCAAGGGCGCGCGAGCGTGAAGAAATATCTATTGCCGTTCGCCGCGCTGTTGCCGATCGCGGACCTGCTTTTCTGGGCAGCGATAGTCTTCGTGCCAGGCTTGCTTTTCTTCTATCGTCTGAGGTATCGAGCGCACCCCATACCGAACGTCTCGCTCACGTCAGGGGATTTTCAGGTCGTCGTTTCGTCAGAACACTTGCTTCCGTTCGCTTTCGACCACGCGGGGTGGGCCGCGGAAAAGTGGATCGCGGTTCTCGACGCTCCGGCCAAGGTATGTCGAGGTTGTCGTGTCCCTAATTGTGTCGCGGACCGAAAATTGGCGGCTTGCCTCTCTCCTACCCCCGACTTGGCGCTCCCTGAACTACCCCCTCTATGCCCTCCCGGCTTGGTTTTTTGTAGGACGCGGTATTGACGCGCTGCTCAGGCGCACTCGCGTCACCGTAGGGTAACATGATGACCAGCATCCTCCTCGCGCTGGTCTCTGCTCTGCCGTCGTTTGCGGCGGACTTAGATTTGGACTCTCGGCTGCGGAGCGCCAGGGTCAAGACTGGGTGAGGTGGTTCATGGAAGGGCTTGCCCTCTGGGCTGTCCTTTTCGCGGTACCTTTTTGCGGCTTGGGTGCGACAAAGGTGAAGTAATATCGCGATTTCACAGTAGCGGCGCCGCCGCTCTATGAGATGACACTTAGTTTGGCAAAGCCTTTTCGGATCACATCCTGCGTATCCTCCGCCAGCCTCAGCGCCGGCAGCTCTTCCCGACTGAACCACCTGGCCTCTGCCGCGTCGCTGGCGGCGGCGAGATCTCCCGCAACCCGGCGGCAGAGAAAATCAATCAAAACATAGTGATATTGCACACGCTGCTCGGTATCGCGCAGGACGCGGTCGTAGACGCCGAGGAGTTCACCGGGCTCGACGGTGAGTCCGGTTTCTTCGCGGGCTTCGCGGATGGCGGCTTCGCGCACCAGTTCGCCGACTTCGAGCAGGCCTCCGGGGATGGACCACTCCGCCTGCAGCGGCGGATGGCCGCGCTTCACGAGGACTACGCGAGCGTCTTCGATGATGATAGCGCCCACGCCAACCAGCGGAACTTCGGGGAATTCGCGTTGCATGGTGCAAGGATTCTAAAGCATGCTCAGGCTTGATTTGTGCCGCAAGAAACAGCAGGTCTCTCCACTCGCGCTTCCCATTCCCTTCGGGAAGAGGAGGCTCCGGTCGGGATGACAAGTCATTGTTTGTGATTTGGTTTTCTCCCTGACTCCGTGTCTCCGTGGTTAAATGGTGTTGCCATGGCACTGGAAGAATACAAACGAAAGCGGCGATTTGATCAGACGCCGGAGCCTCCGGCGAAAGTCGAGACCAAGGCGGGACACCGGTTCGTGGTGCAGAAGCATGATGCCACGCGGCTGCACTATGACTTTCGGTTGGAGATGGAGGGCGTGCTGAAATCCTGGGCCGTACCCAAGGGACCGTCGCTCGATCCGGCGGACAAGCGGCTGGCCATGCAGGTGGAGGATCATCCGGTTTCGTATTTCGATTTCGAAGGCATCATTCCGGAAGACAACTACGGCGCGGGCACCGTGATGGTATGGGATGTGGGCACGTGGCAGCCGCTTTCTCCGGTACCCGTGCAAGGCAAATACGTGCCGGGAACGGAGGCCGAAGCAGCGGCGATGCTGGCTAAGGGCGATTTGAAGTTCCGTCTGGACGGTAAGAAGTTAAAGGGAGACTTCGCACTGGTAAAGATGAAGGGCCGGCGTCCGGGGAGCAAGGGAAACGAATGGCTGCTGATCAAAAAGCACGACGACCACGCGGTGGAGGGATACGACATCGATGCGTTTGACGAGTCGGTGCTGAGCAAGCGCAGCCTGGCCGAGATCGCCGGAGACAAAGGATCGGCCGAGTGGAGGAGCCGCCCGGCAGGCGGCGGGAAGCTGAAAGCGGCGTGGCTGGCGGATGCCGTGGCAAAACTCGATCAGAAAAAAAAACAAAAAAAGCTGACCACAGAGGGCACAGAGAAACACCGGGGAAATCAAGGTGAGCCTTCCAAGAGTTTAGCGAATTCTGCCCCCTCCAAGCGCAAGAACTACCCTGTGTCCTCGGAGCCTGCCCGGAGCGGAGCCGAAGGGGCCCCTGTGCTGAATGCGGTCTCTTCCGCATTCTCTGGCGCGGTCGAGCGCCCTATGCCCCCGACGATTCATCCCATGCTGGCCGAGGCCGTCGACGAGCCGTTTGACGGGGCCGAGTGGCTGTTCGAGATCAAGTGGGATGGCTACCGGGCGGTTGCTTTCATCAAGGACGGCAAGCTGCGCCTGGTCTCGCGGAATCAGAACGAGCTGACGGAGCGTTTTCCTGAGCTCAAGGATTTGCCGAAGTTCGTCCAGGCGAAGAGCGCGATTCTCGATGGCGAAGTGGTCGCGCTCGATGAGCAGGGGCGGGCTTCGTTCAGCTTGATGCAGCAGCGGACCGGCTTTCGTCCCGGCGGACGGCGTATCGCGAACAAGGCGGATGTGCCAGTGTTGTATTACGCATTCGATCTGCTTTATCTCGATGGCTATGATTGGCGGCGGGTGCCGCTCGAGGAGCGGAAGAACAAGCTGGCTTCGCTGTTGGTCACGGGCGATTCCGTGCGCTATTCCGATCATTACGAGAAGCAAGGGAAGGCGCTGTTTGAGATGGCGCGCGCGAAAGGCCTCGAAGGCATCCTGGCCAAGAGGCGCGACAGCATTTACCAGGAGCGGCGCACCAGCGAATGGCTGAAGATCAAGATCAGGCACCGGCTGGAGTGCGTGATCGGCGGATACACTGAACCGGAGGGCAGCCGCGCACATTTCGGGTCGATTGTGCTGGGACTCTATGACGGCCAGGGCCGGCTGATTCATGTGGGACAAGCGGGCAGTGGATTTGACCAGAAGTCACTCGATGAAGTCTGGAAGCTGTTGAAGAAACGCGAGACAAAGAAAAACCCGTTCTACGGCGAAGTCGAGGCGCTGCGCAAAGTGTACTGGGTCAAGCCGGAGCTTGTAGCCGAGATCGAGTATGCGGAATGGACAGATGGAGCGAGCACAGGAAGCGGCCCGAAGTTGCGAGCTCCGGTGTTCCTCGGTCTCCGCGACGACAAAGATCCACAAGATTGTCTGCTGGACGAAACCCGAACCACGCAGAACTGAGAACTGTTACTTGATCTCCTTCATCGCCAGCATCGTACCGTAGTCGTGGCCGCCGGGGTCGACCGCGCGGGCGACGACGGCGGCAAATGCGTCTCTCAGTTCGGGATACTTCGCCACCAGCGCTTTCATCACGGCAACGTTGCTCTGATAAGCCTGGTTGGTGTTGGAAATGTCCGCCGACTGATACCTCACAATCAAGTCCAGATCATCGCCCACGACCAGGGGAAGAATCGCGGTGAGCTTGTAGGTTGCGGCTCCGGCGGAGGTTGCGGCGGTAGTCCCGGAAGAAGTACCGGAGACAGAAGTTCCGCCGAAAAGATCTGCGGTTTTGCCCTCGATCGGGAAATCGGACGGCTGTAACTTCTGCGACTGGTCGTAAAGATCGTCGGAAGCCTTGGTGCTCATGAACGGCAGGGGCGAGACCAGAGAGATCGCCTCCAGATAGTAGAGCCAGGCGTTGTGCATCTGGCCCTTGGCCTGGAAGTCGCGCGCGCGCGAAACAAACCAGCTAGTGTCGTGACCGGCAGAGTGCAGGGCTTGGATATATAGGCTTCCCAACTTCCAGTCGGAACCCTGTTGCTGCAGGATCAACGAAACCGCATAGGCGCCTTTGGATGACGCTGCGTCCAGGATGACAACGCCATACTTGCCGGGCGGAAGATTGTTCAAGGAGAAGACCGCGCTGTCGTGGGTCTGGCCTTTGCTCCCGAAGACACCGCAGAAAAACTCCGCGCGCGGGATGGGCCCTGGGCCTTCTGCTTCCAACAGAAAAGGCGGACGAGCCGTGGCCTTGGAACCGGCAAGAGCAGACTGGCTGTCCTTGACAGTGGCCTCAATGGCTGAAAAATCGGAGGCGACACTTGGCATCGCGCTCTGGCGAAGCGAAGCCGTATCGCCCTTTGCGACCAGGTCGAAGGAGCGAAGGGCCGCGGCGATGAGGGCGGCGCTCGTGGCTTCGCCCATATCGCTGGCCGTGAGGCAACTCTCCGCCAGGACACTCGATGCGGAAAATACGAGAAGAGCCAGGATGGTGACGGAGGTCTCGCTTTTCAGGAAACAGCGTCTTAGGAAGCAGCCTGCGTCCGTCACGTCGTCCCTCTCTCCAAGAGAAAGATTGTACGCTCCATGCGAATCCAGTAAGTGCAAGAAGTTGCACATCTGGTCTGCGCCTGGTCTCGAAGTTCGGCCTGCAAGAGGGTGAAGTCAATACGTTCTATAAGGTGCGAAGCTGTGGGGTGGTGTTTAGCGTACACGCAGCCAAAAGCGGTGCTAGAATTGCTGTTTATACATCTGCCGTCTCTCCAGAATAAGTCGAGTAAAGGTCGAAGTGGAGGTTTCTCATGAGCGCGGGATTGAAGTTTACCGGGTTGCTGATAGCGGGCGTCCTGTGCCTGCCAAGCGCGGGACGGGCTGACACGCCGACAACGCCGCATCGCGTACACAAGGTGAAGAAGCAACAGCAACCACCCTTGCCACCTCCACTGCCTTCGGGACCGCAAGGTCCCGTGCCCCAGGTTCCACTGGATACCATACCGGCAGTAGCGCCCCAAGTGAGTTACCAGGATGGGCTGCTGACCATTGTCGCCCCGAACTCCACGCTGGCTGACATTCTGCGTGGCGTGCGCAAGCACACCGCAGCCGATATCGAAATCCCGTCCACCGCCACTGAGCGAGTGGTGACGCGCCTAGGTCCGGGTCCAGCGCGAGAAGTGATGGCCGAGCTGCTGAATGGATCCCGCTTCAATTACATATTGCTGGGCTCCCCGGACAATGCCAACCTTCTGGTGCGGGTAGTGCTGGTGGCCAAGACGCCCGACACACAAAGTGCAGGGGCGGCAGGCGCAGCCCAGTCTCCGCAGGTGGCCGGCGCTGTGACGGAAGCTCCCGATGCCGAAGCCGCGGATGACGCCGACGATACCCCCGACCCGGGCACAGCGGAGGCGGAACCACCCCCGGCTGCCTCGGATCAGCCTGGGGTAAGAACTCCTCAGCAGATGTTGCAAGAGATGCAGCAGCGGCAATTGCAGATGCAGCAACAGTCCGCGCCCGCACAACCCGGGATTCTCCCCCCTGGCCGGCCCGGTGCAGCAATTCCGCCGGGGCAACCACAGCAATCGCCGGAGCAGCAACAGTAGCGGTGCCAGGCAGCGGTTATCGGCTGCCGGGTATCTTAACGCTGTGTCTTTGACTTTCTTAGGCGATCAGGGCTGATCACCATTGCGGTCCAAGCCCGCTTGCGAGCCTGCATGCTGCGGTCTGCCGACCCGCGCGGTCACCTCAGCGTCAGAGCCGTTCAAGGCTTTCTGAAGCAGATTCCAGTCGCGCGCAACGTCGCTTTCCGAAGCCTTGAGCGGTTTTCCACGCCTCAGTTCATCCCGGAGCCGAGCCTCCAGAAGCTCCTCGGTGAACGGCTCGGGCGCGTCATTGGCCAGGATGTTGCCGCCTGAGATGCCCACACTCACCACTTCCTCTCCCATGGGAACACGCAGCAGCGGATGTCCCTGAGCATCGAGATCCGGTTCCGCGTTATGCAACAGGCGTCCCCATTTTTCCAGACGGGCGCCGCTCGTTTCCCCAGCGGGATCAGCCACCAGATGATTCAGTTCGCTCTGATAGGAGCGGCGATCCTCGGCCCCGAGCGGCGGCTCCAGAGCGCGCTCGGCGTTGAACACCAGCGCCTGCCGCGCCGGATCAAAGCGGCCTGCACCCGTGCCCTCATAGACAGCCAACACGCATCCGGCAAAGATCGGACTGGCCACGGCACTGGGAATCATGTACTTCTTTGATTTGAGGAAGGATTCGACCACGCCGTGTACCCGCGTGCTGCGCGTCATGCTGCCCGGAATCTGCGGGATCACAAACCGCGAGGACCGCAATTGTGGATGCCGCGCGCTGAAGTTGATCATGGTCTTCGCCATCTGCTTCGGGGTGGTGATTCCGACATCGGCGACCAAGCTTCGGTGCAGGGATTTCGGATAGTAGAAGTTGATGACGTCCTTGGCGAAATCGGCGCAGTTGCGCGAGACAGTCCGGAAGTGAGAACGATTCGGCGACGAGTTGTATCGGTCAATGAAGGCTTCGTCCCGCGCCGAGGAGGTTTCGATTTGAAAGGCATAGGTGGTGCGGTCGTAAGCCGTGCCCACAAGCTCATACCAGTTCCCGCCCGGAGTTCGTCCGTCGTCCCGATCCGGCGCGACCATTTCCAGATGCTTGCGGCGGTATTGGTCACGCAGAAAACTCGCCATTTTCGGGTCCACAAACAGCGGAATATCCTCCGGCTGCTCAACCGCGTAAAGATAAGGAATTAGCGGGATCGCGACCCAGTCGTACCCCCCAACGCCGTCATAGCGGCTGATCACGGCTCCCAGTTCTCCGGGAGCGCAGGGACGCAGCACCAGCGGCGTCTCGGCGCACACTCCAGACAAATACACCGCCGCATGTCCCGTGGCCGTGAAGAATCCCAGCTTGCCGTAAGGCTCTTCCAACAAAAGAGTGGCTGAGGCTCGAGCCAAACCGGCGCAGGTCAACCCCAGCACAAACAACGTGCACAACGAGCGCCGTATTCTCCCTAGACAAGGCATAGATCTTCCCAGATCACGAAAATTCACTCCACTAGTCTCCCATCTCCGACCCCTTCCGGTCTGAGCAAGAGTGGACATCTCCGTCTGTAAGAACCCCTTCTGTATAGCTTAGTTGCCACAAACAGGGAATGCGAGTTACGGAAGTCAGGCGCCCAACAGGCATTTGGCATACAGCGCCTACCCGATAGAAAAATAAATAGATATGCGAGTGTGAAAAGTAATGTTAAGTCTGCAATAGGACCAGCCGAAGACGAAAAAGCAAGTCAACCCAATTCAGTTTCTCGATGCATCTTCCGCACACAATCGGCGGGCTGCCCAGTTGATCCCTCTACCCTCCAATTTCCTTGACTCGATTCCCAAGAATGGGGCCGTATTCTCTACGCATTGGTTCTTCGACAACCTAACAGCAATGAGATAACTCCCACGAAGTCAATACCTTGCGAGCCGAATCGGTTTCTAGGCACTGGGCGCAAGCAGAATGCTGCTGAAGTCCTCTAGAATGGAATGTTTTACCCGGTAAGTCATTTGTTTCTAAGATCTTACTCAGATTCCGACAGATCTCAAACACCGCAACTAAACTGGTTCCAGATATGAGCCAGATCGATCTGTGTTTTTCCTGATCTGGATCTAGGTCAGCTTCCGGACAGCCCAGGCGGCACTCTCGGCGACCACTTCGTCTTCATCCCGCGCCAGCCGGTCGAGCAGCGGAAGGAACTTCCGGTCTCCACTGTTGCCCATCGCGATGACCGCATTCCGGCGCAGGCCCGCGCGCTTCGCCCGCCGCACCGGCGATCTGCGAAAGGTGCGGCGAAATTCTTCCGCGCTCATCTCAGCCAGCCAGTCAAGCGCTGGATTCACCAACTCCTCACGCGCCTGAAACTCAGCCGCGCTCGTGGCCGGAGCCTGGCGGTTCCAGGGACAAACATCCTGGCAGATGTCGCACCCGAAGAGGTGCCGTCCCATCCCGGAGCGCAGCTTGTCATCCTGAGGAAGTGCGCCTCGCTTCTCGATCGTGAGGTAGGCGATGCACTTGTTGGAATCGAGCTGATAAGGCGCGATCAGCGCATCGGTGGGACAGGCATCGATGCAGCGCGTGCAGGTGCCACAGCGGTCAGGCGCGGGCAAGTCAGGTGCGAGATCGAGCGAGGTAAGGATCACGCCCAGAAACAGCCACGATCCCAGCTTCTGATTGATGATGCACGTGTTCTTTCCGATCCATCCGATGCCGGCGTACTTCGCGGCCACGCGCTCGACGATCGGCCCGGTGTCGACGTAACAGCGAGTGATGGGATCGTCGCTTCGACATGCATTTCTCACTGCGGCTTCGACGCGCCGCAGGCGCGGCATCACTGCGTCGTGATAGTCCGGCTGGCCCCAGGCGTAGCGGGAGATCCATCCGCGCCCTGCGTCCTCAGGCCGGGCCTGCGTGGAATATGGTTGCGCTGTGTTGTAGTTGATGGCGCAAACCACAACGCTGCGAGCCCAGGGAACGGCGTGCGCCAGCGACGCGCGCTTCAAGCGTCCCTGCTCATCGCGCGCTTCCAGGTACTTCATCTCGCCAGCATGCCCCTCGGCAATCCAGCGGGGAAAGTACTCCAACTCTGGAGCGTCATCGATGGCAGCGATGCCCACGAGCTCAAAACCCGCTTCTGCGGCGGCTCGCGTTACCGCAGCCTTGATTTCAGCGACTGGAAGCATGGTAGATGGAAACAAGGAATCAAGCTTTTCGGGCTTTGCCGAGAAGCGCCCAGTCCCAATCTGGGAGTTGCGCTTCACTTTCTCAGCCCCAAGAACATTTCCCTCGCATGACCAGCGTATAAGCTTTTGCTCACAGAGTCACGCAACTCACGCTGCGCGTTCTCCGAACTTCTTTTGCAAAGGAGTCCACCTGTATGCCCCAACCCACCCACGCACAATCTCCAACCATCCAAATTTCTGTGATCGTGCTGGCGGGTGCGGATGTCGTGCCGGGCGTGGCCGCGCTCCGGAAGCAAGTGACCAACGACTTCCGTCCTGTCTGGTCGGACCGACGCCGAACTCAGCATGGTCCCCAAGGGCACTCAACCGCCCACCGCGAGCTGGTGGCTGGTCATGCGCGACGACTCCGACCAGGCTAACGCCCTGGGCTACCACCACCTCAGGACCGAGGGGCTTCCCATCGTGCCACGGAATCCGGGCCGGTATCAGAGTCGCGATGGGCGCGAGAGCGATGAGATGGTCTACTCCAAACACAAGGTAGAGAGAGCCCGAGCAGATAGCGGCTCACGCGCGCAAGCCAACGCGATACCACGTCCGGGCCCGGTACGAGCCAGGCAAGAGTTGCGAGCGCCAGAGTCTCAAACACAGAGGTGCGCAACGACATGCTGCCGAGGTTGACAGCATTTTTCGGCACTAACAGCGCGCGGCCTGAGCGGAGCAGCGCATCCCCCCGGTTCGGCTCGCGGTCTCTCGGTCGGGTTTGTTTCGGTCATCTTTCGGGGCTCCATCCCAGCAACGGTGTGTGCGCCGGCACCGCGGGATCAGATCCCCAGCTTTTTCACTTCCTCGTTGTAGTACTTGCGGTAGAGGATGTCCCACTCCTGCGAGCCTTCGAGGATGGTGCGCTTCTGACTTTCGATCTTCTGGCGGGCGGCTTGATCGATTCTCTCTTCGTGATTGAGAAGGTCTTCGAGGATCTTGCGGGTTTCCTGGCGGATGGTGTTGGGGTCTTCGATGAAGTCGACCTCGTCCATCTGTTTGAGCGTGTCGGCGACCGCTCGCGCCAGCACGTTCACTTTGTCGCGACTCAGTCTCACAGCACCGCCTTGTACTTGCGCACCAGTTCCGTCTTGACCTTGCGGAACATCTCCTGGTAGTTGGCGCCGGTCTTGTTCATTTCTTCGGAATAGGCTTCGAGGATGACGCGGACCTCATCGTTGATGCGATCTTCCAGGGTGAGTTCGTCGAGCAGGGCAGCATGGACACGCTCCGTCACCTTGGGCACGACCGAAGTTTCGATGGCCTTGGCGGCAATCAATTTCTTGGTAACTTCGCGGGCCAGGTAGCCCACATATTCCTTGGAAAGAAGCATTGCGGATCGAATATCCTGCGGGAGCTTGTCTCGGAATCATAAAGTGTAACACAGCGGTTGGGCGTGGACGCGTGCAGCACCCTATGCAGTCCTATGCAGTGGCGCGCGCATCCATAAAGAGACACAGCAGGGCACATCAAGACAGGAGAAATTATGCCTTTCGTCCGAATCGATCTTCTCGAAGGCAAGTCGCTGGAATATCGCGCACAGGTTGGCCAGATCGTTTATCAGGCGTTGTTGGACGTGCTCGGCGTTCCTCAAAACGATCGCTTTCAAGTCCTCGCCGAGCATTCCAAATCTGGTTTGCAGTTTGATCGGGATTATCTTGGAGTCCATCGATCGGACGACTGCGTCTTTTTGCAGATCACGCTGAACAGCGGCCGCACGGTTGAGATGAAGCAGCGCTTCTATAAAGTGGTTGCGGACGGCTTGCATGAAGCTCTGAAGCTACGCCGGGAGGATGTCTTCATCAGCCTAGTTGAAGTGCCGAAGGAAAATTGGTCGTTTGGCAATGGCGAAGCGCAGTACGTATCCCCCATGCGCTAAGCCGGATGCCGAAGGAGAACGGCTCTAGTCTATATCGTCTTACGATATACTATTCGAGTGCCACTGGATCGCGGCACCATACAATCGGCGGCATGAAGAAGCTCACCTTGTCGGACTACCAGGCGCTGGCGGAGTTCCGTTACCAGATCCGCCGTTTTCTCCACTTCAGCGAGCGAGTGGTAAAGCGGGCAGGCCTGGAGCGGGGCCAGTACCAACTCATGCTGGTGATCAAGGGCATGCCGGCGGGGGTTCGGCCGCGGATTCGCGAGTTGGCCAACCGCATGCAAATCCGCCACCATAGCGCCGTGGAACTGGTGAATCGCCTAGAGGCCGCAGGATTTGTCCATCGCACGCGCGCTCATGACGATCGCCGCGAGGTCCTGCTCGCGCTCACTTCCAAAGGCGAGAAGGTTCTCGGCGAACTGGCGCTTCATCATCACGACGAACTGCGCTCGGCCGGACCTGAGCTGGTAGCTGCTCTTCGCCGCATTATGCGGGAAGGCAACGATGCCCCCGGCGATGAATTGGACCTTGCCTCAGGAAAAGGGAAAAACCGCAAAGCATCCATGACAGCGTGAGTCGCCTCTCTACGGCTTCTTTTCCACCGCCTCGATGAGCGGCCGCAACGATTCCACTGAGATTCCCAGCGTGCCTCCGGAGAATCCGTCGATGTAGGCGGAGTTCACTCCGATGACTTCTGCGTTGGAGTTGAACACCGGCCCGCCGCTGCCGCCGTGCGCCGTGGGCGCATCGTAGATCAGTTTGTCGCCCACCACATCGCCCAGATGGCCGCACGTGGTCGAAGGACGAATCAGCGACAACGCCGCCAGTTCGCTGGCCGCCGTGATGTCGTTGTGCCGGTACGCCAGTCGCTTGTAAATCCCGCTCGGCGACTTGGCCACCATCCCGGCTATGCCCATGGGATAGCCGATCACCGTCACCAGTTCTCCGGGCGAGGCCATCCCTTTTGCCAGCGGCAGCACGGCAATCCCGCGCACCGCATTTTTATCCTCGATCTTTAGTACAGCCAGATCGCTCGTGCGAGAAACGGTGCCCGGCGTCAAGCTCACGGGCATGGGTGAGCCCGGAAAGAAGACCACCAGACTCTCCAGCATAGCGGTTGCGCCATGATCGATCAGCCCTTCGGCTTCGCTATCGCCATACCAGGGCTCGGCCACATGCCGGTTGGTGGCCAGCAGGCCGTCGCCCACGAGAAATCCGGTGCCCGAGACGCGCGCCCGAATCGCTGGCGACTGGTGGGGGAATCCAACCTGGTACACGCCGTAAATGTAGCCAATAGAATTCCGGTACCGGTTCAGGACCAGGGCCGGCATCGCCTGCTCTTTCTCGAGTTGCGCCACCTGCTGGGTAAGTTGCTGCACCTGCTGGTGCAGTTCATCCGGCTGCGCACTCTGCGCCGTGACGGGCGCGTAGTAGTGGAACATGGCTACGGCGCCGAGCAGCAACACAATCCCCAGCACGGCCTGCACCATCTGCTGCCAGCTGTCGCTAACCTCATTGGATGGCTGTGGAATCTCCGGTCCGGACATGAGTGGTCATCTTCCCTTGTCCGGCAAGGCTTTTCCACGGTACGGAAGATGATGAACAGGGGATACCGAAACGGTCTTGAGGATGGCAGCTTGCCGCCACCCCAAGGGACGGAATCGGACTTTTACTGACTTTACTTTAGACTACGGCTTCGCGATTCCCAGGCGCCTGGCCATCTCGTCGTAGAGAAATCCTTCTCCCGCAACGTAGGGCTGCACCCACTCGCCGTCGATCACGAATTGTGGAATAGCCTGCTTGCCGGTGCACTTGACGATCTCCTCTACCGCACCTGGCGTGGTCTCGACGTCAATGTCTTTGTACGGGATGTTGTGCTTGGCCAGAAAGCGCTTGGCCTCGCGGCAATCCGGACACCAAGCGGAGGAGTAAACCGTAAGCTCCATGGCTAAACTCGCTCCAATTGAGGCAGGGTGCGCTCGTTGACGACATTGCCCGTGTTCAGCGTGGAAGCCGGCTCAAACAGCAGAATCCAGCATTCTTCGTCGGCGACCGGGCGGTGCTCCACGCCGCGCGGGACGACGATGAATTCGCCTTCTTCGATCCATTCCTGGCGGTCGCGGAACTCCATGCGGAACCGCCCCCTCACCACCAGAAACATCTCGTCTTCCTTCTCGTGATGATGAAACACGAACTCGCCCTTCAGCTTGTCGAGCTTCACATGTTGACCATTGAGCTCGGCGGCAATGTAGGGCTTCCAATATTCCGAAATCTTGGCGAACTTGTCAGCGATGTTGATCTTATCCACGTGCTCCCTCGCAGCTAGGTGCATGGCATGTCCAGATTCGTTCAGGAGTGAGTTGGTCGCAAAAGAACTGCTCTGCGGCCTCTGCATGAAAGCCTTGGAGGTTTTAGGAGACAAAGCCGCCAGCTTTCACCGGCGGCTATGAATCGACTGGTCAAGATTCGAAAGATCCAGAGTTAGAAGCCGGATGTTTCCGCGTTCAGGTGCCCGCCGTGCAATGTCATTCGCACACCGCGCTGGGCATTCACTCGGGTGGTCGTGCTCCAGTCCACCTCGTCCTTGCTCACCACGCCGCCTCCTCCATGGGCCAGGGTGTAGGTGATACGGCCGTCCTGGTATTGATAACTCGCCACGGCCAGAACCATGCCCGTGTTTAGGATGAACACTGGCCCACCGCTAGCCGTTGCCGCTCGAGAACTCACATCCCGTGAAACGAAATTAGCGTAGGACGCTCGGGGAACTTCCAGCGCTGCCGAAACCTCCGTGCCCGCCGTAACTACACTACCGCGGACAGCGAGAGTGAGCCCGGCATCGCTATTCTCAGATTCGCGGAACGACTGGTTCCGCGGCTCGCCAAACGAACGCCATCCTGGTCCGGACGTCGAGGCCACTTGCGGTAGTTGCACGTCATCCATCAGACGCAAGCTGAGCACTGTCTCCCCCTTGAGTTGGGGACGGGGACCGCGTGCCGGCAACATGATCACCTTCCACGGCCACAACGGCGGCAGCATCCATTCCGCGACGTCGCGCTTGACATTTCCTTTGCCGTCGATCTTGCCTTCCTTATCGACCTTGTATCCGCGCGTCGCGATGACTTTCGCATCCAAAGGTACATCGCCGCCAGGCAATCCGATGCGATCAAACTGCAGCTTCAGATAGCCCTTGCCCACAAAATGCCCAGGCTCTTTCGCGGCTTCCAGATGGCCCACCAGGTAGCTGCCGCGTGGAACCGCCGGTTGGCCGAATTGGGTGACTCCGCGGAGGTGGCACAGTACCGGGTCGCCGACCGCGGCCGTGGCCGAGGAGAGGTTAGGTTCGTTCAGAGTGCATTGCAATAGAGTGCCGGCGGGCAGTACGACATCCCGTGCGCCGGCGCCGGCAGTCAGACCTAGTACGGCAAGAGTTGCCCAAACCAGACTGTACTTCATAGATCCTCCTCCTTGGTTTCCGCACGCCCCTCTTCGTTGGCGGGTCAGCCCCACCCCCCAGTGTTGCGCATCTAATCACAGTTTTCTCTTGGGGTCAATTAATTTTCAGCGGAATTGCCTTGTTTACGCCGAATTCGCGAAACCACGGGAAGGATTTGGCTGACAAAAGAAAAAGCCGTCAGGTTCAGCTGACGGCTGACGGCTGATGGCTGATCGGGCAAAGGCTAGCTGTTCTCGTACAACAGCACGCCCTCGGTCTTTTCCGCGTCCACCGGACGGTAGAACAGCTTGTTATCTTCGAGGAAGACCTCGATAAATGCCGGACGCGTGGTGATCGTGCCTTGAATCAGCGCCTCCGACAGCGGGTCTTCGATGTATTTTTGCAATGCCCGGCGCAGCGGCCGCGCTCCGTAGGTGCGGTCGGTGAGGGTTTGGTTGAGGATCCACTTCTTGGCCTCATCCGCCACCGTCACCGTGATTGCCTTCTGCGCGAGGTTTGCATTGAGCTGCGTGACCATAAGCTCCAGAATCTGGATCAGGTCGCTCTCGCCCAGAGCCTTGAACAGAATGATCTCGTCCAACCGGTTCAGGAATTCTGGATTGAAGGTGCGTTTCACTTCGCCCTTCACCAACTCCTCGACCTTGCTTGAAACCATGTCGTCCTGAGTCGACTGGAAGCCAAATCCCTCGCGCTTTTGCAGGTGCCGCGCCCCGATGTTCGAAGTCATGATGAGGATCGTGTTCTTGAAGTCGACCGTGTTGCCCAGCCCATCGGTAAGCTGGCCGTCTTCAAAAACCTGCAGCAGGATGTTGAACACATCGGGATGCGCCTTCTCGATTTCATCCAGCAGCACCACCGAATACGGCGCCCGCTTCACCCGCTCGGTAAGCTGGCCGCCCTCTTCGTAGCCCACGTATCCCGGAGGCGAACCGATCAGTTTCGAAACCGAATGCTTCTCCATGAACTCCGACATATCGAAGCGCACCAAAGCCTTTTCTGTGCCGAACATGAACTGCGCCAGGGTGCGCGCAACTTCTGTTTTACCCACGCCCGTCGGCCCCAGGAACAGGAACGAGCCAATGGGCCGGTTCGGGCTTTTCAAGCCTGCGCGCGAACGACGGATGGCCCGCGCCAGAGCGTTGATCGATTTATCCTGCGAGATGATCCGCCTGTGCAGCTCTTCTTCGATGCGCAGCAGCTTCTGCGTCTCTTCTTCCTTGATCGAGGTAATGGGAACGCCGGTCCAGCGCGAAACCACATCTTCGATGTCCTCGCGGCCGACTACGCCGGTCGAGGATTCATCCAGATGATATTTCTCGCGCAGCGCCCGCAAATTCTCGCGTTCCTTGCGTTCTTCATCCGAATAGAAACGGGCCTTCTCGAACTCATGGTTCGCGATCGCGTTCTCCATGCGATGCACGATGAACTTGATTCGCTTCTGGACCTCGGTGATCTCCTCCGGCTGCGAGGTCTGGCGCAGCTTCACCCGCGCCCCGGCTTCGTCCACAAGGTCAATCGCTTTGTCCGGCAGGAAGCGGTCTGGAATGTAGCGGTTCGAATGCGACACCGCGAAGTTGATGGCATCGTCCGTATAAGTGACGGCGTGGAACTTCTCGTACCGGTCCTTGATACCGAATAGCACCTTCACCGCGTCCGCCTCATTCGGCGGAGGAACCTTAACCGCCTGGAAACGCCGCTCGAGCGACCGGTCTTTCTCAATCGACTTGCGGTATTCGCCCGGAGTGGTTGCGCCGATGCACTGAATCTCGCCGCGCGATAAAGCCGGCTTCAGGATGTTCGCGGCATCGAGCGAACCTTCCGCCGATCCCGCGCCCACCAGCGTGTGCAGCTCGTCAATAAAGATGATGGAGTTCTGCGACTCCATCAGCTCTTTCATGATGGTCTTCAGCCGCTCTTCGAACTGCCCGCGATATTTCGTACCGGCAACAATCAAGGAAAGATCGAGCGCCAGAATTCTCTTGTCGGCCAGAAATGACGGAACTTCGCCGTCGGCGATGCGCTGGGCCAGCCCTTCGACGATGGCCGTCTTGCCCACGCCTGGCTCGCCGATCAGCACGGGATTGTTCTTGGTACGGCGGCACAGAATCTGGACCACGCGTTCGAGTTCTCCGTCGCGGCCCACCAGCGGATCCAGTTGGCTGTCCATCGCCGCCTGGGTCAGATCGCGCGAAAACTCGCTTAACAGAGATGATTCACGCTGTCGCTGCGGCTGCGTTTTTTCCTGGCTGGTGCGCGCTAATTCTTCCCGGATGGTCGCCAACCGCAGCCCACGCTCGTGCAGAATCTCCGCCGCAAAGCACTTTTCCTCCCGCAGCAGTCCCAGCAACAGATGCTCGGTCCCAATGTGGCGGTGCGAGAGCCGCTCCGCCTCTTCCGCGGCATAGGCCAGCACGCGCTTGCACTCGTTGCTCAGCGGAAGATCCACCGAGGTCGAAACCTTTTCCCGAATGGTAGTGTGCCCCTCGATCTGCTTGCGGATGGACTCAACCGAGGCGTGCGACCGCAGGAACCGATTGGTCAGGGCTTTATCTTCGCGCAGGAGCCCCAGCAGCAGATGCTCGGTCTCTATGTAAGGAGACCCGAACTGGCTTGCTTCGTAGCGCGCAAAGAAGATCACGCGCCTGGCTTTCTCCGTATAACGTTCAAACATAATGCCCTTCCCCCTGAACCCTCCGGCCGAGAAGAACTTGCATTCGCTCGACCTCGACCCTGAACCGCTGACAGGCGTGACCAGCCCTACTATCGTCATTATGCAATCAAACAGCCACCAAACCCAGTACCCGAACGTTTTTATACATGTTACTGAAGGAACCTGTTCAAGTCGCCTTTGGCTGTCGATTAGCCTGTTTCTTGCACATTGTCTTACTAATCTTGCTCTTCGTCCTACTAATCTTGCTCTTCCTCGTCCCCCTACGCCGGCAACGACGCCGGCTTGATCTCCTCCACGCGTCCCCGCTCCAGCCGCAAAACCCGATGGCAGCGCCGCGCGAACGACAAGTTATGCGTTGCAATAAGGGAGGTGAGCTGGTGCTCGCGATGTAATCGCGCGATCAATTCGAAAACCGCTTCCGCAGTCTGCCCGTCAAGGTCCCCGGTAGGCTCATCCGCCAGCAACAATTTTGGAGCGGTAATGAGCGCCCGTGCCAGAGCCACCCGCTGTTGCTCTCCGCCCGAAAGCTCTCCCGAGCGGTGATGCGCGCGTTGCTCCAATCCGACCTCACGCAGCCAGCGTGAGGCTTGCGGCGCCGCCTCTGCCCAGGTGCGTCCCCGCACCAGCAGCGGCATCGCCACGTTTTCCGCCGCCGTGAATTCCGGCAGCAGATAGTGAAACTGCCAGACAAAGCCCGCCTCGCGATTGCGAAACTCCGCTGCTTCGTCCGCCGACAACGCATTCAGCTGCAATTGGGCGCAGTATACGTCACCAGCGGAAGCATGATCAAGAGCGCTGAGGATGTGCAACAAGGTACTCTTCCCCGCTCCTGATTCCCCGACAATGGCGAGCATCTCCCCGCGCTTCACCTCAAACGACAAATTTTCAAAGAGCACCAAGTCCGATTCGCCGGACCGGAAAACCTTCTTTAATCCTTGAACCCGGAGCAGCGCATCTTGTTCCGTCCCCTGTCCTCTTAGATGCAAGCTGCCTCCGCCGGGGTCCATCCTGTCCCGGACTTAGTTTCCCGGATGCTGGAACCGTAGAAAGCCATCTTCTCACACCCAGGCCTAGGCCTCGCTATAGCACGTTCGAACCATATGGAACCTGTAAAGACAGCACCTGCTGAAAACGATACGCGGGGCTTCGCTCCTGCGATCGGCCGAGGATGCCCAATTCCACAACCGGAACTTTCGCCCCCCAGCCGAAGAAAACATGCAGACCATAGAACAACTTCTAGACCCCGACCTTGGCTTCTGCGCCCGCCAGGTTGCGCAGGGACTCCTCATAAGGCGCGCGGGCGATGCCACGCTCGGTAATGATTGCGGTTACATACTTCGCCGGAGTTACGTCGAAGGCGGGATTCTCGATGGATACGCCGTCCGGCGTCATCTGTTTCCCGGCGATGTGTGTGACTTCTATGGCATTACGCTGCTCGATAGGAATCTTGCTGCCGTCTGAAGTAGCGAGGTCGATGGTCGAGATGGGCGCGGCCACGTAGAACGGAAGGCTGTGCTCCTTTGCCAGAACGGCGATGGTGTACGTACCGATTTTGTTGGCCACGTCACCGTTGGCCGCGATGCGGTCCGCGCCCACTACGATGGCTCCAATCTTGCCCTGCTTCATCATCGCGCCTGCCATGTTGTCGGAGATCACGGTGGTGGGGATGCCGTCTTTCATCAGCTCCCAGGCGGTAAGTCGCGAGCCTTGCAGGAAGGGCCGGGTTTCGTCGGCGTATACGTGGATCTTCTTGCCTTGCTCGACCGCCGCGCGGATCACGCCCAGCGCGGTTCCGTACCCTGCCGTAGCCAGCGCGCCGGCATTGCAGTGCGTCAGCACTCCGCCTTCGCTCGGCATCAGCGTGGCGCCGTGGCGTCCCATGGCCTGGTTGGCGGCGATGTCTTCGGCGTGCACCCGTTTGGCTTCCTCGATGAGTTCGCTGCTTGATTTGCGCGATGGGACGAATGCGCACGCGCTCGAACTTCTCCTGCATGCGGCGGATTGCCCAGAAGAGGTTGACAGCAGTCGGGCGGGTCTTGCCGATTACGCCGCAGGCCTGGTCGAGGTCGTGTTTCAGGCCGGCTGTGGATTCGGCTCTGGAGTTCTTGACGGCCAGCGCAATCCCCATGGCCGCGGCCACGCCGATGGCAGGAGCTCCGCGCACCACCATGGTCCGGATGACGTCGGCCACCTGCTCATGCGTCTTGCAGGTAACGTAGGTTTCTTCCGTGGGCAGCTTCGTCTGGTCGATGAAGCGTACGCCGTGGTCCGTCCACTCGAGAGTTTGAATCATGGAATAGTCGTTAGTCGTTAGTCATTAGTCGTTGGCCCGTTCTACACTCGGTGCGCCCCGCAACGGTTCCCCGGAACATTCGTCACTGCCGGCCGCCCGCAGATTTCGCAACTGGCTGCGACCGCAAAAATCACGGGCGCAGTGTCGTCCATCTGCATAAAATGCTCGCTGCGGACCTCGCCGGCGGTGAAGATGGACACGAACGGCGCCGGGGCCGCGGCCTTTTCCACGCTAGGCCTTCCCTTTGCTTCTTCACGCTCCACCAGGCACATCACCCCAACCACGTGGAATCCGAATTCACGCGCCGCTTCGATCGCCTGCACCGTGGAAGCGCCGGTGGTGCAGACATCATCGACGATCACCACGCGCGCACCCTTCTCGCGAAAGCCCTCAATGCGCTGTCCCGTCCCGTGCTGCTTTTCGGCCTTGCGTACCAAAAAGCCATGCAGGTCGCTGCTCACCACCGAAACCGCCGTCACGATGGGATCCGCTCCCAGGGTAAGGCCGCCAATGGCCTGCGGCTTCCATCCGCGCTGCCGGATTTCGCCGGAAAACACTTCGCCGGTCAGGCGCGCACCCTTGGCATCGAGAGTTGTGGTTCGGCAGTCGATGTAGTAGTCGCTCGTGCCGCCTGAAGAGAGCTTGAACTCGCCCAGCCGGAAAGACTTGGCGGCAAGCAGGCGCAGCAGATCGTGGCGCGGGGATGGCATGAAACCTTACGATACCACGGAGAATCGGCCCCCGTCCGGCCCCGCCGGCCTTCGGTCTTCAGCTTCCCATCCGTCAGGCGTGGTAACCTGAATATTCTTCCCACAACGACGCTTCGAGGTATGAAATTGCAGAGTGCGCGAAAGCTTTTCTTCTTCCTTCTGGCTGGTCTCCTTCTCACAAACTTGAGCGAATCCGGGCTGGTTTCGCTGACGTTCGCCGAGGGCACGCGCATCTGGGAGCAGTCGAAATTTGACGAACTAAGCAAGGGCACGGCCACGGGCGTGGCGATTCGCAACGCTGGCGGCCTGGAACTGGCGCCCACGTTCAAGAGTCTGTATGCCACGCCTTCCACCTACATCTGGGCGATTGCAGCCGACGACGCCGGCAACGTCTATGTGGCGGCGGGCGCGCCCGCCCGCGTGTACCGCATCACTCCCGACGGCAAGGCAACTATCATTTTTGAACCCAAAGAACTCCAGGTGCAGGCACTCCAGACCGGCCCCGGAGGGGCGATCTATGCCGCCACAGCTCCCGATGGCAAGGTCTACAAGCTCGAACACAAGCCGGGCGGCAAAGGGCAGCCGGCAAAAGCTGATCCGCCCCAGGATACGGCTTCCGACAAAGGCAAAGAAGACAAGGAAAGAGAAAAAGACACAGCCAAACCCGCTGCCGATCCCTCGTGGAGCTCGTCAGTCTACTTCGAACCGGGTACGAAATATATCTGGGACCTGGCGCTGGACAGGGCCGGCAACCTCTATGTAGCCACCGGCGACCATGGGGAAATTTATCGCGTTACGCCGAAGGCTGAGCATTCGGTCTTCTTCAAGAGCGATGAAACCCACATTCGCGTTCTGGCCTTCGATGCCCAGGACAATCTGATTGCCGGAAGCGACGGCAGCGGTCTCATCTATCGCATTTCTCCCGCGGGCGAAGGGTTCGTGCTCTACAGCGTGCCTAAGAAGGAAATCACGGCGCTGGCGCTCGATCGCACCGGAAATATCTACGCCGCAGCGGTCGGTGAAAAGCGCAGCGGAGGTGGGTCGAGCGCATCCGGCATGGCCGCAGCTCTTCTCAACCTAGGCACAAATGCGCCTGCGGCTGGCACGACACCGTCAGCTCCAGGCCTCACGATCACGCCCGCTCCCACCGCGCCTCAGACGGCCGGACTGTTTCCATTCCCGGGAGGTGGAGCAAACGGCGGGTCGGATGTATACCGCATTGCGCCGGATGGTTCGCCAACAAGAGTGTGGACATCCCACGAGGATATTGTCTATGCCCTGGCCTTCGATTCCCACGGAGGTCTGCTGGCGGGCACGGGCAATCGCGGCCACATTTTTGCCATCACCGGCCTCGATGAGTTCTCCGATCTGCTGAAAACGCCGGCTTCGCAGGTCACCGCGTTTGCCAAGGCTCCCGGCGGCGGACTGTATGCTGCGACCAGCAATCTCGGAAAAGTGTTTGTGCTGGGACCCCAGCCGGAGGCTGAGGGCACCTACGAGAGCGATGTGTTTGACGCCAAGATTTTCTCGCGCTGGGGACGCGCCGAGTTTCGCGGCGCGGGCAACGTGGATCTTTATGCGCGTAGCGGCAACGTCGACAATCCCGACCGCAATTGGAGTCCGTGGAAGAAGATCGACCTCACCAAGAGCGACGTGACAAAGAACGGGGAAACCGGAATTCCAGCGGCGCGCTACGCCCAGTGGAAGGCTGCACTGCACGCGGGAACCTCCGCGCCGAGCCTGGACAGCGTGGCGCTGAATTACCTGCCCAAGAATGCCGCTCCCGAGATCGACGACGTCACCGTCCAGGTCGGTGTCAAGTACCAGTTCCTGCCGAAAATGTCGGGGCAGGGTCTGGGATCGGATTCGAGCGCCTCTTCCGGAACCCATTTTGAAGCCCTGACTCCCAGTTCTCGCGATCGCGATTCTATCGGAGTGAAGTGGAGCGCGCACGATGAGAACGACGACCAACTGGTCTACTCCGTCTACTACCGCGGCGATAGCGAGACGCGTTGGCTGCTCCTCAAGGACAATCTCACGGACAAAGCTTATTCCTTCGATGCCAGCCTGCTGCCGGATGGAGGCTATACAGTCAAGGTAATTGCCTCGGATGCGCCGTCGCACTCGCCCGGTGAAGCCTTGACGACGTCGAAAGAAAGCCGCCGGTTCGAGGTTGACACGACTCCCCCGCGCATCGAGAATCTGGCAGCATCGGTCGATGGTGGGCAGATTCATGTTACGTTCCGCGCGGTCGATGGTTTTTCTCCCATCAAGCGCGCGGAGTATTCCGTGGATGCCGGCGAGTGGAAGTACGTCGAGCCGGTCGGCCAACTCTCCGACGCCAAGACCGAGAGCTACGATTTCAAGGTCACGCCGGAGACCACGAAAGACGGTGGGGACGCTTCAGAGCACGTAGTGGTGGTGCGAGTCTACGATCGCTACGAGAACATGGGCGCCGCCAAGACCCTCCTGCACGGGAAGTAACAGACAACATGTTCCTTACTGCATTCTCTCGGCTATTTCTGAAACATCTTCCGACAGCTCGCTCGGGATGGCTCTGAGCTCACCGGCGCGGCGCAGCTCGGGGAATCTCCACGCCCAGAAGGCAATCACCATCAGCGTCCCCACTCCCCCCAGCAAAACGGCGGGCACCGTGCCAAACCACTGCGCCGTCAGTCCCGATTCAAACTGCCCGAGTTCGTTGGATGCCCCGATAAAAACCATATCCACGGCCGTCACGCGCCCGCGCATTTCATCGGGCGTGCGCAATTGCACCAGAGTGGCGCGAATGATCACGCTGATCATGTCGGACGCACCGAGGAAGATCAGCGAAAGCAGCGAGAGCACCAGTCGGGTCGAGATGCCAAAAAGAATAGTGCAGACTCCGAAGCCGGCCACCGACCAGAGCAACGTCGGCCCCGCCCGGCCGCGGAGCGGACGATGTGCCAGCGCCACCGCCATCACGGCAGCGCCCACTCCCGGAGCGGTCCGCAAAAGTCCCAGACCCCATGGCCCGGTGTGCAGAATCTCGCGGGCGTAGACGGGAAGCAGCGCTACGGCTCCGCCCAGCAGCACCGCGAACAGGTCCAGCGAAATCGCGCCCAGAATCAGCTTCTGGCGCCATATGAAGTGCAATCCGGCGAAGATGGTCTTCAGCGTCATGGGCTCGCGCCCCCGCGCTTGTGGACGGGTCTTGATGCGGAAGGTCGAAGCCAGCGCGCCCACGGCGGTCAGCATGGCCGCCGCGTAAACCGCAGACGGCCCGCGGAACAGCGCATACAGAATTCCGCCGAGAGCTGGTCCAAGAATGGTGGCGGCTTGGAATGTGGTCGCGTTCCACGCCACGGCGTTGGCGAAGTGCTCTTCGGGGACCAGTTGCGGCAGAATGGAGCGGCTGGCCGTCCCGTTGAACGAACGCACCACGCCCAGCAGTATCAGCACTGCATAGATCGCCTGAACCGAATGCGCCCCGCGCTGCGCGATTACCAGCAAAAGCCCCGAGCAGAGCGCGTACCCCGCATAGCACACACCCAGCACTTTGCGCCGCTCGAAGCGGTCCGACGCATGTCCAGAAACCAGAAACAGCAAAATGCCCGGAAGAAACTGTGCCAGCCCCACAAGCCCCAGGTCGAGAGCACGATTGGTGATGTCGTAAACCTGCCATCCCACCGCAACCGCCTGCATTTCGACGGCAGCCACAATGAGGAAGCGCGCAATCTGAAACAGTACGAAACCCGGGTGGGTGAAGGCGATGCGTCCAGCTCTGGAATCGGCAGGGGCGGGCATTGATCTTCTACGATCTTCTAATGGGATCTTCTAATGTGCCAGAGAACGAGTTGCCTTGCATCCGATGTGCTTGGTCCAGAATCAGGTAGCATCCATTCCGCCGGTCGTGATCTTCCGCCAGCAGACTATCGCGAGAAGCTCATTGATGTCTTTTTGTGAAACTCAAATTCAAATTCAAATTCAAAGCCGATCGCTGCAACTTTTGGACTCGATTGTCCCTCTTGATGACAAGTATCTTTCCGCTGAGGACATGAAAGGCTAGATTCAGTTTTATCAGACACCTCTCGGACAGAAGCCGGCCAAGGTAATGCCTAAGTTGAGGTCTGAGTCACAAGAAGAGGGTAGCAAATGGGGTGAGGCACTGGGGCGCCAGTCCATGCTGGAAGTTCTTTCAGAGCATCCTGAGTTGGAGAGAGCACGGGAGGACGCGAAAAAACTTCACAGTCCCGGTAATCGTGGAGCATCCCTGCCGGCCCTGCCGTGGCAGGCTAAAATCGACTCATGCTGACGCTGCTCCGAACCGGCGGTTGGATCGCGTGCGTAGTCTCGTCGACGATTCCGGCGTTCTGGCTGCTCATCCATCCGGGAGCAGAACAGTGGCGTTCACGCCGACAATCACCGTACAGGATTCTCCTGCCCGCCTGGATCGGCATGTGGGCGCTAGTGGCCGCGATCACGGCCCCCTGGCGCGGCGTCTTGCTCTATGAAAACGGATGGACTTGGATCCCCGCCGGCACTTTATTCTGTGCGGGCCTGATCCTCTACAAACTCTCTCACCGCGAGTTCAGCCTGATCCAGCTCGGCGGACTGCCCGAGATCCTCGGTCACCACAGCCGGCAGCGCCTGGTAACCACAGGCATTCGCGCCCGCGTGCGCCATCCAGTCTACCTGGGCCATCTCTGCGAGATGTTGGCCTGGAGCCTAGGCACAGGCCTGGCCGTCTGCTGGGCGCTGACAGCACTCGCGATCATGACCGGCGCTTTAATGATCAGAATGGAGGATGAGGAACTGGAGAAGAGGTTCAGCGAAGAGTACCGCCAGTATCGATCCACGGTGCCCGCCGTTCTGCCAAAAATAAGAATATGAGTGGATCCATATGCGCCGCGACTCCAGCTCTGCACCCTCGTTGAGAGCTTTTGTTTGTCCAATTCCACACATGCCCAGAGCCGGTAGCTATAATCCGATTTGGCCGAAGGCCGAAAGCTGATAGCTCTACATGCGCTTTGAATTCTTCATCGCTACCCGCTACCTGCGCGCCAAGCGCCGCCAGGCGTTTATCGGCATCATCACCGGCATCTCGATCGTTGGGGTAGCCGCGGGCGTCGCTTCGCTCATCGTCGCGTTGGCCATCAACAACGGCTTTCGCCAGGACTTGCAGGAGCGCCTGATTGGATCGACTTCGCACGTAAGCCTGCTGCGCATCGCCGACGACGGAATTAAAGATTGGCCGCCGCTGCTCGCACGGCTTTCTAAAGAGCCGCATGTGGTCGCCGCCGCTCCTGCGATCTTTGAGCAGGTATTGATTTCCCGCGGGCCCCGCGCCCGCGGCGCCGTCCTCAAGGGCATGATTCCAGCCGATGAGCACAAGGTCGGCGATCTGCTCAACACCATAACAGAAGGTTCCGCCGCTGCCCTCGAAGAAACCACTCCGCCATCCCCCGCAAACTCATCAGAAACTGAAACGCAAGACCATCCCGCAACCGGCCGCGCAACCTCCACGCCGTCCGAATCTCCCGATTCCCTCGCCGGCGTTCATGCCCGTGTCTCCGCCATGCCCCCCATCATCCTCGGCAAAGACATGGCCGACAACCTGGGCGCGACGGTCGGTTCCGTGGTCCTGGTGACCAGCCCGCAAGGCGAATTAACACCCTTTGGCATGGTGCCGAAATACAGCCGCTTTCGCGTCGTGGGAATTTTCAACTCCGGTTTCTTCGATTACGACTCGTCGTGGGCATTCACGCGGCTGTCCGATGCGCAACGCCTGTTCGGCCTGGGTGATCTGATTTCCGTAATCGAGTTCAAAGTCGACGACATCGATAAGGCAGACATCGTTGCCCACCAACTCGAAGACGCGGCTGGCACGGGCTTCATGACCACGAATTGGAAGGAGCAAAACAAAGCCCTGTTTCACGCCCTGAACATGGAGCGCCTGGTCACTTACATCACCACCGGACTGATCGTCTTCGTGGCCGCACTGAACATTTTGATTTCCCTGATCATGATGGTCATGGAAAAAACCAAAGACATCGCCGTGCTGATGTCGATGGGCACACGCAAGTCGCAAGTGCGAAACATCTTCATTGCTCAGGGAGTGCTGATCGGCTTGATCGGCACCGCCATCGGCCTGCTGCTGGGTTATGCCATTTCCTACGCGGGAGGCCACTACCACATCATTTCCCTCTCGCCCGAGGTCTACTCCATCGACTACGTGCCGTTCGCCCCGCGCCTGACGGATGGCGTTCTCGTAGCGCTGGTAGCCATAGGAATTTCCTTCGTGGCGACCCTCTACCCGTCATGGTCCGCCGGCAGAACTCTCCCCGCCGAAGCCTTGCGCTACGAATGACCTAAGTTCCTGACAATGGGATGGTTGGTAAGACGCGCCGCCCGCGGAGCGGGCAGCAGAATGCAGCCCACCGCCTGCCCTGAGCTTGCCGAAGGGGGGTAAGCCGGGGGTAGGAAAGTGACCAACCAGCCAGCCGCAGCGGGGCGAAAGACCCGTCAGCTTGCCGAACTTTCTTCCCGCCACCGTCGTACAATTAATAAGAAGAAGGAGACCCCATCATGTTCACTTTCCTCCTGTGGTGCATCCTCTTCGTACTCTGCTGGCCGTTGGCGTTGCTGGCGCTCCTCGCCTACCCGTTCATCTGGCTATTGCTGCTGCCGTTCCGCATTCTCGGCGTCGCGGTCCACGGAGTGCTGGAGATTGTCTACCTCGCCATCACGCTACCGTTCCGGCTGCTGGCCGCGCCATTCCGCATCTAGGCAGATTGGCGGAGGATGGTTCGGAAGTTGAGTGCGAACAGTTCCCGACACAGTGGAACAAGCAGTGGAAGGAATCTTCCGAACGCTCAGGATACCGTGGAAGAGAGGCGCTTCAGCGCCACGTAAAGCCACGCGAAGAAAGAGGGGCTTTAGTTCCAGAACTCAGATCAACTCTCCATCACCCTCAACCCCTCACTCACCACCAGCCTCGCCTCGGTAGCCCGCTGCACATCCTCCGCCGTCAACCCCGGCGCCACTTCCTCCAGCACCAACCCCCGTTCCGTCACCCGGATGTACGCCATCTCGGTCACAATGGTATCCACGACCTTCACTCCGGTGAGCGGCAGCGTGCACTTCTTCAAAATCTTCGGAGCGCCGTCCCGCGTCGTATGCTCCATCGCCACCACCACGCGCCGCGCCCCGGCCACCAGGTCCATCGCCCCGCCCATCCCCTTCACCATTTTGCCGGGGATCATCCAATTCGCCAGGCTCCCGGATTCATCCACTTCCATCGCCCCCAGCACGCTCAAATCAACATGCCCGCCGCGGATCATGGCAAACGAATCCGCGCTCGAAAAATACGACGTCCCCGCCATCTCGCTCACTGTCTCCTTGCCCGCGTTGATCAGGTCGGGGTCTTCCTCCCCCGCCACCGGATAAGGCCCAATCCCCAGCATCCCATTCTCGGATTGAAGAATGACTTCCATCCCCTGCGGAACATGATTCGCAATCAGCGTAGGCATCCCAATGCCCAGGTTCACGTAGAACCCATCCCGCAGCTCGCGCGCAATCCGCTTCACAATCCGTTCGCGCTTGTCGACATCTTTGCCCGGCTTATTCATTGCTATTGTGCTCCGTCCTAGGTACTAGGTACTAGGTACTAGGTACTGACTTCCTCACCGTCCTTTTCTCAATCCGCTTCTCGTACAACTCTCCCGAAAAAATCCGCTTCACGTAAACCGAAGGCGTATGAATCAAATCCCCGTCCAACTCTCCCGCTTCCACCAGGTGCTCAACTTCCGCAATCGTCACCTTCGCCGCCGTCGCCATCATGGGATTAAAATTCCGCGCCGTCTTCCGGTACACCAGATTCCCCATCCGGTCGCCCTTCCACGCCTTACAAACGCGAAGTCCGCCTTCAACCAGCGCTCCATCACGTAAGTCCGGCCCTCGAACTCGCGCGTCTCTTTTCCTTCTGCCACAATCGTGCCGACTCCCGTAGGAGTAAAAAACGCCGGAATTCCCGCGCCCGCCGCGCGAATCCGCTCGGAAAACGTCCCCTGCGGCACCAGATCGAGTTCGACCTTTCCCGCCAGCACCATCGATTCCAGCAGCTTGTTCTCGCCCACGTAAGTACCAATGTGCCGTCGAATCTGCCCCGCCGCCAGCAGCAGCCCAACCCCCAACCCGTCCACTCCCGCGTTATTGCTGATGGTCGTCAGATTCTTCGATCCCTTCCGCACCAGCGCACGAATCAGATTCTCCGGGATCCCGCACAGCCCAAACCCTCCGAGCATGATGACCGAGCCATCCCCCACATCCCGAATCGCCTCCTCCGCACTAGCCACAACCTTATTCATAGCGTCCGCATTCTAACTGAAATTCGCTACGGAGACACCAGAGGCACGGAGACAAAGAAATTGTTGATTTGTGATTGCTGATGGTTGATGGAAGAGCCGGAATCCCGTGGGCCGATTCGTCTCGCGGGAATCGATTTTCATCAGCTCCTTGTCTCCGTGGTGAAGCTCACCGTTTCTTCTCCACATTCTTCTTCAACCCATGCGCCTGCTCAAATTCCTCCGCGAGCTCCCGCGTCGCCAGGTTCTCCCGGATGTGCGCCAGCCGCTGCTCCACCTTGAACAGCGTATCCTCCAGGTTCTTCTTGTTGCTGATGGCAATGTCCCGCCACATCGAATACGGACTCGCCGCAATTCGCGTCATCTCCCGCAGCGCCCGCCCGCCCGCCGGAAGCAGCGGCGCTTCTTCCCCAAACTCCTCCACCAATGCCGCCGCCAGCGCCGTCGAAATCATCTGCGGCAGATGGCTGATCCACGCACACAGCCGGTCGTGATCCTCCGGCGGCAGCATCGCAATGCGCGCTCCAATCTGCTCAATCCATCCCGCAAACTCCGCGAACAATCCTCGCTTCAAACTCTGTCCCGGCAGCGGCGTCAGAAACCACACCGCGTTCTGGAACAAGTCGGCATCCGCATAATCCACGCCGCTGTGTTCCTTCCCCGCCATCGGATGCCCGGCCAGAAATCGCTTGCCCGCGCTCTTTCCAAACACTTTCAGCGCCCGCTCCGCCACCGCCGCCTTCGTGCTTCCCACATCCGTCAGCAAGGTCGTCGCGGGCAGCCCCGGACCCAAGCGCCCGATCAAATCCACAATCGCCAGCACGGGCGTGGCCAGCACCACCAACTGGCTGCCCCGCACCGCGTGCGCGGGATCGGCAAATCCGTTGTCGATCACACCGCGCGTCTTCGCCCGCTTTAGTGCCGACTCGCGGTCGCACCCCACAATCCGCCCGGGAAACTTCCACTTCCGCAGCGCCAGCGCAAACGACCCGCCGATCAGCCCGGTCCCAATAATCGTGATTTGCCGAATTGGCATAGAAAACAATTGGGCAACTGAGTAATTTCGCAGTGGGGAATTGGGGACAGCAAATACCCAGAGAAGTTCAATTACGCAATTACCCGATTACAAAATTACCAATTGCCCTAGATCTTCCTCCCCACCACCGGCGCAATCATCCGCAACTCATCCATCAGCTTCGCGAACTGCTCCGGAAACAGCGACTGCGCCCCATCCGACCACGCCTTGTCCGGATCGCAATGCACTTCAATCAGCAGCGCATCCGCTCCCGCCGCCACCGACGCTCGCGCCATCGGCGCAACCTTGTCGCGCCTGCCCGTTCCATGCGACGGATCGGCCGTCATCGGCAAATGCGAGAGCTTGTGAATAATCGGAATCGCCGAAATATCCATCGTGTTCCGCGTGTAAGTCTCAAAAGTCCGAATCCCACGCTCGCACAAGATCACATCATAATTCCCGCCCGCCATAATGTATTCCGCCGAGAGCAGCAGTTCCTCCAACGTCGCCGCGATCCCGCGTTTCACCAACACCGGCTTGCGTACTTTTCCCAGTTCGCGCAGCAGATTAAAGTTCTGCATGTTGCGCGCCCCCACCTGCAGAATATCCACATACGGCAGCATCATTGGAATCTGCGAAATCTCCATGACCTCGCTGATCACCAAGCAGCTTGAATTTCTCTCCCGCCTCGCGCAGTAATTTCAGCGCATCTTCTCCGTGCCCCTGAAAAGAATAAGGAGAACTCCGCGGCTTGAACGCTCCGCCCCGCAGCACGCGCGCCCCCGCATTGGCCACCGCTTCCGCCGTAGCAAAAAGCTGTTCCCGCGATTCCACCGAGCACGGCCCCGCCATCACCACCACTTCGTTCCCGCCAATGCCGATTCCATTCGCCAGCTTGACGATCGTCCCTTCGGGACGAAAGCCTTTCCCCGCCAGCTTGTACGGCGAACTGATGCGATGGACTTCCTGCACTCCCGGCATCAGCTCGATGTTGCGGATGTCAAAATCAATACCCGCTCCCACCGCACCCAGCACGGTCTGCCGCGCCCCGGTCGACCGATGCACCTCAAACCCCATCTTCACCAGGTACTCAATCACCTGCTGAATCTGCCCCTCGTCCGCCACGTCCTGCATCGCCACAATCATAAGAAAAGCCTTAGGTCAGCTATCCGCTGTCAGGGGCTGGCCGGGAGCTGATACCGGAGAACTGAGAGCTGCTTTCAATCATTCACTTCCGAATCGAACTCCGTCCCGGCGGCCTTCACCCCGTCCGCACTGGGCCCAATCCCTTCCTTCTGAATATTCCGCATCACATCCATGATCCGTTCAAAAATCCGCACCAGATCCCGCCCCGGCAGCGGCCCCCGATTCATCCCCTGCACATTCTCAAACACCATCCGCTCCCGCTCCGGCTCGTAAATCGGCAAATTCGTATCCCGCTTCAGCCGCCCAATTTCCACCGCCGCCCGCGCCCGCTCGCTCAGCAGCTCCACCAGCCGCCGGTCCAGCTCATCGATCTTCTTCCGCCAATCTGCGATATCCATGTAAGACCTGCGGGATTTCCCATTCCAACTCTGTCATTCTCACGACCTTTGGTCTTGTTCATCGCAACCAATCTACTCGCTGCGATGGGCCAGGGTCGTTATGCAATCAAACCAAGGTTGGGCTTCGCGAACGCGAAGCACAACCGCAGTCGAAGCAGCTCTAGTCTGCCTGCGTCGCTCCTGGCCTCGCAAGACATGTCTATCACGGTGTGCGTCTCTCGTTTCCTGCGGAACCGGCCTTGTTCCAATCCTCGCTAAGTTGACCTCCGACCAGCTTTGCCACAAATTCTCCCACCGCCGCTGCTTCCCGTCCGCGATTCCGCTCAATCGTCTCCACAATCGCGCTTCCCACCACCACCGCATCCGCAAACTTTCCAACTTCCGCAAACTGCTCCGCATTCGAAATCCCAAACCCAACCGCAAGTGGCAGCTTGGTTACGCGCCGCAACCGCCGCACCAGTTTCTGTGCATCGTCCGCCAACTGCTGTCGCGCTCCCGTCACTCCCGTCCGCGATACCGCATAAACAAATCCGCGCGACGCCGCCGCAATCCGCTTCAACCGCCCATCCGGACTGGTCGGCGCAGCCAGAAATACCGGAGCCAGATCATGCACCCGCATCGCCCGCAAATATTCGCCCGCCTCTTCCACCGGCAAATCCGTTACCAGCACGCCGTCCACACCCGCATGCCGCGCCACCATGCAGAACTTCTCCATCCCCATGCGCAATATCGGATTCAAATACGAAAACACAATCAGCCCCGTCGACTGCGCGTGCTGCCGCACCTCCGCCGCCAGCGTCAACACCTGCGCCAGGCAGGTCCCATGCTGCAGCGCCCGCTCGCTCGCCCGCTGAATCACCGGCCCATCCGCCACCGGATCGCTGAATGGCACCCCCAGTTCAATCACATCCGCACCAGACTCAATCGCAGCCAATACCACGGCCCGCGTAGTCGCAAGATCCGGATCCCCGCAGGTGACATATACCATCAGCGCCGGCTTTTTGTAAAAAGATAGAGGCATAACCGATTGATCATCGAATCGTTGAGAGATTGACTCAATGACTCACTCTCTCCAATGATTCAATCCAACTTCAGGTTCTCCCGCATAATCCCGATATCCTTATCCCCGCGCCCAGAGACATTCACAATCACCATGTCCGATCTCTTCATCTTCGGCGCGCGCTTCACCACTTCCGCCATGGCATGCGCCGACTCCAGCGCCGGAATAATTCCTTCGGTCCGCGCCAGCAAAGTAGTAGCCTCCAGCGCCTCCGCATCCGACGCCGGAACATACTCCGCCCGCCCTGCATCTCGCAACGCCGCATGCTCCGGCCCAATCGACGGATAATCCAGCCCCGCCGAAACCGAATGCGTGTTCGCAATCTGTCCCGCCGCATCCTGCAGTACGTAAGAATATGTCCCCTGCAAAACTCCCGGTGACCCTCCCCGAAACCGCGCCGCATGATCGCCCAGCCCTTCGCCGCGCCCGCCCGCCTCCACGCCAATCAAGCGAACCTTCTTGTCCTTTATAAACTCGTAGAAAATTCCGATCGCATTCGATCCCCCGCCCACGCAGGCAATCACCGCCGCCGGCAGTTTCCCTTCGGCCTTCAGAATCTGCGCCCGCGCCTCCCGCCCAATCACGCGATGAAAATCCCGCACCATCGTCGGATACGGATGCGCCCCCAGAACGCTCCCCAACAAATAATGTGTAGTCCGCACATTCGTAACCCAGTCGCGCATCGCCTCGTTGATCGCATCCTTCAAGGTCCGCGACCCCGACTCCACCCCGCGCACTTCGGCTCCCAGCAACCGCATGCGGAACACATTCAACTCCTGCCGCCGCATGTCCTCGGTCCCCATGTACACCACGCACTCGAACCCCAGCAATGCGCAAACCGTGGCCGTAGCCACTCCATGCTGCCCCGCGCCCGTCTCCGCAATCACCCGCCGCTTTGCCCATGCGCTCCACCAGCAGCGCCTGTCCCAAACAGTTATTGATCTTGTGCGCCCCGGTGTGCAGCAGATCTTCCCGCTTCAAATAAATCTTCGCCCCGCCCAACTTCTGCGTAAGCCGCCGCGCAAACGACAGCGCCGTAGGACGCCCCGCATAAGTCCGCAGCAACTCCTCCAGCCTCCTCTGAAATTTCCGGTCGCGCTTCGCCTTCTCATACTCCCGCTCCAACTCCTCCAGCGCCGCCATCAAAGTCTCCGGCACATACCGCCCGCCGTAAACCCCAAACCGCCCAGGCTCTCGACCCAAACTCTTTGGACGCAGGTGCCCCACCCTCGCGCGTTCTTTGCGCAAGGTGGGGATTTTGACTTTCCCCGTCGTCCTGGGAACCGTCACCATGTCTAACTCGTCTTCCGATCCGCGTCCCGCACGGCCTTCACAAACGCCCGCACTTTCTCCGGATCTTTCTTCCCCGGCCTAGCCTCCACACCCGAAGCCACATCCACTCCCCAAGGCTTCAAAATCCTGATCGCCTCCGCCACGTTTCCGGGCATGAGCCCACCGGCCAGCACCAACTGTCCGAATCGTCTGATCTCATCCACCATCTGAACCGACGTCCTCCAGTCAAACACCTCACCTGTCCCACCTTGTTTTGACGGGGTTCCAGAGTCCAACAGGAATGCATGCACGACATCCGGATCCCACATGCTTGCCCACCCCACCGGACTTACGTGGTGCATCGAAATCGCCACCAGAACCTTGAGAAGCGGACGCCGTCCGACCACCAGATCGGCCACGTGCGGATCCTCGTCGCCCCCATGCATCTGAACTGCCGTGAGCCCAGCTCCGTCGGCGATGGCGCAGATCGAGTCTTCACACTCATTCACAAACACTCCCACCTTCTCCACCCCCGCCGGCAGTTTCTCCATAATCTCTCGCGCCGCCTCTACTGCAATCTTCCGCGGACTCTTCTCATAAAACACAAATCCCACCGCATCCGCCCCAGCCTCAATTGCGGTCAGTGCATCCTCCGAATTCGTAGTCCCGCAAATCTTGACCCACGTCATGAAAACCAACCGTCTGGCCTCATGGCGCACTCGCTTCTCGGTGCTCGGTAGCAGAGACGAAAGCCCGCAGCGCCTCCCCCGGCCGCTCCGCCCGCATCAACGACTCGCCGATCAAAAACGCCTGATACCCCGCCGCCCGCAGCCGCGTGATATCCTCCCCCGACCGAATCCCGCTCTCCGCCACCCGCACCACATTCTTCGGAAGCCGCTTCGCCAGCCGGAACGCCGTCTCCGCATCCACCTTGAACGTCCGCAGATCGCGCGTGTTCACGCCAATCAAATCGCACCCCGCATCCAAAGCCCGCTGCAACTCTCCCTCATCATGCACTTCGCACAAAACGTCCAGGCCACGCGAGCGAGCGCCGCGCGCCAGCCCCGTCAACTCCGTCTGTGATAAAGCCTTCACAATCAGCAACACCGCATCCGCCGAATTCGCCCGCGCCTCCAGCAACTGAAATTCATCCACAATAAAATCCTTGCGCAGACAAGGCACCTTCACCGCCTCCGAGGCCCTCCGCAAATTCTCCAGCGACCCTTGAAAGAACTCCTCCTCCGTCAGCACCGAAATTGCCGCCGCCCCCGCCGCTTCCAACTCCTTCGCCAACTCCTCCACACAAAACTCTGCCCGGATCAATCCCTTGGAGGGCGACGCCTTCTTCAATTCCGCAATCACCGCCACCCCGGCTCTGCAGTTTTCCTCCAGCGCCCGCCGAAACCCGCGCGGCTCATGCCGTTCCGCCCGCCGCTCCAGCTCCCCCAGATCAGAGGCACTTTTCCCCTCAACCACTTTCTTGCGCGTGGAGCGGACAATCTGGTCAAGAGAAACAGGCATAACGAGTGCCTGAATTATACGGGAAGGACTGACGAGGGTATGGCGAGGGTAATCACCGGCAAACGCTCTCGATTTCCTTATAAGGCTTCTCCGCGTGCTCCGGATACTGGATCTGCTTCACCTGCATCCACTGATCCAGCAACGTGCCGGCGTCATGCAGGCCCACATCCGGATCACCGTCATACGCCGCATCGCTCTCCGCTTCCTCCAATGTCACCAGTTTGAATCCCTTCTTCTTCAGCAGGTCCAGCGCCTCCGGCAGAATCGTGCTGCTGAAGGCACCCAGATGCATCAGCAGCACATAGTTGATGTCGTGCCCGTAAATCAGTTTCGCCTGCTCCCGGCCCAAGTCAAGAAACTCCGAAGCCGTGTTCAAGTAGCTCGACCGCAGCCACGCAATCGACTTGGTATCGTTCTTCGCCGCGCATCGCGCGTACGCAAAGTTCCACAAGTAGTCCTCCCAGTCCAGCGTGACCTGCGCGATCCTGTATCCGCGCGCTTTCAAATAGGCCCGTATGGCGCGCCGCTTCTCCACCGTGTCTCCCTCGTGCAGGTACGGATAGCGAAACCAGTGCCAGTTATCCTTTGCCTCCAGTAACTCGAGCACGGGTTCGTCCTCCTCGATCTCCCGCTCGAATGCCTCGGCCGTGTTCTGCTCCAGATCCATATGCGAATACGTATGATTCCCCACCGGCTCCGCCGCCGCCCAAAGCTTCAGCGTCTCTGCCCCATCCGCGCTGCCTTCCAGTCTTTTTGAATTGATAAATCCATAGACCAAAGGTACGTGCCGCGTCTTCAGAATCGCCAGCACATTCTTCGTAGTCTCCGCCCGCGTAACTCCCGGCGGCAGCTCTCCATTCAGCGGCAGATCATCAAAGGTGATGGCCACCTTTTGCGCCGCGCATACCGCGCACAGCACTAGGAGCAAGAACCCCACTCGGAAGGTCACACTCAGAGGATTTTTCATGCAGACAGTGTACGGGACTTTGCTTGTCCGCCCACTGATGCCTTCGTGTAGAGCGGACACTTTTGTCCTCTAAAGGCCGGAAACAACATTCTTTGGTGCCATCGAAGGGACTCGAACCCCCACACCGTTGCCGGTACATGGACCTGAACCATGCGCGTCTGCCAATTCCGCCACGATGGCAATCTGAATTGCAATGCAGCGGCGGCCCGAAAGCCGCCGTGTCAGGAAGACCAACCACCTCATTTTACAGCCAAGTCCCAGCCTGTCAAACCAACCGTGCACCACAGAGAGGCACAGAGATACCGAGAAGACGGGAGAACGAAGAGAACTATCAAAGGCTTTCTCTGTGACTCTGTGATGAAAAGCGCTTCTTCAGCAACACCAAACTCTATGCCAGCTTCGCGGTCATCGAGATCTTCGCGTTCAGCACTTTCGACACCGGACAGCCCTTCTCCGCTGCCTCCGCGTATTTCTGAAACGCCGCCGCATCCGCTCCCGGAACCTTCCCCACCACATCGATGTGACTCGATGTAATCGTCCATCCCGAATCTAGCTTCTCCATGGTCAGGGTCACGTTCGTGCTGATCATCTCCGGCGCCAGATTCGCCCCGCCCAGTTGCGCCGAAAGCGCCATCGAAAAGCACGCCGCATGCGCCGCCGCAATCAACTCCTCCGGATTCGTCCCTGGCGCATTCTCAAACCGCGTGGTAAACGAATATGGAGTCTCTTTCAGCACTCCGCCAGGTGCCGAAATCGTTCCCTTCCCGTCCTTCAGCCCGCCCTTCCACACTGCACTAGCCTTACGTTGCATCGCGTTCTCCTCATCATGACCGGATAAATTGAATCTCTCGTCATTGTAGACGTAGATCGCCCGCCATGTCAGGTTGTTGACGCCTCGCCCGCGGGGAAAACCATCCCACTCAATAAGAATCCGAACCGCGCAAATAAAATCCGCACCGCGGAGAACTCAACTTGCACCCGGTCTCCTTCAATTCCGCCGAACAGTTGGACAGAAGCGCTCCGGATGTCCCAGTCCTCGCTCCGCCCCGGCGCCACATCGACTCATTTCGCCTCTGCCCGGCTTCCTTCCGCCGGTTCCTGCCCGCTTGCGCCCATCCGCGCAACATTCCCCCCGCATGCAACCGCGCACAATTGGAAAACCGCCTTCCTCTCCACCCGCGCTCACCGAATTAAACTCTTTCGTCCCTCAATCAAAAATCTCCTGTTTCCACAGACCCTTTTGCGTTAGAATGCCTGTGCATTCAAGAGCGTAGTCATCTGGCCCTGGATGCCGCTCTTGGCCTTCCCCTAGGAGGTAGTAGATGTATCGCCCCTATACCAGTCCCCTGGCGGACTCTCGTACGTTTTTGGACGTCGAGTCGGTCCTCCGCAACCTCGTCCAGGATTTTGTCACATCCTTCAACACCGGCAACTACGACCAGGTTGCCGCTCTCTTCGCCCAGGACGGCGTATTGATGGCGCCGCACTACGACCCTGCCTACGGCCCCCAGGCCATAGAGCGTCTGGTCCGTCAGATCGGCGAAGCGGGATACGAAGACCTCCGCCTCGAAACTGTTCGCGTCGAAACTTCCGGTGACCTTGCCATAGAGATCGGCCGCTACACAGTCGCCATCCGCCAGTCCGATGGCACCGTTCTCGCCGACCGCGGCAAGTACGTCAAGGCCTGGCGCCGTCTCGGGGCGTGGCTCATCGTCGCCGATTGTTGGAGCAGCAACCTGCCCGGCTCTCATTAGCCCGCGCCCACAGTCGGGCCTCCCTCAGGGCACTTAAGGAAGACTTGGTGCTCGCCGGCGATGCGGAACTGCTCAAATTCGGGGAAACCTCAAAAGGGCAATCCCGAGCCAAGCCCGGAGAGACACCAGCCGGGAAGGTGCAGAGACTAGAGACGGGCACACCTAAGCTCCGGAGCTTCCGAGGTAGGGTGAAGCGATAGTCCAGACGCAAACCTGGCCTGAGCCCTTAAAAGCGGCACGTCCGGGCGGCGAAAGCCGTAGACGGTATGAAAATCCGCCGGGCTTAAACGGCCCATGAGGGTTCAAGTCTCCGCACCATTCCTGTCATCTCGAATTCTTCAGGGCTTCACCGACATTACCGTTTCGTTGGTTTGGATCTTAGATCGACGCGTGAGTAGGTGAAGGCTACATCCTTTTCGAACTGCTCTTCCACGCTGGTGTTTTCAAGCTGGTAGCGGTGAGTTGCGGTTCAGGACCTGGTGGCGAGCACTTCGCAGACGCGGCGGATCATTTCTCGCTGGGGGTCGTTGAGAGTGAGGAACTCAAAACCGTAGCGTAGACCCTGGCGGCAGCGCACAATGGCCCGCACTTTCAAGGGATGAGGACTGAGGGGCAGAGGAATCTCGAGGGAAACGATTTCGCCGGTTTGGAGGTCGCCAGTAAGAGTGGCGCCGACGCCGTCCTGACCAAGTTCAGTGGAGCGTCCCCAACAACTGCGGAATTCCCCGGCCTGAAACATGCGGACCTGCATGCGGACGTCGATGGCGAAACGCGGAAAACGGCGAGTATAGGCGGGAGCCGGTTTATTGGTCGCGAGTTTCTTGCCCGGAGCTGCCATATTGATTGCTTAGCCCGATCTCGTTCCGTTCGCGCTTGAGTTCCCGTTCGCAGGCGGAGTTCAGTTGCTGTGCAACAGGTAGCCGGGTTCCAGGGGAAGTTTGCCTGCGATCTTGACTACCGCGACACTGCTGTTGATGGAGTATACATCCACGACACCAACGGCTCCGGGGAGGGACGCCACCTTGTTGACGAGCTCTTCGTCGGAAGTGGCGACCACGATGGCGGGGTGGTCGATCCGTCCGTGATTGGAGGTCACGATGAGACCACTGACCTCGCTCTCGGACATGCCGTAAACCTTTTCCAAGACCACTTTCATTGCGGGGACGGACGGGGGGCGCATGACGAAGGTAACCGGCTTGCCATCCGGCCAGCGATTGGTCTGCGCTTTGCAAACCTTGATCAGATCGGCGAGGGTTATGACGCTCACCGCATTCGATTTGTTGGAAACCAGGGCAAGATCCCGCGCCCACGCCAGGGAGGCGCTGATCAGCACGAATATGGAAACACGCAGAAAGCGTCGGTGGAGCACTCTTGGTCTCCGCAGTTTGTCCAGACCTCAGGATTATTGTGCTTGAACATTAGATACTCATTAAAGGTAACGAAGGTCACGAAGCAGACAGGACAGCAGAGTAGGGTGAACCGATTGTAGAGTCTGCCGGAGGATTCCGCGGGGCAAGACTGCGGGAATCGGCACAGGGGAGCGGGTTACCCCGCCTCTCCTGCCACACCCTCGAAAAAAGCAGGCTACGAACGCGTCCCTGGGCCCGAAATCGGCGTTAGCTGAACCGAATATCCGAGCTTCGTTCCTCGGCTCGCATCTTTGCTCCCCGCGTCTTTCCGGCTCCGCTTCGCAGCGCGTGTTATTTCCCCCTCGCGCTTCGCTGTGACTTCACCTCGATCCGGTTGTCCGAGAGACTTTCACTCTCGAGCTGTCGAACCTGCTCGGCACACGAAAAAAAGGCGCGGCCTTGCCGCCGCGCCCGTGGTTGTTTTCCCCGATCGTCAGAGTCTAGTTCCGCCGCTTCAGCGCCGAGTGTGGCCGCACTGGGGGCCGAAGCATGGAGACCACCGACTGCACCGCTCCACCGGAGGAATTGCTTTGCTGCTCGAATGTCCCCATTCCGACCTGACTGGCATCAGTTTCAAGCAGGATATAAGTTGTGGGGTTCACGACGTAGAAGTTGAAGGCCCAATAGTTAGTGGTGGCTGATCCTTCGCCATTGCCGTCCGGGGCAACGTAGGTTGCGCTCAGTGCCTTACCGGGGGATAGGACGGCGTCATCGTTGAGGTCGGCAATTCCATTGAAACCGCTAGAGGATGTGACGAACTCGGCGATATCGTCTTCTTCGCCGTTTGGGTTGATGCCGGTGAGATTGAATCCGTATCCTTGGGGGGGTGCGGCCAGAGTTGTACTGCTCTGCGGGTATGCCGCCCCAGACGTGATCCCAAGACCATCGATTTCCAGCAACTGAATGCCGGTGCCTCCAGTGTAGGTAAATGGATAGGCCGCAAAGGTGTAGCTGCCCGCAAGGTCACTTGCGGCGCCGTTCACGAAGCCGGTGAGGTTGAGGGTCGAACGTCCGCCCGACAGGGCGCTAAAGCCGCCGCCACTGATGCCTTGCCCCAGGCCGACAGTGAGAGCGTCGTTGAAGTCCTCAAGTCCGGCGGTGATTGTGCCGCTGCTGTTAGTCAGCCAGCCGCCGACATCGATCGGCCCCCCGCTGGTGTCCTCTCCCGCCATGGTGTACACCAGTTGCCCGGAGGATATGGAGGTGGCCTGGGTGTAGGCATCCCCTGTGAGAAGAAAGGCCCCGTCGGTTTCGATAAACTTCAGGTGCGTGCTATCAATCGGATAAACATCGAACCCGAACGTACCCGAGGTATTCGCGATCACAGCCGTTCCCGGTGTGGATCCCAAGTTCACGAAAGACGAAGTGGAGATTGCGACTCCCGTGTAACTGCCGTCGTTGTTGATATCCTGAAGCCCCGTGGTCACGCTTCCCGTAGCACCTAGAGTCATCGCACCGACCGTTGCGAGCGGTGATCCGCTCAAACCAGCGCCAGACAGACCAAAGGAATAAGGAGCCACAATCTGGCTTTGCGAGACTGGGGTCTGCAGGTCAATTGTGCCACTGCCGGTACCGTTGCTGTCGTATTCGGTGACGAGCCCGTGCGAACTCGACGTCAGGACCAAATCCAGGATAAAGGTAACGCCGGTAGCGGCTCCGCTCGACGAGTTGATCGTCGTGGTATTAAAGCTGATCTGTCCGCGACCGTCGGCGGTAATACTGTAGGAACCGCTGCTGATCGGTTGGGCGACGGGCGAGGACGGAGTGATTTCCTGCCCTATGAGGTCAACCGTGCCACTGGTAATGCCTCCGCTGCCGTTAGCCTTGACAGTTCCCGTCATGGCCAATAAGTCCCCATTGGCATCTACTCCTGATGATGAAAAAACGTAGGTGCCGTTCAGGTTGCTGTTGCTGAAGGCGCCGCTGGGGGGCGCTACGGGCGTAGGAGAACTGCTGCCGCAGCCGACTAGAAGTGTAAGTGTAGAGAGTGCGATAAACAGCGCGATTTCATTGCGTACTGACATAACTTCCTCCGGGGAACATCAATCGTGGAACTGGTCACCTTTAAGTGCGAGGTTAGCACAGGTCAATTCATCTGCGTCAAACCCGAACCAAAGAAGCAAGTAGCGCGGGAAGAAAAAAAAATCTGTGGCGGGGCGCAAGCTATACATATCTTTACATTCTGGCCTCAGGTACGCAGTGCGGGCTCCCGGTTTCCGGTTTTCCGCATCCAACTCGGCACAACCGGAGATCCTCGGATCGGCGGAATTGTGGGGGAGGCGAGAGAATTCGGGTAGCATGGTGGAAGCTGCACTCGTGCAATTCTCAGTGAGGTTTGAACGATAAGCAGAACGATAAGCAGGATGAGGCAGGGACTGAGATTCCGGTGGGGAGCATCCTTCGGCTCAATGGTGTGCGCGCTGGTGATGGCCTTGGGCGCGACCGCCCTGGGACTGGCCGGAGCGGAGCAGAGGGATTCAGTGCGGAGCGTGGCGGACAACGCTGCGCAGGACAAGACTTCGCAAGATAAGGACGAGGGATTGGTGATTGAGCCGGGAGAGTTGCCGGCGACGTATCCGCACGGACCGTATCAGGTGAATTTTCATGCGCGGGGCAACTATGTGCCCGTACTGCGCTGGCGCGTCGAGAGTGGCGCGTTGCCACCGGGGATCAAACTTGAAGACAACGGCGTGCTGCACGGGGAGGCGGAGCGGGCGGGCGAATTTCAGTTTGTGGTGGCGGTGCGGGATGGCGGCCAACCGCAACAGGCGATGCAGAAAGGATTCGTGATCAAAGTGGTGGAGGCGATCACGCTGGCATGGAAGGTTCCAGCGCACGTCACGGGAAACCGCATCGATGGCAGCGTAGAGGTGTCGAACACCACGGCCGACGACATGGATTTGACGTTTGAGGTGAAGGCGGTAAACGAAAACGGACGAGCCACGGAGATTGGGTATCAGCACTTTCCATTAAAGAAAGGCACGATAGCAATGGCCCTGCCGTTTGGCGAGACGTTGCCGCACGGAGCCTATATAGTGTATGTCGACGTAAATGGCGAGATAGCGAAGCGGAACGCAATCTACAAGGAGCAGATGAAGACGCCGGCGGCCCTGCAAGTGGTCGTGGGGCCGTAGGGCAGTTCTCGGTTTTTCGTTGCGGAGGAAGTTTTCACGCCAGAGCTTACCCATGGCCCCTGGTTGGCTTCGGCAATGATCCGGCAGAAATGATCCGGGAGAAGTGAGTCGCCGAAGGCGGGAACGCGAAACCGGAACGTGCCAACGTGTCTCAAACAAATAAAGAGTTCCGAGGTGGTGTTGAGTCCGTTCCTCTCAGCCAGTAGCTCGCGTTAGACCCTTGCTTGACCTGCTCTCGCTGCTTCCCTTGCGGGGCCGCTGCGCGCGATCTTCGCTCGGGCTCCGGGCTTACCGCCAACCGGACAAACCTACCCAACGCCTCGGAACTCTATCTTGCCTTCGACTGGGCTTCCCGTTCTCCTCGACCAGCGCTTTGCTATAGACCCTTACTTGCCTTCTCTCCGCATTTTGCAACGTGGAGAGTGACTCAGCTTGAGCCCCGGACGCCGCACCAACCGGAAAAACTTAAGAAACTGTCAAAGAACGATCCCTTTGTACTCCTTCTAATTCTTGAGTCAACAAAAAGCGTGCGGCTTTATCTGGTTTAGTTTTCAATCAAGTGCAGGCTGTCCACAGGCAGGTGACCGGATTTTGTGCAGGTTGACGACGCCATTTCGTGCAGAAGGCAGGCGGGGCGTGAGTTTTCGCGATGGAAAGCAGGGCTTGGCCGAGGGTTGCGGTTTGTTGTGGCAGTTTCGCAGCTGTGAAAATCCGGTGAGAGCGCCGCCGGGTAAGGATCTCGCAGCGTAGCAGCGGCAGGTGCAATGGGTGCCCATGCCGCGAAATCGGGCGTGTGTAGCGGAATATTCGCCGTTACGGCTGGTAATGCTGCTTTAGTGCGCATACGCAAAAGCAATACTATCGTTACGGCTTAATTCCTTGACAACACCAGTAAGTCTGCTACAGTTCGAGAAAAGCTGCTCGACCCTACAACAGATTTACAGGTGCCCTGTCTATGAAGAATGTTTACGAGGTTTTGAGGCAGAAAGAGATGGAACTGACCCGGCTGGAGAAAGAAGTGGAAGCGCTGCGGCTGGTGGCTCCGTTGCTGTCCGAAGAAAAGGAACTGAACTCGGACATGTTGAAACCGGCACTGGCCACCGCTGTGAACGGTCCGCAGCAGCCGATCCGCATCCCGGCGCCTCCGGTGGTGCCGGCGGCGCAGCCAGTGCGCGCAGCCGGATGGGACGATACCGCCAAGCGCTGGCCGTAAACGCTCGCAACGGCGTTCGTCTCTCGCTCCCATCGCGTTTTCATTTCCGCGACGCAGAAGCCTGCCCTGAACTGCGGAAGGGATTGTGTTTTCCCTCTCCACCTCGCGCTCGAGCAGCTTGAGAATACTATGAGCTTCATAGAGAAAGTTTTCTCAGGTAAGCCCAGCCGGGCCGGCTCTGCCGAGATGGTCATTCAGTGTCTTCATTAGTCCGGCATCGATACCGTCGATCAGTCCGAAAGCGATTTTTCTCTCCAGTTGGCTGGCGGAGCCACAGTTTTCTCGGCAATGTCTAGGCCAACTTCTGCAGTGCCCCCTCGCAGCGCGCGCCAGTTCATACTCTCAGAATTTGTTGCGGCGTCAGCTTCCATCCCCGAGATTGCTTCGATTCCGTCTGATTTTGCGGCGGTGAAACCCAGCCTCATGCCCGTCATTCGCGATGCCGCCTACTTCCGCATGGTTCAGCTCATGAACCGGCGAGGATGATCCTGGCGTGGAGGTTGTGCTCAAGCCCCGGGCTGGCGGACTGCAATCGCGACCTTTTCGAGCGGTGGGGTATCAGTCTTGATGAAGCTTTCAAGGCCGCAAAAGACAATCTTTCGGAGAAGACCGACCCCAATCGTCTCACCGGACAAGGCAGTGTCGATTGGGGCGATGGGCCGACTCCTACAATAGTTCGCGCCCCGTGGCCCTTTGAACCCGCCCGTCCCAGCAATTTGCATCGGCCTGCCGTAGGGTGCCAGTTTGCCGAGATGCTCACGTGGGGACAGCCGCCCTCGGCTGTCCGATCGAGCGAAGCGCGACCGCTTTCCTCGTCAAGGCCGGCAAACCGAGACCGCGCCCAGCACGGTCGCCGGTCCAGCTCACTCCGCTCCAACAATTTCCCGCAAAGCCCCCAGCAGGCGATCCACTTCCTCGACGGTGTTATAGTGCACCAGGCCGATACGCAGGAAGCCGCCGGTTTTCTCCACGTCCAGGCGCTCGGTGAGGTTCACAGCGTAGTAGTTTCCGTCCCAGGTGAAGAAGCCGCGATCTCCTAGTTTGGTGGCGAGCGCGAGTGGCGTGTTGCCCTGTTTCAGATCAACCATGCGCACGGCGAGCGTTGGACAGCGCTCCTCGAAGCGCGCGGGATCGGTGATGCCGTAAAGTTTCAGACCTGGAATCCGCGACAGGCCGGCGATCATGCGCTCGATCAATCCATGCTCGTAGTGGTGAATCTTTTCGAAAGCGGCAACAATCGCAGCGCGGCGCATGGCGGCACGCGCTTCCGAGAGATGGGGTTGCGCGCGGCGACCGAGATCGGCGATGTAGTCCACGCAAGCGGTGATGCCGGCGATGCACTCATGGTTGAGCGTACCCCACTCCCAGCGCAGCGGGACGGCCTCAGTGAGCGGACGGATTTTGTAGGGCCGCATCCGTTGCAGGTGTTCGCGCTTGCCGAAGAGAACGCCCATGTGAGGACCGAAGAATTTGTAAGTGGAGCAGACCAGAAAATCGCAGTCGAGCGCGGCGACATCGATGAGCCCATGCGGAGCGTAGTGTACGGCGTCCACATAGGCGAGCGCGCCGGCGCTGTGTGCGAGGCGGACGATATCCTTGACTGGATTGATTGTGCCGACTGAATTCGACGCGTAGCCGACCGCAACAAGTTTGGTCTTCTCATTGATCTTCGAAGCAAGATCGGCGAGGTCGAGGGTGCAATCGTTTTCGTGGATCTCAGCCCAGCATACTGTCACGCCTTTTTCTTCAAGCGCGAGCCAGGGCGAAACGTTGGCGTCATGATCGAGACGCGTGACCAGAATTTCATCGCCGGGGCCAAGGTCACGGCCAATCGCGCGTGACATGGCAAACGTCAACGTGGTCATGTTAGGGCCAAAGACGATTTCGTCAGCATTGCAGTTGAGGAAGTCCGCCATAGCGGCGCGCGCCTCCGCGACCATGGCATCGGTGCGACGGCTGGTCGCGTAGGCGCCGCAGGTGTTGGCGTTATCGCGGCGGAGGTAGTTGGAGATGGCGTCCATCACGCGCTGCGGAACTTGCGTTCCGCCTGGTCCATCGAGGAAGACGGCGGGGTGTCCGTTGACGGTTTGCGTCAGCGCGGGGAACTGCGAGCGGACCCAGCGGATGTCGAGGGCGGTAGTGAGTTCCGTTTCAGTGATTGGCATGACGGGATGAAGATCTCCTCGGCCGTAGCGCTGGTGTCCCGCGGGCTTGCCCTTTGGTCGATTCCCGAACACCGCTAGAGCTCTATCCCATCACCGTCGTGTGCTCAGGCTTAATCTTGTAAAGCACGCGCACTTCGCCGGGCCGGCCATAGGGATACTTGTCGACGCCGAGATATTTCTTGGCCATCTTGTCGATATGAGCGCTGGCGCCGTCCTCGGTGATCTCGACCACCCGACCGCGAATCTCGAGATAGCGGTAGGGATTCTCCGGGTCCACCAAAGCCATGGCCACGCGCGGATCGCGGCGGACGTTCTTATCTTTCTGGCGTCCTTTGGCGGAGTTGAAAATGACGTGCTCGCCGTCAAAGTCGCACCAGACGGGCGTAACCTGCGGCCGCCCATCGGGCATGAGCGTGCCCAGACTGGCGAAGGCGCGCTTCTGAAAAAGATCGCGATATTTCTCTGGGATAGCTTCCGGCATGAGATCTCCTTGCAATCGTGCAATGAATGGACAGCACATTATAAATCGGACTGAACGTGTCCGACGAATCCGCGCTTGATTTGCGGCCGGGCGGCCCTCCCCAGTATTCTTTCAGACCATGATGACGACAAACCAACAAAGCCTGGCTCGCGCGAGTGCCTTATCGCGCCGGACGAATGAAACCCTGGCTAGATTCGTGTTTGTGCTGCTGGCGCTGATGCCTGTGCTTTCTGCGTCGGCGAACCCGCAGACCGCGAAATATCCGCCGACCATCGTCTTCATGACCGACTTCGGCGTAGTAGACGATTCCGTTGCCATCTGCCGGGGTGTGATGTATTCGATCATGCCCGAGGTGCGCATCGTCGACCTTACCCACGATGTGACGCCGTTCTCCATTCTTGACGGTGCACGCTTTCTTGATGGTGCCGCGCCGTACTATCCCGCGGGAACGGTGTTTGTGGTCGTGATCGATCCGGGCGTGGGCAGCACGCGCAAGGCGATTGTGGCCAAGTCGAAACACGGACAGTATTTTGTGCTGCCCGATAACGGCCTGCTCACGCTGGTGGAGCAGCGCGACGGCATCGAGGCGGTGCGCGAGATCACGAACACCAACTGGATGATCGGCGCCAAACTTTCCTCTACGTTCCACGGCCGCGATGTGTTCTCGCCGGCGGGCGCCCATTTGGCTCGCGGCGAGGACTGGAGCACGGTCGGTCCTGAAATGCCCGTCAAGAATCTCGTGCGCCTGAATCTGCAGGCAGCCAAGCTCGATGACCAGGGGCTGACGGCGGAAGTGATTGCCAGGGACGGTCCATTCGGCAATTTAGTCACTAACGTCGCCGCGGACGTTTTCCTCAAACTCGGCTACCAGCGCGGCCAAGAAGTTCCTGTAGAAATAGGCGGAAAGAAAATGCGGATGAAATTTGTGAACACCTTTAGCGATGTGCCCCTGAAACAGCCGTTGTTCTATATCGACTCGCGTGGATATTTGGCCGTAGCCGTGAATCAGGGCAGTTTTTCCGCGGTGTACGGTGTGACTCCACCGGTCGAATTGCTTATCCCCCGCGTTGGACGGTAACCCTTGCCGGGCTTGCAGTCTGCGCTTAACCGGCTATGGCTTTGTCGCTCTGAACCCGCGGCAGCACGGCGCGCAACAGCGCCTCGAAGCTGATCCTGACGCGCTCTCCGGTTTCCATAACTTCTTGGTGCGAGAGCGGCTGATCAAGAATGCCGGCCGCCATGTTGGTGACGCACGAGATTGCGAGCACTTTGATCCCCATGTGCCGCGCGGCGATCATCTCGCAGACCGTCGACATGCCGACCAGGTCGGCACCGATGGTTCGTAGATACTGAATCTCGGCGGGCGTCTCGTAACTGGGTCCAAGCAGCGCCGCGTAAACGCCTTCGTGCAGCGTCATTCCCAGCTTGCCCGCTTCTTCTCGCGCCAGCTCGCGATAGGATTTCGCATAAGCGTGCGTCATGTCGGGAAAGCGCACGCCGAAACGGTCGTCATTGGGACCGCTCAGCGGATTTGCTCCCTGCAGATTGATGTGGTCGCGGATCAGCACCAGCGCGCCTTGCTGATAATTCAGATTAATCCCGCCCGCCGCATTGGTCAGGATGACGGCGCGAATTCCCATGCGCCCGAACACCCGCATGGGGAACGCGACCTCCTGCGCCGAATATCCTTCATAAAGATGGACGCGCCCTTGCATCACGGCCACGGGGACGGCGCCCGCCTTGCCGATCACCATCTGTCCAGCATGGCCAATCGCAGTGGATCGCGGGAAGGCCGGGATCTCGGAGTAAGGGATGCGGGTCGCGCGGGCGAGAGAATCGGCAAACCCGCCCAGACCGGAACCGAGAACTAGGCCAATGCGCGGCCGCAAGGAGGTTTGCCCGAGGATGAATTGCGCGGCGGATTCAGCAGCGTTGTAAGTGTCGTTGGTCATGCAGAAGGTTGTCAGTACTTCTTTTCGAACTTTGCGAACTCGCCCTCCAGCTTCCACTGCATCCGCGCTCGTTCGTTAGCCGTGAGGAACTCTTCGCATCCCGCCGACGGCTTGTCCGGGCCCGGAACATCACCCGTGCACGCCCGCGTCATACGAAACACCAGCTTCGTGTCCGTCCACAGGCTTTGACCCGGCAGGAAGCTGTGTTCCAAGCTCTGCCGCGCCATGCGCTTCAAATCCGAATAAGACAAGTGGTACGTCTCTACCGCACGCAAATATTCATGCGTCATGTCCGAGCGCGACACGCCCTCGTCGTCAGTCGCCAGTGCCACCGGAACGCCGTACTTCATGTAAATCCGCAGCGGATGATCATCCCCGCTCACGCCCAGAATCACGTCATTCGAGGTCAGGCAGATTTCCACGAGTACATTGTGCTCTGCCATCTCATGCAACAAGCCGATCGCATCTTTTTCATTGATCACGTCAACCCCGTGGCCGATTCGCTCCGCATGACCGCGCTCGACCGAAGCGCGAATGTGGAACGTCAAATCCTCTGGCGGCACGAGCCCCATGGCCAGTTCGCCCGCATGCAGCGTGATGTGCACCTTAGGATAGACGCCGTGCAGATAATCGAGCATGGCCATATGCTCGTTGAAGTCGTGGAGCGGAACGTACCAGTCTTCGGGCATCACCAGATTCAGCCCGACCCATCGCGGATCGGAGGAGGATGCCAGCTCGAACCCAAGCAGAATCTGCGCGAAAACGATTTCATGCGGCAACCCGCGCAGCACCTGATAAAGATAACGCACGGTCACGTCGCATCCGGGAGCCGCATCCGCAGTTCCGCATTTGAGAATCTCCTTACCGCGGGCATCGTCGGCGGCGAGTCTCCTGGCTGGTCTCCGCAGCCACATCTTGCATGCCGGCGCTCAGCAGCGCGTCGCGCATCTTAGCGTAATCCGGATTCCATTCAACCTTTCCCGCCAGTTTTGCCGCCGCGCCGGCGTCGGCGGTGTGCATGAACTCGACATATTGCAGATGATCCATGCCCGCGCGATTCGTGGCTGCGGCAATTTCCTGGGCCACATGGGTGCGCAAGGCCAGCCCGAATCTGTCGAACGTGGCAAAAAAATGATCGTGGCCCGATTCGTCGCCCGGCCTCCAGTTGCGCATCGACCAGGCGTCAATCATCTGGTTGTAAAGCACATGATCGCCGTAGCTGCATCGGGCCGCGGGCTTGGCCGTGTAGTTTTCGCAGGAATCGCAAGGCGGAGCCAGCAGCCGCGAAGACGTTCGGTCCACGCACAGCCCGCCGTCCGCCGCGAAATCCACCAGGTCTTCGGCATAGATCGCGCCGTCCACATGATTGTGCAGATCTCCACCCTTGGGCAGGTCGCGCAAAAAAGCCAGCACCAACTGTGGTTGCTTGCGGACACGTTCCAAGTAAAGCGACGTGCGCTGCTCAGTACTCTGGGCAGTGGCCAACCCGCTCAACAGCAGAACCAGCAAGCAACGGCGCAACACCCCGCGCATAGTTGGTCGCACGATCAACCCTCCCAGATGAATCCTCCGGATTAACCCTTCGAAGTCAGGAAAGGAATTGTAATCTGTCGCGGGGCACGGCATTCACAGAAAAGATTCACGCAAAAGAAAAAAGAAGAAGATGAGACTGGAGAAGGTCAGCGCAACCAGGCAATTGCGACGATCACAATCGCGACGACCAGCAAAGCTCCGAGGATGTACTTGTTGGCCGCGAACCAGGATTCTGACGGCGCAGCCGAGCTCAAGAACAGAGTGGAATTGTCGGAGGCCGACCCATCCACTGGGACATTCTGCGGGACGCTTTGCGGCAAATCCGCAACTACGGGAGCGGCCATTGCGACTTCGCCGACGGATGGTTCCATGGCTGGGTCCGAAGTTTGAGCCCAAGAAGAATCCTTCAAAACAGAAATCTCGGGCGTATCACCCCGTGCACCGATGACTTGCGGTTCCGGTTGCGTTTCTTGATGTGGTTCTCGGCCCGCGGCGACGGCCGCTGCGGAAGGCTGCGGAAGGCCCTCGCCGCGCCATTGCTTTCCTTCGCATTCGACGCAGAACGTGCGTCCCTGCGACACAGGAAAGCCGCAAGCCTGGCACCTCTGCAAGTTTCTCAGCTCCATAGGCAGAGAGATCGACGCCGCGAGGTCATGGGACCGGCCGGCGCTGGCTGGAGTCTGCGCGGCAGCGGACCAAAAAAGCGGCTTCTTCGGGGCTGGCTCGGGCCCTGCCTTTTCCAGTTCCGTCTTTTCCAGTTCCGTGGACAGAGTACCTTTTCCTTGCGGCACGGCCGCAAAGTCCGCGCCGATCACATTTCCAGGAGATTCAAGAGGCAAGGCCTCGGCCGCGATCCCATCCCCGGACGGCTGACTTTCCGCACTGGCCGGTTCCTCCACTACGGGCAAACTTTGCGCCGCCACCGCATGGGTCACTGCGGTTTCCACCATTTCGCTCAAGCGCCGCAAGGCGGAAAGATCACGTTCCTCAAAGGCGCGCGGCTTGCCGGAAAAAAGCTCGAAGACACCAAGCACCTGCCGCTCGCTCACGATCGGCATCACCACCACCGACGCAATGCCCAACTGGCGGCAGCCTTCACGGTTCACGCGCGGATCGTGTGCGGCGTCGTCACACCGCAGGGCCTGGCGCGTGCGTACGCTTTCCCCCGAAAGCCCAGATTCCATGGAGAGCAGCGCCCCCAACTCGGGCGCGTTCGATCCCGCGCTGGCCCGGCAAACCATGTCGGAGTGTTCGCCGCGGCGCAAGGCAATGGCGGCTCCACTGGCTCCGGTAATGTATTGGGCGCGCTCGGCGAGCAGTTGCAGGGCGGCATCGAGATCGCGCTGGGCCATTTTGGCCAGCGACTGCCCGCCATCCTCTCCCGGAAAGCGCGGCTCGGTCTGCGAAAGCTTGGGCAGATGTGCGTTGGCCGCAGCGATTCCCGCCGAGACGCTCGCGGTTGCGGATCGGCCTTCGCTGCTACCTGCTCCCTCACCCGATGCGGAATTCTGGTCGACAGTCGAGTGATGATCCATAACGCGCGTCAGTAATTGGAGTCTCGCTCGGAGACGGCATGGTGTCAAGGCTGGTCTTGTGTCTTAGGTGTTAGACCTTGCGTCTTGGGGTTGCCTAAAGCTCACGTCTCCCCTCGCGCGGTTCGCTGAGACCCACGACCCAAGACCGGATTTGCTCTTCCTCGGTGCGACGGATGTCACAGTCCAAGACCGTCGGCGTTCGTTATGGCCTAGCGACCGAGAAGGAGAGTACATGCACGGAACCTACTAGGATCTGAAGGTTTGGCGTCGCGCGATGGGACCATGTGCTGGAGGTTATCGCAATACCAGTTCGTTCCCCAAGCAAGAAATCTATGGCCTGACCAGTCAGATGAGGCCTGCAGCAGTGTCCATCCCAAGCAATATCGCCGAGTATCGCCGAGGGCAAGGGGCGTTTTTCCTGGCAAAGAGTTGTTACAGTTCCTATTCCATCGGAGTTCCATGTGAGGGGATCTTTGTTGGAGCTTCAGACTCAAATTACTATCGGAATGCGAGCTCGGATTTCGGAGGCCTGGGGACGGGAAAAAGCTTACAGACTTGGCTTCGGAAGTTGGAGCCTCCTCACCCGGCTGGAGAACCGATTTCAGTCGCCGGTTGGGCCAGGGCTGCAGGTCTTGCGGTCCCAGGTATTAGGCGAGGGTTCAAGAGGCAGGTCTCTAGCAACGCTGTTCGCCGAAGCCTAGAGACCTAACACCTAAGACCCGCTTCCCGTTCCCGCACCGCTGTATTCGCCAACCGGTTCGCTTCGGCATTATCCTCCCGCGGCACGTGCGAGATGGAAAAGGTGAGGGTTCGAGCCAGCTTGCGGCAAGTCCAATGCAGAGAGTAGAGGCGCGAACTACGGCAGATGTACTCGCCGCGCATCTGCCGAACCACAACTTGCGAATCCGAGTAAACGTGCAGCGCCTTTGCCTTCAGAGACAGCGCGCACTGCAGCGCCTCCAGCAGCGCCACATATTCGGCAACGTTGTTATCCTGGTGGCCGATCCACCGCGAGATGCGGATAGGGCCGCTTGCGCAGCCATCGATGACCACCCCAATACCCGATGGCCCCGGATTGCCCAGGGAACCACCGTCCACATAGGCCACGAGTTCTGACATCAGTAATTCTTTTTGTACTGTTAGCAAGATGCGCCGAGATTGTTTCTGCGTCAAGATGAATCTTAGGTTCGCATGGAGAATTTTTCTATGTCGCGGGAGGTGTGCAAGTTTTTGTGTAAAACCAGTCCAAATTCAGAACGCGTGTTAGTAAACTTCCGTGCTGCAACAGGTTACAGCGTCGGTTATTCACAGGGTCAAGCCGATGCGTTGCACCAATAGTTTGCGTTGACATTTGTGAACGTTCTGTTAAGGTTGCATTCGTCGACGGTCGAAAGGGACAGCGAAATAAACCTTGCTGACCCGAAGTAGGCTGGGTGATCAGTCGGGCGGGGCAACCTGCAAGACAGCCGGACCTGAAAAAACCGACGGCTCTGCGAGGGGCAGTTGGGGTCTGGGACTGTGAAAACAGTGATCGCATCAAGGGGCTGTGACGGTACATGCGTCCACGCTGTTGGCTCCCTCGCAGGAGTTGGCGGCTAGAGCATAACCAATGTCACGGCCCTTTCAATTTTTTGCCAGCTTTTTGGTCTTCCCTCCCCAAGCTTAGTCGTTGAAAACTGCACATTCCGGCTCTTCTTTTGCGTCCTCGGCGGATTCTCTTCGCGACGTTCGCGGTTCACGGCATTAGGATGTGGCCATTTTCATCTTTTTCCAGCGTGGGATGAAGATGCCTACGCGGCGACCTCGCCCGCAATCATCTCTTCCACGTAGCACCAGATCCAGTCTTCTCCGGGCTCGATCGAGCGCATCACTGGATGCCCGGTGTGCCGAAAATGCTTGGTAGCGTGTTTGTTCTTCGACGAATCGCAGCAGCCCACCTGCCCGCACAACATGCACATCCGCAGGTGAACCCAGGTGTCACCTATTTTCACGCATTCTTCACAGACGCGTACGTCGGTGGTCGTGATCTTGATCTGATCCAGGTGCTTGCATTTCTTCGCCATTTCCACCTCCCTATCATCTCTCGCATCTCTCGGTCAAAGTCTTTCCAGTTCCTTTCGATCCCACCGCGCAAGCTTCGCTCCCGCCTCGTACGTGCTCTGCATGAAGCTGAGCAGCGCCTGGCGGGGCGAGGCAGCGCAGCGCACATCGTCGTACATCAGCAGAAACTCATGCAGTTGCGGATGATAAAACGCCGCCTCTGGCTCGACCGGTTGCTCGGCAAAACCGGGAGGCTCAGGTACGGCATAGGCATAAAACGCCGCACCCCGAATGTCGCCACCGCCCGGCCAGAATCCCGCGCTGATCACCTCATGCGAGTATGCCTCGCGCGTAATGGAATCGGTCCCCGCGCGTTCCGGAGCCCGCCGCCCCGAGAAGCGCGTCACGCAGAGATCGAAGCTTCCCCAGAAAAAATGCACAGGACTATCCTTGCCGATGAAGCCTGCGCGAAACTCCTTGAAGATGCTGTCGCACAAAACCAATACCTTCCAGAAGCGATGCGCATATTCGCGATCATAGGAGGCATGTTGTGTATCTTTTTCGAAGCGCACCGGATTAGGAACCTCAACCGGCATCGTCCAGATCTTCACCTCGATGCCCAGCGCGCGCAAGGCCGACATAAACTCGGCGTGAAAATCAGCCACCGACCGCGGCGCAAGCGCCATCGTCTTCGACGCACCCCAACTGGTCTGGATGATCAACTCGTGCTCGATAAAGTCGAACTGAACTTCGAAGATTTCGTCTTCATAGGGAATCGAAGAAGTCGTCAGTCCCCGCGCGCTGACATAAAGCGGAACCTCCCACCAGTGGTTGACGCGCGGGCTAAGCGCCAGCCGCACCTTGCCAACGATCTGCGTCCACATGTGCAGGGTGGCGTAGGTATCCTGCCATGCCACCAGCGGCAATGCGGGCCAGGAATTCTGGTTCGCGCTGTAAGAGTGAGCGGCCATAAGCAAACCTCGGCAGATCAACCAACAGGAATGGTAACACCTTGGCCCGACGGAAGCGTCAGCCGGTCGATTGTGGATTAACTATGCCCGGCCTGCTCGGCGTCGGCCTGGGGCGGCGACAGCACTCCCCGCATGATCGCCTTTCAAGCGCGCCTGGAGTTCTGATCTCGACGACGTTCTTTTGTCAAGCGTGGGACTCTGCGATCCTATGCTTACGAGGTATCCTGTTGTTGAATTTCCGCTTGATCTGAAAGGGTGCTTCAATGGTCCGAGCCTTGCTGCTCTGCGCGATGCTGTTCCAGGGCGCCACGCAAACGGCGCTGAAGGCGGTGATAGAGAATGACCGCGTTATCGTCTGGGACGTAACCGATCCCACAACTGCGCAGCCTTTTGATTCGGTTGTTGTGTCGTTATCGGGCAAGGCGGCGTTCCTGCCGAAGGGCACAGCGTCGAACCTCGCGGGAAGATCGATATTGATCGATCTGAAAGACCATCAGTCGCTCCCCTCGCCAATACCTCCGGCTATCCACTCGCGTTTCCTCGGCCTGGATCGAAGAAGATCCTCGAAAACGAGCGCCTGATTGTGTGGGATTACACCTGGACGCCGGGAGTGCCCACCCCGATGCACTTCCACGATAAAGACGTCGTAGTGGTGTTCCTTGATGATGGCGACCTGAGTTCGACCACTCCCGACGGGAAAGTTACCGTGAATTCGTTCAAGCCCGGCGTGGTCCGGTTCAACCCCCGCAGCCGCACCCACACCGAAACGCTGGTCCGTGGAAAGCAGCACGCAATCATCACCGAACTGAAGTAATCGCCAGGGCGGCTCGTCGAAGGCGCGCCATCGGCAATACCTTAAGCAGTCTTCTTCTTCGCATAAAACTTCCGCACTTTGGCGCGGTTGCCGCACTGTTTCATGCTGCACCAGCGGCGGTGGTGATTCTTGCTGGTGTCGAGAAAGTACCACTGGCAGGTTGGCGACGAGCAGGCGCGCACCAGCGCCACCTCGCTCGAGGCCAGCAGGTCCGCGGCCGCGCGCGCGATCGGCCACAGCATCGCATCGAAGGCAGACCCCATGTTGTCGAAGCGCCACTCGCAGCGTCCCGCGCTTTCGACCAGTCGCGAATGTAGCGCCGCATCCTGGATGTAGGCATTGAGGGTGTCCATCTCCACCGGCGGCACGGTTTGCCCCTTCACCAAAGCTGAAAAGACGGCGTACATGGCCTCGCGCAGGTTGATGGCGCGGCGCAGAGCGTCCGCAGCCTCCTCGGGCATGAGGTGAACGTTTTCGTAGAAAAAATCTAGCTGCTCCGGCGTGAGGATGCCGGTGTCTTCCCCGAAACGCGCCAGTTCGAAGTAGTCCTTGAGCAATTCTTTGGGTTTGCCGCTGGGACGATCGTCGAGCGTGTTGATGAAATCGAGGCAGACGTTTCCCCCGATCAATTCGAATTTGGGTGGCCGTCGTCTCTTGGGTTTGGTTTCGGTCATTGTGAAACTCTGCAATCTCCTTTCCTAAATCATATAACCACCAAAATGGTCTTGACAAGTTACATTGAACGGCTTACTATTTTCATATAACCTGTAAATATAGTTTAGCAGGTTAGCGAAGCCAAGGAGGTCCATTTCCATGATTCTCGACCAACCTTCCCAGATTAGGGCCATGCTCCAAAGCGGCAAGATGATACATATTGGAGGTAGACCTGTGATGGTCCCTCAGCCCAAACCCGCGAGTTCGCGCGCCAGAAGTTACGCCATCCAGCTGGCGCTGGCTTTTGTGGCGATCTATGTCATATGGGGATCGACCTACCTCGCGATCCGTTACGCGGTCGAGACCATTCCTCCGCTGGTGACGGCGGGAATCCGGCACTCGATCGCGGGCGGGATCATGCTGGCCTGGGCCTGGTGGCGCGGGTTTCGACCGACGCGGCAGCAGTGGGTGGCGGGATTTGCCGTGGGCGCGCTCTTCTTCTTAATCGGGCATGGCTCGTTGCACTGGGCGGAGCAGTATGTGGGATCGGGGCTGGCGGCGTTGCTGATTGCAACCGAGCCGATGTTCATTCTGGTGCTGGGCTGGATGGTGGGCCAGCAGAAGATCAGCGTGCTCAGCGCTCTGGGCTTGGGTCTCGGCGTGGTGGGCGTGGCCATGCTGACGGGCGCCGAACTCACGGTGAAAGGTTCGAGTTTGTGGGGAATGCTGGCGGTGCTGCTGGGTTCTTTATCGTGGTCGTTCGGCGTGGTGATTTCGCCGCGGCTTAAGCTGCCTTCTGATGCGCTGGGGCGAACTGCTCTGCCGACTCTCTGCGGCGCGGCGCTGCTGCTGATCGCGGCCGGAGTTACGGGCGAGTTCCAGCAGACGCACTGGGCGAGCATCACGCTGCGATCTATTTTTGGGCTGGGTTATCTGATCACGTTCGGGTCAGTGGTGGCCTTCACGTCTTACACCTGGCTGCTGCAGCGCGTTCCGCCGGCGCTGGTGGCGACACATACGTATGCCAATCCGGTGGTCGCAGTTTTATTGGGATGGTTTCTTGCGCATGAGCCTTTGACGCTGCGGGTGGTGCTGGCGTCGGTCGCGATTCTGGGAGCGATTGTGCTGATCCGGCGCGGCGAGCGAGCGGCGGCCGCCAAGGTTCCCCAGTCAGTTCCTGAGTCTGCTGAAATCCAGACGGCTGAGGAATGCGCTTAGGGCTGAAGGTTTAAGACCATTGTCCCAGGTCCAGCACTTCAAAAGCTACCGGCTGTTTTTCTTCGAAGATTAATTGCTTGTCGCTGTCTGCTGCTTCCTGCTGGAGACGGTGTAGGGCGTACCACGTGCCGAAGATGATTGGAACGAATAGGAGCATCAAGGCTGGGTCGAGCAACGCCCAATATTCGAAGCGTGAAGTTAGAACTACAAAGGCAAAGAAGCCGAGGATGTAGCACAGCACGACCACAATCGCAGAATCTCGGAACGGAGGATAGGAGCAGGTGAATGGAACTTTGCGGAAGCGGACGAGCAGAATGCCGGCCAGCAGCGCCGACCAGATTGTGATGAGAGCGCTGTGCAATAAAGCGGCGGTCCATCCCCACAGATACGCGGACACCGGAAAGACAGCGGCGAAAACCCACGGAAGATTGAACGTCAGCAGGATTTTTCGCGCCAGGGGGATGCATTCGTGCCCCGTCTTGTCGAGCGAAAGGCGGAAGATCCAATTCGCTCGCAGTTCAGTTGGGATGTCGAAAACAAAACGCAGGCCCACGAGGATGCAGTAGCTCAGGATGAATGGAATGGAGAGAAGCGCCGCCGAGGGTACACGGCCAGTGTCGTCGATCTTGTCATTGAAGGTGACAAACAGAACCTGGGACGCAATGACAATGCCCAGGGCGAAGAATCCGCCAAGGACCAGACTATGGCGCTCACTGCGCAGCAGCGTTCTCATCACGAAGCGATAACCGGCGCGCTGGAATGGACTTCTCAGGACAGTCCGGTCGAGGACTGAAAACAGCCACGAAGAATAACCGCGGCTTGTTTCCTCAGTGATGTCCATGTTCTCGGGAATGCGGGTAAAGCATCGCCGATAGCTGAGGGCGTAGGCGGCAATCGCAACCAGGATCACGCAGAGTGAGCCCAGGACTGCCATCCGACCCAGCACGGCGAGCGACGGGTCGGCTTTGCCCCGAAGCAGTTGGCAGAAACCGAGAAACCAGACTGAGGGCAGGAGCCGGATGGGCGAATGTGGCGTCCGGGGCAACCGATCCACCAAAGAGGGCACTGCAAAGCTGGTGGAGAGCAGAGTCAACAGGCAGACGATAATCAGGCCGCGCACGTAAAGAGAAATCCGGCGAAAGACAGCGTAGGGCAGAGCAAATATCAGCACACCGACGGTGGCAAATACCGCGAAGAAGCTGAAGATGCTGGCCAGGACTATGACCAGCGCGTGGATCGCAGCGAACTGAGCGACATAACCAAGCGCCTGCTGCGACCCGCTGACCACAACCGGAAACAGCACGGCCGAAGCGGCGTTCACGTCGAAGGCGAGCACGAGGGTCAGGAAAACAATCGCCGCCAGGTTGGCGAGAAAGATGATTCGCGTCGAAATGGGGAGCGGAACCAGGTTGGCGTAATCCCGGCGATCGGGAAATATGCTGTCCCAGCGCCACACCGCGACCGTGCCGGTTACCACCATGGAGAGCACGATGAAGAAATACTCATCGGGCAGGGCGGCGGCGAGGGGATCGAAGTTGTGCTGGCCGCGAATCCACTGCAGCAGCGAGCTGTACTTGTCGAACAGGAAGATGGAATAGAAAGCGCCGGGCAGAGCCAGAAGAGCAAGAACCAGACCCAGGCTGAAGCCGAGATCGTCTCCGTCGGCTTCGCCGCCGCCCCGAAAGATGCGGTCCGCGAACAGGCGCGTCAGACGAAAGAAAGGGCGTTGGGATTGGGCTTCCCATCTTTGCCGCAGCGAATGTGCCCGAGAAGAGGTCACGCGGCACTCATTACGTCGACTATGTCACGGGTAATTTTTTCCGCGTCGACATCCTCAACCAGATGCATAAATGTACGCTCCAGCGAACGGTGCTCGATGTTCTTTTGGATCGCAGCCGTGGTGTCGCAGGCGATGACATTGCCCTTGCGCAGGATCAAGAGATGGGAGCACACCTGCTCTACAACCTCCAGTACGTGGGAACAATAAAAAACCGCACGGCCCTGCTGGCCTAGGGTTCGGATTAAATTTTTGAAGATCAGCGCGGAGGTTACGTCCAGGCCGGAGAGCGGTTCATCGAAGATGAGGATCTCCGGGTTGTCTATTAGCGCGGAGATGAGCAGGATACGCTGGCGCATTCCCTTGGAATAAGACGCGATCGACGAATGGCGGTGAGAAAAGAGGGAGAACAGTTCGAGCAGGGCGTCAACTTTTGGCGACAGGTGTGAGACGGGCATGCCGCGAAGCGTGCCGACCATCTCCAGGTATTCGCGTCCGGTGAGATAGGGGTACAGATTGGGCTCTTCGGGTACGTAGCCGAGACGTTTTCTGAAGCGGACGAGATCCTTGCGAATGTCTTCGCCGTGGAACAGAACCTGGCCCCGGGTGGGCTCGAGCAGACCGGTCAGCATCTTTACCGTCGTGCTCTTTCCCGAACCGTTGGGGCCGAGGCAGCCGAGCACCTGTCCGGACTGAAGGCCGAAGGAAACTTCCTGAACCGCGGGTAATGAGGCGTAGCGCTTGGTGAGGCCGATGGCTTCGAGCACGGTTGCCTCCGTTGGAATGGGATCAGGCCCTGGGCTGTCGAGACGCAGCTGTCCGGCGGGTCATTTTGAGGTAGACACCGAGGGTGGGGAGTTTGTTCCTGCGTCATTCTGGTTCGGCTTACTGCGGGATTTTGAACCTGAGCGTGGACCGGTTAACAGTCGGAGCAACGGGGTCGTGGTTCGAGGCGGACAGGCCTGCCCGCCCCGCACGAGCATTCTTGCCACGCAGTTACTTTTATTACACTTGAATGATTCTTGGATTATAATGGTTCTCGTCTAACAATGGTGCTTCCCGTGTCCTCGGCTCACGAACAATTTCGGGAACTGGCTTGGAAGTGTGGTCTGGCGGCTACCCATCAGCGGCAGGTTATTTATGAGGCTGTGGTGGCCATGCCAGGACATTACTCGCCTGAAAATGTCTATGCCGAGGTGCGGCGGCGGACTCCGTCCATTTCTTTAGCTACGGTTTACAAGAACCTGCGGCTGTTCGTGGAGCACGGACTGCTGCGGGAAGTTAGTCCTCACGCTTCCACGCTGCTGGTGGAAGGCAATCTCGAACCTCATCATCACCTGGTGTGCACGCGCTGCAAGGCGGTGCAGGATATTGAAGGTGATTTTATCAACTTGAAACGGCTGTCGCGGCAGGCGCCGCGCGGTTTCGATCTGTCGCAGCCGATGGTCGAGGTGTTTGGCCTCTGCCGCCGCTGCAGCGCCAAAAAGGAATTTTTTTCACGCCGTACCCAGTCACTATAAGAAGGATAAAAACATTATGGAAAACACACTCGCAAGTTCATCTGGAAGTGTTGTTCCCGAAGTTAAGGAAAAAAACACTGCAACCGAATCGAAGTGCCCAGTAGCGCACGGCGCTCGCAATTCATACACCAATGCCGACTGGTGGCCGAATCAGCTGAACCTGAGGATCCTGCACCAGCACTCGCCCCTGTCTGATCCGATGGACAAGGAGTTCAACTACGCGGAAGAATTCAAGAGCCTCAACCTGAAGGCCGTGATCAAGGACCTGCATGCCTTGATGACGGACTCGCAGGATTGGTGGCCGGCCGACTTTGGCCACTATGGGCCGCTGTTCATTCGCATGGCTTGGCATAGCGCGGGCACGTACCGCATCGGCGACGGCCGCGGCGGGGCCGGAGCCGGGCAGCAGCGCTTCGCGCCGCTCAATAGCTGGCCGGACAACGTGAATCTTGACAAAGCGCGCCGGCTGCTGTGGCCGATCAAGCAGAAGTATGGACGGAAAATTTCCTGGGCCGACCTCATGATTCTCGCCGGCAACGTCGCTCTGGAGTCGATGGGCTTTAAGACGTTCGGGTTTGGCGGCGGGCGCGAGGACGTGTGGGAGCCCGAAGAGGAAGTCAATTGGGGACCTGAGAAGACGTGGCTGGCGGATGAGCGCTACAGCGGCGACCGTGATCTCGAGAAACCGCTCGGTGCCGTGCAAATGGGTCTGATCTATGTGAACCCGGAAGGGCCGAATGGAAGGCCGGACCCGATTGCCGCGGCGCGGGATATCCGAGAGACTTTCGCCCGCATGGCGATGAATGACGAGGAGACAGTTGCGCTTATTGCCGGTGGTCACAGCTTCGGCAAAACCCACGGCGCAGGCGTTCCCGCTCAATATGTAGGCAACGACCCAGAAGCTGCCGGCATTGAGGAGCAAGGGTTGGGATGGAAGAATCAACTTGGCAAAGGTCATAGTGGCGATACGATCGGCAGCGGCCTGGAAGTGATTTGGACCACGACGCCTACGAAGTGGAGCAACAACTTCTTCACCAACCTGTTCAGTTACGAATGGGAACTCACGAAGAGCCCGGCCGGTGCGCATCAGTGGACACCGAAAGATGGCAGAGGCAAAGATACGGTGCCGGATGCGCACGACCCGTCGAAGCATCATGCGCCATCCATGCTGACCACTGACCTCGCGCTGCGGTTCGACCCTGCGTACGAACAAATTTCACGGCGCTTCTATGAGCATCCCGATCAGCTCGCAGACGCGTTTGCCCGGGCGTGGTTCAAGCTGACGCATCGCGACATGGGGCCGATCTCGCGCTACCTTGGCCCGCTGGTTCCGAAGGAGGAGCTGGTCTGGCAAGACCCCGTTCCCGCCGTCGATCATAAATTGATCGGGGAGAAGGAGATTGCTGCGCTGAAAGCGAAGATCCTCAAATCTGGATTGTCGATCTCTCAACTGGTCACGACTGCCTGGGCGTCGGCGGCGTCGTTCCGTGGCTCGGACAAGCGCGGCGGGGCGAACGGGGCGCGCATTCGCCTTTCACCACAAAAAGATTGGGAAGTGAACCAGCCGGCCGAACTGGCGAAGGTTCTCCAGAAGCTGGAGGCGATCCAAAAGGATTTCAACGGCTCGCAGTCCAATGGGAACAAGTCCAATGGGAACAAAGGCCGGAACAAAGGAACGCAGATTTCGCTGGCTGACTTGATCGTTCTGGGCGGCTGTGCAGCCGTCGAGGAAGCTGCGAAAAAGGCAGGGCACAAGGTGAAGATTCCTTTCTCCCCGGGGCGCACGGATGCTTCGCAGAAGCAGACCGACCTGCACTCATTCGCCGTAATGGAGCCGATCGCGGACGGGTTCCGCAACTACCTCCGCAGCGGACAGATTCTGTCGGCCGAGGAGTTGCTGTTGGATCGGGCGCAGCTGCTGACGCTGACGGGCCCGGAGATGACAGTGCTCATCGGTGGCCTGCGCGCCCTGGGTGCCAACTTCGGGCAGTCCAAACACGGCGTGTTCACCAAGCGGCCGGAGACGCTGACGAATGATTTCTTCGTCAACCTGCTCGACATGAATACGAACTGGCAGGCCTCCTCTACCGAAGGCGTGTATGAGGGGCGCGATCGCGCAACGGGCAAAACCAAGTGGACCGGCACGCGCGTCGATCTCCTCTTTGGTTCAAACTCCCAACTCCGCGCAATCGCAGAAGTCTATGCGTGCGACGACTCGAAGCAGGCGTTTGTGAAGGACTTCGCGGCGGCGTGGAACAAGGTAATGAACCTGGATCGCTACGACCTTGCCTGAGCTCGGCGAAAAAGCTCGGGGAAAAAGAAAGCTGTCAACTTCGTGCGATTGCTGTCGTTGGAACGGCTTAACCGAAGTTGTCGCTTTTCCTGGCTCGCGGGGGCGCATCGCGCCCCCAGGCCGCCTTTACCAATCGGCGCAACAGTTTCATCCGGACCGAGTTTGTCGCCGGGCAATCACGGCGACCGGGGCGACTACTACACGCCGCCGGGAAATCTGTTCCGACTGATGCCCAGGGATGGCCAGCAACGGCTGATCGGCACCATCGCGGCGACTAGGGACAGACTCCGCGGCGGATTCAGGAGCTGCAGGTCCAGCCCTTCTTGAGGCTGATCCCGTTTACGGGACCGGCATGGTGAAGGGGTTGGGAATTGACGTGAGCAAGATCGCTCGAGTGGAAGAGAAGCCGGTTCCGGCGGATTGAGCCCGGCTTCCGATGCGAAATTTAGGGCGAGCTTTCGGGCTCGCGCTTTGCTTGTGGCCGCGCGCACTTCTCCGCTCGAGCTTAGGCGAACAGCAAGGCCATGCTGAGGGGCGTGGCTTCGTCGATAAGGCAGCGATCCAGGAAGAGACGTACTGGCTTCCGGCTCAATAGTACCGAGTCGCTAGATTCACCAACTAAATGCCTACAGTCGAACTTCGGCGCTCCAGCAGGAGCACATCTCTCCAAACCTCATCCCGTTTGCCGATGTGGCGCCTCACGCCTACTTCGCGGAATCCACGGGACTTGTGCAGTGCGATACTGGCGGCGTTCTCGGGAAAGATGCCGGCTTGCAGGGTCCAGATGCGGTGAAGCTCAGATTCCTGGATTAACGCTTCCAGAAGCGCTTTGCCGACGCCGCTGCCCCGCGCCGCAGCAGCCACGTAAACGGAGACCTCGGCGACTCCAGCGTAAACCCGGCGACCTGAGACCGGGCTGAGCGCGGCCCAGCCGAGGACTTGCTCTCCTTTTCTGGCGATTAGGCGGCAGTCCTGGCGATGGCCGCGATCCCACTTCTCCCAGCCTGGAAGATCGGTTTCAAAAGTGGCGTGGCCGGTGGCGATGCCTTCGCGATAGATCTCGCGAACGGTGGGCCAGTCGTCAGGCTGCATGGGAGTTATCTGGTAATTCATGACAAGCTCTTCACCAGATTAGGTTTCGGCCGGCGCGAAGAAGACGAGCACTCCCAGTTCTTCCGCCACATCATAGAAGCGGTGCTCGACCTCGGCAGCCACGAAGATCACGCTGCCCGCGGAAACTTCGCGATCTTCTTCTCCGGCTCGGAAGCGAGCGCGTCCGCGGAGCAGGTAGTACATTTCGTCTTCGTGATGCGGCCGCTGCAGGTCCGTGCCTCCGGCAGGCAGGACGTAGAGCCCGGCGCTCATGGCCGGCAGGCGCAGGAACTCGCGATACAACTTGCCGCTCTGAGCGCGCTGCCGGTCGATCTCGGAAAGGCTGGCGAAAAGAGCTTTCACAGGACTCTCACGCGAAGATGCCTCCAAAGATGAGGTCGGTAAACTGCGGAATGAGGTTCTGCGCCTGCAGTTCGCCCTCCGGCTTGTACCACTGATAGATCCAGTTGATCATGCCGAGCAGGGCAAAGGCAGCGGCGCGCGGGCTAACTTTGCCTTTGGCGTGGTGAGACTGTTGCGCTGGGTCTCGATGAACCTGATTTTGCACTTCCGCCATAAGGTTTTCGAGGAAGTGGATGTAGTCCTTTTTGCGGGCGTTGATGCGCTTGCGCAGGGCCGGCGGCAGGGGATGGTTTTCGTGCAGCATCACTGTGATTTCGCGGTCGCGCGGACTGAGCACGACCCCGATGTGGAGGCGGATCAGCGCGCGCAGGCGCTCCTCGGGATCGGCGATGCCGCGCACGGGACCGAGCACGCGCTCCTGGGTGATCTCCATGGCGTGGTTCATGATCTCGAACAGGATTTCGTCTTTGCTCTGAAAGTGGTGGTAGAGGCCGCCCTTGCTGAGCTTGAGCGCGGCGGCGACGTCGTTCATGGATGTGGCGTCGTAGCCGCGCTGCTGGAACAGCCGGGCAGCGGTGCGCAAGATCTCCTGCCGGGAGTCGACCACGGTCTCGCGGGCCATCGGGTGACATGGTAACGGGAGTGCGCGGGAAATGCCAATGGAACGAATCGGGGGCAAGGCGCAAGGTGGGATGTCACAGACCAGCACCGCCACCGGCGAGGCCGGATTGAATATGGCTGTGACTGTAGGCTCGTCGCGGAGGTATGCTGCGAGAGAACAGGACAGCAGTTAAAGCCCTTTTGCCATTGGTGCGTATGCCCCTATGACCAGCATGGCTCCGGTAAGGCGATTGAACATTGGCGAGGCTCCGTAGCTCTCCCCTAGATCAGAATCCCAGTTTGGCCGACCCGGGCTGTCGTGTTCGGAAAGGCGGATAGCAGAATGCAGATCAGTCGCGACAAAACCAAGCAGCTGGACCACGAAGTCGAGGTGGAAGGGCTGCCCGTGGTTCGACACAACGTGGCCGGGATCGATCTAGGAAGCACGCAACATTGGGTGTGTGCTCCGACGAAGGATGGAACCGGTCGAGAAGTAGAACCGTTCGGGGCCACCACGCCAGAGTTAGAAAAGATGGCGCAGTGGCTGAAGCAGAGGAACGTGGAATCGGTGGCGATGGAAAGTACGGGAGTGTACTGGATACCGCCGCACGAGATTTTGGAGAGGCACGGACTCGAAGTAGTGCTGGTGAATACCCACGAGTTGGCGCGCGTGCCTGGGCGAAAGAAAACCGACCGAGTGGATTGTAAGTGGATCCAACGTCTGCACAGTTGCGGGCTGCTGACCGGCTCGTTCCGGCCCAACGAACCGGTGTGCATGCTGCGAACCTTGGTGCGGGATAAAGGGAACTTGCTGGCGGAGGCGGGGGACTGGTTGCGGCGGATGCAGAAGAGCCTAGACCAGATGAATGTACGAGTGCATCGGGCGGTATCGGATATCGACGGCGTGACCGGGTTGGCTATTATCCGAGCCATCGTTGGGGGAGAGCGGGATGCGCAGAAACTAGCGAAGCTGCGCGACCGACGCTGCAGCAAAACCGAACAGGAAATAGCGGAACAACTGAGCGGGCATTGGCGAGCCGACCACCTGTTCAGCTTGCAGCAAGCTTTGAAAATGTACGACGCGATTCAGGAGCGGATCGCCGATCACGAGCAAGAAATTCTGCGCATGCTGGGGGAGATGGAGCGGGAGGAGTGCCGCGGGCAACAACCACCGAAATCGAACAACCCGAACAAGGCCAACGCCATCCAGAAGAGGGGGCAAGAGCCTCTGCGTCAGGCATTGTACCGGATGAGTGGAGTGGATCTGACCGGCATCGATGCCATTGGCGTAGAAACGGTGCAAACCGTACTCAGCGAATATGGCCCCGACCTGAGCCGGTTTCCCACCGAGAAACAGTTCGTCCAGCACGTTACCCTGGCTCCGCACCGGCCGACCAGCGGAGGCAAGCCGGTGAAGAAAAAGAAACGAGGCAGCGCGAGTACGCGTGTCGCTGGAGCGCTACGGATGGCAGCGTTATCGCTGCGCCACAGCCAGACGGCGCTGGGGGCCTACTACCGCCAAATCGCGCGCCGCAACGGGGCAGACGTGGCCGTATTCGCCTCGGCACGGAAGCTGGCCACCCTGATCTACCGCCTGCTTCGTTGGGGGCAGCCTTATGTGGATGAGGGAGCAGCCGCCTACGAAAAGCGCTATCAGGAAGCTCGCTTCCGAAGCCTGACGGCTGCCGCCAGAAGCCTCGGCTTCCAGCTTACGCCCACAGCTAGCGATCTTAACCCGGCTTAACTCACGTTTAATCCTGGCACCACTGTCACAGAAAGGAGCCAGTCACAGAGCCAGTCACAGATCAGGTGCTTCCGAAGTGCGGATAGTCCTTCTTCAGCGCCCGATAGAGTGTTGGGCACTCCTTTTGTCACCTGAAAAATATTCTGCAATGAGGGCCAGCAAACCTCGACGGGACAGATGCCAAGAGCCCAAGAACAGAATGAGAGTGCCAGCCTCATCGTCGTCCTCCGGGACGGTCAGACCAGATGTTTTCAGAAACGGTGTGCCACGCTCAAAAAACAGCCGCCATTACATCTTTAAAGGCTCAAATTAGCGATAGCAAAACGGTGCCGTGCGAAGAAAAAGCAAACCATATTCTTGCAATGGTTCATCCTAGCTCTTTTTAGCCTTGACAGAATTTGGTCCAACTGGGTACCATATTTGTATACCGACCGACCGGTCGGTTTGGATAAAAGGAGCACCCCCAGTGGCCACAATTTTCTACGAGCACGACGCCAATCCCGACGCCCTGAAGGGCAAAACCATCGCCATCCTGGGCTACGGCAGCCAGGGACATGCGCAGGCGCAGAACTTGCGCGACAGCGGCTGCAAGGTAATCGTGGGGCTGGAACCGACGCGCCCGAGCGCGCAGCAGGCCCGCGCCGATGGCATGGTGGTGGTGGCTCCGGATGAGGCCGCCAAGCGTGCCGACTGGATCCATGTGCTCACGCCGGATGAAACTCAGGCGGCGGTGTACGAGCAGTACATCCAGCCCTATCTGCATCCCGGCAAGATTCTGGGGTTCTCGCACGGCTTCAGCATTCATTTCAAAACCATCGTCCCGCCCGCGACGTGGACGTGGTGATGATCGCGCCCAAGAGCCCCGGCCATCTGCTGCGGCGGGTTTACAGCGAAGGGCGCGGAGTGCCGTCGCTGATCGCGATTCAGCAGGATTCGAGCCAGCGGGCTCATGAATATGCGCTGGCCTACGCGCACGGCATTGGGTCGACGCGCGCGGGTGTTCTGCAAACCACGTTCCGGGAAGAAACCGAGAGCGACCTGTTCGGCGAGCAGGCGGTGCTGTGCGGCGGTTTGACTTCATTGATCAAGAAGGGATTCGAGACGCTGGTGGAAGCCGGCTACGCTCCGGAGATTGCCTATTTTGAGTGCCTGCATGAGATGAAGCTGATTGTTGACCTGATCTACGAAGGCGGCCTCGGACGGATGCGCTACTCGATTTCGAATACCGCCGAGTACGGCGACCTGACGCGGGGCGAGAAAGTTGTGGGCGATGCCACACGGGCCGCCATGAAGAAAACTCTGGCCGACATTCAGGATGGAACGTTCGCCCGGGAGTGGATCAAGGAAAACAAGGACGGCGGCCACCACTTCGCCGCGTTGCGCAAGAAGGAGCAGCAGCATCCGATCGAGGTTGTGGGCGCGCAGTTGCGCGGCATGATGAGCTGGCTGCCCGGCAGGGAAGCCAAGAAAACTTCTGAGACGCCGAAGGCTGAGGCCAAACAGGCCGTGAATGCTTAAGGGAGCCGAAATCGTTCTGCAGTGCATGCGCGCCGAAGGGGTGGACCTGGTGTTCGGCTATCCCGGCGGCGCGATCATGCCGTTGTACGACGCGCTGGACGGGAGCGGGGTGCGGCATATCCTCACCCGGCATGAGCAGGGCGCGGTGTTCGCGGCAGAAGGTTACGCGCGAGTCACGGGAAAAGTTGGCGTCGCCATGGCTACCAGCGGGCCGGGCGCGACCAACCTGGTCACCGGCATTGCCGACGCCAAGATGGACTCAGTCCCGCTGGTCTGCATCACGGGACAAGTGCGGACGGCGATGATCGGAACCGATGCGTTTCAGGAAACCGATGTTTTCGGTGTGACGCTTTCGCTGACCAAGTGGAGCCGGCTGGTGCGCACGATTGACGAAATCCCGGAGGTGATTGCCGAGGGATTCTACTGGGCGCGCAGCGGACGACCGGGGCCGGTGGTCATCGACATTCCCACCGACATATTGAAGGCCAAGAAGGAATTCTCCGGCCCGGTGAAGTTCACTCCACACGCTCGGCCCGCCGATGCGAAGGCGGATGGCGCATTCGAGCGACACGATTGTGGCCTTGCTGCAACGGGCAAGCAAGCCGGTGGCGCTGGTGGGCGCGGGGGCAAAGCTTTCGGGAGCGATTCCCGAACTGCGGCGGCTGCTCGACGATTTGAATGTTCCCACGTTCGCCACGGTACACGGATTGGGCGCGGTTCCACCGCAATCGCCGTATTACCTAGGCATGGTGGGCATGCACGGAACGCGGGCGGCCAACACCGCTTTGCACGAGACCGATTTGCTGATGGTTTTCGGAGCGCGCCTGGATGATCGCGTGACCGGCGATCCCACGCGCTTTGCGCCTCATGCCAAAATCGTACACTTTGAAATTGATCCGGCGCAGCTTGATCGCGTGCGGGCCTGTGAGTTGCCGGTGATTGGAGATCTCGCGCACACGATTCCGGCATTTCACGCGGAATTGCGCCATGCTTCCCTGCCCGACTGGAGCGGCTGGCGCGCGATTGCTTGCGGGCCGGGGCGCGCGGAGCTTGATCCGCGGGGACTGGCGCAGCCTACGATTCGTTTTCTCGATGAGCTTTTCAGCCGCCTGCCCGAGGACAGCGTAGTGATTGCCGACGTGGGCCAGCACCAGATGTGGGCGGCGCAGCGCTACCGTTCTTCCTCACCGCGCGGCTTCATTACTTCGGGCGGCCTGGGAGCGATGGGTTTCGCCCTGCCGGCTGCCGTTGGCGTGCAACTGGCGAAGCCGGAAACTTGCGTGCTTTGCGTTTCCGGCGACGGCGGTTTCCAGATGAACATTCAGGAACTGGCCACGGTGCACCGGCTCGGCTTGCCTATAAAGATGGTGATCGTCGACAACAAATATCTGGGCATGGTGCGGCAGTGGCAGCAGCTCTTTTATGCGCGCAACTATGCTGAAACCGATTTGAGCGATAACCCGGATTTCGTCGAGATCGCCAAGGCTTACAAGATTCACGGATGGCGGCTGAACGAGGCCGCCATGGTGCAGTATCCGGTGTCGGCAGAGACCGGGGATCTCATCGAGAACTTCCTGCGCTCGCCGAATGCCGGAGTTGCTGGTGTTTGATTGTCATCCCGAAGCCAATGTCTATCCCATGGTTCCGGCGGGAGCGGCGCTTTCGGAGATGGTGTTCGAGGACGAAAGAATTGAGTAATTGGGTAATTGGGTAATTTAAGAAACGCTGAGACCCACGGTTTTAAATGACCAACTACTAAATTCCCCAATTACCAAATTTTGTTTGAGGGAACTAACATGCAAGTTTTTCACATCCGCTATCGCAACGCGCAAGGCGCATTGATGCGCATCCTCAACGCGGTTTCGCGCCGGGGGCTCGATCTCACGTCGGTGCACGCTGAATATGCAGGGCAAGATCACTTGGTTACCCTGCTGCTGGAGGTCACGCACAAGCAGACCGGGCAGCTTTACCGAGAGTGGCATGCGATCGTGGATGTGATCGAGGTACGCTCCAGCGCGGCTTTGCGGGAGCACGAAGAAGCGGTATGGGCGCCGCATCCGCCGGCGAGCGTTGCCGAGCAGTCGGCGCGGGCCGCGCTAGCTTAAGTTGGTTGGGATTTGGCAGTGTCAGCATGAGCGCTCCCTGGGTAAGCGTCATGCGATTGGGGAACCTGCAGTTGGAATGCGGCCTTTGGGCATCGTTTCAGACTGCAGGTTCCCCGTTTTTTCTGCGTCTTGCCGCGATTCGGGCGCCCATCGACGTGCGCGACGGTGCGCGACGCGCAGCGCTTCGAGAGCACGGCGATCCAGCGTACAGTTCGTTGGCCCGCCTTCGCCAGCTTCAAACCACGGCGGTTGAGCCGGCGCTTTCTGGCGCTGGTGGCGGCATCGATTTGGGCCTCTCCTTTTGGGCCGAGCATAGTTTTTGGGCCGAACCTACTGGATGGATTGGGAATCCGGGGCAAGCAGCGACCTCTGTAGATAACTTGGGGAACTCGCACTTGAAGATGGACCTGCTTTTTCCATCGCTTCCGCAAGTGTGGGCTCCCCTCCATAGTTTTTGCGGCCGCGTGGGGTCGGTGGCTCTGCCGGCGTGGCCAGCCTTGTTGTAATCTTTCACCATGGATCTTAAGCATCGCAGCCGCGGAATTACCGACGGGCGCGACCGGGCTCCGGCGCGCTCCATGTTCAAAGCCATTGGTTTCACCGACGCCGACTTGCGCAAGCCGCTGATCGGCGTAGCCAACACCTGGATCGAAACCATGCCCTGCAACTTTCACTTGCGGCGGCTCTCCGCCAAAGTGAAAGAAGGCATTCGGGCCGCCGGCGGCACTCCCATGGAATTCAACACCATCGCCATCTCCGACGGCGAAACCATGGGCACCGAAGGCATGCGCGCTTCACTGGTGAGCCGCGAGCTGATCGCCGATTCGATTGAACTGGTCTGCCGCGGCCAAATGTTCGACGCCGTGGTGTGCGTGGTGGGTTGCGATAAGACGATTCCGGCCGCAGCCATGGCGCTGGCGCGAATGGATCTTCCCGGGCTGGTGCTGTACGGCGGCACCATCGCGGCGGGCAGCTATCGCGGCAAGGACGTCACCATTCAGGATGTGTTTGAAGCCGTGGGCGCAAACGCTGCAGGAAAAATCACCGACCAGGAATTGCACGACCTCGAGGACGTGGCCTGCCCCGGCGCCGGCGCCTGTGGCGGCCAGTACACGGCCAACACGATGTCGACCGTCATGGAGATGATCGGGCTTTCTCCCATGGGCTTCAACAGCGTGCCCGCGATGGATGCAAAGAAGGACTCTGTTGCCTTCGCCTGCGGCAAGGTAGTACTGAATCTGTTGCAAAAAGAAATCCTCCCGCGAGACATTTTGACCCGTGATGCTTTTGAAAATGCCATCGCATCCGTGGCCGCAACTGGCGGATCGACGAATGCGGTGCTGCATCTGCTGGCGATCGCACGCGAAGCTGAAGTCGATCTAGAGATCGACGATTTTCAGACAGTGAGCGAGCGAACCCCTCTGCTCGCGGATCTGAAACCCTCCGGGCGTTTCGTCGCAGCCGATATGCATCGTGCCGGTGGGGTGCGCTTGCTGGTCCGCCGCCTCTTGAAGGGAAACCACGTTCATCCGGCGGCGAAAACCGTCAGCGGCCTTTCGCTGGAGGAAGAGAGCGAGAGCGCCTTCGAAACGTCAGGGCAGGAAGTGATCGCGCCACTCGAGAAACCGCTGAAGAAAACCGGGGGACTTGTGATCCTGAAAGGAAATCTCGCACCGGAAGGCTGCGTGGCTAAGATCAGCGGGCATGAGCGGCTCGAGCAACGCGGTCCGGCGCGGGTTTTTGAATCGGAGGAAGATGCCATGGCCGCCGTGACGAGCAAGAAAATCAGCTCTGGTGATGTCGTGGTCATCCGCAACGAAGGCCCCAAGGGCGGGCCGGGCATGCGCGAAATGCTAAGCGTCACGGGCGCCATCGTGGGCGAAGGATTGGGATCGTCGGTTGCGTTGTTGACCGACGGCCGGTTCAGCGGTGCCACGCATGGACTGATGGCCGGGCACGTCTCGCCGGAAGCTGCGCTGGGCGGCCCGATCGCAGCCGTGCGCGATGGAGACATGATCCGCTTCGATGTCAGCCAGCGCGTTCTCGAAGTTGAGATCAGCGACGAAGTTCTGCGCCAGCGGATGAACGAGTGGAAGCCGCCGCAGCCGCGCTATCCCACTGGGGTATTCGCCAAGTATGCGGCGCTGGTCTCCTCGGCTTCGCAGGGGGCGATCACCAGACCGCCGCGATGAACTGCTTCCACCGCATTGGCAATCGGACGTCAATTCAATCAGGGAGCGGCGGGCCGCCCCCCTTGTTTTTCAGCATCTTGTCCAGACAACTCTCCATTCAACCGTCCCTACCGCGCGCATCCGGGGCTGAAGAATGTGAGCACGTTGGCAGCCGCCGAGATGGCGCAGAAGTACGGTGCGCTGTTCGAGTCAAAGTAGTTGTATTGCTGAGCGCTAGATTGACCCGTGTTCCCGAGAATATCGAAAGAGGAATTGAGTTCCAGCGTGTCGACATGCTGCCCGGCGTTCATCAGCGAACTGTAGTAGATCGGTTGGTTGTTCCGCCACGTGATCACCGACAACTGATAGTCCTGCTTGGCCTTCGTGATCTGATTAATGTTTCCGTTCGACAGAAACAGCAGGGAATAATCCACGGTCAGCGGGAAATTGAACCACTGGCTGGTAACCGTGGGCTCCGCTCGGTCGGCCCAAGTCGTCGTGGTCGAAAAAACTCCCGACCTCTGCGAAATATTCTGCACGTACTCGGTGGCCGTGATGTCGAAAAACTGGTTGTTGGAGAAGTTGATCGTCTGCTCAACTTTGGTCGTCACCTTGCCGCGCGAAGTGTTGGCATAGCCCGAGATGACAAACCTGCGGTTGGAACTGACCCCCACCTTACCGCGGATGAAGGTCGGTTGTACGTTGAGGTTCTCCGTGACCACAGGAGATGGCCCGGTCAGGGTGTTTTGGGTTATGGCGCCGGTAATCTGGGCCGTGTCCGGATCAAGATAGAGCAGCAGCGACGCCGTGGCCGAGAAATAGCTGTCAGCGTTGTATACGCTGAGCGAAACCGTGTGCGGCTGCCCGTTGCTGAGCAGTCCCGCGAACGGGGTGAGGTTCACCCGATAAGGCGTAAAGTTCAGGGTCTGGACGCCGGGAATCGGGAACCACAAGAAGGGATCGATACCGCCGGTAAAAATCCACGGATCGACCGGCGCCACGCCCGCCGGCTGGCCGTCGATGGTGATCTCGGTCTCGCGGAAACCGGTATTGACGCAGCTTTCCAGCTCACTGGCAACGTTGTTGGGCACGCAGAGGTACCAGAATTCGTCATCGATCTGGCTTTGCGCATAGACATCCAGGTAGGCAGCCCGCACATTCAAGGGGAAATCGAATGCGCCGGAAAGCGTGCTGGAGGTCGTGTTCAGCGCGACCGTGCCACCTGAGGGACCAGCCGACAGCGCCAGCACCTGGTCGGCTGCTACCGGCGCGGTCTGGCCCTTAGCCAACGGATAGAACTCGAGTGTGCCGGACGCGTAGATGATCCCGTTGAGTCCACAACACAAGTTATTTCCCATAAAAACCGATCCCGTCTGCGCCGCATAAAAGATTGAGCTGTAGTCGGTCAGGTCGCTCTCTACGTGCCACGAGGGAGCCAGAGTAGCCCCGGGTTCGGAGGTTGTGCCGAAGTAGATGTTGGTTGCTCCGAGCCAAACATTAATGGTGCGGTCGTACTGAGTGCCCGCGGTGACGTTGATGTCTGCCTCGAATACAACTTTCGCCCACGGTCCGGGACAATCTGCGGGCGGGGTATAGGAATATGGGTTGAGGTTGTAGTTGGTATAGTCAAAACCCATGTTGGTGAAGAGCTGCACCACGCAAGGGGTTGTCGAAGGGCGCGTCACTAGTGGATCGGCTGTCACGGTATTGGCCGAACCGATCACATAGCGTCCAGAAGCGGAAACGAACGGAACTAAGACCGTGACCACCAGCAGAAGCAGCAAGAGAGTCCGCGCCGGACAAATACTTCGGGACATGTAAGTCCTCCTGGGAGAAGTGGCAAAAACTGTGCCAGTCTTAGCATTGCGGGAACACAAGCATACGCACCGGCGTCGAAGTATGGCGCGTTCCAGCCGAACGTGTCAACAGCAGACGAAAGTCTCTAGCATGGCAGTCGGATATTAGTTGACGAAAGCAGAATGAGCAGCTTGACTTCACCGCTCATCGAGTGCGATTTATATCACAGACGATAGAGCAGTACGATAGTAGTCTTGCTGGGGATGGTAGGCATCCGCCCGCGCGCGATCCGGGGAGAAAAACCGACTATGAAGATTGCCAATGACGTGACCGAGTTGATCGGCAACACACCGCTGGTTCGGCTTAAAAAAGTAACAGAAGGCTGCGCTGCGGATGTGGTGGCGAAACTGGAGAGCCAGAATCCTTGCGCCAGCGTAAAAGACCGCATTGGAGTCAGCATGATCACCGAGGCCGAACGAGCCGGGAAAATTCAGCCCGGCAAAACCGTGCTGATCGAGCCGACCAGCGGCAACACCGGCATCGCCTTGGCCTTCGTGGCGGCGGTGCGAGGGTACAGACTCATCCTGACGATGCCGGAAACCATGAGCCTGGAGCGGCGCGTGCTGCTGCTCGCTTTTAGCGCGGAAATTGTTCTCACGCCGGGTCCCAAGGGGATGAGGGGCGCGGTCGCCAAAGCGGAAGAGATTCTTGCCCAAACTCCAAATGGTTTCATGCTGCAGCAGTTCGACAACCCGGACAATCCCAAGATACACTTCGAAACCACCGGCCCCGAAATTTGGAATGACACCGACGGGCGCGCCGACATTCTGATCTCCGGCATTGGCACCGGCGGGACCATCACCGGCGTTTGCCAATACATCAAGCCCAGGAAGCCTTCGTTTAAGGCGGTGGCTGTCGAGCCGGCGGACAGCCCAGTGCTCTCGGGCGGCAAGCCTTCGCCTCACAAAATACAAGGCATCGGCGCCGGGTTTGTGCCCAGCATTCTGCGCCGGGATTACATCGATGAAATCGTTACGGTAACCAATGACGACGCGGTCAATATGGCGCGCCGCCTCGCCAAAGAAGAGGGTCTTCTGGTGGGCATTTCGTCGGGGGCTGCCGTGGTCGCCGCCCTCAAAGTCGCAAGCCGGAAAGAAAATGCAGGCAAGCTGGTAGTGGTGGTTCTGCCGGATTTCGGCGAACGCTACCTAACCAGCGTTCTGTTTGACGCGCTCCGAAACCAGGCGCTGCAGATTCCAACCTCGGCGCTCGCGGGCTGATTCATACCTCATCTCGCTGCCTTCATTCGTAAAGACGTGGCAGCCTGACTGGAGCGCGGCCCCAGCCGGTTAGCTACCTGTGACCTGAATGGGTTGGGTTGGACCTTGGTGCCGGGAGGGGGATTTTCTTGAACGGCTTTCCACACCTCAACGCCATCAGAAAGATGCAGTGTTTTTGCTTAATTTGAGGCTTTTCGGCCTCCATTCTGACACCTTTCCGGCTGGAAAAACGGTAGGAAACGGTAGGGAAGCGCTCAAGAAAAAACGCCCTAGCGGATGCCCCCGCTGGGGCCTCGCGACTCCTTGGCGCTGATCTAACTCGAACGTGAATCTCAGCGGAGTTGGCGCGGCTGCCCTCATCATACGTCTCCTGTACGGTCTTCCCCGCCTCGGCACTGGCTCCATTCCTCTGAAAACACCTGCCCAACTGGCGCAGGCGCGAACGCATGCGGCAGAAGTCCGCCCTCGTAGTTCGCAACAACTCAGCGGCCGTGGCGGGCGTCGCTCGCGGTTTCCGCAATCGCTTCTATCGCTGGCAGCACGCTTGAATCTTCGCGCTTCACGAACTCCGAGAACTCGGCTAACGCGTGCCTCGCGTCGCGCTCCCTCTCTTGCCGCTGGCATCTTTTCCTTAGGTGCTCCGAGTGTGAATGGCAGAACTCGTTGTCCACCTGGCCTGAATCGGTCTCATCATGGTGCCCGCCGAGGGGGAGGTTCCCGGCGCGGCAGATTGGATTCTTCAACCGTTTCGAATGGATCGTCCTGCACTTGTTTTCCAGACATAGGTTGATGTAGTTGAAGAACCGGGCGCTGTTCGCCCCGTGGTGTTTGTTAGGATCGAAAGTTTGCACGATGTCCTCCTTGCCCGCCGCTCGGTGCTTCGAGATCGCGGGCAGGTGTCGCAGGTGGATCAGCAGGTCGTCCGTCCAGTCCTCGACATCCTCCTTGAGGCGTTGACCTGTCCACGTGACGCCGACGCGATCAGGTGGGCTGAAGAGATCATGGCTCAGATTGATCGGCGGCACCCGGTTAAGCCTGCGCAGCAGGATCGGCGCGTGACCTGAAGAGGGCTGACGACCTGTTAGGATTAAGGAAGAAAGCGAGAGCGCGCCTCAGGTGTGCTGCTGCTTTGAAATCCACAGCTGAATTGGCACAGCGGTTGCAGAATCCGCGCCGGGAGATAGTCATGGTGACAACAAGCACAAACCTGATCAAAATCCTCGAAGACAAAGCCACCCGTTTGCGAATCGATTCGATTCGTGCCACAACGGCGGCAGGTAGCGGGCACCCGACCAGTTGCGCTTCGGCTGCGGAGATTGTCTCTGCGCTCTTCTTTTCTGTCATGCGATATGACCCGAAGCAGCCGCACAGCGCCGACAATGACGTCTTCGTGCTGTCGAAGGGACACGCTGCTCCGATCCTTTACTCTGCGTGGGCGGAAGCTGGGCTCTTCCCACGCGAGCACTTGCTGACCCTGCGCCAACTCAGCTCCGATCTTGAAGGCCATCCCACGCCGCGGCTGCCATTTGTTGACGTGGCGACCGGCTCGCTTGGACAAGGCCTGCCGGTCGGGATCGGCATCGCGTTGGCCGCTCGCCTGGACAGGCGAGATCAGCGCGTTTACGTTCTGATGGGCGATGGTGAGTCGGCCGAAGGTTCGGTGTGGGAAGCCGCCGAAATCGCCTCGAACTACGGCATTGATAATCTCTGCGCGATCATCGACGTGAACCGCCTCGGCCAGAGCGGCCCCACAATGCTGCAGCACCACATGGATGTGTACAGAGCGCGATTGGAGGTTTCGGCTGGCACGCGATGGTCGTGAACGGTCACGACATACCAGCTTTGCTGAACGCCTTCGATGACGCGAAAAATACGATTAGTAAGCCGACTATCATCCTTGCCGAAACTCTGAAGGGTAAAGGCATGGATGGCTATGAAGACAAGGAAGGATGGCACGGCAAGACGCTGTCCAAAGATGAAGCGGCACGCGTTGTGGGAATTCTCGAGAAGCGCCTGACCGGAGAGGGCGATCGCTGGACCCCAAATCTCCCCGAAAAGCGCGGTGACCGACAAGCCCCAGCCTCGATGGGCGCTCCGCCTAAGCCTCCGTACACGCCCGGCGGAAAAGAGGTAGCAACTCGCAAGGCGTTCGGTGATGCTCTTCAGGCGCTCGCAAAGGCGGATCCTCGCGTGATTGCGCTCGATGGTGACGTGAAGAACTCGACGCACTCGGACGAGTTTCTCGCTGCGGCGCCAGACAGATTCTTTGAAGGCTATATCGCCGAGCAGAACATGACCGGCATGAGTATGGGACTGGCTGCCCGCGGCAAGATTCCGTTCGCCAGCACCTTCGCGTGCTTCCTTTCGCGTGCTTTCGACTTCATCCGCATGGCTGCAATCAGCAACTTGAACGTGAAATTTGGCGGAACCCATGTCGGCGTTTCGATCGGCGAGGACGGACCATCGCAGATGGGCCTGGAAGACATTGCAATGTTCGGTGCCGAGCCGAACTTCACAATCCTTTACCCCAGTGACGCAACCAGCGCCTGGGCGGCGACCATGCTCGCAGCAGAGCACGTCGGCCCTACTTACATCCGTTTAGGCCGACCGAATACAGCCGTTATTTATGGGCCGGAGGAGAAGTTTCAGGTCGGCAAAGCAAAGGTCATCCGTGAAGGGAACCATGATCGTGCGCTCGTCGTCGCTGCGGGGATCACACTGTTTGAGGCTCTGAAGGCCCACGACGAATTGAAGAAGAGCGGCATCGACATACGCGTGATTGATCTATTCAGCATTCAACCGATTGATCGCGAAACGCTGGTCGCTTCGGCTCGTGCTGCCGGGAACCAGGTTATTACGGTGGAAGACCATTACGCCCACGGTGGTCTGGGTGACGCGGTGCAGTCGGCCCTGTCGGCGGAAGGCATTCCTGTGTACAAGATTGCCATTACTGAGATTCCCCACAGCGGCAAGCCTGAGGAACTGATCGAGAGATTCGGCATCTCCTCCAGGGCTGTGATAGCGAAGGTGCGCGAACTACTCAAACGATCTGCGCTCGCCGCCTGATTGTGCCCTAGGTGCTGCGCACCGCTGAATTCACTGCCGTTTTTGCATGCAGCTGTTCAGCGGAGCAGCCGCATGCGTCGCTCTCGTCTGAAGGAACAGCGTGAACAGGCGTTCGACCTTTTCGTCCGTGCCCTGGCGCGCCGCCCAGACAAAAGTGTGACGCGGATTTTACACAATTGCCGGATGCCAGTTACGTCACGGGTGAGGTCTTTGGCAACCGGCGGCAGGACGCCGGCCTGAGATTTAGCCTCGACGTGAACAGGAATTCGATATCCTTAACAGAATGGCAAGTCAAAGTTTCATCTCGAAAGCAGACCAAGCCCGGCAACTAGGCGTGCACGGTCCCAAAGTGTTTCCCCAACGTGGGTTTGGCCCGTGCAAGATTGGGAGAGCACGCTGTAAGAGAATCTGGAGTTTACCAGGCTCAGAGCAAAAATCCGCAGCAGAGCCGCTGTTGACGCGGGTGCGAGAGGGTCCGGAACGTATGACCTAACAGTTGCGATAGCGCTCGAGGCCCAGCGGGAGAACCTTCTGCGGTGGATCACGCTGCATTGCCGTGGGCGCCCTTTGCGCCTCGGTTTGAATAGCTGGCGAAACCCTTGATATGCGTTCTCATCCTGAGTACATTTGTTCTCGGAATGAGTACAAGCACCGGTCTAGGTGACCTTCTGTTCGGACGCACGCGGGGCGCAATCCTCGCCTTGCTCTATGGCAGGGCCGATCAATCGTTCTATACACGCCAAATTGCGCGCGAAGTAGATGCCAGCGTTGGCGCGGTTCAACGGGAGCTTAAAAACCTCTCGAAAGTGGGACTTGTCGTTCGCAGTTCAGTGGGCAGTCAGGTTTTTTATCAGGCGAACCGACACGCCCCCATATTTCGAGAGATGCAGGCCCTGGTAAACAAGACAATTGGCATCTTTAGCGTCTTGCGATCAGCATTGCATCCTTTAGCGAAGCGAATCATTGTGGCATTTGTGTACGGGTCCGTCGCGCGCGAGGAAGAAACGGCACACAGTGATGTTGATCTAATGGTGGTTGGGAAGGCCACACTTGACGAGATCCTTTCACGGCTTTCTACCGTGGAGAAAAACATCGGCCGCACTATCAACCCGACCGTGTATTCCATTGAGGAATTCAAGTCGAAACTTGCGAGCGGGAATCATTTTTTGACCGCCGTGCTCAAAGGCCAAAAGGAATTTTTGCTGGGAGACGAGGATGAGCTTAGAAAAGTGGGTGGAGTACGGTTGGCTAAGGCGGGAGCCAACCAGCCCCGGTGACGAGCAACCGCCGCCGAACGGCCAGCGCGCAGCAAGTAGCTTGGTCCTCGAGGACCTCGATACGCCATCCGTTGTGCAGAGATCAAGGATCTTCTGGGAATTGTGGATCGTAGCCTTGCGGATTCAACGGTCGAAGCTGTTTCGACCGACCTTCGATTTATCGCTGCTTTCAACGCCGCGCTCTGTTGCGACGACAGCGCTCCGCGCCTCCGGCCTGCGCACCGTTACGCAAGCAGGTCACCACGTCAAAACAATCGATCTCTGGAACTCACCATAAAGGCCAATCCGAAGGTCATTCAAAGATTCAAGACCTTCAACAATAAGAGAAACAAATCGGTTTATGACGTTGCGGGTTCCGTATCAGATCAGCAGTTGGAAGCGATAGTGAAACTCGCAGAGGAACTGAAGAACAACACCCCAGCCTGGCTCCGAAACTTCCATCCGGAGCTGAAAGCCTAGAACCTATCTCATAAATGGCTGCCACTGATCTGGGCCACGCTTCGGCATAACGTAGGATCGCGCCCTGACAGGTAGGCGGACACTAGCCGACTTCCCGATATCGATGATCCCTAACGGAGTGAGCGTTCTGATGAGCCGCGCCCCGGTATACCCGATGCACGACGACGGGGTCGGATTAATCGAGGGAAAAGAGTCGGGTTCCTTACTTATTCGTCGGTGCACGTCTGGCCGTTCTCTGCGCAGCACGTTTCTTTCCTCGCGCTTCGTCCCTCGACTGGATGGCATGCGCGTTGACGATGGCCCGAATTAGTCCCGGAAAGCGTTGCTCGAGTTCCGTGCAACGCGAGGTGTTGTGGACTTCCACGCCGCGACGCTCACCACGGATCAGTCCCGCCTCTCTCAGTTCCCTAAAGTGTTGAGAGAGTGTGGACTTCGGGATCGTCTTGTCGCTGACTGTCAGAAACGTCGAGCAGTTCTGCGAGCATTCCTGCGAAACGATATCCGCATAAATTGCCACCCGTACCGGGTCGGACAAGGCGTGGAGAATTCCTTCTACCGTGATGTCCTCAATCGATGGGTGGAACAGAGGCCGCATGGCAATAAGAGTAGTCATTCCGGGAAAAGGGTTCAATAGTTCTATTATTCAGAACTACTGAATCTTTTCCGAGTCCAGTTCCATCTACTCCACTGGAAGCGAGTGCGGGGCGGCCCAGCGCGACAGCCCCGAGATTCTCTGAGTTCAATAGGTACTGAAAGAGGGGTGAAAGTATGAGCAGGCTCACAGGCAAAGTCGCAATCGTCACCGGCGCGTCCAAGGGAATCGGGTCCGCCATCGCTAAATCTCTAGCCGCCGAAGGCGCCTCCGTCGTCGTTAATTACGCCTCCAGCAAAGCCGGTGCTGACGCCGTCGTTAGTGCCATCACTACTGCCGGCGGTAAGGCCGTCGCCGTCCGTGGCGACGTATCCAAGGCCAAGGAGGCCCAGGGTCTCATCGACGCCGCCATCGAGAACTTCGGCCGCCTCGACATTCTCGTCAACAATTCCGGCGTTTATGAGTTTTCACCCATCGAGTCATTCACCGAAGAGCAATTCCACAAGATATTCAATATCAACGTGCTCGGTCTCCTACTCACCACGCAGGCAGCGGTTCCCCACCTTGGCGAAGGCGCAAGCATCATTAATATCGGTTCCGTTGTCAGCAGCCTGACGCCGCCAAGCAGCACTGTCTACACGGGTACCAAAGGCGCGGTGGATGCTATCTCCGGGGTTCTCGCCAAGGAACTTGGCGTTCGTAAGATCCGGGTTAATTCCATCAACCCGGGGATGGTCGAGACCGAAGGTGTACACGCCGCGGGTTTCATCGGTTCCGACTTGGAGAAGGAGACAGTCACGCAGACTCCGCTCGGCCGCATCGGCCAGGTGGACGACATCGCCAGCGTGGCTACGTTCCTCGCCTCCAACGACGCCAAGTGGATCACCGGCGAACTCGTTCGCGTGGCCGGCGGCCGCCGCTAATCACGAGTCACACGGTCCACCGCTGATCACGACATGGCAGCGGGCTCTCGCATTAATCTATCGCACGCAGGAAGGGAGAACAGTCATGGGAAAGCTCGAAGGAAAAGTAGCTGTCATCACAGCAGCGACGTCCGGCATGGCGCTCGCCACCGCCAAGCTCTTCGTCAAAGAGGGCGCGTACGTCTTCATCACAGGACGCCGCAAGGATAAGCTCGATGAGGCCCTCAAGCTCATCGGCAAAAACGTCACCGGTGTGCAGGGCGACGCCAGTAACCTAGCCGACCTCGACCGCCTCTACGATACGGTGAAGCGCGAGAAGGGCAAGATCGATATTCTTTTCGCCAGCGCCGGACAGGGCGAGTTGGCCAAGCTCGAAGAAGTAACCGAAGAACACTTCGACAAAACCTTCGACCTGAACGTGCGCGGCACGCTCTTCACTGTGCAGAAGGCGCTGCCCCTGTTCAACGACAACGGTTCCATCTTCTTGAACGGATCCATCGCCAGCATCAAGGGATTCCCGGCCTTCGGCGTCTACAGCGCCAGCAAGGCTGCGGTGCGCTCCTTCGCTCGTACTTGGCTGGTAGAGCTCAAGGAACGCAGAATTCGAGTCAACATCCTCAGCCCCGGCACCATCGACACGCCCATCCTAGACCCGCTCGGGCCAGACGCCAAGGAGTTCTTCAAATCTCAGATCCCTCGCGGCGAAATGGGACGCCCCGAAGAGATCGCGACCGTCGCGCTCTTCCTCGCCTCAAGCGATTCAAGTTTCGTCAATGGCATCGAACTCTTCGTCGACGGCGGCACGGCCCAGATCTAGGTCATTGTCATCGGTATGCCGATGCTATCGGCCGGTGGGACCGCACGTCGGCTCTTATTTGCGGCTCGTCCGTCCGGAACTGGCGCTTCGCCCGTCTGGCGGAGAAGGTGGGGTGGGGCTTCGGCTGGCCTTTCGCGAACTCTGAGCCCTCGTGACCTGGACACGTATGCGTTGCTGCGCATGGGAGACGTACCGGACGTCGAGGTGGAGTTCCTGCCAAGTACGGAAGCACCCGTTGGGCTTGGTGAACCGGCGACTACGCCGGTTGCGCCTGCGATTGGAAATGCCATCTTCGCCGCCACGGGTGCACGCTTGCGTCATCTGCCAATCCGGCCGCACGCTGTGCTGGAAGCACTCACGCGTGGAAGTTGAAAATTTGGAGACAAAACATGCAATCCGTGCGCGACGTAACTTGGACAGGGTTGGTCAAAACTCTGGGGTTTGCCGTGGTCGGGCTTGCCGCGACGTATGTGGGCAGTTCCTTGGCACCGGCTCAAAACCTCATGTTTTCCTCCTTGTCACGCGGCGGCAGGCGCACCCTTCAGTTCGGTTCGCTGCAGGACCGTGCCGCGAAACAGCCGAAAAAAAAGTATTCAGCAGTCGGCTATGAGCTCCCTAGCTTAAAATTCATATCGCAGCGCGAATTGCATCACGCGAGGCTGCGTCAGCAGACTCGTGTAGGCGCCGAAGCTGTTCGGTTGCTGCGTGAGCGACGTGAGCAGAGACGACGACCCGATGCTCTGCGCATTAAACCGCGTCAGGTTCGGGACGTTGAACACCTCCCAGCGAAATTGCAAGCTGTGGGCTTCGTTGTAGGGCATCGGCCAGCGCTTCACCAAGCTCATGTCCAAACCGGCGTAACCGTCTCCGCGCAGGATGTTGCGCGAACCCACTTGGCCTGGTAGCGGCGGGGTAAAGTCCTGTTGCGCGGCTGCAGGATCCGCAAACACATTCACCGTGCCGTTGCCTTTGAACGTCCCGGTTTTCGGCCGGGTAGTCATCTGCGCGACCCCGGTCAGGAACCAGTCCGTGGGCCAGCGCTGGCCTCCATCCACGCTGAAGGGAAATCCGCTGGTCCAGCGGGCGATGCCAGAAAACTGCCAATTGCCGACGAGAGCATTCAACACACCGTTGGCCTTGGTAGCGATGGCGCGTCCTTTGCCGATGGGAAGTTCGGCGACCCAGTCGAGGTTGAGCTGATGTGTTAGATCAAAGTCGGACGGCGCCCGCGCCAGGTTCGGCGAAAACGCATTCGCCAGGCGGCTTCCGACCAGCCCGATGTTCGTGTAGCCGTACACGGCAAAACCGACGCGTGACGCCGCTGACGTGATATCGAGCGACTTAGAGTACGTATAGTTCAAGTCGAACTGAACGCCCTGACTGAATTGCTTCCTCAGGTTGACCTGCAGCGCGTTATAGCTGGAATTGCCAATGGAACTCCAGCCGTACATCGAGAACGCCTGATTGTTCAAGAACTGGCCGGAGTTGTTGCGGAGCAGTCCGGGAGGGCCGTTGAAATAATACGAGCCCGAGCCAATGTTGTCGCCGATGCCGCCGTAAGAATCGATATCGGCGATACCGACGATTTCGTCACCAATGACCGACAGGCCCGGGTTGTAATACATATTGAAGACTTCCTGAATGAGACTATCGGTGGGATTTTGCGTCGGCTGGAAGCCAGTGCCAAAGGTGTCTGTGTAGTAAGACGCACCCGGCCGCAGGGGCTGCACCATATCAACCCAGTATTGGGCGGTAGGGCCGAGCAGCGCGGCGCTGACACTAGACAGATTAGATGGTTGATTCTTGCACGGACCCGAGGTTGGAGGTTGAGTGGTGATCACCGTCTGGTAATAGTTGGCGGTTCCACCTGTTAGTCCACAGATGCTCATATTGGTCGAAGAAAAGCCCCTCGCCAGATTCGACAAGGCCGAGGCAGCCGTGTAGTAGTCAATTCCCGTCTTCGGATCCCTGATATCAAGCGGCTGCGTCAGATCGCGCTGCGTCAGCAGATGCCGGCCGAAGCGCCCGACATACGAAACTTGCAGCGAGAAGCGTTTCGGCAGCTCTCGTCCGATCGAGAAATCGGCGGTGTATGCCTGCGGAGTTCTCAGCGTGTTGTCATTCCCCCACAAGTTGGCTTGAGCGTTGGTGGCGGGTTGCTGTGGCCAAGGAGCCGGGATCGTTGTCGGCGGCGGCTGCAAGAACAGAGCGCCGTTGATATTGGTGGTCGGGATATTGTGGATGCCGGTGATCCGCGGCAAATCCTCGGCGCTGGTAACGCCAAACGTGCAGCAGGCATTCTGAATCGTGGTGGATAATCCGGCCGCGCCGGTTTGGTCAAAGCTGTTTATAAGCGCGAATCCGGCGCGGTCGTAAACCCGGCTCAGGCCAAGGCGGAACACGGTTTTGTCGTTGTCGCCGAAGAGCTTCCTGCGCACCCCTCCGGCGGGACGGGGAGAATAGGCGATCGAGATCCGCGGCGCCACATCGGTTTTCTCGAGCGGATAGAAACCCGGCCCACGACCCAGGTTGAACTCGATCGGCGGCATTCCGCCGTAGCCGATCCCCTGGTTCATGTTCTTTACGTTCTCGTTGAATTGAGTTCCCAAGCCAAAGGTCGGATATGTTTGCAGCCCATTCGTTTCCCAAGGCGCAGGAAAGAACGACCAGCGCAATCCGTAGGTGAACGTCAAGTTGGGTTTCACCCGCCAGGTGTCCTGCCCGTAGAACTCATACCAGTCCAGGCCATAACGCCGGTTCACCGGAGCGCCCTGCGGCTGTGCATTGCCGCTCTTGTCGAGGTTGTAGTTGGCGACCACGTCCGAGACCATGCCGTACAAGGCCAGCAGCGGACGGTCGTATTGCGTAGCGGTCTGAGGCTCCGGCCCGCTGATGCCCGGGTGCCCGGCCGTGTTGGTCGGGTCGAGCGTGCTGCTCGTGCCCGCGAAACCGATCGGAGAAGTCCAGTTGGTTGTACCCAGCCCAATGGTGTTCGAGTGGAGGTAACTGGTGCGCGGATCACGCGCGATTCCAATCGCGGTGCCGAACTGGAAGGTGTGCGTTCCCTTGGTCCACGAAACGTCGTCTACGAAGTTGTGGAGAGGCACCTGGAAGCTGTGGCTGAAGGTAACGCCCTGGTCCAGACCTAGAAACTCGTTCCATTGCTGATCGGTGTTGCCGACAAGACCGAAGCTCTGCCGCGTGAAGCCCCAGTGAAAAGAA
>CAVQNY010000014.1:0-71191 GCA_963714225.1 uncultured Acidobacteriaceae bacterium | reverse complement strand
ATTAAGTCCCCATCTCGATACGGAAACCGGATGACTGCGTCGGTGTTCCCTATGTAGATCCATTGGGGATTATCTCCAGGAGGGTAGAACGCAATACCGTAGGGTTCTTTAAGACCGTCGGCGAAAATTTCAACCTGCCCCGGTTTGCCATCAGCGGTGATTCCGCGGAACACTCGGATTATTCCGCTGCTGCTTTCCGCGAGGAAAATATCGCCGTTGGGGCGGTGCGGATCAGCCGCGGATTGTCGAGTCCCGTGGCATATTGCTGCACGCTAAAGCCGGCCGGAGCCTTCGGCCACGCATCGCGGGGACGGGCAACAAGCTGCGGTCCATTGGCTGCGGAATCGGTAACATACGGCGCCGGAAGATCTTGCACAGTGATCTTGCGAACCTTTCCAGGTTCCTCAGAGCGAAAATCCGCAAAGGGTGCCTGCGGCGGAGGAGCGTTCGTCTTGACTGGTGTCAGGTCGACAGGCGCAGGACCGTTTGTTTTTGCGCTAGAGGAGTCCTTGAGTAACTTCAAGTAAGTGACAATCTGCCATCGTTTCTGCTCGGATAGGCTCCCCCAAGGTGGCATTCCGTTACTCACCGATCCATTCGTAACGAACCAGAAAATCTCTCCGTCGGGCGCTGATTGCGTGGGCCCTTGGGTTAGCGCGGGGATGTTCCCGGTACCACGCCCGCCAATTCCGTGGCAGGACCCGCAATTCATTGCGTACAGTCTTGAACCGGCCGTAGCTGCCGCCTTTTGGCCTGCATAAGGGTTCTTCAGTTGAGAACTGGACGCTGGCGCGTTGTGAAAGTGCGCGTCCTGGGCTGCCAGCCTCGACGCCGGACAGATCAACAGAATTGCACCGATTGCCGCAATGACACAATTCGGCCGGACACCGATTCTCATAGTTCTCCTCCAGCAACTCGGTTGCTCACTCAGCCTGAGTGCATTGCAAGCGCCGGATGCAGGCTCTGTCGCGCCCGAATTGAAGCAATTCCGCTGCCACTCCGTGAGAGCGCGTCTCTTCAATCAACCGCTCGTGTTGGTTGGACCCCAATCTACCCCGCTAATTCATCGGACATGCGATGAATCCACGACAACGACGGTTCTTAGCCGAGTTGTCGACGACTTCGTCGAGAGCGGGCACCCGGGGAAGGAGGAAGGTCGAAAGGTTGAAATCCGAAGCCCGTCGATATGTGGACAGTGCGTCAGCCGCGGGACATCTCAGCGAGATTTACCCAGGGCCATCTCCAACCATCCAGGCAACTCACGCCTCTGAAAATGTGAATGTTCCTTGCCTTGCCGCGGTGGAAACAAATCCAGAAGGAACCGAAGGTTCTTGCCTTAATGTTCGAGACCGACGAGGTCGCAAACGTGCCGCAACAGTTCGCGAAACACCGTTGGGGGAAGTAGCTCTAACGCCATCGGCGTGCTTTCTTACGCGAAGCTGGGTTGGTTCAACTGGGAAACGAAAAAGTACGATCCAGCCTGCGTTCTCCACGAACAAGTGGAACTGCTTTCGCTGATTGGCGACATCGCCCTCGAAGACGGAGAGCCGCAAGTGGATGCGCACGTGGTAGTGGGACGGTCCGACGGTATCGCCTACGGTGGCCATCTCCTCGAGGCTCGCGTGCCTCCAACCTGCGAATTGATTCTGACCGAGAATCCGACTCATCTTCAGAAGAAGCTCCTCCTGAATCAAGGATAGTGTTGATCCAACTCTAAGGATGGATGGCACGTGGCACCTTGTGCCGCCACTGTAAAGCAAATATGAATGGACCGGCTGAACAACCGTGGCTAAAGTGCATGTGATTGCAAGATTCGTGGCAAGTGAAGGAAGGGAAAACCAACTCAGAGCACTGCTCCAGGGCATGTTAGCCCCTACTCGCGCCGAATCGGGATGCGAATTGTATGAACTCTGCGAGTCAGACACCAGGGGACGCTTCTATCTGTAGTTCTCAGCGAGGGAATCATCGATTGGGTCGACCAAATTCTGGCAATACGGCGGTTTCTTGAGAAAAGGCGGCTGTTGGCATTTGGATTGCACCTGGGGCAGTGGAAGGTGGTTGCAACACAGTTCTGGGACACCACTAGTCTAGTGTTCTTCAGTCGCGGAGAGGAGGAAACCGAGATGGACATCAACTACATATTTCTTTGTGGAGTGATGTGGTGCAAGTACGGAGAGCAAGAGGCAGGCAAGGAGTTGCTAAGGGCCGCGAAGTCTGAGGACCCGGACACGAGCGCACTCGCCTGGGCGATGTTGGCAAAAGGTGCGCGTCGCTTGAGGGATCTGGAAAGACAGGCGCGAACCAGTTCGCGCACGATCCTCGAGGCAAGCCTATGTGGATGAGGATCATCTGCCATCTGTATTTTCGTTTGCAGACGAAGGGGCAAGAGAAATGAGGTATAGGAAGCTGGGGAATACTGGACTCATCGTCAGCAGCGTCGCACTTGGCACGATGCAGTTCGGCGGCAAGATGAACATGGGCAACCTGGGCCAGGAGGACACTACGCGTATGGTGAAGCTAGCTTTGGACAGAGGAGTTAACTTCATCGATACGGCGGACGTGTACAGCCTCGGGGAGAGCGAGACTCTGGTGGGTAATGCCTTAAAGGGCGTGAGGGACGAGATTGTCCTCGCTACAAAAGTCCGGCTCCCAATGAGTGAGAATTTCAACCGGAGCGGCGCCACCCGTGTGAACATCATGCGTGAAGTGGAGGGCAGTCTGCGACGGCTGCAGACCGATTACATCGATCTTTACCAGGTACATGGATGGGACAGCAATACACCCCTCGAGGAGACGTTGCGGACTCTCGATGACCTTGTGCGCCAGGGGAAGGTCCGCTATATCGGGCTCTCCAACTTCATGTCATGGCAGGCAGCCACCGCGGTAATGCTGCAGGAGCACCTGAGGTTAGAGAAATACGTAACGGCGCAGATGTACTACAGCCTCGTCGGTCGAGGTCTTGAATACGAGTTCCAGTCGTTCGCCGAGTATCACAACATCGGCATCCTGGTCTGGAGCCCGCTTGCCGGCGGGTTCCTGACAGGCAAGTACAGCAGAGCCAACCCTGCTCCTGCCGGCACACGATTCGCGGAAGCAGGTTCGTTCGTGCCCTTCGACAAAGAGATGGGCTACCGCGTCGTAGAGGCGCTGAAGGAGGTGGCGGGTCGGCATGACGTAAGCGCGGCCCGTGTGGCGCTCTCGTGGGTGCTCGGACGGCCGGCGGTCAGCAGCGTGATCGTCGCTGCCCGCAAGGCCGAGCAACTGGAAGACAACATCCGTGCTGTAGATCTTCAGCTCTCGGAAGATGACGTCCGGCTCCTGGACGCGACGTCGGATCCGGGCATTCCCTATCCGAAGTGGATGGTCCTCCAGCTCGACACCGCGGAAGACCCTCGTTCGAAGATCCTGAATCCCGAGCGTTACGCGGATGGCGGTCCCTGGAAAGACCTCCGCCGGACGCGATGGTCCGGCTAAGCCATCAAACGGTGCCGGAGGACGTCGTTTGATGTGGAAGGATGGCGGAGAATCGCTTACTCCACTGCTGCCATTGCGGTGGAGAATCTTATGCGCGCAGAGCCGGCCCCATCACGTTCTCGCTGCTTTGCAGACCAGGCCGGCAAATCCCCAGCTTCTGCATCTTGTGGATCAGCGTGGTGCGTTTCAGGCCAAGTTTGGAGGCTGCGCCTTTCGGACCGCCGATCACCCAGCCCACTTCTTCCAGCGTCTGCTGAATCAGAGTCCGTTCGGAGTCGCGTAGCGTGGTTGCACCTGGAGAGATGGCGGCGCGCTGCTCAGCTTCTGCGGTGGGCAAAGGATTGGGGAGTACACCATCGTTGGAGAGAATTACGGCACGTTCGATCAGGTTCTGCAGTTCGCGGATATTCCCCGGCCACTGGTACGAAATCAGCGCAGACATGGTTTCAGGAGGAATGTGTTCGATCTCCCTCCCCATCCGGCGGCCCAACATCTCGACAAAATGCGTCACCAGGTCTGGAATGTCTTCGCGGCGCTCTCGCAATGGTGGCAGCAGGATGGGAAAGACATTCAGACGATAGTAGAGGTCGCTGCGAAATTCACCCCGACTCACCATCTCCGTCAAATCCCGATTCGTTGCCGCCACCAGCCGCACGTCCACCTGGTGAGTCCGACCGCTGCCCAGGCGCTCGAATTCCTGTTCCTGCAGTACGCGCAGCAGCTTGGGCTGCAGTGCCGGCGGAATATCGCCCACCTCGTCGAGGAAGAGCGTGCCTTTGTCGGCCAACTCGAATCGGCCAATCTTCTGCGCTATGGCTCCCGTGAACGCGCCCTTTTCGTGGCCAAACAGCTCGCTTTCCAGCAGATCCAGCGGAATGGCAGCGCAATTCAATCTTATAAAGGGCTGCCCGCACCTCGAGCTGATGTTGTGGATCGCTTGTGCGATGAGTTCTTTGCCGGTGCCGGTTTCTCCCTGAATCAACACGGTGGCACCCGTCGGCGCGACGCGTTCGACTTGTTCGAGTACTGCTTCCAGCGCAGGACTGCTGCCTATGACCTGCTGGAATCTGCGCTCGTAAGAATCCTGATCACCCGTCCGCCATGTCCCGGTAGCTGCCACAGAGAACCCCCTTGTGCTGCGTGCACGCTTCTATTCGGGCTCAACGCTCCAAAGCTGCTCGGACACTCTCGAGCAGGGCTTCATCGTCGAATGGCTTTGCCATGAACTCCACTGCGCCTGCTCGTAAGGCCTGCATCCGCATTTTCTCGTCGCCGTGTGCCGTGATGAAGATGGTCGGAATCCTGCACTGATCCGCGTTCAGCTTGGCCTGCAATTCCAAACCGGACATTCCCGGCATGCGGATGTCTGCGACCAGGCACCCAACTCGGTCCTGTTGGCCAGACTTCAGGAATTCCTCCGCTGACGCGAACGCTTGCGTCGGCAGGCCAACTGATTTCAGCAAGCCCTGCAATGCGCTGCGCATCAAATCATCGTCATCAACAATGGCCACCATACTCCCCTTCTTTCGGATCACCATGACGCAACCTTAGCAACGCGTTCCAAGATGGCGCAATTATGCTTAAGTGGCGGCGCAATCATACTTTGGTATAGGGCCGGAATATCAGCTGCCGGCTCCACTCATGTGGGCATCGACTTTAATGGGTAGAGTGAAACAAAAACTTGCGCCTCGGGGAGAATTATCTGAGGCCACAAGCGGCCGCCATGTGACTCAACGAAGTACGGCTGATCCGAAGTCCCATGCCGGAGCCGTGAGGTTTGGTGGTAAAGAAGGCATTAAACAGCCGCTAGAATTCCGGGCCGGGTGCCACCACACCAAAATCTTATCGCGATTGCGGATAACGCAAAGGCATTAAACGCCAAAGGCAAATGGAAATACAGCAATAACTGCGTCAGGCCGGCAGCCGCCGCGACCGAAACCAACACAGCCCTCGGCTGGCCGCGTACTCCATCTGGCCTTATCCGGATATCCCATCGTTCGAGTCTCTTGAATTTATGCGTCGCATGAGTCGTGTGGCACTGAACAGTTCATTGTTGCCGCTTTCGAGCCGTGCGTTTGAGTATCGGCATTGACTACTTCTTCTTGGCGGGCGGAAGCTCAAGCTTCGCCGCCATTCTGACCAAGTCCGCCAGCGATTCAGCCTGCATCTTCCGCATCACATGCCCGCGATGGATCTTCACGGTGATTTCGCTGGTTCCGAGTTCAAACGCTATTTGCTTATTGAGCATGCCCGAAACCACCAGGGCCATGACCTCGCACTCGCGCGCGGTGAGCAATTCGTAGTGTCTTAGCAACTCGCCAAGTTCGCTCTGCCGTTGACGCGCCATCCGATCGCGGTCCAGAGCCTGATGAATCGCATCCAGCAAGTCCTGGTCTCGGAACGGCTTGGTCAGGAACTCCACCGCGCCGGATTTCATGGCCTTCACTGTCATCGGAATATCTCCATGACCGGTAATAAAGATGATGGGAATCCGGATGCCGGCGTCAATCAACTCGCGCTGAAAATCCAGACCGTTGACTCCGGGAAGTCTCACGTCCAGAACCAGGCAGCTTGGCCCATCGGGCCGCTTGCTGCGTAGAAACTCTTGCGCTGTGCCGAAGGTCTCGGAGCGCAAGCCAACCGACTTCAGCATGCCTTGGATGGAGGCACGCACCAAGTCATCATCATCGACCACAAACACCGTGGGGGCCGCCGGCGGCGTCATTCGCGCGCCTCGAGTTTGTTGAGTAATGTGAGAGCAATGCCGTCGGCAAAAAAGTGAACGACATCTCGCCATTTATGCGGGATCACAGTCGGCCCTCGTTCTCGTCGAAGGTGTTCTTAACCAAATTCTGATGGGAGAACATGATAACGCAGTGTCCTCAGTCTCCGAAACGGGGTCAGGCGAGGAGTTCCGCTGTTGGGAAAGCAGGCTTTCGGAAACAGGAATCCGGACCTTGTCGCGGCGGATCGCCAGCTGTCTCACCGGCGCGTCTAGACCCAAGCATCAGTACGCGCCTGAGATCCGTCCAAATGCCGACAGCACTATCGACCTGCTGACACTCGGGACAGCTAGCTTTCTTCACTTTGCCAACCGAACAACCTTGGAACGCATGGGCTTAGCGGCATCGCGACGTTTGGAGAGCTGGATGCAATCACTCGAAATGACGTAGTTGCCGAAACCTGACCGCTTAGAGGATTCCCTCAAAATACCTCAGTCGGGCAGGGAGCGGCGCTACGTCAGGCGTCGCAAGTCGCTTCAGTAATCGGAACAGGTGGATCTGAATTCGAAAGGACGGAATTGCAATGGCGAATCGAGTGACCAAAAAATGCGCGCACATACCCTGCCTGTGGGATGTGCCTGATGGAGAAGAATACTGTGGAGAAGTCTGTCGTGACGCAGGCAGGGAAGACTTGGAAATCGTGTGTCAATGCGACCATGCGGCGTGTCCGATAATGGTTGGGCAATTTGTGGCTTGAAGTGCCGCTGACTTCGCCAGCTGCTAACCGAAGATCTGGGGCAGAGCCATATGCCGATACGGCGGCCCCGCCGGAGGAGGATTAATTGTGAAATTTCTAAAAGAGAGTTTGTCGCTTTTTCTTTCCTGTTGCCTTGTGTTCGCCACTGCGCCGGGAGTATTAGCGGCGCAGGCTGACCAATCCGCCGCACAACCGCCGGTTCAGGCCGAGCAACAGACGCCGGCACAGCTGCAGCAACTGGTAGCGCCGATCGCACTGTATCCGGATGCGTTGGTGGCGCAGATCCTCGCCGCTGCTACCTATCCCGACCAAGTTGTCGAAGCCGACCGGTGGCTGCAGCAACATACCGATCTTAAGGGCGAACAACTTGGCAAAGAAGTCGATAAGCAGCCCTGGGATCCCAGTGTGAAGGCCCTCGTGGAGTTTCCCTCCGTGCTTGCCAACATGGACAAGAATCTCTCGTGGACTTCGTCGCTTGGCGATGCTTACGTCAACCAACAGCAGGACGTGATGAATGCTGTACAGGTAATGCGTGACCGTGCGGAGAAGGCCGGCAACTTAAAGAGCACATCACAGGAGAAGGTAAGCAAGCATGCGCACACCATTGTGATCGAACCGGCCGACCCTGAGGTTGTTTACGTTCCTGAATACGACCCGTGGCTCGTGTATGGGGAGCCCATCGGGATCTGGCCGGGCTGGTATTGGTATCCAGGTCTGTTCTTTGATGGTCCGGGAATTGTGTTTGGGCTCGGTTTTGGAATCGGCTTCTTTGGCGGGTTTGGCTGGGGCTGGGGACACTGGGGATACGATTGGCACCACCACGATATTCGTTTCGACCACCACCACTACGAGTCCCACAGCAGAATCTTCGTCAATCGCAACAACTTCAATCGCGCCGGTGGATTTCATGGCGCTGGCTTCGCCGGCGGGCGAAGTTTCGGCGCGTCGCGGCATGGATTCAGCGGCACCCGCTCCAGTGCATTCAGCGGCTTTAATCACGGGGGAATCGCGAGAGGCTTCTCCGCTCGTGGGCAGTCGAGTTTTGGCGGCGGCTTCCATGGAGGCGGAGGTTTCGGAGGGGGAGGTTTCCACGGAGGCGGAGGCGGTCGCCGCTAATTCTGTCCAAATACTAGAAATGAGACTGAGGAAATGGAGAAACAGATCATGCGCACAAACAATATGAAGCTTGAAGCATTTACGGTGAGATTTGCCTGCGGGTTCGCATCCACCGTCCTTTTTCTGCTGCTGGTTGGCTTGCTGCTGCTGGTCGCGGGCTTGGCTGGATCGAGCTTTGCTCAGGAATCACCACAACCAAAAACGTTCTCGTCTCCTGGCGAAGCTAGTGACGCTCTCTTTCAGGCTGCGCAAAAAGAAGATGAACCGGCTTTGGAATCCATCCTCGGAGCCGGAAAGGAGGTCACTTCGTCGAGCGACGAAGTCGAGGACAAGCTGGAGCGCGAGCAGTTCTGCAAGAAGTATCAGGAGATGCATCGGCTGGTTCAAGAGCCGGATGGAAGCACGGTGCTGTACATCGGCGCAGAAAACTGGCCTTTCCCGATCCCTTTGGTTTCAAAGAATGGCGCGTGGTACTTCGATTTCAAGACCGGCACGCAGGAAATTCTGTTCCGAAGAATTGGAGAGAATGAGGCGGTAGCGATTCAAGTATGCGAGGAGTTTGCGATCACAAAGAAGGACCGGGACGCAAAGCCAGTCAGCTACGACCCGATTACCCAATTCGCCCAGAGCCTAGTGTCCGCTGGTGCAGCGAGCGCCGGCAGCAATGACTCCTCTCCCTTCCACGGATACTACTTTCGACTCGTCAATGGAACTTCTGCAGTTGGAACGAATGGCTATGTCTCCGGCAGCCATAAGAAAGGCGGCTTGGCTTTGGTGGCGTATCCCGCGGAGTACCGGTCATCTGGGGTCAAGACTTTTATAGTGACCCACAATCACGACCTTGTTTACGAAAAAGACCTTGGGCCTGACACAACGACTCTCGCGCCAACTATAAAATCGCGCACTTCCGGTTGGCGCCCCGCGGAATAAATGAGTTGTTGGCTAGCTCTCTGAGCCAGGAAATTGAGGCCGAGCAACAATTCCGCCATCTAATTAGAGAAAGAGCAATTTGGAGAGTGAACCGTGAAAGAGAGTACCAAGAAAGCGATAAGTCTGTCGGCCACTAGCGCCGGAACGATCACACTCGGCGGTGAGCTCACTGTCAATCGCCTTGGCTTCGGAGCGATGCGCCTCACCGGCGACGGAATCTGGGGGCCACCTAAGGATCCCGCGACTGCAATTGCCGTCCTTCGCCGCGCCATCGAGTTGGGCGTCAACTTCATCGATACAGCTGATTCCTATGGTCCTAATGTTAGCGAAGAGCTGATCGCCGATGCGCTGGCCCCTTACCCCGAGGACCTTGTCATCGCGACGAAGGGGGGATGGAATCGCGCTGGGCCGGACCAGTGGACGCACGATGCCAGCCCGGCGCACTTGCGCGAGGCGGTGGAAGGCAGCCTGAAGAGACTGGGCCTCGACAGGATCGACGTTTACCAGTTGCACATTCCCGATCCACTGGTGCCTCTCGACGCATCGATTGAAACCCTGGCGAACATGCAAACAGAGGGGAAGATCCGATTGGTGGGGCTGTCCAACGTCACGGTAGAGCACATCGAACGGGCGCGGAAGATCGTGCCGATCGTGTCGGTCCAGAACCGGTATAGTTTCGCCGATCGCGAATGGGACAATGTCGTGGATTATTGCGAGGGCAATGGGATCGCGTTCATCCCTTGGTTCCCTCTGGGAGCAGGGCGCGTGGCCGGCAGGCTGCTGGAACGGATTGCGAAGGCTCGCAAAGTAAAACCGATCCAGATTGCATTGGCGTGGTTGCTGAAACGCTCTCCGATTATGCTGCCCATCCCCGGGACTTCCTCAGTCGCACATCTTGCGGAAAATGTGGAGTCGGCCTCTTTACAGCTGTCTGAGAAGGAATACCTGGAACTCACTGGAATTACGGAGTTGGCTTCCTGACAAGCCCGTTCCTATGCCCGGCTCGTCGAAGACAAGGCGAGGCCAGGCATAGGAGCCTCGGTTAGGCGCTTTAAGGAATAGTATCTGCTGAGAACGCTCGCTTCTGCAACTGCACAGGAGGACTTGCCATGACTCCGAACGATAGCCACTCGAATCAATCACGCATCGATTCTTCCGAGCAGTCGTCAGCGACCGACAGAATGCTCTCAAACCAGGACTCCGGTGTGAGCAGGAGAGAGTTCCTCGGCATGACTGCTGCTTCCTTATTCGTGGCCGGAAGGCTCAGTGCTGCCGCAAAACCGGATAGCAAGAACGGAATTCCCCGTCGAACTCTGGGGCGCACCGGCGAAAGGGTTTCGCTTATCGGACTCGGCGGGTATCACCTGGGCAAGCAGAGCGATCCCGACGAAAGCATTCGCATCATTCGCACTGGAATCGATGAAGGAATCAATTTTCTTGATAACTGCTGGGACTACAACGGCGGAGAGAGCGAAATTCGAATGGGCAGAGCGCTGCGCGACGGTTATCGCCAGAAAGCCTTCTTGATGACCAAGATCGATGGCCGAAATAAGACCGCTGCCGTAACTCAAATCAATGAATCGTTGCGGCGGTTGCAGACGGATCGAATTGACTTACTCCAGTTCCATGAAGTGATTCGCGATTCCGATCCGGATCGCATTTTCGCCGAAGGCGGAGCGATTGAGGTCGTCCTGGAAGCCAAGAAAGCGGGCAAGATCCGTTTTGTCGGCTTCACCGGCCACAAGAGTCCAGACATTCATTTAAAGATGCTGGCCACCGCCGCACAGCATGGCTTCGCGTTCGATGCTGTCCAGATGCCTCTCAACGTAATGGACGCCCACTTCAACAGTTTCGAAAAGAAAGTGTTGCCAGCCTTGACCAAGGACGGTATCGGGGTTCTCGGCATGAAACCCATGGGCGACCATTTCATACTCGGTAGCAAGACCGCCACCCCGGTCGAGTGTCTGCACTATGCGATGAATCTTCCCACCAGCGTCGTCATCACGGGCTGTGATTCGCTTCCGATCCTTCAGCAAGCCCTCCAGGCCGCCCGGACGTTTCAGCCGATGGACTCTTCCCAGGTAGCAGCTCTTCTCGCCCAGACGGCAAAGGCGGCGGAAGCCGGCCAGTTCGAACTCTACAAAACAACTCACCACTTTGACGGCACCGTCGCCAACCCGCAGTGGCTTGGCTGACACCAAACGAGGCTTGCCCTATTCGCGAGGCTTGTGGGAGAACGCCGATCCTTTCATAGCCGGCTGTCCTTCAATTTGGAATTTCTCGAACCGTGTCTGGACTCACTCCCGCCGCCTTGGCCAGAGCCGTTTATCGCAATTCAAATTGCCGGAAGTCTCCTCACTCGAGGCTTTGGCAGTTACGGCATGCTTGCGACTGGAGTATTCTGAGGAGTCTTCAGCGGTGCAAGCACGACGGCCGCGGCTGCCACGGAAATATCAGACCGGCTTTGGCGGGAAGCACGACGGTTCCTGCTTCTTTGCCGAGTGCCGCAGTAAATCTGACGATTGTGTGGCGTGCCGCCAAAACCAAGGCGGTAGTGTGAAGATTGAGCGTCGAAGTGTTCACCGTAATCGCGATGGGCCTGGCTGCAGTAGCGGTTGATCGCGTTTCCCAGTTCTCGGAGCTGTGGTTGAGAAAATAACGGTCAACTCGACGTGCGAGGTGGCCATTGTCGATTCTTAATCCGGATTGCATCAAGCGCAAAGGATTCTGAAAGGACCCTTCTTATGAAGACTCTTCTGGCTGCCCTCATGATTTCGCTTTGTTCCATGGTCGCGGCGCAGGAGTTTTCCTCCGTCCCTGGCCAAGGACGATCGATGGTTGTGACGAAGCTGGGAATTGTGGCCACGCCGCAATTTCTCGCCTCCCAGGCCGGTGTGCACATTCTGGAGCAGGGCGGCAACGCCGTGGATGCCGCAATTGCCGCAAACGCAGTTATGGGTGTAGTGCAACCGTATGTGAACGGCATGGGCGGAGACCTGTTCGCAATTTACTATGACGCGAAGACGGGCAAGCTCTATGGATTGAACTCCAGCGGTTGGACGCCGAAGGGGCTCAACATCGAATATTTGAAATCGCACGGCGTCGATCACATCAATCCCATCGGCGTGGAAACCATCGACATTCCCGGTGCCGTCGGGGGATGGGATGCCTTGCGCCGTCGTTTCGGCAGGCTGCCGTTCTCTGAGATCCTTTCACCCGCGATTTACTACGCGCAGAATGGATTTCCGCTGGCTGAGAGAAATGCGCGCTATTGGGTCGCGAAGAGTTTGATGCAGCAACCGGGCTACAAAGAGACGTATATGCCTAACGGCGTCGCTCCGAAGGTGGGTGATGAATTCAAGAATCCTGCGCTCGCCAATTCGCTCCGGCAAGTGGCAGAACATGGCCGGGATGCGTTCTACAACGGCCTGATGACGGAGACGATGGTGAAATTCCTCCAGTCACAGGGCGGTACGCACACGCGGGAAGATTTCCGCGATTTTAAACCAGAGTGGGTCGAGCCAATTTCGACGACATATCGCGGATGGACTGTCTACGAACTTCCACCAAATGGGCAAGGAATTGCCGCATTAACGATGTTGAACATCATGGAGCAGTTTCCTCTTGGACAGTATGCGCACAACTCCGCGGATGCTCTGCAAGTCATGATCGAAGCGAAAAAGCTAGCCTACGCGGATATGTATAAATATGTCGGTGATCCGCGATTCACCCCGGTTCCGGTGAAGGAGATGCTTTCGAAGGAACTGGCGAAGAAGCGTGCGGCGATCGTCAAGATGGACAAGGCCGCGTGCGAAGTGGTTCCTTCCGACACTGAGAAGATGCTCGACGCCCACGGCAATTCGACGATCTACCTTTCAGCGATCGATAAAGATGGAAATATCGTTTCCTTGATCCAGAGTAACTACGCGGGCTATGGCACGGGAATGGTCGCTCCCGGCCTCGGCTTTTCCTTTCACAACCGCGGCGCGGGATTTCAGTTGACGCCTGGGCTGCCGAATTCGCTGGCCGGGCGCAAGCGGCCATTGCATACGATTATTCCTGCGTTTATGGAGAAAGATGACATTCACATTGGATTCGGCATCATGGGAGGGTGGAACCAGGCGCAGGCGCACGCGCAGTTTGTTGCGAACGTGGTGGATTACGGAATGAACCTGCAGGCGGCGCTGGAGCAGCCAAGGTTTACGAAAGGAACTTTTAAAGGCTGCGATGTACAGATGGAAAACACGATTCCGGCATCCGTAAGAGACGAATTAACCAAGCGCGGACACCAGATCGAACTGCTCGAGCCATTTTCCTTCACGGTGGGGCAAGGGGAAGCGGTTTTGAGAGACACGAAGCGCAATGTGAACTTTGCCGGCGCCGATCCCCGTTCCGATGGCGAAGCGATTCCACAAGAGCCGACTACAAAGTGAACTACGGGATGTAATAAAACGGATTCGGCAGCTTTACGCATCATTTGAACCTCTTTTGCCAAGGGATGGCACGCCTTACATCAATCAAAGAATCAAGGCCCATGTGAGATGCGTGTGAATGACGCTACTTCCAGCTGTTTAGATTTGCGCAAAATGGGTGCCAAAGCTTTTAGATCTCCGTCCGTTGGAGTTGTGTCGAGGCCGAGAATCTTCGCCATGAGCGGATAGATGTTCACGTTTTCAAACCCGAGATTTTCTCTGGGTGAATGTTGACAACCGCATCCCGGACATCCAACCCAAGTCATTTCTCCTCCCCTGACGGGGGCCGAACATGCCGCTAAGATGAGGTGTGTACAATCTTTGCAGACGGAATCAGTGAACCCTGGAACCCTGGAGACAACCGTTTGAACTCTAGCAAATGTGTGGCCCTCTTCTTATCTCTCTTTCTTTTCATATCTTTCACGTCGGCTTCCCAGGGGCAAATCGATGACGCCAGGAAACTCGCTCACGATACTCTTAAACAACTGATCGAAATCAATACCACGGACTCGGTCGGAAACGTGACTACGGCATCCGAAGCCATGGCGCGACGCTTTCGCGATGCCGGTTTCGCCGAGTCCGATATGCAGATTCTTGGCCCGAACGACCGCAAGAAGAATCTCGTCATTCGGCTGCGCGGAACAGGGAAAAATAAACCCTTGCTGCTCATCGGCCACCTCGATGTAGTGGAAGCCCATCGCGAAGACTGGACCACTGATCCCTTCAGCTTCATTGAGAAGGACGGCTTCTATTACGGCCGCGGCACGCAGGATATGAAGAGCGGCGATGCCATTATGCTCACCACGCTGATCCGCTTTAAGAAGGAAGGTTACGTCCCCGACCGCGACATCATTCTCGCTCTGACTGCCGACGAAGAGGGCGGCAAGTCGAATGGTGTTGACTGGCTGGTAAAGAACCGTCACGAACTCATCGATGCCGAAATAGTTTTCAATCACGACGGCGGCGGCATCCTGAGCGATCATGGCAAACCGGTGATGATGACCGTGGATGCCACGGAAAAGCTCTATGCGGATTTTCAGCTTTCGGTAACAAATTCCGGGGGCCATAGCTCATTGCCCAGGCCGGATAATGCGATCTATTCGCTTGCGAACGCGCTCATTCGACTGGAGCACTACCAGTTCCCCTTTGAACTGAACGATGTCACGCGTGTTTATTACGAGCGGATCGCCAGGGTCGAAACGCCGGAACGGGCCGCCGACATGAGAGCGATGCTGAAAACTCCTCCAGACGACGAGGCAGTAGCTAGACTTTCGCGCGATCCGATCGACAACTCCACCATGCACACCACCTGCGTTGCCACGCGCCTCAGCGCCGGACACGCCAACAACGCTCTGCCGCAGCGGGCCGAAGCAAATGTGAACTGTCGCATTCTGCCCGGGCACTCGGCAGCAGAGGTCAGGCAGGAATTGATTAAGGTTTTCGCGGATCCTGCAATTACCGTGCATTACGTCGACAGTTTTGGCAATATCTCCGACACCGCTTCCGGTCGCAAGAGCTTCCCGCCTCCGCCCTTGCGTCGCGATGTGTTTGGCCCTCTGGAGAAAATCACGGAAGAAATGTGGCCGGGCACTCCCGTCATTCCGGATATGGCGACCGGTGCATCCGATGGTGTGTACACGATGGCGGCGGGACTGCCAACCTATCAGATCTCAGGAATTGCGATTGATCGCGACGATATTCGCGCCCACGGACGGGATGAGAGGCTCGGCGTGGACTCTTACTACAAAGGCGTTGATTTCTACTACCGCTTCCTGAAAGCGGTGACAGCAAAATAGAAATGCGTGCTCAGTCTGGTCTATCTCGGAGCAAAATAGTTGTCGCGCTGGCTCGATCGGTCGCCAGTGCGCTGGCGGCAGATCGCTGGACCTACGCTTTCTGAGCATCGCGTCAGAACCGTGGGGGTGATCGTGATGGAGAACCAGAATTGGTCATCCATCAAAGGCAACAGATCTGCTCCCTCCATGAACCAGATGCTCTTGCCATGGCGTCTCATGCGGAGCAGTACATGAAGCCTCCCAACAATCGTCCAGCCTGCCCAACTACCTATGGATCGAAGCCGGCACGAACTTCGGAATTCTTAATGACCGTCCGCCGCTGGCCGATAGCCAATCCAGCTCGCAACATCTGGTAACGCTTTTGAAGAACGCGCCCGGCGGAGGCATAACCTGGCGCGCCTACGAAGACAACATTTCGGGAAAGGACTGTCCTCTTTCGAATAAATATCCTTACGCCGTGCGTCACGATCCGTTCGTTTATTTTGAAGACGTAACCGACAAGAAAAATATCAGTTCCGCCTACTGCATCGAACATGTCCGGCCGTTCGAGGAGTTGGCCAAGGATCTGACGAACAATTCTGTCGCGCCATACAACCTCATTACTCCCAACGCCTGCAATGACATGGGACCGATAGGAATGATCGTTCTTTCACCGTTTGCCAAAAGCGGCTACAGCAACTCCGTTCATTATAATCATGATAATCATGGTGCTTTGCTGCAAAGCATCGAGGAGATCTTTGGGGTCATGCCCTACGTGGGCAATACGGCAAATCAATCAGACCTGAAGGACTTGTTTCAGTTTTCCCCTGATCATCGACTACCGTCGAAGGAAACTGTCGGCGTCAATCCATTATGTCTAGCTGTTGAAATATCGCTGCGGCGCCAGCTGAGAGCTTGGGCGCGGTCCTATCCGGGCAGCAGACTCGTCCCATGGGTCTTCACTCACCGCCTCCCGATCTCGGGCAAACCGTACGGAGGCTTAAAACCAGCGGCACGATGACCACCGCCGTGCACGCCGACGACAGAATGCCCATCATCTGGCTGGAATGGTCGGCGATGGTCCCGTAAGCGATTGGCGCGAGAGCGCCGGAGCCGATGACCCCTGTATAGAACAACGCGAACGCTCGGCCTGTATTCCCTTTCGGGGCGAGTTCAGGAACCGTGCCATACAGAACTGACGACGTGCCATTCAGCACCAAAGGTCGATGGTGAACTATCAGCAGGTGACTTCTTGCCACTGAAAACGAATATTGCCGGAGAGATCGCCCGCATTGAAGCGGCCATGAAGGCACTCGACAGTGAGAAGTCGAGTTACGAAGACTTGATGCAGCAGGCGAGGCAGAAGTGGTCTGCTCTGAAAAGCCGCCTGGCGTGATGGCGGGATTCATCGTAAGCGCGAACTTCAAAATGCTCTATTTTCCGGAGGGATTAGGGTGGTGGTTAAAAAGACGGGTCTTTGAAACCGGTAAAGGCCTGTCGATTGATAATATTGGAACGTTTTTCGACAGTCTCAGTCTCATTGGCGTCCTCGACGGGATTTGAACCGTGTTGCCGCTGTGAAAGGATTACCCCAGATCGTAAGTAACAGAAATCAAAGGCACGGATCGCAATCGTTAGGACCAAAAGGAACGCTTTGGAAGTCTTATCGAACCCTTCTCGAACCCTCGGGCAGCGCACTTGCGCTTGGTTTCTGTATTGCCGTCATCCAGCAATAAGGAGGGGGCGAAGCGCCCAATCACGTTCCACAAGCCCACGTTCAGGGTACCCATATGCGTAACTAGCGTCGACTGTTTTCGAGTAGACCGTTCGGGACGTGTTGCTTTCTCAATTCGCTAAGGCGAGGAAACTTTCCTGCCTGATATTCAGCAAAGAGTCTCGCAATATCCTGCTTCGAGTCTCCTATCATATAAATGGACCATAGGACACGATTGGGTCTCCTTGGGGTTGTCCCGCGTATAAAATCAGCCGCGCTCCAGATTCGTCGCCGACCATACGCACCACGCTCGTACCGGTCTCACTCGGACGATCGAGCCAACCGACCTGGCCAGTGTTCAGCACGGTGTCGCCGATTTGAACCGAACCATCAATAACAAATGCAAAGCCGTTGTAGGAAGCAGGTATGTCCTGCTCGGCGGATGCACGTGGTTCTACATTGATCTCGACCATGGTTACCGGTACACGGTTTCGCGTGGCTGATTGAACCCCCCGGGACGAACCGCTGTAGACACGGATCTCTGCCCCGGGCTCGTGACGCACAGGAATCGAATCGGAATGGATGGCTTGAAAACCCGGGGCAGTCCAGCGTTTGTTTTTGGGCAAGGTGAGCCACAGCTGAAGCAGGCGGACCTGCCCTTTGGTCCTGACGTCTTCGCTGTGAATAATTCCGCTGCCCGCGGTCATCCACTGCACTTCGCCAGCGTTGAGTGTGCCGCCTTCATCGCGGTCATAGATCGCGCCGTCGAGAATGAGTGTCACGGTTTCAAAACCCGCGTGCGGGTGAGGACCGCCTACCGGGCGGTTACCTATGTCGAGATGATCGTCCATCAAGAGGATAAAGGGATCAGTCTTTTCGAAGTTTTCCGGCGACACCACGGGTGCTGCTAGATGCCCCGCACCGACGAATCCAGGTGCCACTGGAGGAACGTTAACCACGCGACCGATACCACGTTGTTGCGACATATTCCCTCCTTTTTGTAATTAATCTTTCAGGTTCACTTGGTAACGGTTTGCTGAACGGGCGCTTTGCGCCATTCGAGCAGGGCCGTACCGCCGCCCACGAGACCAGCGAGCAGAGCCGCTGTACCCCAGAAGCTTCCACTGCGCTGAAGCCCGACAAGAGCATCGATCGAGAGCGATCCTGGCCCAGTGAATGCAATAGTCAGTGCGGCCACTGCGAGCACGAAGGCGTACTCGTAGCCACCGTTTTGAACGAAGAAGCCCTTGCTCAGGTGGGCGGTTACAGCAGCAACCAGCATCACACTGACGACAACAGCCACGGCCGCAGGTGTGGCGAGTCCAACTGCGAGAAGCGCACCGCTGACCGTTTCGCCCAACGCCGCCATAAGAGCATGTCGCCTGCCGGGAGGAAAACCAAGAACGGTGAAGAACTGCCCCGTGGTGCTAAGCCCTGGCCCCCCGAACCATCCAAATAGTTTTTGTGCCCCGTGCGCTGCCAGAGTGAGTCCCACAGTCAATCGCAGAAGCAGAAGCCCGAAATCCATAAGCCACCTCGATAAACATCGTTTGTCGATTAGACGACATATGTTGTAAAACGATTCAGGCTTCTGATAAGCTTCTGCGAATGGCAACACCCGTTTCAGATTGCGACCTGCGAGATCCGCGCCAGAAGCGGACGCGAAGACTTCTTCAAGATGCTCTGCGGAAGTTGTTGCGGGAAAAGCCGTTCGAGGAAATTTTGGTGCAGGATATTGCGGAGGTGGCCACCGTCAACCGAGCAACCTTTTACGACCATTACACCGACAAGTTCACCTTGTTTGAGGCGATGGTGGCGGGCGACTTTCACGAGCTATTGAAGCAGCGCAACATTCGCTTTGACGGAACCTGTCCGTCCGCAATTGAAGCCATCGTTCGTGCCGTCTGTGATTATCTGAAAGAGATTCACAGGAATGAAAAGCAGTGTGCCAGCCGGGAATCCTTTGGTCCGTTGCTAGACTCTGCTGTCACTAGGGCACTTCGACTGGTCGTGCTTGATGGTCTCGCCAAATCCACTCGGACTACGGTCTCTCATCAAGTTCTTGCTTCCACGATCAGCTGGGCAATTTATGGGGCCACTCGCGAATGGTTCTACACTACAAAGCGACAGAGCAACGACGAGATCGTTTCCTTTGTTGCCACGGTCGTCGTTCCTATACTCGAAGCCGGCGTTGACAGAGGTGCATTCTCCCAACTCGGGACCTCTAAAGGTGAGAAAACCGAGCCATCTCGAAACCGTCATCGAGAAAATTGACGCTCGCTCGCGAAACCACGGGAATATTGTCAGCTAGAACATAAAGCGCCACTTTATCTCATGCAGTCAAAGTCGAAGATCCCTTGCGACAAGCTGCAGGTTGAGCCACGCCTCGGGTTTTGGCCGCTTGGCAACACCGGGATTTATCTGCTGAGCCGTGACCGCGAGTACGAATAGAGACAGTCCGAAGATCGACTTTGCCGGAGTCGATGCGGGAGCGAAGATATTTGTCGGGCTCAAGGCCTTCGTGCTGTCCCTGAAAGCTGCCGCCGCACCGCAGAGCCAAACGAGAATCTGCGACCCCAGGACGCGCCAGCTAATTGATCGCAATTTGTCTCCTTAAATTCGGCTTGAGTGACAAGGAAAGCGAACTCCTCGGGTCAGGGCTTATGCTTTGGAGTCCTGGAATCCAGTGTCGAAATCATCAGCCGAGCTGCGGGTGGGATAGCGACCTTCCTGGACAGAACGATCTGCCTTGCTGGTATTTCCTGTCCGTAAATCTTCCGATTGGCGCCATTATCGGGACGAATGGTTGATCCCTCGAGTGACACGCCTACAAACGCGCCCCGGGCTCGGGAGTAACTCAAGATGTCCGCACGTAAGGTGGCGTCCGTTTCCGCTGAGGCAGTGCGGCCGACCGGGCCTGCCGCAACCGATGCGTCGGCCCCCAGTTTCACTTTGCTGGCGAGAATCCCGCTCGCACCCCGCTCATTCATTACCAGCAGCACAAAGTCTGTTGCCTCGCCTCCTATTTGGAGGCCAAAGCTGCCGCCCTCAAGCGCCATCATCGTAGGCGCTCCCCACGATCCTCTAAAGTTTTCACCTCTGCGGCAGGACATCGCGCCGCGCCCGTAGCTTCCGCCAACAATAAAGGCGGCCTTCAAAACCGACGGAAAGATAACGACACAATCGGCCTTGTCGAGCAAGTCGTGGGGGATGTCGCCGGGAGCATCGAGTATCTCTTTCAGCACGGTACCGCTGTTCGTCAAACGATCCTCATCTTTTTCCTCATCAGCTGCAGAAGCTGAAGAAGAAAGAATGGGCAGGACTACGAGTAACATACTCAGAAGATACGTAGTTGATTTCTTCATTGACTCTTCTCCTGGTCCAGTTAGCGAGCGATTCATAAGGTAAGCACTGCCGTTTGGCGTATGCACGCCGCTGGCAGGCGACGACCATCACTTTGGATCTGAAGCTTCTCACGCAGATTCCGAGCCGTCAACAAAAATCCTTTTGGGGAACGCGGCAACTCTACCATAGTTCACTCCCCCTCCACCACTGTCGTATCGAATGTGAATGCTACGACTCCGCTGCTTGCCAGACCCGCGACGAACGGTGTCTATGCGGCTGGAACGTGTCAGTAAAATGAGGAGCAGTTCGCCTGCCACCCCAGGGCTATCCGCTCGACGGTGACGTCCGTCAATTCCCTTCTCTCTCATCCTCCCTGTCTCCACAAAGGGACATCGCTGCAGCAAAGCGGTAGTCCGTCCGCCGAGACCCGGCGCGCATTCTCGTCGCCGAAATTGGACCCTTCAATGAACCCCCGACATCATCGCCGCCGACCTTTGCCCTGTTTGCTCTGTTCCATGTTCATTCCTTTCAGTTCCGCGCGAATGCTTTCAGCGTCTCCAAGGAGCACTCTATACTTGAAATTTGTTTCCTTCTCCATACCTATAAACGAGGACCACGGCTGGACGCTGATTGTCCGCTTCCTCGCCTTCAGCGCCAGCATCACTTCGTCATGCGCCCACGTCAGTTGATCGATAAAGCGTGAGAATGAGCGACCGGAGCTGCAGGCATGCTCCAATTCCTTGGTAACCCGGTGCTCGGCGTCCGCAATCCGAGACTTGAGTTGCACTGCAAGATCCAGATCGCCAAGTTCGCCGACGTTTTTCAAATAGCTGCCGAAAACTACTACCGCATTAACTGTGTACAAGAAACGTGGGGTTTCGTTCACCGCTTTCACCCGCGCCATGAAGGCCTGGAGCGCCTCCGCCGCCGTTGTTCGGGTGATCCTCCTAGCTCCTGATGCCCTTACAAGTGAGAAGCCCAGATCCGTAAACCCGAAAGCGGTTTCGTCGTCACATTTGCTGTTACGCACAACATACCCTTCACGAATCAAGCTGTGAATCACCTGCGTGGCCTTCCGGTCGTGCAGGTTGAGATACCTCATCATCCACTTCTTGTCAAAAGCGTTGGCGTGCCAAGCTTTCACATGTCGAAAAAACCTCCGAACTTCGAATGCTGGCAGACCAGCTATGGTTTGCCGACTCCGAATCTGGACTGTCATGATTCCGCAGCCTCGGAATTGTATGCTGATGGCATCTCTTTGGGCCTATGGGATCGGAAACACGCTCCGTAACCATTATCGCAGTAAGCGCAAGCTCCGTTCCGATTCAAGGTAAACGGCGTGGACGTTCAGCTTCGACACACACCGGCTTTCAGGTGATAGCTCCGCGGGCCTACGAAAGACCCTATTCACCTGTGCCAAGAAGCCGGCAACGTCGCCCGCACCGACGAGGTGATCTCTGAGAAACTCGGCCAGATCGTATCGCTTGGACTCATCATCCAAAGCAAAGGCGAAGTGCTTCGGATTCACCTTGCCAACGTGCAGATCGGAGACATACCTCATCGCGCAAACCGTAAGCGCGAGATCAAATCTAACGGCATCGGCCTCCGTGGGCTGCGGCGTCGCAGGTTTAAGTTTTCCCAGCCGATCATTCCACCTCGGTCCGTCATAGTCGTCCGAGGAGAGTCCCTTTTCTTCGGCCTGGAGCATCAGCGCGATCACCTGTCGTGCTTGTGGGGTAGGCTCCATTCCCTGGACCCCACCAGAACGAATCGCCGTTGAACTCATAGAATTTCTTTACATGCTTGCTGTAATCACTGAAATCAGGCCAACGCAATTCGGGTAAATTGCCGCCGTTGATGGCATTACGGAGCCAGTCCTGACTTTCAGAGCTGAGCTGTTGTGCCTTCGGACTGGTAGTGCTGGAAGTTGCAAGCTGAGTCTGAGCGAAACTCCCTGATCTGGCTCCCGATCCGCAAAATAGCACGAACAGCATCAGCGGCGCTGAAAGCCGGCAGCCACGCGCCGACGTCCGTAATCGCTTCACTAAGTCCTCCTGGACCGGATGCAATCCCTGGTCAGAAAACACTGACTCCGAATCACAAATTGTTGTGGTTTGCCCCGAGCGCGAGCCGCCTTCGCAGTGGAATGATTCGTTTGTATAAGGCGGGACTGCCAAAAGCGGCTCGTGCTCGTTGCTTGTTTCCTTCTGTGATGCGGTGGCTAGGGATCGGTTGCGTATTTCTGCCGACCTGACGCATAACATGCGGCGCGGAGGTTGCTCACAGCCACGGCTTGCGACAGAGGCACGGCAAGCCGCTCGCGATCTCGTCCGTGTATCCGGGTCCGTGTATCCGGGTATGCCGTCGCCTGACAGAAGGCAGCATTGCCTTACGGCAACCCAATTGATTGCTTCCACGGTCGGCATGGGCCCAGTGCAACGAAGCTGGCAGAACAGGGGCAAAATGCTGGAGGCCATCCTGCAAAGACTGCTTCGGAGGAAAGACGGTGATTTCGCCGCGCGCGAAGGAATCGAGCCCCTACCCACAAGTCATTGCTTTTCCAATGACTTAAATGGCGGCCAGGGACGGAGTTGAACCGCCGAACGCTAGCCTTTTCAGGCGGCGTTTGTAAGTTATGTATAGATAACAACTTAACGGGTCTTAGGTGGCTGCGGAAGTGCTTTAGAAATCGTGGGTGACATGCTGAGGTTGGGGCCGGGATCTTGGGCTGGGCGGACAGTGGTCGACAATGACCCCGGCCACGAGAGTACGAACCACCTAAATCCGATCACATCTGTTCGGCAAAGCGGTGTGCGCCAGGCAACGCCCATCCGCCTCAGGTGATCGGGTTCGTCCCCTTCATCCCCAGCACTTTCGTGACTCTTGCGCTCAGTCGGTACATGTTCGGGATGAGCGGTTAGATCTGCGCTCTGCCCCCGTCAACGAACAGTTCAATACCCGTGACGAAGCTGGAGTCATCCGAAGCCAGAAACAACGCCGCCCTGGCAACTTCATCAGGCTCCCCCATACGTCCCATGGGGATGGTGGACACAATCCGTGCAATCACCTCTGGAGATTGCCGACTCACCAGTGGCGTATTGATCGGACCCGGACTAACCACGTTTGAGCGGATACGACGGTCCTTTAGATCTGTCGTCCAGGTTCGCACTAAAGAGCGGATTGCAGCCTTACTCGCAGCGTAGACGCCGAAAGCGGCAGTGCCCTTAACGCTCGCGACGGAGCCGTTGAGAATGATGGAGCCACCATCCTTCAGGAGCGGCAGTGCCTTTTGCACCGTAAACAGCGTTCCCCTTACATTGATGTTGAACAGCTTGTCGAAATGTTCTTCGGTGACGGCCCCGAAGGGAACAAATTCGCCAACGCCAGCGTTGGCGAAAACAATGTCGATGCGCCCTTTCACCTTGGAGACCGTCTCGTAGAGACGATCAAGGTCGGCCAATTGGGCGACGTCGCCCTGAACTCCAGAAACGTTGGTGCCGATTGCCTTCACGGCCTCGTCGAGTTCCTTCTGGCGGCGGCCCGTGATGAAGACATAGGCACCTTCGTTGGCGAATAGTTTTGCCGTAGCCAACCCAATCCCTTCGGTGCCGCCTGTGATGAGAGCGATTTTGTCTTGAAGCTTTTGGGGCATGGTTTTTCTCCGTTGTTGCTGAGCTGAACTTTCCAGCTCCGATGCTTCAGGCTCGATCACTTGTAGGTGTCGTGGTGCGGTCTTCTTTCTCCGTGGTTGACATCGGCAATTTTCAGAGCCTGCTTCTCGGAATTCTCGCCTGCAAACAGGCGCAACCGGTGCCCCCTGGACGCTGAGCCTAAGCGCTGCGAGCCTTCCCGTGATATGCAGGCGCAAAGACGTCCTGGACAAATTTTTCAAACGCAGTCGGTGTGGTGTTCTCCCGCGAACGCGGCTCCTGCGCAGCGAGGACACCTGCGTTGATCGCCTTGAACATCTCGATGTACACCGCGGCTTTCTTCGGCGGCATGCCCATTTGCTCTAACACCTGCTGCACCTGGTCGTAGGGAAACTGCTCGTAACGCAGATCCGGTTTGCCGATGCCGCGCGCAATGATCGTGGTGGCTTCCGCCATCGACAGGTCGCGCTCGCCAAGCAACTCGCGGGTTTGTTTGCCGGAAAAATCCAGGTCCAGGAGGCGCTCTGCGGCGTAGTCGCCGACATCGCGCGTCGCGATCATGGGCAGCTTCAGGTCGGGTAGCAGTGCATGTCCGAAGATTCCCATCCCCTGAATCATGCTGATCGCCGCCAGATTGTTCTCTATGAAATACGCGGCGCGCAGGTGCAGAACGTGCAAACCGCCGATAGCATTGAGTTTTTGCTCCGAAGAGTGCAGCCCCGTGACTGGCCCGGTGCCTTCCGGGACATGAGCGCCGTAGCTGCTCAAGTGTACTGCGTAACGCAGGCCGGACTCCGTTACGGCCTGCGCGATCGCATCGCTCTCTCGCTCTTGGTCTTCCCGGGAGGTAATCGGGGGCAACATCAAGTATGCTGCACGCGCGCCGCTGAAGGCTTTGGTGAGCGCAGCCGCGTCGCCCACGTCGCCCGTGAACGCTTCCGCGCCTTGGCGCACAAAGCGCTGCAGTCGCCCCGCGTCGCGCCCCACGACGCGCACCTTCTTGCCCTTCGATAGCAAGGAATCGGCAATGATCGAGCCGGTGTTCCCGCTCGCCCCCAAAATCACATATATGGCATCCGCTGCGACCGCGACCCTCTCCTTAAGGTTGTTCACACTCGTTTCTCCTTTTTTAGAGTTCGCCGATCCGGCCCGTTTGCAACCCGGGTACCCGAGCGGTTATATGTGATTATGATAAGCACATATAGAGTAGAAAAAAAATCACTGGCTCGCTCGACGGATTTCCCCAACTACATCGGCGAGGGATATTCGATCAAGAGTATTCTCGAAGCCGGTCTGCGCTTTTTTTAGGACCGATGACATACACCCCTTAATATTGCGGCTAATCGGGCATCCCTTCTCTACAGGATAGTGATGAATCGCGAATGTCGGTGGAGCCGCGCTGGCCCGATAAATGTCCAAAAGCGTTACTTCTTCAGGGGAACGCGTAAGGGTACTCGCGCCGTTCTTACCGCGCGTTGTGACGACCAGGCCAGCCTTGGAGAGTTTCGAGAGCGATTTCCTCACGAAGGTGGGGTCTGCATTCACGCTTTCAGCCAGGGTTGCCGAAGAGATTTCCTTCCCGTGAAAAAAACCAAGCGCTGCCATAATGTGCGCTGCAACCGTGAATTGAACGCTCGTCGCGGGCATCGAATCTCCTGAGAGTGTATGTGATGTCTAACAGCACAATTTGGATACAAGCTTTTTTCAATCGACCGGAAGCGGGTCGCGGGCTTTGAGACTTAGTTCACGACCGAGCAATGTGGCGGGAGCGACGGGCCCCGAACGCGAGCGAGAAGTCAGGTCAGGCTTGAGACTTCAGGCCTCGCTGCCCTGGCGACGAAAACCTATTCCCCTCTTTCTCTGTTTCCCGTACATCTGGCCCGTCACGTTCAGCATTGGGTCTTGGAAGAAGACGGCTACTATCCCTCCGGCAGCTCAGGGGGATGATTTCGACACTGGATTCCAAGACGCCGAGGCGCAAGCCTGACCCGGCGAACACCAAGTTGACAAGGTCCTGGGCGTCATGTAAATGAGTTGTGAGTATGTAGGGCTTTGATGAAGAAACTCAGATTCGGAGATTGTTTACTGTCAATCAAGCCGAATTAAGGGAACCTCTTGCGATCACGTGGCTCAACCAACTGGTACGTCCTGGGCTCGCAGATTCTCGTTTGGGGCTGCGGTGCCGCGACCGCTTTTGGAGACACTACCCCGAGCCCAACCAACATCTTCGCTCCCGTGTCGACCCCAGCCAAATCGATCTTTGGACTGTCTTTATTTGTACTCGCGGTCACAGGAGCCATTTTTCTAGTCGTCTTCACCTTGCTGCTCTACTCCGTTGTGAAATTCAGGAAGAGAAAGAATGACGATGGAGGTGAGCCTCCTCAGGTGTATGGCAGTAATCAGGTAGAGCTCGCTTGGACCGTCATCCCTGTCCTCATTGTTATGGCTCTTTTCATGGCAACGGCGCGAGTGATTGCGAACGTCCAGAAGATCGCGCGACCTGACAACGCGATCGAGGTTATCGCCATTGGCCATCAGTTCTGGTGGGAATACCGCTATCCGGCACTCGGGGTCGTGACTGCGAATGAACTGCACGTGCCGGTTAGCGATGCAAGTCACCCGACGCCTACTTTCATCAAGTTGTTGTCGGTGGATACAGATCACAGCTTCTGGGTTCCGCGCCTGGCAGGCAAAACTGACCTGATTCCCAACCACCCGAATAGTATGTGGATTGATCCCCATGAGACGGGCGTCTATCTGGGTCAGTGTGCGCAGTATTGCGGGACACAACACGCCAAGATGCTGTTACGTGTCTACGTTCAGTCGCGGGCAGACTTCGACCGCTGGGTTCAGCAGCAACGCCAACTGGCAGTCTTAGGGGATGCCGTTTCCCAAGGGCAGCGAGTATTCGAAACGACTGCCTGCGTCAACTGTCACACGGTCGCGGGAACCGTTGCCAATGGCCGCTTTGGCCCGGACCTCACACATCTGATGAGCCGAGACACAATTGCAGCTGGCGCGGCGAAGAACACGCCGGAAAATCTCCGGCGATGGATCCTAAATCCTGACGCCATCAAGCCCGGCTCCCTGATGCCCGCAATGCAGTTGAGCGATCAGGAACTGGACGCGCTCAGCGCTTACCTGGAGACGCTTCGTTAACACCATGAGGAGAAGTTTCCATGTCGACTGAGTCCATCGCATGGCCGAGTATGACCGCGGAGTCTCGTTCATTCGTCGACCGCCTCCACGATTGGGTAGCTACGGTGGATCACAAGCGATTGGGCATTATGTACATCGTCTACGCCCTGATTTTTCTCGTGATCGGCGGGGTCGAGGCGACGGTCATGCGCATTCAGCTGATTCGTCCACATAACGATTTTGTTTCGCCCCAAGTTTTCAATCGGATGTTCACCATGCATGGGACGACCATGATTTTCTTCGTGGTCATGCCTGTCCTGTTCGGATTCGCAAACTATCTGATCCCGCTCATGATTGGTGCCCGGGACATGGCTTTTCCGCGTCTGAATGCTTTCAGCTTCTGGATGACTGCTTTCGGCGGCCTGCTTCTCTATTTCAGCCTGGTAGGAGCCAACGGACTGTACGGAGCGGGAAACGCACCCGACGTCGGGTGGTTCGCCTATGCACCGCTGACGTCGCAGACGTTTTCAGTTGGCCATAGTACCGATTTCTGGACGTTGGCGCTGCTGGTCTCCGGTTTTGGCAGCATCGGCACAGCGATCAATATTGTGGCCACGGTTCTTTGCATGCGCTGCCCCGGAATGACGCTGGCCAAAATGCCGTTGTTCGCCTGGCTCAACCTCGTGATGGCTGGCCTGGTGATACTTGCCGTCAGTCCGCTGACGGCGGCGCAGATTATGTTGCTGCTCGATCGCTATCTAGGCGGACACTTCTTCGACACCCAGGCCGGAGGTTCTGCAGTGATCTGGATGCATTTCTTCTGGATTTTCGGACATCCCGAAGTTTATGTCCTAGTCTTGCCGGCCTTCGCCTTCGCATCAGAAATCATCCCGGTGTTCTCCCGCAAGGCGATCTTTGGTTATCCGGTGATGGTAGGGGCGACCGTCGCGATCGGATTCATTAGCATGAGCGTATGGGCCCATCACATGTTCACGGTCGGGATGGGCGCCAACCTGCAACACCTTTTTCGTGATCTCGACCATGGCGATCGCCGTTCCGACCGGCATCAAGATCTTTAACTGGCTGGCAACCATGTGGGGAGGAAAGATTGAGTTCAGGACTCCGATGCTGTTCTGCATCGCCTTTCTCTTCCAATTCCTGATTGCGGGCCTTACTGGCGTCATGATGAGCGCCGCGCCATTCGACTGGCAGTTGGGGAACTCGTATTTTGTGGTTGCGCATTTTCATTATGTCATCGTTGGCGGCATTCTCTTTACTCTCTTCGGAGCCTTTTACTACTGGTTCCCGAAGATGTCGGGGAAAATGTATAGCGAGACGCTCGGCAAATTGCATTTCTGGCTTTTCTTTATCGGCTTCCACCTGACCTTCGACTTCATGCATATCCCAGGATTGCTGGGCATGCCACGCAGAATCTACACCTATGAACCGGGCCGCGGTTGGGACACATGGAACCTCATCGTAACCATCGGGGTGTTCTTCCAGGCTGCCGGGATCCTCGTCTTCCTGGGAAACCTACTCTGGTCCTACTACCGTGGCAAAGCTGCCGGAAGCGATCCGTGGGACGCCTGGACGCTTGAGTGGTCCACGAATTCGCCGCCTCCAGCCTACAACTTCGCCGTCATTCCCACGGTCAAGAGCCGGCGCCCGCTCTGGGATCTCAAGCACCCGGACGATCCGGACTGGAAGTACGAATGAAGGAGCAATCGTGATGAATACGACATCCTTAACGCTACCCCAGACGGAACTAGAGTGGCGGCTTCCCAGCCGCGGACGCGTAGGAATGTCCGCTCTGATCGCTGCCGAGGCTGCGATCTTCACCATCTTTGTCGTGGCTTACCTCTTTTATGTTGGCAAGAGCCTTTCGGGACCCGTGCCGAGAGATGTCCTCGCGCCACCTCTCTTTTACACCGTTTGCCTGCTCTCCAGCAGTTTGACGATTCACTTCGCAGGCAAAGCTCTTCGCGGAGCAAGCGGCCGAAGTTTTGGGGCGTGGTGGCTTCTGACGATTACACTCGGCGCACTCTTCCTTTACGGAACGGCGTCAGAATGGCACCGTCTGATTTACAGGGACGGCCTGACGATCAGTACGAACTTGTTCGGAACCACTTATTACTCACTGGTCGGGCTGCACGGCTTTCACGTAGTCGTGGGCCTGGTCTGCCTGTGCACTGTGATGGTATTCACGCTTCTTGGAATGGTGAAACAGGAGCATGCCGAGCGCATCGACGTGCTGTCTCTCTATTGGCACTTCGTAGACGGAGTTTGGATTGTGGTCTTCACCGTGGTTTATTTGATTGGGCGCTAAATGGAAAACAAAATGACCATAGCTGCAGTAGCGCGGACTGCCGACAGAGCAGAAATGATCGAAATGCCGGCGCCTACCGCGTGGCCGATTGTACTGGCCTTCGGCCTCGCTTTGCTTTTTGCGGGTTTAGTCACGAGTTGGTCCGTCAGTTTTCTTGGTGCGATTTTAGCCGTGAGCGGGTGCGTTGGGTGGTTCCGCGAGGTGCTGCCACACGAAAAGCACGAATCCATACCCGTGGTGGAAATAGTGGGTGCTGTCGCCACCCGCCGCCCGCGAGTGGCTCGCGTCCAATGGATGACCCAGGAACTGAACCGCGCGCGACTGCCGCTGGAGATCTATCCAATTTCGGCCGGTGTCAAAGGTGGCCTGGCAGGAAGTGTGGCCATGGCCGTTCTGGCAGTGCTTTATGGAATTATCAGCGGCCACGGTATGTGGTATCCCATCAACCTCTTGTCTGCTGGATTCTTCCCAGGCAGAACCACGATCGAGCAAATTGCGGCCTTCCATTGGGACGCTTTGATCATCGCCACGATTCTCCACCTGATCTGTTCTGTGCTCGTTGGTCTTCTCTATGGCGTCGCGCTTCCGATGTTTCCTCGCCGCCCGATTCTCCTTGGGGGTGTGATTGGCCCCGTCCTGTGGTCTGGCTTGATCCATAGCATCCTGGACGCGCTGGATCCCGTTCTCAACCAGCGGATCGATTGGGTCTGGTTTGTCATTTCCCAGATCGGATTCGGCATCGTCGCCGGCATCACAGTTTCCAGGCAAGAGCGAGTGCACACGTGGCAATACCTGCCCTTCGCCGTCCGCGCCGGGATTGAAGCGGCGGGAGCTACAGACGACAAAAAAGGAGACAGCGATCGGCAATGAAGCATCGAGTTACGCTCGAGATCGTTGTGGTCGCCGCGTTCCTTGCTTGTGCCGCTTGCACCAGTTCACGCAGCGTCCCGGGAGCCGACTCGGAGGTGGTGCCGCCGAGCGAAGTCCTCGACTTCAATGTGCTCTATGGACAGAATTGCGCAGGATGCCACGGCGTAGAGGGCAGGGGCGGAGCCGCCATTGCTCTGGCTAACCCGGTTTTTCTCGCAATTGCAGACGAGAGCGTGATTCGCCGCACGGCCTCTAATGGAGTGCCCGGCACTCCGATGCCGGCCTTTGCGCAGAGCGCTGGCGGGATGCTTACCGATAAGCAGATCGATGCGATTGTGAATGGGATTCGGTCCTGGGCGAAACCCAATGCTCTCGGCGATCAAACGCCACCGTCTTATACAGCGCAAATTCCTGGAGATTCGCAACGCGGCGGCGATGCATATCGCACGTACTGTTCCTCATGTCATGGAACAAACGGGCGGGGAGGACGCAAAGCCAGCTCGATCGTGGATGGTTCATATCTTGCTCTGACAAGCGACCAACAACTTCGAACGATTGTGATAGCAGGCCGGCCCGAGTTGGGTTCGCCGGACTGGCGCGGTGACGTCACGGGCCGACCCATGTCAGCGCAAGAAGTCTCCGATGTCGTGGCATGGCTTTCCAGTCAACGGCCAAAGTTCCCGGGCCAGCCGTACCCGACTGCTTCGATGAACCCGACCAACGGAGGATTTCGATGAGTGCAGAAAGCGGAATGTCCAGACGCGCAGCACTGGTGAAATTGGGGGTGTTTCTTAACGGTATTGTCGCCGTCTTCTTGGCCGTGCCGATCGTGCGCTATCTCCTTTCGCCGGTGATTCGCGAAAAGAAGTTTGGATACGAGTCGTGGCTTTCGCTAGGCGGGTTAGAACAGTTCCCTTCTGGCCAGACCCGCCTCGCCACTTACAAGAATCCCGTGGTCAATGCGTGGGATGGCGAAACCGACGACATCGCATGCTGGGTTCGAAATGTTGATGGTCGCAAATTCCAGGTCTTCGCCATCAACTGTGCGCACTTGGGTTGCCCGGTTCGCTGGTTCCCCCAGTCGAGTCTGTTCATGTGTCCCTGCCACGGCGGCGCCTACTATCAAGATGGTTCACGCGCGTCCGGCCCTCCCGAGCGCGGCCTATTCCAGTACCACTACAAAATCGAAGACGGAAAACTCTTGATTAAAGCTGGCGAGATGCCGACTCCGGGTCAGCCCGTGGCAAATAAAGCGGGAGGGAGGACGACATGCGCCTGATCCAAAAAGTCGGTGACTGGTTCGATCTACGGCTGCAGCTTGGCACGCCCATTCGCGAAACAGCCGAACATCCGGTGCCACGCGAGACCGCAAGCTGGTTCTATGTTTTCGGCAGCGCCGCGCTCACGTGTTTCATGCTCCAGGTGGTCACGGGCATTCTGCTTGCGCTGATCTATGTGCCTTCGGCGGGAGAGGCGTGGAACAGCCTCCAGATGCTCAATCATGGCATCGCTCTGGGTTGGTTCATACGAGCGCTACACGGTTGGGGCTCAAACTTCATGGTCGCTATTGTCTTGATCCACATGGTCCAGGTCTTCTTATTTGGAGCCTACAAGTTTCCAAGAGAACTGACTTGGATCGTTGGCGTCTTTCTCCTACTCGTGACGCTCGGCATGGCGTTCACCGGCCAGGTACTGCGATTCGACCAAGATGCCTACTGGGGATTAGGCATCGGAGCATCGATCGCAAGCCGCGTTCCGGTGATCGGGCCCTGGGCCGTGAACCTGATGCTGGGCGGCCCGATCATTGCCGGCGCAACACTCTCGCGATTCTTCGCACTGCACGTTTTTGTTGTCCCCGGACTATTGATTGCCTTCGTCGGCCTGCATTTGCTCATGGTGCTGAAGTTAGGAATCAACGAGTGGCCGATGCCGGGACGAATCGTTCGGCGCGCTACGTATATACGGGAATATCACGAGCTCACACATAAGCAGGGTGTGCCGTTCGTGCCAAACGCGGTGTGGAAGGACATTTTATTCTCCGGTTTCATTCTTTTATCCATCGCGGTCTGTGCAGTGCACTTTGGTCCCTTCGGTCCGGGCGGCCAGCCGGATCCGACGATCATCCAGACTGCGCCGCGTCCCGACTTTTTCTTTTTGTGGCTGTACGCTCTGCTCTCGTTCCTTCCTCCGTCTGCCGAGACGCCCATCTTGTTGATCGGTCCTGCCGTCGGAATCATCGTCCTCTTGGCGCTTCCGTTTGTAGCGGGTGAAGGTGAGAAGAGCTGGAAGCGTAGGCCAATTGCCGTGCTCACGATTCTGCTGGCCGCAGTTAGCCTCGGCACTCTGACTCACTTAGCTGAGCACACGCCCTGGAGTCCGGTGATGGATGCTTGGAGCAGCCAGCCGATTCCAGCCGAATTTCTGGAGGGTCGGACCGCCGTGGAACGCCATGGTGCGCTCGTTTTTCAAGCTAAGCAGTGTCACAACTGTCATTCGCTGCATGACAAAGGAGGTCAGCGCGGACCTGCACTCGACAGGGTTGCTCTGCGCCTCACGGAAGATCAACTTATCCGCCAGGTGATCCAGGGTGGGGGAAATATGCCAGCCTACGGGAAAAATCTAAGTCCGGCAGAGACAACCGCGCTGGTGGCATTCCTGGAAACGCTGCACCCAGCAAATCAAAAGCCAGCACGCAATGCTGCTCAAACGATGACGCTTGGCGCAAGTGAGGTCTCACCACGGTAGACCTAGTCATGTCCGAGTCCCATGCCCAGATGCTATTGTGGTTGGGCCCGCTCGCCGTGGTGGTGATCGCGGAATTGGTTTATTTGCGCGGTTGGCTTTCTCTTCGAAGCGCCTACCCAGACCTCATCGGCAACTGGCGGCTCGCCGCATTTACAGCCGGACTAGCGTCCGTGTGGATAGCTGTCGCTTCTCCACTCGCCATACTCGATCATCAGTCACTCACGATTCACATGATGAAGCACCTTCTATTGATGACGGTTGCTGCACCGCTTGTTCTACTGGGGGCTCCGGTGTTTCCGCTGGTGTGCGGTTTGCCGGAGGTCTTCATCAAGAGCCATCCTCCGCTCGGCTTCCTGCCGGCACGACGGCTCAAACCCAGTCTTCTGCATCCCGTACTGGGTTGGCTGGCGGGAACCGCGGCCGTAATCGGATGGCATCTTCCCGCTGCGTTTCAGTGGGGCATGCGTTCCGACTGGGGGCATCACTTGGAGGACGTGTGTTTTCTGGTGGCTGGCCTCTTGTTCTGGGGGCCCATTGTGCAGTCGTCGAGCGCGAGGAGGTCGCCTCGGTGGTCCATGGCTTTCTACCTCTTTCTTGCCACGCTGCCTTGTGACATTCTCTCCGCATTCCTTGTGTTCTGCGGCCGCTCAGTCTACCCGAACTATCTGTCCACAACGCTGTTGTTCGGTCTGTCTCCTCTCCAAGATCAGGAATGTGCAGGCGCCATGATGTGGGTTTGGGTGACGTTTGCGTATCTTATTCCCGCAGTGGTTATCACAGTGCACATACTCTCGCCATCGAATATGTATACGCGAAGGCCAGTGCAAAACGCGCGGCATAGAGCAGCAGGACAGTCACTGAATGGGATGGAGGTGCTCTAAACGTGGCCACCGCACCTATCCTTATTTTGAGTACACCGCCCGCCGTCAGCAGGCTGGCCGCACTATCCAACTATTGGGCGCTCACCAAGCCCGAAGTTAACTTCCTAATTGCCATTGCCACCTTCACCGGCTTCTATCTAGCCTTTCCTGGCCCACTTGCTCAGTTCCCGTGGCTGCTGCTCGTTCATACTCTTCTGGGCACGCTGCTCGTCGCCAGCGGCACCGGTACGCTGAATCAATACATCGAACGGCGCTTCGATGCGCAGATGCGCCGGACTGCCCGTCGCCCCCTCGCGGCCGGTCAGGCCGAGGAGCAACGACGGAGGGCGCAGCCGTGCCTTGACAGCGGGAGGACCGCATCTGGCAGTCGCCCTTCAAAGTTCCGAGGATGGAGAGAAAAAAGGGCGTGCGGCCCTGAAGCTTACAAGATGTTTCGAAGGTCCTGCAGGCGAGCCTGAATTTCCTCCCACGATGGATAGGGGCCATAACAAAGCATTTTGCACTGCCGATCATATTCGGCCTTGATGCTGGCGGGTAGTTCCAAAGGTGGGAAAAGAGCATCGCTGTTTGCAAAGCTCATATCGTCGGGGTAAAAATAGCTTCTCGGAAAATGTCTGCGGCCGATTTGATCGTAGTCCGCCTTGATGCTGGCGTACTCTGCGGACTTCAGCATGGCGACGACTTCCGCTTGCGCGGCGAGTTGAAACAGGTCGTAATAATGCCGGGCGCAGGTTCCGAGCGGCTGGCCGTCGCGCTTGAGTAGCTGGACCTTGCTGTGAATGGCGAACATTTTCTCGACGAAGGTTCGCCGGAAATGGAGCAGGGGCAGCCGAAACGATCCTTCGTCGTCCGCGCCCAGCGAAACACCCGTCTCCTGCAGAAATTCGCCCAGGTACGAGCGCAAGTCGACGATTGCGACGGGTTCTCGTCCGCTGGCCGTGCCGGCTTCAACCAGCACCCGATTGGTTACTTCGCCGGGTCCACCGAAACGCTGCACATAGGAGAAGCGGTCGTTCCGCCCGAATCCGCCAATGGTCTGGCTCTCGTTCTCGACAAAGGTGAGCACCGGATGCGCACCGATGGCGTCGCGGAGTTTCTTGAGTGCGCGATCGATGCCGTTCTTTCCAAGGGGTGGCTCGAACGCGAGCGGATCGAGGAAGATATCCACGTCTTCGGAAAATCTCTGAATTAGATTCCAGCCCTTCGACAAGCTTGTGCCACCTTTGAAAATAACTTTGTCGCCGGCGGTGACGGAGATGATCCGCAATGCCTCCGTGACGTAGTAATCCTTCTCGATGATGGCGGGGCGCAATCCGCGTGCGCGAAAATGCTCCGCCGCCCGGAGTATCGCTTGCTCGAAATCGGGATGTTCATACAAATTCATCTCAGCGATGGTCTTTTGCCTGCCAGTGCTTCGCGCGCGGCAGAGCGGTCAAAAGTCCAAAGTCGTACTTGGAAAACGGATTGAGTGAAGCGCGCAACCGCCGAATCGCGGCAGGCTTCTTTGCGATCTGTTCGCTGATGGCGCCAAGAATCGCGCGCACCCGTGGAGGCTCAGAGTCGGCCACTCTGAGGAGACGCTCGAAGCGGCCTCTTTCGGACAGCAACGCCACGGTTCGGGCGATGGTTTCTGTTGGCGACAGTTCACTGGTCTCGCCTCCTCGTCGCAGAAAATCAAGCAGTGCGGCATCGGTATCTGACAGACTGGCCCACGCCTCCGGTCGCCTTGTGTGAACCACGGTCTCAGTGCCAATGAGTTTGCGGGGCAAGCTGAGGGCGCTGGTGGAAACCTCGCTGCGTCGTCCGGTCTGCGTTGTGAAGCCGAGGAGATTGGCGGCGGCAATTCCCGAGGGAAAGACCGTCTTGCGTCTGGATGCGAGTTTCTGAATTGCAGCGGGACTTGGCAAGCTCTTTCCGAACGTCGTGGGTCGAGCGCTATAGTAGACGCCTTTGCTGATGCGTTCGAGTATCCCTTCCCGCGTGAGACGGGACAGGGATTGCGCGACTGCCGCAAATGGAAGATCACGAAAATCTTCAAGACGCCACAAGCGTTCGCCCGATGCCTCGATCCGATGACGGACAAGGCCCATGGTGCGGGTCGATCCAGTGGGCTGCGTTGTGTGCGTTCTCAGGTGGCAAGTATCCGTCACGGAGGAAATATTGTCAAGTTTTGTTGCAATAAAACTTGACAATATCGACGCTTTTCGTGGTCGGTCAGCCGGATAATGGAGGTCCGAAATAGGAGGATTAGTAGCCGACCAAACGGAGTCTGACGCGCGACTTCATAGTAGATATCGCTTTAAGAACCTCTCCGAGCGGCCAATCTCAGCGTGGTTCTGCGGTCATGGAGGCGCGATGTCCCGTTGCCGTCTGCCAGTATTCGATCCACTGCTGACGAATACCGTTGGCTTGTTGGATGACCCGGTGGCTCGGGCCTTGCCCATGCTCGACTACAGCGACGATCCCGATGTTGAATTTTCTTTGGGAGTGATCAACATCGGGTAAGCGCGGCCCTTGGGCGGCAATCACGTCCTGGATCGTCACCTTCCTTCGCTCGGCCCTGAACGTCGGGTGTCCATTTGCCTCCTTGCCGACTTGTTCGAGATTCTTAAGCATAAAGAAGTCCGGCACTTCTACAGCAGAAATCAATCCCATCAAGTACAGGTCGAGAGAGGAATAGCCTGTCGCGGGCACGAAGAAGCCATCACGAAGCTGCGTGTACGTTCCATCGAAGTTGTCCTGCCAAACGCCCCCTCCCAGAGTCGACGCCTCCGTGGGCAGCGAATAGGGGAAGGCAACGCGGGCCTGCAATCCTGGCGCCCAATGAGGCCAGGCGCCAAGCGAAATGGTTTCACCGTTGACTTTCGCGGAGGCATATGCAGACCAGCGGTGGCCCACTTCATGCCCGAGGTGTCCAACCGCATAGTTATAGAGAAAGGGCTTCCCATCGGGTGAACCCTCCGCGAGTTGGTGCGAGTAAAAAGTTATGTCATGAGTGCTGCCGACGGGTGCTCCCTCCGGAGGGCCTTCTTGCGCTTCGTTTGAGCCAACCCACACGGGTTGCGTGAATCCCAATTGGAATCTGCCCCGCGTGCAGCGGCTCTCCAGGACGTCATGTGTTTGCTCATGCTTGGTGTCCCCGATTCCTGTGACGTTGCCTCCTATCGGGCCGTCACTCGTAGTACTGGCTTCCTGATTGTCAATACGAAAATCGGAGTAGTAGGCCAGAAAATCGAACTTGTCGCCAAGAGCCTTGATGATGGTGCAGGAGAGATCCTGGGGCTTTGGCACCGCAACGTAGTGGAACGATTCGTACACCAGTGCAAAAGGCCCATCCTCCCGCGTCAGGGAAGAAAAGTGAACCGCCCCTGGCTTTGCCGGCCCCGAGAGCACTTCGGCGCTTGCGAGAAGTAACCCGCCTCTGCTAATAAAAATGACCCACCGACGTTGCAGGCTTTGTGGATTTATTGCGCGCGGCGGCTGGTAGCGTTTGAATCGAGCGTTGCTGATTTCCTAGAATTGGTTTCTCCTCGGGATTCATTCATGGAATCACTGAGGAGTCGGGTTGAGCACATCCTGCCGTTGTCCTTACTGCCAGCTGTGGTTTACGCCTTCGGTCTATCGTTCCCAACAAGTTGTCTGTAGCCAAGTGGAGTGCCAGCGGCGGAGGCGCCGGGAGTATCACCGGCGGAAGCTGGCGAGCGACGCAGTGTATCGCCAAGTTGCGCAGGAGAGCCAGAAGAAATGGCGCGACGCCCACCCGGACTACCTTCGGCAGTATCGCGCGGAGCATGCTGCGGCGGTCACGCGCAACCGCCAGCGGCAGCGGGTGCGGGACCAAAGACCGCGCCTGGCTTTTCTTGAAAAGAACAACTTAGCTTTGGACCTAAAGCGTTCTCTGGCCAAGGTTTGGCTGGTCGGGCCGGGCGTGACTGGGCTTGAAAAGAACAACTTAGCTTCCCTGCAACTGCTGATCTTTCAACCACTTAAGTCGGAGCTGCGGGATGTGCCGGGGTCTTGAAAAGAACAACCCTATGGTGTTCTGCCGGGCCGGCCCCTATACCGAAATCAGCACAAGAGCGGGCGATGCAACTGGAGTTTCACCAACTCGACCGACGCTGGGAACATCTGCGCGTCCGCCAACCGCAGCGGCAGCGGCGGCTGATGGTGTCGTTGGCTGAGTCGGGCCAGCAGGCGCCGATCGTAGTGGTGCTCTGCCCAGACGAGGGGGAGCGTTATCTGGTGATCGACGGCTACAAGCGCATCGCGGCGCTCGAGCAACTGGGCCGAGACACGATCGAAGCCACGGTCTGGGCGATGAGCGCAGCCGAAGCTCTGCTACTGGAGCGGTCGTCGCGCTTCAGTGCCCAGGAGAGCGCGCTGGAACAAGGCTGGCTGTTGGCGGAGATGGCGCAAGGGTTCGGCTACTCGCTGGAGGAGTTGGCGCGGCGCTTCGACCGCAGTGTGAGTTGGGTGGCCGGGCGATTGGCGTTGGTCGAGTTGTTGCCGGAAACCATCCAGCAGCAAGTGCGGGAAGGAAGGCTGGGCGCGCAACTGGCGATGAAGTATCTGGTGCCGATGGCGCGCGTCCACCTGGAAGACTGCACGCGGATGGCGGCCTTATTGGTGCAGCACAGTTGCGACACGCGGCAAGCCGGACAACTCTATGCCGCTTGGCGGGAGGGCTCGCGCCTGGTGCGCGAGCGCATCCTGGCCGAGCCGGAACTGTTTTTGAAAACGCAGCGGCCGCCACCGGCCAGCCGGCCAGCCGCGGCCGGACTGGAGCGTGACCTGGAGATGGCGGTGGCCATTCTGCGGCGCACCGGCCGGCGGCTCGCCGAAGCCCTGCCAGAGATGGATGGCTTGGGTCAGGAACAAGCGCAACGCCAGATCGAAAGCGCGCGCCGGGAACTGGCGCGGATGGCGGCGCGCATCGGAAAGGAACAGGAGGCCCAACATGTTGAGCCAAGCCCAACGAACCGCGATTCTGGAACTGAGCGCGAAGCGAGTGAGCAAACGCGAGATCGCACGCGTGTTGCAACTGTCGCGCCTGAGCGTGCGCAAAGTGCTACGCTCCAACTCTACCCAGGTCCCGGAAATCCAACGGGCGCAGAAAGCCGAACCCTACCGGCAACAGATCCTCGAGCTTTGGATCTCCTGCAAGGGGAATCTGGTGCGAGTCCATGAGGAGCTTACGGCGAGCGGGGCGAGGTTGTCGTATCCGGCGCTGACCGCATTCTGCCGCCGGCAAGGCATCGGCCAAACCCCGGTCGTGCCGGCAGGCCAGTATCACTTCGAACCGGGGGTGGAGATGCAGCACGACACGTCTCCCCATGCCGTCGAGGTGGGCGGCAGGAAGTACCAGGCGCAGACCGCCTCGGCGGTGTTGTGCTACTCGCGCCTGTTGTTTTTCCAGATCAACCCCACGTTCCAGAGGTTCGATTGCAAGGTGTTTCTCAGCGACGCGTTGCGCTACATGGGGGGCGTGGTCGAGCGCGTGATGATCGACAACACGCACGTGGTGGTGCTGCGCGGCACGGGGCGGGAAATGATTCCTGTTCCGGAAATGGAAGCGTTCGCCGAGCGCTTCGGATTCCACTTTGTGGCGCATGAGCGCGGCGACGCCAATCGCTCAGCACGGGTCGAACGGCCGTTCTGGTTTATCGAACGGAACTTTCTGGTGGGTCGCAAGTTCGGCAGCTGGGAGGATCTGAATCAACAGGCGCGCCAGTGGTGCGACCGCGTCAACTCGACTTACAAGAAACATATCCGCGCCGTGCCGCGCGAACTCTATGCGGTCGAGCGCCTGCATTTAAAACCACTGCCGGCGTGGATTCCCGAAGTCTATCGCCTCCATCTGCGCACGGTCGACGTGGAAGGATACGTTTCGGTGAACTCCATTCGCTACTCGGTTCCGGTCGCCTGGATCGGCCGCTCCGTGGAAGTGCGCGAGACCCGAGACAAGTTCGAGATCGAACTCGACGCGCGCCACATCGCCACCCATGTCCGCGTCTTGACTCCTCCGTCCCAGCGCATCACCCTCGCTGAACATCGGCCGCCGCGCGGGGAAGGCGTCAAGCGCAGCGACCCGCACCCCGAAGAACAGGCCATCGTACAAGCCGCGCCCGAGATCGCACCCTACGTGGCGGCGCTCAAGCAAAAGGGTCGCAAAGTAGTGGCGCTTGCCCTGCGGCAACTGTTGCGCTTGTTGAAGGAATATCCGCGCCAACCCTTCCTGGCCGCGGTGCAGGAAGCCGCCCAGTATGGACTCTACGATCTCGACCGGCTGGAACGAATGATTCTCCGCCGGGTGGCGCACGACTACTTTCGATTGCTGGATACCGACTAGAGGAGCCCCATGACTGAAGAACTGGAACAACTGCTGAAGAATCTCAAGCTGCGGCGCATGCTGAGCGCTTACGACGAACAGTTGCACGCGGCCGAGAAAGCCCAAGTTTCATACTCGGAGTTCGTCGCCGGACTGTTGCGCTCGCAATGGCACGACCGGCAGGAAAGTGCGCTGGAATGGCGCATCCTCCGAGCCGATCTGCCCGACCGCTGGTCCCTGGAAACGTTTCCCTGGTCGCGCCAGCCCAGCGTGAATCGCAAACAGATACACGCCTTTGCCGAACTCGACTTCGTCGCCAAACACGAGAACTTGGTGTTCGTCGGCGAAGCCGGCGTGGGCAAGACCGGACTGGCTACCGGCCTCCTGTTGAAGGCTTTGCAGAACGGCTATCGCTGCCAGTTCATCTGCGCTCAGAATCTGTTCGACGAAATGTACGCCTCGCTGGCTGACCGCTCCACCCGCAAGCTACTGAATCGCCTGGCTCACTTGGATCTCTTATTGATTGACGAGTTCGGATACCTAAATCTCAAACCCGAACAATCGAACATTTTCTTCAAGTTGATGGAGGAACGCTATCATCGCCACTCCACGATTATCACGACGAATTTGATTTATGACGAATGGAAGACTTTTCTGGGCAACAAATCCATGGTGGAAGCGCTGCTGAGCCGGGTGCGGCATTACTGCCACACCGTCACCATCACCGGCGCTTCGCTGCGCGATCCGCAAGGCTGAACTCATGGAGCAACGCGACTATGTCCACCGGCTTCTGCAAGCCTACCGTGCCACTCCCGGCACGTGCGGCGCCGTCCGTCGTCCGGATCGTCTGCTGGCGGCCCAACTGCACCAACGCGGCGTGCCCATCGAGGCGGTTGAGAACGCGCTGACTCTGGCCGCCGCGCGCCGTCTGTTGCGCCGCGCCGATGCTCCACCTCTCGGAATCATTCGCTCGCTAGCCTACTTCGCACCCGTGATTGAAGAGGTCCTGAGTCTTACGGCTAGTCCGGAGTACTTCCGCCATCTGCGCAATCGCATCGCAACCTTACCATCCGCCAAGTAGCTTCCTTCTGTCTGACCGCATTCACGCCTGTGGCGTGGATGAGGCTGAGTGTTCCCACAATCTTCAGGCAACCTGCACGCGCCTACGGCGCGGATGATGAAGCCTGAGTCTTACGGTTAGTCCGGAGTACTTCCGCCATCTGCGCAATCGCATCGCAACCTTACCATCCGCCAAATAGCTTCCTTCTGTCTGACCGCATTCACGCCTGCGGCGTGGATGAGGCTGAGTGTTCCCACAATCTTCAGGAACCTGCATGCGCGCCTACGGCGCGGATGATGAAGCGTGTACCCGCGCTCTGGATCCTGTACTCAGTGCGGGTCATTTTCAACCACCGTTACTGGGTAACTTCTGACGAGTGCCGAAGGAGAGCACTGGGTAAATCCCAACAATGGCGTCCTTAGCCGCCATTTCCTTGTACGACATCTCAATTGAGCCGTCGCGATTGAGCACAGCCTGAAAGCGATTGATGGTCTTGAACCACGTGAAATCAAGCAGACCACCGAATGGCTCGCTGAGATCCCAGGTGATGACCACGCGGTCGGAAAGTTCCTTTAGATAATGCGGCCCGGACATCCGCGGCTTCAGGAACACACAAATGGCCGGGGCTTTGTCGATCAGTTGGCTGGCCACCTGCGCCAACTGATCGAACCGATCAAGAACTATTCCTCCTTCAGCATGACCGTACGGGTCAAGACTGATGTCCTTCCCTGAGGAGCCGAAGCGGATCGAACCGGTTGTTCCGACAAGAAATGCTCTCCACGACTTGCCGGAAAAAGGAAAAGCAAATTTGTGGAGATTAGCTTCAACACCAGCGAGTTCAGGACCGTAATGCGAATCCCAGCGCAGAGGCAAACTTTCTATCCGATACCACGAACCCTTGGGCGTGAAGCGAAGTGTGTGACCAGTGAGGTCGAATAGATTGGCCTTCCCGAGCACGCGGTCATCCAATTCCATTACTATGAGGTCTCCTTCGGTCGAGACCTTACCAATCGAATGGCCCTGCTCATCGTCCTGCTGCGCAGATGACGAGCTGACAATCAACAGCAGCACACACGAAACTAGAATTGCACTCCGCCACAAACGGGCAACAGGATCCCCCACACCATCTCCAATCGGCCGGAGGGCAAAGACTCGGCTTGCACAGAATATACGGTATCTTTTCGTAGGGAAAACGACGTGTCCGTGCATTGTGGATGAGAGCCGGAGATAGTCGTAGTGGGCGCTGTTTTGATGATTTCGAATTGGCCCTGGACACTGTTCGTCATCATGCTAACAAATAACGCCTTAATGAAGATCAATTCGGCAGACGCAATTACGCAAACTGGGGCGCTCATCTTGAAATGGGGCGCCCTTCGATCCGTTCGTTCAGCTCTCGGGTCCCTGGCGACAATCGCATTTCTTTGGGGCTGCATTTCGCGCTGAGATACCCGACGTTCGATCACGCCCATCTCACGGGCCAACACGCGGCAACTTACCGTAGCCTGGGTGAACGCGGGGGGCGCTTCTATGTGACCGTGGAGTATGGCGAAGCCGGCCTCGCGCGATACCACGCGTCGAGAATCGCATTCGCGTGCTCGTTCGCCCAATTTACCGCCAATGCGCTGCCGTTCATCAGAACAACCACTAGCCGTGTGCCTGTGGCCGGAGTTTCAGCTATGTGCTTCATAAAGAGTGCATTACGGTCGAAACGGGAAAATCGTTAATCGGCCAATGAAAAATTTAACAAAAATTCTTTAGCTTATGCCTGGAATTGGAGTATGGTTGCCGGACTGGCTTTCGCCAAGAGGGATTGTAGAACAGCGCAATAATGACGCAAAGAGCAGCAGCAAAGATGTTCCTGTAGAACATCGTTTTTCCGGTGATTGAAACTGGGGAGACCAGCTATGAAGTCGTTCCCTCGCTCATCGATCGTTATACTGCTATGCCTGTTTCTTTCCTTGGATGTTTCAGCAGCTACCGCCAACAACAAGAGCGGCACAAACGCCCAGTCCACCGCAGGTTCATCTTCCGCCGATACTACCTCTTCGTCTTCCGAATTTATTATTCCGGGCCCCTTGCGGTCGTTTCTTCGAATGGCAGGAATCAGCCAGGAAATCTCGCCCGAAGATGTTCTCCCGCTATTGAGCTGGAATGTAACTACGCTGGGCTATCAACATAACCATCCAACGGAGTATCTGATTCTTCTCACTCGTTATGTGGCTCAAGCAGGGGAATTGGCCGCGCTGGCCGGCAAAGGGGGCGTGATACGGATTTCGGGTTGCCAGGATGCGGACCCGCTCCTGCGTATTCTCGGTTACCGCATTGTGTCTACTTGCGGAGAGCCGGGCATGTCGCTTGTCACGAGCGCGCCTGAGAGAGCATTTCTCACAATCGATTCCGGGTTCCCTCTGACGGAACTCGAGCAGTCGCTGCAAGCAGGCAAACCGTTCGAATATTCGTTTTCTTCAATGGATGTTCCCGTGCTGTTTTCCGAGGCTGATTGGGCTATTTCGGAAAAGAAAAAGAATCGTGGCGCCAGCGCCACGAGAATCGTGGACGATATACTAGCCGACCCCGGTATCGCGCGCCTGTACTGGGCGCTTTCGAAGATCGATCCTGCGACGAGTCTGTACATGAGTCGCACTCTTGGAATCAGGAATCTGCTTAAGTATGGCCGTATGCTTGCTTTCTACGGAGGGCACCTTTGCATTCGTGAGGGGCGCATTTTGGTTCCAGGAGGGGCGGAAGCGGAGTTGGCATGGCGGGATGTAGTTGGCGCCAGCCCGCGCGACCCTGCGGATTTCATTCCAAAATTGCTCACAAAAGATAACGGTTGGCTGGGCGCGTACTTCGATGCGCTTTCCAGTGTGAGCAGAGTGCAGCAATCGTACTTTACTACCTCGCCGCGGTTGCAGCGATTTTATGCTGCCCTGCGACCCGCTAAACCCGTCAGCGCCACCTACGGAGTATTCCGTCCAGCCCCGTGGCTCTTGCTTTTGATTTCGCAGATTCAATGGGCCGGAAACGGCGAACCCTTGGTTCCGGGAGGCATAGAAGTTTGGCGGGAGACTCTACCGCGGTGGAAAGATCCTTCTTATCCTCATCTTGGAAGATATTTGGGGAAGCGAAATATCAATACGGCCGACGACTTGATAGAATACATGTTTGCTATTTCTCGAGACGCCGGCGATGACGGGCCGCTTCAAGCCTACCTCGCTCTGAGTCAACTCTCTAACAGGCGGCCGCGCGGGCATGGACTATCGCCTGAAACGGTTCGCGCTCTGTGCCTTAAATTCGCTGATTTCCGAGACCAATATCGAATATTTTCAGAATTTCCCGAGTTGAGCGACGCTTCCATCTTGTTGTTCCTGAAGGTTGCGCAGCATCTGGATACGCTCCCCAACCCGGAGCGCGATGATGCGCTCGGCATCATTCAAGCGAATATCGGAATTTGGCAAATTCTCGCTCGTCAGAACGAGATCCCAAGCGCTCAGCTGGAAAATTCCTGGCAGAACGTCATCAGGCCATTTGAACGGGTGCGCGCTTCGAGTGAGTTGTACGAGTCCGGGCGCGCTTCCCTTACTCGACTTTTGCAAGCAGCAACCGGGAATACGACAATTTCGCAGGATGAAATTGTGGAATTACTCGCCGGCCCGCAGCAGACCACACCCGAGGGCAGAAAGATTCATCGGGAGTTGGCCAACAACATTCGGTCCGTGCTCGATGCCCAGCGCCTCGTTTCGCTGGATACCCTCAGCGCTTTAGACGACGGCTTGAAAGATAAGGCCAGGGGAAATCAACCGGCAGAATATGTGTTCCCGCTCGCGGAGGAGCTTCGCGAGTTCCAGATGCCGCAACCGATCTTCACCAATAGCGAGAGAACGGAGTGGGCTCCGAGCTTTTACAACACTCGTCATACCGATTTAGAGATGAGGACCGAAGTGACAAAGGTGCTCAAGTCCGCGAAACCGTCGCCCGCGCAGATTGATGAAGCTCGTCGTCGGCTCACGCCCTTCCTGCGAGACATTCTCGTTGGCCTGAACTATGCATATTACGAGCCGCCGGGAGCGCAAGCACTGCACGTTAATCCGCTGTTTGTGCGCTCGCATGACTTCTCGGGGAGAACGGTCGAAGGTGTAAAGGCGGTTTGGCAGGCGCCTCAGCTATTTGGTGAAGGTTCCAGTGCCGGCGGTGGCGCTCACTTTGTCGGCTCTCTCGCTGATCTGCCCTATGCGCTGGCAGATTTGGAGCAGGACTTCATCGCGCCGAGAAATGTTCAGGCTCTCATCTGGCACGAACTGGTTCCGACTCTATTGATCAGTGCGGTTTTACCGCGCTGGTGGAACGTTAGTCCCGCTGAATTGCACGCTGCCGCGCTCTATCAGCAAAGCGGCGAAGAGCTGCTCACAGCGTCAGCGGGGGACGCGCAACTGCAAGCCCAAGTTGTCTCCGTACTTTCAGGTCGCATGCCTCTGCGGCAATTAGAAAGCCTTGAGCAGGAAATAAGGGATGGACAGATATCGAAAGTTCTTACCGAAATCACTCCGGCTGACAGTTTCTACCTGGGCGGAGAATTCCACCGCAAATATCCGGAGTCTCGCTATTTCGGAAGCGCAGGGGAAGAACTGCTGAAATTGCAGCACCAAAATCCGGAGAAAGTGACTTGGGCCCGTCTGTCACACGATTTCGGAATGCCGCACCCTACGTTGAGTTATAGCTACGCGACCGAACTACTCAATGCTCCTCCAATGCCTGCATTTTCGGGTTTTGCCAGTCGCCTGGTCGCTGAATCCTGGGAGTCGTCAAATCTGTATTGGGCGCGTCTGGCGGACGAGCAAGGTTATTCTCCGGTCGCACTGAATCGATTGGTCCCGGAACTCACACAGCAAATGATCGCAAGAATTTTTGCGACTGATTTTGAGGATTGGCCGGCGCTTCTTCGAGCGATGCGTGAGACAGGTGAAGATTTCCGCAATGGAAGAATTGCTTCCTTAACAAATTTTGGCCGAATTGCGCCATATGAACTCGAATCCTTAACTGGAAAGTGATGTGTAAATGCTGCAACGGAAGCCGGTAGCGACCGTAACTGGACATTAACGAACATGCCCCGCCGATTTTCTATTTGCCGCTGCCTATTGGCTGTTTGCATTCCCGTCTTTTTGTGTACGGCGAGTGTCAGCCACACCGAAGGGCAGGACGACGACTCAGCGGTTCACGTAGTCGTGAACATGGTACAACTCAATGTCGCCGTCACCGACAAGAAAGGTGATTACGTTACAGGCCTTCGCCCCGAGGATTTTGTGATCACCGAAGATGGCATTCCCGAGAAGCTTGCCACCTTTGCCGAAGGAGACATGCCTGCGCGCGATTTGCAGACGGACGATGTTATTGCGAATCACGTCAACGTCCAGGCCACGCACGAAACAGAGCACGGGGGCAATTCACCTCAAACCTTGCAGTCGCTGGTCGCAGGGGCGAATATTTTCATTCTGTTTGACAGCAGCAATTACATGTATCGGGATTTTGTGTTCGCCGAAGACTCGATCGCGGAGTTCATCCGTTCTCTGGGAACCGCCAACAAAATAGCGTTCTATTCGTACAGCCGGGATCTCCTGCGGTCCGCAACCTTGACCTCTGATCGTGCCCAGGTTTTGCGTGGCGTCCGTTCGACTGTGGCTGGAGATTCTGCCTCTCTTTACAATGCGTTGCTGCTAACTGTGAAGGATGCGGCCCGCTGTAGCGGAAGGAAAATCGTGGTCGTATTCTCGAACGGGCCGGACAACTCAAGCGTCGTTCCTCCCGAGGATGTCGCCGAGATCGCCCAGTCGGCGGGGGTTTCCGTTTACATCATCAGTACACAGGAGGCGAGATTGGACGCTATGTCCACTGCGATTTTCGAACGCATGACAGCGGATACGGGTGGAATGGCGTACTTTGCGAAGGCTTGGCGCGACGAGAGGCGCGCTTTTGCTTCCATTCAGAACGACCTGGCACATTTGTATTCCCTGAGTTACTACCCGAAGACGAATCCGAACATGGGCTGGCGCGCCATCAAGGTGAGGCTGACGGGTGAGAACGCGAAGAAATACAACTTGCGTACCCGCAACGGATACCGTCTGCAGCCAAGACGCTTCTCTGGTCGTACGACCGCAGCTTCGGACAGCAACCCATAGTGGTCAGGTGGGTGGGAATAGTCAATTCGAGCAGCGCTAATTGCTTGCTCTCCCCGCCGCTTTTCGCACCGCCAGTTCCGGTTCGACGCAATCTCTGGAATCTCTTCCAATCGTCCCCCCCAATGCAGTCGAGCAAAGTACGCGCCGCGATCTCGCTGGATGGGGGCCGTCTCGCGGAGTCGCCGGTTCTGCTGTTGCCGGTTGCAATCCGCAAGAAAGAAGGCAGCAATTCCTACATTTATTATCTGTGACTTAACATCTGAATTCGCCGCAGAACGCAGCAGGAAGATATCGACCGTACGGGATTGTTGGATCGGTTATTTTTCCAACTTGTTGGGTGGTGCTTTTTAGTGGGACTGGCTTCGATACTGGCCGACAATGGTCGAGAAGGGAAGAGGTCTGAAGTCAGCGGACTGGGAACTCGGAATACTTTTCGCTTTTTCACTACTCGTGCCGTGGTTCGCAGCTAATCTGTATGGGAACATCAAGCCCGCATTCGGCGGCGGCAGCCCGGTTTCCGCGAAGCTCTGCCTTACGCAGGACAATGCGATCCTAGGAGGCAAGCCTGACGTGCTCATCATCGAAGAGACGGACCACGGGTATTACGTAGTGAATCCGACTGGAAATTCCAAGCGAGCGGTCTTTATTCCCCGCTCAAATGTGAGCACTGCTCAGTTTGGAAATTCAGAAAGATGACGAGCGGCAGTCTGCTTAACCGTTTCAACGCGTTTCGTCGTTGCTCACCGCCACACCTCAGTTTCGCCAATTCAGACTGCCGCGCTTGTGGTGAAAGTGACTCCGCATTTTGGGCAGCGCCCTTGAGTCGTACTGATTCGGCGCAGTTCTGCCGGTGGAATCTGGTATCTTCATTTCTTCATTGCGGGCAGGGCGTGGCCAGTGACGCGTTCAGCTTTTCCAGATTGATCTTCCGGCGAGTGGGCAGTCGGGGATTCTATCGCGAAGTGAGTTCGCCGTCGGCCCGCGCATCAGAATGCCTACGGAGTCACTTCGAACACAAACGCATAAGTTGCCCGATACGCCCCCGGCCAGAGCGGTCACTTCTTCACCATCTGTTAAACCGTAGTCGACGCGCTGCCGTGGAAGTTCGAGTCACCGCCACACACCGCCGTGACCTTTGTTGCGCCCACGTCTAGTTGGTTCCCGTGCCCGTAAGCGAAATAGTCTGCGGGCTGTTCGACGCATTATCCACAAAGGTCAGCGTGCCAGTTTCCGTCCCAAGAGCTTGGGGGGTAAACGTGACATAGACGTTGCAGTGGGTCAAGGGCTTCACTCCTGCGGCGCAATGATTAGTAGGGAGCGCGAAATCTCCGCTGAGTGAAATGCTAGATATTGTGAGTTCCGATTCCCCAGTGTTCTCCAGACTTACCAGTCGCGGGGCACTTGTTTGACCCACCTGTACTTGGCCGAAATTCAGCGTCGTCGGGGACACGACGCCATAAGGGGTTGGAGTTCCCACGATCTGCTTCAACGCCTTTGACGTGCTGCTGTCGAAGTTGGCATCGCCCCCGTACTCGGCCGCGATGACGTCAGTCCCTTCGGGTAGCGTCGAGGTGCTTAACTGCGCCACGCCGCCGCTGATCGAGGCCGTCCCCAGCACGGTTGTTCCCTGCATGAAGGTGACGCTCTCACGGTTCGGCGGGGGCACGTCGAAGGCGGAGTTGACCGTCGCGGTCAAGGTCACTGGTTCTCCACTCCTGGACGGGTTAGGAGATGACGAAAGCTTGACCGTGGTCAACACGCCCGTGGCAGTGGTGTTTATGCAGGCGGGACCGCCACCTGACTGAGGGTTCCACACGCAAAGTTGTATGGTATCACCCTTACTGAACATCCCTCCGAGCACGGGCCAAGCTCCGAGGAACCCTCCTAGTACGACCGCCGTGTTCTGCCACGAGTCCACTATGAGGGTGGTGAGGTTTTGGGTGCAGCCGTGAAAATAGCAGCCATCATAGCCGGCCTCCCAATTTCCCGTGACGTCCTGAAAGGAAATGTAAACAGAGTCTCCGTTATAGTCCTGACTTTCGCCAAAGTTGCTGCCTCTTATGTGGGCCTAAGAACTCCGACAAAACGAAAGTGCAGTACGCGCAAAAACGTTCATTACGCGTCCAATAGGCCTTCCGATGCCTAAGCGCGAGGCCAATTTGCTCTCGGAGACTGTCTCAAGCAACTGGATGGCTCAGAAATGCAAGGCTGAACGCTCGACTGTTCAGCTGGGGATGACTTCAGTTGCACTGTTTTGTCACCCACATCACACTCTATTTAAGATACTTTGCGGCTGGTGACCCGAACGCTGGAATAGGCCCTACACCCTTCTTGAGGCTCACCATTTGCTACGCGGCAATCCCGTTCATCTCAACATCAGTCGCTTCGGTTTCATGAAACCGAGCGAGTCGAAAGATCCCTCTCGCCGGCTTGTATACCTCCTGCGGTCGCCAGGTGGGCAATTTCCATGTATGAATCCGAATGGTGTTTTCTGACTCGTGGGGCAGCAGCTCGTAAAGTCTTTCAACAATGGTCCGTGAGGCCAGCATCGCACAGGGCGGATCAATCACGTTGCAAGCGGATTCCCTTACAATAAACGGGGCAAAGGGCTGGCATTCGGCACGAATTGTGCAACCGATTGTGCAACGGATTCGTCGAGATGAGTGCTCAGCGATCTCTCTGAGCGGTGATGAATACGATCGGCCGCGGAGGATTGGGTCTTCGCCAGCCCAGAGAGCCAGGGCCGAAGACCCTACTGGGGGCAATCCATCATGCGCAATGTGATACGTCCCACCGCGTGTCGGATCGGAATCCGGCGTGATCGGGTCGTACAGCATTTCCTGTAGGTCAGATTTTCTTCCTCCATGCAGGAAGTTCCGGTAACAAGGCCGAAGTTACCTTTCGCATCTCGCACAAAATACAAATACGGCACTGTTCGTGCTCTACATACCACAAACAGACAACAACAAACAATGGAGGGCTCATGCCAAGCGTACATGTTGACAACCTAGGTGAAATGGCAATCATTGAATGCGCGGGGAGATTTGTCCGCAACGAGGCTGCTTTGAAGATACGGGACGCCGTTACGTCCCAGACGGACGCCCGCGTCGTAGTTTTGGACCTCACGGAAATGCACGCAATAGGCGGTGGCGGCCTCGGCATGCTAATGCTTCTGCAGAGATGGGCCCAGGATCACAATATTCGATTCAAGTTATTCAACCCCTCCAAGCCCGTGCACGACAAGCTGAAGCATGTTGATTTTGAGATTGCCAGTCTGGAGCAGATGATGAGCCTCTTGAGCTCTGTCGACAGTCAATATGCACGCGCCTAGATCGAGTCGTAATTTCCGCTGCATCAGCTGTCGGAATACGCTTGAAAAGAGGAGGAAGCGGCGGCAGCGGCTGCCGCAAAGCGCAGCATGTCGGCATCAGCCCGCAGGAAAATCGCAGCAGCGCAGAAGGAAACGATGGGCACAGGTACGGGCGGGGCAGAAAAAGGCGGCTTAAAGTCAGTGGATTCGGGAGAAAATGATTCCTCCCACCTACATGCCGAAAAAGAAGTTTATGCAGCTTGCGATCGCGGAGCAAAGCGCGCTCGCGACCGGGGCGATTATGCTAGCGGTGCGGTCATCACACGTCTGATTGGGAAACGGGAAATGGTTATCGCCTCAGCCGTTAACCGGGTAAAGCCTTCGGGTTCATCGATCAAGCATGTGGAGCTTGAAAGGTTGAAATATGTTTCCTCTGGCTACGGTCGGTATCTCCCGGATTTCCTGTTGTATTCCACGCACGAACCTTGTGCCATGTGCGCCGGTGCATGCGTCTGGTCCAAAATAGGCGCGGTGGTGTTTGGCGTTTCCCAAGAAGATATCACCGCTTGCGGTAAGAAACACCGGTACCGAGGAATTCAAATGGCGTGCCTGCCTCATTTCATGCTAGTTCGTCCTTGAAAAGGGCAATCTTCACATGCCGGTCTTCGACCGTTTCGTGAGACTGGAGTGCTAAAAGTTGTTCGGATATAGGGCCTCCTAACGTGCCTTGCTCCGAAGCCCAAACTCGAATTCGCAAGACTCCAAAGCTTTGAGACACCGCTCGCGGATCAATCTTACTGTTTCCGACACTGACCTTCTGCTCGTGCCCTAATCCACCACCGTTACCTGTCAACAATACGGAGGTTCGGCCTACTCTTTCCGAGTGAACTCCCCCCAGCGGATAGAACGCCGCGAACCTCGCTACCCCGTGCACCTGCCTGTCTCGCTCACAATAGCCCACAAGGAATTACATGCCCACTCGGAGAACATCAGCCTCGGAGGCATTTTGCTTTCTAGCGGTTTTCTGATACCAGAGGGTTCCAAGGTAGAGGTGGCGGTTGGTGTTCCTGCGCCCGCCCGTCCCGGCATGCTCTTGAGTGCTCGTGGCAAGGTTCTTCGGGTGCAGCCGATGGCAAGTGGAGGTTTCAGCGTAGCAATTAAGTTGGAGCGCTCTCTCAAGTTTGACCCCCAGGACCTGACCTCAAGCTCTGGCTCCGAGCAAAGGAAACCCGCACTTCCGATACGGAAAAATAGAACGGTCACCAGCCTGGGACCGCACCTAGCATGGGCTTGGCACACTGAGACATAGCTGCACCTTATTCTGGAAACGCCGCATCAATCTTTGCTCGTGATCCGCTACGTGTACCGAAGGGCGGCGGCGACCATGAATTCTAACCGGGGGGCTCGTCCCGACCAGCGGTATTTCTCGTATGCGGCAGTAGAGTTGGCGAGTGGATTGCAGATTTCGTGAATCACTTCTTGCGTGATCTCGTATTCCAGGATGTCGCCATCGTTTGCTGCGCCAAAGGCTCGTGATTCCAGAACTTCGGCTTGCTTTCTAAGGAGGCGGCTTAGTTCGGCTCGCAGTTCTTCGATGCGATGGTTTTCCAAGGTGCCTCGTTTGGCGAAGCGGCACACTTGTGGATGATCAAGTTTCCAGAAGAACGGGCTACTTCGAACATACCGCTTGGGTCTCGATGACTCAATACTGCAGGGACTGTACGCTAGCGTACGGTTCTTCACTTCTCGTTCCGATGCCCCGTGGATGCGGTAGACTGCGGTCATGGACACCCGCAAGCTCCGCATCGTAAAGCCTCCGCTGCCAGCCATCGGCGTCTGCGAAGGTTGCAATTCTCAGTTCAAGTCCAACAAGCGTTCAGAGGACGAGGTGGAGATCGAAATTAGAGCGGCATTTGACGCCCACAAGTGCGAACTGAAGGACGACCGTCAGAACGCCTAGCGAGTCGAGCGCGATTTTAAGGAAGACGGGTAGCCGTTTCATTGCGTCGGGCTTCAGGGCGACGAGGGGGAGGGTAGGTCTTGCTGGTGGCGAGGCTGCGGTGAGCGATTGACGAAAGTCGTCGTCCCGGGTCATTTTGAGTTCCTCGTGATGCAATGCCACAGATGTTGTCGTCGTCAGAGCTTCCTTCCGCGCAAGCTCGCTCGGGTTCCAGCCCACACTCTGTTCAGCTTCTCTCTCATTGCAAAACGATCTCGGAGCGTAGCCCTTCCATGTCGGTGTCCAAGTCCAGCTTCGCAAGCCGTAGGAATTCCGTAGCTGCTCTCGCACGTTCTTGGTAAAAGCCAACCGTGACGGCCTTTGCGTCGCGCGATGTTTCGATTTCGGTTGTAGCGTGCCCTCAGATTGTCGAAGCCGCTCGCGAGTTCGGCAGCGGCGGTACCGGACAACCAGGTGGGCATGCTCCATCGCTGCGGGGGCGTTGCCAGGTACCAAATTGATATTGGTTGGGAGCGCATATTAAGCGGCAAGATTCGCGATGTTTGCTCTCGTCCAGTACTCGATGTTGCGCAACGCCGTCTGGATCGCCGCTGCAACTATCGTCCGGCGGACCTCGGTTTGCCTCTCTTTGGTCGCGCAGGGTACGGAGGGACGCCTCTGCCACCTCAGCGAGTCGCTTTATGTTGGCTCCCGTTTTTTGAGACTCACCCAGCAAACGGTTGGTAGTGTAGGCATACCAAGCAGTGATACATACCAGCATGATGTTGATTGCGATTAGCTAGGGTTGTGGTCATAGGGGATCAGGGGGCATTTTACGCGGAACCGCACCGATGGAACATGCAGCTTGGAATTTTCCGCGACCGATGAAATCGAACACATCGTCAGCCGTCTTCAGGTGACGCGCCGCTCCTGCTGCGCAGGCTTCACAGGGTGTCTGCGATCAATCTCCTCCATGATTTGCTCAGCGCACCGGATCGAATCGGCTATCGCACAGATCGTCGCGGGAATCCCGTTGCTGACATCCGGCTTCTAGCAGGAGTTGTTTTTCATGAGCGAGGATGAGAAGTACAAGAACTCCGTGCTCCCGCCACCGGCGGTCATCGAAAAAGCACGACGCCTTCTGCAACAAACAATGGAAGCAAATCGGAAGTGGGTTGAGCGCACGTGCCTCAGCCGATGACGACCGAGAATTTCGGAAAGCCATTGGTCGCCGTCCGCAACACGATTTATGCGATGGAGCCGTGGGAGTACTTTGGCGATTTCCTGCGTGATTATGCTGTGATCGTATTCGGCGATGGTTGGTGGAAAGAAGAGATGACGAAGCCGGAAGCTGAACGGCATCCCGTCGCACAGTGGAGACCAGAGAGCGCACACTACATGAGCACGCATCCGTTGCAGTCTGCCGGCTCTCGTCGAGGAGTGGGCACCCGATTGGTAAAACGTGACGACATAAGTAATTGCGCATAGCGATGAGGTTGTGGTTTCATAGAAGAATGAAACCACTTACCATTGCGGACTCTCCCACCATCATTCTCGGACTGCAGGATGAGATTCGCCGCTCGGAAGAATCTCGCTACGATCACCGTCTCCATGGAGTGCTTTTGGTAGCCCAGGGCATGACCTGCCCGGAGGTGGCACATCTTCTGGGCGATGCACCACGATCGGTGGAGTATTGGGTCGGTCGTTTTGAAAGAGATGGTCTGGCGGGATTGTTGGAGGGGGAACGACCAGGACGGCCCCGACGCTTGTCGGAAAAACAACGGCAGGCGGTGGATCAAATTTTGCGCCACCCGCCCCGGGAGATTGGTTTGAGTGGGAACATCTGGGATGGAAAAACACTCAGTACCTGGATTGAGCAAAGGTACGGCATCTCCATCGGGGTTCGCCAGTGCCAGCGCATGTTCCGTCAACTCGGCTTCCGGTTGCGCAAACCACGCCCCGTGCTGGCCCATGCCGATCCCGTCGCGCAGAAAGCCCATAAAAAAAACTCCAAGACTTGATGCAGAATACCAGCGTCGATCTTTGGGCGACCGACGAAGTGCACTTTCAGCAGCATGGCTCGCGCTGCCGCATGTGGATCCCGCCAGAAATCAAGGACCCCGTCCTCCTGCATGCCCCCACCCGCAAGAGCGTGGGCTATTTCGGGGCCGTGCGTCTACGGGATGGGCGGTTTGTGTTCCGTCTGGAAACCGGAAAATTCAACGGGCCCGGCTTTCTTCAGTTTCTCCAGCAACTCCGCTCCGCCAGCCGCGGGACTCAAAGACGGGTTGTAGTCATCACCGACAATGCCAGTTATCACCACTCCCGCCTGCACCGAGCGTGGCGGGAAAAGCACGCCCACCACTTTGCTTTGGACTTCCTTCGCCCGTACCGTCCCGAACTCAATCCGATCGAGCGCGGGTGGAAGCTCACGCGCCGTCGTTGCCTGCATAATCGCTACTTCGAGAATCTCAAAGACATCATTAGCGCGGTTGAATCCGAGTTCGCGACCTGGACCACTCGCAACGAAGTCCTCCGCAGACTATGCGCAATTACTTAAGACGCTGTGTTTTTATTAATTAGCGTTTGCCGACTACGTGGCCGTGTCCATCGCGCACTTCGTTTGCCTTGAAGTGGGCAACCTTATCGAGACGCTTTCCCGGCTCGGGCTTATCGCCACGGGCTGGCCTTGGGCCGTTATAGCCGTGCTCAGGATGGAAACGGTTATTAACGTGGCCATGGAAGTCGGCTGGTCCGTGAAACCACGGGCCCGCCCCAATGAAGACGCCGCCTACAAACCATTCCGGGCCATAGTACCCATAGGGGGCGCAATCGTACGGCGGGACATCGTAGTACCCATAGGGACACACAGGCGCAACTCCGATCTCGACTCCTACCTGAGCCTGTATTGTGGGAGTAGTCACCGCGAAGCAGATTCCGGCAACAGCAGCTAACGCAAGAATCTTAAGTCCGTTCATTCAATTATCCTCCATCCTCAGATTATCCTCCATCGTCGCGACCGTCGTCTATCTACCCCCACGCATTCAACGTAACGACTCAGATCAGCCTTGATCTAAGCCATACGCACCGTGAGGATCAGCCCATAGATCGCTAGAAAACCTGCCCATCCCAAGGGAAAAAATCGCAACAATCCCTCAGGCTTTTTTCAGCAAGCGCGTGATCCCAACCAAAATTACCGCGCCCACAAATGCGACAATGACGGAACCTATGATGCCGCCTCCCGGCCAGATTCCCAAAAGTCCAAAGACCCAGCCGCCCACAACGCCGCCAAGGATTCCGAGAATGATGTCCACGAGCACGCCATAGCCACCACCCTTCATAACCTGACCCGCAAGCCAACCTGCGATCAGTCCAACCACAATCCAAGCGATGAATCCCATGCCGATCCTCCCTGCCGCCTTGCGGCCGCTTTAGGTCGGAATTTCCGATTTGCCCCCGGCCCAACCGAAAATATAACATCGGCCCCCGTATACCGTCGCTGGGGTGGTCACAAAGGCTGCCTGCACATCTGAAACGCCCGAGCCGATCCGAACCCCACCCGGCATCCGAATCGCCTCAGAATCGGCTTTCTAAGAGGTCACGCAAGGCACAGCCGCCCATGCGAAAATGAAGCCCCGATGAATGCCGCAATCCTTGAACGCAGACCCGCGACCGAGGAAATCTCCGGTGTGATCGAGCGGGTCACTTTCCACAACGACGACAGCGGCTTGTGTGTCCTTCGAGTGAAAGTACGCGGGCAGTGGGAGGAGACGACGGTCGTCGGGTCGCTGACTTACGTGACCGCAGGGGAATGGCTGAGTGTGGAGGGCTGGTGGGTCAGGAACTAGGAGCATGGGCTGCAATTCAAGGCGACGAGCATGAAGACCGTGCCGCCGACCACAGTCGAGGGCATCGAGCCGTACCTCGGCAGCGGCTTGGTGAAAGGAATTGGACCGATTCTCACGAAGAAGCTGGTTGGGCGGTTCGGAACCGAGGTTCTAGCCGTGATCGAGAACCGAGCCGCCGAACTCCAATCGGTGGACGGGATCGGTCCCAAGCGCCGGGAGCGGATCGCGCATGCGTGGCAGGAGGCAAAGCAAGTCCGCGAGATCATGCTGTTCCTGCACAGCCACCGCGCGAGCACCAGCCGGGCGGTGCGAATCTTCAAGACCCATGGCGAGCAGGCAATCGAGAAGGTGCGCAGCAATCTCTACATGCTGGCGAAAGACATCTACGGGATCGGCTTCGCGACCGCCGACCAGATCGCCCAGAAGGTCGGGATTTCGAGGGACTCGGTGAACCGGGCACGGGCGGGCATCGACCATGTCCTTGCTGGAAGCGACTTCGGACGGATACTGTACCCTGCCGCTCGGGAAACTCAAGCTGGCGGCAGTGAAGCTGCTGAGGCGCCCGAAGGGACTGTCGAGCAGGCGTTGTCGCAGATGCTCACGAGTGGCTCCCTGTTGCGGGAGGAGATCGACGGCGAACCCCCGATCTTCTTGCCGCACCTCAGGAGGGCGGAGGAGGGCATTGCGGCAAGGATCAAGACCCTAGCTGAAGCGGAGCCGATCTATCCGCCGATTGATTTCGAGAAGGCGGTCGCGTGGTGCGAGCGAAGGACAGGCAAGACGCTCGCTCCCAGCCAGCGCGAGGCGCTGAAGACGGTGCTCTCGCACCCTGTGGTCTTCCAGGCAAGAATCACCAATACAACCAGTCCGAAGCCGAAGAATGACAGTGACAGCCTGGTGGAGCAAAGCTTCGTGCAGAAATACGGACCAACGGTTCTCGCGGCTCCTACAGGAAAGACATAAAAGAGAGAGGAATCATAGGTCAGTCTCCTTGCTGGTTATCGCCGGAGGACCAGGGGTAGGCAAGACGACTTCTGGCCCGGAATGCTCACGAATAGCAATCGTCCTAATAGCTTTCGCCGGATCGATCTTCGGACCTGATGCAGCTTGAAAAGCATCCATAGTCTCCATGAGAGCGCCTTGCGATGAAACCGCACTCCGATCTGGCGGTAGCGAAGTCCCGTGTGGAGAAAGAACCAAGCCATGGATTCTCACTGCAACGATTCTTGGTTCGAGCATGGCATTCATCGACAGCACAGTCGTCAATGTGGCCCTGCCCGCGATACAGGCCACTTTTCACGCAACCGTGGTGGATGTGCAATGGGTGGTTGAGTCATACGGCCTGTTCCTGGGCGCGTTGATTCTCGTGGGTGGATCCCTCGGCGATCTGTTTGGCCGACGCATGATCTTCGTCGTGGGGGTGGCAATCTTCGCCATCGCATCCGCCGCTTGCGGCTTTTCTTCGAACATCCATCAGTTGATCATCGCGAGAAGTGTTCAAGGCGTAGGGGCTGCGCTCTTGGTCCCCGGAAGTCTTGCGATTATCAGTACATCTTTCGACGAAAAGAGTCGCGGCCAGGCCATCGGTACTTGGTCGGGCTTTACAGCGATCACCACCGCGGTCGGGCCCGTTCTTGGCGGTTGGCTCGTTGAGCACGCTTCTTGGCGCTGGGCATTCTTCATCAATCTTCCGATTGCGGCGTCCGTGATCGTGATTTCCCTTTGGCAAATTCCGGAAAGCCGCCGCCTGAGTGCCGGGCGCATCGATTGGATCGGAGCGCTTCTTGCCACTCTAGGTCTCGGCGGATTGGTGTACGGCCTCCTCGAGTCGGTGAGCCTGGGCTGGACGAATCGCCTCGTCCTGGGAAGTTTGATTCTTGGTTTCGGTGGTCTTATCACATTTGTTCTTGTCGAAGCTAGAGTTGCTTCCCCCATGGTGCCGCTCACTCTATTCCGATCCGCGAGGTTTAGTGGCGCAAACCTGCTTACACTGCTTTTGTACGCAGCGATCGGAGTTTTCTTTTTCTTGTTCCCGTTGAATCTGATCCAGGTTCAGGAGTATACCCCGACCGCAGCCGGTAGTGCGATCCTTCCCTTGATTGTGCTGATGTTCCTTCTGTCGCGCTGGGCTGGCCGGCTCGTTGACCTCTATGGAGCGAGAGGTCCACTGATCATCGGCCCTCTCATTGCCGCGGCGGGCATCGGTCTGTTCGCTGTGCCCTCCATTGGGAATAGCTATTGGAAGTCGTTCTTCCCAGCGCTGGTGATCCTGGGATCGGGGATGACGGTCACCGTGGCGCCTCTCACCACCGTCGTTATGAATTCCGTCAAGGAAGACCGTGTCGGCACGGCTTCCGGAATCAACAATGCAGTCGCGCGGGTAGCAGGAGTGCTCGCAATCGCCATACTTGGGATCATAATGGTGAAGGCGTTTAGTTTTCACCTAAATCGAAGCTTGGCTCGCCTCTCCGTGCCCTCCTATATTCTGCAGGAACTGCGAGCGAACGAGATCAAGCTCGCCGGCTTGCAGCTGCCCGCGGGGCTTGATCCGACCGCGCACGCCGCCACCAAGGAGTCCGTGAAGGAAGCGTTCGTATATGGATTCCGAATCGTCATGTCGATTTGCGCAAGCCTGGCTGTGGCAAGTGCTGCGGTGGCATGGCTCATGATTCCTCAGGAACATGATCGCCACTAGGTGGCTCGCGCACTCCTCATCTTATAGGGCAGCAACAACGAGTAAGTCGTTGAAATCAAACGGTGTCGGCAGGCACGGTTTGGTACGGCAAGACATCCTGAATCACTGTTATCGTCCCCTCTCTGTCCGTTGCATGGGGAGACGCATGCTTCGTTCTACATCAAACTACAGAAGAATCTGTTCTACTGTCACGGCTGCGGACGTGGCGGAGATTTGATTCGCTTTGTCGAACTGTCACGCCACCTCTCCTTCCGCGACAGCATCGCCTACCTGGGCGAGGAACTCTGCTCCCACCGCGCGAGCGAACGAGATCAAGCTGGGTGTGGCTACTTTTTGGCAACGAGAAAAGCCCCGAAAAATCAGGTGATTTTGGACGTTGCCGCCGCGGAGATGACCGGAAACTCCCGGGTTATCGAGGAGAGGAAGGAATATCCCCGGGTTTAGGCGCTGCTTTTTTGATTTTTTCAGCCGGCAGTAGGTGGCGGCGGGCCTTTTGTGAAATTCCGTGCATCTGCTGAATGATCGACTGGAGACGCTGACGGTTGGCGATCCATTCACGGTAAAGCGCAGCGTGCTCGGCGGGTAGCCGCCGCGACACGGTTTTGCCTTTTTCCTTCCAGGAGAGTTGATAATAGGGGCCGTGCTGGCTGGCACGGTCGCTGGCGCAAGCGCAGTTGGGCTTGCCGCACTGCATCCAGCGCTCTACCAAAGTTCCTTCGCAGATAAAGCCGATTTCACGCAGGCGAGCTTTGAGCCGGACATATTCGCTCCGGTAGTGACGAAGCCGCTCTCGTCGTCGTTGATCCCCTGTTTTTTCTCTAGCCATACCTGCCCTTCTATCAGTATTATACGTGTAGACAACCATGCGGACAAGCTCAGTTTCCTAAAACTCCGGACCTTGGCGATGAGCACAGCCACCCACCTGGCGGTCCTGGAACGAATCGGCTCCGCCAGAAATGCCTTCGCCAACTTGGAGCACTGGCTTTATTCCCATACTTCGGCCACCCACAAGCTGCATACCATTGAAGTCGAACAGGAGCGCCGGGGACGCGAAGTCTTACGTTTGATGCTTCAGGCCCACATCGATAGCCGGGGCGACGGCTGTGTGGGCGATGGGCTTGTCGTCAGCCCACTAGGCTCTTCGGAGGAGATCGTCTATCGCCACAAGCGGCTCCGTTCTCGTCGTCTGATCACCGTCTTTGGACCCGTTTCCATCACCCGCATGGAATATAGTTCCCCGGGTCGGCGCAACCTCTATCCACTGGACGCCGTCCTGGGCTTGCCGGCTCGATCCTATAGCTACGAAATCCAGCGGCGCCTGGTCAAAGCCGCCGTCAAAGGACCCTTTGATGAGGCGATCGAAGAAGTTGCCGATGCCATCGGCGTAAGCCTCCCCAAACGCACGGCAGAACAGATCGTCGCCGACGCCAGCGTTGATTTTGACAGGTTTTACCGGGAGCGTAGCCTGCGGCTCTCTCCGGACAGCGGCCCCCTGTTGATCGCTTCCGTCGATGGCAAGGGCGTGCCCATGGTCAAGTCTGCCTGTGGGCAACGCAAAGTCCGACTCGCTCGGGGAGAAAAGCGAAACAAGAAACGCATGTCCACCGTGGGTGCCGTGTTTACCCAAAAACCCAACATCCGGACACCCGAGTCTGTGGTCGAGAGTTTGTTTGCCGAGTCCTCTAAGCCGCAGCACCCAAACAAACGCTATCACCGGCCGGAGCAGAAGCGGGTGTGGGCCAGCCTGCTGTTGAGCAAGGATGCTTTCATCGCCCAAGTACATGCCGAGATGCGGCGGCGAGATCCGCAGCACCAGAAAAGCTGGATCGTGGTGACCGACGGCGAGCGCGCCTTACAGCGCAAAGTGGCCGCCACCTTGCCAAGAATCGAACTGATCCTGGATCTGTTGCATGTCCTGGAGAAGCTCTGGGCCGTCAGTTACGTGTTCCATCCCGAGGGCAGCCCAGAAGCTCGTGAATTTGTGAAGGAACGGATCCTGCGCATCCTCCGGGGTGAGGTGAGCCAAGTTGTCAAAGGCCTGCGCCAAATGGTGACCAAACGTAAGCTCAAAGGACAAAGACGAGCAACTGTGCTGGCCGTAGCAGCTTATTACTACCGAAACCGCGCCCGCATGCGCTACGGCTCTTATCTCCGTAAAGGCTACCCCATCGCCAGTGGCCCGGTCGAAGGAGCCTGCAAGAACCTGGTCAAAGACCGGATGGAACGTTCCGGGATGCGCTGGACCCCGCCCATGGCCGAGGCGGTGTTGCGGCTGCGGGCCGTTTACCTCTCAGAGCATTTCGAGGAGTACTGGCCCTTCCATGTTGACCAAGACCAGAAGCGCCTCTTTCAGTCTGTGAAGTGGCGGAAGCTCGTTGCCAAAAAGTAGCCACACCCGATCAAGCTCGCCGGCTTGTGTCTCTCAAAGCAAAGAAGGATAACTCACCTTAATATCGGAGCAGTCGGAGCAGAAGGATGGAAAATTAGTCGGCAAAATGAGAGATTGGCCGGTAAACGGTAGCTAGTTTGAGTTAGAACTCAAATCCACTGCTGCACCTACCTGCGACGTTCGTTCACTTGAAGAGACTTCCAGTGCCTCCACCCGACGACTCCGAGGTCGGGTTGCGGAGTAGCAGGCAGCATAGAGAGGAATTCCAACAAGTTGCCGTCAGGATCGTGGAAAAAGAGAGATGCGGCGGGCATCCAAGCAAACACCACTGGCTCGTCAGTGGGCTCGCCCTTAAAGTCGAGTGGGATGACGTTCGCCTCGCGAAGCCGCTCCGCAGCCTGCAACAGGTTGGCGATATCGACGCTGAAGGCCACATGCAGGCTCAGGTGTTGCGGCCCTGCCCCCGTTTCCCACAGCCCTAGCATGGAATCTCCTCGAGGCCCGATCCAGTAGAACGCGACGCTTCTTTCCGGGAAGACCTGCGCGAGTTCCAGTCCCAATGCCTCGCCGAAAAAAGACATCGAGCGTTGCAGATCTTTCACAGTAAGGTGGGACTCGAAGAGACCGCGAATAGGAATCATCGCACTCCTCCGCAACTCAGTGACCGTATTGTCGCATTTTGGGGGTAGCATAATGGAGATCTGATCACCAGGTAACTACTATGAGTGTCACTCAGAACGAAAAGGCAGCTCGCTTCCGCGCACTTCACGACGGCCCTGACGCCTTCGTAATTCCAAATCCATGGGATGTCGGCTCCGCCCGCGTTCTCGCCGGACTGGGCTTCAAGGCGTTGGCCACATCGAGTGCAGCCTCCGCCTCCGCCCTGGGACGGAGAGACCACGGGCTAAGTCGAGACGAGTCGCTGGCGCACGCACGCTTGATTGTTGATGCGACGGATTTGCCCGCCTCTGCTGATCTGGGAAAGGGGTTTGGTGACGCGCCGGAAGTCGTGGCGGAAACGATCCGGTTTGCGGCCGAGGTGGGACTGGTTGGATGCACGATCGAGGATGCGACTGGCAACCAAGACAGTCCCCTTTACGATTTTGGCTTGGCTGTCGAACGGATTGCGGCAGGCGCAGAGGCGGCTCATGCACTCCAGTTTTCCTTCACCCTGACTGCGCGAGCGCACAATTTCGTCTACGCTGCGCCGAGCCTGGATGACACCATTAGTCGTCTTCAAGCGTTCGAGAAAGCGGGAGCTGATGTGCTTTTCGCCCCCGGCCTGCCTGACCTTGCCGCGGTACGCTCAGTTTGTGCGGCGCTCTCGAAGCCGATCAATTTCATGGTGGGAATCAAAGGAAAATCATTTTCCGTGGGTGAACTCGCCGCGGCCGGAGTCAGGCGCATCAGCCTTGCAACCTCGCTCTATCGCGCGGCAATGACCGGTTTGTTCGACGCTGCATGCGAGGTGAGAGACGGAGGCCAGTTCGGTTTCCTCGACCGCTGCATGACAACGCCGGAGCTCAACAAACTCATGGGGATTTGACCGCGCTGTGTTTGACGGAACACTGAGACAGGGCATGGCGATGCAGCTTGAGCAGTCGCCCTTCCTGAGCCTTTCCCGACTAAACACAGCGTCTTAAGTAATTGCGCATAGTCTGCGGAGGACTTCGTTGCGAGTGGTCCAGGTCGCGAACTCGGATTCAACCGCGCTAATGATGTCTTTGAGATTCTCGAAGTAGCGATTATGCAGGCAACGACGGCGCGTGAGCTTCCACACGCGCTCGATCGGATTGAGTTCGGGACGGTACGGGGGAAGGAAGTCCAAAGCAAAGTGGTGGGCGTGCTTTTCCCGCCACGCTCGGTGCAGGCGGGAGTGGTGATAACTGGCATTGTCGGTGATGACTACAACCCGTCTTTGAGTCCCGCGGCTGGCGGAGCGGAGTTGCTGGAGAAACTGAAGAAAGCCGGGCCCGTTGAATTTTCCGGTTTCCAGACGGAACACAAACCGCCCATCCCGTAGACGCACGGCCCCGAAATAGCCCACGCTCTTGCGGGTGGGGGCATGCAGGAGGACGGGGTCCTTGATTTCTGGCGGGATCCACATGCGGCAGCGCGAGCCATGCTGCTGAAAGTGCACTTCGTCGGTCGCCCAAAGATCGACGCTGGTATTCTGCATCAAGTCTTGGAGTTTTTTTTATGGGCTTTCTGCGCGACGGGATCGGCATGGGCCAGCGCGGGGCGTGGTTTGCGCAACCGGAAGCCGAGTTGACGGAACATGCGCTGGCACTGGCGAACCCCGATGGAGATGCCGTACCTTTGCTCAATCCAGGTACTGAGTGTTTTTCCATCCCAGATGTTCCCACTCAAACCAATCTCCCGGGGCGGGTGGCGCAAAATTTGATCCACCGCCTGCCGTTGTTTTTCCGACAAGCGTCGGGGCCGTCCTGGTCGTTCCCCCTCCAACAATCCCGCCAGACCATCTCTTTCAAAACGACCGACCCAATACTCCACCGATCGTGGTGCATCGCCCAGAAGATGTGCCACCTCCGGGCAGGTCATGCCCTGGGCTACCAAAAGCACTCCATGGAGACGGTGATCGTAGCGAGATTCTTCCGAGCGGCGAATCTCATCCTGCAGTCCGAGAATGATGGTGGGAGAGTCCGCAATGGTAAGTGGTTTCATTCTTCTATGAAACCACAACCTCATCGCTATGCGCAATTACTTATGTCGTCATGTTTAGCTTCCAGTTGAACTTGTTCAGGTTGTTCACCAGGAATTCGGGGTCCTTCCCAGCGCGGTTGGGAAAATCCTGCCAAGTTATGATATTGCCCGGTCGAGTCAGTACACAGATCCAGTTCGCTGCCCGGTAGCAAGGCGATCCTGTATTTCTTCATAGGCATCCATCCCCCGGGATTGATTCGGTCCTTCGCATCCCACGACGAAGGCTCGGTCAACCAAATCGTCAGTTTGCTTGTGAGGGTTTAACATTAGCCTTCGCGCCCCGTTCGAGTGCCAAGAGGAAGTCGGCAGATGGGAATCTTTCCTTCATGGCATTAAGGAAGCTCTGGGGATCTTTGGCTTTCTTGAGTTCTCCTTCAAACGCTAATAAATAGTTTTCCGTAAAATCTACGGCGGCACTCGCGTCAAGGGGAGCACCGACCTTGCTGTGTCCAGGGACCACAACCGAGGGTTTTAGTTCTCTGATTTTATTTAATGAGCTCAACCATTTCTCTCTAGCCTTACTGTCCGTTTCTGCGGTGTAGACGTGCATGCTATTGAACAAGACATCGCCGGCGATGAGGATTCTCTGTCCAGGAATCCAAAGCATCGTGTTTTCGTCGGTGTCGCCTTGGATGTTTTTGAGAACTTCTATTTGTGAGTTCTCGAATTTGATGAAGTTGCCGTCGAATTTGTCGATCGCAACAACATGAGAGGTTGCGCCTGAGCCCAAGATCGTTTTCCATTTATCTATTTTCTCCTGCTAGACCTTGTTGATTCGGTCTACTACCGAGGAATTCGCAATAATCCTCACTCCCGGGTACGCCTCCTTAAAAACCTCCAGCCCGAGAAAATGATCTGCGTGCTCATGGGTGATGTAGATAAGAGACAGTGGCTTGTTGGTCTCTTTGATCTTCTCTAAGACTCTTTCAGCGCTGGTTTTTGTAAGCTGCGCATCGACCAACATCACTTCATGTGTTCCCTCGATAATGACGGAGTTAGTCCAAAACTGATCGTCGGGGGACGTGAACACCTTGATTGACAAACCGTGTTGATCCGCCGCAAATGCGGGCGGAACAAGAAATAAGAGACTGATCACCGCTGAACAGACAGCAAGACTTTCCATAAAATTCTCCTATCTTGATTCTTCGCCGGGCCGCGTTGTTCTCTCCCATCAATTCCGTTGGTCCCAACTTGATCTGTGGGGTAGGTCCGGCAGCGTGTACTTGTCCTGTCTCTCCTCAGACCCGGTTGGCTGTCCGTCCAGTTTCCGGATTGCTCGTAGTGCGCACGGCATTTTCCACGTTTATCGGTTCGTGCTTCACCCTTCACTCGGCGAGGAAGGCGCCATACTTCGCAGGTGAAGCCTTTGCTGTAATCAGGGCTTCGGAGAAATCGGTGGTAGTCCGTACCTATCAGAGTGACAGAAACAAACTACCACGTCGTATCACTTGCAGACTCATCTTTCAATTTGTAAGGCCAGGGAGGCGGGTTATGAAAATAGGTTTCTAGGAGCCGGAAACGTAACACGCACGTTCGGCCGTCACTTGATAAATGCCGGTCACACCATAGTTGCATCCAATTCCAGAGGTCCGGCCACGCTGGCCAATTTTGTCGCTGATCTCGGTCCGGGCGCTATCGCAGGGACCAGGGAGCAGGCGGCCGAGTGCGACGTCGTTATCCTTGCTATGCATTGGGTTAATGTGCCTGAAGCGTTAAAAGGTATCGATTGGCGTGGCCGAATTCTGATCGATGCGACGAACGCGCATATGGACCCTAAGCCCGATATCAGTCTAGCGGGAGTCACCAGATCGAGGGCCGGTAATCGATTAGCGTCATCGAGGGGATTGAGGGGGTATTCGCTGGACATTTCCGCGATCTTGGGTTACGGTAGTTTGGAATGGCAGGCACAGACTCCGGCGCGCCTTTGCAACGAATCGAAGAACTGGAAGAGGAAAATGAAGTTCTGCGCGAGCGTTTGGAGCAGGCCGAAGAGGATAACGAGCGTCTGCGCCAAGAGAATGAGCAACTGCGCAAGGAGTTGAAGGCGGCGGGGCGGGGAGCGAAGCGTGGGAGGCGAATGCCGAAAGCTGATCCCAAGCGGCCGGGCCGCAAGGCGGGACAAGGCCCCTTTACGTTCCGACAGGCCCCAGCCGATGCCGGGGCGAATAGTAAACCGCCAATCGAAGTGCCGGTGACGGTCGGTGAGTGCCCGTTGTGCGGGGGTGAGTTGCGGTATGAGCGGACCGACGAGGCGACCGTGACGGATATGCCGCAGGCCGCGCAACCGGAAGTGAAGAGCTACGCGGTGGAGGTGCGGCGGTGCGAGCGGTGCGGCCAGCGGGTGCGCGGACAACACCCGGATGTGGCCCCGGATCAGTATGGGGCGACGGCGCATCGGGTAGGTCCACGCGTCAAGGCAGCGGCGCATACGGTGCATTACGGCATGGGCGTGCCGGTGCGCAAGTTGCCAGCGATACTGCGGGAGTTCACCGGAATCGAGGTGACGCAGAGCGCCCTGACTCAGGACGCGCTGAAGAAGTCGGAGGGGGTGGTAGGGGATGCCTACCAGGAGTTACGTACCGGTGTGGCCACCGCCCCGGCGGTGTACACCGATGACACGGGCTGGCGGATTCACGGGGAAACAGCCCATTTGATGACCTTCGATACCGACCAAGCCACGGTGTTGCAGATTCGCCGCAGGCATCGCAACGAAGAAGTACGGGAGCTCATTCCCGCCGACTATGCGGGAGTGATGGTCACCGACCGCGGCAAGAGTTACGATGCCGAGGAGTTACTGGGGGTCAAGCAGCAGAAATGCTTGGATCATCTCAAGGAGAATATTCATGAGGTGCTGGAGCACAAGGCTGGGCGCGCCCGCAGCTTTGGGCTGAAACTGAAGGGCATCCTTCGAGAAGCCCGCCAACTCTGGCGCGACCAACGGGCCGGCAAGGCCGAGAAGTTCCAGGCCGAGGCCAAGCGGATTGAGAAAGAGCTCACGATGCACCTGCGCCCTCGCGTGCTGAAGGATGAGGACAACCAACGGCTACTGGACGGTATCGGTCTGCAGCACGATCGAGGGAGGGTGCTGCTGTTCCTGCATGATCCGACGATCGAACCAACCAACAACCGTGGGGAACGGAGTCTACGACCGGCGGTGATTGTGCGCAAGCTCTCTCATGGTTCCAAGAATGAACGTGGTGCGGAGGCTTTTGCAGGGTTCACCAGCGTGATCCAAACAGCAGCCAAAACACGAGGCTGCTCCATCATCGACGTCTTACACAATCTGTTCCGGTCGAAAAGCCACAAAGTTCCCGCCGAAGCCCACCCGCCACCGGGCTAACGGTGAGAAGCCGCTTATCAACTACGAGGGCCGCCTTGAAGTTGACGGGGCGCACCTCCAGCGAGATGGTTGCTGAGATGGCAGTCGGAGCTCGGCTTGTGAAGTCGATCAGCAACATGCCGATGGCCTGGATACAGGACTTCTCGCCGAACAAACCCCGTACCGTCATCTTTACATCCGGCGATGACACCGAAGCCAAACAGCTAGTAATCGACTTGATCGACAGCACCGGTTTAGTCGCGATTGATCTCGGGTTACTCGCCATAGGCGGGGCGATGCATGAGGTCGGCGCTCCACTATCCGGCGTCGAGTTCCACTTCGTCCGGCGGCTTCGGTGAGAGTGGCTTCACGTCTATCAATATGACCAGCCCGAAGGAGAACAACAATGTCAGCAACAATCCGCAAGAACGATGCTACCTCCGATATTTGGACGACACTCCATCCGCTCAGGCCGGAAGATTCCGTCGCGATTACAGCCCTGCGCAGCATAGTCGCAGGCATGAAGGGCAAGCTCGACGGGACGGCCGCTCGCGGTCCGTTCAACGGCATCATGGAGCTCGTCGCAGCCCCCAAATCAAAGCGCGCCACCCCTCATGCAACGCGGGAAGCGCCACTACTCCGACCTTGATCGATTGGAATTGCATCAGCACGAATCGCCGCTGGCGGCACGACGATCTCAATGAGTCCGGTCGCCACGTCATAGACGAGACCTGATATAAGCCACTTGCCCGGCAACGCGGGAATCGCCCGGAGCGACGTAACGTCGCCGGTAACTGCTGTGCGGGGATCGGTAACCGCCTTTTGCTTGAGCTCCCCTTCCTGTATCTGAAAATAGTGCGCCAGCATGATAGGGTCGTCGGCAAGGCGAGTGATGCCGCAGTCGGTGTGCTGAAGTACGATGATGTGAAACTCCCCGCCGCCTCCAGGAATCTCTCCGGCAACCTCGCCGATTCGCCCGAGTAGACTCAACTGCTCCAACAACCCCGGTGTGATTCGGCCGCCGATGTTACGGATCACGACGCCCTCGCCCGGCTTAATTCCGAGTACATGAGCCGGATCCACACGCATATCAGCACAACCGATTATGATCGCCTTCACATTTGGCAACGCCCGCGGAAGCGAGGGCATAAGGGTGCCTTCAGCAGACTGCTGAGCCGCATAGTCTTTGTTACGTTCCAACATAGAGTCAAGACTGTTCATGTTCGTTCTCCTTGAGAGATGTTCCGTGACTTTCCCTCTCCAAATATTTTGTCGGCCTGCCCCGTCGAATAATTTCCTGTTTGCTCGCGGCGTTCGCCTTAACAAACCCTCTTCCAGGTCGACCTCTTCCCCCACTCTTAACTGCTTTGATGGCGTGCCTAATCGTTTTGACTCGCAAAATTGAAGACACAAAGCCCACCATTTATTTTTTATCGCTTTAGCGCAGCGGATGAGTTTCGCCATTGCCACTTGCCGATATGCTTATGACATTGGTAACGAGAAGTCCTCGCAGGAAGTGATTCGCACTCGGCATCGATTTCTGAGCGGATGACGGGCATAACTGGCCAATCATGATGCCCGCGCGGACGTAACTCAAACGGATGGAAAGATTTAGGGGCGCGTGCACAGATTGGACCAGTTATGCCGAAAATAACCGGCCAAACTGTTTGATTATTAAGGCGCTTACGCTGAAATGAGGTTCAAACAGATTTGGACCGGTTATTTTTGGCAATCCGGAAGTAATCGAGACGACATTGGCTTCCGGGTACCGCTTCGCCAGCTGATTCCCCTGTGCCAGATCCGAGTGGAGGGTCGAAAGCGAATGCCAGATCGGATTGGCTAAAAGGTCTGTCATGCGGGAGCATCAGGATACAGAGTTTGAACCGCAATGCTAAGTTGGAAGTTTCGGGAACAACTTCGGGACCATTTGCGCAGCAAATTCCTTGAACACACGAACCGAGCGTCTGGTAAACCGGTTGCCGAGATGAACTAACCACAAATTCACGGTGCGCAGTCGCCACTTCGGCATGACTTCGATCAGCTGTCCGTCGCGTAGCAACTGCGGTTGCACAATCGGTGGAAGGTCACCGATACCGGCTCCCTTTAGCAACGCATAGGCAAGACCGGCGTAGTCGTTCATGCAGACGAAAGGCTGAAAGGTGACCGTGCCCCTGTCCTTTCCGTTGACATGAGAAAACATCCAGGTACTCTCGGGCTTCCCGCGACGCAAGAACGAGAACAGCCGGTGGCCGAGCAGGTCCTGTGGTATTTGGAGTGGCTTCGACTTCTTGAGATATTCAGGACTCGCCACCAACTGATTCCGGTAGGTCAGGATCTTGCGCGCAACTAGCGACGAATCCTCCAGGTGCCCGCCGACGCGGAATGCGAGGTCAATGCCGTCGGCGATGTGATCAACGAACCGTTCGGAGATAAATATCTGGATGCGGACGTCAGGGTAGGAGGCCTGAAAGGCGCCAGTCAATGGCACGAGTAACGAATCGGCAATGCTGGGCGGCGCCGAAAGGCGTAGTGTGCCCGAAATCTTCGACAAATGATTCGAAGCGATATTGTCGATCGCCTCACTGAGTTCGACGGTGCGCCGTGCATGTTCGAGAAGCTCTGACCCGACGTCCGTGAGCCGCAGTCCCCGGGTTCAAAAACGATCGATCAGACGCACGCCGAGTACCGTTTCCAGATCTGTATTTTTGCGGCTCACGGTTGAGGTTGGCATTTTGATCGTTGTGCCGCCTCCGAGAAACTATTTGCCTCCGCAACCTCGGCAAAAATGATCAAAGAATTCAGGTCTGTCATGATTGTTCCATTTTGAAAAGCTGATTTTCAACTTTTCCACCTAGTGAACATTATCCGCAATGGAATAATGTCTGCATTGCAGAGGGTGAAAACGATGAATACGGACGAAAAGCAGTAGCTACCTTACTCGCAAAGTATGAAGATGCATTAAATCGATCTGACACCGCAACCGTGATGAAGCTCTATGCCTCTGACGGAGTCTTCATGGCGCAGACTTTTCCGTCGAGCGTCGGAGCGGACGCTGTCCGCGAGGCATACGACGGCGTGTTCCGGGCGATCACACTGACCGTTAGGTTTGCCGTCGCTGAAGTCAAACAGGTTGGCTCCGACTGGGCATTGCGCGCACGAATTCGGCCGGGATGGTCAAGGTTAACGCAACTGGCCAGAGCAGCCCAGAGGCCAACCAGGAACTCTTTGTCTTTCAAAGGTCGGCACGACTGGAAGATCGCTCGTTATTGTTTTGCTAGCCATGTACCAACCCGCCGCGTGCATAAGGTAAAGATGGGACTCGCAATGGCCATGATGAAGGCTGCCGTCATTCGCACCGCGGGTGGACCTGAGGTTCTCAAAGATCCGAGAGCTTCCTCGATCCCCCAACCGCGAAACGACCAAGTCCTGATCAGTATAAAGGCCTCCGGACTTAACCGGTCCGAACTCTTCACGCGGCAAGGTCATTAAT
>CAVQNY010000013.1:0-33308 GCA_963714225.1 uncultured Acidobacteriaceae bacterium | reverse complement strand
GTTCCCAACCACATTTACGCCATATATACGCCATATACGCCATCGTAGGCTCGTAGGCTGCGCTCGCGGCGAAGTCCGCTGGGAGTCCCAGTCAGCGGCCCGAGCCAGGATTCGTTTCTTGATATGCGCCCAATAGCGCCCACCTGAGAGCTCCGATAAGTGCTTTAGAATTTGGCGGGGAGAGAGAATCTGAACCTTGACCCCCTGGTTCTTGCGCTAGGGGTCCATTTCAATTCCTAAGTCATTGATGGTGAACAGCTGCTGGCCGGTAAGAATAGGACCTGGAACCGTCGAACAGGACGTCTAACTGGTATCTCACAAACACCGCAAATTGATTGATTGCAAAATATTTGGTCCGGGAGAGAGGATTTGAACCTCCGACCCCCTGGTCCCGAACTGGGGTGCCCGGAGCCAATTTCGTTGCCATTCAATCATTTAAGTGGTGCTTCAACCGTCTAATTCCTGCTCAATTACGCCAGTTTTGGCGTAATGTAAACCCTCAATTGCAACCCTAGCCAGGGGGTCAAGCTTACCCGTGATCGAAGGCGAAGAGCGAGTCACCCCCACAAAAGATATTGGCGCAGCAAGAAGAGGGTTACCGAAGGGGACCGGTTTTCCGCCATCATAGAGCACTACTCCCAACTTGAAGTTATCGCCGCAAGCGTCCGCCAACTTCCGGAGCCCTTTGAAGTCACCCGCATTCACGGTAGCGCTAGCCTTGACTTCGATACCGACCAATGCGCCACTCCCCGTTTCAATCACAAGGTCAACCTCGTCCTGATCTTTGTCCCGGTAGTGGTATAAAGCGCAGCTCTCATCAAACCAAGACGCTTGTTTCAACACCTCAGAGAAAACGAATGTTTCCAGTAACGGTCCAAAGATCGAACGGTCTTTAGCGATCCGTTCCGCGGTAGCCCCCAACAGCGCGCCGAGTAGACCGGAATCAAGGAAGTGCAACTTGGGCGTCTTTACCAGCCGCTTCAATTGGTTCTGAAACCACGGTTCACCTTTCGGACCAGAAACAACTGCTCCAGAATAGCGACGTACTTCCTGGTTGTCTTGTCGTCAAACCCAACTTGGGCTCCCATCTGCGTGAAATTCGTGAGCCTGCCAGAGTGGCGCGCGAGAACCTGTAGCAGCCTTGGCATTTGATCAAGCTTTTCCACGTCGGCAACCTCGCGTACATCCCGTTGCACAATGGCCATTATGTAATCCCGCGCCCATGTCTGGCGCCGCTTTGGATCTTCGCGCCGCAGCATTTCGGGGTAGCCGCCAATCAGCACGGCTTGTACCAGATTCTCGCCGATCATCGCTCCCGCGGGTTTGCCCAGTTTGCCATCGAACGCGGCTCTTAGAAAATCCAACCTTTTGCCTCCGATTTCAGCGCGTGAGAGGGGCAGAAGGCTCACGATCTCCATGCGGCCAGCGAGGCTCTCCGATATTTGAGGCACTGTCAAAATATTGGCTGAGCCTGTCAACAGAAACCGGCCGGCTCGGCGATCGTCATCCACTGATTTCTTGATAGCCCGGAGAAGGTCCGGCACTCGCTGTGCTTCGTCAATGGTGGTTCGATCGAGAGCCCTCACGAACCCCGTTGGATCGCTTCGTGCCGCAGCCAGCACTGTATCGTCGTCCATGGTGATGAATTCGCGATTGCCCGCGACCAAATCGCGGACCAGAGTGGTCTTGCCGCACTGGCGCGGCCCCGTAACCATGACGACCGGAGTGTCCTTGAGCGCGGTGGCTACCAGTTCGGCGGAAAACCGAGGAAAGAGCACGTGATCGGTATCGTCCATGCCGGGTGGAGGCTCCGTCTAATTCGGATTGATGGTTCGTCTATTTCGGATTATAGGCTTGTCTGATCCGGAACGAAAACTGGAACAGTGCCGATTTTATAGCCGATGGCACCATAGCCTTTTTGTCGCCGGGCATACATTCGCGCCAGCATCAGCTCCTGAGAATCGACATAGTCGTAGACACAGACAACATGCTTCGCATCGTGAAGCCGATGGAGACGGCCAACATACGGTTGCAACGTTCCCTTCCAGGAAATCGGCGTCGCCAAGAACAGCGTGTCCAGACGAGCGTCATCAAATCCCTCACCAATGTAGCTGCCCGTTGCAAGGATGACTCTTGGCTCGCTCTCCGGAACAGCCGCAATAGCTTCCGCAATCGTCCGGCGCTGTTTCTTTCCCATACCACCTCTTAGCACGAACACGTTGCTCACTTTACCAGAGAGCGCCGTCTCGAAATACTTCAAGTGACTGGTCCTGCCGGTGAGAAGCAGTGGTGAGCGCCCGTCTCTGACAGCGCGCAGCAGATCGGCCAGGATCAGTTCATTGCGAACACGGTCATCTGCGAGTGCAGCGTATACTTCTTGAATCGTTGCCTCCACCTGCACCGAAGTTGTACCGAGGGCCCGAGAACCATTAACGATTGTCGGATCCGGCACCGCCGGCGCTCTGCTCGGAATGTGGGGCCGCAGCAATTCGATCGGGCGGATCCAAACGCGTTTAGGATTGCATTTGGTGTTACTATATGCAATACTACATGCGTATGGTACAGAGGCACTTCTGGCAGAGACTCGTGGAACAAAACTGGCGCGAGCGCTCCGTCGTTTGGCTGGCTGGCGTGCGTCGTGTGGGTAAGACCTTCCTTTGTCAGAGTCTCAAGGACATCGAGTATTTCGACTGTGAACTGCCGCGCATGCGGCGCATGATGGAAGATGCCCAAGCTTTCCTTGAAGGGCTGGGCAAGCGCCGCATCGTACTCGACGAGGTTCACCGCTTGCCGAACCCTTCCGAATTGCTGAAGATCGCAGCCGATCATTACCCCAACATCCGAGTACTAGCCACCGGCTCGTCGACGCTAGGAGCTTCGGCTAAGTTCAAGGACACGCTTGCCGGACGTAAGCGAAATGTTTGGCTGACACCGATGTCTCTGGAAGACTTGAAGGACGCCAAGCGCACCGATCTGCGCCACCGATTCTTGCGTGGTGGCTTGCCGCCATTTTTCTTGGCCGAGAGCTTTCCCGAGCGTGATTTTCAGGAGTGGATGGACGCGTATTGGGCCAAGGACATTCAAGAGTTGTTCCGCTTGGAGAAGCGCTCGTCGTTTCAGAAATTTGCTGAGCTGCTGATGGCGCAGAGTGGCGGACTGTTTGAAGCGACGCGATTCACGGCCCCATGCGAAGTCAGCCGCACCACCATCAGCAATTACCTCAACGTGCTGGAGGCTACCTTCGTCGCACATGTGATTCGTCCGTTCAGCACTCATCGGCCGGCCGAGATTGTATCTGCGCCCAAGGTGTACGGATTTGATACTGGTTTTGTGGCCTACTACCGCGGCTGGCAGGATTTTCGCCGGGAGGATCTTGGTGTGCTTTGGGAGCACTTCGTACTCAACGAGATCATGGCCCGCCAGCAGAGCCGTGAGGTCTCGTATTGGCGCGACAAACGTGGCCACGAAGTTGACTTCGTCCTAACTGGCCGACGGAACAAGCCAATCGCCGTCGAATGCAAATGGTCCGCTGCAGACTTTGATGCTGCCAACTTGCGAGTATTCCGTCGGCAATACTCGGAGGGTGAGAATTTTGTCCTTGCCCAAGATGTCGATCGTCCCTTCAGTCGCCGCTTCGGAGAGATTACAGTTCGATTCGAGAACCTTCAAACGTTCGTGAATACAATTGGTCTCGGTCGGATGAGCTCATAGTCCAAAGTACGACCGTCCCCCCGTTTCGCCGAAACGCTAACTCACTAAGGCGCCGTAGATAAATAAACGTATCAATTTCGCTCATGCACTCGGTGAGGCTTGATGACGTAGCTCCATTCGCCATGAAACTTGTACGGTTGAAGATTGACCTGTTTCATCTTCTCTGCCGTGACCTTGCGGCCCGTGGGATATTTGCGGCGATCCAGCCGGCAAGTCACGGTCAGTCCTTTCGCAGTTGTGGTCTCGGCGATGAGATTCACAACGGTTTCGTAGTCCCGTAATGGCTCGCCCCGCCAATTCGACGAGATAAAGGAAAACAGGCGGTGCTCGATTTTGTTTCCACTTGCTAGTCCCCGGCGGGAAATGGTGAAGGGACAAGGTTAACCCGGATTCATCGGCGAATTTCTGCAGCTCCACTTTCCACAAGCGCAACCGCCAACCATTGCTCCCTCCGCCATCGGACGTAATCAGCAGCGTCTTGGCCCTTGGATAGAGACCTTTCCCTTCGTGCCGCCACCAACCCCGGATCGAGGCCACGGCACGATTACGATGCCATCGCAAGGTAACGAGACGTGCTTCTGAAACGCCTGGTGGAAATTCCAGATCCGTGCGTCATCGCTGTGTGCTTCTGCTGTAAGCTCGTCGATACGTCGATAATCGCATCCAGGGCCGCCCGTTCTGGTGATTTTTCGTCCTTCATGAATGGTTCCGGTGCCGCTCGCCCCAACGTGCCTTGGCTCGCTCGAGAAAGGAAGGTTGTTCGACGCGTTTCGCGCCAGCTGCTAACGCCTGAAATCCGTTCATGAAGCCGCTCTTGCGGAAATGTAAACTGCTCACCTGGCGCACCGTTTTCTCCCATTCAGTGGCTAGTCCCGCTCGTTGATAGCAGCCTCGCGCGCGCTCGAAATTGGATAAAGCGGCATCATAGTATTTGCTCTTCTTTGCGTCCACGATGCGCATTCCTTGTGCGCACCACAGGGAGGCGGCAAGATCTGGATGGTTCTTCTCCAGCCGCTTCGCTGCAGGCTCGGTAAAATAGTGGCTTACCTTTTTGAGGGCTTCGTGTGACGAGCCACGCACCAGTTTCGCCAGCCGCTCTGTCTCTTTAGTCGCGGTGAACAATTCCAGCAGTGAACCGAGGTCTGCACCCGTTGCTGCTCCATCGAGTGCTTTTTCGTGCCATTCCTTGCGCTCAAGTTTGGGCACGATCGTCATGAGATCTTGATAGCTGAACTTCGAGGGGTGCTGCAAAAAGTCCACCCATGCAGTGCCGCGGCCGCCTTTCTGTCCATCCGCCCGCGCACCACCTCGCCGACGATCTGCCGCAACGCGGCCTTGTTTTTGAACCTGAACGAATCGGGCTCGCCCAACGACTGGCGCACGGGGGCATAGTTGGGATGGTTAAGAGCAGAGGCTGCCTGAGCCTCACGCTGAAACCGAGCCAACCCCCAGCCCCTCTCAAAAACATCTATACGCAGTGCAGGTGGGTGGATTTCTACGGTGGCGTTGCCCTGAAGAGTGCGGATGGAAGGGTGGCGACAGTAGTAACTTGGCAGGGAGAAAAACTTGTCCAACGAAAAAACGAAAGAACCCACTTGACTCCGACCGGCCTTCTCATGGAAGGCGTTTTGGATGGTTCATTCTGGTACCCGCTACAGATCCAGCTAGGACTTCGCGTAACTTTCTCACCGCTTTTGGTATTTCCTCCAGCGGCGTGCTGCCGTAACCGAGAACCAACCCTTGCCGTGAAGGCTTACTGGCATAAAAAGGCGACAGGGGTAGCAGCCAAAGACCGCGGCCGGCGGCGCGTTCAGTAATCGCTCGCTCAGAGATTCCGTTTAGGGTCAGGACCAGGTACGTGCCCGCATGGGCTCCCGACACTTCGCCCGTCAAACCCAATTCCTGCCGCAAGCATTCAATTAACGTCATGCGACGCTCCGCGTAAAGTGATCGCATCCTGCGAATGTGGCGAGAGAAGTGCCCTTCGCGAATGAAGTCTGCCAAGACCTCCTGATAAAAGGCTGGCGAAAACGTATCCATGGCCATCCTCACTTCTTGAAAAGTCTCGATCAAGTCAGGAGGCAAGACCAGGTACCCCAGTCGCAAGGAAGGAAACAGGACTTTGCTGAAGGTTCCCGTGTAGAGCACTCTGAAATTGCGGTCGAGTCCCTGCAACGAGGCAATCGGCATGCCCTCATAGCGATACTCACTGTCATAGTCGTCCTCGATGATCCAGGCACCCGAGTTCTCCGCCCACTCCAGCAGTTGGAGGCGGCGCGTAGCGCTCATCGTGACGCCAAGCGGCATCTGGTGCGACGGGGTGACTAAAGCAGCCTGCGCCTTGCGACATTTCTTGATGCCGACGTTGACAACGAGGCCTTGGCCGTCTACCGGAACCGGTACGATCTGACAGCCATGCAAGGCAAGGGTGTTTCTTGCGAAGGGATAGCCCGGTTCCTCCACCCAAACCCGGCTGCCAGGCTCAAGTAGAGCGCGCGTCGAAATTTCAAGCGCATGCAGCGATCCGCAAACGATCATGATCTGATCGGTGTCGCAGCGCACTCCTCGGGCAGTCCGCAAGTAAACCGCAATCGCCTCTCGAAGGTTTCTTGAACCCATCGGATCCCCATAGTCCAGAGATGTCGCACATGTACTGCGGCAGTGACGCGTTATCAAGCGATTCCAGACTTGCAAGGGAATATGCTCGAAGGGCACCCGGCCGCAACAAAATGCGCCATGTCCGCGTTGACGGGGGCCCGTTTGAACCGGTTCCAGGTTCCGGGCCCGCAAAGCCCGTGGACGACGGCCTAACCGGGGGCTGGCACAGCGAGAACTGCTCGCTTCCGGCCCTCTAACCTGAGCCGTGAGAGAGCGGGAAACTACGGTTCCATGGCCGACCCGGCTCTCGAAGTAGCCTTCGGCCAATAACTGTGCGTATGCATCCACGACTGGGGTGCGGGAGACTCCCAATTCGGATGCGAGCGTGCGAGTAGATGGAACTCGTTGACTAGGCCGCAAGCTGCCGTCCAGTATGGCAGCGCGATAGCGATCGTAGACTTGGCGGTGGAGTGGCAACTGGGCATCGCGGTCAATCGTGATGATCGGGACGATGGCGGAGGAAACTTTCTTCATCGCGTCCTGCGTAAAATGGTCACCTCAAATTCGTTGCAAATGGCTATTGCGGTAGACCACCGATTGGTCCAAATATAGTAGTCGAACCTGGAGCAGTGCAGCAATCGAGTGGGAGCCCGCAGCCTTCCCCCCTCGCCTAGGGCCACATATGTCGACCGTTTTGCACTGAAGGAGGTGTGCATATCCAGATAGGAAACCTCAGCCACTGGTCACGCTCAACAAAGCGGTTGATGTCGGCGATCTAACTCAACGGTGCTGAAGCTAGCCGCATCGTGAGGGCAAACCGTTCACTGCGGGGATAACACGAGCGGCGCTCTGGCACGGTGTTGAGCGATGCGATTGGGAACTAGGCATCGCCTTCCAAGTTCATCTGAGCTCACACCGGTGCCCAGAGGGCGAAATTCTGTGCATCGCTTTGAGGGACGTTCACGTGCTCGCAGTCTGCTTTCACCAGCTTTGGCAACTTAATCATTTCATTTGGAGGAGACTATGAATCGACCGTTACAGATCTTGCAGACAGCAGGTCTAGTGCTTTTGAGTCTCGGCCTAGCTCGTGCGCAGAACATCATCACGTTTGACGCCCCGGGTGCTGGAACCGGCGCAGGCCAAGGCACCTTGGCGCAAGGTATTACCCCCACCGGCGAGACTTTCGGATACTTCGTCGACTCCTCCGGTGTGGCTCACGGATTCCTGCGCACCAGGAACTCTTGCGGTGTGGCTCACGGATTCCTGCGCACCAGGAACGGTACCTTTGCGACATTCAGCGCTCCCGAGGCGGGCACGAATTCCGGTCAGGGGACCTTCGCCTTCAGTCTCAATCCGGCACGTACTATCACCGGATATTACATAGACGGAGGCGGTGTCATGCACGGCTATGAGAGGACAGCCATCGGCACTTTTACGACGTTTGATGCTCCAGGCGCCGGCACGAGCGCCGGCCTGGGTACACTTGGGGCCGACATCAATCCAGCCGGAGTGATTGCGGGATACTATTTTGACGCGAACAATTTGGCTCACGCCTACTTGCGAGCGGTCAACGGTAGCTTCACGACTTTCGAGGCTCCTGGCGCAGGTACTGGGTCCGGCCAGGGCACCGGTACGGCAACCACAATTGGGCTTGATGCAGAAGGAGCGGTCACGGGCGCTTACATCGATGCGAATAATGCTCTCCATGGTTATGTGCGAACTCCCGACGGCACCATTACCAGCATCGACGCTCCCGGGGCAGGCACCGGACCAGGTCAGGGCACTGACACCGACGGCCTCAATAGCCAGGGGACAATCCCAGGAGTCTACGTTGATTCCAGCTCGGTGCTGCACGGCTTCGTGCGCGACCCTGACGGAAACTTCACCACGTTCGACGTTCCGGGCGCTGGCACTGGACCTGGCCAAGGCACTACACCCCAGGGCATTAACCCTGAAGGAACGATCACTGGCAATTATATTGATGACAATGGTGTGCGTCATGGGTTCGTTCGGCAAACCGATGGTGCGATAAGTACTTTCGACGCTCCTGGCGCAGGCACGGCGGCGGGCCAAGGTACCTTTCCGCTATTGGACAATCCATCAGCTGCAATAACCGGGTACGAGATCGACGGAAACGGCGTGTCTCACGGATTTATCCGGTGCCGCTAGGACGACTTACACTTTGCGGTAAGAGCTGGGGTAAATACCTAGTTCCCACTAAGACCGAAGCGCAGCGTGAGGCTGATCGGTTTATGGACGCCGTGAACGGGCGGAACAACGGAACAACGACCTCAACTCTTTCCCTCCGGGGAAAAAACAATGGCAGGACTCGTGGCAACTTGTCGGGAAAAGATGTGGCCGCTGCTGAAGAACTCAACACGGATCAGCCACGACTTCTACCTGGACACGCACTTGTCGCCTAAATGGGGTTCAATGCTACTCACGAAAATGAGGACTATTGAACTTCAGGATTTCTTCAACTCGTTTTCTCCTCGTTTGGCTCCAAAGACGATTCGCAACATGCACGCCTGTATGAGAGCTGTTTTTAGTCAGGGCAAAGCCGGGGTTTGCTGACGGCCAATCCCGCGCAAGGCGTCCGGCTGCCTCGCAAGAAGGCTCGGAAGCCTCCCGTCGTACTCGCAAAGCGGGATGGGACATTCGACGTGTAGACGATGCCTTGCCGGAGCCAACAAAATCCATCGTCACGCTGACGGTTGTCGGTTCGTTGAGGCGTTGAGGATCGGAGAAGTTACCGCGTTACGATGGGAAAGAATTCATCCCGATCGTATCGAAGTCGTAGAACGCTTCTACGAAGGCGAATTCGACGACACTAAGACCGAGGCAGGGAATCGGAGCATTCCGCTGGATTCTTTCGGAATCCTGCGGGCAGTTCTCGGCGCGGCTTGGCAGAGGTCGAAGTATCGCAAACCGGAAGATTTGGTTCTTGCGAATAAACGCGGGGGAGCCGTTGATCGTCGTAATCTGCTGCGGCGGCATTTCAAGCCAGCAGTCAAGAAGCTGGGTTTGCCGGCTACGGTGGACTTCAGGAGTTTCCGAACCATGCATTCAAGCCTCATGAGCAGTGTGGGCGTTCGGCCTGAAGTGACGCGAGACAATATGGGACACTCGACTGTCGATGTGACTCAGAATGTCTACAACAAGACGTGGTGGGAAGAACGAGTTGAAGCCGAGGCATGGCTGCCGCGACCGTTTGGCGGGAGTTTATGCCTACGCCGCAAAGTGCCTAAGCCAATGTAAACCTTTTCGTAAACCCTCTGCCCCTCGACAAAAATGTAAGTGGTTGATTAGAAATGGTCGGGGAGAGAGGATTTGAACCTCCGACCCCCGGTCCCGAACTATCGCAGTACAAACTCCAAGTGCTTTATCTGGTGTCGCTTAGGGGTCAGCAAATCACCTTTTCTCTCGCTCAGTTGTACCGAAGCTGTACCGATGTACCTACGGAGATGACGACAGTACGACGACAATGTCGAGGTGGCGAAGAAAAACTAAGGATAAAAAGAAGAAGTGAAGGAAAGAGGACAAATTAAACAAGGGGTTTGATGTGTTGACGGATCCAGTCGAGGATCTGCGCAAAGCGGAATTCGTGCCGGTCCATCGAGCCATCGATGAACGCGTGTCCGCCCAGGCTTTCGACCTCAATGTAAAAGCCATTGCGTCGCAGGAAGACATCGGTGGCGCTGAAAGCGATGGGCTTATTGCCGTCGAGGAAGCCGTGGTTGTTGTCGAGCGACTCCATCAGCGCAGCCGCTTCTTCTTCGATGGAGTTGTAATAGCCGGTTTGCGGACGAAAAACGGCGGCCTCAACGGCGCCCTTGTCGCGGACACCATGGAGACCGCCGAACATCTCGATCAATCGATGCTGCATCCGGTAGACTTCCGCTACCGTAAGATAATCCGCCATTTACTTGGCGAGACGCTGCAACAGGTCACGATTGCGAGCAACCGACTGCTCGAAGGCATCCATCACCTCGGGGCGGACCAGGTGTTGGGACGGAACCACGTTGTGCAGGTAGAACCTGAGCGCCTGTTCGAGAACATACCGCTTCGTTTGCCCATTCTGCTCGGCAACCGCAACGAACTCATCGTAGAGCTGGGCGTCGATCTCGGGAGTGAACTTTTTGGTCATCTGGGCTGGCATGGTTTCCCGCCTCCCGGTTTGACTCCTATCTTACCATGATATGTCAATATAAATCTTTATTTATCCATATCGTTGCAAATAAAGTACTTAGTTTGGTGGTCAAAGCTGTCTTGGACTTCCGTTCAGCACTCATCGGCCGACCGAGATTGTATCTGCCCATTGGGGAAAAGAGCGATGAACTCGCGACACCCGGGCCTGCATTGCCGCGGAGGGGTCAACATAGTGTCCTGATTATGACGCCCGCCGATTTCGTTCGCGCCTAAGGGAAGTAGCCGGACCCACGCAGTCTCAGTCTGTGGCCTAGGAAGGCGTTCCCTTGCCGTTTTGAGTCCGGCACCTGGCCGACGTTCCAGTTTTTTCCTTCTCCACCCTTGATGTGGGCTGTGAAGCCCGCAAGAACCCCAGGGAGTTCTTCAGTTCCTCCATAGACAATTGGGCACGTGAACGTCCGCCCAATCATCCCCATTGTGCGGAACACGAAATCCGCCTTGTAGAGATAAGGATATCCGCTGCAGTCGGCAGGACGGTGCTCGTAGATGCTGCAAAGATTATCTTTCAGAAAGGGGCAGGGGGTGGCGCGGGTTTGCCAGAGCTTTTCCCTGCCCGCCTCCGATCGCTCCAGATAAGTCTCAATAAACTGCTGGCGTTCCATTCCAAGACGCTGTGCCACCCGGTCAACCTCCTCTTCGCTGAAGCTCGGATTCATTTCTCGGCAACAGTTGCCACAAGTGGTGCAGTCGATTCCGGCCCATACCCGCCGGGTGGTCTCAAAGACGCGCTGGTCGATCTCGCTCGGGTCCAGACGGCACCCAGTCTTCAGGAACTGGCGAAACCTGGAGTTTTCCTCCTCCTTCTTCCCGGCCAGCACGCGTATTTGGACGAGGTCGAGGGCCATACGTTCCTCTCAGTTCCGTTGTTTGCGCCACTACGGATATCCGGGGCGCTTTTTGGAGATCGCGCTACTTACTTGCCCAGCCTAAATACGCCGGGATCTCCCATCATCGCAAGGAGATGGTTTTTTGCGTGGTCGAGTGCCGGGAGGCTTTTCGCCACCCGCACGGAGGAGCCGAGTCTGAGAGCCAAACCCTCCAGAAGCATTTGGAACTCTTCGTGGCGAACCCGAATTTCCTCAGGAACAAAGCGCCCACCCAATATGGCATTCAGGACGACCCGCAGAAGGATGTCTCCAGTGGAGTCGTGCGGGCTGCTGATTTGCGGCTCAAATACGAGGCCGGATCGAGCATCTGTTGCCAGCCCCATGCGCAAGCACGCCTTGCGCTCGTACGCGTGTCCAACCATCCCGGCGCCGAAGAAGTGATCGACTTCGAGAGCGCCAGCGATAGCGTAATTCATCTCACGAACTCTGGCCAGAAGGGTTTCATCCACCTCTGGAAGCTGCAGCGGCGCGGTGGGCGGCTCGGGCGCACTTGCCATTCTTATCTCGTAGTCAGTCTGAAATTCGTCGATTGACACAAGCAGGGGGTACACGTCTACCTGATCCGAAAAGGTGCCATCCCGCGCTGACATGGAACGGCAAAACACGATCACCGCTTGCATGCAACGGGCGAGAAGTTCCCCTTCGGATTCGGTCACGTACCAGGGGTGGTAGCCGGGGCGAAACGCCCGGAAAATGGGCACCAGCCCGCCTCGCTTCGTCGGGTAGTCGAGCGACCGGAGGACTTCACGGTCTGGGGCGGACAGCTCCGAGGCTCTGACGAACTCAACGGAGACCGCTGCTTGCGAAGCGAAAAAATCTCCCGCTGTTATCGGCTTTCCTGACGCCATTTTTCGGAATAGGCGATAGCTTTCCGCCCCGACGTAAACGTGGAGAGAAAATACGTCGCCGAGCGCGCCCATAATCGAGCAATGGCAGGTCTGCCGTGACTGAGGATCTTCCATGAGGACGAGGTCCTGGTCGCCCAAGAACTCCCAAGGATGCAGCACCCAAAATTCTGCGGCTAAGCCACAGAGCCGCTCTGCTGTTTGGAACGACAACGATTCTTCGCCCTGCAATTGGTTCTCGAAAAAACACCTCGGCTGCTGGGCCGAAGCAATTGCATCGCGGGTCTTGGCTTTCGGCACGAAATCTCTCCTTAGTATGGATTTTCTTACGGGAAAGGCCCGGAAGAATCTGGCGTTCAAGCCTTTTGAAAGTCTAGATCAACCCGTTCGTGCCGTCATCTTGCGATTTCGCCTTTGGCATTCGATTAAATGCCCGACAAGATGAGACATCACATCGCCTCATTCCATCCCGATACCGCGTGCGAGACCGCCGGCGCGGCGGCACGCCAACGAAGAGGTGGCCTGCGAGCTACGCGACCGGCGCCACCCCCACTCGAATCTCTGCCCTCGCTAGTGCGTATGTTGTGAGCCGAGACTGTCACTGCGCTTGACCCCTTGGTGCGTGCCAAGGGCTCAGCAACAAGAAAAATCAGACTGCGGATTAGGAGACGCAGGAAGTAGGCGGGGCAGTGAGCTTTTGGCTTCGAGTTGTCCTCAGTGGTCCCCAAATGTGCCGAAAATCGCCGAAAAAAGCTGAAGCACAGAGCGCAGCGTAAACAAGTGAAAGAAAGGGGAGAGAGGATTTTGTGAGCGCCCCCCTCTGTGCAGCCTGTGTGGATTGTCATTGCGCAAGGCGCGCGCGGGCCTGGGGAAGTCAATGAGATCGCCTGTTGAACAGTTGGACCGGCGCCTTCGGGCTCTTAGGAAGCCAGTTCGTCATGCCCATTCTGCGGCGTGGTGGTGGTCGACCTCGATGCAGCTACACTCGTCAGCAAAACCGGCTCTAATGCTCCTGCTTCGCCGCGTACTCCGCAGGTTTTCCGGCCGGTTTCTTCCAGCAGTTCGGTCGATGGCGCTCGCTTTGTTCCCGGCGCGATGCTGCTGGAGCGCTACCGTATCGTCGGGCTCCTCGGCCGCGGCGGTATGGGCGAAGTGTATCGAGCAGAAGATCTGAAGCTGGGCCAGGTGGTTGCGCTAAAGTTTCTGCCGTCGAGCATTTCGCAGGATGCCGCCGCGCTGGCCCGCTTTCACCGCGAAGCACGCATCGCTCGCCAGGTTTCGCACCCGAGTGTCTGCCGGGTCTTCGACATCGGCGAGGTCGATGGCCAGGTTTTCCTATCCATGGAGTTCATTGACGGCGAGGATCTGGGATCGCTGTTGCGGCGCATCGGCCGGTTGCCGGCCGACAAAGCTTTAGAGATTGCCCGCCAGCTATGCGCCGGACTTGCCGCTGCGCACGAAACCGGAGTGCTCCACCGCGATTTGAAGCCGGCCAACATCATGATCGACGGACGCGGCAAAGCGCGTATCACGGATTTCGGGCTCGCGGTCCTAGGCGATGACGCGAGTCCTGGCGAGGCACGCGCTGGAACTCCGGGCTACATGGCTCCGGAGCAAGTCGCCGGCAAAGACGCTTCTGTCCGAAGCGATCTTTACTCGCTGGGCCTGGTGTTCTACGAGCTGTTCACGGGGAAGCGGGCGTTTGAAGGAACGACCATCCGCGAGCTGCTGCGCAAGCAGGACGAAAGCTCGTTTACGCATCCGTCGTCGTTGGTGCCGGACATCAACCCGGCGGTGGAGCGCGTGATTCTGCGCTGTCTCGAGAAAGAACCGCGAAGCCGGCCTGCTTCGGCGCTGCAGGTGGCGCTCGCATTGCCCGGTGGCGACCCACTAGCAGCGGCTCTCGCTGCCGGCGAAACACCGTCCCCTGAGATGGTTGCGGCAGCCGGTGAGAATGAGGGATTGCGTCCGGCGATTGCGTGGGCCTGCGTTCTGGCTGTGATCGTCGGCGTTGCGCTGATGCTATGGCCGTTAGCGCCTTTGCTTCAACTGATTCGGCACGTTCCCATGGAAAAACCACCAGCGGTTTTGGCCGAACGGGCGCAAAGCGTAGTGCGAGGGTTTGGTTACCCGGAGGCAGCGGGCGACAGTGTACAGAATTTCGTCGCGGACCTGGATTTTTTACGTTACATCGCACACCGCGAGCCGGTGCAGACGCGCTGGAACCACGAGATTGGTCCCTTCTATTACTACTTTCGCGCCAGCCCGCAACTGCTGTACAGCTACGACATATTCAAATCCATTACGCAGGACCAGCCTGCCCTCAAGGAGGCGGGGGCTAGTATTGTGCGGCTTACGCCAAAGGCGTCGGTTGCTGAAGTTGGTGGTTGTGCCGCCGCAGTTGGAAAAATCCCAAAAGAGCGATGCGTCACCAGTTGACTGGAATGCTGTCATCCGCGAAGCAGGTTTCGAACCGGCGAACTGGACAGCTGCAACGCCGCAATGGATCCCGCCAACGTACGCAGATACGCGAGCCGCGTGGAACGGCACGGTGGAGGAATTTCCCGGGACGCCAATGCGGATCGAGGCCGCCGCATACCGCGGGCGACCAGTGTACTTCGAATTGATTGCTCCCTGGACGCGAGCTGAGAGCATGCAACCCTATCAGCAAACGACAGGAGAAAAAGTTGTTCAAGGATTCCTGATCATGATGTTGGTCCTGGTGATGTCTGGAGGAGCGCTGCTGGCGCGGCGAAACTTGAGTTTAGGGCGCGGCGACCGGCGCGGCGCGTGGCGGCTGGCTTCATTCATTTTCGCCGCAGCCGCGTTTGAGGGGACCGCCGGGGTGTACCACGTCGCGGATTCCTCCGAGGTGGGCGTGCTGATCGTTCGAGTTTCGTGGTGCCTGTTCATTTCTTCGTTTCTCTGGCTGCTATACGTAGCGCTGGAGCCGCTGGTGCGGCGGCGCTGGCCCACTACCCTGGTCTCGTGGTCGCGGGTGCTGGCGGGCCAGTTTCGCGATCCGTTAGTGGGACGGGATGTTTTGCTGGGCGCAGCAGCGGCTACGCTGTTCTTTTCTGCGCAATTGGTGTGGCTGCCGGTTTATTGGGGTGGCAAGTTTTTGGATCGTCCATGGAATCTCCTTCAGGATTACACGTTTCTAACTGGGATGCGATTCGAGCTTGGCACGATCGCGGGCACGCTGATAGGCGATATCTTCTTTTCTCTGGCCCTCTTGTTTGTGTTGTTCCTGGTGCGCCTGCTGTTGCGCCGCGACTGGCTGGTCGTGCTGGCAATTGCAATCGTGTTGCCTGTCATCGTCTCGGCGCAGTTCAACTTTTCGCCGGTCTTCATGGTGGTTGGGTTCTTGCAATGGCTGATCATCGGGTTTGTGGTTCTCCGCTGCGGGCTGCTGGCTATGGTGGTCACGGGTTTTGTCAGCGATGTGAGCGTACTGCTGCTGACTCCCGACCCGGCGTCGTGGTATTTCAGCGTGGGTGTGGTGGTGATGTTGGTCCTTCTTGGGCTTACCGGCTTCGCGTTTTACACTTCGCTCGGCGGCAAATCTCCTTTCAGCGGGTTGAAGCTGGAGGAAGAATAACCAGCGAACACAAGATTCTCGCTCTGCAGGCGAAGCCCCGGTATACCTAATGCTAACGGCTTGCGCAAAAATAATTTCACATAACCGTTGGAGTCAGTGTGTAGTTCCACGCGGGTAGGGTAGTGTGACTGTTCAGGGCAAGTTGCTGCATTTGCTGAGAGGATATCTTTTCACCTTTTTTGTATGGATGGCGAAGCAGACGAGCATTCACCTGGAGTCCGGTTTGGGTCTTTCTGGTACGAATGTACTTGAGCACGGTTTCATAGGTCCGCAGAGGTCGGCCGGACCAATTGCTGCTGATCTGGGAAAACAGACGATGTTCAATGGGATTCCATTTGGAGGAGCCAGGAGGATAATGGCAGACCGTGACCTTCAGTCCATAAGCGTTGACCAGTTGCTGTTGCAAATGGTATTTCCACGCGCGTGGGCGAACACCATTGCTACCCCCAGCGTCGGCCAGGACTAACAGTTCCTGGGCTTGCGGATACATTTTCTGTCCGCAACTGTTCCACCATAAGGCAAGGGCATCGACGGCAAAGGCGGGAGTTTCGTGGCTGGTGCCCACCACCACGAATCCGCGATTCTTGCCGGCATCGTAAATACCATAAGGAATGGCCCGGCCCACCGCGTCGCTGGGGAAATCGTGGTCCAAGACCGGTTGCGGCTCCTGTTCCCAGCAGACTCCAGGATTCTTGAACTTTCCCAGCCACTTTGGCGGGAGAGGTGGAACGGCAGCGACGGACAATCATCTCGTTCACATGAACATCGGCCGCACGATCACGGCTCCGGCGGCTGGGCGGCTGTGGGCAGCAGGCCGCGATCGACCAGCACCGGAGGATGCCGGTGATGCGTGTGCTGCTCATAGTCGTAGGCCCAGCCAATCATTTCGCCATCATGCCATTTGCGCGTGCTGATCTCGATGCCGAAGGGTAGCCCGTTGGCGTAGAAGCCAGCAGGGAAGCTAATAGCTGGGACGCCGATCATGTTTACCCAGTCGGTATCGCTGTGCGGACCCTCACTCAGACGGCCATCTTGTGGCATGGTCTCGTCAACCGGCGGCATCTGGATCGCAGGATAGACAAATCCGTCGAGGTGCAGTCGGTCTAGCTCTGCCTCGTACATGGTGAGCAACTCGCGGCGCGGATCCAGAAGGTTGGCCTCTGCCTGTTGATCGTTCTCCAGGGTCGTCTGTTGTACACCAGGGGCAGCAAACATACCGGTCTTCTCGCCTCCGATGATGACATCCGGCAGCGGTTTGCCGACGGCATGCTCATACTCGGCGGCGGAATGATATTGGGCTGGGCCGAAGCTGGCGAGGAACTTGTCGGTGCCCTCGCGTATGTATGGCAGCGTGCAGATGTGCGACGCGGCGTCGGCAAAGCTATCTGGCATGATCTGCGGATCGATCAGCACGGTCGCTCCGGCAGCTCGCAATTCCTCAACCGCTTTGAAGAAAGCCGCGCGCGTCTCAGCTTTCAACGGAGTCCTGGCTTTCTCCCTGGACTTGGCGAACTGCGCAGACGTAGCGTTCGGGCACACTCCCTGGAACACCGGCGTATCTCCATCCAGGATAAATGTCGGAGCCGCGAACTGCTTGCCCTTGAGCGCACCTGGCTTCAGGTATTGGGTATAGGGGCCGGGCTGCGCCTTGGCCTGTGAGCCAGTCGTGGCCGGATCCAGCGGATCTTCGCCGGCCATCACCGTAAGCCCGATGGCGGCGTCGGTCACGTCGCGGGCGATGGGACCCGTGTTATCGAGTTGCCAGTCGAGCGGAGCGATGCCCGCAAGACTGACAAGCCCACGCGTCGGAAAAATGCCCACGAGGTTGCTCGTCGCGACGGGCATGCGGATGGAGTTGCCGGTATCTGTTCCGTTGCCGAGCACGGCGAAGTTCGAGGTAACAGCCGTGACTGTGCCGCCGGACGATCCGCCCGGCGAGAAACGCACATCGTAGGCGTTGCCGGTGCGGCCAAAGGCTGTGGAGCGATTGGTATCGCTGGCGGCGAAGTCGGGCATATTGGTAACGCCGACGAGGATCGCGTCAGCCATGCGCAGCTTCGCGACAATGGTGGCGTCACGCGGCGCGATGAGTTCATGTCCGGGGAGCATGTAGCCGCGCCAGCCGTCGGTTGTGATGAGGCCTTTAACGCTGGTGTTGGCCTTGGTGACGATGGGCACACCCCACAGGGGACCGGGCCTAAAGCCTGGCTTCTTTGCTTCGGCGTCTTCACGCGCCGCCTCGCTCAACGCGGCCTTAGGATTGACGGTCTGCACCGCACGATAAATTCCGTTGTAGCGAGCGATGCGATCGAGATGCCATTGAACCACTTGCGTGACCGTGTAGCGATGCTGGCGGTAAAGCTCATGTAGATGGTCTACCGTGACCTCCATGAGGTCGTGGTCTATCGCGGCTTGGTCCGCTTGATCAGCCGAGGGCCGGGTGCTTTGGGCAAACATCGGTGGCATGAGTAGAAGGAGGAGCAGGAGCATACTGACAAGATAGCACCCGATTTCGACCGGGGTGAGTGCTCTAGTAGAACAAGGCGAAGGAAAAAACGCGCGCAGCTTAAGTACCGTTGAGGTAGGAATTTTACGGCACAACGGCGCGATCCATACTAAAACCCGACTACCACGCGAGGTGCAGCCATGAGTGAATGGCATTCCGCCGAAGCTCGATTGAGATCAAATACTGCGAGAAGTGCGTGGATGGATCGGTGCAGAACAGGAGAGTCAGTAGGGAAGTGGGATACCGCTTGTGTGCACGACTGTGCGGAGACGACCCTACACCGCAGGGCAAAGACAAGGCGGTCTGAAGGCCGTTTAGAATGAGAACGGTTTTACGAAAATTGTGAAAACCCTTGCACAGCCCCGTGAGGTGTTTCATGAAACCAGAAGAGCAGGCAGCCGAGCAGTTGTTGGACAGCAAGGGCGAGCGTCCGAAAGAACACGTTCTCAAATCGCCCAAGAAGCCACGCGTTAAAGACAAGAACAAGGCGCAGACGCAGCGCAAGGCAATCCAGCACGACCTCGGGAAGTAGTCTGAACCGCATTCGAGTCTGCCGCTGGCACAGGTCAGCGGTAGGCTTCGCGGCGGTGACGAGCGCCGGTGATCGTGATAGTAGTGTCGTTTTTCTGATCGAAGAACACGCGGTAGTCGCCACAGCGGAGGCGGAAGCCGGTGCGCGGCGGTTTGAGTTTCTTTACGTCGCCGGAGCGGCTGGCGAGATAGCGGTCCACGCAGTGGAGAATCTGCATCGCAGTTTCGCGGTCGATGGCGCGAAGATCGACGCGACCCTCCGGCGACCAAATCACGGCGATCCGTTCGGGCGCTGGCAGTTCGGTCATTCACCCAGGCCGAACTCGCGCAGGATGTCTTCGTGAGGGATGCCTTCTCCGCGAGCCAGCGAAGCGCGGGCGCGGTCGAGCGCGGCAGCCGTCTCAGACGTGATCTCTTCCTCTTCCACGGGCGCGGAGGCCAGCGCACGCGACAGCGGGCCGGTCATCACCTGGAGCAGGTGAACCACGGCGGCGAGCTGGCCAGCATCGAGCTGATCGAGGAGCTGGTGCGCCTGCTGTTTTTCGTTGGCGGGTACCATCAGGAATAGTTTACCAAGGCGCCAAATAGATAGACAGCGCGTTTTCTATAACGGATTGCCAACAGCGCAGCAAAGATCGGCAGGAAGAAGATTGTCGTCAGCCGAATGGCCGTGGGGGGCTGGCGGCTCAAACCAACCGCCGCCATCGGCATGCCAAACGAGATATCCCGCAGATGGATATCCGAGACAAAAAACTGCAACCGGCATGCAGATCAGGAAAACGATTCCCGCTCGCTTGCGGTTCCGTAACGCGACAATGGAACCGGCAAAGAACACCGGCCCGAGAAGCGCACCTCCAACATATGAGATCCAACGGAGCAACCAACCTGGTAGGTCGTCGTTGAATGGGGGCCACGACATCCCGAATCTCGCTAGCGCGAAGAAGCCGACTAATTTAGAAGACCCAACCCACCGCCGACCAGCTCAAGGCTGCTCTTCGGCATTGCTATTGCCCCTGATCGAGCTGTAAGGACATTCCATGTTCCTTCGCCAAGGATTCAAATTCCTTAAACAACGGGTCGAGTGCCGCCTCGGGTGTTTGAACGTACATTCTGCTCCATGCGAAATGACTTCCGGCAGGAAAGTGTGGTATCGCACTCTTCAGCTGCTCAACATCTAAGAAGCCGCTACAGAAATCAACTTGAAAGCTCGGTCCAGACGGCTAACTGGGGTCCGCAAGTATCCGTACTGGATCATGCCACTCAGGAAATTCGATATTGCCGTCAACGCTGTTGCCCTTGATGTATATCGGGCGGAGCCTCTCAATCATCTCCTTGGACCTGCACGGACCGCTGCCGAGCAGCAATGCCTCCGTAAGGCTATCCTCGCAGTCTTGTTCATCGGAAGGTATCGGTCCGCTCATCCCCCCACTTTTTGTGCCACGTTTCGAGGTTCTTCCACAACAGCGGCTCCACATCCGCACTCCCCACCCATTTAAAGATGTTGCATTCGCAGCAGTCTTCTTGTCGCTATTCTCGATGTAATCCTTGGCAATATTGCCCAGTTCCGCGGAAATGCGCACATGCGCGATGTCTGTGAATACAGACCGGCAACCTTCGGGTCGCTTTTTCACGCAGTCGGCAATGAGCTGCTTCACGAACTCCGGATCTGTTCGCAGGAAATAAGAATAGAGCGTTCTGATCGGAGTTCCATTTCCCGGCGTTCTTCATGTAGGACGACTTCACGCTCCGCAAAAGACTTTCTGAGGCATAACGCTCCAGAACGCCCAATTCGGCTAACGTCTCGTAGTCATCAGAATTCGGTTCCAGTTTTGACAACTGCTGCCGGACAATTCGATCGATCTCGGGCAGCGTCGGATCTGGGAGAATGCCCAGCGCGTCAATGTCAACCAGCGGCTTGCCAGATGCGATCTCGTGGAGGATCATTGCCCTGCCAATGATCTTAGTCGTAAATCCGACGCAGGATAAGACTTCGATAGAAACGCAGTTCCGCCATAGGCGCGTGGTACTTGCTGACGGGTCTGACCTGTATCGCCCTGGGTGACGGCCGCGCACTCTCTCCGTGGGCCATGGGTATCCCGTATGGAGTCGGGCAGTTGCTGGTCGCGGGGATACTGCTTTCTACCCGGAAGGAGGAAAAGGAATGAAAGTTAAGGCTCCGCGCAGCGAAGGGCGCTTCGCCTATGAAGGCTTGGATCGCGTGATTCACGAGCGCGCGCGCCTCAGTGTGCTGACGTCTCTGATCACGCATCCGAAAGGATTGACGTTCGGCGAGCTCAAACAACTGTGCGCCCTAACGGACGGCAATTTGAACCGGCATCTGCGCGTTCTGGAGAAGGGGAAAATGGTCGAGACCGTGAGGAATTATGGTCGCAACCGTCCACAGACTGTCTGCCGAATCACGGCTTCCGGCCGTGCGCGCTACGTTGAGTATCTGTCCACTCTCGAGCAGGTGGTTCGGGATGCGGCAAGAGTGACGGAAGAACGGCCCGCGGCGGGCCTGGTACACTGCCTGGCGCCGTCGCGGGCCTGAACTTTTTTTTGCCAGGTAACTTTGCAGCGCAAAGCTACCTGAAGAATGGAGGCACCTAGTGACCGATTTGTCGATGTTGCAATCCAGCTTAAGGATGAAATCCCGGTCCATGGGCGTGAAACTCATCGTAGTTTGCGGACTAGCTCTATTCATGACAATTCCGGCTTTCTTTGTTGGAGCGCTGGTTGAAGACAGGACGCAGCGAGCCGCGGACGTCATTCGAGAAATAAGCAGTCACGTGGGCGGCCAGCAGACCTTCCTCGGACCCACACTTGTCATTCCGTACACCATTCCACCACAATCTCCGGCTGATCATGCCAAGCTCGGCAGGTACCTGGTGTTTCCGGCACGAGCTTCGGCCACTATCAAAACGGCAACGGAAGAGCGTCGCCGTTCGCTCTTTAAGGTGCCGGTGTTTCAGGCGGATCTGAAACTCGACGCAGCATTCGATCTAACGGGAGTGCCCGCGACGGCTCCGCAAGGCGCCGAACTCGACTGGAGCCGTGCCGAGATTATAGTTGGAGTCAGCGATGCCCGCGGAGCGCTGGCCGATGCCATCTTGACGACGGACGGAAAGACTTCGACGCTAGTTCCTGCGGAAAACACAACCAACATCTCGATCGGCGGGGACCAGAGCGACCACATCAAGCTCACACTCTTCGGCACCAGAGTCGAAGGCCTCGCGAGACCAAACGCCCAATTCAATGTGACGTCCGCCCTGCGATTTTCCGGCGCTCAAAGGATCGCGGTGCTTGCCTATGGCAAGACGACTTATCTCTCGGTTCAAGGCGATTGGCCAAGTCCTGGATTTGATGGAGGCTTCTTGCCGGTCAAAAGAACCGTGTCCAGCGATGGTTTCACTGCGGAGTGGTCCGTGCCCTTCATCGCGCGCGGAGTGCGCGCTGAAGGACAGGGCGACACAATTACCGGTCTCGATGCGACAGCGCTCGGCGTTTCGTTCATCGAAGTGGCAGATCCATACCAATCCGTAAACCGATCCCTTAAATACGCACTTCTCTTCCTGGGACTGCTGTTCCTTTCCTACTTCGTATTCGAAGTTACAACCGGCAAGCGGGTTCACCCTGCTCAATACGTTCTCGTAGGGATCGCCCAGATCATCTTCTACCTGCTTCTGCTGTCGATCGCCGAGAGAGTCGGTTTCGATGCTGGCTTTCTGCTCGCTGGTGCGGCCACGGTGGCGCTGCTTTCAGCGAATGCGGCATGGGTGTTCTCCAGTCGCGTACAGGGAGTAAGGGCCTTGGCCATCTTCTCTTTGCTGTATGCACTGATCTACCTACTGCTGCGACTCGAGGATAATGCACTGCTCGTAGGCGCGATTACTAGTTTCCTGGCGGTTGCGGCTGCCATGTACTTCACTCGCAGGATCGACTGGTACGGCTCCCTCCCAGTGCCTGGCATTGCCGCACAGCAAACGGCGCCGCCGGAGGTCCCAAAAGACACAGCTTAGGACAGGAATTCTGCAGAGAAGGTCGAGGCCACCATAAAGAAGAGTGGCACAGCATAGTTTGCCGGCCATTCCGCCAGCAAAGGCAAAGACGCGGCGGGGCTTGGCACCCGCAAAGCGACGTTGTGCGAGGTAACTGTTGAGTGCAAAGTGACGTTCATAAAGAACTGCATGTGGCCATCATCATGGACGGCAACGGCCGCTGGGCCACACGGCGCGGTTTGCCCCGCGTCGCAGGGCATCGCGCCGGGGTCGCCACCGTTCGGCGCGTCGTTGAGCATGCGCCTGATCTCGGCATCAGATGGCTGACGCTCTACGCGTTTTCATCCGACAACTGGAACCGCGCGGCCGATGAGGTGGAGAGCCTTTTCTGGCTGCTGCGGGCCTACCTGCGCATGGAGACGGAAAGGCTCCGGCAGAACGGTGTGCGGCTAGAGATTATTGGCCGGCGCGATCGCTTGGACAATCTGCTGCTCCGGGAGATCTCCCGAGCGGAAGAAGCGACCGCGGAAGGCCGACGCCTTCATTTACGAATTGCCGTGGACTACTCCTCGCGCGACTCCATCACACGCGCTGCCGCCGGCATGGTTGTCGCGCTTTCTCCGGATCGCCCAGCCTCCTCCGATCTGTTGCGCCCCATGCTTGCGCAGGCGCTGACCGCGGAGAGCGGTGAAGTGGATTTACTGATTCGCACCGGGGGTGAGAAGCGGCTTTCAGATTTCCTGCTGTGGGAGTCTGCCTATGCCGAACTTCTGTTTACCGACCGGACGTGGCCAGACTTTGACGCCACCGATCTTGATGCTGCCTTGGCAGAATTCAAACGTCGGGAACGACGCTTTGGCAGTGTGCCAGCAGCCACCACCGCTTCACAGACGGGCGGCGGCGCGCAGTGACGATGATCGCCTCGGGTTGCGTCCCGTTAACGTCAATCTCCAGATCACGAGCCAACCGGAAGTTGCGCCGGGTTCTCAACGACACTGGCCAGAAGTCTTCCGGGGCAATCCTCCCATCAGGTGTTTTCCAGCCCGAGATTGTCTGCTTGGCCGAGTCTTTGCTTGCAGCCGAGATGACGTTCGGTGGTGTGAACCGATGCGTGTCCAAGTAAGAACTGAATCTGCTCAAGTTCTCCTCCTGCTAGATGGCATAACCGAGCGCATGTGCGACGGAAAGTCGTGGGGAGCTAGATTTTTGATGTCAGGACGTTTGGCGGCCGCTCTTACCACGTGCCAGATCGCTTTGGGTGTGGTTCCATCACCCCAGATCTTATCTAGCCGACTTACTCTGCGGAAGATCGCCCCGTCGGCGATGGCAGCCGCCCCAATCCATTCATCGACGGCGCGTTTCGCCCACAAGGGAACAGGAACGGGAACGGATGTGCTTTCCCTTGCCAACCAGGTCAGCAATGACGCAATGATCTTTGCGCACTTGAAAATCTCCCATCTTAAGTCCCACTAGTTCCGCTCGTCGTTGGCCGTACCCGATCGCATTGAAAGCAAATACGTTAAACGAAGAAGTGTTCATTATACTATAATGTTCATGTCACATGAACACGAACTATTATTGAACATCGTTCACTAATTGCTGATGTTCATGTTTCATGTACAGCGAGAGAACGTGAACACGTAACCGCAATGAAACATAAACCCCAACACGCAGAACTGATCCACGTCTTGTTGTAGACATTCTGAGTCACATCGACAGTCGAGAGTCGAGTGTCCCATATTGTCTCGCGTCACTTCAGGCCGACCCCCCACACTGCTCATGAGGCTTGAATGCATGGTTCGGAAACTCCTGAAGTCCACCGTAGCCGGCAAACCAAGCTTCTTGACTGCTGGCTTGAGATGGCGCCGCAGCAGATTACGACGATCCACGGCTCCCCCGCGTTTATTCGCAAAAACCAAATCTTCCGGTTTGCGATACTTCGACCTCTGCCAAGCCGCGTCGAGAACTGCCCGCAGGATTCCGAAAGAATCCAGCGGAATGCTCCGATGCCCTGCATCGGTCTTGGTGTCGTCGAATTCGCCTTCGTAGAAGCGTTCTACGACTTCGATACGATCGGGATGAATTCTTCCCCATCGTAACGCGGTAACTTCTCCGATCCTCAACGAACCGACAACCGTCAGCGTGACGATGGATTTTGTCGGCTCCGGTAAGGCATCGACAATCAGGGGAGGGCGCTCGCCGGTAAGTATTACTCAGTGTGGGCAACACAAAGAAAATGGTCGGGGAGAGAGGATTTGAACCTCCGACCCCCTGGTCCCGAACTAACGCAGTACAAACTCCAAGTGCTTTATCTGGTGTCGCTTAGGGGTCAGCAAACCGCCTTATCTCTCGCTCAGTTGTACCGAAGTTGTACCGAGAAACCCGATCAGCAATGAAGAAAAAATGTCAGAACGCGGCCTATCCAGCTACGTCACGCCGTAGTCTCGTAGTCTTTACAACTTAGTTAATTGAAGCGTGGGGGTCGCCTACAGTTATTCAGAAGCCGTGAGAGACACGCGAATCGTGGGTTTAAGGGAGCCTCAACCTCGAAGTAAGATGCCGTCAGCCTTTGCGTGGCCCCCGTGACGATCACCACATCCGTAAGGAACCCCCTGGAAAGAAACCCCCCTCTCGATTCCCTCGCGGACGCAGCGGGCTGCTAGGCCAACACGTCCGCTCTTCGAAACGGCTGTATCTTGGGTTGCTTCTTTTGCTGCTCCTGCCAGAAATAGTGCTGTATCTGCATCTTTAGCCAGAAATCGGGCGATGTGCGCAGCGCGGCTGAAAGACGCAAGGACATGGAAGCAGAAATACCCGCCCTTCCGTTCAGAATCCGCGAAAGATGCGCCCGGGTCACACCCAAACGCCTTGAGGCCTCGGCAACGGTGATGTCGCCTAGGTAGTCCTTCAGCACTTCGCCTGGATGTGCAGGATTGAAAATCATGTTCTTCACCTCTAGTGGTAGTCCTGGGTAATCGACAAAAATCACGTCTTCCCCATCGAATGAGAATGTGAGTCGCCAATTGCCGCTGACGCTTACGGCCCAATGATGAGCAAGTTCTCCCCTCCAACCGATGCAACTTGTTGCCGGGTGCATCCATGTCCTGCGGCACGCTGGCTGCATCAAGAGCGGTAAGAAGTCTGCGAAGACGGTCGGCATGTTTCGGTTGAATTCCGGCCTCGGAGCCGGATTCCGCAAAGCGCTTCAGCCCCCTTGTGCCGATAGCTCTTGATCACCCGTATAGCGTATGGCTACACTATACGACCTGTCAACGGTATGGTTCTGTCTGCGCAGTTCGCCCAATGTAAACCATTGAAAGAGCGAGAGAAGTCCTCAGGTTCATTGACAGTTTCTTCGGCTTCATGACCCTGGGCCTTTCGGACCGACTTTCGTTGACACACCTCGAAAAGCCTGCGCCCATACCTGTCCCTGCTGGACCACAAGGGGTTGCCGACTGCATTAATTCTTGCGGCAGACACGGTTACCTCGATTGGGCCAAGACTCACGTGCTGCCCGAATATGAGCGCCGGCGAAACGAATATTGTGCGGTTGAGGGCGGCAAAAGAAGAGCGATCATGAACATTGTGTTGTGCGCTGGATGCCCTCAAAAACCCAGCTATTCGCTCAACTCGCTGACCTCGCAGCGAAGGGGTTGAGTACCGCCATTGTTCTTCTCGAACATCTGTCCGAAGATTTCAGTGCACGGGGAGCAACCCCCGAGAACCTCTGCACGACAGCTGACGAGTCGTTTGAGGCAAACCCCACCGCGGAGCGCCTTCGTCTATTGGGCACCGTCATTCAGTACTGGGGAATGCGACCCAATCTGGTGCCCTTGCGTGCTGCTTACCAATCCATGGGCGACCCCCTCATTTCCCCGACCTACCAGGACGTCCAGTTCACAGTCGAGCGCAAGCCGTTATCCTAGCGCCTTTCTCCGCGGGATAGCCGATTCAGGTACCAGAGCAATCAGTGGGCTACACCACTGGGCCAAAGTACAATGAATTCTGGGAAATTCCGGGTTTCGCGATGCAGAATTTACCGACTGGAAATCACGAACTTCAAAAAGTACGTCCACCAGACGTTCGAATTGCATCCGCAATTCACCCTGTTCGTCGGCGAAAACGGTTCCGGCAAGACAACCGTGCTCGATGCGCTCGCGGTCGCCGCCAGCATCTGGCTGGTGGAGGCCCGGACTCAACCCTTTACGGCAGCAGTCGGAATATCCTCTCCTCCGAAATTCGGCTGGAGCGTGAAGTGAAGGGAGATCGCACACAGTTCCAGGAAAGGCGTCCGGTTATCGTCAAGGCCACCGGCGAAGATTTGGCGACAATCCTAACCTGTCCTGGACGCGGCAAATCCGCCCTGCTGGAAAGCGCACCAGCAATGCCGACGCGAGCAGCTTTATCGCTGATTAAGGCGATTTATGAGCGTGACCGCGCCGGACAAGATGTGCTTTGTCCGGTGCTGGCATACTATGGCGCCGGAAGAGCCTGGTTGCCGTCCAACGCCCGCGTTCGCACCGCCAAAACCAATGGGCCTGCCCGCCGCTGGGCAGCGTTTTATGATTGTTTTAGCGAGCGCATTCGTTTCGCGGAACTGAAGAGATGGTTCAGCCGCGAGACGACCGAACGGGGCAACCGTTCTGGAAGCTGGCGTCCCGGTTTCGAAGTGGTACGACGGGCCATCCTGCGCTGTGTACCTGATGCCGAGGAAATCTGGTTCGACCCAGATCTTGATCAGGTGGTTCTTTGCCTCGGAGGAAATGCTCAGCCCTTTGACAACCTGAGCGGGGGGCAAAGGATGATGGCCGCGCTGGTCGCCGATCTCGCCATCAAGGCGGTCACGCAAAACGCTTTCCTGCTTCCCCGGACAGATTGGGTCCAGAAGATGAGCCCCTGCCGAGGGCATTGCAGCAAACGCCTGGGCTCGTACTCATTGATGAACTCGACATTCATTTGCATCCCAAGTGGCAGCGCCGGGTGGCAAGGAACTTGAAAGAGACTTTCCCTCAGATTCAATTCGCCTGCACGTCTCATTCCCCGCAGGTAATCGGGGAAATCGAACCCGACGAGATCAGCTCCTTGATGACAACTCGGTCATTACACCCACTCGTTCCTTTGGCATCGACTCCAGCCGAGTCTTGGAAGAGTTGATGAATGCCAAGTCCGGGATGAATCGGTCGATAGTCTTTTAGCGGACTTGTTCCGCCTGATTGACCAAGAGAACTTCGACGCCGCTCGCAATCTGCTGCCGCGAGTGGAAGCCAAACTCGGCCCCAACGATCCGGAGATTACGCGCGCGCGCTCGCTGATGACCTTCCTGGAATCTCAGGCATGAGGACGATCACCAAGCAACCCGAACCTCACAGCCTTAGCCGTCTATACCGGCATACGGCCGGCGCTACGTTTGACGACTATCCTGATAAACCCACGTTAAGAACCGCATTGGTTGCCGAACAACGAGGCCTGTGCTGTTACTGTTTACAACGGATTCAGCCCCAAATCGGCGCAATGAAAATTGAACATTGGCATAGCCGAGCCGTCGGACACTACCCTGCCGAGCAGCTTGATTATTGGAACCTGCTGGGTGCCTGTATGGGAAACGAAGGGCAACCGTGGGAACAACAGCATTGCGACACGCGAAAAGGGGTTCGCGATTTTTCTCGCAATCCCGCCAATGCGATGCCTCGGATCGAAGACCTTGTCCGTTTCCTTGGCGATGGGAGAATAGTCTCCGATGTTCCTGCTTTCGACGCTCAGTTGAACGACGTGCTGAATCTCAACGCCGCGCACCTGAAGAACCGTCGCAAGGCCCTGTTGGACGCATTCAAGGATTCGCTCGTCAAGCGTGGACGTCTGCCACGAGCAACGCTATTGAAATGGCTTCAGGACTGGAATGGCGAACTGAGCCCGGGTGAACTTCGGGAGTTTTGCCAGGTCGTCATTTACTGGTTGCAGAAGCGTCTCGCTCGCGCCTGACCTCAAACTTCGCCAGGCAGCGTATCGCGTGAGACAGATCTTCCATCCGGAACGCGATGTTGATGAAAGCGAGCTCACGTCGTCTTGATTGGTGATCGGATCGTGCGTTGTGCGGAAGCGAAAAGTTGCCTCGCTTACTGCGACAGTTGGGAAAAACCAATGTGGTCTAACTCGACCCCACTGACGCCTCTTTTTCATCAGTTCCGTGCAAAAGAGAAAGAGGGCCCCCAAGTCTTCGTGGTCATTCTCACGAGAAGGCGGTCTGAGGGTGCTACCATTTTGGTAAAGCAAATGCACGCCCTCGATGAGATTGAGTCGATGTTAAGAGGCTCAGAAGAGTTACGGCAAAAGATTGTCCGTAACCTCGGAAGCTCGACAGTGGCGCTTTTTGCAGACGTTAAGAGGAACGGTGAGACTCGCCACCAATTAGTCGGTTCTGGCTCTCTAGTTCTTGTTGGCAGTTCTCACTATATTTTGACCGCTGCACATGTCTGGCAAGTCATTCAGTCAGCGCCGAAGTTGGGTTATATCCTGACCGACAGCATTCGGCATAAACCTCAGATTGACGTTAACGCAATCGTCGCCACAACATTCACGCCCGAGGCGGAGGAATGGGGACCCGATCTGGCACTGCTTCGTATTCCCCCTGTGCTCGTTGGAGGTATCGAGGCATACAAAGTCTTCGACGACATGAAGGCGCCCAAGTCTCCAATGCGGAATCTCTTACCGCTTGGGTAATCATGGGAACACCCGGCGAACTGGCGACGATGTCAATAGATCACACCGCCGTACAAATTAGCGGTCGTTTCGTCCAGCCGTGCCTTCATCATCACGGCCGACATGACTATTTCGACTTTGAGATCGAATCCGGTTCTTCAGACCTGCCAACGAGTTGGGGCGGTGTGAGTGGAGGAGGATTGTGGAACGTTTTGGTGTATCGCTCGCCGGAAACAGGAAAGATTGATTGGGTGCAATGCTTAAAGTGTCGCATTTTGGCAATCTTCTCCTAAGAACAGCTATCGCCTTCTTCGCTGTCATGGACCGAAGACCATCACAGCAATTGTTCAATCAGTTCTTCCGTGAAGGCTCGTTTTCGACAACAATCCGGGCGCGTTTCTCAGTCATGGCTCTGCTCCCGGCTTGGCACTCTTGGCCTTTGGAGTGGCTTCGAGCGCTTGCTATGGCGTTGCTTTCGCTCTGGTTTTTCCTCAATGCGCTGCTCTTCGTCCGCCACTGCTCAATAGGTGCTGAATAGGGGACAATGCCGATACGCTGCGGCAACCAAGTTCTACGCTGGTCAATTCGCCGGTGGCTATTTCACCATTCTCTAGCCGCTTCGGACTGAGCTGATACTCGCGGGCCACGCGCGCCATAACCCTTTCCTGCATCTATCTCGCGCATCGTCGCGATTTTCAATTCGCGGGAATATTGCTGTCGGGGCATCTCCATTGTTCTCCTCCATTCAATGTAAATTGCCCCTTAATTTCGTGGTCGGGATAGAGCTCGGGCGCGCCAGTTGTAGGCGGGGGGTTACCAGCCTCACCCTTTCGGTTGCAAGGTGGGTTCACATTTCCGCCATGACCACGTTTCCCGAGGCCCCCCGATAATCCCGTACGGCCGGATTTCCCAGGTACGGTTCGGAGTCTTGGCCTATCTTCCTTGGGCCTTCCCAGTTTGGCGAGGTTTAAGCGCTGATTCGCAATACGCCCCACTTCCGTGGTTTGCTCAAGGCTTAGTTCCATCTCACACGTGAGGTTTATGGTCGGCACTGTGTCCGACCACCCCGCTGAACGACGAAACCACCAAAACCCAGAGTCCCTTTGCGCCATGTCGGTGTTACCTCCATGGCAGAGACGTGTACCGTCTCTTCTGAGGGCGTTGCCCCTCATTCATCGCTCATACGGACTCATGCGCCGATCCCGTCACCTCTCCACGACTTCGGCCTTGGCCTCGTTGGCGGAGTCCTTGCAGGTTGCTATCAGCCCCTGCTGCTCACGGGATCTTCTCGACGATATTCTGCGAATCCTTCCTCAGATGCCTGAGCCCCTACCCCGGCGGTCCCGCTGAGTGCGCTTGCCTGGTTCTTCCTCAGCGTCATCGGCCTTCCCCTCGTGAGAAACGGGTCGGCTTCCCGCTACTGTCCCGCGAACACGACTTTTCACGGACCCCAATTTCGGGGCTGCAGCTATTTCTTTACGTTGCCGGGTAGGGCAGTGGCGCGGACCGGGCTTCGAATGATGCCGACGTTTCCACTGCTCCCCCTAAAATCCCGTACGGTGAGTTTTCCTCAGTACGGTTTCAAGGCCGGTTTATCAGGCGGTGCCTTCCTGTCGACGGCGAGTTCTTCGCGTCGTGCAGTTTGCATCCGCCCTTCGTGCACCTCGCTGCCTGGATCGTCGTATCCTCGATCTGAGTCGAGGGACGCGGTGCGCTGATGCACCACCGTGCAAGCGGCCGTTGCCGCTTTACCCAGGGGCCCTCGCTCCGGTCCGGGTTATAGTGTCCCGGTCCATCATCACTTAAATCGGCCCCATGCGCCCCACTCGCAGGCACATCTCGATTTCACCGACACGGCTTATACGAAATGTCTTCGCTGTGCGCCCCATCGGTCGCCTAGGCGACCCGCGAGTGGTTCCGTGCTTTCATTGACTGTTCCTTGTCGACATGTCGCCCTCTGAGACCCCGGAAAGTCCATCGGTTGCATCAACCCAGTTCCTTCACCGATGACACTGGCCTTCGCACCAGGCCTGATGGGCTCGGCACTTTCCACATCCCACGCTCCGATTCTATTGTGGGGAAACTCGATTTCGGGGCTTCACTACGGTTCTCCATTGTTACGACCTGCCGACTTGCTTGTCCTCCTGTCGAAGCTGACCAGGTCTCTAGACCCAGCCGACGAGGACTTTTACTTCCGGGCTTCCAACGGATTGGTCACCCGCTCCGCCGCCGGATATAACTACAGGGGCAACTGGGCAAGTTCCCCTGGTGGAGACTTCACCCACTAGAACATCAACTAGCATCGCTGCAACAGGCCCTCAGGTTTGCTCGCCTCCCCGATCGTTCCTACCGCTGCAGCTTATCGCCGCAGGGCAGCCGAGGCTTTTACGTCCGAGCAGAACATGCTTCGTTGCCTCCGCATGCATCGGATATGCTTACCACCTGCCCAGGCAATTGGTGGTGTGGGGACTTACACCCCACTAGATTCACAGCCTTGTCGGCTGCTCCTCTCACTTTTGGGGTGCACTCCAGTGACCACTGAGGCAAGAAAGTGAGACAGAGTCGACATTGTTAGGAGATGGATGCAATCAGGGTCCATGAACGAGACGCGGCAGCGCGCCATGGCGAGGATTATACCCCTAGATTCGTTTTTGTTCGCCAACACGCCTCCCTTGCTTTTCCGGTTTTCCGAAAAAGCAAAACACCCCAAAACAGCCTAGTTTTGGTGACGAGTTGGTGACAAGTGTCAGAACAATACGGCAAGTCCATCGGCTAGCCAGCATCGAATCGAATGGCCGCACTGCAGCGAGTGGTTAGTTAACCCTGATCGGCGGAATATCAGTGTTTGGCTCTGCGACCTGGATAGGATAGTTCATCGGAGGCACGCGCGGATCTCGTGTCACCCAGACTTCTAAGGTATACGGTCCAGCCGGAATATTCAGATAGTACATTCCTGTTGCGTCCGTGTAAGCGGGCACGGACCTCCCAAGCGCCTGGTTGTAAACCGTAACGGCGAAGCCCCCAGCCGGAGCCCCATTCGAATATATGAGACGGCCGCGTAGGGTGGAAGCGTTTGCGAACGGAGACAGGAAAAGAAATAACAACGTGCCAAGAATCAGCGTGCGTGTCAAGGAAGCGTGATTTCTCATTGGTGAGGCCCCTGGGTAGTCGGGATGACTGCAGGAGGAGCGTTCCTGAAGCAGAATAGGCGGCGGAAGGTGGTTTTCTGCTAGCGCAATGTGCGCAAATTGTCCTTGATGATGGTCCGGATCGACTGTAATGCCGTCCTTTTTTCACTCATCAGCTTTCGAGGTATCGGTGTTGCATACTTAAAAGTGCATCCCTATGTTTAGCTTTGGGTATTCTGTCCCTCCTGCCGAAGTAGTAGTCGTAACCCGAATAGTGAACCCGCCATCGTTGTCCCAGTAAATGTGTGGCGGCGACATGACCTCGTTCGGATCCAGACGCGTTTTATGTTGACCACCCGTTACGTCCGTCACATGACCGGACGCTTCCACCTTCACCGCGGTGGGAGACGATCATGATGGTATTGAGCTTTACTATGATCAAAGACAAAAAGCAAAAAATAGCCCGCGAAGGCCCCGCCCAACTTAACCTCAAGACCCTGAAAGGGACCGCTAACATTTGCCAAGGAGCGGCAAGCTACTTGAAGAAGAAAATATGCGGGTATTATTGGCAGCGAAACAACACTAACGAGGGTCAATA
>CAVQNY010000012.1:0-64946 GCA_963714225.1 uncultured Acidobacteriaceae bacterium | reverse complement strand
TACCGAAAGATGCTGGACGGCCAGCACCCGGTCCATACCCTCGAGGCTCAAGCCGCGCTTAGATTCAAGAAGTTGGAGATTATGGGCCTGCTTCAAGCCAGTCTGCTGTGCCAGGCGGAGGCCCGTCAGATCTCCTTCCTCGATGCGCTCCCAGAGAGTTTCGCGCAGATTATCTTGCAGCACTCGGAATTTCATAGGCGGGAGTATAGCACGGGACTTATAGCAATACGCTATTCAAAAAATATGTCCTAATTACTTCTGCAGAATGCTATTCCGAATATTCTGAATATGTCTGAATATATAGAGTAAAGAAAAAAAGTACTCTGTGGAGGGCGCGCTGAAAAGCGCGCCTTTCGTCTTTTGGGTGGGAAGACTTCTGTTGCATGGCAGTGGCGCCTGGGCCGCGCGGATTCTGCTGGTTAAGTTTCGCTGCTGCTCATGAGATTGCCTGACGGACTGAAGCCGGATTTCGGATGACGCCGACAGTTTTGGGAGGGCGAACCGTGAGCGTGAAGAAAGCAAAGGGGAAAAGTAAGGGGACGGCGAAGAAATCGGCGAAAAAGAATACCAGAAGACGCAGACAAAAAAAGCGGCGGATATCGTTGAGGTACGGGAGAACATCGACGACCTGGTGAAGGATTCGGCGAGAATTGATCGCGACCGGGGTGATCAAAGTCGCGAAGACCAGGCAACTGGCCTCGGCGAAGTATTTTGTTCGAGGCGGTGGGGATATATCCGGCGACGGAACAGACGGCCTACGCCGGTAGTAGGTTCGCTGGCACACACGCTGTTGAGGCGAATGGGACTGCCGACCGAGCCGGTGATTTGTGAGGAAGATGAGGCTGCGGCCGTGTTGATCGAGCGATGCGAAAACGTGAAGGCTGCGGCCACAAGGCCGAGTTTGAGAACGAACCGGGGGTAGAACGCGAGGACGAACAGGGGCGGGTTTCTTGGGACGGCAAACAGTAATGCAGTTCAAGGGAGTTCGGCCGCTTGTGGCGGGGAGATCAAGAAGCTGCAACCCAGAGATCCCTTCGGCTTGGCTCGGGGCAGGCGCGGAGAAAGGCCGCGGAGTTTGCGGAGAGGATACCGTAGAATGAAGCGCGGGGAGTTGGAGTGCAGGAGAGATAGGCGGGCCGGCTGCGCTGTCGGTTTCGCCTCGGGTTGGATCGCGCGGGACAAAGCTGCTCGATGTATTTCCGGCAGATGGTATTCCGGCGGTCGAGTCTCTCCGGGACCTTCAGGCGGACCGAAGGGTCCGCGTCACAGGACGCAAAGCAGGGATGGATATAACGTGGCTGGACGACCGGATCGCGGTCGGAGGCGGAATCTGGAACGCGGACAACATGGCGGCGGTATCGCGCGCGGGGATCACCCACATCATCGATATGCAGATCGAGTTCGACGACACGCCGCTGGCGGAGCCGCACGGGATTGTCGTTTGCTGGAATCCGGTGGACGATGATTTTGAGCCAAAGCCTCCCGAGGTATTTGAGCGCGGCGTGGAGTTTGCGCTGGCGGCGCTGAAAGAGAACGGGGCGAAGTTGTTTATCCACTGTGCGGCGGGAGTCCACCGGGCGCCGATGATGGCGCTGGCATTGCTGGGGGTGCTGGGATGGACGGTGGAGGATGCTATGGATTTGATCGAGGCAAAACGGCCAGCCGCTGATTTCGCCAATGTTTATGTGCGGAGCGTGGTAGGGTTTTTGAATGGACGGGGTTGAGGGCTTCGGTTTTCGGGCTTCGGGCCCTTCGAGCCAGAAATTAGAAACACGGGAGGGTGGTAGAAATGCCAGTCAAGGTCAACCGTGGCGCAGGCGAAGTGCATAGCTCCTTCGCTTCGCTCAGGATGACAGCACAAGCCTAAACAAGTTTCAGGAGCAGGAAGTTAGGGACCTTTTGTCGCAATTGCTGCGGGGAATTGTATTTGTTCCCCCTGGTCGACGGAATCGAGGGGCGGTTCGCGAGCAAGTCCGGCGAAGAGAAGAAGGATGCGGCGAGGTCGTTTCTGCAGAATGCCCGGCGATGACGGATGCCGTGGCGGCGCGGGAGATCATCGAACCGGATAAGTCTAAGGATGGCATTTCAAAAATAATGGACGGAACAGTGGAATGCCTGAATGCCTCAACGTGGTGCAAGCAACCCCAGCCACAAGCACCCAGCCTTCGGTTTGATGAAGGCTAGCCGATCTCTTCGCTCCAGCCCTCCAGAGTCTTTTTTACCAGCGCCATGAACTGGTCAGCGACGGCGCCGTCGATGAGGCGGTGGTCGTAGCCGAGCGTGAGGTGAACGACCGAGCGGATGGCGATGGAATCGTTGCCTTCCTTGTCGGTAACCACCAGCGGCTGTTTGGTGATGCCGCCGACGCCCATGATGGCGGCGTTTGGTTGATTGATGATGGGCAGACCGAAGACGGCGCCGAACTGGCCGGGGTTGGTGACGGTGAAAGTGGAGCCTTCGACGTCTTCAGGCTTGAGCTTCTTGCTGCGGGCGCGCTCGCCGAGGTCGGTGATGCCGCGTTGCAGACCGAGGAAGTTGAGGTCGCCGGCATTTTTGAGGACGGGGACGATGAGTCCCCAGTCGAGGGCGACGGCGATTCCCATGTTGATGTGGCGATGGTAGCGGATGTTGTCGTCTTCCATCGAAGCGTTGACGATGGGAAACGGTTGCAAGGCGATGATGGCGGCGCGCACGAAGAACGGCATGAAGGTGAGGCGCACGCCGTGGCGCTGTTCGAAAGCGTTCTTGTGTTTGGCACGCAGGGTGACAATGCGGGTGAAATCCACTTCGTACAGGCAGTGGACGTGAGCGCTGGTGCGGCGCGACTCGATCATGCGCTGCGCGATGATCTTGCGCATGTTGGTCAAGGGGACGAGATCGCCGGGATACGCAGCGGGAGTGGCGGGGCGGGAAGTGGCGGAAGAGGATGCCGGTTGAGGAGCGGGGGCCGACGGAGCGGCCGGCGTCGAGGACTGGCGATCGATGAAGGCCATGATGTCCTGCTTGGTGATGCGGCCGCCGAGTCCGGTGCCGGAGATTTGCGAGAGACTGACGCCGTGCTCGCGGGCGATCTTGCGGACGAGCGGCGAGGAACGGGTTTCTTCGTCCTCGGCTGACTCCTGCGCGGGCGGAGCGCTGACCGTTGGTGCGGGTGTGGGCTTCTTCTCTTCCCTAATTTCTGGCTTCTTTTCTGGAGCTGGCTTTTCCGACGCTGACTTTTCCGGTATGGAAGCAGCCGGCGCCGGTTTCGCTGCCGCGGCGGCTTCGCCATCCACGGCGATGGTGCCTACGACTGTATTCACGCCCACTGTTGTACCCTCAGAGACTTTGATCTCCTGCAGAACTCCGGAGGCGGGCGCGGGAATTTCTGCATCGACCTTGTCGGTGGAAATTTCGAACAGGGGTTCGTCGCGCTGGACCTTGTCGCCCGGTTTCTTCAGCCACTTGGTAATAGTGCCCTCGACGATGGATTCGCCCATCTGGGGCATGATGATGTCAGTCGGCATGATTTCCTTCCACGCGGCCCGCGATTCAGGACATAGGGCCGGATGCAAACGAACATTATAGCGGGTCACAAAGACGGCGGTGAAGCGTGAGCGCCGCAGCGTTGGCATCTAGAGTTGGTTTTTCGATCGTGGTCGTGCTTCTCTCCGCGTTACTTCTTCTCCTCTTCGCCGCTCGGGGTAGCGACGCCGAAGTTAGTCTTCCAGTAGTCCTGAACGGCGGGTGGGAGCTTTTCCATGTGGGAGAGGAAGCTGGTGACTTTCCAAATATCTTGCTCACCCAGAGTCTTTTCCCATGCAGGCATGCCGGTGTAGCGGACGCCCGTGCGGATGGTGTAGAAGACGTGCCACTCGGGATCGTCGGGCGGATCGGAGATGAGATTGGGAGCGGGTGGGTAGAAGGAGTTAGAGAGAGAGGCGGGCTTGCGGTCGAGCCCGCCGTGGCAGACGGCGCAGTGCATGGTGTAAAGCTTCATGCCATCCTCAAAGTTCTGGTCGTTGGGGGGCAAGGGGTTGGTGACGTGGGGAGCGTGGCGTTCCATGGACGCGTCCATGGCAGCGTCGGCCAGGTGATGCTCCCAGCGAGGTGGTGCGACGTTGGCGTGGGTGGGGAAGAAGCCGAGCATGGCAAAGCCGAGTGCGCCGAGGATGAGTGCGAGAACAGTGACGATTACACCGAGAATGAACTTGCCCATGGATCTCCTCCGGAACGGACTATTGTGGCAGAAGGAGCGGGTGGGGCGCTAGCTTGGGGGGAGCGTGAATGCAAACCGGGTCCGTGCAGATCGCCGACGCCTGGCTGCGCTCGGCTGAACGGACGAGGCGCCCGTTCCCACACGTTTCCCTTTCTCCCCCAAGAATTCAATACGCCTTCAGTCGGCGGGCCTCGCGGACCACGTCGCTCACCTTGGGCAGGTAGTGCTCCTCCTGCGGCGGAGAGAATGGGATCGCCGAATCCAGGCCTGCAATGCGGACGACGGGGCCGTCGAGGTCGTCGAAGGCTTCTTCGTTGATGATGGCAGCGATTTCGCCGGCGAGGCCTCCGGTACGGGAGTGCTCGTGCAAAATGATGACCTTGTTCGTTCTCTTCACGGTCTGCGCGATGGCTTCGCGGTCGAGCGGCGAGACCGTGCGCAGGTCGAGGATTTCGAGATCGATTCCTTCTTTGCTCAGGATGTCGGCGGCTTCCAGCGCCGTATGAACCATCGCGGCGTAAGTGATGATCGACAGGTCCCGGCCTTCGCGGGCGACGCGAGCTTTGCCGATGGGGACGACGTAATCTTCCGAAGGAACCTCACCCTTGATGCGGCGATAGAGATATTTGTGCTCGAAGAAGATGCAGGGATTGTTGTCGCGGATGGCGGCTTTGATGAGTCCCTTGGCGTCGTAGGGGGTGGCCGGGCAAATGACTTTGAGGCCGGGATTGTGGACGAACCACATCTCGGGATTCTGCGAGTGAAACGGGCCGCCGTGAACGTATCCGCCGCTGGGCCCACGCAGGACGAGCGGAGCGGGCGCGCCCCAGAGGTAGTGGGTCTTCGCGACCATGTTGCTAATCTGGTTGAAGGCGCAGCCGATGAAGTCCATGAACTGGAACTCGGCGACGGGGCGCATGCCGGTGAGCGACGCTCCGAAAGCCGCGCCGACGATGGCCGACTCGGCGATGGGCGTGTCGATGATGCGCTCGGGACCGAAGCGGTCGATGAAACCGTCGGTGACCTTGAAGGCGCCGCCGTAGATGCCGATGTCCTCGCCGAGGCAGAAGACGGTGGGATCGCGGTCCATTTCTTCCCAGATTCCCTGGCGGATGGCTTCGAGGTAGGTGAGTTGCATAGAGGCCTCAACTCCGATTCGGTAGCTTGTGGTTAGCGGAGATGCACCGCGGCTTCGGTCTGCTTGGGTCCGGCGCCCGCACCCTTCTTCACTTTCGGCATCCCGTATTTCGGCTTGATGTCATGACAGCCATCTTCGCAGAAGACGCCGCCTTCGGCGGACTCGGGAGTTGGCATGGGAGAGTTCACCGCGATCTCGCGTTCCGCTTCGATCACCCGGTCCACCTCTGAAATCAAGCCCGCATTCTCCTTAGCCGTCAGCCACTTTTTTTCTTTCACCAGATAATCCTCAAACCGCGCAACCGGATCGCGCTTCTTCCAGAAATCGAACATCGGCTTGGGCACGTACGCCGCCGCATCATGGATGGCGTGGCCTTTCATGCGCATCATCTTGGCTTCGATCAGCGTGGGGCCTTCTCCGCGGTGGGCGCGCTCGACGGCGTCACGAGCGGCGTCGTAGACCTGGCAGGCGTCGGTGCCGTCAACGATGACGCCGGGGCTGCCGTATCCAATGGCCCGCTCGGCAAGATCTTTGCAGCGGTACTGTATTTCTGAGGGTGTGGAGTAGGCCCAGAGATTGCTTTCGACGACGAGCACGAGGCCGAGGTTCTGCACAGCGGCGAAGTTGATGCCTTCGTAGGTGACGCCGGTGGACTGGCCGCCGTCGCCGATGTAGGTCATGACGGCGAGGTTGCGTCCCTGAAGCCGCGCGCCTAGCGCGACGCCGGCCATCACCGGGATGAGATCGCCGAGCATGGAGATGGGTGAAACCATGTTGCGCTTTTCGATGTCGCCGAAGTGCGAGGTGCCGTCGCGGCCGCGGGTGGGTGAGTCGGCTTTGGCCATGTACTGCATCATGGTGTCGGAGGCGCGGAAGCCGCGGACCAGCAATGAGCCTTGGTTGCGAATCATGGGCGCGAACCAGTCATCTTTATCGAGCGCGTAGGCGGAGGCGCAGGAGCAGGCTTCCTGGCCGAGTCCAAAGTAAACTCCACCGACCACCTTGCCCTGCTTGTAGAGGTTTTCGAGGGCGACCTCCATTTTGCGGTTGAGCAGCATGTAGCGGTAGATCTCGATGCATTGCTGCTTGCTTAGATATTTCGAGTCGCGAATCGGCGGAACGGGTGCGTTGAGGTTGCCGGTGACTTCGTAGCGGACGTGCTCGGCACCGTCTTTGTCTTTCTCTATCGCTTGGCGGACGGTGAGGTTGGGATGCTCCAGGCGGTGGTCGGGGATGGAGTAGGTGCGGAGGTCGGCGCGATTGACCTTTGGCCGAGATCCTCCGTTGTGCCGGCGGCCGCCGTTGGAGCTGTGCTTGGAGTTGGACTTTGTCTTCTTGATTGCCATGAAGGGAGCCTGCGTTGGACGCGTAATGGTTAATGCTATCGCAGAGCGGGGGATTGGGCTAGCGAGTACCTGCCGGGCCGGACTCGGTTGGGCGACCGAGGAGGCAGTCCCTGCGTGATTCTTGTCAGGCCCAGGTAGTGTCGTCTTCTTGGTGAAGTTGGCGGAGTTCGGCGGGTCGCTGCAGAGGGACGCCGACTGTGCCGCCAAGCAACGCGTCAAGGGTTTCTACCCAGAGCATCTGGCTAGAGAATACCGTCCCGAAGTTGCGAGAGATGGATTCGGCGACTGTGTTCAGGTCCAGCGGCCTGCCGAGTTCTTGCCGCATCGATGTGACCGGCTTTGCGGTGATGCCGCAGGGGATGATCAGGTTGAAAAAGCTGAGGTCGGTGTTCACGTTGAGGGCAAAGCCATGCGAGGTGACGAAGCGCGAGATATGGACGCCGATGGCGGCGATCTTGGCCTCTGATGCTTCAGTCAGCGCAGGCTTCGCTTGGCTCAGCGGTACAGCCGAGAGCCTGCCCTGAGCCGGCCGAAGGGCGGCTGTCCCCACACGGGCGTGGTTGCTTGCGGCATCTGTCCAGACTCCGGTTAGACTCGGAACTCGCGTTGTCGGGATGGCGAAGTCGGCGCAGGTCCGGATCAGGACTTCTTCCAGGCGGCGGACGAATTCGACGGCGCCGAGCGTCTTGCGTTTGCCGTCGGGCGTAGCGAAGCCGCGCAGATCGAAGATGGGATAGCCGACGATCTGTCCCGGGCCGTGGAAAGTAACGTCACCGCCGCGGTCGCATTCGAAAATCTCGACACCGCGCTGGGCGAGCAGTTCGGGCGAGGCGACGACGTTTGAAGCTTTTGCGTTGCGGCCTAGAGTGATGACCGGAGAGTGTTCGAGCAGAAGCAGGACGTCGCCAATCTTGTCCGCTTTGCGCAAGTCGACCAGTTGCTGCTGCAGCCGCAGACCTGTAGCGTAGTCGACGGTACCGAGTTGGACTAGAGAGATCAAATTGCTAACGCTGCCTTCAACATCGCCAAGCGAGGTTTGGTGGCAAAAGTGTCATGCGTTAATCGCGATGCCGTACACGCTGTTTGCGGCGTCCAGCATGGCTTCGGCCAAGGTCGGATGCGCGTGGATGGTCCACATCAAATCTTCGACCGTGGCTTCAAGTTCCATGGCAGCGACCGCTTCGGCGATCAGTTCTGTGGCCTGGGGGCCGATGATGTGCACGCCGAGAATCTCGCCGTAGTCCGCGTCGGAGACAATCTTGATGAAGCCCTCGTGCTGACCGACGATCGATGCACGCGAGTTCGCGGTGAAAGGGAACTTGCCGACCTTCACGTTATATCCGGCCTCGCGCGCCCTGGTTTCGGTAAGGCCCACGCTGCCGATTTCAGGATGGCAATACGTTGCGCCGGGGATGTGCTCGGGGTTGATTGGCTTGCCCGGCTTGCCGGCGATCTTGGCGACTGCGACAATCGCCTCCATGGCGCCGACATGAGCAAGTTGCGGCGTGCCCAGCACAATGTCGCCAACGGCGTAAACGCCGGGCTCCGCAGTTTGCATCCAGGAATCGGTTTTGATGAAGCCGCGGTCGGGCTTGATTTTCGTTTTCTCCAGACCGATGTTTTCGGTATGCGGTTTGCGGCCTACAGCGATCAGAATCTTCTCGGCGTCGAGCTTCTGCTGCTTGCCCTCGACCGTGATGGTGACGGCGATTCCAGCCTTTGTCTTCTCAACTTTGTCGACCTTAGCGCTGGTATGGAAGTTGATGCCACGCTTGCGGAAGGCACGGGCCAGTTCCTTGGAAACTTCTTCGTCTTCAATGGGAACAAGGCGCGGCAGCATCTCGACGATTGTGACTTCGCAATCGAAAGAACGATAGATCGATGCGAACTCCACCCCCACAGCACCCGCGCCCACAATGACGAGCGACTTGGGAATTTCTTTCAAGCTGAGAATCTCGATGTTGGTGAGAACGCGGTCGTTAGCTTCGAGGCCGGGCAACATACGGGCTTCCGAGCCAGTGGCGAGAATCACGTTCTTCGTCGTGAAGTGGCTCGACTTGTTATCGTTTACGACTTCGACGGACAACAGACCATTCTGCGCCGGACCAGCCAGCTTTCCGTAGCCCTTCACGGTCTCAACCTTATTCTTCTTCATCAGGAACTCAAGGCCCTTGGCGTGCTTGGCCACGATCTTCGACTTGCGATCCTGGACCGCGGCCCAGTTCAGATTGCGCGCGTCCACACCTTCGATGCCAAATTCCTTGGCGTCTTTGAGATGGTCCCAGAGTTCAGCGTTGAACAGCAGAGCCTTGGTCGGAATGCAGCCCACGTGCAGGCAGGTGCCGCCGAGGAAGCCGTCTTTTTCGATGAGCGCGGTTTTCAGGCCCCACTGGCCCGCGCGAATGGCCGCGGTGTAGCCGGCGGGCCCGCTGCCGATGATGGCGACGTCGTAAATGGTTTCAGGCAATGCAGCGCTCCTTACCACGTAATGAAGAGATGTTCGAGAGCAAACAAATGATTCTAGAACAGCGTAGTGGAAGCGCCAAGCAAGAGGCCGGCGGCTGCCCACAGCGAAAAGGGCCGCCTTGCGGCGGCCCGGATGCGCGATCTCAAGGAATTCAGTTGTTCTCGTTGCTAGCGCGCTTCCACGAGATCAGCTCCCCGATGGTTGAACTCGTACTGGAGACGGGCTGCTTGTAAGCCTCGACCTCGGAGCGCGAGGCTTCTTCGCCGACAGCGCGGATGCTGAGTCCAACCTTCTTTTCTTCCGCGCTCATCTTGATGATCTTGAAATCGTGCTCCACGCCAGGTTCAAGATGCAGCGGCTGGCCGTTTCCGTCCACCGCTTCCGACTTGTGGCACAAACCCTCCACACCTTCCGCGATCTCGACAAAGGCGCCGAACGCGGCTACGCGCAAGACCTTGCCATGAATCACATCGCCGATGTGATGCGCCGCGAAGAAAGTTTCCCAGACATCGGGCTGAAGCTGCTTCACCCCAAGCGACAGGCGCCGCTTGTCAGGCTCAATGGCCAGCACCACTGCTTTCACCCGATCACCCTTCTTTAACACTTCGGAAGGATGCTTAACCCGCTTCGTCCAGCTCAGGTTGCTAACGTGCACGAGACCGTCGATGCCATCCTCGATTTCGAGAAACGCTCCGAAATCGGTCAGGTTGCGCACCCGGCCCTCCACGGTCATGCCCACAGGATATTTGTCGTGCAGAGCATCCCAGGGATTCGCCGCCAGTTGCCGCATGCCGAGAGAGATGCGGCGCTCGGCGGGATTTACATTCAGCACCACGCATTCCACCTGATCGCCCACATTGACCAGCTTCGAAGGATGCTTCATGCGCTTCGACCATGTCATTTCACTGACATGCACCAGGCCTTCAATGCCCTGCTCCAGCTCGACGAACGCGCCGTAGTCGGTCACGCTGATCACGCGCCCGGAGACGTGCGCGCCCACCGGATAGCGGTGTTCGGCATCGAGCCACGGATCGGGCGTCAACTGCTTGAAGCCCAGGGAAACGCGCTGCTTCTCTTTGTCGTACTTCAGCACCTTCACCTGAATCTGGTCGCCGACGTTGACCAGGTCGCGCGGGTGCGTAAGCCTACCCCATGACATGTCGGTGATGTGCAACAGCCCGTCCAGCCCGCCGAGATCGACGAACGCGCCGTATTCGGTCAGGTTCTTCACTACCCCCGTCAGGACCGAGCCTTCTTCCAGATGCTCGAGAGTCTTGCTGCGCTTCTCGTTCTGCTCACCTTCGAGCAATTCCTTGCGCGAGACTACGATGTTGCCGCGCTTCTTGTTGACCTTGATGACCGTGACTTCGAGGGTCTGGCCCTTCATGCCGTCCAGATTCCGAATGGGCCGCAGATCCACTTGCGAACCGGGCAGAAACGCCCGCGCGCCCAGGATATCGACCGTCAGCCCGCCCTTGGTGCGCTCAATCACCACAGCCTTAATCGGCCTCTTCTCGTGATGAGCTTTCTCCACCTCGTCCCAGGCATGAATGCGCGCCGCCTTCTGGTGCGAGAGGTTGATGTAGCCTTCCTCGGTTTGTCCCTTCTCCCGCATCACTTCAATTTCGTCGCCCGGTTTCACCTTCGGCTTGCCCTCGTGATCGAGCACCTCCGAAAGCGGCAACATACCTTCCGATTTGGTGCCGATGTCGACCACCACGTGCGTCGCAGTGAGCTTCAGCACCGTGCCTTTGATGACGCGGTCTTCTCCCACCGCCTCTTCGGTTTCAGTGGTGAAGTTTTCGAGCGCGGAAGCGAAATCTTCGCTAGCGTGCTTGTCGTCGGCGGCGGGCGCCGGATGTGGCGCTTCATCAGCGGCAGCGGCCTTGGCTGCGGCGGTCGCAGCGCCGGTTGCGGCCGGAGCCTGACCCTGCTGGGTCAAGTCTTGCGCAGTCAAGCCTTTCTCGGTCAAGTTCTGTTCGGTTGAGGTGGGTTCGGCTGCCGTCGGTTCTGTTTCGGTTACGACGGCGGTGGCGGAATCGGAGTTGTGGGTGGTGGTGTCGTCGAACAAAGTCATGCCTTTCTGATGTGCCTCGCACTCGGTGCGGGGAGGATACGGGACCTGCTTGGCGGACTGCTGGAGTGAGTCGTTTGGTTGTGGTGGGCTCACCCTGGCGAGTAAGCTAGGACAATCCCAGCTGCCGGACGTTTCACAGAAACCCGCGTCCAAAGGGAACTCTTCGACTATAGCAACGCCGCGCAAACAGTGTCAAACACAAATCTTACGTTACAGCAGTGTTACAAGCTGCTTGGACAGCCGCCTCGGCTCTCCAGCGAGCGGAGCGAGCCGTTCTGGCGAAGCGATTCCCGTTAGGATCAGCGCCAAGAAAAGCAAGACGGTGGTGCGGGCCTTCTAGGCCTGCGTCAAGAGGCTCTAAAACTTCCCGGGCTTCAGCCCCTGAGGTTATCGGCACACCATTGCTCGCGACCCCGAAACGGTCCATAATCCCAGTTTTGCCCCACGCCCCCCATCTGCTACCCTGCCCTTGCGATGGATTATCTCTGGACCCCCTGGCGCTACGCCTACGTCTCGACCGCCGAGAAGGCGGCCAGCTGCGTCTTCTGCGACGCCGTGCAGGCAGGCGACGACGCCAAAGCGCGCATCGTGTATCGCGGCCAGCAGTGCTTCGTCATCCTGAATGCGTTTCCCTACACGCCCGGACACGTGATGATCGTCCCCTACGCCCACCTGGACGAACTGCAAAAGCTCCCGTCAGACGCCGCCATTGAAATGATGACGCTCTCGCAACGCATGGAGTCCGTCCTGCGCCAACTCTACCACCCTGACGGCATTAACCTGGGCATGAACATCGGCAAAGCTGCCGGCGCCGGCATCGCCGGACACATTCACATGCACGTCCTGCCGCGCTGGGTGGCCGACGCGAACTTCGTGTCGGTCGTGTGCGAGACGCGGATTCTGCCCGAGACGCTGGAGGAGACTTGGAAAAGGATGACGAAGGCTTTGCGGGAGCAGGAATAGGCGAGGAACGAAATGACTGGACCACCCACCTGCGGCATCGAGTTAAACCAGCGAATCAAGACGTTCGACTGTCCAGATTGCGGTAAGAATCAAATGACGGTCTGGGGGTTCGTCTCCAGGAATAATGTCGCAAGCGCGATCTACTATGCTGGACCGATGACCGGCCATAGTGAGCATCGGCGGCTAGGGCGTTTGAGAACGTCGCCGAGCAAAAGGCGGAAGCGCGACATTGGGTTTTCATGGAAGCTCGACCGACGAGCGACCGCTAGAAATAATGGCGCGCGAGCCAGAACAATCCGACTATTTCAACAAGCCTATTCGGGGTAAACCGATGGCTCGCGCAGACGCTCTCGCCATCCCAGTTCGGGACGAATGCTTTGTAGTCGCAGATTTCGTAGCGTTTAACGATCCTGCCGTCACGTCCTATTTGATCGGGCTCGAAGTCAGCGTGTCGGGTCGGAAGGGCATCGATTAAGACTGGCAGGCTCTAGCTTTCAGCCGCGAGTTTTTCCATCTCCTTTTCGTCGATCACCGTCACCCCCAACTCCTTCGCCTTGTCCAGTTTCGACCCCGCATCTGCCCCCGCCACCACGTAATCCGTCTTCTTGCTGACCGAGCCGGTGACCTTCCCGCCCGCGTCTTCGATCATCTTCTTGGCCTCATCGCGAGTGAAGTGCGCGAGCGTCCCCGTCAACACAAACGTCTTTCCCGCAAGCTTCGTCCCACGATGCTTTTTCTGTCCCGTTAACCTAAGCCCTGCGTCGCGCAACCGCTCCACCAGCTTGCGATTGGCCGCAATGCTGAAGAACTCCACGATGCTCTCCGCGATGCGCGGGCCAACTTCATTCACATTCTGCAGCTCTTCCACACCAGCGCTCTCCAGCGCTTCCATCGATCCAAAATGCTCGGCCAGAAACTGCGCCGTACGCTCGCCGACAAAACGAATGCCGAGACCATAGATGACGCGCTCTAGTGGCAGCATCTTCGACTTTTTGATCTCATCGAGAATGTTCTGCGCGGATTTGTCACCCATGCGCTCCAGGCTGAGCAGATCGTCTTTCGTCAGCTTGTAGATATCCGCCACATTCTTTACCAGGCCGCGCTCGGTAAGCTGGTTGACCAGCGCGTCGCCCATGCCGTCGATATTCATCACCCCACGCGAAGCAAAGTGCAGAATCGTCTCGCGGAGCTTAGCGGGACAATTCGCATTGACGCAGCGGTAATCGACCTCGCCCTCGGTCCGCACCACTTTCGTTCCGCACTCGGGGCACTTCTCCGGCACCGCAACATCCCCCTTACCACGCGGATGATCTTCATCGTCGATGACCTTCGCGACTTTGGGGATGACATCGCCGCCACGCTCTACTTGCACCCAATCGTCGATCTTTACGCCCAAGCGCTGGATTTCGTCCAGGTTGTGCAACGTCGCGTTGCGAACGGTCGTGCCGCCAATAGAAACTGGGACCAACTCAGCCACGGGAGTAAGTTTGCCCGTACGACCAACCTGCCAGCGCACCCTCTCCAGCTTGGTGATCCCGGCCCGCGCGGCATATTTGTAAGCAATCGCCCATCGCGGCGCTTTGCCCGTGAACCCCAGTTCGCCCTGCAACGCGGTGCGATCCACTTTGATGACGATGCCGTCAATCTCGTAAGGCAGCGCATCGCGTTTCCCCTCCCACTGCTGGATGAACGCCCAGGCTTCGTCGATACCGTGCACCAGCTTGCGGTTCTGATTGACTTTGAATCCGGCTGCGTCGAGTGCATCCAGAGTTTTCCAGTGACGGTCAAAATAAGTGTGCCCGTCTTCGAAAAGCATGTAAGTGAAGTAGTCGAGCCGCCGTTCGGCCGTAACTTTGGATTCAAGCTGCCGCACCGTGCCCGCCGTGGCATTGCGCGGATTAGCAAACAGGGAAAGTCCCTTGCTCTCCCGTTCCTCATTCATCTTCTTGAATGCCGCCAGCGGCATGAGCAGTTCACCCCGCACCTCGAAATTCGCCGGGATGCCCGCCTTTTTCAGTTTTTCTCTTGGAATCGAAAGTGGCACCGACCTCACGGTGCGAATGTTCAGCGTCACGTCCTCTCCCACGCTTCCGTCACCGCGAGTAATCCCGCGCACCAGCTTCCCGTCTTCATAAATCAAGGCCAGCGACATGCCATCGAGCTTCAGCTCGCAAACATAGTCCACCTCGGTCTGGCCGCTCAGTTCGTGAACGCGGCGTTCCCAGGCGCGCAATTCTTCCTCGCTGTAAGTGTTGTCGAGCGACAACATGGGCGAAGAGTGCGGCAGCTTGACGAAACCTTCGCGCGGCTTGCCGCCGACGCGCTGGGTGGGAGAATCCGCCGCGATCAGCTCCGGATGCTCCGCCTCCAGATCCTTCAACTGCTGCATCAGCTTGTCGAACTCGGCATCGCTAATCTCAGGATGGTCGAGGACGTAATACAGGTATTCGTGGTGGCGGATCTTCTCCCGAAGCGATTCGATCTTTTTTTCGACGTCTTTCCCAGCGGCAGGCATCGCAAAGATTATAGGCGGACGAGGATTCCTTGCACTCTTCCATGCCTGGCGCTCAGGTACAATCCAGCTTCGATCCGGCCATGCGTAAGGCGGCTTTACTCTATAACCCTGACTCCGGCGGCAGCCGCGTGCGGCGCCAGGCGGAGCTGGAAACTGTGCTGGCGTTGCTCCGCGGCGCAAGCGTCGAGGCCCACCTCGTGCTCACGCACTCCCCTGCACACGCGGAGGAGCAGGCGCGGCAGGCCGTTCTTGCTGGTTGGGACACGGTCTTTGCTTGTGGCGGAGACGGCACCATCCACAACGTGATCCAGGTGTTGGCGAACACCGGCGCTGCCCTCGCGATTTTGCCCCTGGGTACGGCCAACGCGTTGGCCCACGACCTCGGCCTGCCCATGAATATCGCAGCCGCAGCCCGCGCCGCTGTTCATGCCGCACCCCGCCGCGTTGCTCTTGGCCGCATAGAATATCTCGATCTCCAAGGCAAACCTGGCACGCGCTTCTTCATCGTCGCGGCAGGTGCAGGAGTGGATGCGCACCTCTTCTACAAGCTCCACGCCCCTGCCAAGCAGCGCATAGGCATGGCCGCTTACTACACCAAGGCTTGGCAGCTTTGGTTTACTCATCCCATGACCCGCTTCCGGGTTGAGTTCGCCGAGACCGGTTCGGGCCAGCCCCAGCGAGCCGGCGTCACGGAGTTGATGGCCGTGCGCATCCGAAATTTTGGTGGAGTACTGCAAGAGTTGGCTCCAGGAGCTTCTTTGGAGCGCAACGACCTGCGGCTGGTCTTCTGCCGCACCGCGAGCCGCCTCGCCTATCTTCTCTACGTGACCCGCGGATTGCTGCGGCGCAGTTGGAAGATCTCGGGCATCGAACTTGCATACAGCAGCCGCGTTTCGTGCCAATACCTGCCTGCGCCATCCAGCGATGGCCCGTCACGGGCGCGGCCGAGAGTCTTTGTCGAGGCAGACGGCGAGCTGGTCGGCACACTGCCCGCAGAAATCACCATCGCGCCGGACGCACTGACGTTGCTGGCGCCTTCCCGCTAGAGCTAGATTTCGTCCCTGTTGGCAATTGCCGCACAGCCAAATAGAATCCTTAGACCACTTGGAACCGATCACACATTTCCTGACCGGTGCGTGCATGGGCCGCGCCGGACTCAACCGCAAGACGGCGCTGGCCACGCTCACGCTCACTCTCGCCGCGGAGGCGCCTGATCTGGACGTCCTCAGCCGCTTCGGCGGTCCGGCGTTCGGCTTCGCCCACCACCGCGGCTTCACGCATTCCTTCCTTGGAGTTCCGCTCGACGCCGCTATGGTACTCGGCTTCGTTTATCTGATCTGGCGTTTGCGCCGACGCAGGTTGAAAGATCCGAACCTCCCGCCGCGCTGGAGACTGCTCTTTTTTTATGCCTGCCTCGCCGGCCTCAGTCATATCCTGCTCGACTTCACCAACAATTACGGAGTGCGCCCGTTCTGGCCGTTTTCCGAGAGGTGGTATGCGTGGGATATTGTCTTCATCTTCGAGCCCATCATGTTCGGCCTCCTGTTACTCGGATTGATTGTTCCGTCGTTTTTCTCGCTCATCGACCGGGAAGTCGGTGTGCGCACCCGCCAACCGCGAGGCCGAATCGCGGCCACGCTTGCCTTGCTGGGGGTGGTGCTGATGTGGGGGCTGCGCGATTTCGAACATCGCCGCGCAGTAAGCGCCCTTGCCGCCCGCACCTACCAGGGCGTGGACCCGCTGCGCGTTTCCGCCTATCCCACAATGACTGATCCATTCCACTGGTACGGTGTCGTGGAGACTCCTGCCTTCTTTGCTCTCGCTCCGGTGGATTCTCTGGGACCGGAAGTTGATCCCGAGGGCCGTCTCGTCATCCGCTACAAGCCGGAAGAAACTCCGGTCACGTTAGCTGCGAAGAAGTCTTACCTGGGACGCGTGTACCTCGACTGGGCGCAATACCCGATCACCGAAACCGAGACACTCGATCCGCCCGGGGCCGGCTATATCGTGGAGTTCCAGGACTTGCGCTTTGTGCGGTTGCCCAGCCTGCTGAGCCGCCGCGGTGAACCGAGCAGGGCACTCGCCGCGGGCGTTCAACTCGACAAGAACTTGCACGTCGTTGCCGACATCTTCGGTTCCGGCAAGAAGCAAACGGCTTTCCCAGAACCGGATTGAGAGCTGGAAACTAGCCTTCACGTAACGCCAAAACTCAACCGTCAACGCTCGCCTTCAGTTCCTCCCCTTGACTTAGTCCAGTTCCCACGCCCAGAATACTATTTCGTTCCCGAGGTGCTCATGCTGGCTTATCTATTCGTCCTACTGGCCATTGCCGTTCGCTTCCTGCCGTTCGCGGGTCGATTGAATTTCCTGCCCCACGCCTGGCACTTCACGCCGCTGGCGGCATCGCTGTTGTTTTTCGGGGCCCGTGGTTCGCGGCGCCAGATGTGGATACCTCTGGTGCTGATGGCGGCAACCGATGTTGTCCTCACCAAGTTCATCTACTCGTACAGCTTAACCTGGGACCAACTGGTTACCTGGGCGTGGTATGCGGCAATCCTGTGGCTGGGGACCAACCTCCGCGAGAAATCCGGCCCTGTCCGCGTAGTCGGAGCCGCGCTCGCCAGTTCAGTTTCGTTCTTTCTGGTCAGTAATTTTGCAGTGTGGGCCGCGTGGCAGATGTATCCCAAGACCTTCCACGGCTTGATGATGTCTTACGCCGCCGGACTTCCATTTTTCCGCGGAACGGCGGAGAGTGACCTGTTCTTCTCCATTGCATTTTTTGGAATTCCGGTGTTTCTGCTGGCGCTTTCCCGCTGGCTGCACAGAACCTCCGGCGACCACATCGCCGCAGCCTAGCATGCTCCGCATGCGGGGAGAGGTCCACCGAGCGCCTGATCCGGTCTTGAAAGATCTTCTCTTGAAAGATCTTCGGTGCGCCCGCGTCAACTCTCTCCCGCCTTGCGCCTTCGACTCCGCCGCATCACCAGCCAAACCAGCACTCCGCCCGCTACGGCTCCCAACAACCAAGAAAAATGCTGCCGGACGAGCACCCCCATCAGTCCCACAATCTGCGGGCCGAACCAGAGCGTCAGCAATGCAAGCGTCATGAAGCGCACGAACCTTCCCGCGAAGATGGCGGCCAGAAAGTCGCGGAACCGCATCTCAAACACCGCCGCCGCCAGCACGAAAATTTTGAAAGGCATGGGCGGAGGCAGCATTCCCGGAAACATCACAGCCCAGAACTCGTGCTGTTCGAAGGAGCGGTGAATCCGCTGAAAGCGCTCTTCGGAAATCCGTTTGCGCAGCACTTTTTCGCCGCCCAGATATCCGAGGAGGTAAAGCGGAATGCTGCCCAGCATCGACCCGAGCGAGGCCATCACCACATAGAAGAGCAGCAGCCGGCGATCCTTGTACACATACGTTGCCACCATTAAGTCCACCGGCATGCCCAGCAGAGCAGAATCCGCGAACGCAATCGCGAACACCCCCCAAATTCCGAGGTGCTGCAGCAGCAGCCAAATCCACGCCGTATACCTCGCCAGAATGTGTCCGATGGTTTTCAAAAGGAAATTCAGTCTACGTGAAAAGCCGCTGGGTATTCACACTGCTGAAACACTTCGCGCTCGCCTCGTGGCAGGGTCCTTTGTTTACCAATAAGTTACTCGGGCCGCTTCTAGTTACCACTGCACCGATTTTGATGCATATTTCATCACCCCGTAACATTGCCTTGCTACAACTTGAGTTATGGATCTGCATGGCTACAGCACGCTGATCCTTTCCGACCTGCACCTGGGTGCAGAGACCAGTCATGCCCGCGAAGCCACGCGCGTGCTCAAGGAAAACCGTTTTCAGCGGCTGATCCTGCTGGGCGACATCTTCGCCGACCTCAACTTCGCCCGCCTCACCAAAGACCACTGGAAGTTCCTCGGCTACATCCGCAAACTCTCCAATCCCAAACGCAACATCGAGGTCGTGTGGGTGGAAGGCAATCATGACCACGGACTCGCCAACATCATGTCGCACCTGGTGGGCGTCCGCGTCTACCAGCACTACGCCTGGCAGTACGACGGACTGCAACACCTCGCGATCCACGGCCATCAGTTCGACGGTTTCCAAGTCAACAATCTGCGTTTCAGTCGGCTAGGTACGTCACTCTATCTCCAGTTGCAAAAGCTCGACTTCAAGAGCAAGCCTATAGCGCGGCTCATTGACCGGCTGAACACGCGCTGGCTCCGCATGTCGTCGAAGGTGGCTGCGGGAGCTCTTCGCTACGCGCGCCAGCACCATGCCGACCGCATCTTCTGCGGCCACACCCACCAGGCCGTCCAGGTCGAAGAAAACGGAATTCACTACTACAACGCAGGCGGCTGGGTCGATTCCCGCCTGACCTATCTCACCGTTGACGAACAGGGGGTTCGCATCCATGAGTTTAACCAGCAGGAATACCAAGAGCGAGCTGACGATCGTGATTCCAGCCAAGAACGAGGCCAAGCTGATTCCTCGTTTGCTGACTTCGCTGACGAATCAGGATTACTGGAAGATGTCGAGTACGAAAGTGTTGGTCGCTGACGCCAACTCAACCGACGGCACGCCCGAGATCGTTCTCGGCTTCTGCGACCGCCTGAACGTCAGCGTGATCCGCGGCGGAATGCCCTCCGTCGGCCGCAACTTGGGAGCAGCCCACGCGGAGAGCACTTACGTTCTCTTTCTTGATGCCGATATCGAACTGGCGCATCCGTCGGTCGTGCGCCGCGCCGTCGAACTGGCCCAGCACAAGCAGCTTCATTGTGTTACTACCAACATCCTCTGCCGCGACGGTAACTGGATCGACAAGTTGTTTTACGCGGGCAACGATCTCTTCCAGTATCTCTCGTGCCTCCATCATCCCTTCGCCACAGGAATGTTCATGCTATTCGACCTGAAGAAATTCCGCGAACTCCGCGGATTTCATGAGCAGGTTCTCTTTGCCGAAGACTACTTGCTCAGTCAGCAAGTCCAGCGGAAGCGCTTTGGCATCGTCCGCGGCGGCGTCTACACCACCAACCGCCGTTTCCAGAAGATGGGACATCTGCGCGCGGGCTGGCTGTTCTTGAAAACCGCGATGAACTACTGGAACGAAAGCTACTTCCTGCGCGACCACAAATACTGGCAGACTTAGATTCGGCTCGCGTTCGCCTACTCTACAGGGTCTTGTTCGCAGTCACAAAAAGCAGGATCCAGCCAACCAGCCGGATAGCCTTTTGTATTCCAGCGAACAATGCGTCAGAAGCGAAACACAATGCCCGTCGACAACCGAACGTTATTTTGTGTCGCCCCGAAGAAACGCGTCTGCACGTAGTCTCCCTGAAATCGCCAGGCGACCGGACGGATGATCTTGTAGTCGAGGCCGCCGCCCAGCGCAGTGGCAAAGGACGTATCGGAGCCGACGCCGTTGTTCGCGTCGACATGCGCCGCTCCGAACAGAGCTTGCGCGAAGGGGCGAAACTTGCCGACGGAGAATGATACTCGCGGCCCAAACAGAAAGTTGTGCTCGGTGACATCAGCATTGAAGCTACAGGCGGAAGCTCCGCCGCCGACTGGGACGACCGGGCAAGGGGCCGGAAAGTTCTGCGAGCCATAATGGCTGTCAACATCGGCCACGAACCCGAGAAAGGGAATCACTTTGCCTTCCACCGAGGCCTCCCAACCATTGGTGTTTGCGCGGTCGATCGAAGAGAGGTCCGTGCTGTAGTAAGAGTATCCGAAAAAGACGTTCCCGCTGGTGGGAACCTGAGCGCTTGCCAGACCGGCGGACAACGACCAAGTAAGAACGATGAATCCAACTTTTCGCATGACGATCTCAACCTGACCTTTCAACTTGGAATCAAAATGACAGGCGGCAACTGGCGGCAACTGTTAGATGCCAAGCAGTGGGAATTCGTCAACCGAAACTGGCCTGGATTCACCAGTTGACCTAGGGAAAATTCAATTCTGGCCGACCCAGGGGACGACGAGCGCAAGCGCACGAATCGATTGAGTTGCCGCCATTCGCCGATATCTGAGCGCAGGACGGTCGCTCAGAAGCGCCACACCAGCCCGCCCGTGCCCCGGAAATCATTCTGGTTGGCGCTCAGCGAGTGGCTGTGGATATAGTCGAACTGCAGCCGCCAGGAAAAGTTCTTAAGGAAGAGGAGTTGAAATTTGCGATCCACTCCGCCTCCAAAGTCTTCGACAATCGTATGAAAGGTCTCGCCCCCCGACCTGGTTATTTGGTAGCCGCCCATCGCATGCGCAAACGGGCGCCACTTTCCGTAGCTCCGCGAAACTCGCGGTCCGAGAACCAGGTTGTACTGAGTGACGCCCGTCCGGTAAAAGCCGCTGCCATCGAGTACGATTCCGAGGTATGAGAACCGGTGAAACGGCATATCCTCCGCCGACCCCTCCCATCCGCGGAACGTAAGACGGTTCACCACATCGACGGAATCGGCGTAACCAACTCCGGCATAAACATTACCACTGGGGAGCAGTTGGGCCTTCGATGTGGTTGAGAACAGCATCAAACTCAGGAACGCCAGAACCACGGCTGCGGTTTTCGACACGAAAATGAATCCTCCCCGGCAATTGTGCCAGCAGCAAATTCTACCTGAATGCGCGAATTTCGTTAGATGCAGTGTAGCGGAGGCCCAGGATGCCCGGTCCGCCAAGATTGTGCGACCGCAGGCTTGGCACCCCTAGCAAGAAATTCACTCTTTTTTCATGATTCCGAAACCCCTTGGCGAGCGTCTATCTATTAGCATGCAATCCATGAACACGAATTGGGAAACATGTCCGCAGCCCCACGACTTGGCTGCCCTCGGAACACCACCTAAGGAGTCGAAGTTGAAACTCAGTTTGGAAACTCGAAATCGCGGCGATGTGATGATCGTCCACTGCCAAGGCCGCATCGTCTATCGCGACGAGGCCGCTGCCCTTTCGCGACTGGTCAGTGAAGTCCTTCAGAACGGCGGCAAAGTGGTCCTCGATCTGAGTGGCGTCAGCTCCATCGATAGTGCCGGCATCGGCGAACTGGCTTTTCTGCACACCTGGGCTCGATCGCAAAACGCGGATCTGAAATGTGCCAGTCCGACTCCGTTCGTGCGTGATCTGCTGGATCTCACGAACCTCGATTCCGTCCTCGAGATTCATCCCAGCCTCGGCGAAGCCCTGGCGGCCTTCCAGCCAGGAGAAGTCTGCGCCGACTGTTGATTGGCCTATCTTCTAGACAAGAGGGTGGTGGAGCAGGCCTTCCAGGCCTGCATTCAAGGCAAGCACTTGGATTGGGCTTCAGCCTGAGGTACGTTAGGGGATTCTCGGCCGATGAGATTTGGCTTCGCCACGTTCTCTAGCTCTCCCGCTGAAATCGATACCGCCCTGCCCGCTCCAACGCCACCGCCTCAGCCACTTTCAGAAACGCCCGCGCCGCATGCGAAAGTCCCGCCTCTTTACGGTAAATCAACCGCAGCTTGCGTTGCACTCGCAGTTCCCGCACCGGAATTCGCACCAGTTCTCCCCGCGCCAGCTTCCGTTTCCACGCTGATCTCGGGCATCAACGCCACCCCGTTTCCCAGTGGCAACGAACTGCTTGATCGCCTGCAACGTCGGCAGCTCAAGCTCCATATGCAGCGGCGTTTTGTGCTTCTGAAATGTCTGCAGAACTTTCTCGCGGTAGGGCGACGAAACAATATGCGCCACGAACGACTCCGCCCCCAGTTGCCGGATGCTCACCTCCCGCGCCGAGGCCAGCGGATGCTTCGGCGGCACCACCAGCACCAATTCGTCCAGATAAACCACCACGGAGTGCAACCGCGGTTCCTCCGGCTTGTAAGACAGCACGCCCAGTTCGGCGCTGTGCTGCAGCACGTCGTCCGGAATGCGGCTGCCCAGCGCCCGCTGCACCGTAATCTTGATCATGGGATGCAGCCGCCGGAACTCCGCCAGCACCGGCAGCAGATAAAGCGCCGTGAATTCATTCGCCGCGATCACCAGCTTGCCCTTCTGCAACTCCCGCAGTTCCGCCAGCGATTCGTGGGCGTCCTGCGCGCAGATTCAGCAGTTTCTCGGCGTATTCATAGAGCACCTGCCCGGCATCGGTGAGCACGCCCTCCCGCGACGAACGGTCGAACAGCGCCTCGCCCAGTTCATCCTCCAGCTTGCGGATGGTCTGGCTCACCGCCGACTGGGTGCGGTGAAGTTTCTCCGCGGCGCGGGAGAAGCGGTGCTCGCGAGCCACCGCCAGGAAGACTTCCAGCTGCGAAAGTTCCATCTGCTATCCTCTTATACAAACTTCAATCATCAATTAGAAAATCTTATCATAGAAGATAATCTAATGATCACTGAAGAATTATAAGTTTTGCTTCAGACTCTAAGCCCCGTACCATAGAACCCAGAGTTGCAGAGAACAGAGCTCGATCCGATCATCAATTTTTGAGGAAGACCCATGGCCACGGAGCAGGTCCGCATTACCGTTTTCGACACCACCCTACGCGACGGAGAACAGTCGCCCGGTTGCAGCATGAACCACCAGGAAAAGTTGCGCCTGGCGCATCAACTCGACCGTCTCGGTGTCGACGTGATCGAAGCCGGATTTCCCATCGCCTCCGACGGCGACTTCTCGAAGCCGTGAAGGCGATCGCGGCAGTGATCCGCCGCCCCATCATTGCGGGATTGGCCCGCGCCTGCCGCCCCGATATCGAGCGCGCCTGGGAAGCCCTGAAAGACGCCGCCCGCCCGCGCATTCACGTCTTCCTGGCCACCTCCGACATTCACTTGAAATACAAGCTGCGCATCACGCGCGAGGAATGCCTCGCACAGGCCCGCGAAGCTGTGGCCTTCGCCAAGTCGCTCTGTCCGGATGTCGAATTTTCCCCCGAAGATGCCACTCGCACCGACCCTGCATTCCTCTGCCAGGTGCTTGAAGCGGTTGTCGAAGCCGGCGCCACCACGCTCAATATTCCCGATACCGTCGGCTACACCGTGCCTTCCGAGTTCGGCGAGCTGATCGCAACCATCCGCCGCCGCGTGAAGGGAATCGAGAACGTCACTATCTCCGCCCATTGCCACAACGATCTCGGCATGGCTGTAGCCAATACCATGGCTGCCGTCGCCGCTGGAGCCCGCCAGGTCGAGTGCACCATCAACGGCATTGGCGAGCGTGCCGGCAACGCCTCGCTCGAAGAGATCGTCATGGCCATGCGGGTTCGTCACGATCGCTATCCCTACGAAACGGCCATCGCCGCCGAACATCTGTTCCCCGCCAGCCAGTTGCTGAGCGAAATCACCGGCGTGCCCGTGCAGCCCAACAAGGCCATCATCGGACGCAACGCCTTCGCCCACGAAGCCGGCATCCACCAGGATGGCGTACTCAAGAATCCGTTGACCTACGAGATCATGACGCCGCAATCGGTCGGCGTGCCCGATTCCAAACTCGTGCTGGGCAAGCACTCCGGCCGTCACGCCCTCGCCATTCGCTGCGAACAGCTCGGCTACCAGTTCGACCGCCGCGCCCTCGATGACATCTATCGCCGCTTCGTCCGCCTGGCCGACAAGATCAAGCACGTCGAGGATCATCACCTGCTCGAATTGATCCGCGACACCCACAAACCCGCCGCATCAGCCACTCCGCTGTTCGAGCCGCTTCCCATGGCGGTCGCCGCGGCTGCCAGCGCCTCAACCCCCGAACCACCCAGGCCATTTCCCATGGCGTCGCAAACCAACGCCTTCGGCATGCCCCTCCCCATCCCTGCCGATCACCATCACGATCAGCAGCAGGAAGACTATCTCTGGGGCGTGTAGCGGTTTTCTCGGTCGCCCTCGGAAGGTTTATGTGGGGACAGGCGCCCTCGGCTGTCCGCCGGGCGAACCCGGCCTGCACCGCAAAGCACTTTCCATTAAACTAATCCCCGCATGCTCCTGAACCTCACCATCCTCCCTGGCGACGGCATCGGCCCCGAAGTCACCGAACAAGCCGTCCTGGTTCTTCAAGCCGCTGCCGACGCATTTGGACATCAACTCCAGCTCCAGCGCAAGAACATCGGTGGCGCGGCGCTTAGCAGCCACCAACGATCCTCTGCCCGCCGACACAATCCAGGCATGCCTTTCTTCCTCCGCAGTCCTGCTCGGTGCCGTGGGCAGTCCCGCTTTCGACCATTATCCCAACCACCTTCGCCCCGAAGCCGGACTCCTGCGCCTGCGCCGCGAACTCGGCGCCTACGCCAACCTGCGTCCCGCCATTTGCTTTCCCGCGCTGGAAGATTGTTCCCCTCTGCGTGCCGAATCTAGTTCGCGGCACCGACATCATGATCGTCCGCGAGTTGCTCGGAGGACTCTATTTCGGCGAACCGCGTTCTATCGCAGGCGCGCCCGGCTCTCGCGTCGCCACCAACACCATGACGTACGGCGAGCCGGCCATCGAGCGCATCGCCCGCGTAGCCTTCGAGCTCGCCATGAAGCGCCGCCAGAAAGTTCTCTCCGTCGACAAAGCCAATGTTCTCGAGTGTTCCCGCCTATGGCGCGAGGTCGTCACCCGCTGCGCGAAAGATTATCCCGGAGTGCAACTCGCCCACATGTATGTGGATTCCGCTGCCATGTCGCTGGTGCAGCGCCCTAAAGATTTCGACGTGCTCCTCACCGAAAATATGTTTGGCGATATTCTCTCCGACCAGGCTGGTGGAGTAGTAGGCTCGCTAGGCTTGCTGGCCTCAGCCAGCATCGGCGGCCCGGTCGGTGTGTACGAGCCGGTCCACGGCTCCGCGCCTGATATTGCTGGCAAAGGAATCGCGAATCCGCTCGGAGCGATCCTTTCCGCTGCCCTGCTGCTCCGCCATTCCTTTGAATTAGAACAAGAAGCAACCTGCATCGAGAACGCCGTCAGCACGGTGCTGAATCAGCGGCTATCGCACCGCCGACCTAGTCAGAGCAGGTGAAATGCCTACCCCAGCCACCGAGATGGGTCAACAGGTGGTTGAAGCGTTGAAGGAATTGGCTGCAGCTGCGAAACGGAAATTAGCCTGATTCTCAAACTCTGGGCGCGGGTCCCCCCGGCAGTGTCTTAACTGCTTGCGCGCCCAGCGCGGCCCCGCCGTCATACTTTCCGGTCAAGTCATACCAGCGGATGCGCACCATCTCCTGAAACATGCGCGCTCCGTCCACCAGCGGATGAATCCGTGTGTCTCCGCTGTGACCCCAAAGCACCGGCACCTCCTCTACGCGAAACCCAAACTTGCGCGCCAGAAAAAGAATCTCCGGATCGAAGCCCCAGCGCTCGATGCGCTGCAGCGGCAGAATCGTCTGCGCGGCCCGCCGCGTGAAAGCTTTGAACCCGCACTGCGTGTCCTTGAATCGCAACCCCAAAATAATCCGCAGCAACACATTGAACACCCTTCCAAATAACTGCCGGTGCAGCGACTGCCGCCGCGTCTGCAATTCCGCCCGCAGCCAGCGCGAGCCAATCGCGATGTCCGCCCCCGCCGCCAGCGCCGCCAACAACTTCGGCACCTCTTCAATGGGAGAAGATAAATCTGCGTCGCTGAAAACGATCACTTCGCCCCGCGCATTCAGCATTCCATTGCGCACGCTGTAGCCTTTGCCGCGGTTGCCCGGATTCTCCACCAGCCGCAGCACGGGATCCTTTGTCGGCAAATCCCGCGCACCAGATTCCGCCGTGTTGTCGCGCGACCCATCGTTCACCACGATCACTTCCGCATTCCATCCCTGCTCGCGCACGTATCCCAGCACCTTCTCCAGAGTCGCCCCCAGGCGCGCGCCCTCGTTATAGGCCGGAATAACGATGCTGTAAGTGATGTCCTTCAATCCGGATTCCCGCGCGTAGCACCCACCTTCCCGCAGCGGCTTGGGCGAACGCTTAACTGTCTCGAGCTTCAAACCGGTTGCCGCAACAATGGCTTCGCCATTGTACGTCGTAAAGAGCCGGCTGAGAACATCAGGACTGAGAAACTAGAAACCGGGAACTGCCTTTCACGCCACGCTGCGTTTTGCCACCAGCATGCTGAAAAACTCATTCACTAGTTCGGCGTCCCACAAGCCCTGGCGGGCTTCCTCGCGCATGGTTTGCGCGGCCTCATCATGCGCCTAGCGCAGGCTTGTAGGGCCGCGCCGTGCGCAACGCATCGTACACATCCACCACCTGCAAAACCCGCGACAGCAGCGGGATCTCGCCCGTCCGCAATCCGTCGGGATAGCCCGACCCATCCGCGTGCTCATGATGATGGCGGATGATCGGCAGCACCAGCCGCAACGATTTCAGCGGCTTGCAGATATTTTCCCCGGTCACCGGATGCCGCTTCATGATCTCCCACTCCGGCAGCGTCAAGTCCGCTGCCTTTCTTCAGAATCGCATCCGGCACGGCGATCTTGCCCAGGTCGTGCAAATATCCCCCGCGCCGCAATGCCAGGATCGAATCTGTATCCAGTCCCAGATGCCCTCCCAAATCCGCGGCGCGCGCTGCCAGCCGCTCGCAGTGCCCCTCGGTATAAGGATCGCGGCCCTCCACGATCAGCCCCAGCGTGCACAGCACCGAATCCGCCGTCTCCAACTCGTCGGTGAACTCCTTCACCCGCAGCAGCGACTTTACGCGTGCCGTCAACTCCTCCGCCAGCACCGGCTTGTTCAGGAAGTCGTCCGCTCCCGCTTCAATCCCCCGCACCTTGTCAGCGCTGTCGCTCAATCCCGTGATCAGCACGAAAGGGATCAGCCGGGTTGCCGGGTCAGCTTTGAGTTCACGGCATAATTCATAGCCCGACTTCCCCGGCATTCTTACATCCGACAGAATCAGGTCAGGCGCTTGCCGCCGCACCTCCGCGGCAGCCTGCTCCGCATCCGCCGCCGTCAATACGTCGTAGCCCGCGCTGGGTGAGCAATTGGCTCATCAGCCCGGCAATCGTGGGATGGTCGTCCACCACCAGAATCCGCGGAGCCTGCCGCCGTGTCGCCAACACGTGCATATCCTGATCAGAAGCCGCTTCTCGCGGGAAAGTTGTCCGGCCCTCACCGCTCACACCCAGACGGGGATCATGAGGGAAACTCATCGCACCATGGCTACTCCCGATAATTCTACTGCAATCTCAATCCCACCGTGCCGATGCACGAGGCAACCGCGCGTCAAGAATCGCGCTCTCCAACCGTGGTCCGGTCCCTGTCCCACTTCGGAACCCACTTTGAAATCAGCGCCGCCATTTGTGACCCCTGAGCTTGGTCCTCCAACCCATTCTCCCACCTCGGCCATGATCCGGATCTTGCACGATGCTCACACCGTCGAGGCCGACGCAGAAATGAAATACGCTTTCCCCGATTCCGCCTGTCCCGTGCCCGCCTGGCAGCGCACGCCAGCGCGCGTAACCTTCGAGCCAGCAGGCGCCCTCAAACAAACCTTCGCCTCTAACTTCTGAGAACTGAGAACCGCTACATCGCCTCCACCGCCGGCAATTCCTCCGCCACAGTCTTCTTCTCTTTCACCTTAGCGCTGGTCACGAGAATCACCGACATCACCACAATCACACTCCCCATCACAATAAAGCGGTCCACGCGCTCGTGCAGAATCAGCCAGCCTAAGAACACCGCGACCACCGGATTGACATACGCATACGTCGACACCTTCGACGTGGGCACGTGCTCCAGCAGCCAGATGTAAGCCGTGTATCCGATCCACGATCCGCACACCACCAGATAGAGCACCGCGCCCAACCCACGCTCCGTCCACGTAACCCGCGAGAAATCTCCCACTGCCGCAGCCAACAAAAAGTTCCCCGCGCCGGCCGCCGTCACCTGCCAGCCGGTTGCGCTGAACACGTCCATGCCCGACTGCCACCGCTTCGACAGCACCGAACCCAGCGCCCAGCTAAACGATCCGCCAAGCAGCGAGACCGAAGCCCACAACTCGCGCCGCCCCAAAGTCGAAGTCGAGTGCAACTCCGGCCAAAACAAAACCAGCAGCCCCATCATCCCCAGTGCCAGCCCGGCCTTGCCCCGCCACGATATGTGGTGGTCGCCCAGCAGCAACGTGTCCAACACCAGAAACCACAACGGCGTGATGGCAATAATCAGCGCCGCCAGCCCCGATGGCACCGAAAGCTCCGCCCAAGACAAAGTCAGGTTCCCGCCCATCAGCAGCAGTATTCCCACCACGGCCGCCAACGCAATCTGCCGCGCCGAATACCAGACCCTGCGCCCTGTAGCCGCGCACACCACTAGCATCACCACGCCAGCTATGGAAAACCGCACCCCGCACATCAGCGCCGGAGGAATGCTCTGCACCGCGAGGTCGATGGCCAGATAAGTCGAGCCCCAAAACAGATACACCAATCCAAAGGCAAGACTCACCGCAAACCGGCTGGGACGCCGAATCCTGGTCATGACGAATGAGAAAAACGAGAGGACTAAAAGATATCAGACGCTCCAATGCATCTTTGGATTCGACGGACAACCAGGTGGTCTGAGTCGCACCCCGGCATTACCAAAGGACAGTTAGGGGGTTACGCCAGGCACCGCCTCAAGCTATAATGGCTCAGTGATGTCGAGGTTAGCGATGCTCCGCAACAAATCCAATTCGCATCTGCCCGAGTGCTGGCTGCACTGCTTGGTGTGTCCACGGCGCTATCGGGCGAATCTGCCGTCGCGCCTGCGTCCCAGCCTCTTCGGTAGCGACTAACAAATCCTCCGCCTGACTGTGGGGTTCCACGTGTGCTTGAACCAGAGCCGCGGGTTCCGACGTTCCGTTCACTGACCACTGGCCACTGCTTTTCGGAGGATTCTATGACCACCAAGACCATGACCGAAGCCGGACCCGGAGTTAAGGGACCCAAGATCAAGACCGCCCTGCCCGGGCCCAACGCCAAGCGCGTGCTCGCGGGCGACCAGCAATATATTTCGCCGTCTTATACCCGCTCCTACCCCCTGGTGGCCAAGAGTGGCCGCGGCATCGTCGTCACCGACGTCGACGGCAACGAGTTCTATGACTTCTCCGCCGGCATCGCCGTGACCTCGACCGGGCACTGCCATCCCGATGTGGTCGCCGCCATTCAGAAGCAGGCGGGCGAGCTGATCCACATGTCGGGCACAGATTTCTATTACGAGAATCATGGTCACGCTCGCCGAGCGCCTGTCGAAGATCGCTCCCATGCCGGGCCCGCACAAGTTCTACTATGGCAACTCTGGCGCGGAGGCGATCGAGTGCGCGCTCAAGCTGGCGCGCTATCACACCAAGCGCCAGAACATCATCGCGTTCTTCGGCTCGTTTCATGGACGCACGATGGGCGCGCTGTCGCTGACCGCCTCGAAACCGCAGCAGCGGCGCCGCTTTGCGCCGCTGGTGCCGGGCGTGACTCACGTGCCCTATCCCGACCTGTATCGCGGACGAAAAGATGCTACGCAGAATGAAGACCCCGACGCTTTCGCGCTGGGTTGCGCCCGCTTCATCGAAGAGAAGCTGTTCAAGACCACGCTGCCTCCCGAGGAAGTGGCCGCGATCTTCGTCGAGCCGGTGCAGGGTGAGGGCGGCTACGTGGTCGCGCCCACCATCTTCATGCAGGAGCTGCGCCGCATCTGCGATCGTCACGGCATCCTGCTGGTGCTGGATGAGGTGCAGAGTGGCATTGGCCGCACGGGCAAGTGGTGGGCGGTCGAGCACACGGGCGTTGAACCGGACATGGTTTGCATGGCGAAAGGTCTTGCGTCGGGCATGCCTCTGGGCGTCACGATGACTCGCTCTGAAATCATGGACTGGGTGCCAGGTTCGCACGCCTCAACCTTTGGCGGCAATCCCGTGTGCATCGCGGCGGCGCTGGCTACGCTGGACGTGATTGAGAAAGAGCATCTGCTGGAGCACTCGGCGGTTGTGGGCGCGCACATGCTGAAGCGCATGGCGAGCTGGCCTGCGAAGCTGAAGCTGGTGGGCGAGGTGCGCGGCCGAGGGTTGATGATCGCAGTCGACATCGTGAAGGACAAGGCGACCAAGGAGTATGGCGGCGCAGAGCGCGACCTGATCATCGAGCGCGCCTTCGAACACGGCGTGCTGTTCCTGGGCTGCGGGCCGAGCTCGATCCGGATCTGTCCTCCGCTGGTGGTCACTAAGGAAGAAGCCGACGTTGCTCTTGGTGTGCTGGAGGAGTGCATCGGGCATGTGGGCAGTCAGCACGTGGGCCAGCAGTAGGTCAGTTTCCGGTTTCCAGTTTCTAGTTTCCAGTGCCACCCTTGCCTTCCGGGCAGGGGTGGCCTGTTCTAGGGCTGGCGGGAATCGGCGTTATGTTCCGACTGGAACATTGGCTCGAATGTTCCCGTTGGAATATAACTCAGGTTTTACCGAAACACTGTGGAAAATTTCGTAAACTTCGGAAAACCACCGTAACGCTATAGTTGGTGGGAGGGCCAGTGGCTGGGAGGGATGGGTTTAGGCGAAGCGCCGGGAAACGTGGTAGAAAAGCCACCGGGCACCAAAAGTATACTGAGAAGGCACCTCTCTGGAATTGATGCCAGACGCCTACATCCTCGGCATTGAAAGTTCGTGCGACGAAACCGCGGCGGCCGTGGTGCGCTCGGGCGAGCAGGTTATTTCTAACGTGGTGGCTTCGCAGATCGCGATGCATCAGCCTTACGGCGGCGTGGTGCCCGAACTGGCATCGCGGGAGCACCTGCGGGCGATTGTTCCCGTGGTGCGGCAGGCGCTGGTTGAGGCTAATCAGAATTACAAGTCGGTTGACGCGATCGCGGTCACACAGGGTCCCGGCCTCGCTGGAGCGCTGCTGGTCGGCATCAGCTATGCCAAGGCGCTGGCCTTCGCGCTCGACAAGCCGCTGATTGCGGTCAACCATCTTGAAGGGCACATTCATGCGGTTCTGCTCGAAGAGCGGCAGAAGGGCAATCACGAGGTGCAATTTCCCGTGCTGGCCCTGGTTGTGTCGGGAGGACACACGCACCTGTATCTGGCGGGGCAGAAGAACCAGGGTTGGACGTACGAAAACATCGGCCACACTCGCGACGACGCAGCCGGCGAAGCTTTCGACAAAGTCGCAAAGCTGGTTGGATTGGGCTATCCCGGAGGTCCCATCGTTGATCGGCTCGCTCCCCATGGCGACCCGAATGCAGTGAAGTTCCCGCCAGCACAGATTAAGCACCGGGATCGCCGGGGTCATCGCAGAGAAGATGGCCGGGGACCGAAAGAAATAGAGAGCGATCGCCTGCGCTTTGATTTCTCATACAGCGGCATCAAGACTGCGGTGCTGCGTTACGTCGAGATTCACGACATGCATGGTTCCATCGAGATCCGACGCAAGGCTTTGGCAAACATTTCCAAACCGAAGCTCGAGGACTATCTGGCGAGTTGCGACAGGCGGGCTCTTGACCTGGTCGCTTCCTTTCAGCGTGCGATGGTCGAAGATCTGGTTGGTAAAACTTTGGCGGCGGCGCGCGCCTACGACGTGGCTACGCTTTTCGTCACGGGCGGGGTAGCGGCAAACAGTGAATTGCGAAGCACTTTCGAGCGGGACGGCGCTCAGGAGGGCCTGCCCGTGCATTTTCCATCGCGGCCGCTTTCCACCGACAACGCCGCCATGATTGCGGCCGCCGCCTATCCCAAATTCCTCGCGAAGGACTTTGCTGGTATGGATTTTTCGGCCGAGGCGAATCTGCTCTTGCGCTAGTCCGCCTCTACGTTCAAGCCAAAGGCCAAAGAATAAAGCTGCAGGCTGGCTACTTTCCCGCCCCTTGCCCGTGGCTTTTCCCCATCACCGCATCCAACCCCTTTTCGAGCTGGCCCTGGATGTCGATATCCTTGTAAATGGCGAAGTCGGCGCGCTTTTCTTTTTCGTCGAAGCCGCTGGCGCGGCCTGCAACAATAATGATGGGAATGCTGGCGGTCACCGGGTTGTTTTTCAGGGCGGTGATCAGTTCGCTCCCCGACATCTTTGGCATTTGCATGTCGGTAACGACCAGGTCAGGACGCACGCGCTCAAGAATCTGCAAGGCCTCCGCGCCGTTCGTGGCCGCTTCCACCGCAAAGCCGCGCTCTTCCAGGAAGCGGCAGACGGTATAGCGGATCAGCATGGAATCGTCGACGACTAGCGCTGTGCCAGGCATGAGTCTGCAATGTGCGGAATGCACTCCCCCGGCCCGCAGAGTAGCAGAACCACTCGACCGGGCACAAGGCGGAATCCGAGAAGGGTGGTTACTATAGTGATTAGGGCGAGCTTCGGATCCTACGATTCCTGGGTTTCGCCTTCGGTGCTTTCTTCGATGCTCATGTCCTTGAGTTCGCTGGACTCGAAGATTTCGCGGCACTCGAGGCATTCCACGAACTCGGCGTCTTCCTCGCGGCTCACGATTTGCACGCGCGGGTGCTTGCAAGGTTGCTTGTCAGCGTTTTGCGGATGCGAGAACGGCTTTGAGGTCATAAATCCGGAAGCGTCGCCCTCATCGCGCAGAGGAACCGATTCGCGGGGATTTCGGGTATTTTAGCCCCGCTTCGCGACTTGTCAAGTCCTTTGGCGTTACAAGGGTAGTGAATTTATGGCCAGTCTTGGCTAAACGATTAACATCGGCTGCTCCCCAGCCTGCTAAGAATGCCGACCAAAACGATCGCCAAGGGCTAAGCCATTCAATCCCCGATAGTTACCATTCAATGCAATGTTCTCGCGTCCTACTTGTCGGGCTTGCACAATCTTGGGATATCGACGTAAAATGAAGTACGACAGAAAAGGTCGGAATTAAATCCGACTGATTCAGTCGGATTTCGGATGCTGCAGAAGTCGGACCGGTGGTCCGGAACCAAGATGCTCAAACTAACCAAGAAGGCGGACTATGCGCTGATGGCCATGAAGCATTTGGCGGACCACCCTGACGAGGGTACTCGCAGCGCCAGCGCGAAAGACGTTGCGGATTCCTTCGGTATCCCGCCCGAGGCACTGGCGAAGATTCTGCAGCGACTGGTCAAGGCTGGTCTGTTGCATTCGCAGCACGGTACTAACGGCGGTTACAGGTTGGCGCGAGCCGCGCACACGATTTCGGCTTTCGAAGTGATTCAGGCAATCGACGGCCCCCTGTTTATCACATCCTGTGTCACCGTTCGCGGGGAGTGCGGTCAGAGCGAACGCTGCAATATTCGCGAACCGTTGCGCAAGGTGAATGAGAGCATCGAAGCCGTGCTGAAGCGCATCAAGATTTCACATATGCGGGAAGAACCAGAAGAGGCCGGACGCGCCACCGTCAAGCCGGCCGAACTGGTGACGATTGTTTAGTTAAGAATTGAGACGAAGAAAAAGATTAAGCACTTAACGAGGTAGGAGAAGCAATTATGAGCACGGATGTAAAAGTCCCCCAGCAACTTCCGGTCACGCAGCATGCCGCTCCTCAGGGAGTAAAGCTGCCCATCTATATGGATAACCACGCCACCACGCCCATGGACCCGCGGGTGCTGGAGGAGATGCTGCCCTATTTCATGGAAAAGTTTGGCAACGCCGCCAGCCGCAATCACTCTTTTGGTTGGGCGGGCGAAGAGGGCGTGGAAACTGCCCGGGAACGCATCGCCAAGCTGATCGGCGCCACCACCAAAGAAATCATCTTCACCTCGGGTGCCACCGAGAGTGACAACCTCGCTATCAAGGGCGTGGCCGAGATGTACCGCGAGAAGGGCAATCACATCATCACCGCGGTCACCGAGCACAAGGCCGTGCTCGACACTTGCAAGCGGCTGGAGAAAAACGGTTATCGCGTCACCTACCTTGCCGGTGCAGAAAGATGGCTTGATCGATCTCGACGAGCTCGAGCGCGCCATGGACGACAAGACCGTCCTGGTGACCATCATGGCCGCGAACAACGAAATCGGCGTACTGCAGCCGTTTGCCGAGATTGGCAAACTGTGTCGCCAGCACGGCATTATCTTCCACACGGACGCCACGCAAGCAATCGGCAAGGTTCCGGTCGATGTAAACAAGCAGAACATCGACCTGATGTCGATCTCCGCGCACAAGATGTACGGTCCCAAGGGTGTGGGCGCTTTGTACGTCCGACGCAAGAATCCTCGGGTACAGATTTCCGCCATTATTGATGGCGGCGGACACGAGCGCGGCATGCGCTCCGGCACGCTCAACGTCCCCGGCATCGTGGGCCTCGGCAAAGCTTGCGCCATCGCTTCGGAGGAAATGTCTCGTGAGGCCGTTCAGCTCGCCGGCCTTCGTGATCGTTTGCGCGACCGCATCATGAGCCGGTCTGGATGAGGTTTACATCAACGGCTCCATGGAGCACCGCTTGCCCGGCAACCTGAACATCAGCTTTGCCTACGTGGAAGGCGAGTCGCTGCTGATGGGCATTAACGACATCGCGGTTTCGAGCGGTTCGGCTTGCACCTCAGCGACTCTGGAACCATCTTATGTATTGAAGGCTCTTGGCACGGGCGACGACCTGGCGCATAGTTCGATCCGCTTCGGCATCGGCCGCTTCAACACTGCAGCCGAGGTCGATTACGTGGCCGACCGCGTCATCTGAAACCGTCGAGCGCCTGCGCGAACTTTCTCCGCTCTACGAGATGGCGAAAGAAGGGATCAATCTGAAAGACGTGAAGTGGGCAGGCGAGTAACGCAGTACCGAGTACTTAGTGCCGAATACCAAGACGGCGCCAGATTTTAGAAGAACTGAGGAGAGCAAAATGTCATACAGCGATAAAGTAATCGATCATTACAACCATCCCCGCAACGTCGGCTCGATGGACAAGAGCAGCGCCGATGTGGGTACTGGACTGGTCGGCGCGCCCGAGTGCGGCGATGTCATGAAGCTGCAAATCAAGGTCAACCGCGAGACCAACGTCATCGAGGAAGCCAAGTTCAAGACCTTCGGCTGCGGCTCGGCTATCGCTTCGTCTTCATTGGCCACCGAGTGGGTCAAAGGCAAAACGGTGGATGAGGCCCTCACCATCAAGAACATGGACATCGTGAAGGAGCTTTCGCTTCCTCCGGTGAAGATTCATTGTTCGGTGTTGGCCGAGGACGCTATCCGCGCCGCCATTGGCGACTGGAAGAAGAAGCAGGAGAGCGCGAAGCCGGTTACTTCCGCTGTAGCGCAGTAAGCTCAGCGCGAGCGGCGCTTTCGACGGCGCGGCCTTGGGCGCGCCGGAGCGAGCGGGGCAAATCGCGTCGAGAACTTTATGACCACGGCAACGGAACAAACCGCGCTACTTTCGCAAACCGCGCCGGCTAAGGGCATTCAGGTCACCGAGAAGGCCCTAGCCAAGGTGCGCAGCGCGATGGCCAAGGAAGGCATTTCGCCCGAGCAGGGCGGATTGCGCCTAGGCGTGCAGGGCGGCGGCTGTTCCGGTCTGAGCTATAACATCCGCTTCGACACCCAGCCGCGCGAACGCGACCGCATCTTCCAATACGGCGATGTGCGCGTCTTCGTCGATCCGAAGTCGTTTATCTACCTGCACGGCATGACCCTGGACTACCAGGAAACCCTGATGCAGCAGGGATTCGTCTTCGTGAATCCCCAGGCCACGAAGTCGTGCGGCTGTGGGACTTCGTTCTCGGCTTGATCGTGTGGCCGCAGTGATGGTGTGGCGCGGGCACTCTTGCCCGCGAAGGTTTTACACCACGGCGCGACCGTCCTCGCCCAGCACATAAGCGCCCTGGGCTTGCACCGTTGCCAGCTTGTGCTGGAGTTGTGCTCGATTAAGTAGGCAGGAATGACCAACTCGTCTTTGACCACGATTACCGCGAAGCCCGCACCTGAGGAAACTCAATCCTGCTGGTCGTGCGGCACCATGCGCGCCGTCCATTTCTGCGAAGCCTGTGGCAAGGTTCAACCGCCGGCTCCGGTGGACTACTTCACGTTCTTTGGGCTGCCGCGCAAGCTGAATCTCGATGTCGCCGCGCTGGACAAGGATTTTTACGAACTGAGCCGCAAGCTGCACCCCGATCTGAACGCACGCGCCGGCAGCCAGGAGCAGGAGTGGAGCCTGCAACAGAGTTCTCTGCTCAACGATGCGCACCGCACTTTGAAAGATCCGATCAAGCGCACTCAGTATCTTTTGAAGCTGGAAGGCATGGAACTGGAAGAGCAATCTAAATCGGCAACTGAGCAAGCGCGCTCTAGCGGACAAGTCAAGAAGCAGATCGTTCCTCCCGATTTGCTGGAGGAAGTCTTCGATCTGAATCTGCAACTCGAAGAACTCCGCATGCACAAGAAGATGGGCGAGGACGACCCCGCTCTGATCGAGGAAATCGGCCGGCAGAAGCTGGAACTGGAAGAGAAGCACGAAGCTGCTACTCGACGAGCTACAGGGTTACTGGAAGACCTGGGATGGATTGATCCTGCGTGAGCAGAACGGTCAACCTGTCTCAGAAGTAGAACGCAGGCAGGCGCGAGACAAAATGGTGGACGTGCTGAACCGCCGCAACTACATCCGCAACTTGGTAAGGGATGTGGGAGAGGCGCTGGAAAATTGAGAAATTGGGTAAATTTTATAATTGAGTAATTTGAACCCCAAGGTTTTCAATTCCCCAATTACAAAATTACCCAATTACCAAGTTACGAAAATGGCTCCTGATCGCATTGTCGGCATCGACCTGGGCACCACGAACTCTCTCGTGGCCTTCATGCAAGGGGAGAGCCCTGTCGTGATCCCCGGCGACGATGGCTCGAATCTTGTCCCTTCGGTCGTAGCACTCGACCGGAACAATCAGCCCGTCATCGGCAATGCCGCGCGCAAGCATCTCACCGAGACGCCGGAGCGCGCCGTCTACTCGATCAAACGCCTGATGGGACGCGGGGTTGACGACATTCAGGAAGAATTAAAGTTCTTCCCCTTCCGCCTCGCCGAGGACTTGCAACCCGGCGAAGTGCTGCGTATCAAGCTCGGCGAAAAGACTTTTACCCCGCCAGAAATCTCGGCTCTGATTCTCCGCCAACTCAAACGCAACGCCGAGCGTTTCTTCGGAGCGCAAATCACCAAGGCTGTCATCACCGTGCCCGCATATTTCAACGATGCGCAGCGCCAGGCCACAAAAGACGCAGGCCGTATCGCCGGTCTCGAAGTCCTGCGTCTGGTCAACGAACCCACCGCCGCGTCGCTCGCCTACGGCCTGGACAAAAAGCAGAACGGCATCGTTGCCGTCTACGATCTCGGCGGCGGCACCTTCGACATCTCCATTCTCAAGCTGCACGATGGAATCTTCGAAGTCATCTCCACCAACGGCGACACCCATCTCGGCGGCGACGACATCGACAATCTGCTGATCACGATCGCCCTCGACGACACTCTCGGCGACCTAGGCCTCGACCTTCGCCGCAACGCCGAAGCGGTGCAGGCCATTCGCAATAGCGTGATTGAAGCCAAGATCGCGCTCTCCTCGCAGCCCTCGGTGAAGCTCGATGTCGAATTGCCCGGCGGCAAGCGCTATCTGCGCGAGATCACGCGCGAACAGTTCGAACAACTCATCCAACCCATCATCGACCGCACTGTCGCACCCTGCAAGCAAGCTCTGAAAGATGCTGGCCTCAAGCCCGAACAGATTGACGAAGTCGTCCTTGTCGGCGGATCCACGCGCATCCCTAAAGTTCGCGCTCTAGTCAAAGAACTGTTCCAACGCGAGCCGCACACGGATTTGAATCCCGACGAAGTTGTTGCTTTGGGCGCGGCGGTGCAGGCCAACATTCTGGGTGGCGGCTCCGCAACAACCGAGAACATGCTGCTGCTCGATGTCACGCCTCTGTCGCTGGGTATCGAGGTCGCGGGCGGAGTCACTGACAAGATCATTCTGCGCAACTCAACCATCCCCGCATCGGCAACCCAGTTCTACACCACGCAAATCGACGGCCAGGCCAATGTCGCCATTCATGTGCTGCAAGGCGAACGTGAACTCGCAAGGGATTGCCGGTCGCTGGCGCGTTTCGATCTCAAAGGCATCCCGCCCATGGCCGCCGGAATGGCTCGCATCGAGGTTAAATTCCTGATCGATGCCAACGGCATCCTGCACGTCTCCGCGCGCGAGCAGCGCAGCGGCAAAGAGGCGGAAATTCAGGTCCAGCCCAGCTACGGCCTCACCGACGAGCAGGTCGAAGGCATGATTCTCGACTCTTTCGACAGCGCGGAAGAAGATTTCCGGCAGCGGCAGGTCATTGAAGCGCGCAACGAAGCTGCGAACATCCTCGCCGCGCTCGACAAAGGCAAGAAGAGTCCGGCTTGGGGCCACCTCACCACCGACGAGAAGAAAAAGATTGCGCAGATGGAGAAAGCCTTGATCGCGGTAAGAGCCGAAGACGATTACCAGACCATCCGCAAAGCCATCGAGGCGCTCAACCAGGGCACAACGCGCTTGGCCGAGCTAATGATGGATAGCGCCGTCTCCGTCGCGCTGAAGGGTAAAACCATGGACGAAGCCGACATGGGCGAAGGCCCCACCGCGCCGCATCCCATGGCAAAAGCGGAGTTTGAATAAGTAGCGCCGGCATCTCGCCGGCCACAGATATTTCAGGAGCCGTCATGGCAGAAGAAAAAACACAAGGCGCCGGCACAGCCACAGAAGAAGCTCCCGGCGAAAACACGGTGCAGATTACGTTCTTGCCTGAAGGCAAGACCGTGCAGTTCGAGCACGGCAAGCTGCCTTATGAAGATCATGGCAAGGAAGAGTCGATTCTCGACATCGCGCTGAACTTCGGAGTCACGCTCGACCACGCCTGCGGCGGCAATTGCGCCTGCACCACCTGCCACGTGTGGATCAAAGAGGGTGCCGAAAATCTTTCGCCGATGGATGACGATGAAGCCGACCGCCTGGACATGGCCGCCGACTTGCAGTTAAACTCACGTCTCGGCTGCCAGGTGCAGATTACGAAGCCCGGCAAAGTAGTCGTCGAGATCCCAGCCTGGAACCGGAATTACATATCGGAGGAACACCATTGAGAAGTGGTTTCTAGTTTCCTGTCTCCAGTTTCCGGTGAGGCAAGAAAGTAGAAACTGAAAACTTTTGCGAGGGAACTCCCCATGACCAAATCTCTCACCTGGGACGACGCCGAAGACATCGGCATCCTGCTCTCCGAAGTTCATCCCGAGCTCGATCCGCTCACCGTCCGCTTCACCGACCTGCACCGCTACGTCACCGAACTGCCCGATTTCAAAGGCGATCCGAAAACCTCCAACGAAGGCAAGCTCGAGGCCATCCAAATGGCATGGCACGAAGAATTCCAGGACCGTACTCAGGGGTAACGACACGAGACCACTGAGTAAACCGGAGGCGTCATGAACGTCCCTTCCACGACCCCAACCAAATCTCTGCCATTCCCCTGCTCGCGCGGCGCCACCCTAGCGTTCCTGGCCTTTGCTACTATCCTCGCACTAATTTTCTCCTCCACCGCCAGCGCAGCGCCCCAATCCTCGACTGTCCTAACCTTGGCCAAAATCCGCGAAGATTGGGTCGAGGCGCTCCGCACCAAGCAGCTCGAACCGATTCTGAAGTTCTATGCCCCAGACGCCGTCTTCCTTCAACCCTCCGGCGAACGCATCACCGGCTCCGCTGCCCTCCGCACCCTCTTCCAGACCATAATGGCCACCTTCGACAGCGACCTCATCCTCCACAGCCAGAACCTCGAAGCATCCGGCGATCTCGCCTATGACAGCGGCGACTTCCAGGAAAACTTAACCACCATCGCCACCGGCGCTAAAATCACAGCCAAAGGCAGCTACATAATCATTTTTAAACGCCAGCTAAACGGCGGTTGGCAAATCACTCAGCAGGTCTGGACCGGTACCCCGCCACCGGGCACATAAGCCATAACCGCCTTCGCGGTTAACAGAGCTGGGCTAGCAACCAGTAATGCCTTCGCCCCACTTCTTCGAATCCTTTTACATTTCCTTGACAACTGGCGCCGAGGGCTGGCTTACGCTTTCTTAGAACCGTTGTGGCGAGGCCTCTCTCTGAAATCCTCTCCATCAACTTTTCTCTCAAACTGTAAAGGGCACGGCTCTCACGCCGTGCCCTCTTTTTTTGCCTAAGGTCGCCTTTCTGGACTAAACGCCCTTCCTACCCGGCTGTCGCCGCCACCGGCTCTTCCACGCTGGCTTCGCGCAGAAACTTCGTCGCCTCCTCCGGCGGTGTGGGATTAATGTAGAAACCCGTGCCCCATTCGAATCCCGCCGTCTTGGTGAGCTTGGGCATGAACTCGATATGCCAGTGATAGTGGTCGTTGGTCGGATCCTGCGCCGGCGAAGTATGTACCACCAGATTATATGGCGGATTGTCCAGCACCCGGTCGGCCTTGATCAGCAAAGTCTTCAGCGCCTTGGCCAGATTCTCAAACATGTGCGACGACGAATTCTCAAACGCCGACTCATGCTGCTTCGGCAAAATCCAGGTCTCGAACGGGAAGCGCGGCGCGTAAGGGGCGATCGTTAGGAAGTTTTCGTTTTCAGCCACCACGCGGCTTCCGTTTTCAATTTCCTGCTGAATGATGTCGCAGAACACGCAACGCTCTTTATACAAGAAGTACTGCTTCGCGCCTTCCAGTTCCTGAACCACGTTGATGGGCAGAATCGGCAGCGCGATCAGTTGCGAGTGCGCATGCTCCAGCGACGCTCCCGCCGCCTCGCCATGGTTCTTAAACAACAGGATGTACTTGAACCGCCGGTCTTTCTTCAGATCGAGAATCCGGTCCCGAAACGTCCACAGCACATCTTCAATCCGTTTCGGAGGCAGCGTGGCCAGGCTCGCATTGTGATCTGGCGTCTCGATAATCACTTCGTGCGCCCCAATGCCGTTCATGCGGTCGAACATGCCCTCGGCCTGCCGGTTTAGCGTGCCTTCAATTCCCAGAGCCGGAAACTTGTTCGGCACCACGCGCACCGTCCACCCCGGCGTGTCCCGCTGCGACGCCGGTCCGCCATTCGACCCCGGACGGTAAGCCTGAATCTCGGGCGGGGTCTTGCTCTCGTTCCCGTAGCAAAAGGGACAGAACCCACCCTTCAACTTCACGTTTTCCCGTGCGAAATCCGTGGGACGCTTCGCCCGGTCTGTGGAAATGATCACCCAGCGGCCAACAATAGGATCTTTTCTTAGTTCAGGCACGCGCCAAACCTCTTTATTAGGATAGACAAATCTTTCATTCTAAGCCGTCAGGGAGGAATTCCGAAACACTTCAGTCTGCGGCTGGCTGGCTTTGGACTCCGAATAGTATACGCTTACTCCATCGAAGCGCCAGTGGCACGAAGGTAGAAATCGCCGCAGGTACTCTCGTGCTACCGCCGCGATCTGCCGCCGCTTGCGCCGGTCCACTACCGCTTCCCCCCGCCTTCACATCGCGCGTAGTCCGCGTCTTGACCTCCACAAAGCACAGAACATCGTCTTTCCACTCAATCAGATCAATCTCTCCCCGGCAGCGCGGAAACCGGAAGTTCCGCGACCATCGTGTGGCCCAGCTTCCTGAGATGGAACTAAGCCGCCCTCTTCTCCCCGCCGCCCGGTGCGACCATGCGCCGCCATGTTCTCCGCCGGCAGAGTATGCCCCGCCAGCCAGTCCATAAAACAAAGCACCGCCCGCGTAGCCTGCCCGGAAAAGACACGGCCGGAGAACGCCCGCCCCGAAAACGCGCGTCCAGAAAGCACAAAAAGATCCCAAGCTAACTGTACCCGCCTCGACCCCGGACCGGATGTGATCCATCGCACAATTATCAAGCGGAGGCGGCGGTCCCTCCCGAAGCGGGAAATCATTAAGAAACTTTCCACTGAGCTGTCACCGTGTGCGGATATCCCTGCCCGAAGTAGCCAGGATGAAAATTCTTTTCACACTATCGCGATGAACCGAACCTGGTGTAGAATTCCCGCCCGGTAGAAGAAGTCCCGAGAACCACAGTGGCCATTCTCGGAGTCAAAGAGAAGTCCCCGCTTGGAGTTTGACCATCGACAAATCCTGAGGTGAATCTATGACCAAGCACGGCGATATCCGCAGGGCCTTCCATACTGAGATCCATTATCTTGAGGTGAAAGGTGAGCGGCACTTCGCCAACATGAGCGACCCGCAAAATTCCGGAGGCGCTGGCGCCGGCCGTTCAGGGCGTGGTTTCCCTGCACAATTTCAAGCCTCACGCCATGTCTCTGCACCATGTCCGGTGGCGGAGGGTCGGGCGCAACAAGCAAGGCAGTCATAACGCCCACGGTCGGTGCCGCGGCCTATCAGCCGTCGTTCGGTGCCACGCCAGGCTGGGATATGGCCACAGGCCTCGGCAGCGTCAATGCCTATAACTTGGTGTTCGACACTGCCTGGAAGTAAAAGAAGTAATTTCGCGGGTCCTGGTCCTTGTCTCTCCGTTCTTTGGAGAGACAGAGACAAGGATCTGCCCTGTTCTGCCGAAGCCCCGGGCGAAGCCGAGGGGAAGCCGAAGGGGCGTGGATTTTAACCTCGCCGACGAGCAGGCTGCGGCTCGCCGGTTTTCAACCGCCGGGGATTTCTGCCAACGGCGTCGCTCTGTCGGAGCCACACCGTTCTCGAACGCAAAACTCTGTCATCCCGACGGTAAGAACGCTTATATGTTTCCGAATATGGCTAAGGATTTTGCTACCACCATCATCCAGACTCTGCGCCAGCAAGGCTTTCAGGCCTACCTGGCAGGCGGATGCGTGCGCGATCTTCTGCTCCAGCGCGAGCCCACGGACTACGACGTGGCGACCAACGCGACGCCTGCGCAGGTAATGGAAATGTTTCCTGAAACCTACGCCGTTGGAGCGCAGTTTGGCGTAGCCTTAGTGCCGCTGCCCGCGGAGCAGAGCACGAACGGAGACGATATTGTATTGCCGCAAGCCCACGCCGTCGAGGTGGCAACCTTCCGCAGTGATCTCGGCTACTCCGACGGGCGCCACCCCGACGAAGTGCGCTTCAGCCAGGATCCGCGCGAGGACGTTGCCCGCCGTGACTTTACGATCAATGGCATGATGCTCGACCCGGTGAGCGGCGAAGTGCTCGACTTTGTGGGCGGACGAAACGACCTCGAAGCCAAGCTTATTCGCGCCATCGGCGACCCGGAGCGGCGTTTCGCGGAAGACAAACTTCGCATGCTGCGGGCGGTGCGCTTTGCGGCGCGCTTTCAGTACGAAATCGAAGCGGAGACGCTCGCCGCGATCCAACACCTTGCCCGCGAAATCCCCGTGGTCTCGCGCGAGCGCGTTCGCGATGAACTCACAAAGATGCTTACCGAGGGCCATGCCCGGCGAGCGTTTCTCCTGCTCGATGAGAGCGGGCTGCTCAAGGAAGTGTTGCCGGAAATCTCGGCCATGAAAGGAGTCGAGCAACCCCCTGAGTTTCATCCCGAAGGTGATGTGTTTGCGCACACGCTGCTGCTGCTGGAGAATTTGCCTCATCCTTGTCCGCCCACGCTGGCCTGGGGTGCGCTGCTGCACGACGTCGGCAAGCCAGCAACGTTCCGCGTGGCGCCTGACCGCATCCGTTTTGACAATCATGTGGATGTAGGCGTCAAGATTGCGGAGGACGTCTGCGGGCGCCTGCGGTTCTCCAACCACGATGCAACCCAGGTGCTTGCCCTGGTCGACAATCACATGCGCTTCAGTCACGCCACGCGGATGAACGAGTCGACGCTGAAGAAATTCCTGCGCCTGCCCGGCTTCGATGAACATCTTGCGTTGCATCGTGCTGACAGCCTGGCCAGCCACCGCAATCTGAGCACCTATGAGTTCGTCCAAAAGAAGCTCGCCGAGATTCCTCCGGAGAAGATTCGCCCAGCGGCATTGGTTACCGGCGACGACTTGATCGCTGCCGGATACGTGCCTGGTCCAAAGTTTCGCGAGATTCTGGAGGCCGTAGAAGACGCTCAGCTCGAGGGACGATTGCTTTCGCACGACACAGCGCTCGAGTTCGTGAAGCGTGAGTTCCCCCTGTGAGCGTGCCGGTTTGCCGAATTCCGCTTGCGCAACGGGAGTGCTAGAATCGGAACCTCTGTTGGTCAGCTGAGGGCAGTAATTGGCTCTGTCGGGCGATCTTTTTTCAAACACCGTTTTCCAACACAATGACTCACAGAACATGAAAGTCACAGAAAAAGACGTTGCCTACGTGGCCGATCTGGCCAACCTAGAGCTCTCCGGGGAGGAGAGGGTCGGCATGGTGCGCGATCTGAATTCGATTCTCGATTACATCGAGAGGCTCAACGAACTCGACACGTCGAACGTCGAACCGATGGCGCAAATATCGGATCGCTACGGCGTCGATGAATCCAAGCAGGGCAGCGAGAGATTTGTGTACGCGAGTCGCGACGATATTCCCGAAGGACTGCGCAAGTCTTTACCCCAGGAAGTCGCGCTGGAGAATGCGCCGGATGCGGACGGAACGTTCTTCCGAGTGCCGAAGGTGATTGAAAGATAGCGGTCAGTGATCCGTGACCAATGGTCCGTTTGCGAAGGAAGAAGTGACTGGCTGACTACTGACTACTCTGAATCGTCCATGGAACTGACCCAACTCACCATTGACTCCGCCCGCGCCGCCGTGCAGGGGCACAAGACAACTGCGCTCGCGCTCGCCGAAGTGCACTACGCGCGGATACAGAAAGAAGATGGAGAGATCGGCGCCTACCTTACGCTCTGCAAAGAGCGAGCACTGGAGCAGGCCGACCGCATCGACCGTATGGCCGCCGAGGGCAAGCCGCTGCCGCCGCTGGGCGGCGTGCCGGTCGGGATCAAGGATGTGATGTCAACGCGCGGTGTGCGCACCACGGCGGGATCGAAGATTCTGAGCAACTACATTCCTCCTTATGATTGCACCGCGGTGGCGCGCATGGAGGCTGCAGGCGCAGTGGTTCTCGGCAAGACGAACTGCGACGAATTCGCCATGGGCTCTTCGAACGAGAACTCGGCATTTCATCCGGTGCACAATCCGCGCGACCGGAGCCGCGTACCAGGCGGATCTTCCGGCGGTTCGGCAGCGGCCGTGGCCGCAGATATGGCGGTGGTTGCCCTCGGTTCGGACACGGGAGGATCGATTCGGCAGCCAGCATCGTTCTGCGGAGTCGTCGGTCTGATGCCAACTTACGGACGAGTTTCACGTTACGGACTGATCGCGTTTGCGTCTTCGCTCGATCACGTTGGCCCGCTGGCGAAGACGGTAAAAGACGCTGCCATCGTGTTGCGCACGATTGCCGGGCGCGACCCGATGGATTCAACTTCGGCGGATGTGCCTGTACCGGATTATGTTGCCGAACTGGAAATGCCCGTGCGCGGCTTGAAGGTGGGCGTGGCCAAAGAGTATTTCGGTGACGGACTCGACGATGAAGTCCGCCATGCGGTTGAGTCGGCCATCGACAAGTTGAAAACTTTGGGCTGCGAGGTGGTGCCGGTTTCGTTGCCGCACACGCCCTATGCGATTCCTGCCTATTACTTGATCGCAACTGCGGAAGCGTCTTCGAACCTTGCACGTTATGACGGGGTGCGCTACAGCTATCGCGCGCCGGGCGTGAAGTCGCTCTCCGAGATGTATCGGTGCAGCCGTGATGAGGGTTTCGGGGCCGAAGTGAAGCGCCGCATCATGCTCGGCACTTACGCGCTGAGCGCAGGCTATTACGACGCATATTACCTGAAGGCGCAGAAAGTGCGGACTTTATTGACCCGCGATTTCGAAGGCGCCTTCCGTAAGGTGGATGCTATCGTGACGCCAACGAGTCCCACGGCAGCGTTTCGACTGGGCGAAAAGTCGAACGATCCGCTGGCCATGTATCTGGCCGACATCTACACCGTTACGGCAGATTTGGCGGGGATTCCGGGCATTTCCGTGCCCTGCGGCGAGACAGGCGAGAAGCTGCCCATTGGATTGCAGATTCTTGGGAAGCATTTTGACGAAGCGACAATCCTGCGCGTAGCGCACGCGTATGAGCAGGCCGCTTAGATTGGCTCGTAGTAGCGTTCCCCAGCGCAAGCGCGGCAAAGCACTTTCTGTTTGGCGCGGACTTCTCTGCGGAAGTTGATCCCTTCGCCGCACGCTTCACACACCACGCGCTCACTCTTTGTATCCCGGAAATTCTTCGGGCGGCAGTTCGACCTTCACCCATTGAAATCTGAACAGATCGTCATCTCTGATCTCGCGGTAAGCCAGCATCTGCTGCTGGTTCTTGTCTGCGATTTCCGGATGCATCTGCCGGGCCAGAGCCTTGGAAGATTCCTTGGCCGCGATGCGGATTGCCTTGCCGGTGCTTACGTCCACAAACGTTGCGGCAACTTTTCCCCAGTCGCGAAACTTCAGGGCACGCTTGCCCAGGCGGCAGCCGGTGACCACGGCCACAGCATCAGTGGCGCAGCGGTCGATTTCGACGAAGGTGACGAGGCGTTTGCGGTCTTTGCCACGCGGATCGTCGATACCCAGTTTCTCGAGGCCCAGCATCGCCAGCCGCACGCCCAGGACTTGCCCAGCGCAGAGATGTCCGTGGGCTTGCTCGGCGTCGCGGAGATATTCGTCGAGGGACTTCATTGGACTTTCAACTCCCAACCTTCAGCACACAGCTTAACACCTCAAAAAACTACTTTCTGTGCCAGCGCACGCCGTCCTTCGTGTTCTCGACGACAACGCCAGCGGCGGTGAGTTCCGCGCGCAGGGCGTCGGACACCTTGAAATTACGGCCACGGCGCGCGGCTTCCATCTCTGCAATTGTCTTTTCGATGCCGGCATCAGAGAGTTGGCCGGATTGCACCGCCTCTCGCAGTTCCGGACTGATATCTTTCTCGCGGCCCTCGGTAGGCGCCCAATCGAAAACCTGTTTCATCTTCGGCCCATCGTCATCTTTAAGCACAGCAAAGATCTCATCGAACTTTTCCAACGCGGCAAGCAGCGGCGGAACGTCGTCCTTCTTAATCTCGCCGGAATCGAGCGCAGAATTGGCCTTGCGTACCATCTTGTGGATGGCGGCCTGAGCCTGCGCCGTGTTGAGATCATCGTCGAGCGAGCCGCGCATGCGGTCGATGGTCTCACCGGCAAGCCTTTGCATTTCAGCGTTGGAGCCGGGCGGAAAATTTCCGGCGCTCAGACGCTGGCGGAAATTGCGCAGGCGTTCAACCGACACCGCGGCTTGCTTGAGTCCATCGAACGTAAAGTTAAGTTGGTTTCTGTAGGGAACCGAGGCGAGCAGATACCGGATTGACGACGGTTTATGCCCCTTCAGCACCAGGTCGCGAAGCGTGTAGAAGTTTCCCAGGCTCTTCGACATCTTCTCGCCCTCGACCAGCAGGAACCGCACGTGAAACCAGAAACGCGCAAAGGTTTTCCCGGTCAGTGACTCCGATTGTGCGATCTCGTTTTCATGATGCGGAAAGACAAGGTCTTCTCCGCCGGCGTGCAGATCGAAGCTTTCGCCCAATTCCTGCATCGACATGACCGAGCACTCCAGGTGCCAACCGGGGCGTCCCGGCCCGATCGAGGTATCCCAGAAAGCCTCGCCCGGCTTGGGCGCCTTCCACAGCGCAAAGTCGCGCGCGCTGTCTTTGTCGTATTCGTCAACGTCCACACGGGCGCCATCGAGCATCCCGCTGAAATCCTTCTTCGAGAGTTTGCCGTACCGCGGAAAGCTTGCAATACGAAAGTAATACGATCCATCGTCGGTGCGGTAAGCGATCCCCTTTTCGACCAGCTTGGCCACGAACTCCGCCATCTCCGCAATGTGTTCGGTGGCCCGCACCAGTGTTGGACGCTCGATGCCGATCATAGCTGCATCTTCCAGAAAGGCTTTCTCGTACTTGGCGGTGTACTGCTGAACGCTGACTCCATCGCGCGCCGCGTTGCGGATGATCTTGTCGTCCACGTCCGTAATGTTCATCGCGTAGCGTAGCTTGTAGCCCGACTGCCGCAGGAATCGCTGCAGCATGTCGACGGCAATAAAGGTTCGAAAGTTGCCGATATGTCCGTAATCGTAGACGGTTGGTCCGCAGGCGTACATGCGGACTTCCTTGTCGCGCAGAGGACGGAACTCCTCGACCTGCGAGGACATGGTGTTGTAAAGGAATAAGGCCATAGTGATTGTGACACGCAGAGATGAACCCACAATTCTAGGGGGATGCCGGAAAGAGGGTCAACTGGCGGGGACATCGACGGCAGCATGCTCAGCCAGCGCGTGAGCATGCGACCGCAGCCGGTGTTGCACGAGAAAAACATAATGCAGCGCGGAGATAATCGTGAAGGCAAATGTGGCGCGCAAGAAGACGGTGCGGGTAATCCATATCCAGCGCACCGGCCGTATGGAAAGCAGCATCACGAAGAACACAGCAGCGATCTGCGAAAATGTATTTGCCTTGCCGAAGATGCTGGGCCGGAAATCGCGCAGTCCCGCGATGGCGAACAGCACCGCGCTGGCGGCCAGGATGGAAATATCGCGGCTGAAGACCAGCACCGTAAACTTCCACGGAATCTTATGCAGAATGGAGAGCACCAGAAACATCGTGCTCAGCAAGAGCTTGTCCGCGATGGGATCGAGATATTGGCCAAGCAGAGTCTGCTGGTGCAACTTGCGAGCCAACAGTCCATCCAGGCCGTCGCTGAATCCGGCAACCACGAAAAGCACGAGCGCCCAAAAATAGCGGCCTTCCACCAATTCGATCACGATAAACGGAACAAAGACCATCCGCAGCAGCGTGAGTTGGTTCGGCGCGGTGAATACTTGAGACAGTCTCATGCCGGATCCCCGGTCGGGTTCCCGGTCGGATGACCCGCGGAACGCGCCCCGGCGTGGCGATCGATTTTTCCGCTAGCTCCGGGAGAGCCCAGCAGCGCGGCAGGATCAAGCCCGGTCTTGGCCGAGAAGCGCTGCGAAAGCGAAGGCAGACTGCCGTCGGCAAGGTCCAGTTCGATGCGTTCAATCCGGTGCATAGGGAAGAAGACGACCGCGGGACTAAACGATTCGCCATCTTTCACCATCACGACCAGATCCTCAAAAGACGCCAGCTCGATACCACTCAGGCCGAGTCCTTCCGGTGCCAGCGCCAGAATCATGCCCCAGAATTTATCCCGGGGATTGCCCAACGTCACAACCACCATGGCTCCAGGCAAGAAAGGACCGCAGGCGGGCGCCTTCGCGGCTTTACTTTCGTCATCCCGCTGAGAGTCTTTCGGCATGCAACGATTGTCGCCGCCCCAACCCGAACTTTGCAACTGGCAATCGCGGTTCATCACGCCGCCCCGCCTCGACCCTCGCGACCCTCGCCTTCAGCATTGCGGGAACCGGCCAACGCGACGGTGGGGATTGCTACCGGTTAAGCCGACCACTCACCAAGAACGCCGCCTCTGGGTAGTCGTAAACGCAACCGTGCCAAATCAACTTTCGTTCATCTTCTTGGCATACCCTCGAGGATTCGGCGCAGGTTCTCTCCATCGTGGCCGGGCACATCGCCGTGTATGGACCTCCCATGAATCAAGCGACCACGTGAGTACAGTCCGCTATGGTCCAACTCCTGCCCAGAGCCGTCGGCGTTTTCAAACTGACGCTCCTTCCAGCCTTCCAGGTAGAAGTCAATGGCCGAAGCAAGGTCGGGAAAGTAGTATAGAAGGCGCGGGCCATGGCGCGGGAAACGGAAGCGAGCGGCGGCGGCGCGGGAGAAACGCGGGAGGATTCGCGAGCGCTGCGCTACGCGTGGTACGTGGTCGGCGTGCTGACGCTCGTCTACGTTTTCTCCTTCCTGGACCGGCAAATCTTCAGTTTGATCGTGGCGCCGCTGCGGCGCGATCTGCACATCAGCGACACGCAGGTGAGCCTGCTGCAAGGCTTCAGTTTCGCGGTGTTTTACACCTTCTTTGGGATTCCCATCGGGCGGCTCGCCGACGTCTACAACCGGCGAACGATCATCGTGCTGGGGCTGGTGCTGTGGAGCGCGTTCACGGCAGGATGCGGGCTGGCGGGAACGTTCGCGCAGATGCTGCTGCTGCGGATGGGAGTGGGCGTGGGAGAAGCGGCGCTGTCGCCGGCGGCGTATTCGCTGATTACAGATTACTTCCCGCCGCGGCGCCTGGCGACGGCGATCAGCGTGTATGCGATGGGGATTTATCTTGGGTCGGGATTGTCGTTCCTGCTGGGCGGAATCGCGGTGCGGTACGCGGCGACGCAGGAGACATGGACGCTGCCCCTAGTGGGCGCCATGCGTCCGTGGCAACTGATTTTCTTCATCGTCGGGCTGCCGGGGTTGTTGCTGGTGCCGCTGCTGCTTACGGTGCGAGAGCCGCGTGCGGGCCGCGCGCGGGCGGGAACCGCGGCCGTTCCGATGCGGCGCGTGTTCAGCTACATCGGCAGGCACCGGCGCGTCTTTTTTTTGCACAACATCGGATTCGGATTGTTAGCGCTCGCCTCTTATTCGTCTGCCGCGTGGATTCCGGAATTTTACCGGCGGCATTTTCACTGGGACTCGGGGACGACCGGAATCGTTTACGGCTCGATCGTCGCGGTGTTTGGCTGCCTGGGGATTGCCGGCGCAGGGCGGATCGCCGACCATATGCGCTCGCGCGGGCGCGCCAATGCGAATCTGTTGGTAGGCGCAGTGGCCGGAGTTGCGCTTGTGCCCCTCAACTGCGTGCTGTATCTCGCGCCATCGGCGGTGTGGGCTACGATTTGGCTGATTCCCGCTGCGGCGCTTACAGCGGCTCCGTTTGGAATCGCTCCCGCGGCGATCCAGCAGATGATGCCGGCGTCGATGCGCGGACAGGCTTCGGCCGTATATTTGTTCTCCGTCAATATCATTGGCCTAGGCTTGGGACCGACGGCGGTGGCGTTCTTCACGCAGCACGTTTTCGGGCGCGACAGTGCGGTGCCGTATTCGCTGGCCATCGTCACGTCGGCGGCATGCGCACTGGGGGCGGCGCTGCTGTATGCGGCGCTAAGACCGTTTCTGGCGAGCCTGGAAGGGCTGAAGCGCCACATCGAATCGGGTGCGTAGGAGAATGGTTGGCGGATGAACGCCGGCGCACGCGACGCGCAGCCAAGGCAAAGTCAACCTTAGATGAGTCCCGCGTTGGCGGAGGTCTTAAAGGTTGGCACCAGCAAACTGCTTACGCTCAACAGGGCGACTGGATTTTGCGTCATTCTAAATTGAAGGGGCGTCAGCCGCGAACGGCAAGCATTCTTGCAGCAGATCATCTTCGTCCGGCTGCTATCGCGGCGGGCGTTGTGCTCAAACCGGGACAGCGTTTCTGTTTCCACAATCTGCGCCACTCATTGGCGACGTTCCTCATCGATAAGGAGAACGACACGAAGACGATGCAAGGTCTTCTCCGCCACGCCAACGTGTCGACCACGCCCGGGCTGTATGCGCAAAAGCGTGAATGCGTCGATGGTGGAAGCGCAGGAATCAATGCTGAAGGCGATTTTGCAAAACGGATCGAACGAAGTGAACTGAGCAGCCGACGACCAGACGTCCGAATTAGAACGGCAAGGATTCTCCCAGACGACTGGGCTATTTACAGCTTCGCGTACTCGGCTTTGGCTTCCTTCAGGATTGGTATGTCGGGGTCGGCGTCTTTCCAGAGGGTGAGGAAATCTTGAAACGCCGCCTTCGCTTTTTCGGTGTCGCCCTGCATGGCATAGGCGCGGGCCAGGCCTACAGGCGCGAGCACTCCGATAGGGCCGTTCACTACGACTCCACGATGGTCCAGAATTTGTTGGAACTCAACAGCGGCTTCGCTGCCCTGATTTGCGGCCAGATAGGCTTGGCCGCGCACATAGACGGGATGGAGAGCAAAGTAGCCCACATTGCCCAATTCATGAGGACCAGCAGCCTGAAGAACCTCGATGGCTTTCGCCGTACCGTTTCGGCTAAGCGCAAGCTGCGCGTGCAGGGTCGGCAATAGTTGAACCGTACAAGCGATGACGTCCTTTATCATTCCCAACTTGAGTTGGCAAGCCTGCAAATAGATAGGTTTTGCGGGAATTTCCCTAGGTGCCGATTTTTCGTCCAGGTGAAACAAACTCGTTCGTAAACACTTGACGACTTGTCATTACTGATCCGCTCGGTGCCCCCCGGACTTCCTGTTTGCCGACCAACCGCCAGTAGGTGCGTTCGAACCCCTCCTTTTCTCTTTCCAAGGAGCGATTCTGGAATGCGGCCGGGCGTCTACCGTCAATCCGCCCGCAGAGCCTTCATGGGGTCGATGGAAGCTGCACGCCGCGCGGGCAGCAACGAAGCCGCCATAGCTAGGATCAGAGCGAAGACTGCGGCCAGCGCCAGCACCAGGGGGTCAAAGGGGCTCACACCGAACAGGAACGACTGCAGCAAATGCGACGCTGCCGCGGCGCCGAGCAATCCGATGGCACAACCCACGATTGCAAGCTTAGCTGCGGACGTAAAGACCAAACCCAGAATCCGCGACCGTTGTGAGCCCAGGGCAATTCGGATGGCCATTTCCTGCGTCCGGAGCGCGGCCGAAAACGCAATGACGCTGTAGATGCCGAGGGCCGCCAGCAGTACCGCCGCGATGGCAAAGGCGGATATGATCGCGGTGTTGAAGCGGCGTGGGGCTTCGGTATCGGAAAGCGAGTGCTCCATGCTTTGGACTTGGGTAAGCGGCAGCTGAGGATCAATGGAGCGGACCGTAGCACGGAGAACATTTGCCATCTGCTCGGGCTCGACCGCCGTGCGTAGGGCGACATAGCCTCCGTTGCCTTGCAGATCTGTAGGCGAGGCCAAGGAGCCGAGGGATTTTTCAACCTGTTCGACCAGCTGATACCACTGTTCCTTGCCGGGGGCGTCGGGCGAGTCCTCCTTCACGTCGGCGACTTCCCCCACAACGGTCACCCAGGGTGTCTGCATCTCCTGAGTGCCGATGCGCAGGCGTTTCCCAATGGGATCCGAACCGGGCCAGTAGTGTTGGGCGAGCTTGCGGTTGACGATCGCAACGAGTTGCGTGTTGGCCGTGTCCGCTTGGGTGAAGAAGCGGCCGGCCAGCAAGGGAATTTCCATTGCCTGCAGATAATCTCCTTGCACGGTCACTGGTGTGGCGAGGTTCATGTTGGCGCCCGGAGGCGGGGCGTAGCCTTCGGCGACAAACGTCGTGTTGCTGTTATTGCCCGAAGCCGGCAGAAACGACGTAAGCCCCAAGGACTTCACTCCGGGAAGTTGCTGTACACGGCGAAGCAATTCATCATTGAATTCATCCACCGAAGCTTGCGTTGCGTACTGTTTCTGTGGCAGCGAGTAGGAGGCTGCGAGGATATGGTCCGGCCGGAAGCCGAGATCGACGGCACGCATCTTCTCAAAACTCCGCAGCAGCAAGCCGGAGGCGACGAGCAGCGCCAGCGCGATAGCGATTTCGCCAACGACCAGCGACGAACGCAGGCGCGCGTGGCCGCCGCCTGCCGTGCCGGTGCGTCCGCCTTCCTTGAGAGTCTCATTCACGCTGGTCCGCAACGCGGCAAAAGCCGGAGCCAGACCGCAAACCATGCCGGTAAGCACTGCGAGGACGATCGCGAACGTGACTACCTGCCAATCGAGGCCGATCTCATCGATACGGGGCAGGGTCTCGGGCAACCAGCGTACGCCTACGCGTAACGCAATCACAGCCAGAGCCAAGCCGAGCACGCCTCCGGCTACGCTCAGCACCAGGCTCTCCAGAATCGCCTGACGCAGCAGCACCCCGGCGCGCGCTCCCAGCGCCAGACGCATAGCGATTTCGTGACGGCGCCGGATAGCGCGAACCAGGAGCAACCCGGCAAGATTGGCGCAGGCGATCAGCAGCACGACCACGATGGCTAGAAATAGAGTGCGCACCAGTTGACGAGCCTGCTCCACGGTTTCCTCGTGCAGCGAGCGCACCACCGCGTGTATATGCAGACTTGCCATAGAGGCGGGATAGTTACGCATCGTCTCCTGGGCCACGCGCTCGGCATCGCTCTCCGCCTGTGACACTGTGATTCCCGGCTTGAGCCGCCCCACCATCGTGAAGTTCCACCCGCCCGCCCCCGTAGCGCTCGTTTCCTGCTGGGTGAAGCTCATCGGAACCCATAGCTCGCTGCTGTTCAAATGTCCCGGCACCAGTGGGAACTCAAAGTTGCGCGGCATTATGCCGATCACCACATAGGGCTTGCGGTCCAACAGAATCTTGGTTCCCAGCACGCGCAGATCAGCGTGCAGGCGGCTTTGCCAGAGCGAGTAACTGATTACGGCCACCTGCTCTTTTTGGTCATCTTCCTGTTGCGTGAAGAATCGGCCCATGAGAGGTGCGACCCCCAGGGCCGGAAACACTCCGCTTGAGAGCCGGGCTGCATTCACCTGCGCCGGTTCGCCCATGCCAGACAGCTCATAAGCGGTTTGCTGATACCCGCCAAGGCTCTCGAAGCTGTGCGTATCGCGCGTGTAGGCGTTGATGTCCGGAGCGGTGACCCCGGCCTCACCATTCCCTCCTAAATCTGCACCTTGCAGAATGTCTGCGAGCTGCATCAGCCTCTCGGGATGCGGAAATGGCAGCGGGCGCAGGAGTACGCATTCGACGATGCAGAAGACGGAGGTGGTGGCGCCGATTCCGAGCGCGAGCATCAGCACGGCCGTAGTTGTAAAACCAGGCGACTTCAGCAAATGGCGGATTGCGATCCGTAGGTCCTGGAAAGGCATCGGCGCGGGCTCCTTGCAAGATGAGGTGGGTGAGTAGGTAGCAACTACGTACCCAATACGGATTAGTTTAAGTGATTGTTCCCTCAAGACCTACAGAGTCAGCTCGGGACAGGGGCAGCGGAAGGCGTCCGATCTCGAAACACACTGTCCGGGAGTGGACACACCTCCAACCCGGGAGCGCTTCGAAGTTTGCGCAGCCGTTCGCGAGGATTCCGGTTTGCTACCATCCATGAACTGGGTTCGGTTCCTGGTCCCGGTCTCTATGATTACGGACCGGATGTCGGGGTAAGGGATCGATCTGAGAAATATCCTGCAGCAACATCGTTCTTCAGTCGAGGGTCACGATCGGTTCCCAGGTATTCGTCGAGAAAATCCACCAGCACTTGCACTCTTGGCGTCAGCCGTGAGGGGCTCGAGAATAACGCACAGAGAGTAATCGGCTCCGGGACCCACTGCGGCAGAATCTGCACCAGAGCCTTTCGAACTTCCGGACTTTTCGCCATCCACAACGGAAGAATGACGATACCAAACCCGCCCAGGGCGAGTTTCAGAGCAACCGTCGGATCGCTCGTAACTACTCGAAAGAGAATATCGGGCGTTTGCAGTGAGGATTTCTTAGTAGCCACAGTGCCGTAGATCTGATCTTCGAGGGCGAGCAGGTCGCCCGGGGTGCCGGGAAACTCCTGGCTCCAGAGACGCTTGCCTGAGGCGGCATCGTCGAGACTCATGTTGACGCGGAGTTGGTCGCTGTTGCCTTGCACGCTGCCCTGCAAGATCAGGTTGACGCCCAGTTCCCGGGCTAGCTTCTGAAGCGGAAGACCCTTGGTGGCCGCTTTCTCCACTGCGTCCGCCCACCCAACGGAAAATATCAAGGCTTATGACCTTTACCTGCAGCGCATTTGCTGCGTCGCCCCTCTTGGCATAGAGGAGCCCAAGATCGCCCATAATGGCGGCCGATCGCGGGTTTACCTGAAGCTCCTGAAAAGCCAGCGATATGGCTTTGCCATCGGCTGCTGCGGCTTGGTCGGAATGACCTGACCAGCGGTACGAATCGCCCAGATTGCCCTGAAGTTGTTCATCGTTTGGAGTTATTTCGACCGCCTTTTCGTACATCTTCGTGGCCTGGTCGTAGTTCTTCAGGAAGAAGTAAGCAGTGCCCAGGTTAGAGTAGGTAGGCGAGTCAGGAGCAATGGTGAGGGCTTTGTTGAATTGCGGAATAGCCTCTCCCCACTTACCCTCTCGCATATACACCATACCGAGGCCTTCATAACCTATGGGATTGTCGCTGGCGATTTCGATCACCTTCTGAAACTCCGGCAACGCCTTGGCGTTGTCGCCGAGCCTAAAGTAGCCGTTGCCCAGGGCGGTGTGATTCGCCCAATAATACGAGTTGGCGGCGACGGCTTTTTGGTAGGCGGCGATCGCATCCTCACTTTGACCGCTGCGCCTGTAGGCCTCTCCCAGACTTACCACCTTTTTTCCCCTGCTCAACTTCCAGGGTCCGGAGCCGACGCAGTTGTGGAGCGGGAGGTCATCCGGGGTCGATAGATCGATAGATCTCCAGCGTCTTTGAGATAGTTTTGGCTGGCGAAAAGTCCTCGAACCGTCCCTGGATATGGCCGCACGCGGCGCAATGAGTCCTTCGGCGCCCGCAGTTTAAAAAAGAAGACGTCCACGTCATCTCGCGGCTCCTGATCCCAACTTGCTGCATAGGGTTCGATCTCAACGCGTAACTCGGGATAGCGTTCCAGAAATTCCCTCAGCAAGGGCGCGAGAGTGTCGCGCGCCGTGGTCACGGGACAAGCTACCTTCAACCCTTCAACAGCCCGCTTGGGCTGGAGCGGTGGCCTTCCAAAACGTCCCGTCCGTGCTGAAGGCTCTGCAGCGCACGTCTGCACGATTGCAGGTATTCTGTAAACTTCATCCGAGTTCGGGGCCAATTCCAGCGCTCGTTTCAGCTCGACAACTGCCTGAGTGTTTTTCCCTGTGGCGGAGTAGACGCTGCCCAGCGAAAGATGAACTTCAGGCAGATTGTTGGAGAGCCGCTCGGCCTGTTGCGCGGATAGAGTGGCTTTTTGAGCCCAAACGCCCTCCTTGCTTTCCTGGTACATGCGGAGGCTGGAGTCGGCTAACCCCGTGTAGGCCAGAGCGAAGTTAGGATCCTTTTCAAGGGCTTGTTCGAACAAACCCCACCGCCTGTTTGTAAGCATCCTGATTGTGAGCGTTGCGCAAGATGTTCCGCCCGACGCGCGCTTGTTCCTCGTCTGTTGGCTTGAGAGTGAGGGCGGCTGCCAACGATCCTAGAAACTTCGCGTAATGAGTGGTTAGACAGGGTGTTAGGATGACCGTTTCAGAGTTTCAGCAGCCGCACCCCGCCATTGTCTTGCCAGCGGCCGACTGGACCGTACCAAAAGCGTACCAAATACCGGCAAATATACCGGCATCTCCCATTACTAACCCTACCTTGACACTCACAATCCGCCCGCTCTAACCAACTGAGCTACGCGCCCACATTGTGTTTTCATGAAAACAAGACCTTGAGGAGAACAAAATGTCATCGGCTCAGCCGACACTTCCGCCGGACGATCCCAAACGCAGCCTCACCCTTGCTCAACTCGAAAACCTGCCTCACATCGGGCTGCGTCATTGACGCGATTCATTACTTCCAAAGCGCAGCGGTCTCCGCGGCGAAATCCTCGTAGCGGCGCGGAGCGTGCCCCAGGAGTTTCGTCAACTTCTCGACATCTCCCGTCTCAGCGGCGAAACCACGTTCGAGATACCCTTGAAACATCATGCGGATGTCGAATGCCGACCACGACGGAGCTGAATTTCTCATCTGCTCCTCGAAGGCATCCATGTCGTGACCAGCGTAACGAATCTCTTTGCCGAGCAATTTGCTCCAGATCGATGCCGCTTTCGGACCACTCAGGGCGTCCGGACCGTTAAGGTTATAAGTGTTGCCTTCGTGTTCGTCCGAAGTCAGAACGATTGCCGTTGCCTCCGCAATGTCTCGGATGTCGACTAGGGAGACGCCTGCGTTGCCCAGCGGAGCGAAGTAGATTCCTGTCTTCAGGAGGGGTCTTTCAATGTTTCAATGTGGCATCATTCTGAATGAAGTAGCAGATGCCAAGTGGATTTCTTTCAGCTGAAATAGCTTGGTGGCGAGAGCCTCCCGAATGCCATCAGCCACATAGCCCACGGCTTTCTGGTCTCCGATCTGTTTTAGGGGCAGAATCGCTACATATTTTCCCTGTTTGAGTGACGGGATGCGCGGCGTCATCTGGTCGGACGACGTTCCCGGGCGATTCAGCAACGTGCGTCCCGCAAAGGTTGCCAGCACGATGATGACAAGCACGGCTCCGGCGATCCACCATCGGAGCCGTTTCTTGCGAAAACCGGGTGCCGACTCCATCACAGCCGCCGAATTGAGGGAGTCCGTGTCCCGCTTCAGCCGTTGTAGGTCAGCTCGCATCTCTGCCGCGCTCTGGTAACGCAGGTCGCGTCCTTTCTCCAGAGCCTTTTCGATAATCGCCTCGACTTGCCCCGGAAGCTTCGGATTGCGCTGCGACGCTGGCTGTGGCTGCTGGTTAGAATCGCGCCGCATATCTCTCCGGAGCTTGAGCCCTCGAATGGCACATCGCCGGTCGCCATCTCATACAGCACTGCGCCGAAGGAGAACAGATCACTGCGCGCATCCAGCTCTTTGGCACGCACCTGCTCGGGCGACATGTAGGCCACCGTTCCAAGCATCGTTCCCGGGCTGGTCAGTTGCTGGGCGTCGATCTGTGTCACTGTGTTCGCCAATGCAATTTGGCTCGAAGAACTGCCTGTCTGCGCGACCTTCGCCAGCCCAAAGTCCAGAATCTTGGCGTGGCCTCGTTTGATCACGAAGATATTCGCTGGCTTAATATCACGATGGATAATCCCTGCTGTGTGAGCGGCGTCGAGCGCATCGGCAATTTCGATGCCCAACTCCAAAATCGTCTCTGTTTCCATCTGACGCCCGGCGATCTTATGCTTCAGCGTCAGCCCATCCAAGAACTCCATGGCGATGAAGGTTCGCCCATCAGCCTCGTCAATCTCGTGGATCGTGCAGTTAACCGGCCAAAATACTTAGATATCGCTTGTTCTTCCGCCCTGATTTTCTTCCTTCCTTCTTGCTCAGTTTCAAATAGGGCTTTTCTCTTTTGCTTTTTCTCTCTTCTTCCGGCGCATGTTCGGATTGTTTCTCCACAAGCTGTTCGCTGGAGGAGAAACGTATGCTCCCAAGAAGGAGGTATCCTTTATCGCTTGTTCTTCCGCCCTGATTTTCTTCCTTCCTTCTTGCTCAGTTTCAATGGGGCTTTTCTCTTTTACTTTTTCTCTCTTCTTCCGGCGCATGTTCGGATTGTTTCTCCACAAGCTGTTCGCTGGAGGAGAAACGTATGCTCCCAAGAAGGAGGTGTCCTTTCTGTCGTCGCTGGTTTCATCCCCATCCGCGGCTCAAGGAGCGGCAGAAGACCTTTAGATATCGCTTGTTCTTCCGCCCTGATTTTCTTCCTTCCTTCTTGCTCAGTTTCAATAGGGCTTTTCTCTTTTACTTTTTCTCTCTTCTTCCGGCGGCATGTTCGGATTGTTTCTCCACAAGCTGTTCGCTGGAGGAGAAACGTATGCTCCCAAGAAGGAGGTGTCCTTTCTGTCGTCGCTGGTTTCATCCCCATCCGCGGCTCAAGGAGCGGCAAAAGACCTGTGGTCGACCCGAATGCCGCCGGGAGCAGAAGCGCAGGTTCAATCAGAAATGGCGGAACAAGCACCCCGATTACTTTCGCGGTACCTATGCACTTCAAAGAGAAAAGTACGGAACGCGTGCCGAGGAAAAGCGTCGCTACCGCGAGCAGCATCCCGACTACTTACGGCGCAACGCAGTTTTCGTTCGAAATTGGCGCCAGCAACGGAGACAAGCGCCTGTAAGTCCCACAAGTTCTGATCCGCGCTTAAGCTTCAAGTGCGAAAAGACTTCCAAGCCGGTATCGATGTAAGTCCCACAAGCCCCGATATCGTTGTAAGCCTTTCTTCTCCTTAGGCTTATCGGAAAGTACGGGTGTAAGTCCCACAAGATTCGATGGCTTTACCCACCCCTCTGCCCCTACTTTGAGCCTGCCGAGGGGATGAAAATGCCTAAATCTCGCCCCCAACCGCCCCGACCTGATCGCCGACGCCAAATTCGCGGGTCCTTCAGCTGGATTGATCACCGCTTCCTGCGCGAGGGATTTGATCACGGCTTAACACGCCTGGAAAAGTTGCTCTATTTCGTGCTGGTGGACGTCTCCAATCAAGACGGAGTCAGCTTTTACTCCGACGCGCGTTTGGCGGAATTGCTCGACATTCGTTTCCCGCATGAACTGGAAGGGGCTCGCCAGGAGCTAATCATGCGGGACCTGATTGCTTATGAAGGCGGAATTTACCAAGTGCTGGACCTGCCGGTCGGCTCTCCCAGGAACGGACGTCCCTCTTCTCCCCACCAAGTTTTGCCTTCGAGTTCCTCTCCCCCGCGTGTCCGCAGAACCGGGTTGCGCGAGGCGGCTTCGGATCTGGAGAGCATCAAGCAGTTGCTGGAACGCTGCGGGCGGGGCCGTATATGAAGCTCTCCCTCGTCTATCAGCCTGCCGTGTCGGCCAGCGCCTCAGCCTATCGCGTGCGTGACAACCAGGGAGGAGAGCTCCCGTGGGTGAATGCTTTCCTGGATGGTCAGTGCCTCCGCCAACTTTCTCCCCATTCGCTTCGCATCTACGCCTACGATCTTCTCGATTTCGCCCGCTGGTTCGAACCGCGACATCTGCCCCTTGCCAAGATCACTGAGTCCACCCTCGCGGAGTATGTCCGTGATCAACTCGATCGCGATCCTAAACCCACTCCCCAGACCGTGAATCATCGCCTGGGCACAGTGCGCTGCTGCTATCGTTTTCACACCGGGCAAGAGATTCCCTCCGGCAAAGTACATTTTCAGCGCCGCTACACCAAACGATCCCCCCTCGGCTACGGCCGTCCCCGCCTCGCCATCGCCCACGGATTGCGCCTCAAACAAGATCGGCGGGTCATCGTGCCGCTCACGGCTGAAGAAGTCGCCAAGTTCTGGCAAAGCTTCCGCACCTTCCGGGATCTCGCGCTGGTCGGGCTCATGCTCCTCGACGGCTTGCGCTCCCGTGAAGTCTTGGCCCTGGAACTGGAAGACGTACAACTCGCCGATGGCCAGATGCGCGTCCGCGGCAAAGGCAACAAGCAGCGCCTCCTGCCTTTACCCCCGGATATCCTCGAAGTCCTGAGACACTATCTGAGCGTGGAACGTCCACTGACTAACACGCCCGCCTTGTTCGTCTGTCTGAAAGGCCTATCACGCGGGCGGCCGATAACTGCGGCCGGGCTCCGCTCGCTGTTCCGCCACCATCGCGTGAGGAGTCGAATCTCTCATGCCAATCCACACCGGCTTAGGCATACCTGCGCAACTGACATGGTGCGGGCTGGAATGTCTTTACCTGCCCTGCAAAAGCTGATGGGCCATTCCCAAATCCAGACCACCATGCTGTACGTCGAGCTCGCCCCGCAGGATGTTTGGCGCGAATACGCCCGTGCCATTGAGAAGCGAAAGGCGTTGGACTCTTCCCACCTGTCATGACTCGGAGCTTAATCAATCTGGAACCGTTGTTCGAAAAGGAAATCCAGACGCTCGCCCTCACGCTTCAGCCCAGCACCATAGATCAGTATCGATGTACCGCGCGCTGTTTCCTGACATATCTGCATGGCGCTTTCCCGCAGCTTCGCTCGCCCTCCCAACTGCGCCGCGATCCTCATCTGCTCGGCTACTTCCGCTCGTTGAGCGAACGAGAACCGCGGCTGAGCAACAAAACCCGTATCGGTCGCCTGCTTCATCTCCGCCGCTTGCTGGACAATCTACTCGCCAACGGCCACCGCTTGCAGCCCAATCTCATTCGTCGAGAAGACTTCCCTCCAGAACCTTTCTATCTTCCCAGACCTCTTTCCCCGCCGGAGGATCAACTCTTGCGGCAGGAACTGCTGCGTACGGATGATCTCTACGCCAATGCACTCCTGCTCATCCGGGCTACGGGAATCCGCCTCGGTGAATGCATCCGCCTGCCCCTGGACTGCTTGCGACAGCTGGGAACCGAACAGTGGGCACTCCATGTCCCACTCGGCAAACTGCACACGGAACGTTTGCTTCCGGCCGATACCGCGGTGCGGCGGATCGTAGAGCGGATCCTCCAGCTGCGCACTTCGACCCCAGCCGCACGATTCGCCAACTCGCAAAGCTTCCTGCTGCCACGTCGTGGTTGTTTACGTCATGCTCTGTCGAAGCCTCTCGAATCGGCGCTAGCCCAGGCGGCGAGGCGCGCGGGTTGCCCTACCCATGTGACGCCACATCGGCTGAGGCACACTTTCGCGACTGAGATGCTCCGGCTCGGGATTAGCCTTCCAAGTCTCATGAAGCTGCTCGGGCACAAAGACATTCGCATGACCTTGCGCTATGTGCTAGTCACGCAGCTGGATTTGCAGCGCGAATTCCATCAGGCCCGTCACAATGCAGCCCATCCCCATCGTGTGCCTACGCTCTCACTCCCCAAAGATATCCCGAGTGCTAGCCTCCCCGGCGTTTGTCAAGCGTTGGAGGCAACGCGTCATCTTCTGGAAATGTATCGCCGTCAGCTCAGCAATGAGACTACTCGTCGCCAACTGCACCGCCTCGACAAACGCCTCCTCACTGTTGGTTCACAACTGCAGAAGATTAATACGGAAGAAAAATGAGGGAACTTTGGCCGGTTAACGTGCAGATGTTCGGATGATTCAGTGCCGAGGCTGCCTTGGCCTCGCGCTGGAAGCGGGCGAGGGCTTGCGGATCTTTGGATACTTCGTCGGGCAAAAACTTCAAGGCGACAAAGCGGTCGAGCTTTAAATCCTCCGCCTTGTAGACCACGCCCATGCCGCCTCCACCCAGCTTCTCGACGATGCGGTAGTGCGAAATGGTTTGGCCGATCACTGGCGCGAATCTTACGTCTGAGAAGTGGGCAAGTCAATGAAAGCCGTGGAGTTGGGAGCCGCTCAACAGGATGGTTGTTGTAACATCCCGATAGCGCGTTTCGACCCTTGACCGAAAGTCGGCCGATTCTCGGTGAGCGTAACCGCCTGTTATCAAGAGTTATGGCTGGCGGATGTGCCAGCGCAACGTCAATTCGAGCCAGCACGTAACCGGACGCTATTTAGTGACTTCTTGATCTCTTGACGAAGAAAATCGTTGTCGCGCCCTGGTCCACGCCTCGGTTGAGAAGAGGCGCGGTCCCACCTCGATGAGGCGTGGCGTCATATTGAAGACGGCCACTCGCGTCCAAGGCCTGCCGTCCCGCATCCGAAGGCCCTTTTCATTTAGATCACTGACGATGCTTGAGTAGGGGAAGTCCTGGACCAGCAGCTCCATCATCAGCATAAGCGTCCTATCCTCGACGGGATCGACCTCCAAGCGCTGGCAATCATCCGAGATGCGCAGTCCGTAGGGGATCGCATCACTAAATGCGCCTTGGGTCGGAGCTTCCGACTCGGGCAACTCGCGCCGCCATTCGATCGATACCAATTGCCATCCCGCCGCCATGCGCTGCCTGATGACCTCAGGACTAAACGGCCCGGAAATCACATCGCGAATCCGTTCAAAATGTGCCATGATAAGCCTCCCCTGAGTCGTTCTTCGGGATAAAGCAACACGCAATTGACCTGCCAAGAGTCTGGCCTGCTGCGAACCTCTTAAGTCGCCCCCGGCGTTGGAGATAGTCGCAGGCCCTGCGGTCGAGCTCAAACCGTCTGCCGTCCATTTGTGCAAATCACTGTTCGCTTCTGGACGCCCTGCACCGCGCTGCTTGAAGGGCCTCACGTCGCTACGAAGGTTGTCTACAAAGAGTTTCTCGGCAGGTGGGTGAGGCCCACTTGGGGAAGGCAGAACATCCGCGCCGTTCGGACCACTGCAGTGGAACATTGGCTTCGTCAACTGATGTGCATAGACGGCCGCCCGATGGCTCCGCCAACGAAAGCAAAGATACGCAGCCTGATGAGCGCGCTCTTCAACCACGCCATCCGTTATGAATGGCTGGAGCAAGGCAGGAACCCCATTCTATTCGTGCGCCAAAGTGCCAAGCGGCAAAGAATCCCCGAGTGCCCGGAACCCGCGGAATTGCAAGCCCTACTTTCGCAACTTGATCGCCGCCTTGATCTGGCGGCCGCCGTTCCTATCGTTGCCAACTGGTCGATGACATCGATCCCCCGAGCGATTTCCGCAGACCACGTACGCCAACTCCTGGCCAGGATCGATCGTCGCACCGCAGTTGGGCGGCGAGACGATGCGATCTTGCTCATGCTAGCGCGATTGGGATTGCGTGCAGGGGAAGTGGTATCTCTCGAACTCGGTGACATTGACTGGAACCTGGGACAAGTAAATGTGCGCGGCAAGAGTGGTCAGCGCAACCGACTTCCCTTGCCCACAGAGGTCGGGAAAGCCATCGCTGTCTACCTGCGGCGAGGACGACCCCATAGCACCAGCCGCCGCGTATTCTTTCGAGCCAGAGCCCCGATCTGCGCTTTTCGGGGCGAGTGGCATTGACTCTATCGTTTGGCACGCGCTCCAGCGTGCCGGCATCCAGCG
>CAVQNY010000011.1:0-27775 GCA_963714225.1 uncultured Acidobacteriaceae bacterium | reverse complement strand
TTGGTTCTGCCAGCTTTCTGAGCTCTCCTCGATCCAGAAAAGTCTCCAAGATATCCTGTTGCACGTCTTGATAGCGCTCGGTGATGCCCTGCAGTTTTTCTCGCAGGGGAACAAGATTTTCTGCTGCCTTATTGATGCCGTAGTCTCCCTTCACATCATTGCTGGCAGTTTCGAATCGGAGCACATCATGATCGCGTACATAATGTTTGGCGAAGCCATTTTTGTAATAGCTCCTCATCACGGGTTTCCCAAATGCAAGTCTTCGATTTCGGTTTGAGTTTGCCCGGGTATTGTTTGTGATCCGCCGGCCGAAGTTACCGTCAGCTTGTCGGGTCGGCCGAAATTGCGATTGGCATCCAGGAGTCGATCGCCCAGTTGATCGAGCGCGGCGCGACGGCGAAAGATCAGGTTCTCGCAGTATTCCACCTGGGCAAAGAACAACTGATGCCAGCAGCCGTGCTCGCGCCGTTCTGGGCCGCTAAAGAAAGGAATCAGGCGCTTGATCCATTTGTGACCACAGCGGATGAGATCCTGGGCCGTTAAGGAATCAGCCATCTCCTGTAGAGCCGCGGGGTCACTACAGCGGCGAAAGGCGTTACCGCTTTGGGTAAAGCGAATCCCGGCTCGCTTCATCTTCTGGGCCAGCCAGTGGTGCTGATTGAGGCAGATCCGGGTAGAGAAAGGAAAGTACGGGCATACCCGAACGAACATCGGTCCCCATTCGGCATCTTGGATATAAAAGTTAACTGGGTATGTGCTTGACTCAGGTAACCACTAGCCCTTGTAGCGAGGTGGTTTTGGGTTGCGGGGGACCCGGCCGACTATTTCGTCGTAGGTGGAGGGTTCGACGGCTACCGCTTGCTGGATCAGGCGATAAAACAATTTCCCACGACTGGCTGACTTTCGGCGGTTGAATCGAAACGTGAACTCGTCGAGGTAGTACGCGAGGTGCTTGTGGCTGACTGCGCCCTGATGAGTTCCCATAAGCCACCGTTTCAGGAGTGAGATAACGAGATGCACTCGGGGGAGCAGTTCGGAGGCAGGCTCCTTCCTGCCCTTCAACACGGTTATCTGTCGGAGGTAGCCTTTGGTCTCGATGCCGCTATAGCCCCTCCACCCATCCGTATGGATCACGCTGCCGGCGGTAACTGAGTCGAGGATGAAGGGGTGAAGACTTTCTGCCGAAGCATCCGGGATCTGGCGAAGGCGGATTCGCCCAATACCCCGGCCATTCTCCTGAGCGGCCACTACAATCAGCGCATTGGACTCTATCAGGCGACCGCGTAAACCTTCTTCCAGAGCGCCCAGATAACACTCGTCAACTTCAATCCGTCCGGTCAACAGATCGCGTCCCGGACGCACCATCGCGCTCCGCAACTTGTGGAGCCACGTCCATGCGGTCTGATATTGCTTCAGACCCAGCACACGCTGTAGACCGAGAGCACTAGCTCCGTTCTTCTGGGTCGTCATCCACCACATCGCCTGAAACCATAACCGCAGGGGTGTCCGGGTGTCCTGGAAGATCGTGCCCGCCGTGACTGAGCACTGGTATCCACAAGCGGCGCATTCCCGCAAGATACCGCGACCTGGCCACGACTTGTTGCCGCCGCACCGGGGACAAGAAAACCCATCCGGCCAGCGCAGCTTGAACAAGTACTCTCGACACGCCTCCTCACTCCAGAACCGCGTGTCAAACTCCTTCAGGTTCCGTGGGTAATCCTCCACCGCCAAAGGCTACCCATTGTGGTTACCGGAGTCAAGCACATACCCAGTAAAAGTTATATTGCTTCACCCAGCGATACTTGGTTTCTAGATGCCACTTTTCTCCGGCACCGATGGCCGTCATAATGCCGGCGGGTTCGCGCGCCTTGATGATCACCACCACTTGGTCGGGTTGTGCCTTTTCATAGTAGGGGTGTACGAAGTCGTCGCGCCGACCTTTTGGGTCGTCCACGATTTCTACGCCCCAGTTCTGAGCGCTGTGCTCGGCCCAGTTGTGATACTGGTTTGCCACCTCCCGCAAAACGTTGCGGCTCACGGGATAAATCTTCCGATAAACCCAGAAAAAGCCCTGGGCTCGGGCTCCGTCCAGGAAGGACTGAATACAGCCATTCAAAAGAAGGCGGTCGAAGCAGCGGTAGCGGAACTTGATGTTATTCTGATGATGCTCGAAAAAGGCGTTCATGGCCAACCTCCAGTGTGGTGAGACACCTGAAGCTTAACGCCGTGAACGCCTCTTGGCTATGTCCTCCGATCGCCCTCCAGCGCACAGTTTTCGTGATCTCAGAGTCTGGCAAAAGGCGCATGAGTTCGTGCTGGCGGTGTACCGCTACAGTGAATCGTTTCCCCAACGGGAGAAGTATGGGCTGGCGCATCAGCTGCGTCGCGCCGCCGTTTCCATTCCTGCCAATATCGCCGAGGGCTTCGGCAAGCGCTCTCCCGCCGAGAAAGCTCGTTTCCTGAATATCGCGGAGGGTTCCCTTGAAGAGTGCCGTTATTATTTGATTCTGTCCCAAGACTTGGGCTACGGCCAGAGCGAGTTGTTGGCGGCCACCTTGGAAGAAACCAGCAAGCTGCTCAACGCCTATGTACGGGCGATCTTGGCTTCTGGCTCCTGATCTCCTGGCTCCATATCCTGAAGGGATATCAAGGGCGAAGCCCTTGGCTAGTTAGGTACGCTCCGTCCAGCCGCTACATAGAATCATAGAATTACTAAAGAGTGGTGCTGCGTCGCGCCCACGGAAGTTCGGTACAACTCGGTACAATTGAGAGACCCAGGCCGATTTCTTGCCTCTCCGTTACTTCCCCTTTTCCACCGCTTCCACGATCACCAGTAATGACAACACCGCTCCATAGTTCTTTAATCCTACGGATTGTTCCCAGATCTGAGCTCGCTCTTGTAAGCCTTTTTCATACAGCCACGCCGAAGCTGGAACTGGTGCCAGTTGATCGGGCACGCTTTGTTTCCGATAGCACTGGGCGGCAAAGCTGTTCTCCCTCACTTCACCTTTCCGTATCCAACGCACAAATCCCGCGGACTGCTTCGACCATAGGATCTTTTGGTTCTGGGACCACACCACTGCGGCTCGGTGCGGAGTGAGCGTAATCAGCCGTACGGCGGAAGCCGTCAAGGACGTGCCACAAAGCTGGGCGATCGAGCGAATCGACTCCAGCGAAGGCTCTGACTGAACAAACTCGGCCATGAGTCCCCGGGGCATCAGAATCTCGGCAGCGAAGCGGTTGGCTTCGAGTTCGGGGCGATAGAGATCCGCGTCCCAGTTTTCAATCCTTTGCTGCTTGCAAGGGGCGGAGACTTCCTGCTGGCCTGGTAGAACGAAGTGTCCGATTTCGTGGGCCAGGGTGAAGCGTTTGCGGGACTCCTCGCGAATCCGGGAGTTAATGACAATACAGGCGCGCCGGGCGTCGCGGATGCGTAACAATGCACCGTCATAGCTTTCGGCCGGCCGATAAAGGACGTCAATGCCAAATTCCTCGGCGATTTCCGTCAACCGTTCGCGGCTGTCGAGGCCGAAGCGACGGAGAAACGACTCGCTCACCAGGGCCACCAGGTCCAAGTCCGGACTTGGTCGCGTCTCACTTACGCTCTCCTTAAGCTCGGATTCCAGCTGGTCGAGTTCCTGCTGATCGGATTTCGCAAGCTGGCTGCTCTTGCGGTAGGCACGGGCGGTTTCGAGATTGGAGGGAAATCGGAGAGGCGACAAGAGCCGGTCGAGCCAATGGTCGGCGATCCTGATGGCGGTGACGGATTGGCTTTCGGACTGGTCTTCAAATTGGCCTTCGGGGGGGCCGTCTGCCGGGCGCGTCGCTTCGATCGCTTGCTGGAGAGCGAGAGGCACAGGTCGACTTGCGGCTTGTTCCCGTTTCGCGATTTGGGTGGCGGAGTGATGAAACTGGGCCCTCAGGGCATCGGGATCGATACCTCCTTCCCGTAGTTGACGGCGCAGTTCATCGACGTTCGCGATGGGGTCGTCCACGAGGGAGTCCGCGAGGCGCAGGATGTCTTCGGCGAGTGGCTGGTGGTTCGGCTTAGACATGTTCTTCCTCTTCGATCAGACGAGCGTCCGCTAACTTCCTCAATCTAAGTTTGATACGCCTCCTCCGGTGCTCGACTTCCACCACGGTTGTGTTCAGCCTTTCGGCTAATTCTTGGCTCGAAAAGGCATTGTACCCCGCCGGCTCCATCTGCAACCTCACGATCTCGAGAAGCTCGGGGTAATCTTTGAACTGCTCAACCAGCAAAACCAGGCGCTCGCGCCGGAGGTGTTCGTCTTCGGGGTTCCCAAAGCTCGAGGTCCTCTGATCGAGGGAGGATTCCGATAGGTCCTCGCCTCCGGTTCTCTCGTCATCCGGGCAAACGCTCGTCTTGGCACGTTTCGATCGAACCAGATCGAGAAAGTCCCGTCTGAGTACCTCGCGCAAATACGCCAGAACCCCAGCGGTGGTGGGTGGTCCTTTGGTCGAAGACCAAGTGACCGAGGAGTCGAGAGGGTCGAGGAGCTTGAGCAACGTGGCGCTGGCCAGGTCAGCGGCACTGTCTCCACCGGGCAAGACGAGTTCGTCGCGTCGCCCTAAGCATGCCGCTGCCGTGAACAGACTTTGAGCGTGCAGCGCCAGGCGGTAGAGCACTTGTTCGAAATCGACTTCGGCGCGAGAAACTTCCGTAGCTTTCCTCTTCCCGTGGCGCGCATTGGTGAGATTTTCTCAGCCCGATCCGGAGATTTCCACAGAAAAAATTTTGGAGCTGGCGAAAAAGTAGCCCAGCTCAATCGCACTAGTAGCAAAGGAAGTCACGATGAACCTTCCAAGAATGAACGACGATGCCCCCTCCACAGGTGATTTTCCTGCTGCGGTCGGGAGCGGTTTCGGGTACACCCTGAATTCGCCTCGCCGGTAAGGGAAGGAATAAATCAAATCGTGCCTGTCGCTTCTGGCGAGAAGCGTCCCGGCCCGAGGTCCAGAAGTCGACGATGCGCACGGGTCTAAGTTTCGTCCGGGGTTGATTGCAAGCATGTCCACGATTCCGAAACCGGTTGTACCTGCAAGCGATTGGCGTGAAAACGACCCCTTGCTCACGCCCCAGCAGGTCGCTGAACGCTTGAACACATCGCTCGATTGGGTTTGGGATCACTCGTCAAGAAAGATGCCGCTCTTACCCGTCATACGTTTTGGCGATGGCCCGGGACGAGCAGGAATGCTCCGCTATAGGGCAAGCAGGATCGAAGAGTTCATCCTAGAGCAAGAACGATTCACCAACACTCGGCGTAGAAACTCGGGGTGTAGAATGGCGCCACCCACTTGTTCCCCCCACAGAAATTGAGGAACGAAATGGGTAAATCGCACCAGAGGGGCTGGGTCGTTCTCCGTGGCAAGAAGTGGTACGGCTACTGCCGCAGGACGGTCCTCGATCCAACCAACAACGAAGAGAAGGTTGAAACGCTTACCGTCATTCTTGGCCAGAAGTCTCAGATGACGAAGTTTCAGGCAAGGGAACGCCTCGAACTTGAAATCGCGAAACAGAGCGGCCAGAATCCGGGAGGCCGCGTCATGAACGACGGCGCGGCCACGTTCGGCTGGTTTGTGCGGAACCGGTTTTTGCCCCTGAAAGAGGCGAACTGGAAACCGGAAACCGCCAAGGTGAAAAAGTTGCTCATCCAGAAGGATCTGATCAACAGCTTCGATCACATGCCGCTGGAGAGCTTCGACCGATTCATCTTGCAGATCCACCTGAACAAACTGGCCAAAACCAGGTCGAAAGACAGGGTGCTGCAAATGAGAGCCTACGTGCGAGACATTTTTGCCGAGGCAGTCGAGCAAGACTTCCTCGTGAAAGATCCTGCGCGTAAGGTCACGGTTCCCTCGCAGTTGCGCGACACGGACAAAACCACATTAACGTGGGAACAGCTACGGAATGCGCTTTCGCATCTGTCGTTGCGGGATCGTATTCTGCTGGAGCTCGACATGACGAATGCCCTGCGTCCCAGCGAGCTGTTCGCTCTTCGCTGGAAGTGCTTCGACCAAGCGGAATCGAAAATGTACGTATTCGAGACCGCCTACAAAGGCGCTATTCGGCCTTGGGGCAAAACCAAGAAGAGTTTGGGACGCGTCCACCTGCCGAAGGAACTGGCGGACGATCTGTGGCTCTGGAAGCAGGAGTGTCCAGACTCGCTCGCCTGAAGCCTTCATTTTTCCGGATGCCGAGGGCGGATTCATGGACACCGGCAACTACCGCCGGCGGGTGCTGCACAAATTGGCGAAGGACCTCGAACTGCCGAAGCTGACCTTCCAAGTAATCCGGCGCACGATAGCGACGCTGGCGCAGAAGAAGGGAACGGTGAAGGACGTTCAGGGACTTCTCCGACATTCCCGTGCGGCCACAACGACCGACGTATATATGCAGGAGATCCCGGATAGCGTGCAAGCAACCGTCAACGCGATTAATGCTGAACTCAGAGTGAAGCGGGAAGAATTTCAGCGCTGATTTCTGAAAATGTTTTGGGAATTTGCTACCAAATGCTACCAACCGATCGGTCGGTAAATCTGTAAGTGATTGAAAACATGGTGGACCTGGTCGGGATCGAACCGACGACCTCTTCCATGCCATGGAAGCGCGCTCCCAGCTGCGCCACAGGCCCACGATTGAAGACAAAAAGCCGAAGCCCGACAAGTCGGGGTCGAAGGAAGTACTGAAATCATTTTCGCCCACATTACCGGGATAGTCAACGCGGGCTGATTCTTCTGTTTGTTTCCACAGGCCTCTTCTGCCATAATTGATCGTGCACCCCACCTGCACAATCTTTCCAACACAATTTAGAGCGAGGAAGAGATGCCAGCGAAGTACATCTTTGTAACGGGCGGAGTTGTGTCTTCCCTGGGTAAGGGATTGGCTGCGGCCTCCATTGGTTGCCTGCTCGAAAGCCGCGGGCTGAAGGTCAACCTGATGAAGTTTGACCCTTATCTCAACGTCGATCCGGGCACGATGTCGCCGTTTCAGCACGGTGAGGTCTTCGTGACCGACGACGGCGCCGAAACCGATCTCGACCTCGGCCACTACGAACGCTTCACGCACGCCAAACTTTCTCGCGACAACAACTGGACCACAGGCCGGCTCTACGAGCAGATCATCGCCAAAGAGCGCCGCGGCGATTATCTCGGTAAGACGGTGCAGGTGATTCCGCACGTCACCAACGAAATCAAGGCCGCGATGAAGAAGGTGGCACAGGACGTTGACGTGGCTATCGTGGAGATCGGCGGCACGGTGGGCGACATTGAATCGCTGCCGTTCATGGAAGCCATCCGCCAGATGCGCCAGGAGCTCGGGCGCGAGGACACGCTGTTCGTCCATGTGACGCTGGTACCGTTTATTGCCGCGGCGCAAGAACTGAAGACCAAGCCCACGCAGCACTCGGTGAAAGAATTGCTCAGCATTGGAATTCAACCCGACATTCTCCTCTGCCGCACCGACCGCTTCCTCGCGAAGGAGCTGAAGTCGAAGATTGCGCTCTTCTGCAACGTGCAGGAAGAAGCCGTGATCACCGCGAAAGACGTGGCCTCGGTGTATGAAGTCCCGCTCGTGTTCGCCAATGAAGGTGTGGACACGCTGGTGCTGAAATATCTGCACATGGAAGCCCAGGACCGCAATCTCTCCAAGTGGGAAGACATTGTGCATCGCCTGTACAACCCGAAAGACACGGTTATGATCGGAATTGTCGGCAAGTATGTCGAGTATGAAGATTCTTACAAGTCGTTGAAGGAAGCACTGGTGCACGGGGCGCTGGCGCACAATCTGAAACTTCAGTTGAACTGGATTGAGGCCGAAGGGCTGGAAACCGGTGACCAGAGCTACGAAGCGCAGCTCGAGGGTTATGACGGCCTTCTCGTTCCCGGTGGTTTCGGCAAGCGTGGAATTGAAGGTATGCTGACCGCGATTCGCTACGCCCGCGAGAACAAGGTTCCGTACTTCGGGATTTGCCTGGGAATGCAAACCGCTTGTGTGGAGTTTGCCCGCAACGTGGTTGGACTGGAGGACGCTAATTCGAGCGAGTTTGATCAGGCGACGCCGCATCGCGTGATCTACAAGTTGCGTGAGTTGCGAGGCGTCGAGGAACTGGGCGGCACCATGCGTTTGGGCGCCTGGACTTGTAAGATCGAGCCCAACACGCTGGCGCACAAGATTTATGGGAAACTCGAAATCAGCGAGCGCCATCGCCATCGTTATGAATTCAATCGCGAATACGAAGAGCCGATGGTGGCGGCCGGACTGCGCATCTCGGGATCAACGCCCGACGGTACTTACGTCGAAATGGTGGAACTGCCGGACCATCCACATTTCATCGCATGCCAATTTCATCCCGAGTTTAAGTCGAAGCCCCTCGAGCCGCATCCGTTGTTCAGTAGGTTCATCGCGGCTGCCTATGAGTATGGCTCGAGGCGGCGGGCCCAGAAAGAGACTGCGGCGGTAGAGATGTTTCATCGCCCGGAGAAAGTAACGCGCCGGTAGAGGCAGTTTCGAGTTTCCGGTTTCCGGTTTCGAGTGATCTCCCTCGCTGCTGGCCTAGACTCGAAACCGGAAACTAAAAACTTGAAACTGAATTTCCAAGTCGGCGATGTCCGGATCGGCTCGGGCGATATCTTCCTCATTGCCGGTCCCTGCGTGATCGAGAGCGAAGAGCACGCCATTCGCATGGCCGAGATCATCAAGGGCGTGACTCGGGCGCTCGAGTTTCCGTTTATCTTCAAAGTCAGCTACGACAAAGCCAACCGCACTTCGATTCGCAGCTTTCGCGGACCCGGCGTGAAAGAGGGTCTGCGCATTCTCAAGAAGATCAAAGACGAAGTTCAGCTCCCGGTGCTTACTGATGTCCACGAAGTAGCGGACGTGGCCAAGGTCGCGGAAGTGGCTGACGTGCTGCAGATCCCAGCGTTTCTCTGCCGCCAAACTGACCTTGTGGTCGCGGCAGCGCTCAGCGGCCGCGCCGTCAATATCAAGAAAGGACAATTTGTTTCGCCCTGGGACATGCGGCATGCGGTAGAGAAGTGCCGCGAAGCCGGCAACACGCAAGTCTTTCTCACGGAGCGCGGCACCAGTTTCGGATATAACAATCTGGTCGTCGACATGCGCTCACTCTCTATCATGCGTAAGTTCGCGCCCGTAGTTTTCGACGCGACGCATTCAGTCCAACTGCCTTCGGCGCAAGTCGACGAGGGGAGTCCGGCCGTCAGCGGCGGTCAGCCCGAGTTCATCCCGGTGTTGGCGCGTGCGGCGGTCGCCGCCGGCGTGGATGGAGTCTTCCTGGAAGTGCACGACAATCCTAAGGTTGCGAAGTCTGACGGAGCCAATGCGCTGGAGTCTACCAAGCTGCGCGAAGTGTTGAAGGAACTGCTGGCGGTGAGGCGGGCGCTGGATGTGGCGCACGCCACGCCGTAAGATTCTGGTATGCCTTTTTCTATGCCCCTGCGCCTCCGTGTTGAACTTGAGTCTCTGTTATGAAGCAAGTCGCCAATTGGGCGTTGAATGTAGCCACCATGCGCGGCGCGAGCTATGCCGATGCGCGCATCGTCAACCAGAGAAGCCGCGCCCTTACCACGAAGAACGGCAAGGTAGGCAGCGCGTCCGATGCCGAGTCTGCCGGGGTGAGCGTACGCGTGATTGCCGGCGGCGCCTGGGGATTCGCTGCTTCCGAAGATATGTCGCGCTCCGGCGTTGAGATGACCGCAAACCGCGCGGTCGAAATTGCCCGCGCCTCGGCTCAAGTGAAGCAGCAGGATGTCCGCCTCGCTCCGGAAAAACCTGTGACCGCCGAGTGGACTACACCGCATGCGATCGATCCGTTCTCGATTCCCGTCGAGCAAAACATTGCGCTATTGCTGAACATCGACTCCGAACTGCGCGCCGTTACGGGCGTCACCCTGGCCGAAACCAACCTCAACTTTAACCGCGAGGAGCAATGGTTTGTATCGTTGGAGGGAACCGATATCCATCAGACGAAGTATTCCGCAGGCGCGGGCTACACCGCATACGCTTTTGCGGGCAACGAGATTCAGAAACGTTCGTATCCTAATTCCTATGGCGGACAGTGGCAGAACAAGGGTTATGAGCTGATCGAGGAGCTACAACTTGTGCAGAACGCCCGCCGCATTGCGGAAGAAGCGGTTGCTCTGCATCATGCGGATCAGTGCCCGGAAGGCACATTCGACATCATTCTCGACAGTTCTCAGCTTGGGTTGCAGATTCACGAATCGATCGGGCATCCCATAGAGCTTGATCGCGTGCTGGGCATGGAGGCGAACTTTGCCGGTACGTCTTTCCTTACGCTCGACAAGCTGCGCACCCTCCGCTACGGCAGTGAGATGGTAAACGTCGTCGCAGACGCGCGCCAGGAGCACGGACCCGGCCTCGGAACTTTCGGCTTCGACGACGAGGGCGTTCCCGCGCGGCGCACGCCGATCATCACCAACGGATTGTTCAGCGGCTACCTCAGCTCGCGCGAGACCGCGCACGCTATCGGCGAGAATCGCTCGGGGGGAACGCTGCGCGCCGAAGGATGGAACCGTCTGCCCATGATTCGTATGACCAACATCAGCCTGCTGCCTGGCCCGACGCCGCTGAGCCTGGAACAACTGATGGCCTCCACCGATCACGGCATCCTGATGCAGACCAATCGCTCCTGGTCGATCGACGACCGGCGTTACAACTTTCAATTCGGCTGTGAGATCGGATGGGAGATTAAGCACGGCAAGCCCTTCCGCATGCTGAAGAACCCGTCGTACTCTGGCATCACGACTGAGTTCTGGAATTCGCTGGACGCGATCTGTTCCCGCGAGGAGTGGACGCTTTGGGGCACACCGAATTGCGGCAAAGGCCAACCGCAGCAGGTCATGGGAACGGGGCACGGTGCAGCGCCGTCGCGCTTCCGCGGGATCAAAGTGGGAAGCGCGTACAAAGGAAGCTAGTTCACCACCGGAGACACCTTCGGCTTCGCGCAGAGCGGACTCCGGCACGGAGAAAAAAGCAAGGACCAGCCGATGCTTACCAACCAATGCTAACTATTGACCAAGCCGCTGACATCTTCGATCGCATCAACAAACTCTCGTCTGCCGACGAAACTGAGGTGCTCTTCTCCGGCGGCAGCTTTGCGCTTACGCGCTTTGCCAACAACACGATTCATCAAAATGTCGCCGACGAAAACCATGTTGTCTCCGTGCGCACAGTCTTTGGCGGACGCACGGCTCGCGCTTCCACCAACAAGTTCGACGACGACAGCTTGCGGCGGGTGGTTGAATCTTCGCAAGCTCTGGCCAGGGTGCAGCATCCTGATCCGGATCTTCTGCCAATGCCAGATTCACGAGAAGCCGCTGGCAGCGAGGACAAATGTGCAGCACAATTTCCGTCTCGCCACTTTGCCGAGACCGCGGCCATCACGCCCCAGCTTCGCGCCGACGGTGTGAAAAAAATCGTCGACATTGCGCAGAAACACGAACTCACAACCGCTGGCATCTTTTCCAGTTCCGAATCCGTCGAGGGCATCTTCAATTCGCGCGGCCTAAGCAGTTGGCACACGCAGACTCTGGCGGAAGTTTCCATCACCATGCAGGGTGCCGACTCCTCGGGATGGCAAAAGGCGAACTCGCCCGACATAACCGACCTCGATCCACTTAGCCAGGCCGAGACCGCGGCGAAGAAGGCGCTCGACTCCGCGCGCCCGGGGGAAATTCCACCAGGGAAGTACACCGTGATTCTCGAGCCCTCCGCCGCGCTCGACATCGTCGGCTTCATGTTCTGGGATTATTCCGGCATGGCGATTCTGGACCAGCGTTCATTCCTCACCGGCCGCATCGGCAGTCAACTTTTCGGCGAGAACATCACCATCTGGGACGACGTCACGCATCCCCTCCAAACCGGGTCTGCTTTCGATGGCGAAGGCATGCGGCGGTTGCGTGTGCCGCTGGTCGAGAACGGAGTGGTCAAGCGCGTCGTCTATGCACGGGCTACGGCGGAACGAATGAAACGCTCGGAACACAAAGATAAAGCCGGGCCCATCGAACCCACCGGCCATGGATTCCCTCTGCCCAACGAAATGGGCGAGATGCCGCTCAACATCGTCTTTGCTGCTCCGCAAGATCCGCAAACCCTGTCTGAGATGATCGCCGCGACCGAGCGCGGCGTGCTGGTCACTCGGTTGTGGTACATTCGCGAGGTCGATCCCTACGAGAAAATGCTCACCGGCATGACCCGCGACGGCACCTTACTGGTAGAAAACGGGCAAGTTCGGCGAGGAGTGCGCAACCTCCGTTTCAACGAGAGCCTCATCCACATGCTCTCGAATGTCGAGGCCATGAGCGTGCCACTTCGTTCCTGCGGCGAAGAGTCGTTTGACATGGTGGTGCCTGCCATGAAAATTCGTGACTTTAATTTCACCGAAGTGACCAAGTTCTAGAAGTGCGTCCCGCGCGGTTTGGATTTGTCGTGTAGCAAATATAACCTTTCTGACAAAGTGTCCGATAGCCCTTTACCAAGGGAAGACGCCGAACCTTCGGTAAATTCCCCCTAATGCACTCATCCGCAAGCAGTTAGCACCCATCTGTTCCATGACTTCAGTAACTTTGCACACCTGATTCCTGGGTGTACGCTGCCATAAGTTCTGCAGAAATCCGGATGCGCGAGAGGCGTACGCGCAGTGGAAGGAAGGTTCGTTAGAAACGGTGTCAGGCGAAGCTGAAGAGCAACTGGCGGAATACCCGCAGGCGCAGACTGCGATCAAGCACTATGCCGAAATGCAGAGTGCTCCGCGGTTTCCCTTGCATCTGCCCGTGGAGTTGCAGTCGCAGAGCGGAGCTTGTGCGGCAGAGACGCAAAACATCTCCGCCAACGGCGTGCTCTTCGCGATGGACCGTGACGTCCCCGTGGGCTCGATCGTGGACTTCACGATCCTGCTTCCAGGAGATGTCGTGGGTTCCCGTTGTGATGTGCAGATTGACTGCCACGGCCGCGTGGTTCGCAGCTTTGAAGACAAGGGCCGTCGCGGGGTTGGCGTAGTAATTGACGAATACCATTTCGAGCGAGCATAGGTGCAGGGAAACTGATGGCGAGCACTTCGGTCAGGGTGGGAGAAAATCACGGCGCTCACGCGAATAACGGCAACGGCCAGTTGATTCGCGTGATCCTGGCCGATACCCAGGCCATCTTCCGCGCGGGCCTGCGCAAGATCTTCGCCCTCGAAGACGATATCCGCGTTGTCAGCCAGGCCGAGACGCTGGCCCAGATGCAATCGGCAGTGACGAAGTTCTCCGCGGATGTCCTGATTTTTGAGTCAGCAATGGCACCCAATCCGGTCGAAGCTGTGACGGAACTGCTGCGCCAGTCGCCGCAACTGAAGATCGTGGTGGTCACACCCGCATCGGACGAACAACTCACGCTCGATCTGTTCCGCCGCGGAGCCCACGGCATCCTATCGCGCGAGGCGGAACCGGAGACGTTGGTCGATTGCCTCCGTAAGGTTGCCGCCGGCGAGCCGTGGCTCGAGAGCCATGCCATCCATTGGGTGATGGAAGCCTATCGTGGCCACAGCTTGCGCCCCTCCGGAGCGCGCCCCAAAGTTCAACTCACGCCTAAGGAAACCCTGATCGTTTCCTGCGTCACCCAGGGCATGAAGAACAAAGAGATCGCGGTTCGCGTGGGGACGACCGAGCAGGTTGTAAAGAACTACCTGCGCAAGGTGTACGACAAGCTGGGCGTTGCCGATCGCCTCGAGCTCGCGCTGTATTGCCTGAGCCATCACGTCGTCGATGGGGTCAAGCCGCCTCCGGTTCCTCCCGCCCCTCGCCAGACTGGCGATGCTGTCAGCGCTCCCTCTGCGCGCGCTGCGGCGGGTGCAACCGCTTTCAGTGCGTCGACAGCTACTTCTAATCCAGCTGTGCCCGATCCGACTGCGCCACGGAAACCCTCCTAAAGCTTGTTGGCTTTGCTTCTCTCCTGTTCTCGTTCCACGGGCCTTGGTTCCCCTCCTTTTTGCCGATTTGCGCTCCTGCGCTCCTGACCATAGAATGAAGTGAAGCCAAGTTGACGTGAATTCCAGCTCGGTGCAATGCGATAGCCTTCCGGAAAGCTATCGTCCTTCCCAAGTTTTCCGCCGGAGAGATGGCCGAGTGGCTGAAGGCGCACGCTTGGAAAGCGTGTTTACTCGAAAGGGTAACGTGGGTTCGAATCCCACTCTCTCCGCCAGTTTATTTTCAATAACTTACGAGTACCGCTTTATTCCAGCGTGCAATGGCGTGCAACGTGCATCTAACGTTGCATGGCTCTCAACCTTTATCGACGCCACCGCACGGAATGTGAAGGCTGCCACCACGAAGACACCCGCACCGGCCAGTTTGAAGAAGGACGGCGCGGCTGGAAAAAATGCGGTTGCCTGATCCACGTATCCGGCACGCTTGGCGGCACGTTCAATCGCAGGCAGACAGGCACCGCCGATTGGGACGAAGCCAAGGCCCTTGTTGCTTTGTGGCAACAGTCCGGCTCATGGGACGGTCAGGACAAGATTGAAGCGCCTCTAAGCCTTCCTGCCACCAACCCCGAACCCGAGCGGATTAGCGTAATTCGTGCAATAGCGGCCTATACAACAGAGTTTGAGGAACACACGGCCCCAAGCACCCAAAGGAACTATAAATTCGTCCTGAACCAATTACGGGGCTTCTCGGATGCCGAGGGCTATGCCGCTATCGACCAGTGGACGCCTATCGACGTGCGGGAGTTTCGGGCGTCATGGGGCGTGTTGCCGAGCACCGCCGCTAAAAACATGAGCGTTGTCAGAGCCTTCTTTGAATTCTGCCATGCGAACGAATGGGTGAAGCGCAACCCGGCACGCATGGTCAGGAACCAGCGCGGTCAGCATAACGACCCGCGCAGCGACCAGAAATTGCCGTTCAGCGACGTGGAGTTACGCCGCATGTATGACGCCTGCGACACAAAGTACGGCAAACGCGAAATCCAATTGTCAAAGGCGACGAAGGAGCGCAAGACGCAAGGCCCTTACGCTCTGCACAGAAGCAGATGGACGGGGCAGGACATCGCGGATTTTATTTCGGTGTCGGTTTATACGGGCTTGCGTATTTCAGATGTGAGCACGTTCCATGTGGACCGCATGAGGCCCGACGGCACGATCCAGCTCAGGACCACCAAGGCGCACACCCACGTTTACACATGGGTTCCCGAATGGTTGCAGGAACGCATTCGCGCCCGCGCTCTGGAAACAGGCCCGTACATTTTCGGGGAGCACAGCACGACGGATATGAACGTCATCACCGATTTGTGGCGGCGCAAGCTGAATAAACTCTGGAATCTGTGCGGCCCGTGGAAAGACAAGCCGACGCCGCACCGTTTCCGGCATACGTTCGCAAGAATTCTTTTGGAGCGCCCCGGCGTGACCGTGCGCGACGTGGCGGAGTTGCTGGGCAATACCGAGCAGATCGTCAGGAAACATTATGCCGCGTGGATTCCCGAACGTCAGGAGCGATTGACGGCGGTACTCAAAGCGGCTTTCGATACGAAGCCGAAACCAAAGCCGAATGTTATTGCTATGCCGAAACCCGCGAAGGGGTGACAGGAGAATTTCACCATCCTATTTAGGCTCCCATCAGCAACCGCGTATGAATGCGCCGCACAGCGGATTCCGGCACGCTGTAAACCGTGTGCGCCCGCTTGCGTCCCATCCTGATTTTGATGACGCCCGGATCGTCCTTGACGAGCTTTCGCACCGTCTCCCTGCCCAAACCCCAAAGTTCCGCGAGGTCGCTAACGCGATAGTGCTTTTCGGCGAAGCTATCGTTAGCGGCCAAATAACGCCGCTCCAGAGCAAGTGCCGCCTGGCTGGTGTTCTGGATTGGTTTTTTACCAAGTGACTCTGCGCTCATCATTGCCTTCCCACGTGAAACGATCGTCGATTCCTGTTCAAGATCAGAAGCCCAAACCCATACCCATACCCGGATCCTGCCCTGGCTGTTGTGACCTGGCAGCCTCCTGATGCTGCAATGGCGCAATCGCCTGTTCCGGCTTGTGTGCGCTCTGGTGCGAAACGTCGTGGCCGAGAGCCTGCGGCAGTTTCTGACGGTTGTTTGTAAAAATCTGCGCGTCCCACTGTCCACGCGAAACCGAGACATACGCCATGCGGCTATTGAGCAAGTCTCTCGCGGCAAGCTCCGTATCCACGTGAATGAGTACGCGGTCGGCCGTTTGTCCCTGGCTCGAATAGCTGGTTACGGCGTAGCCGTGGTCGATGTGTGGATGACCCTGAGGTTGGTAGTCCATGTTGTGCCCGTTATCAAGCTTCAACCGCATCGCGCCGTCCGGCGCGATGTTTTCCACTGTACCCAGTTCCCGGTTCGCAATCCTCAGCTCATGATTGGGCGCGGTGAATTGGATACGGTCTCCAACCGAGAATGCCTTCTCCTGCTCGCGATACACCGAGACGCCCATCTGGCGACGAGGGTCGTAGGTCGTTTCACTCCCATCCACGTGCAGCACCGTGAGCCGATTGTTTTGCGCGTCGATGCTCTTGACGCGCGTGTATTCGCCCTTCGCAATGCCGGTCTCCCGCGAACCGCGCGAATAGCGCAGAATGTCGTCAACTCGGTATTGCTGTGCCCAACTGCGGTCCGCTCCGGTCATCTCCTGACGCGGTACAAGCGTTTGGACCTGGTGTTCTTCCCTGCTGACGCTTCCGCGCGATTGCAACTCTGCATGAATGCGCTGATTGATTTCCGTGCGCGACAGATTGTCGGGCGAAACGACCAACGTACTTTCCGGCGATTTGGCATACTCGCGCGCGATGGCCGCGATGCGCTCCTCATGCCCTTTCACTTCATGCACGCGGCCTTGCCGGTCGAGGCTGTCGATGGCCGCGCCAACCTGACCACGCGCCAACTGCTCAACAGCCTGCTTCAGTTCCGGGTCCTTCTGTCGCACAATCTCTTCGAGTCTCACCGTCCGCATTCCAGCTTCCTGAAGTTGCGCGAAAGGACGGCCCGCTTCGACGGCCTCATGTTGCCGCGTGTCGCCTACCAGCAGAACCCGGTCTCCCGCATGAAGCCGTTCGATGAACTCGTGCATCTGGCGCGTCGAGGCAAGCGAAGACTCGTCGAGCACATAGAACTTCTTCTCACCTGTGTCCGGCTGCTCTCCCTGCGCAAGATGGCGTTGCAGAGTCGAGGTCTCTATGCTCGCCTCGGCCAGCTTCTGTGCAGCGCGTGAGGTGGGAGCAAAACCCTCGACCTTGTAGCCTTCCGCCTCCACTCCTTCCCGGATCACCGCCAAAGTCGTTGTCTTGCCGGTACCAGCGATTCCATCCAAGCCGACAATCTTCTCGCGGCTCACAAAGATGTCATCGACCACCTCGCGCTGCGCCGGACTCAACTCTGTATGACGGTCCTCTGTTGCAATCCGCAGCGAAGGCGTGACCAGCATCGGATCGTTATAGCTGCGCCGATTACCGTTCTGCATGTGTCCGATGATCTCCTGCTCCATGCGGATCATCTCAGCGGTTGTGTACATCGGTGCAGCGCGCCCTTCCATGGGGCCAACGGCAACGAATTCCCCGCGCTGGACGCGCTGCGCAAACTCGTGCCGTACTTGTTCGTAGGTTGCTTGCGCCATGCTGCGGCTGATTGCCGCCTGCAAGATGCTTCGCTCATCCTGCACGGCAGAGCGCTCAAAGACATGATTCCGGGCATAGGTAACGGCCTGTCGTTCGGTCTGCTGTTCAGTCTTGTCCGAGCGGGGTGTGTGGAGCTGCGTATGTTCGCGTGCCTGGGCTACAACGCGATCCGCCTGATGGCCGTGCCGTGCAGCCAATTCGCGGTGCCGCTGCAATACCTCTTCTGGTGAACGAATCTCCTTGCTGTCCCGCGTGCGATGCGCAGCAACCTGCGCCGCGCCTGCGCCTTCTCGTCCAATTTCCTGCAAGTGTCGCTTGATCTGTTCTCGCCTTGGACTGGACGCATCCAGATATTCCTGCGTGTAGCCTTTGATCTCCGGCTGTCCGTGCGTGCCGCGTTCGATCTCATAGCCCAACCTTTGCAGGCGAATGGCAAGCTCGGAACGATACACGCTGGTCGCATACTGCTGCGATTGGAAAAGGCTGCGCTCTTGTAGCGCCCGCGTCTGGCCGTTCTCGCGCTCGGTCATATTGAAAATGACGGCATGAGTATGAAGTTGCGGCGCAGCATACCCGTCCACCGGGCGGGCGGTGTCGTGCTCGAAGGTGGCGGCGATGAACTTGGCCGTCGTCTCGGGCGCGTGGACATTGCCGATGCGCGCTTGCGCATACCAATTCGCCAAGTGCTACGCGGACACTCTCACGGTGGGCCACACGAACACGCTCGTCGCCGCCCACCAGCGCGGTGAGAGAGACGGATTTCGGTGCTGAGAATGTCGCATCCCACCCGGCTCGATGTTCGACGCTGGTGATTTCCTTGCCGTACTCGTTCTCGTAGGTTCGTGCAGGCTGGTGCTTGACGAGTTGCGCGCCACTTTCAGGATGCTGTCCTTCGCTTAATCGAGCAAATTCCTCGGCACCAACGGAATCACGCAGTCCCCACTCTTCGGCGAGCCGTCCCTGCCACTCGCTATGCACCTGCGCGTCACGGCTCCAGTAGTTCTGCTTCTCCGACACAAACTCACGCGCGTGGTAAGTCCGCGCCTGGCCTGCCGACAATGCTTTGGAAATGGTCAACATGCGATTCAGCTCTGCAACGAGTGCGCCAATATCTCGGCTCCCGTTTTCTGACTTAGACTAACTAAGCCTCGCAAGAGATGCTCACTGTTTGTAGTATTTGTTTCTGTATTATTCAAGGCTCATCTATGTGGAAAACTTATACTTCTGTAGTTATCGCGCCATTGTGATATTGATCGACTTACAATAGAGACCCGAATCGGCAACGCGAAAGCACGCTCATCGACAGTGTTTATCGAGGGTAGAAGCAACGCCAAAACACTGGGCATCGGCACCTATTGTCACTGCTCATTGGAAGCAGGAAAGCATGTCATTCGCGATGCTAAGTCGAGGCAGATAGACAGAGAATGTCTGACTGGTAAGAAATAAGATATGGAGATAACGTATACCATCTTATCGAGCACGATGAGGCGAGCTTCATGGGCGCGCTTGGCAGTTGTCAAAGCCGTGGCTTGGCGTCGTGCAAATGGAGTAGATAAGCACTGTCAATAGGGATCGGAGGTCTTGCGATTGGCGTACCGACTAACTCAGTCGATCACGGCGACTTAGCCAGGCTGTTCCGATGTCTGATCCTTACTCATTTGCCTTGGTGATTCGGGATAGTTGGTCTGCCTTTTGGCGGCCTGCTTCGGAAGGCCAGGAGGTGGTGTCTTCGCCCTGGTTGCGGGGTCGAATGCGCTGGCTGAGATAGTCGCTGTATGCGGTGGACTATCGCGGACCGATTTCACCTGCTAAGAGGGTGCGGTTGGCCTCGGCATTGCTGTGGAGTTGGCGAGTCCAATTGGCCCAGGTTGGCAGAAGCTCTTGGGCCAACCGAAAGAGGCCATTTTGCCAGCACAATTGCCCGCAGATACCGTACTGATCCGCCTTCCAATTTCGCCGGGAATCCGATGGCGATACCAGCCATTGTGAGTGGCGTAGGAACCTCAATTTGATGCCCGCCAAGTTGTCCTTACAGTGCGAGCACAAGGACAATCAAGACCAAGATTGCAGACAAGCTCTCCATCCGTTTCCGGGGCCATATCGCCGTCAATTATCGGCGTGCATTTCGACATGGGGCAGTCTTGAATAGCCACTCTACTACAGTTGTCGAATTGGTTGGTTGTGCCTCTCGGAGCAATCGAGACAAACAAGCGGATGGTGCCTATGAACAGTCGCAATTGCCACTCATACCATGTCGCAGCAACGATTGCTGGAAGGGCTGAAGAGCGCGGCAAAGTGGCTACAATCCACAGCCTCGAACGCCGAGGAAAGCCAACGGGAAACGTGGTTCCTTCGCCGGTGTATGAGCACCGGAATTGGCACGCAATATCACCAGGAACTCGTCGGGCTTTCTGGTGCTTGATCGACTCGTCATACACGACAATTGTGCGCAGACTATTACCTGTTCGCGCACGTCGGCAACGTGTACTTTTGTTAAGTCGGACGGATGCTAATTAGTTCTTCGCGGGACTCGCATTGCCGCCTTGAAAAGTTTGCCCCGCTGGGGCAGAGAGAGGCATTCCGAACATAGCGGGAGGGCCTTTACGGGCGTGGGCGCGGCCTGTCAACGCCCCGGAGCGAAGCGCAGCCGCAAGGCGTTCCGCGCTCTTGGCGGAACGGGGCTTGACGGCTATAGGAGCCAGCAGAATTGACCCGCCTCATCGTCAATAAGTTAAGTTAGCGCCCATCAAACTCCTTGGCGGCAACAACAGCAGTAGATTTAGGAAAGGTGTGTCGGGGGAGGTACTGGAAGAGATGCCTTTGTTTTCCCTTGGGTCACCGAGGTGACCCAGAGGGTAAAACAAAGGGTGTGTGTAAAACCGCAGTCTCCATCGTAAGCCAAACGCTGGGTTTTTGATCGTTAAAATCCAGAAACATTTCCAGTTCTGTCCGGACTGGTATCGTCACAGCGACTCCATCCGGGAACTGGTGGGACAGTACTACGTCGTCTTCCGGTCCCTGCTGAGACAGAAACCCCGGCTACGACGGTATGTGCGCCGCTGCCGGCATTGCCGGATTTTCTTTCTGACTCATCCCCGAAATGCGCAACGGCGCGATCTGTGCTGTGCCTTCGGGTGTCGGCAAGCCCACCGCCAACAGAACTCTACGCGTCGCAGCGTGGAGTACTACCGCAGCCGAGAGGGAAAGGTAAAAAAACAGCTCCACAACCAGCGCCGTCGCTCGCGGCGGCCATCGCCTCCCCGAAGGGGTCGAGCCGATCACCCGTCTCGGAAAACAGGCGAAGAGATGAGCTTTGACTCCGGCATCGTGCGCTATGTGCAAATGGTGACCAGCCTGATCGAGGGTCGAGGGGTGAGCGAAGCAGAGATCTTGCGCATGCTGGTGCGAGCTGTGAGACAACACAGCATGGCGCGACGTCGCCGCCGGGATTATGTTCTGAGTTGCTGGAAAGAGACTCTGGAGAGTCCCTGAAGGAAGCGGTATGGGACAGGAAATCGAGCTGGCGGAGTTGGATGTGCGCTATGAGAACTACCGGATGAAGAATCCGGCGCTGGAGAAGCGCCTGCTGGCTTCGATGGCGCAGCGCGGCATCGAGCAGGCCCTGGAGGGAGCCACTTCGGGGGAGGTCAAGATTTTGCTCAACGGATTTAAGCGCCGTCGTTGCGCGCTGCGCCTGGGCCTAGATCATGTGCCGTACCTTTCGCTGGGAGACGACGAAGCCGGGGCCATTGTCCATCTGCTGCGCGTGTCCAATGAATCGGCGCTGAGCCTGCTGGAGCAGGCGCGGTTCATCGAGCAGCTGCACCGGCTGGAGAAAATGAGCGTGGCCGATATTGCCGAACAGTTATCGCGCAGCAAATCCTGGGTCAGCATGCGGCTGGGACTGCTGGAAGAAATGAGCCCGCGCGTGCAGGAGGAGATCTTCGCCGGCCGCTTCCCCATGTATGCCTACATGTATACCTTGCGGCCGTTCATGCGTCTGAACCCGACCGGCAAGCAGGAGGTGGAGGAGTTCGTACTGGCGGTGAGCGGGCAAAACATGAGCGTGCGAGAGATCGAGCAGCTGGCGTACGGCTACTTTCGCGGTCCACAGTCCATGCGGGAAATGATTCAGAACGGGCACGCGAGCGAGGTCTTGACCTGGATGCAGCAGGTTCCGCAGGACGCCGAAGGTTGTAGTGAGCGGGAACGAATCCTGCTGCGCGACCTGGAACTGGTGCAGAAGTACATGCTGCGGGTGATGGGCAAAAGCCTGGATTCCAAGCTGAAGTCGCCCCCCTTTTACGCCCAGGCCCATCTGCTGACGGCAGGGATTCTCAGCCGCCAGCGCGCATTTTTCGACAGTGTGAGGCAACTGCATGATCGCAGCGGACAAGCGCAAAGCGGTGTACCTGCTCCACCAGGATGGAATGAGCCTGCGCGAGATGGTTCGCCGTCTCCACCTCAGTCGTAACACGGTGCGCGCCATCCTGAAACAAAAGGGCGAGATGCCGCTCGGTCCACGGCAGGACAAGATCCGCATCGAGGAAGACTTGCTGCGGCGGCTCTATGCGGACTGCAAAGGATGGATAGAGCGTATGCACGAGAAGCTGGTGGAAGAAGAGGGCCTGGCAGTTTCCTACTCCACCGTGCTCCGCCGCGTGCACGAGCTCGGGCTGGGCCAAGGTCGCGAGCAGCAACGTTGCGGCCGCGTGCCCGATCTAGCCGGCGCCGAAATGCAACATGACACCAGCCCCTATCAGGTTGAGCTGGGCACCACCACTACGGTGCTGATCGCCAGCATGATCTATCTGCGCTACTCCAAGCGCCGCTATCTGCGCTTCTATCGCCGCTTCAATCGCTTCCTGATGAAGTGCTTCTTACACGAAGCCCTCTGCTTCTGGGGCTATGCGGCCAAGATATGCATCATCGACAACACCAATCTGGCCCGTCTGCGGGGAACTGGAGCGAACGCGGTCATCGTGCCAGAGATGGCTGACTTTGGCCGGGAGCACGGGTTTTCGTTTTGTTTGTCATGAGAAAGGGCATGCCAACCGCAAGGCCGGGGAAGAGCGGAGCTTCTGGACAACGGAGACAAACTTCTTTCCCGGCCGCCACTTTGCCAGTCTGGAAGATCTGAATCGCCAGGCCTTGGAGTGGGCCACGGTGCGCTTGGAACATCGGCCGCAAGGGGATGGCCGTATCGTTCCGGCCGAGGCGTTTGAGAAGGAGCGTCCCTTCTTGGTAGCCGTACCTGCTCATCTGCCCGCACCCTATCTATGTTTGGAGCGACGTATCGACCAGTACGGGTATGTCGAGCTGGGCAAGAACTACTACTGGGTACCGGGAAAGGAGCGGGGTGACGTCAAGGTATTCGTCTACAGCGATCACATGAAGATCCACCAAAATCGGGAATGTGTAATGGAGTATCCGCTGGCGGGTGATGGAGTGCGGAACGAACGCATCAGTCCACCCGGACTGCCAGCGCCACCGCATCAACCGAACAATCGCAAGCGGCCGACCGAAGGGGAAGAGAAACGGCTCCGGGCGCTCGCGCCGGCAGTGAATGAGTTCCTGGACTGCGCTCTGGCCACAAGATCCGGACTCGCACGGCACCACTTCGTACGCGAGTTATTTGCTTTGTCGCAACACATGACCGACGCGCTGTTGGTTCAAACCCTGGAGCGCGCGCTGCGCTATCGCATTACCGACATCGGGACTTTGCGGCGCATCGCGCGCCTTTCCGCGCAGCAGGGTCAGATGGATCTTCACCTTACTGTCGAGGTCGATGATAGCTTCTCGGAGCGCGCGGCCTACGAAGAAGGACGTCTGAGCGAGGCTCCCGACTTATCCGTTTACGACCAGATGTTCGAGGACGATGACGAAGAGGATCCGCATGGATGAGCCGTTCGCCAACACGCTGAAATATCTGCGCCTCTGGGGTGTACTGGCGCATTGGGATGAGTATGTCGCTTTGGCCGAGCAGCAGGATTTTTCGCCGGTTCGCTGGCTGCGCTATGTGCTGGAGGAAGAATCCAAACTCCACGCCGCCAACTCTCGCCGCCTACGCCTGCTGCGGGCCAAGATTCCAGACCTATGGCGGATGGAGACTTTCCCCTTCGAGCGGCAACCCAATCTGAATAAGAAACGCCTGCTCGCGCTCTATGATGCCTTTGAGTACATGGAGAAGCATCACAACTTCTGTTTCATTGGCCCGACAGGCGTGGGCAAGACGAGCTTAGCCACTGCTTTCCTGATCCAGGCCATTGAACGGGGAGACAGTGGCCGTTACGTTCTGTTTCCCGATCTAGTCAACGAGCTGTTTCGCTCGGTTGCCGATCACTCCGAAGCGCAAGTGGTCGGGCGTTACCTGGCCTACGATCCATTACTGGTGGACGAATTAGGGTATGTCGAGATGGAACCGACGCAGGTCGGTCTGTTCTTCACGCTTATGCATAAGCGGCACCGCAGAAAATGTACGCTGATCACGTCGAACCTAGGCTTCGCCGAATGGGGTTCGTTTCTCAAAAATCCGCATCTGACAGCGGCCCTGATTGATCGGCTCACGGAAAACAGTCACGTATTCAACATGAGTAAGTGCCGCAGTCTGCGCCCGACGCTGCAAGAGAAACCCGAAGCATGACTCGCTATCTCGGGCCCGATGAGCTCCACGCGCTGCGCCAGATTCCCCTGCCCGCGGTACTGCGGGCGTGTGGTGCCCGCCCGGATCGCTGTGACCACAAGAAATGGCATACCCCCCAAGGCAGCCTTTCTGTCACTGGCCTGCAGTTTATGAACTGGAGTCGCGGCTACGGTGGTGGCGGCGCCATCGACCTCGTCATGCATCTTGAGGAGCTAGACTTCTTGGCGGCCGCGGTCTGGCTGCGGCAACGCTTCTCGCTGCCTGTACCCGCATCGCCCGCTCGTTCAGCAACTCGCCCATTGCTGTTGCCTTCACCCGACCCCCGGCGCTGGTCTGCAGTCAAGTATTATCTCGAGCGGCAGCGTGCGCTTCCCGGAAAACTGATTGAAGCGCTGGTTCAATCCGGCACGCTCTATGCCGACGCTCACGCCAATGCGGTCTTTCTGCTGCGGGGAGAAAACCATCAGCCGGTAGGAGCTGAACTACGCGGAACAGGGTCGGCACGCTGGCGTGGCTTCGCCCCCGGCTCACGCCAAGATCTCGGCTACTTTCGTGTGCGGCCAGTCTCACCCACGACCATTGCGTTGTGCGAATCAGCTATCGATGCCCTCAGTTGTTATGTCCTTTATCCTGACTGTTGCGCCATCTCTACGTCAGGAGCTCGCGCCGATCCACGTTGGTTACTCGTGCTCTTGCAGCAAGGCTTGCCGATCTACTGTGGCTTCGATGCCGATCCGGTCGGAGATCAGCAAGCGCAACTCATGATGGTGCTCCACCCCGAGGTTCGCCGTCTCCGTCCCGACCATCACGACTGGAATGACGTGCTCAAACAGAACCCATCCCCTTACTCGTTCTCTAATCACTGACCAGCCCCTGACAGCACACACCTCGACCGGACAAAACGAGGCTGCTTGGAAAGAAAAAACTCTTGCAACCGCCGAGGCGGGCAGGGGCAAACTTACATGCAGAAGAGCTGGATCAAATTAGCTGACTGCGGTCGTTGACGGGCTGTGACCCGCGCCCGTACCCTCTTCCCGCTTCGGAATGGCTCGGTTACGGTCGCCGCGAAGCCTACTGCTGAACGCATCCGGCAACACCGGACAAGCGCCGGATGTGCGCCGGACAAACACCCGATGCCGCGGGCGCGGCGTCAGCGGCCCGGATTTCGCATCTTCGCGCAACCCTCGGCGGATCAACACGTTTACGCGCAGAGCGCCCGAGAGCGCCACGGCGGAACCCATTAGCTCCCGCTGTCCAGTAACCCGCCTGTTTTCAATGAGTATCTAACGAGATACCAAGGTAGCTAACCAGCTCCCCACTTGGGGATGACGTGTCAACCCCCTCCCGACGCCGAAGGCGACGAAGAACTTCAACCTGCAACCCCGCCTCCGTGAGCGACAAAACCGCGTCGCTCTGATGGCACGCTTCCGGGCAGCAAATCGGCGGCGCAGTCGGCACCGCAAAGCGCGGCAATCGCACCGCGATTAGGCCACGAATCGGGAGCAAAGCACGGGGAATTGGATCCTAATCAAGGCACTAATCGAATGTGGGAAAGCTTGGCCAAAGAAGCCGGGAGCACGGCGCGAATCGGAGGAGTGGTTCTCCCGCAACCGGTTCATCGAATGGACTGGTGGTCCCACTGGCGATATGGAGCCGATGAAGCTCTACCGAACTCCGCCAGGATTAGTTGCCGCGCGAAGTGGTTGCTGGACGGTCGGGTGGGAAACCCGAAGGCTCGATGAGATTCTTCCGAGTCTGTCCTCTCATGCCGACATGCTCGTGGACACACAACCGCTCGACAGCACCGAGTCAATTCTGGCATTTGAAGTCAGCGTTGTGGGTTATGAGGCCAGAAAACGAAACAATGTCTTCGGCTTCCGAATAATTGATTCTCGCCGATTTGGCAGGGCGGTGCAGGTCGACATTGACGCCTTTGTGCTCGACGAGAGCGGCATCTGACCCCCACAGCTTTCTTTCACTTATCTTCCACTTATCCATCGAAAAAGCCCAGCTCCAATGGTCAAGCCGCCAGGTGTAGGTGACCGGGGAAAAATCTGTTCCCCATCCGTTTACTAAATGGTCTGCGGATTTCCCAAGAGCTTGGTCGTGAGCGACGTGCGTTGGACTACGAGTTGCAACGCCGTGTGATCGAGGCTGAACGAACGATCCGCGAGGCGCGGCTGTGGTGGATAGCCGTTATTTCAGCAGTTGCTTCGGTTGTGAGCGCTCTGACTGCCGCTTATTGGGGTGGTTTAAGTTTCGGGGACAGTAGATCGCCTATAGTGGTCCCCGAAACTTAGACCACCCCAATAAGTTAAGAAGTTAAGATTTTGACGAGGTTGTTGACGCAAACGTGCCCGCTGCGACCACAAACAAAAAACAGATCTTTTTGACGTTTGCATTGATTGCGGTGCCAATACGCTTACTTCCGTAACCTACCTACCGACGCGCACCGCTGCCAGAATGATTTAGGAGGATCGATCCGTGAGGTTTGGCCGTCTTGCGATTCTGTTTCTGGGAACACTTCCCATTGCGGCGCAAACGAAGGCAAGCCCCTCTCCCGAGGTCCTTTACGCCCGATGCAAAGAATCTGTAGTCACGATCTTGACGTTCGACGTTAATCGCGGCCCCATAGGCCAAGGATCAGGGTTCATCGTTGCAAAGAATCGGCTAGTCACGAACTACCACGTTCTTGCGGGAAGCGCTTCGGCTTCTATCATTTTCAATGATGGATCGATTGCCATCGTCACGAGCGTCGTGGCCGCGAGTAGCCCAAAGGATCTTGCCATTGTCGAAGCTCAAACAGGTAATCGATCGCCTGTTGTGCTCGGAAACGAGCTGGAACTTAAGGTGGGTGAAACCATTTACGCCATCGGTACGCCGAAGGGTCTCTCGGCCAGCCTATCGAATGGTCTTGTCAGTGCCTTTCGGCAAGAGGAAGGGCAGTTTCTAATCCAGATCACCGCTCAGATTGCTCCAGGCTCAAGCGGCGGCCCGCTTTTCAACAGCCAGGGGCAAGTGGTAGGCGTCACGACGTCGCGGCTCAAGGATGGCAGCTTCGGTTTCGCGATGGGGGCGGGCGACGTGCAACACCTCCTCAAAGTGCCCTTAGGCATGAAAATCCAGCTGTCCGATCTCACTAGTGATGAGTCGGCTACGCCGGACAACGAACTCAGTTCCGCGCAAACACTATTTGATCAGAAGAAGTACGACGATGCGCTCGCTTCTTTTAAGAGCCTCTCCGAAGTGGCAAGAACCAGTTTCGATGGGCAATTACTGCTCTGCAAGATAGCGCAAGAAAGGAAAGACTACAGTGGCTCGATCCAAGCCTGCGACGCGGCGATTGATGCGCGACCGAATGCAGCTGCCCCCTTCGGACTGAATGCATTCTCGACGCTCATGTTAGGAAATGCGGAGCAAGCCGAGATTGCCGCAGCCAAGGCAGTGCGGCTGTCGGATGAGGTCT
>CAVQNY010000010.1:0-173380 GCA_963714225.1 uncultured Acidobacteriaceae bacterium | reverse complement strand
CGGAAGATACCACTAAGTTTCTCGAAGCCCAATTGGAGACGGCCCGGAAAACTCTGTCGGACGAGGAAGACAAGATTCGTGAGTTCAAGGGGCACCACGTAGGAGAGCTGCCGGCACAAGTAGGGAGCAACCTGCAAATCTTGGCTGGCCTTCAGTCCCAGTTGCAGACCGAAGAAGATGCGCTGAACACCGCCAAACAGCAGCGCGTCTACCTGGAAACACTGGTGAATGAGTACCGCTCGCTGCAGGGCTCGCCGAAGGGCGAAGGTGGAGCGCCTCAGGGGTTGCCCGCCGTGAACGAAGAGTTGGACAAACTCAGGGCGCAACTGGCAGATCTCAGCTCCCATTACACGGACCGCCATCCCGACGTTCGCAAGCTCAAAGAGCAGATCGCCAAGACCGAAAAAGTGAGAGATCAGATCGTCGCCGACCTGAAAGCCAAAGCCTTGGCTGCCCAGGCTGACCCCAATGCAGCGGCCGCGACGGACGCGGCTGACATGAGGGATCCGTCGTCCCCCATGGTGCAGTTGCAGGGTCAACTCCAGGCCAACCGCGTCGAGATTGCCAACCGCGAGCATGCGGTCGCGGACTTGAAGACAAAGGTGGTTGACTATCAGGCGCGGCTGAATCAGGAGCCGGTGCGCGAGCAACAGCTCTCCGATCTGACGCGTGGGTACGAGCAGTCAAAAGCGAATTACGACGAATTACTGAAGAAAAAGAATGGGTCGGCCATGGCCACCAGCATGGAATTGCTGCAGCAGGGCGAACGCTTCCGCATTATTGATCCGCCGAGCCTGCCCCTAAAGCCCGACTTCCCCAATCGCCTGAAGTTCTGTGGCATTGGACTGGGCGTCGGATTGGCGCTGGGCGCTGTGGTGGCGGGGGCGTTCGAAATGATGGATGACCGGATTTACGATCAGACGGAATTGCAGAAGCTGCTCCCGGTTGCGGTGATCTCGGAAATCCCAGCCATTGCGGCGCGAGCAGACGAGCGAAGCGAGCGCCGGCGGCTGTGGCTAGGATGGGCTGCGGCAGTGTTCGTATCGGTTTCGATCTTGTTGGGGTCGGTGTTCAGTTTCTTGCGCGGTTAGCGATATTTTGTCATGTACAAGGCTTTTTACAGTTTGAAGCGCCATCCGTTTGAGATTACTCCGGATCCTTCCTTCCTGTTTCCGACCGGGAAACACAACGAAGCTTTGGCCGCTCTCTACTACGGTGTCCGACGGCGCAAAGGGTTCGTCGTCTTAACCGGGGAGGTGGGAACCGGCAAGACTCTTCTGCTCCGCTGCCTGCTGCAATCGCTGAGGCAGAGCAAGGATGTCGAATACGCCTACATCTTTAACGGACGTCTCTCCCCGGTCGAATTCTTGCAGTACATCGTCAGTGATCTGGGACTGCCCGGCACCAGCAAGAACAAGGGTGAACTTCTGCTGCAGATTGCGCATTACGTCATCGGGCGCAGCCAGAAAAACCTTACGACGGTTCTGGTGGTCGACGAAGCGCACCACCTTTCGTCCGAGATTCTGGAAGAAATCCGGCTCTTGACCAATCTCGAGACTGTGGACGAGAAGCTTTTACAGATTCTTCTGGTCGGGCAGCCCGAACTGGATGACAAACTCGACTCCCCCGGCCTGCGGCAACTGAAGCAGAGAATTGCCCATCGCTCGCACCTGGTGCCGTTGGATTCGGACGAGACCAAGGGATATATCCTGCGCCGGCTTCACCTTGCGGGAAGTCCCTACCCAGCGGCACTGTTCCCGCCGGAGACCATCGCCGCCGTCTATCAGCACTCCCAAGGGCTGCCCAGATTGATTAACACCATTTGCGAAAACGCACTCATCGCGGGTTACTCGAGGCAAATGCGAAGTGTGAGCCCGGACATTATTGACGACATCGCGACCGACTTCCGCCTCGGGGTTCAAACGGCAGAGGTGGAACAAAAGAAAGGGCCCCACGAACTCGATGTGCGGAAAGCGGCTCAGACACTGCTCGAAATATACTCCCGCCTGCAGGCCGAGCAAGCGCGGGAAGAGGCACTGAAAACGCGGGTGAGGGTGCGGGTCCCTGAATCATGAGCCATATATTTGACGCATTACAGAAGGCGGAATCGGAGAGAACTGGGGCCGAGAGTCCCACGTTTTCCCTTGCCACCGAACTGCTCGAAGCCGCCGAACAGAAGATGCACGCAGCCGGTGCGATTGCTGAGCAGTCCGCCGTTGGTGAGCAGCCCGCCGGCGCGGATTCATTCGCTGCGAAGCCGTCCGCTTGCTTTGAGGATCTGGAGCGGTGCCCATTGCTGTCCGTCTCGATCCCGGAAGAAAGCCACCTGGTCGCGGTGGACAAAGAGGAAAGCCTGGGCGCGGAAAAGTTCCGCTTTCTGGCGGTTCGTTTGCGGCAACTTCGGCAAAGCCGGCCCCTGAAGAAGGTTTTGATTACGAGCACGATTCCGCAAGAGGGCAAGAGCACGGTCGCAGCCAACCTGGCGTGCACCCTAGCCAGAAGGAAACAGCATAAAACGCTGCTGCTGGAGGGCGATCTTCGGAGGCCGACGGTCGCTCAAAAATTGGGCTTTGGCCAAGTTCCGGGGTTGTGCGAATGGCTGCGTGGCGAAACCGAAACCATGAACGTGTACCGGATCGAGGCACTCGGGCTGTGGGTCTTACCGGCAGGGAATGCCCCCGAAAATCCGCTGGAGTTGATGCAATCGGGAAAGCTTGCACCGCTGATGGAGCAGTTGACCGAGTGGTTCGACTGGATCATCATTGATTCTCCGCCGGTATTGCCGCTGGCCGACACCAGCATCTGGGCCCGGTTGTGCGATGGAATCTTGCTGATCACGCGAAATGGTACGACCGAACGGCAACCCCTGCAGCGTGGCTTGGAAGTGCTCGAAAAGTCGAAGCTGCTGGGAGCGCTGGTGAATAACAGCACAAACGCGGCGCACAGCGACTATTACGAACGGTACAGTTCTTCCCCAGTTCAGCAGTCCAAAATAAGAAAAGCTGAAGTAACCGGCTGAAGTCTTCCAATCTTGTTTTCCAAAACATCAGCAATGAGCGGTTCGCTTGACTCTACTCCCCCACAAGCAACCAACGGAGGGAATCGTGGACCCACGACGTTCCAGTAAAGGCAAACCCGTAAGCCCGATCGCCAGAGCCGAATTCTCCCGGGATCCTGACATCCTAACTGCGGAATCCTTTCGTCGGATGATCGCGCTTGAAAGAAAGAGAAGCGAGCGCTCGCGAAAGCCTTTCATGCTGCTGCTTCTGGATAGGGGCGGAGGCCTCCCCTCGGAGAACAGCGGAAAGACTCTGGCAAAGGTTCTGCCGGCACTCTCGCTTTCCACTCGCGAAACAGACATTATTGGATGGTACGCGCAAGACCTTGTAGTCGGAGTGGTCTTCACCGAAATCGGCCCCGAAAATGGCAATTCGCTGGCCGGCAGCATCATCACCCGGGTGACCGAGACGTTACGCAACAATCTGACCTCGGAGCAATTCAGCCAGCTCAATATCTCGTTTCACGTTTTTCCGGAGGACTGGGATCACGATAATGACCAGCGTCCGAGCAACCCTACTCTTTATCCCGATCTGTCCCAGCGGGAAGATGACAAGAAATTACTCCGCGTGACGAAGCGGATGATGGATATCCTAGGCAGCGTGCTGGCGCTCGTCTTGTTCTCGCCGGTTTTCTTGTTAACTGCCTTGGCCATTAAAGCGACGTCGAAGGGCTCGATTTTTTTCCGGCAACGTCGCATCGGCCAACACGGCAAATCGTTTGTGTTTCTGAAATTCCGCTCGATGTATGTGAACAATGATGCGGGAGTTCACAAACAGTACGTGCAACAACTGATTGCCGGGAAAGCGAATAAGCAGCCCATGACCGGGAACGGCCAAGGCGTTTACAAGCTGACCAAGGACTCCCGGATCACGCGGGTTGGAGCCTTCCTGCGAAAAACCAGCATGGATGAACTTCCCCAGTTCATCAACGTATTGAAGGGCGAGATGTCACTGGTGGGCCCGCGCCCTCCGATCCCCTACGAGGTGGATGCCTACGATATCTGGCATCGTCGGCGGCTGCTCGAAGCCAAGCCCGGGATCACCGGACTTTGGCAGGTGTGCGGACGCAGCCGCGTCAACTTTGATGACATGGTTCGCCTCGACCTGCAGTACGCCCGCACTTGGTCCCTGTGGATGGACATCAAGATCCTCTTGCGCACACCAGCGGCAGTTCTGCTTGGCGAAGGCGCACACTAAACGATTTTCTCCCCCTAGCCCTCCCCTGCTGAAAGGTCTCTACCGAATATGATCACGAATCTTGAAAAGCCTCGGACGGCCAACGCAGTGCAAGGGCAGGGGAGTGAAGTCATGGTTAAGTTTGGGGTTATAGGGTATGGCTACTGGGGGCCGAACGTGGTTCGGAACCTGGACCACTTAGAGGAAGCAGAAGTCATTGCGGTATGCGACGAGAGCGCGGCCGCACGAAACAAAGTGGCAAGAGCCTATCCGGACGTGCGGGTGACGGACAATGCGGCGGAGTTAATGTCCTCTCCCGAAATCGACGCCATCGCCGTGGTGACCCCGGTCTGGACACACTATGAACTGGCTAAAGCCGCCCTCCAGAATGGCAAACATGTTTTCGTCGAAAAGCCGTTCACCAGCGACGCAGGCCAGGCGCAGGAACTGATTGATCTGGCGGCGCGAAAGAACCTGAAAATCATGGTGGACCACACCTTCTTGTTCACCGGGGCGGTCACCAAAATCAAGCAGCTATTGCAGGACGGGGCCCTCGGCAAGCTGTATTACTACGATTCCACGCGCGTGAATCTGGGGCTATTTCAGCATGACGTAAATGTGGTTTGGGATCTTGCCCCTCACGACCTGTCGATCATCGACTACCTGATCCAGCGAACCCCCGAAGCCATTTCCGCGACCGGTCAGACTCATCTCAACTCACACGAAGATGTAGCCTTCATTACCCTATACTTTCCCGATAAGGTCATCGCCCACATCAATGTCAATTGGCTTTCGCCAGTGAAGGTCCGGATGACTCTGATCGGCGGCGAAAAGAAGATGCTGGTCTGGAACGATCTTGAGGCCGACGAGAAAATAAAAATCTACGACAAGGGCGTAAAAGTCACCAGCCGCGAAGGGCTTTATGACTTGCTGGTGCACTATCGCTCGGGCGACATGTGGGCGCCGCAGGTCGAACAGGTGGAAGCGCTGACCCGGGAGTTGGCCTACTTTGTCGACTGCATCGCCAAGGATGAAGCCCCTTTAAACGACGGCGAGGCTGGCCTTCGTGTGGTCAGGATGCTAGAGGCAGCCAACCAGTCGATCCGCAAGCGGGGAGAATTGGTCTACCTCTGATTCTGCTCTCGATCCGTCTCTCCCAGAATGCTCCGCGCTGCTGTATCGCGCAAGACGATATCCATGACTAGAGCGCACTGTGAAGCTCCAACGGCTGCGGCCTCGGTGATACCAACCATCTTGGTGGCAACGACGTCTCGCTGGTACCCGACCGCCCGGCTGGCCATGGCTCTGGCCAGCGCAGGCTGCCAAGTGGACGCGGTGTGCCCCAGGCTCCATCCCTTCCGCAAGACCAGATCGGTTCGCGAATCTTATGTTTACAACGGTTTGGCGCCCTTGAGCTCGTTGGCTCGCGCCATCGCTTGCACCCGGCCTGATTTCATTGTCTCAGGGGATGACCTTGCCACGCAGCATCTGCACCGTCTTCATGCCCAAGAGCAGCGTAACGGGAGGGCGGACTCTCCGATTTGTGCCTTGATCGAGCGTTCGCTCGGTAATCCGCAGAGTTTTCCGGTGGTGAATGCCAGAGCCGCCTTCATGGGTGTGGCCCGAGACGAGGGCTTTCGGGTTCCTCCCACCCAAATCATCAGCGACACCGATGAGCTGAGAACATGGGTCGCCCGTGTCGGTCTCCCAACTGTTCTCAAAGCGAATGGCACCTCCGGTGGCGATGGCGTAAGGATCGCGCACACGCTGACCGAGGCCGAACGCTTCTTCAAGGAGCTCGAAGGTCCTCCATTGCTGGCCAGGGCGGCAAAGCGGGCCCTGATCGACCAAGATAAGACGCTGGTTTGGCCGTCGATACTGCGGCGTCGGCCCGTGGTCAACGCTCAGGCGTTTGTGGCCGGGCGCGAAGCCACCAGCGCAATCGTCTGCTGGAAGGGCGCCGTCCTCGCGAGCCTCCATTTTGAGGTAGTCAACAAGGCAAGTTCGAGAGGACACGCCACCGTGGTGCGCTTGATCGAGAACGCTGAAATGTCGGCGGCTGTCGAGGGGATGGCTCGCCGGCTCAGTCTTTCCGGGTTTTACGGATTTGATTTCATGCGGGAGGCAGAGACTGAAAAAGCGCATCTCATCGAAATCAATCCCCGGTCTAGTCAAGTTGGACATTTGAGCTTAGGGCCTGGACGCGACCTTCCCGCCGCCTTGTACGCCGCGTTGTCCGGCCAAGCGGTGCAACCAGCGCCGAAGGTTACCGAGAAGGACACGATCGCACTATTTCCCGCAAGAATGGATCAGGGATCCCGAGAGCCCGTTTCTGCGTTCCGCGTATCACGATATTCCATGGGAAGAACCCGAGTTGGTTCGCGACTGTGTCAGCAACCGGCGGAAGCAGAGTAGTTGGTACTCCCGGGCCGACCGGAAACAGGCCTCTGCGGCGGCTCGTTCCGCCAAGCCCATGACCGCTCCAGCCAAGAGCCACACCGCAGGACTGGATTGGGGAGGCAAGTAAGTCCGCCTATGAATCAGCCACCTGCAAAGACCATGAAGAAGCTGCTTCGAATCATGAAGTTTGGCGGGACGTCGGTGGGCGACGCGTCCTCGATCCAAAAAGTGGTCGAGATCATTCGCGGCGCTGCGCCCGAGAGCGACCTGGTCGTGGTCGTCTCCGCCATGAGCGGCGCGACCAACCAACTGATCGAGGCAGCCACGCAAGCGGAGGCGGGTAATCGCGACTCGGTTGAGGCGATCTTCGCGAAACTCCGCGGCCGACACCACGCGGCGATTAGCGCGTTGATCCATTCGGTTCCGATGCGGAGCTGCATCAGCCTAGAAGCAGAACAGGTCTTTCAAGAGGGCGAACGACTGTGCCAAGGTACGGCCCTGCTGCGAGAGTTGACTTTGCGGGCACGTGATGCGATCTCTAGCCTTGGCGAGCGTCTCGCCGCCCCTATCGTCGCGGCTGCGCTGGCCGAATGCGGAGTGGCGAGTGAGGCGATCGAGGCCACGGAACTTATCCAAACCGACTCGTGCCATGGCGCCGCAGATCCACGTATGGATGCGACTGGGAAACTCTGCCAAGCGCGCCTGCGACCGCTCTTCGAGCGAGGGGTCATTCCCGTAGTCACGGGTTTCATTGGGGCGACAGCGGAGGGCGCGCTCACAACGCTCGGGCGCGGGGGCTCGGATTATTCTGCAACGATCCTGGGCGCAGCTCTCGAGGCGGACGAGATCCTCATTTGGACGGATGTGGACGGTATGATGACGGCCGACCCACGCCTGGTGCCCGAGGCTTGCACGATCGCCGAAATCTCATATCGAGAAGCAGCCGAACTGGCACACTTCGGCGCCAAGGTCCTCCATCCAAAAACTCTTCGCGCAGTGGCGCAATGCGGCATCCCGCTCTGGATTCGCAATACCTTTGCGCCCCAACAGTTGGGAACTAAAATCACTCCCGCCGGGCCTGCGAACGGTGGAGGAGTCAAGGGGCTCACCGCGATCAGCGACGTCGCATTGATCACCGTAGGCGGACCGGGCATTGTGGGCGTGCCGGATGTCCTGGGGCGCACCTTCGCAACCACCGCGGCGGTGCGGGCCAACGTGCTGCTGATTTCGCAATCGTCTTCGCAAAACGATATTTGCCTGGTGGTTTCGACGGCGCTCGCCAAACCAACAGTCGAGGCGCTGCGCCACGAATTCGCTCAAGACTTAGCCCACGAAAAAGTGGAACACATCACCCTTGATCCCACGGTCGCGATTGTTACCGTGGTGGGTCAGAACATGCGGGGTTCCGGAATTGTTGGGCGTACCTTCGGCGCGCTCGGCCGGGAGGGCGTGAACATTATCGCGATCGCGCAAGGCTCGTCGGAGTGCAATCTCTCTTTTGTGGTGTCGCGAGACAACATGAAGACAGCGCTCGCTATCACCCATCGGGAATTTCAACTGCATGCTCTGAATTCGCCAACGCTTCCCGTGGTAACCCATAGTGGCAGACCGGCGGCATGGTATCACGAACGGCCCCGCGTCGATGCCGACTAAGCAAAATCGTTCTTAAGCCGCGCGAAGCAATTTTTGCCGTCTGCAAGCGAGCGTTGGAAGATCGCCACCTGACTCATGAACCCTTACCAATGCATCGCTCCAGACGTGAAGCTGGGCCGGGACGTCAAGCTCTCCAAGTTCATCAACCTCTATGGTTGCGAAATTGGCGATGAAACCAAGATCGGTGCGTTCGTCGAGATCCAAAAGAACGCCACGGTAGGCCAACGCTGCAAGATCTCGAGCCACACGTTCGTCTGTGAAGGCGTCACCATCGAGGACAACGTCTTTATCGGCCACGGCGTGATGTTTATCAACGACAGTTATCCGCGGGCCACTGCCGCCGGCGGAAATCTGCAAACCGAAGCCGACTGGAAGGTCGAGCGAACCGTAGTCAAGAAGGGAGCGTCGATTGGCTCTGGGGCCACGATCCTCTCCAACCTCAGCATCGGTGAAAACGCCATTGTGGGAGCGGGCAGCGTGGTCACCAAAGACGTGCCACCCAACAGCATCGTGGTTGGCAATCCGGCAAGAGTTTTGCGTTATATCGAACAGACCACGGAGGTTTCGAAGTGAGCCATTCTCGCAGCACGCCAAACAGCATTCCTTTTCTTGATCTGGTTACTCCGCACGTTGAGCTGGAACAGGAGTTGACCGACGTTTTCCGCAAAGCCTTACGCACCGCGGGATTCATCGGCGGTTCCATGGTCGAAGAGTTCGAGAAGGCATTTGCCGCCTTCTGCGATGTCCGCTGTTCGGTAGCCGTCAGCAGCGGCACGGACGCTCTGCGCTTCGCCCTGATGGCAAGCGGAGTGAAGCCCGGCGACGTGGTCGTTACCGTACCGCACACCTTCATCGCCACAACAGAGGCCATTTCTCAGGCGGGAGCGCTTCCGGAATTCGTTGACATCGATGAGGACACGTACAACATGGATCCGGCAAAACTCGGAGAGTACCTGGAGAAAGAGTGCACCGTTGACGCTGCCGGCACGCTGAGGAGCCACCGCAGCGGCCGCCCGGTTACGGCCGTGGTTCCGGTCCATCTCTACGGGCAAATGGCTGATATGGATCCCATCCTGGAGCTGGCCGAGCGCTACCGGCTGGTGGTGATTGAGGATGCCTGCCAGGCGCACGGCGCCGAGTATTTTTCCCGCAAGTGCAACCGCTGGATGAAGGCTGGATCCATGGGACGAGCCGCGGCATTCAGCTTTTATCCGGGGAAGAATCTGGGCGCATGCGGCGAGGCGGGCGCTGCCACGACAAACGATGCCGGCATCGCGAAGACCATGAAGATGCTCCGGGATCACGGCCAGGCCACAAAGTACTATCACGACGTGGAAGGCTACAACGGCCGGCTGGACGCGATCCAGGCCGGTCTCTTGCACGTGAAGTTGGCTTACTTGGCAAAGTGGAACGCCCAGCGCCGCGAGCGCGCGGCGGAGTACAAGCGCCTGCTGGAGTCTGTAGACGGCGTCTTGGTGCCACCCTGCGAACCGTCGTGGTCGCGCGCGGTCTATCACCTGTACGTGGTCCGCACTGCCGATCGCGAAGGCTTGATGAACCATCTCAAGAAAGTGGAAATCGGCACCGGGATCCACTATCCGATTCCGCTGCACCTGCAGAAAGCCTACACGTCCCTGAACTACCGTCCGGGAGATTTCCCGGTAGCAGAGAAAGCGGCCGCGCAGATCGTTTCTCTGCCGATGTTTCCGCATTTGACGGCGGGACAGCAAGCTCGCGTGTTAGAGGAAATCCTTAACTTCACCTCGATGAGCGCTCGCAAGCGCGTCGAGAATGAGGCCGTCCCCTTAACCGCGTCGAATCGGATGGCGTAAGCCGCTTTTCATCTTATCCACCCACGTTTGCAACCCAAAGGACACCTAAACATGAAAATTTCAGTCATTGGTGCGGGCTACGTAGGTCTCACCACCGCCGCCTGCTTGGCCCAGATCGGCCACGACGTATTCTGCAGTGAAAGCGACCAGGAAAAGCTCAACAAGCTGCAGAATGGAGTCATGCCGCTCTTTGAGCCCCACTTGGAGGACGTGATCAAGGCTGGCCGCAGGGCTGGCCGGCTGCGTTTCGGTTCCACGGAAGACGCAATTACTTGGGGAAATGCGATCTTCATTTGTGTGGGAACTCCGCCATTGGCCAACGGTGACGCGGACCTTTCTGCCATCGAAGGGGTTGCTCGATCGATTTCAAAGAGTGCGTCAGGGTATCGGCTGGTGATCGAAAAGAGCACAGTGCCGGTCCAGACCGGAGCACAGCTGCAGAAGCACCTTTCGGTTCACAGCAGGAACGGTTTGAGCTACGACGTTGCTTCCAATCCTGAATTCCTGCGCGAGGGGTCTTCGGTCGAGGATTTTCTTCATCCCGAGCGAATCGTGATAGGAGTCGACTCGCCACGAGCCGAAAGCCTCCTGCGTCAAATCTACGAACCGATCATCCACCCAAGTTTCTCTTGCCCGGTCCATGCGGATTGCGCGAAGCGCAAAGGCCCGATTTTCCTGGCTACCGACACCAATTCAGCGGAGCTCATCAAGCATGCCTCCAACTCCTTCCTGGCGATGAAGATTTCGTTCATCAACATGGTGGCGAATCTGTGCGAGGTGGTGGGAGCTGACGTGAGCCGAGTGGCCGAGGGCATGGGGCTCGACCCCCGGATTGGTCCCGCTTTCTTGCACCCCGGAATTGGTTTTGGAGGCTTCTGTTTCCCGAAGGACGTGCAGGCCTTCATCCGAATCGCGGAGAAGTCCGGCTGCGATTTTTCTTTGTTGAAGGAAGTGGAGAAGATCAATCAGCGCCGAGTGGAACACTTCGTCGAGAAGATTCGTAAGGAACTATGGGTGGTACGAGGCAAGAAAATCGCTCTCTGGGGCCTCGCCTTCAAGCCCAACACGGACGATGTCCGCTTCGCACCTTCGATCGCTCTGGTGAAAGCATTGCTGGCCGAGGGCGCAGCTGTCCGTGCGTACGATCCCGAAGCCAGCGAGAAAGCCAGGGCAATCCTCCCCGAGGTTTCCTACTGCGCCGACCCTTACCAAGCGGCCGAAGGTGCCGATGCCATCTTGATCGTCACCGAGTGGGACGAATTCCGGCAGATAGACTGGGAGCGATTGCTTTCGGCGGTCGAGCAACCCCTGGTCATCGACGGAAGGAATATGTTCAGCCCGGAAGAGATCGGTCGGAAGGGATTTCGCTATGTCAGCATCGGCCGGGTCGATGCTTCGCCGTGGCGCCCAACCACGGACGAACAGACCGACGGGTTGCCACCGCGAGCCGGGGGCGGGGTGCAGGAAGTTCCGGCCTGATCCGAGGCGCATCACAAACTCGGCCTATGGATCTTCGTCTCGACCGTCTCGCTACGCTTTACCTAACGGCGCCCTTCTTGCGCGTGGTGCCGCGACGCGAAAGGTCGGTTCCGATTTTGATGTACCACAGCATTACCGACGAGGACGAGTCCAACACTCACGCCTATTATCGGACCAAGACTTCCCCAGCCGTGTTTCGAGCGCAGCTCAAGTGCCTGCACGATAGCGGATACACAACCTGCAGCTTGGCGCAGGCGCTTCAGCAATTGCAAACGCAGACCCAAGCTGCCGACAAGCTCGTGGTCATCACTTTTGATGACGGCTACCGTGACTTTTATCAGCAGGCTTTTCCCGTTTTGAACCAGTACGGCTTCAGTGCAACGGTCTTTCTTCCCACTGCCTACATCGGAGAGCATCCGGTCTTGTTCAAGGGCAGAGAGTGCTTGACCTGGGCGGAAGTCCGGGAACTGAACCATCGCGGAATCCTGTTCGGATCCCATACGGTGAACCACCCGCAGCTTCGGGAATTGAGCGTTTCCGCGGTCAGAGAGGAGATTGCAAACTCCAAGAAAACGATCGAGGAACAGCTGGGTTGCGCCGTGGATTCGTTCGCTTATCCGTACGCATTCCCGCAAACGGACTCCGATTTCACCAGGATGGTGCGCGATTCGCTGCGCCAGGCTGGCTATCAAAATGGCGTGTGCACAATCGTGGGCCGGGCGAACCGGAGGAGCGAGCCGCTTTTCCTGGAGCGGCTGCCGGTGAACTCCTGTGACGACCGAGCGTTGTTCAACGCCAAGCTGGCCGGAGCCTATGACTGGATCTCCAAATTTCAGTTCGTTGCCAAAACGGTGAAAGCCCGTTTGCGGAACTCCGTCGGCGGAGCTAAGCGCGGCATTTCCAAAGACTTTCCTGCAGTCCAATGAACGCTCTGGTAATCTGAGACCTGTACGCGATAGCCGCCTCCTGCTATAGCGAGACTCGATCATCCATAGATCGTGAGCAACTCCCCTACTGGGAACGATGTGTCGGACCAGCGGGTTCGTTTACCGTGGCGAACCAAGCACGCGATCAGTGGAGGACAGAGTGAACGGGCCCCGAAACCTGGTACTCGCGGTGATGTTCGTGATTCTTGCCGTGAGCCTTTCTACCGCCAGCGATATCTACATCGCCCAGAATGCAGCCGGCGGCAATACCGGCGCCGACTGCGCCGACGCCCACGCGGTAACGTTTTTCAATTCCTCCCTCAACTGGGGATGGATGGGACAGATTGGGCCGGGAACGACGGTGCATCTTTGCGGGACGTTTAACGCGCCGGCGGGTGCCAGCGAGTATCTCGTGTTTCACGGGTCTGGCGCCAGCGGAAGCGTCATCACCCTTTTGTTTGAGAGTGGGGCCGTTTTGACCGCTCCCTATTGGTCGGGCGGCGTGATCGATATCAACGCTAACAGCTATGTCGTTGTCGATGGCGGTGCGAATGGAACCATCCAAGCCACGGCCAATGGCACCAACCTGGCCAATCAGCAGGATGGCGGCGCGTGTGTAATCAGCCATAGCAGCAGAAATGCAACCAACGTTACGGTGCAGAACCTGACCTGCTCCAACTTCTACATTGACGCTTCGCTGTCGGACAACGGCGGCGAGGACACCTACGGGCTCGATATCTGGAACATCTCCAATCTGCTCGAGCAAAACAATACCCTCCACGATATGAAATGGGCGATTCGGGTTTCGTATCAAGACGGGAGCTCCTTCTCGAATCTCACGGTTACAGGCAATCATATTTACAACATGGATCACGCCGTATTTATCGGGGACAGCAATTCATCGGACGTTGGAGCGGTGATGTCCGGGTTTTATATTTATGGGAATACAGTCGGCAGCATGACCAATTGGGACAACGCATTGAACAACAACCACCACGACTGGTTCCATCTAAGCGCCATGAGGGGAGCATCGCAGTTTACGAATTTCTACCTCTACAACAATTTCGGCAGTGGCGACATTGGAGCCTACGCAAATGCGGGTTTTTTTTCCGCTCCTGACTCGACCACTTCCGAAACGGGACTTTACGTTTTCAACAATGTGTTCGTCAATACCTCGACCAACCACTGTTGGGCGAACGGGCCCGTCGGCCTGTCTGTGGTTGGTTTGAGCACCGTTGTGAACAATACGTTTGTCAGCCATGCGACCACATGCAAGGACAACGGGCTAATTTATGAGAATGGCAGCACCGGGGTTACGTTCAAGAACAACATCCTGCAAAATACACCAAATGCCGCGATGTATGTAACTTCCGGCACCACTATCTCAGCCAGCAACTATAATGACTTCTACCAGTCGGGAGCATGGTTCTATCTAGGGACTTGGTATTCAGGTTTGACGAATTGGCAGGCGAAGGGATTCGACCTGAACTCTACCGCCAGCAGCCCTCAGCTCACCGGCACCTATCATTTAACCGGCAGCAGTTCCGCAGCATGGCAGAAAGGGACAAGCCTGTACTCAATTTGTAATGGCCAGCCGAATCCGGGCTTGGGAGCGCTTTGTCTGGACAATGCCGGGGTCGCGCGGCCATCCACGGGCAGTTGGGACATGGGAGCGTACGAGGACTCAGCGAGCGGATCTGCGCCCCTTCCGGCCACCGGGCTGACCGTGCTGGTTCAGTAGTTGGCTCGCTCTTACTAACTGGCACTGGCTTAACGCTTCCTACGCTTCCTAATTACGATGTTTTGGCCAATCCATCCAACCCTGGTAAGTCTGTAGCAGCGATTAGATAGCCAGGGAATCCCCTGGATCTGTTCATCCTCCGCGAAATACCTCGAATCAAACTCTGGGAAGCAGGCAGGGCAATTGTCCGACGCCAAAACACTTACTGCGCGCTCTTCCGATCGCCATTTGGCAGCCTCGATCGGGAGAAACACGCTTTTCGGTGTCGTTTCCAGCGCGGCGCAAATCGGAACGAGGCTGATTACAGTTCCGATCGTGATTCATCACCTTGGGCTCGGGGGGTATGGGATCTGGTCGATCATCATTGTGACCGCTGCTTATATGCGCTTTGGAAGCGCTGGGATCAAGTCCGCGTTCCAGAAGTACGTTGCCGAGGCAACCGGAAATGGCGATTTTCAAACCGCGAATAAGCTGGTCAGCACGGGCAGTATTACCATGCTCGCGCTTTCCCTGAGTGGATTGATTCCTGTAGCGTTCCTCTCCCAGAAGATAGCCAGAGCAAGCGGTGTCCCTCCGGAGTTTCTTTCCGCAGCGGCGGCCTCCATTGCGGTCCTGGCGTGTATCTATGCGGTCTCCAACTTCGGAGCAGCATTCGAGGCGATGGTCATGGGCGGGCATCGCATCGACCTCACCCGGAAGTACAGCACCATCTTGACCGTGTGCGAAGCGGTGGTGATCATCGTGCTGCTTCATTTCGGGTATGGCTTGCTAGCCATGACTTTGGTCATGGGTGTTTCCGAGTTGATTTACATCTTTTGCTGCTACCGGGCATCGCATCATGTCGTGCCGGAGATGCAAATCAGCCTGGCGCATTTCACCAAGAGTGCGTTCCCCGAGCTGTTGCGCTTTGCCGGGAGCTATCAGCTGATCAATGTCTTGGAATTGATGTATGGGGCCATCTTGCCGGTGGCTCTGCTGAAGTGTTTTGGCGCCGAGGCGGCGGGAGTGTTTGCGGTAGCATCCCGGGTGGTTACTTCGGGCTTGATTGCGCAGGATGCCTTGGTCCTTCCCATCTTGTCGGGAGGAACCATGGTGTTTGCCTCCGGCTCAACCGAGCAGACGAGGCGCTTTCTGGCGAAGTCATTCAAAGTGACCCTGGCGGCGGCATTGCTTCCGCTCGCGTTTGTGGCTGCGTTCGGCACGGCCATCGTTTTCGCCTGGACCGGGCAAGTGGATCCTAGGTTTCGGGCCGCCATCTGGCTGACGGCTCTAGCGGCGCTGCTGAAGGCGATCTCGCTTCTTCAGTTGATTCTCTATCGAGCGTCGGGCAGGGCTTTACTGGACAATATCCGGCAGGTGCTGCGAATTGCGGCAATTCTGGTGGTTGCATTCTTGGGCCGAAGCCTTGGCTTCAATGGAGTTCTGGCCGGAATGGCCGGCGCCGAGCTGGTCGGAGTGGTCTTTATGTTTTGTGCCATGGCAGCGACGTTTCACGCCTTCAGCGCAAGGATATTTGCTCAGGATACCGTGCGAATTTCATTGGCCGCGGCGCTGATTGTCGCTGCAGGAGCCCTTGCCGGAATGGTTCCCATCCCGTGGAATATGGCAGGACGGCTAACGGCAACGATCAAGCTAGGTGAAATCGCACTCGGATGCCTGGCCGCTGCCTGGCCCGCGTCGGTCATAACTCGATCGGTTTCCACTGCGGAGAGACGCACCATACTCGAGCTGGTCTCGCGACGCCGACCTGCGATGGCCGTCGGCGATTGAGCGGATGACGCCATGATTAAGACTGCAAATGAGGCAGTGAAATACCGAGCTGGGTCGCAGGTTGGCAACAAGACCTTTGCCGAAGATCCTCTTTGCATTGCCGGCATCATCCGGACAAAGGCAAAAACTGTGTGGATGCAATTGACGTATCCCTTTGCCGGGTTTGGACGGGGCGTGTCGATCCATTACTCGTGTGACATTTACAGATCCGCTTCGAATCGGATACGAATCGGAGATTTTGTTTACCTGGCGCCTGACGTGTGGTTGACCATTCCTGAGCCGGGCATCGGCGTTCCGGCGGCCATCATTCTCGAGAACGGCTGCAAAATTGGCCGTCGTTGCATGATTTCTGCGAAGAATAGCGTATGGCTCGAACCCGATGTCTTGTTAGGGCCCTCGGTGGTAATCACGGACCACAGCCACGAGTTCTCGAATGTGGACCTCCCTATCACCGCGCAAGGACTTACGGCCGGAGGCACCGTCCGGATTGAGCGAAACTGCTGGATCGGCTACGGCGCGGCTATCATCGGGGCTTCGGGTCCTCTTGTGGTCGGACGAAACAGCGTGATTGGTGCAAACTCTGTGGTAACTCGCAGCATTCCGCCCTTCTGCGTGGTAGGTGGTAATCCCGCCAAGATCCTCAAACGATACGATTCGCCAAAGGGAAAGTGGACTCGAGGGAGTGGCTTGAGCGCTGCCGGGCAATGAGACGGATCGGACTGCGGTTGCGCGCGGTTCAATCCATTGCGAAGAAAATCCTGCGAGGAGCTTGCCACGAAACGCGAGACGACGACCGATGACCGGGCGGCCGCTTGCCAGGTCGCGAATTTTTCACATGATCGCTTCCGAAAATCCTACGAGTGTTTTCCCCCTTGCGGCGTGCCCTGGTTCAACCGAAGCAGTCGTGCCCTTTAATGTGCTGGAGACGACGAATTGGGATTTGTGCAAGGCTTTTGGCTGGATCTTTCAACCGGATTCTTTGGAAGCGCTGCGCGTTTCCCTGCAAGAGTGGATCCAAGAGGAAAACGTTGTTCTTGCCCCCTCTGGGGAATGCGCAATCGCTCAAATTCTATCCCTCCTGCCGCAAAAAGAAGTTGTTATGCCAGCTTGGATATGTCATCAGGTGAAAACCGCGGTCAAGGTGGCGGGGAAACGGATGATCTTTGTCGATCTGGGAAACAACAGTATCAACGCCACCTCCGCGGAGTATAGCGCAGCCGCCAGGCCCGGAAGAATTCTGCTGATCGCCCATTTGTTCGGAGTTCCGACCGACATTGAAGCCATTTGCGAATTGGCCAGACAGCGGGATTGTCTAACCATCGAAGATGCTGTGCCGGCGATCGGGGGACGCCAAGACGGCCGACTCCTGGGCACGTTTGCCGATTTCGGAGTTTTCAGTTTCGAACAATCGAAGCGGCTTCCGGCGTTCCGCGGTGGGTTTATCGTCGCGAACAATGGGCGACTTTGCGATCTGGCGAAGCTAGGCAACGAGCGTTTGGCCGAGACGACACGGTCGATGCCTTACCTGCCACTCGCGAAGGCATTTCTGCAAAATCTGTTTACAAATCCTTGGATTTATCGCCAGATCACAAGAAGGCTGCTCCCCCTGCGGCCGGCGATAGGCCGGATTTTGACAGCAAGGCCACGCAAACACTCGTCGCCAGGACCTATCCGGGAGACGGCCGGCCCGCAAGCAGCACCTCGCACGCCGTTTTACACCAAAGAGATTCATCCTTATCAAGCGCAGCTAGCCCTGCGGATGATCCGCAGAATCGACAATATTGGGGAAAAGATATCCGAGCTTGCCGCGGTTTACGAGAAACATTTTCAGGGGACACGCATTCAGACGTTTCTGCCGGCTTACTGCGACCGATCGGGCCTGATGCGTTTTCCCATCGCTTACCCGGGGAGGGATCGCTCCGAGATTTTACGGCTGGCGCGACAGCGAGGAATTCACCTCAAAGTGCTTTGGTCCGAGGAAGCGGATTGCGAAGGTTTGCCGAATTCTCTTTGGGCCGCTCGGAATCTAATATTGCTGCCTCTTTACACGGCGCTCTCGCCAAGTGCGGCGGGCAGGATTGCGGAGACACTGCTTGATATTGAAAGAAGTGTTGCAGCTGCAGTTGACCTCCGAAATATTGCGGAATGCAGGGGCGAGCCCTGCAACGCTCGAATGATCCCAACCGCGGCAAAAGTGCGCGGGGTTCAGCCCGGACGCTCAGGGAAATTCCGGCGGGCACTTATAGACAAAGAATGACTGTCCGAGTATCGATTCTTCGAAGATCTTCCGAAAAGCGCGATTCCCGTCAAGAGCGGAGACGCATTCACTTTGGGGCCAGCCCAGACGCTCGGTATAGATAAACGTAAACGGCTTTTTCTGAACGGCGGCTCTTTGCGCCAATTTCGCCAATACTTCGTTAAGAAAATCCAGAGAAAAGGCCCGGTACACAAAGTAAACATCATCATCCGAATGATCACAATAATCCAAAACGTCTCCCTCGATCACACGGATTGGGCATTTCTTTACGCCAGGCGCTCGACAATTTGTAACATTTTCCCTTGCGAGTCGACACAACTCGGGAGCCAACTCGACCCCGGTTACTCTTGCAAAGCCGTATTCCGCAGCAATGATGCAGGCGCGACCCAGGCCGCAGCCGAGATCGACGAACGCAAACGACTTGGGCAAGTTCAGGATTCGCAGTAATTTGCGGACCCCCCAGGCGTTTACGGGTCCATAGGAAGTGGCTTTGGCCAGCTTGGACGGATCGAAAGAAGTGTTGGAAAGTTCGACATGGCCGCTAGTGCGCACGCCATATCGGCGATCGAATGATCGAAGATGGAAATCGTCGATCATGGCGACGCAAACCGCTACCGTCTTCCATAAACCGTAGTGGCGGAAAAGAAGGAGAAATCGCCCCAAGGCCGACGAAGCGGTAAGGTTTCCAAACAGACTTGCCATAGGCACGATCATAAAGGCGTGCTGAGACGTTGACAACAACCCGGCCGGAGGTGGGAACGGTCGCGAAGATTACGGTTTCCAGTGGCTTGCTCTGGCGAATACTGCTCGCAGTTAGCGCCAAGTGGTAGCCCACAGTATGGCTTGGCTAAGGTAATTCCAGTTCAAATGCAACCGCCATCCAATGCCCAGTTGCTAATGTACAAACGCCGCGCGGGCGGCGCCCGAATCTAGAGTCGACCTATGCATTTGCTTGCGATGATGGAGCCGAGTCTCGGACCAGGGGATTCGTTTGGCCAGGGCGTAACCTCCGTCCATCCGGCTATTCTCGCAATAATGGTGCTGTCGATCGTTCTCATGTTTGTGGTGCCGCGGAAATATGTTCTGGCCCCTCTTCTGCTGCTGTCGATCCTCAGTCCGATGGGGCAGTTCGTCATGGTCGGCCCGTTCCACTTCCAAATTTCTCGCATATTGCTGGTATTCGCGTGGGTGCGACTGCTCTGGGAAAGATATGGGAGCGGAGGTCAATCGTTTGGGATCAGGATCAGTGTAGTCGACAAGGCTGTCATCCTCTATACGGTGACCTCTGTGATTTGTTACACGCTGCTCTGGCAGCGCAGCGAGGCCTTCTTTGATGAGGTCGGCAAGATGTACAACGTGCTGGGTTTCTATTTTGTCTTCCGGTACTTCATCCGCGACAAGAAGGATATAGAACGGACGCTCAAGGTGTTAGTTGTCGCCGCTTTGATGGTCGCCGCCGCCATGTTCAACGAGCAGTTGACCGGCCGGAACGTTCTGGCGGTGTTTGGCGGGGTGCCGGAGCACACGGCAATGCGGGAAGGATATCTGCGCGCGCAGGGGCCGTTTACCGTCTATCTCACTGCCGGCGCCTTTGGCGCAACCATTCTCCCGTTGTTTCTGTGCTTGTGGCACAGGGGCGGGTCGCGGCTGATGGCAGCGCTGGGAATCGTCGCGGCCCTTACGATCACCATCACCTCACGAACTAGTACTGCTATGTCAGCTTGCATCGCCGCCATGGTTGGTATCGCGATGTGGCCTCTCCGAGAGAAGATGCGTCTGGTCCGGTGGAGCATCGTAGTGATCCTGGTGGGACTGCACCTCGTCATGAAGGCGCCGGTTTGGTCTTTGATTGCGAGAGTCGATATCGTGGGCGGCTCCACGGGATGGCATCGTTTCAAGATCGTGGACAACTTCATCCGTCACTTCTGGGATTGGTGGTTGCTGGGATCCAATAACTATTGGACCTGGGAGGGAGGCGATGACATGTGGGACGCAGCAAATCAGTACGTCTCAACCGGAGAAACCTCTGGATTGCTCCCCCTGATCTTCTTCCTTGCGGCCGTTGTCTATTGCTTCAAGTATCTTGGCAAAGCCCGGAAGGCCGTGGGAAACGATGTTAGGCGGGCGTGGTTCCTATGGCTTCTGGGAGTGGCGCTTTTTTCCAATCTGGTTGCCTTCATGGGTATCTCTTATTACGATCAGACATGTGTTTACTGGTACGCTGTGCTTGCCATGATCGTAGCCGCTACCAGCTTGCCGCAGAGATCAATTGCCGTTCAACTCCCGCCGGCTCCCAGTGCTTCCGAGTTTTCGTCGCCATCGCCCGACCTTGAGAGTGCGCAAGCCGAGCCGGCAAGATCCGGATCCATGCTTTTTTCTTAGGAGTTTGAGGAAGTGGATTTGTGCCGGCGGGTGTGGAGCGCAGGCTTTCGGATACGTTTTACGCCCGAAGTCTCCATTACACACCTGGGCGGTCAATCGGTGGGCCGCTTTCCGTTACGGTTCGCTATCGAGGTTTGCCGTAACGGGTATCGTTATTTCTACAAGCATTATGGACGCAAGGGCGCACAACAATACCGCCGTGTCGTGTTGACGAAGTTCCGTCTCCGACAGGCCGGTTACGGACTAGCGAATCTGCTCCGGCCCAACGATGCGGCCAGGGGCCGCTTGGAAATGTACCGCGCCGCGGTGCATTGGAACCGGCAACTGGATCCGATTCAGTTCGTCGAACATGGGATCGAGCAGCCGGTGGAGCGGGTCCCGGTACAAACTACCTGAACGGAATGCACTTCGATCTCTCCCCCAGTTCCGTTTTCTAAGGAGAACATCGCACATGAAAAGTATACCGACATCATTAGTAACTGGCGGCGCCGGCTTTATGGGGTCCCACGTCGCCGCTCACTTGCTTGCACTGGGCCACGACGTGGTGGTTCTCGATGACTTAAGCGGCGGCTTTCGGGAAAATGTTCCCGGAGGGGCCATCTTCGTGCAGGGATCGATCACGGATCACGAGTTGATCAACCGTCTTTTCGACCGGCATTCCTTTGACTACGTTTACCATCTGGCTGCCTACGCTGCCGAGGGATTGAGCCATTTCATCAAGAGATTCAATTACAACAACAATCTGGTCGGCTCTGTGAATCTGGTCAATGCCGCCATCAATCACAATGTGAAGTGCTTCGTGTTCACGTCGTCGATCGCGGTCTACGGAGCGGGCCAGAGTCCGATGTCGGAAGACATGATCCCGGTTCCTGAGGATTCCTATGGGATTTCCAAACTTGCGGTGGAACAAGAGCTGCGTGTGAGCCACGAGATGTTCGGTCTCGATTACGTAGTATTCCGCCCGCACAATGTCTACGGGGAGCGCCAGAACATTGGTGACCGATATCGCAACGTAGTTGGAATTTTCATGAATCAGCTTCTTCGTGAAGAGCCCATGACTATCTTTGGCGACGGGACGCAGCAACGCGCCTTCACGCACATTAACGATGTGGCGCCGATAATTGCCGCGTCAGCGGATTTTTCAGCGGCGCGGAACCAGATCTTCAACGTCGGAGCCGATGTGCCACATACGGTGAACGAACTCGCGGAAGTGGTCGCCCAGGCAATCGGGGCGCCTTGCCAGGTCAACCACCTGGACGCTCGCAACGAAGTCAAAAACGCGTTTTCTGACCACTCCAAGGCGGAACGAGTCTTCGGCCAGCGCACGAAGACGCCTCTGGCGGAAGGCGTTCGTGCCATGGCCGCATGGGTTCGCAAGCACGGCGCGCGAGAAAGCTGCGTTTTCGAAGACATCGAAGTTTCGAAAAACATGCCGCCGAGTTGGGCCAAGGTGTTGTCGGTAAGAGTCTAGCCCGCAGCCGATCATAACGCGTACTTCCAGCATGAAGACCCAAAGCACGAGATACGTGGTCATCACTCCGGTGCGGGATGAGGAGGAGCACCTCCAATCCACCATCCAGAGCATGATTCGCCAAACCGTCCTGCCGACAGAATGGGTGATCGTGGACGATGGCTCGAAAGATGGCACCGGCAGGGTCATCGACGAGTATGCCAGCCGTCACCCATGGATCAGGGCCGTACACCGCAGGGACCGAGGTTTTCGCAAGGCGGGCGGCGGGGTGGTAGACGCATTCAACGATGGATATCGGGCGTTGGCTTCGAGCGATTGGGATTTCATGGCCAAATTCGATGGCGACCTCACTTTTGAGCCTGATTATTTTGCCAAGTGCTTCGACGAATTTCACCGGGATGACAAACTGGGGGTTGGCGGTGGAGTCATCTGCTACGTGGACGGGGAAGAAAAGCGATTCGAAGAAGCGCCCGCATTTCACGTGAGGGGCGCCACCAAAATCTATCGCAAGGCGTGCTGGGATGGCATTGGTGGATTTCTGGCAGCCCCCGGTTGGGACACGATGGATGAGGTGAAAGCCAACAGTCTGGGATGGACGACACGGAGCTTTCCCCGCCTGCATCTGGTTCATCACAGAGACACTGGATCAGCGGATGGACTTTGGCCCACTTTGGTCAAATACGGTCGCGCAAATTATATCTGTGGCTATCATCCTTTGTTTATGCTCAGCAAGTGCATCGTACGTTTGGTTCGGAAGCCGTACATTATCGGCTCCATAGGCCTGATGTACGGATTTGTTTCTGGATATCTCACCCAGGTCCCACAAGTCGATGACCGCGCGGCGATCACCTATCTTCGAGGACAGCAAATTGGGCGTCTCATCGGCAGAGAAAGTATCTGGAGATAGCAAAGCCACAGCGCCAGCAATGGCGAAGTCGCAAACCTTCGGCAACCATGCCGAGAGTTAGCGCAACTCAAAGAGATAATATGGCAAATACCGTAATGACAACGAAAATCGAGCAGGCATTGCCTACGCGAGCGAGCAAAACGGCCGGCTGATCTTTACCTTCCAATCGGCTGCGGATCGCGCGAATTTGCACCAGGTTAACACCTCGAGTGGCCAGGGCCTGCATCGCACGGATTCTGCCAACAACGTCGGAGACTTCTTTGGAGAGAGACCAATCGAGTACTACACCCATGAACGACGCGGGGTGTAGCTTAATGAATCGTAGCATCAGAGCAGCCGTCGAAGTTGATGCCTCCGCAGGACTTTCTCTTGTGGCGAAAGGGGAACCTTCTGCGGCGAACGTCTATGAAATCGATCCGCTGTGCGATCCGCGCTGGGAGGTGTTGGTCAACGGCCATTCTCAAGCTTCAGTCTTTCACAGTACAAAATGGCTGAGAGCGTTGCAGATTGGCTACGGGTACGAGCCGGTCGTGGTAACTACTTGTCCCCGGGAGACCGCTTTGACGAATGGCCTTGTGTTCTGCCGTGTCAAGAGCTGGTTGAGAGGGTGGCGGCTCGTGTCCTTGCCGTTTTCCGATCACTGCGAGCCCCTGGCAAGCAACTCAGCGCAGCTGGATGTTCTGCTCCTCCATATGAGGCAGCTGGTCGACGCGGGTAAATGGGAGTACATAGAGATTAGGCCCACTTTCTACCAGCCGGGTCCGCAGACCGAACTCCACAAAAGTTCCACGTACTGTTTTCATAGTTTGGATCTGCGGAAAGGCAAGCAGGAGCTATTGCACAGTTTTCATAAGAATTGTGTTCAGAGAAAGATTCGAAGGGCGGCACGCGAGCAACTGCATTACGAAGAGGGAATATCGGACAATCTGCTTAGAAAGTTTTATGAGCTGCAGGTAGCGACCCGCCAGCGCCACGACCTGCCGCCGCAACCCCTGTCTTGGTTTCACGCACTGATTAAGGCGTTTGGCGACGATCTGAAGATCCGAGTAGCCTCCAAGGGGGATTTGCCGATTGCGAGCATCGTCACACTCGCGCACAAGAAGTCGATGGTCTACAAGTACGGTTGCAGCGACGTTCGGTTTCATAGTTCGGGGGCAATGACGCTTCTGTTGTGGAACACAATACAGGAGGCCAAAGACAAAGGGATGGAGGAACTTGAATTGGGGCGTTCCAACAGCGATAACTCCGGACTCATATCGTTTAAGGAACATTGGGGAGCGGTCGGCAAGCCGCTCAACTACTGGACTTACCCCCTCCGGCACGGAGCGGCTTTAGCTGTCTGGGAGAAGGCTGTGCTTCACCATCTAATTCCATTCACACCAAGTTTCGTTTTAAAAATGGCAGGCAACCTCCTTTACCGGCATATCGGTTAAGAGGAATTTCATCACTGAAATTCACTGAGGCGGCTTCCCGGCCTTTCATTCTGTTTTGTCCGACGATGTTTCACTATATTTTGGACTAGGTGCACAAGAAATCCATGCATGTCCTTCACGTGGTAGGCGCAAGACCCAATTTTATGAAAGCTGCGCCGGTGATTCACGCCCTTGACGGGCGGCATCAGGTCCGTCAGAGCTTGGTACATACCGGCCAGCATTATGACGCAAATATGTCGGATGTCTTTTTCTCGCAACTTGATATCCCAGCGCCGGATGTGAACCTCGAGGTCGGTTCGGGAAGCCATGCACGACAGACGGCAGAGATCATGAGCCGTCTGGAACCGGTTTTGTTAGAGCGTAGGCCGGATCTTGTTCTGGTTTACGGGGACGTGAATTCCACGGTGGCTGCGGCGTTGGTATGTTCGAAGTTGCTCATTGGGATCGGCCATGTCGAAGCCGGGCTGCGTTCGTTCGATCGAAGCATGCCGGAAGAGGTCAACCGGATGGTAACCGACCGGCTGGCGGATCTTTTGTTCACTCCTTCGGAGGATGGAGACGAGAACCTCCATGCCGAAGGCGTGGAGGCCGGGAAAATCCACCGCGTCGGGAATGTAATGATCGATTCCCTGATACGACTTCTCCCCTCTGCCATGGCATCGCCACGCAATGGCCTGCCGGATAAGTACGCCCTGGTAACACTTCATCGACCGTCCAATGTCGACGACAGTGCAACCTTGAAGGGTATTCTCGGGTCGCTACTTGAGGTAAGCGCTCACCTCAACGTTGTTTTCCCGGTTCACCCAAGGACACGCGAACGTATGGCGACTCTTGCTGCGAACGCTACGAACCTTCACTTGCTGGAACCCTTACCCTACATCGAGTTCTTGGCCTTGCAGCAGCGCGCTACAGTCGTCATCACCGATTCGGGGGGTATTCAGGAAGAAACAACCTACTTGGGAGTGCCTTGCCTCACGCTGCGCAATAACACCGAGCGCCCGGTTACGGTTGACTTAGGAACCAACGTGTTGGTCGGGCAGAGTGAGGACAAACTCCGTTGCGAATTGACCAAGATTCTTGAAGGTAAGGCCAAATCCGGTGTTATCCCGCCGCTTTGGGATGGCCACGCCGGGGAACGGATTGCCGAGATTCTCTGTCATGGGAGCTAACTCAGTGGATTGCAATGTAACCATTGTGGGGGCAGGCCCCTACGGACTTTCCTCAGCGGCATATCTGCGAGCCGCGGGTATGGAAGCGCGAGTGTTTGGCGAACCCATGGCATTCTGGGAAGACCAGATGCCGGCCGGCATGTGCTTGCGGTCGAATTGGGGTGCCTCGCACATTGCCGATCCCAAGGGGGAGCTGACCCTCGACGAATATTGCCGTCAAAAAGGCAATCACATAGCGAAGCCGATTCCGCTCGACCGCTTCGTCGATTACGGCCGCTGGTATCAGAGCCAGGCGGTGCAGGCTCTTGAAAAACGTAAGGTACAAAACATTGATCTCGCGCCTCGCGGGTTTAAGGTGGTGATGGCGGATGGCGAGGAGTTCACCTCGCGGCGTGTGCTAGTGGCAGCTGGAATCAGCGCGTTTACGGCTCGGCCAGCGGAGTTCGCCGGCATTCCTTCTGCGCTGGCTTCGCATACCAGTGAGCACAATGATCTCCGGAAGTTCAAGGGCCAGCAGGTAGTCGTCATCGGCGCCGGGCAGAGCGCTTTGGAATCGGCTGCATTGTTAAAAGAGGCCGGCATTTCGGTCGAGGTGATTGGGCGTGCCAAGACTCTCAACTGGGTCGGGTTACATGCGAAGCTGCATCATCTGGGCGTGATTTCCAAAATGCTGTATTCGAGACGCGACGTGGGCCCGGCGGGGATCAGCCGTCTCGTTGCCATGCCGCATCTGTTCCGTCGTTTTCCCCGGTCTTTCCAGGATCGCACTGCCTACCGCGCCATCCGGCCTGCCGGCGCCGCCTGGCTGCAAGCACGCATTCGAGGAGTGCCCATTACGTTGGGGCGCAAGGTGGTCTCCGCCGCTGTCGCGGGCAGCCGACTTCGCCTTCGACTAGACGACGGGACCGAGCGCCTCGTGGATCATGCACTTCTCGCGACGGGATTCCGAGTCGACGTGCGCCGATATCCTTTCCTGGCTCCCTCATTATCGAAACAACTGAAAACAGTGGGCGGATTCCCCGTGCTTAAGCGCGGCCTTGAGTCGTCGATTCCAGGATTACACTTCCTCGGCAAACCTGCGGCATGGAGCTTCGGGCCGCTGCTGGGTTTTGTTTCGGGAGCGGAGTTCGCCTCGAACGAGTTGGTCCGCTCCCTTACGCGGGGAAAAGAGATCAATTGAACGCTATGGGTACAGTACGCCAACCGGTCCTAGAACGCCGCATCGTGCACGGGGCGAAGCCGACTGTCGGGGCGGTGGTGATCGGCGGCGACTACCAGGGACTGGGAATCGTTCGCAGCCTCGGTCGACAAGGCGTCCCAGTGTGCGTCGTGGATGACGAACTTTCCATTTCCCGGTATTCGCGGTACACCACGAAATTCGTGAAGCTCGCGGACCTGCGCAATGAGCGGGCCGCGGTAGACAGTCTGCTCGAGCTTGGGAAACGGCTGGGGTTCAACGGCTGGGTCCTCTACCCAACCCGCGAGGAACTGGTTGCTGCTATATCGCGCCACCGCTCAGAACTGTGCGAACTGTTCCGAGTCCCTACCTCCTATTGGGAAAGCGTGAAGTGGGCTTGGGACAAGAGAAATACTTATCGACTTGCGCAGGAACTCGATATTCCGACGCCGGTCACACACTATCCAGAGAATGTTGACCAATTAGACCAACTGCAGTGCCTCACGCCCCCATTTGCGCTCAAGCCCGCGATCAAGGAGCATTTCTTCTACGCGACCAAGGCGAAGGCGTGGCGGGCGAACACCCACGCTGAGCTAAGAACTCTGTTTCGAAAAGCGTCTGAGCTAGCCGGTCAGGGCGAGATCATGGTGCAGGAGTTGATTCCCGGCGGCGGTAGCCAGCAGTTCTCCTACTGCGCGTTTTTCCGTGACGGGGAAGCTGTGGGTAAAATGGTTGCGCGACGCCGACGGCAACACCCTCTTCAGTTTGGAAGAGCCAGCACCTATGTCGAGACGGTGGACATCCCAGTTCTTGAGGAATTGTCCGAGCGATTCTTGCGCGCGATCGATTACTATGGCTTGGTCGAACTGGAATATAAGCTCGATCCGCGCGATTCCCAATACAAGCTCCTCGACGTGAATGCTAGAACATGGGGCTATCACAGTCTCGGGGCTGAGGCGGGTGTGGACTTCAGCTACATGCTTTATGCGGATCAAATTGGTCTGCCGGTGCCAGTCTGTAAATCACGCCCTGGAGTGACCTGGGTGCGCACCACTACAGATCTTCCTGCTGCCTTAATGGGAATTCTCAGCGGGGATACCAGTTTGAAGAGCTATTTCCGCTCGTTGAAAAGCTGCGATGCGGAAGCGGTCTTCAGTCGTAGCGATCCCCTACCCGGCCTGGCCGAAGTGGGCCTCATCCCATATTTGGCAATCAAGAGAGGTTTCTGAACAATTCCAATGTTGAACATGCGACTACACAGATGTTAGCTTGACGATGCGGTATAGTTAACTCGACCCTGCGGTCTATAAGGAGTCTCCCCCATGACTGCTCTCCCCCTTCGGCGGCAAGACCCTGCCCCGGTTTCTGGTCACTTGGCCAGTCTCGACGCGGAAAGCGCGATCTATCGAGACGGCAGCTACCTGAAAAACAACCCCTCCTGGCATGTGGAGGAATCACCTTTCAAGGTGAGGCAAATCCAGCGAATGATAAAGCGGCAGAAGCTGGCGCCGAAAACTGTGTGCGACGTAGGCTGCGGCGCAGGCCTGGTGCTTGCGGAACTGCAACCACATCTTCCTTCGGAGTGTGTTTGCTGGGGCTACGATATCTCTCCCGACGCGCTTGCCATGTGCGCGAGCCATGGCAATGACCATCTTCGTTTTCGCATGCGCGACATACGAAAGGACCAGTGCGATACTTACTTCGACTTGCTGTTGATGCTCGACGTTTTTGAGCATGTTGAGGACTATATGGGACTGGTGCGGGCTGTGCGGCCCAAAGCGAAGCAGAAACTGTTTCACATTCCACTGGATCTCTCGGTTCAGGCAGTTCTGCGTAAGAATGGTCTCCTCCTTCGCCGTGACCATCACGCGCATCTCCACTATTTCACCAAGGAAACCGCGCTGCGCACCCTGACGGACGTGGGATACTCAATCGTTGATTATTTCTTTACTCCGCGATGCATTGAGCTCGGCGACCTGCTCGTCCAGAAGATGGTAAGAATTCCTCGACAACTCAGTTTTGCGCTTATCCCAGAGTTGACGGTGCGCGTGCTTGGTGGGTACAGTCTGATGGTCCTGGCTGAATAGAGGATGTTCTTACGAGCCTTTGGGTGGCCTCGTTCTATTGGGCATCCTCATTACGGGGCACTTCCGGATCTGGAGTGTCGATCTGGCTTCTCCGAGGCTTAAAATTGAGTGCACGACCGGCAAGCAGTTGACTGAGGCAGTTGCTGTCCCTGCTGCCCGAGCGCCAAGGCGACCCTGCAATCATCCCTGGACCGGGGTATGCCTGCTCGATGGTGTCTCCCACTTTCGTTCCATTGCCCTCGAGGCAGGACGTGATACGATTGGCGAAATACCCCCTAGAGTTGATTTAGATAAGCCCTACAATACCCTCCCCCAAGGAAGGGTTTTCCTGGAATTATGCTGAACACCGTGATTGTTGGAGCAGGTCCGTATGGACTGTCAATCGCTGCACACTTCCGACGCAGCGGAATCCCATTCCGCATTTTCGGTCGTCCGATGGACAGCTGGCTGGCACACATGCCGAAAGGCATGATGCTCAAGTCGGATGGCTTCGCTTCGGACATCTACGATCCTGAGAGAGCGTTCACCTTGCGGCAGTTTTGTGCCGAACGGGGCATCGAGTATGCCGACGCCGGTACACCGGTGCGCCTCGAGACCTTCAGCGCGTACGGGCTTGCCTTCCGGGACCGCATGGTGCCGGAGCTTGAAGACAAGCTCGTGGTCAGCGTGGACCGTGTGACCGGGGGATGGCTTTTGCGACTCGAGGATGGAGAGACGCTGCAAGCCGGCAGAGTTGTGCTGGCGGTCGGGATTACTCACTTCGAATATGTTCCCGAGAACTTGGCTCACCTGCCGCCTGATTTCCTTTCCCATAGTGCCCGCCATCGCGAGGTCGATCCATTTCGAGGCCGTAGCGTTGTGGTGATCGGGGGCGGAGCTTCCGCACTGGATTTAGCGGGGTTACTGCACGAGGCTGGCGCCGACGTGCAGCTCGTCAGTCGAAAGAATGAATTGAAGTTCCATAGCCAGCCCACGGGCAAGCCACGATCGGCGTGGCAGCAGATCAGGCATCCGCAATCGGGGCTTGGTCCCGGCTGGCGCTCGCGTTTTTTTGCCGATGCTCCGGCAGCATTTCACTATTTGCCCGAGCCTCTTCGCCTGGAGGCTGTCCGCAGGAGCCTTGGGCCCTCGGGAGGATGGTTCATTCGAGACAAAGTGATCGGAAAGGTGCCTCTGCATCTCGGATGCACGCCGCAAGGCATCGAGGTCAAGAATGGCAGAGTCCATCTGCGCGTTCAGGCACAGGACGGCAGTAAGCAGGAGATTGTGACCGAGCACATCATTGCGGCGACCGGTTACAGAGTGAATCTAGAGCGTTTAAAGTTTCTCAACGCAGAGATTCGCTCGCAGCTCAAGCTCGTCGGGGGATCCCCGGTGCTCTCGTCGGATTTCGAGTCGTCGGTGCCCGGTCTCTACTTCGCGGGGCTTGCGGCTAACAACAGCTTCGGACCAGTCATGCGGTTCGCGTTCGGGGCTGGCTTTGCCGCTCGCACGCTTACTTGCGCCCTGACCAAGTCACTCTCAAGAAAAACGGAATCGGTTCCGGTTCGCAGCGTTGCGACGAGCGCGAAGTAAATGGAGTCGATCGATTGGAAAGGCTGATGGACGCATGAAGTTGGAGACCATCGCAATCCACGCCGGTTACGACGGCGATCCTACAACCAAGGCCGTGGCTGTGCCTATCTATCAGACGGTGGCCTTTGAGTTTGACAGCGCCGAACATGGAGCGGCTCTGTTCAACCTCGAAGTCCAGGGGAATATCTACACCCGGATCGGGAATCCCACAAACACGGTTCTAGAAAAGCGCGTGGCAGCTCTCGAAGGTGGAGTCGATGGGCTCAGCGTCAGCTCGGGAATGGCGGCGATCGAGTATTCGCTCATTAACATTGCCGAGACGGGGAATAACATCGTTTCCACCCCGCAGTTATATGGCGCCACGTACACGCTCCTGGCGCATATCTTTCCGAAGCGTGGAATCTGCTCGCGCTTTGCGGCGAGCGATCGCCCCGAAGATGTGGAGAAGCTGATCGACGGCAATACGCGCGCGGTTTTCTGTGAGAGTGTTGGCAATCCGGCGGGAAACGTAGCGGACATCGAAGGATTGGCGCGGGTAGCGCACAAACATGGTGTGCCTCTGGTGGTCGATAACACCGTGGCAACGCCGATTCTGTTGCGGCCCATCGAGTATGGGGCCGATGTCGTCGTGCATTCCATGACGAAATTCATTGGAGGAGGCGGCACCAGCATCGGCGGGATGATTGTGGATGGCGGCAAATTTCCGTGGCGAAAATATCCCGAAAAGTTTTACATGTTGAATGTGCCGGAGGTCGCCTATCACGGCGTCGTCTATGTCGACCATTACGGGGACGCCGCTTTTGTCGCGCGATGCCGAACCGTGTGTCAACGAAACACCGGCGCCACTTTGTCTCCGTTTAATGGTTTCTTGTTCTTGCAGGGAATTCAGACGCTTGCTCTCCGGGTGGAGCGCCACGTGGCGAACGCGCGTAAGGTAGCGGAATTTTTGCGCGATCATCCCATGGTCGAGTGGGTTAACTACGTCGGGTTTCCGGATAATCCGCTCTATCCGATGGCTCATCGATATCTGGGTTCTAACTTCTGCTCACTGCTGACGTTTGGAGTGAAAGGCGGTTACGAGGGAGGCAGGAAGTGCTTCAACGCGTTTCGCCTGTTCAAGCGGATGGTGAATATGGGAGATGCCAAATCGTTGTCGTGTCACCCCGCATCGACTACACATCGGCAGCTCACGCCGGAGGAGCAGACGAAGGTGGGAGTTACACCGGAGATGATTCGTCTTAGTGTGGGGATCGAGCATATCGACGATATTCTTGCAGATCTGGCCCAGGCGCTGGACAAGGCCGGAGAATAAAGCTGGGAAGATTGCAGTCGCACCGATTTTGGGGGATGTCATGCCATTGATTATTGACGGCGGCCGGGTTCCGCTTCGTTGGGCAGAGCGAAGGAATCTGCGTCGTGCATCGTCGATCGACGGCCATGAGTCGGGGATGGAGTGCGTCAAGATCGCGCTCATTAACAACATGCCGGACCCGGCACTGGAAGATACCGAAATCCAGTTCTTCGAACTGCTCGATGCTGCGGCGGGCGACGTTTCCATACGGCTCAAACTTTACTCGCTGCCAGGAGTTCCTCGTGGAGAACGGGGACAGCAGCATCTGGACAGTTTCTACTTCGGCATCGACGATCTTTTGAACACTCGGTTTGACGGCCTCATCATGACCGGCACCGAGCCGCGACAGCCGAATTTGCGCAATGAACCCTATTGGTCTCACTTAACCGAGGTTCTGGACTGGGCGGAGACGCAGCACCGTGTCGACGGTTTTGTCCTGCTTGGCGGCACACGCAGGCGTCCTCTACAGCGATGGTATCAACCGTCATCCGCTGAGCGATAAGCAGTTCGGTGTCTTCGACTTCACGAGTACGGCCATCCACCCGTTAACTGCCGGTAGCGGGGAACGGGTGCGTTTCCCGCATTCTCGATGGAACGAAGTGCAGGCGGACGCCCTGAGCGCATCTGGTTACCTTGTGCTCACGCAATCGGCCGAGGGCGGGGTGGACTCGTTTGTGAAAAAGAAAAAGCAGAGCCTGTTCGTACATTTCCAGGGCCATCCGGAGTATGGCGCCCAGACTTTGCTTAAGGAGTACCGGAGGGATATAAAGAGATTTCTCAGGAGAGAACGGGAGACGTATCCCTCCATGCCGAAGGGCTATTTCGATCGAGCCGCCGCGAGGCTTCTGACCGATTTTCGAGATGTGGTTCTGTCCGATCGGCGGGAAGAACTGATGGAAGGCTTTCCTGAAGCTGCCCTGGTCGACGGTTTGCAGAAGACGTGGCAGTCCTCCGCCCTGAGTATGTATCGGAACTGGCTCCAGTATGTGGTGTCAAAAAAGGCGGATAGGTCAGCATTTCCGGCCGTTGCTGCCGTCTATCATCAAGCCTCGCGAAAGCGCTCAGTACTGCGGTGAGAAGAAAGGGAGCAACAGTGGGGTCGAGAAGGCGCTGCGACAGGCTGTTCTCAAGCGGTCTGGCAGCCGATGCCAATCGTGCGGCACGACGTCGAACCTCGAGGTCCATCACAAACAGTCTCGTAGCCACTCCGACAATGACACGCGTCCAATTTCCAGGCGTTTCGGATACTAAAATGAGGGGTAGGAGCCAGTGACATTTCTACTTCTCAGTAGGCTTGCGGGTAGGATAGCTTTTGTGGCCCCGGGGGGATTCAGTTTGCGACCGTGGCTGCAGCGACTACGTGGAGTTGCGATCGGAAGCAACGTCTGGATTAGCCAGTTTGTATACATTGATGAAATACATCCCACGGACGTAACAATCGGGGACAACTGCACAATCGGCCTCAGAACATCGATCATCTCCCACTTTTACTCTGGACCCAGAAGACCAGCCAGCAACGGAAAAGTTGTAATTGAAAAGGACGTCTTTATTGGGCCACACTGTGTCATCCTGCCTAACGTGCGAATTGGTGAAGGGGCGGTGATCAGGGCTGGTACCGTGGTGAGCCGCAATGTGCCGGCGCACACTTTTTGGGGACCTCCCCCTGCCGAAACCTTGGGAGTGGCAACCGTTCCACTGACCCCAGAACATACCTACGAAGAGTTTGTGGAGGGCCTGAAGTTGCGCATAACACGCCAACCCAATTGTCGTGATAGCGTGTCTAAGTGACTTTAAAAGTGGGACCCGCGGCTCATCAGACCAGACGGAATTCAGCATAGTCGCATACCTGGGACAGAAAAGAGCAGATATGGAAATCGAACGCGGACGCATACCGCCCGGCCCTCAAGAGAAATATAAAATCAGTGACGACCTCCTGGAGTGGATGAGTCTTCAGTTCGGAATCTTCGGTGACATCTACAAGGCCTCCGTTTATGAGACCAGGGTGTATGCGATCAGGGACGTCGAGTTTGCGCACCATGTGCTCGTTGAGAACTGGCAAAACTACGCGAAAGGTCAGGCCATCAGACGCGTGGCCTTACTCCTTGGGAATGGCCTCATGGTGAGCAAGGGTGAGCTCTGGAAGCGGCAGAGGCGAATCATACAACCAACGTTCAGTCATGAATCAATCGGGCGCTCGACTCAACTGATTACGGCCGTGAATACGGAACTCGCCGGGAAATGGCAACTGGCGGCCCGGAGAAACGCAAGTGTCAATGTTACGCGCGACGTCAGCCGTATGGCCCTCGAGGTTGTGCTCCGCTTCGTTTTAGGCGACGATTACGAACAGGTCGGCTCCCATTTCGATATCGTCTCGCAGGAGCCGGCGCGCAACATGGAATTTGCATGCTCGTTCCGAGGTTTAGGGAAGATCATTCTTCAGGTCATCGATCGAAGACGAAAGGATACCGCGACGTCCACGGATGCTTTGGGCATGCTCATGCAGGCGCGCGATGCGCAGAGTGGCCAATTCATGCAGGACGGCCAACTCGTCGACGAGATTCTGACGCTGATCGTTGCGGGTCACGAGACCACGGCGAGTACTCTGAATTGGGCTTGGTATCTGATCTCCCAGCACCCGGAAGTCGAACAGGGGCTGTCTGACGAGCTCGACACTCTGACGACCGGTTTTGAGTTTGGTGATCTGCCGCGGTTTCTCTATACCCGAAAAATCATCGACGAAACGATGCGCTTATATCCAGCTGGTTGGGTGGTAACCCGTAAAGCGCTGGGTGACGATCGGCTCGGCGAGTACTTCGTTCCGGCCGGAACGGAAATCTATATTGCACCCTACTTCATCCAGCGGCATCCCGATTTATGGGAAGAGCCAGACCGCTTCAATCCAGATCGCTTTCGACCTGAAAATTCAAAACATCGGCATCGCCTGGCGACGATCCCTTTTTCCGCGGGCCCCAGAAACTGTATCGGGGAGCATTTTGCCCGTATGGAAATGCAGATTCATCTCATGACAATCGCCAGATGCCTGCGGTTGCGATACATTCCATCGAGGCCGATTGAGCTCGAAGCCGGCGTAAACCTGCGTAGTAAATATGACTTCATTATGTACCCACAGGCGAAAGGCGAGAATGCGTTGTGCGCTTGAAAATACGGCTAGCAAGTTTCGAGCCTGCGAACCTGGCGGCTGTAAGGACAACGTGGCGGTGGCTGCAGTTGTTTCCACTCAACTTCTGCGGTCACAATCATCAACGAAAACTAGGGGGAATATATGCAAATGGAAACCACAGAGATAGGACAGGAAATTCGTAGCTTTCTCACAGAGAAGTTTCTTTTTGGCCGCAGCGAAGCACTCAATGACGATTTGCCGCTGCTAGGCAATGTGATCGACTCTCAGGGGGTGATCGAACTGGTGGTGTTTGTGCAAGAGCGCTTCACTATCGCAGTCGATGATGAAGAAGTGACAACTGACAACTTCGCCTCTGTGAAAAGTGTCGTTGCCTTCATTGAAAAGAAGCTTCCCAGCAAAGGATAGAGCTGGCGACCGGAAGCGCCAGTTCTTCTCGAACCGGGTAAGGCCGCACAGCTGCTGCATTACCGCAACACAGGAAACCAACCGTGACACCAGGTGAGCTACCACCGATTTCGGCGAACGTCTCCACGTCCATACGCATCTCCGATGTCGTGAAGCCGTGGGCAGACCGTATGCCCGATCATAAAGCTGTGGTTGATCCAAACGGCAGCTGGACGTATCAGGAGCTGGAGGGAATCATCGCGCAGACTGCGGATTGGCTCCGCGGTGCCGGAGTGCGAGCCGGAGATCGAGTCATGATCGTCGGTGAAAACTGCCGGGAATTTGCGGCTGTCTTGCTGGCAGTCGGCAGTCTGGACGCTTGGCCCGTGCCCGTGAACGCACATTTGTCGGCGCGCGAAATCGATGCGGTCCGTAATCACTGTGAAGCTCGGCGCCTGGTCTACACGACGCGTGTGTCCGTGCATGCCACCAAACATGCGAATCGACACGGAGCGTTGGTAGAAGAGGTGCGCGATCTAGGGCAGATAGGCCTGGGCCCTCTCAACGAGAACGTCCAACCCGAGCCGATCGATGCTGACATTGGGAGTCGCGTCGCTGCCTTGATTTATACGTCGGGTACAACCGGTCTTCCCAAAGGCGTCATGTTGACCCACAACAACCTTCTTTTCTCGGCGGGGGGGGCCGCAAAGATCCGGTCCTTGAGCCCCGAAGACCGCCTTTATGGCATTCTACCGCTCTCTCATATCGTTGGGCTCTCGATAGTTTTCCTGGGAACCCTGCTCAGCGGAGCAACGATCTATCTTGAGCCTCGATTCGATCCCATGGCGGCACGTGTGGCACTCGAGAGAGATCGAATAACGATCATGTTAGGCGTGCCCTCCATGTTTTCCCTGTTCCTGCAATACGCGAAAATGAGAAATTTGCAGTCGTTGAAGCTTCCCGCGCTTCGGATCATTTCTTGTTCGGGAGCCCCACTGCCCCCTGCGATCAAGTCGTCGGTGGAAGGTCTATTTGGCCTGCCCCTCCATCATGGTTATGGCATAACAGAGTGTTCTCCTAACGTAGCGCAGGTGAGGGTTGAAGCGCCGCCGCGCACGGATAACTCGGTCGGCCCCATGTTTCCGGGAGTGGAAGCCAGATTGGTTGGACCTGATCGTCAGCCAGTACCCGCGGGAGAAGTGGGTGAATTGTGGGTGCGTGGGCCCAACATCATGAAAGGCTACTATCGCGCGCCCGAGGAAACAGCCGCCGCAATCGATGCGGAAGGATGGTTTAACACCCGCGATCTTGCCCGCTTTGAGGATGGGAATCTCTTCATTGTCGGACGCACGAAGGATCTCATCATCCGATTTGGCTTCAACGTCTACCCTGCTGAAGTTGAGGCTGTTCTGAATGCCCATCCCGCAGTAGCCCAGTCTGCTGTGATCGGCAGAACGACCCAAGGAGATGAGGAGATTCTGGCCTTTGTTCAGGCGTCGCCGGGTTCGCATCTGACGGAAACTGACCTGGCTGAATACGCCGCAAAATACCTTGCCCCGTACAAGCGACCTTTACATATCTTCTTAATCTCAACCATGCCCATGACGCCGAGCGGAAAAATTGCGAAAAGCGACTTGGCCAAGATTGCCGACGACATCAGCCCGGATAAGACCTTGAGCGCCAAGCTTACAGGGGCACCTCCGTCAGTCGCGGATCCGGGCTCTCAAAACCTGCCGGCAGAGCTTTCGAGAACCCTGCCAGGGAAGTGACACGGGTGCCGGCTACCCCGATGCCCTTTTTGCCAACTGCACCCCATCGAGATCAGGACGCCCGTCTCCTTCCGGAGCTCGGGTCCCCATCGGTAGTTAGGCATAAGACCCGGCGATCGGGGTAAGCCACAGCTGCACCCACAGCAAGTAGCAAGTGTAAATAAATCAACAACGTGCCGTTAGCTCGGAGAATTTTGCCCCGCCAGGAAGCCGCCGTCCAGAACCATGGACTGGCCCGTCATGAAAGATGCGCGATCCGAGCACATCCATACCACGGCTTCGGCGATTTCCGCTGGTTTCCCAAAGCGACCGATCGGATGGCAACTAAGAACGTATTTGTGGACCAGCGGAGCGCCAAAGGTCCGCTTGGCCATAGCTGTTTCGATTACCCCGGGACAGACTGCGTTGACTCGAATCCTAGTTCGAGCGTTTTCCAGCGCGGCGGTCTTTGTCAGGCCGATCACTCCATGTTTGCTCGCACTATAGGCTGCAGCCCCAGCAGATCCGATCATGCCCATAATCGACGACATATTTACAATAGCTCCGCCACCGCCCTGCTTGAGCATTTGCCGAATTTCGTACTTCAGGCAGAGCCAGACGCCCTTGAGATTGATGTCGATGGTCCGGTCCCAGTCTTCTTCGGATTGTCTGACGATGGGTACCCAGACACCCTCGATCCCGGCGTTATTGAAAGCGACGTCCAAGCGGCCAAATTTCTCCACCGTCCTCTCGATGAGCGTATCCACTTCGGAAGCTTTGGAAACGTCGGTTTTCACAAATAGGCCATCGCCGCCGGCGGCACGGACTAGTTCAATGGTTTCCTCGCCTTCCAGTTCGCGCCGGCCCGCAACCACCACTTTCGCTCCCGCCTTCGCGAAAAGTACGGCGGTATCACGGCCAACACCCGATGTCCCGCCAGTTACGAGCCCAACTTTGCCTTCCAATTCCGTTGTCATAGTTTTCGCGTGAAGCTCCGTCAATCAGGTTTGCTCAAATACCTTCCATGAGAATGCCGGTGTGCGTCAAGTGTGTTTTTCTTCTTCCTTCGCAATCAGAAACACGGGCCGCCACCTTCTAGCAATGGCTGAATTTATCGCTTCTTCGACTGGCGAATTCGGGCACGCAAACGACAAACTTGTGGGCACGTGGAAACTAGTGTCCGCTTCGAGCACAACCTCGGCCGGGGAGCGAAGCGAAACTCCCTATGGTCCAAGCCCAGTGGGTTTTCTGACCTACACCGTGGATGGCAGGGTAACTGCCCTGATCAGCTACGGCGGGCGAAAGTCGCTGTCTGCTGGCGGTGCGACGGGCGCGCCGCTGGAAGAACAGGCTGAGGCGTTTAAGACATTTCTTGCCTATGCCGGACGCTACACGCTCAGTGGCGACAAGGTGACCCACCACATCGAAATCTCATCGATTCAGAACTATGTAGATAGGGACCTGGTTCGCAGTGTCAAATTCCAGGGTGATCAAATCACTTTGGGTACACCACCGACGCGGCTGAACGGAAAAATTCAAACCATCGAATTGATTTGGCAGCGTCTACCGGTCGGCTCCTGATAAGCGTACTTCTTCGGGAGAGTGGCATTGAGCTTGGAAACAGCGGATCCTCCCTGCACTCGCGAACCATAGCCAAGATCGAGCGCCTGCCAAGCCCGCCTTTAGCACCTTTTCGACGGCCACCGTTTCTCCTCCCAAATCCATCGATCACACTGAATCGAGATTGGTTGCGCACTTCCTGCGAAAGCTTCCCCGGATAGTTCTCTGCTAAACTCAACCTCAGTAGGCTGACGGTTTCTCGGTGACTGACGTTCTGATCTTGCGAGCAGGTGAAAGTTGACCAAGGTGATCGCTCCGGGCGAGAAAGTTGTTTTCAGCGACGAAATTCAGCAGGATCCGTACCCCACGTACGCGCGCCTGCACGAAGGAGGTTCGCTGCATTACTTGGATGTTGGCAGCAAATGGGCGGTATGGTCGATTGTCAGCCACGCCGAGTGCTCCTCGATCGCGAAAGACCCCAGGTTATCCGCAAAACGCGCGAAGCAGATGTTATTTTCTCTGCCATTTAGCCGCCAGTCCGAGTTCAGCGAACTCGCGCGCATGATGGGCTTGTGGCTGATTTTCATGGACCCGCCTGAGCACACCCGGCTGCGCAAACTTCTCAACAAGGGATTTTCGCCGGCTGTCGTGGAAGCCTTGCGTCCGCAAGTCGAGGCCATCGTCGATCAAATGCTAAAGCCGCTACAGCATGGCTCGGAAGTCGACCTCATGCGCGAGTTCGCAAATCCAATACCGGTGCGCATCATCTTGGAAATGCTGGGAATACCGCAGGAACTGCGTGACACATTCGTCGATTGGTCACGAGCCATCGCGCTGTTTCGAGGCAATCCAAATCGCACGGTGGAAGAGGCCCGGGCAGCACAAGATGCACTCATTGAGTTAACCGAATTCTTCCGAAAGACGGTGGCGGAACGCAGACGCAATAAAGGGAATGACTTGATTAGCCTCCTGATCGACATCGAGGAAGAAGGAGAGGTGCTGACCGAAGACGAGTTATACGCGCAGTGTATCGCGCTGCTTTTCGCAGGGCACGAGACGACTCGAAATCTCATCGGCAACGGAATGTACACGCTCCTCGAACACCCGCAAGCGACTTCGGAGTTACGCGAGAGACCGGAGATGATCCGCTCCGCGGTGGAGGAGCTTTTGCGCTATGAGAGCCCCGTACAATTCACAGCTCGCGTGCTTAAGGAAGACATCGAGGTTTGCGGCCAGCAGATAAGGAAAGGATGGACAGTCTTATGCATGCTCGGCGCGGCGAACCGGGATCCCAAACAATTTAAGCAACCGAATCACCTAGATCTGAAAAGGCTGAACAACCAACACCTGGCGTTCAGTGCGGGTCTGCATTTTTGCATTGGAGCCCAACTCGCACGGTTAGAGGGGCAGGTTGCGCTCCTGAATCTGGTGCAGCGTTTTCCGGAGATGAAGCTCACTGGCCCGCGACCGGAGTGGGCTTCTACATTTGGACTCAGGGGCCTGAAAAGCCTTCCGGTAATTATGTGAAAACGATCCTGCCGGCTTTTGCATGAACGCATCGCGATCTTTGCTTCCCGCCAATCGCGAACACCTGACTGAGGAAGAACTCTTCTATCCCAACCTCTCTGCCCGATTGAACGGCCCCGGGGATTTTTGATCCGGTCTGAGAGTGAGTTTCCGGCAAAATCGAGGACCAGGGAGGGAGATTCGCCGTGAGACGAAAGTGATTTTCGATGGAGCAGATCCTAGTCCTAGTCCTAGTAGCCTAGCGATGCGGAAGCGGGCCGAGGTCGAGGTTCCGGTGGCGGACTTGATCCGCCGGGCGAGAATTTCGGAGCAGACGTTCTATCGCCGGAAGAAGCAGCAGGTGAGATAGCTTAGGCTGTCACTTGTCGTCAAGCCATAAATCTTGAGGACGCTCGTCGTAGGGGGAACGGAAAGCGGCAAGGAAGTTGTCGCCTGCGTGCAACTCTCGCCGTCTTCGCCAACGTCAGAAGCCGAATTGGCGCAATACGCCGCACAACATCTCTCCCCATTCAACTCGCCCCACACCAGTCGACGACGCCGAGCCGCCAGGCTCTACAAAGGCACTTCAATCAGCGTCGGTCCTTCCCCATCCAATCCCGCTCGTAAGGCCTTCCCGAATGCATCCAGCGAACTAACCCGGATGCCGGGCACTCCCATTCCCTTCGCCAACTGCACCCAATCGAGATCGGGACGCCCGATCTCGAACATGTCCAAGGCCCGGGCTCCCGGATTGCCTACTCCCAGATAAGAAAACTCACGCTTGAGGACCGCATAGTCACGGTTGGCGAAGACCACCGTCGTGACGTTGAGGCCTTCGCGCGCCATCGTCCACAACGCCTGTAGTGTGTACATGCCACTGCCATCGGCGCTCAGGCACAAAACCTTCCGGCTGGGGCAGGCCACTGCCGCACCCACGGCCAGCGGCAAGGCGATCCCAATCGAGCCTCCGGTATTTCCCAGCCAGTCGTGTGGCGGAGCTCCCTTGGTTGCGGCCATCAGTCCACGGCCTGAGGTCATGGATTCATCCACCACAATGGCGTTTTCGGGCAGAAGCGCTCCGACTGCTAGGGCAAGTCCCGGCAGCGTGATTTCTCCGCTTGGCATGGGCGGTCGTTCCGCCTTCTCCGCTGCTAGCTCTTCGCCGCGTACTGACAGGGTCTCTGCGAGCGCACCGAGCGCGCCAACATAATCTTCGCCAGGTCTCGCCAGTGTATGGATCTCACAGTCCGGCGACGTGAATTCACTGCGCTTTCCCGGATAGGCGAAATACGCGACTGGAGCCTGAGCACCTACCAGAATCAACTGACGAAACTCTTTGAACTGCTCGATTCCTTGCTCGAGCACGTACTGAACGCGATCGACCCCTGGAATCCCCGTGCCACGTTGCAAACGAGTGAGAGGATAAGGAGCCAGGAGTTTGGCCCCTGTAGCCGCCGCGATCCGCCCGGCGGTCACCAGTCCGTTCCCGTAGAGTGCATTCCCAGCGATCAGGATAGCGGTTCGCAAACCCGACCGGAGCATCAGGGCCGCACGCTCGACAGTTGCTGCCGGAGGTAACGGAGGCCGAGGTAGGGCGGAAAGCGCAGCAACCGTTCCGCCCTCGCTCCAAGCCACATCGGCAGGAACGATCAGGGTCGCGATCTGGCCAGGAGCAGTACGCGATGCGACGACCGCCTCGGCTGCGTCTCGGCCTACCTCGGACGGAGACTGCGAAGTCCGCAGCCATTTGGAATACGGCCGCGCGATGGCTTCGACGTCGGAGGCAAGCGGCGTGTCATGGTGCAAATGATATGTGGCGTGCTGGCCGACGAGGTTGACAATGGGCACGCGCGCCCGGCTGGCGTTGTGCAGATTCGCGAGGCCGTTCGCGAGACCGGGACCGAGATGCAGAAGCGTGCACGCGGGTTTTTCGGCCATGCGCGCATAGCCGTCAGCGGCTCCGGTGACGACACCTTCGAAGAGACCGAGCACGCAGCGTATTTCCCGCACTCGCTCAAGCGCGGCGACCAGATGAATCTCCGAAGTGCCAGGGTTGGTGAAGCACGTGTTAATTCCACTAGACACCAGGGAGGCAACGAGACTTTCTGCACCATTCATCGGTTCAGATAACTGTATCCTTTCCACCCTGCCGGAGTCGATCATCGTAAGGAATGTTGGGTCTATAGCACAACGTGTGGGTGATCCACTAGAACAAACAGCGAACTGCGAAAAGGACGCCGGGCAAAAAACGCCCGGCATCGTCGTGTTCTTGGACCCAGGGCCTCCGCTCTGAAGGTTCACCAAAGCATCGGTGTAAGAGCAAAACCAACCCCAACAGCAAAACCCTCAGTACGACGTCGGCAATCGTGCCAGCGGTACTGAGGGCTTTGCATGAGCCGATGATGCTTCGGAGCCACCCCCGTCGCCTCGGCCCTGGGTCCTTCCTCTGGGCACGACCCCCGAGGAAGATTTTCAGCCTATCACAATCGAGCTGCGAGAAGACGCCAGGAGTCGCCCAAGAGGAGAGAAAGGAGAGGAAAGAAGCGAGGAAAAGTTGAGGAAAAGATCGAGATCGTGCAGGCGCCGGTCTCCTCTGAGTTCGTTAGTCTGAAGTTGCGACACACCAAATCCAACGAGCCAGAAAGAGACCGGCGTGCAACTTCAGCTTAAGACCATTTTGAACCAGGTGCAACACCTGGTCGGATTTATTTACCAAGAGATCGAGCTGTTCGCGAAGAAGGATGAGCCCTTGGCCATCAAGGTCAAGATCACGGCGCATGAGGGTCGCCCACGCCGGTGCTCGAAGTGCCTGAAACCGGCGCCGGGCTACGACCGGCTGCGCGCCCGGCGCTGGCTGCATGAGCCGGTGTGGGGCATACCGGTGTATTTCTACTACACCCCGCGCCGGGTGAAGTGTTCGGAGCACGGCGTGGTGGTCGAGCACATGCCCTGGAATGTGGGCAAGCGTCCCTACACGCGGACCATGATGTGCTTTCTGGCGCGCTGGGCGCGGCGGCTAAGCTGGGGCGAAACGGCCAAGTGCTTCCAGACCAGCTGGGAAGCGGTCTATCGCTCCGTGCAATGGTTCGTCAAATGGGGCCTGGAGCACCGGGAACTGGAAGGGGTGAGCGCCATCGGCATCGATGAGATCCATTGGGGCAAGGGCAAGGGGGCGGCCGCTTTTCTCACGGTGATCTACCAGATCGACAGTGGCTGTCGGCGTCTGCTGTGGGTGGGGCCGAAGCGCACCCAGGCCACGCTGCAGCGAGGCTTGCAGGCGCTGGGACCGGAGGTGGTTAAAGGCCTCAAGTTCGTCTGCTCGGACATGTGGAAGCCGTACTTGCAGGTGATTGCCAAGCAGGCGAATCAGGCCTTGCATGTGCTGGATCGCTTTCACATCACGCAGCATTTGAATAAGGCCGTGGATGAGGTCCGTCGTGGGGAAAGCTCCCGTTTGCGGGCGGCCGGCAAGGCAAAAGCCGAGCAGCTGAAACGCATGCGTTGGAAACTGCTGCGCCGTGGCGCTTCCGTGCGGGGGCGTGCACGGGAGAAACTCCAGCGTCTAGTTTGGAGCAAGCTGGCCACCGGCCGAGCTTGGCAGTTGAAGGAGAGCTTCGAGGGTTTCTGGCGTTACCGGCATGTGACCTACGCGCGAACCTATCTCCAGGTTTGGTGTGCGCGCGCCATGCGCAGCCGACTTGAGCCTATGCAGAAAGTCGCCCGCATGTTGCGCGCACACGAGGAACTCATCTTGAACTGGATGCGCGCCAAAGGCGAGCTTTCGAGCGGCGCCGTGGAAGGCTTGAACAACAAAATCCGAGTGATGACCAGACGATCTTACGGTTTTCGTACGTACAGAGCCATGGAGATCGCGCTATATCACACACTTGGCCGACTTCCCGAACCAGCGCCTATCCACAATTCCTGCTGAGGAGGCGGAATGTTCAAGCCCTAACGTTCAGGAATCCGCTCGACGCGGATTCCTCAGTGCAAAACACACAGTTGGTCGGTAAACGGTAGCTAGGTTTCAGGAATGGATGCCGGCATGGCATGCGGAAAGGAGGGAACGCGAGAACTGCCACTCGCCACGAAACCACGAACTAACGACAAACTCCTGCGCTACGAAGCTCACCGGGAAAGGCAACTCTATCGCGCGGGGACGAAACCGTGCCGCCTCCTCTTACCATGAGTTGGCAAAGAGGGGATAGCTCTTTTGCCAAACGAAGCCAATCAGCGCCTTGTTTTTCAATGGCATCGATTCGGAGAGCCGTCCAGTTGGCAGAGAATACATTTACTTTACGCAAATATTTATTTGGTCAGCTATATCACTTGCTGGAAGTATCGCCGAATGTTTCTTTCAGATACCGAGAGAGGACGGTGGCAAGCTCTTCGAAGTGCGTCGTGATTATTCCCAGATGATCCCCGGGCACAGTCTCGACCTCGAACTCATCTGCTAAGTGAGCCCAGACCGCCGCAGCGTCATCCGGGAAGCGCGAGCTGATTTCGGCCCGCACGAACTTTATCTCGCCTGGGTAAAACCGGGGTCGGTAGCGGGTCAAAGCCAGATACGCGCTGTCCCGCACACGCTGCATCGCTGGGGTGAACGATACGCCAACCGGTGGTTGATAAGGCGCGCTGGCCCTGAGCTCGCCAAGAGCGTGCAATCCTCGCTTCGCCTGCCGCGTCGCGTGGCGTATACGCTGCCCCAACGGCAGATAACGCATGTGCGGGTATGCGTCCAGCATGGCCAGCAGCGCGATCTTTTCCCCGTTGGCGGAGAGGCGTTGGGCCATTTCCAGCGCAACCAGGCCGCCCAGCGAGTAACCCACGAGGAGGTAGGGACCGTAGGGTTGCAATTCCCTGATCGCCTCGAGATAAAATTGGGCCATATCCTCGATACGTTCCAACGGTTCGTCCAGTCCATCAAAGCCCTTCGCTTGCATCCCATATATCGGATGCTGTGATTCGATGCACCTTACGGGTTGGAAGAAATCCATAACGCTGCCACCCAGACCATGGGCGAGAAAAACCGGCGGCTTCTTAGCGCCTGCCTTCAGCAGTACCAGTGCGGGGAACCGTGGTGGGGCGGGCTGCTCTAGCAGGGCGGCCAGAGCTGCGATGGTACGCGCGTGATAGATCGTCACAGGCTCCATTTTTCGGTCACACGCCTGCGCAATTTCGCCAAATAGTTGAAGAGCTAAGGAAGAATCGCCCCCGAGATCAAAAAAGTCATCGTCGACGCGGACGGACGACAATTGCAGCACCCGCTGCCAGATCGGGATAAGTACCTCGATCATTGAGGATGTGGCTTCAGGCTTCACACTGCCTCCGGCCGGTGGGGTTCTGGCGGTCATGAATGTGCGAACGCCCAATAGAGCTCTCGAGCCTTGGTGTAGATTGGGCCGAAGGGAAGTGGGCGGTCGCCAATACGAGTCACCGGAACCACCTTGGAATAGTTTCCTGTCGCGAAAATCTCATCTGCCTTCTCAAAATCCTGGTAAGTGAGAGTCTTCTCGGCCACACTCACGCCACTCTGGCGCAGCAACCCGATTACCCTCTGGCGGGTGATGCCGGCTAGAAAAGTTCCGTTTGGAATCGGCGTCAACACCACGCCGTCCTTCGCCATGAAAAGATTCGAAGTTGCGAGTTCGGCGACATTGCCCAGCATGTCACAGACGATGGCGTTGTCGAAGCCTCGCGCGTGCGCTTCAAAAAGCGAACGAGAATTGTTGGGATAGAGACATCCTGCTTTGGCATCGACTGGCATGGTCTCAAGAGTTGGCCTGCGATAGGGAGAGAGCGTGATGGAGAAGCCCTTGGGAGTGCGCATGGGCGCCTCATAAATCGACAGACACCACCGGGTAGACTCGGGATCGTGTGCCTGAACCCAGGGTCCTTCGTTCTCTGCCCAATACATTGGCCGGATGTAAAGCGCCGCATCCTTGTCGAATCGTTTTATTCCCTCGCGGGCTAGTCTGATCCACTCTTCGGTTGAAACCATCGGATTAAGAAAAAGTTTTCTTGCGGATTCATTGACTCGTGCGCAGTGAAGCTCGAGATCCGGCGTGACCCCTTCGAACGCCCTGGCGCCATCGAACACCACCGAGCAAAGCCAAGCAGCATGGGTGCGCGGGCCCATGATTCCGATGTTGCCCTCGTGCCAATCCCCCTCAAAGAATGTCAGCGTCTTTGACCAACCGCTTCCGAGTGACAATCGACTCCTCCGTGCTACAAGCTCTTGAATAGTGTCTCCCTTGATGGACCAGCATCGCAACGGCGCATCGCGGCATCAACCGATCGCCTCAGCGCGACGGCCATGTGCTCGGCGAAGGGCTCGACCAGCCGGCTGGCGGGATTAACCGGCAGAACGATGACCTCTTGTCCTCGTTGCGCCAGCCGATCCCATTTCAAATCAGGTTGGCTGAAGAACTGACACTCGGTCGCCGGGCGAAGGTCTGTGACGGTGGCGACTTGAGACGGCGACAATTGGGTTGGCGACGCTGACTGCATGTTTGATCCCTGCTACGTTTCAGTCTTATCGACCGAGCGCACACTAGCTTTTTGGGTTACCGACCGCCAGGGGGGATCATGCTGCGCGGTACCGCAACTGGAAAACTCTGATTGTAGCACTTCGTAGTCCGCTCCGGACCTTCGACAAGCATATGTAAACGAGTAGGTTATGTCCAGTGACCGGAGTTACCGCAAGTTACCGTAGGCACGTGCCCGCTGCCTGGGTGGAAAAGTTTTCCAAGTCCCGACAGGCGTAACGGCCAACGCCGGTACGTCCCGGTTATCTTATCCTCTCGGAGGCATAACCGAAAATCGCTTTCAGCTCAAGGAATTCTTCAAGCCCAGCCTGCCCCCATTCTCTACCGTTGCCCGACTGCTTGTAGCCTCCAAAACAACCCGCGAAGTCGACGCGTGCGCCATTCATGTGGACGTTGCCGGATCGAAGGCGCTTTGCCACCTGGCCAGCCCGCTCCTTACTTCCTGATGTTACAAAACCCGATAAACCATAGGGAGTATCGTTCGCCATTCGGACCGCGTCCTCATCGTTTTCATAAGGAATGATGCAAAGAACAGGTCCGAAGATCTCCTCGCGTGCGATGGTCATGTCATTGCGGACATCCGCGAACACAGTCGGTTTCACGAAGTAGCCATTCGTGAAACCATCGGGACGGCCGGGCCCTCCGGCGACCAGCTTTGCGCCTTCTTCGATGCCCTTGTTGATGAGGCGTTGCACCTTGTCGAATTGGGACTTGCTCGCCAGCGGTCCGATGTGGGTGCCTTCTGTGAATGGATCACCAACTTTAATGGCCTCGGCCGCCTGCTTCGCCGCGCCTACTGCCTCAGCCATTTTGGACTGGGGGACAAGCATCCGAGTAGGAGCATTGCAGGATTGTCCCGTGTTGCGGAAGCATTCCTGCACGCCCTGCTTGACCGCATTCTCGAAGTCAGCGTCATCCAGAAGGATGTTGGCCGATTTGCCGCCGAGTTCCTGCGTTACGCGCTTCACCGTGGGTGCGGCGGCCACGGCCACCGCGATGCCGGCTTGCGTGGAGCCGGTGAAGGAGACCATGGCTACATCAGGATGGGACGAGATGGCGGCGCCAACCGTGGGCCCATCGCCATTCACCAGGTTGAAAACACCAGGTGAGACGCCAGCTTCATCGAGGATATGCGCAAACAGATACGCGGAGAGGGGAGCAATTTCGCTAGGCTTGAGAACCATGGTGCACCCCGCCGCGAGTGCAGGCGCTACCTTGGCGACGATCTGATTCATGGGCCAGTTCCATGGCGTGATGAGTCCGCACACTCCAATTGGCTCTTGTCGCATGAGGGTCGAACCCTTGAGCTCTTCGAACTTGAAGTACCCCAGGATCTTCACGATTTCCATCCAATGTGCGAGTCCGGCAGGAGCCTGCGCCTTTCGAGATAGGGAGATGGGGGCGCCCATTTCCTGCGAAATGGCCTTGGCCATTTCCTCCATCTTTGACTGATAAACTTCAATGATTCGGCCGAGAAGTCCCAAGCGCTCATCCCGACTTGTTTCCGAATACGACTCGAAGGCACGTTTCGCCGCCGCCACGGCTCGATCAACATCCGCGGCACTGCCGAGCGAGATCGTCGCGATTGGCTCGTCGTTGGCAGGGTTGATGATTGTGAAGTCGTGGGCTCTCGTTGGATCGACCCATTTTCCGTCGATGTAGAATTTTCGGCAATCCTTCATGAGTTCGAGTTTAGTTTGGGGAAGGGTGATTCTCAGGATTGGATACCGACGCCACCGGGTTTGTTGTCCTTTGATTCTCCGTCAGTGAGAGCACGGCAAAAGCGGTCGCCGCGTCGCTCATGAAGCGCCCAGTGTCGGAAGACATGTGTCGTCGCTTGTTCACCGAGGAAGCAGGCCAGAAACCTTCCGCCGCATTCTGGTTGCCCATCAGCCATGAGATTCCACGCTTAAGTTGGGGGTTGTCACGGGATACGCCCGCCTCTTGCAGAATAAGCGTGATAAGGCTGGTGGCGACACCGTCACTTTTACCATCGATGGGAGTCCCATCTTCCCGGAGCCACATGTTCGCGAGGCTCCGAACACTCCAACCGCTCCACCTCCACGCGATTGAAGCCAATCTCCAGCCGCCATCCGCTCGTTGCTTACTCAGGATTTCCTTGATGATAGTTTCTTGCTGTTCCGGCGCGAGGAGTCCCGGCAACTTGGTGGAAGCCCAGAGAAGGAAAACGCGATTGATTGGGGATTGGGCTGCGCTTTCCCGGTTCAGGTATTCCCGCAAACTCCTGAGATTCTCCCGGATCTCAGGGGCCGTTGCGTAATTCCCAGGGGCTGTCCCCACTGCGATGGCGGCTAGGGCCGCGCCGTAGTATGCGGAATCGTTCGCTTCCCAAGGCTCCTGGTCGAACTGAAGCCAAGACCATGCTCCCCTATTGTCTCCCGAGGTCTGCTGTAATGCCCACATGTTGTCGAACGCGGTTCGCGTATCGTCACTAAGTTGTCCGTTCGGAGCGTCGTGGCTGGCAAGGATTAGCGCGTTGAGAACCGCCTCGGTCCCACGGGACTCAGCGGTTTTGTGATCGTATCCCTGGTCGCCGTAGTACGGCCCAATATCCTTCCAAAGCCGTACGCGCTTCGTGACATTTTCGATCAGTCTGCGTTCATTGACTGACGGACCTGGTTCGGCGAGTGCGGCGCGGAGGGCAGGCCGCGCGAGAGCGTAGGGTAAAGCCGTATGACACGATATGCAGAAGGTGCCGTGATCACGGGCGGACCCGGTCCATTCCATCCACCACTGCTCACGGTAGTCAAGGTATGCTGCGGCGGTCTTTGGATCCCAGGAGTCAGAGACTTTGGGTACGGCGTGCGAGCAAGCCGCCATCGCTCCGGCCACAAGGCAAGCCAACAAGGCGCCTATTCCTCGCATGCCTGCGTTCATGGGGATCGCTCCTCCATAGGGTTCGAACCATGACCCGACAACAGACTCACCAGAAAAATGCGGGGGGTTGGAAAGGGTGCCATCGAGAATCTTCAATAATTATACAAGAAAGGAGGTCATCTCGAATCACAACCGCCCGCCTAGCCATGGCTTTGACCAACAGGCAGACATTGATAAGCAAAGAAGGCCATCCTCTGAAGCGCCTGCCTCGCGACCACTACAAACCAAGCTGATTTTCCGATCGAATTCTGGGCGGCAGTCTCCCACATGGACCGTAACAATCGCAGTCGCTCCCGATTCGTCACTCGAATTTTCACTCCCTTCGAGGCGATCATGTCGTACGTCCTTCCTTCCACATAGCCTGACCAAATATCCTTCCTCAGGCAAGCCATCAAAGATAGCGGGATGGCGTGTTCGACGATCGCATCGGGAACAAACAAGGGAAGCTTGCCGCTTTGCATCAGGTTGGCCATTAGCAGAGTGTCTTCAGCCCTGAGCGCGGCCGGATCAAACACACCCGCCTTCACGTCCGCCCTAGCGCGCCGAATGGCGAACCCAGCCGTGTTAAGGTATCGAATCCGGCCGTCGGGCTGGAGCATGTGGTCTTGCAAAGCGATGAGCCTCAATTCTTCTGCCCTGCCGACCAGGCTGGAGGAATTCCCCACCAGCCGAAGTTGAAAGCAATCGTGCTGAGGCGACTTGTCGATCGCTGAACTCAGGGCGGCTAGACAGTTGGTCTGGAGTCTGCAGTCAGCATCCACGAACAGCAATACTGTGCCTTTGGAAGTCCGAATCCCCAGATTTCTAGCGGATGGAATCCCCATATGACACTGACGGGTTACTGTGAACTGGTGATCATGGGTCGAGCTGCGAATGAATTCTGGAGCAGTTTCCGTGCTGCCGTCGTCCACAATGATGACTTCGAAGCTAGGGCCGTTCGTTTGCCGCACCAAAGATTGCAGACATTGATCCAGGGGTATCCAATCGTCGTAAACTGGTATGACAATGCTGAATAGTGGCGTTGTCGTAGAGATATACTCCGCCTGAATCATAGGCCCTTTTAGCCTGCCCTGCAAAAGGTGCACCGTGAAGAATGTAGGATTTCACACTCAACCGTGAAATCAAAGTTGGGTACTTTGGTTACAAAATCGCTGCCTCGCCGAGGATCCCCGATCTGGTTGCTGAACCCGCTCGCCCATATAATTGAGAGGTCCGGCAGCGCTGGTGTGCAATGGATCTCTTTGATTCTACGACGTCAGGGTGCAACGTAAGTCCCAAACCCGCGTCCCCAATGGCCGAGATGTTAACCGCGATTTGGCAGCGCGTACTGCCCCGGCCATTCATCGGAGTTGACGACAATTTCTTTGCTATCGGCGGCAATGTTCGGTTAGCCGACATGCTGTTCGCCGAGATCGCGCAGGAGTGCGGCCGCGAACTGCCGAGCGCGACCATCTACCATACTCCGACAATCGCGGCCTTGGCGCGCTTGCTGGAGCAGCCCACGCTTCCGCGATTTTCGCCGTTTGTCCAAATGAAGGCTGGTCACGAAAAGCCCCCGATTCTGATTGCTCATGGACTGGAGGGCAGCGCGCAGTTTTTCAAACTGGCAAAGCACATTCGAACGGGGCACGCGATCTATGGCATTCAGGCCATGGGCCTCGATGGAATGGAAGAGCCGTTTGATCGCATTGAGGATATGGCCACGTACTATCTTGATTCGATCAAGGAGTTACAACCCCACGGTCCTTACATCCTGATCGGTTACTCTTTCGGGGGTCTGGTGGCGCTCGAAATGGCTCAACGCCTGTCCCAGGACGGAGAAAATGTCGGTCTGCTTGCGCTGGTGGACGCCTACCCTTATCCACGCTTTCTGTCGGCGGGTCAACGTCTGCGGCTCATCGTGCAACGGGCAAGGCGCCACATCTTCGAAATGAAGCAACTGCCGGCCCGTGGTGCAACGTCATACTTCGTTCGTGGGCTGCAACGTCGAGTGCGCATCGCCGGAGTTCACAGCGCCGGCACGCCTCTTCCGGAAAGGTCTCGGCTAACGCTCGCGCAGACCATTCCGCGCGTCAAAGACAAAGCTTACGTGGCTTTGGCGCGTTATCAGCCCAAGTTTTACGGGGGCAAGATAAAGTTCGTGAAGAGCGAGAGCGACACGTACTTCCCCGGTGATCCGGTTGCAGTTTGGGCTAACCTGGCGGCTGAGTTCGAAGTCGAAATCGTGCCTGGAACCCATCTAAACATGGTCACGACCAACTTCGAAGGCCTTGCTGCTGTACTTACTCGTTACGTGCGAGGAGTGTTCTATCAGGAATAAGCCTACCCCGGCGCGCTCAAAGAGCTCTTGGTGGAGTAGGATTTGGCGCGGATCTCCCGACGTGCGGACAAGGATGACCGAGGCAGAACGTCGTTGGGTGGTTTCTCGGGGAGTGGACTGAGAACAGCCGGCACGGGTGCAGTTTGAGTTCCGGCTAGGATTGGGCATGAGTTCCAGGAATTAGCGACAGCGCAATTCAGGGCTCAGGTCATACCGGAGAGAGGCTAGTCAGAGGCGTGAATTGCGACGCTTTACTGTGCGCGCACCGGGGTATCTCGGCAAATTCGGAACGCCAGCGAGGCCGGTTCGGACAATAGCCCCGCTAAAGGCAAATGCGACAGCTTGGCTTGCGGGCTAGGCGGGGGATGAAAAGCCCTAGCACACCATAGAAGTCGGCTACACAATATCCAACGTGGAGCGGTGAGAGCGTTGTGCGATCCTTTGGTGGCAGATATACTCCGCTTAGAATGGCTGGTCGTGTCCAGACGCCAGGCGTGGCGCGTGATCGCTGTCACGCGCAGGTTGCAGGACCGGGTTCGAAATCGATGATGAACAGGCTTGGCCTCAGGAGAAGCACTCCCGTCGTTGCAGTGGTTGTGGTCCTTGCCCTTGTCAGCACACTGCATAGTGGTTGTACAAAGAGTCCGGTTGTCCCCGGCCCGGGTTCAACTCCGAGGCCGACGGAAACGGTGAGTCCGGCGGGTCCGGTCTGCCCCACCTACGGCTCTTCCGGGGCACCCCTGACGCTCCAGGGGAAAGGAGGGCACAGAGTGATTCTCTCCTGGAAAGCTAGCGCACCTGCCGACTCCCAGCACGGCGCCGCCATCGGTTATTGCATCTATCGCGGCGTGAAATCTAAGGACCCATCGCCTGAGCGGGTCAACGCTATACCATTTCCGGGCACCAGCTGCGCGGACGACTTGGTGGTAAACGACAAGAAGTACTATTACGTGGTGCGGGCGATCAATGCCAAAGGGACAGCCAGTATCACCTCAAACGAGGCACCTGCCGCAATTCCAAAGGACAAGCTGAGCAATCCTTCCGTCCCCGGAGCCTCGGCACCGCTATGCCGGGGGCCGGCCACGGTGAAATAGTCAGCTCGGAGGCTCGCGCTGGGCTTAAACGCGGCAACACTCGGCCGAGATGCACATACTTGCCGCTCTCGCGCGTGCGCAGCCAAGGGAACGCCGCAGCTTGGGGGTCGCAAATAATCAAGTCCCAGAATTGACCGCGAGGTGTAGAATGCCGCTGCGCTCGATTGCACCTAGTTTGGGCAGTCCTAACCGTCCCGTCGAGAATAGCAAGGGGGTAGCATCATGGATCGATCTGCTCGGCTGCATTTAGTCGGAAGGATTACTTATTACGTAGGATGGGTCGCGTTGTTCTGTGGTGGGCTGCTGCATCTGAACATTGCCAAGGATCTATTTACGTCGATCAGACTGACACAGCGGAATCTGTTTGAGGTCAGTGTTGTTTGCTTCGTCATCTGCGTAGCGTCGGAGGTTCGCGCCCTCGCCTCGACCGAAAAAGAGCTCCCCATTGTTGTAAGAAGGCCAACGGCCGCATAGTCTAGCAGCGGACCCCATAGTCACGCGCTGGGACGCCTCCCGACCACGGGGCTGAAGTGCCGGCGGTGTCCGCGGCGGAATTGTGTGTGCACCGAATTCAATGCAAGAACCGCACGAGAATCAAGATGAAGACAGTCGGCCCTACAGAGCAGGTGCAGCAGGATGGCGAGGCCAGAGCGGCAATGGATTTCCCTGCCAACCTTGCGGATGAGAGCCCTGCCCTCCTGCCAGAATGAGAGTCTCGGTACTTTCCTTTCCGCGCTTCGGAAGAAGTTCGCGATCGTCTAGAGCTGGACGAGCTGTGGGTAGTGGCTCGCTGGTCCATTTTCCACAGGGCGACGTTGCTTCGGGCGTATCTCCCATCAGCCCTTTGAAGTGATTGCAACGGTCTTCACGTTCTTTGCTGCAGCCATTTCGCATACGAGCCTTTCCAAAGTCCAGGAACCAACGTTTTTCTTCGAGGAGGTTGGGTAGTGTTAAGGTGAAAGGAATGCTGCCTGATAGCCACGCCAAGCAGGTTCGAGTCTACATTGTGCGGGATCCCACGCACCGGGAATCGATTCCCCAATTGTCGCCGATTTTATTGGTTTCCATTCTCAGCGCAATCTCCCTCGCAGTCTGGTGGGGTCCGCTCACGTCTTCGTTCGCCCTGGCGCTGCACGACGACCAATACACGCACATACTGCTGATTCTCCCCATTAGCGCGGCCTTGATTTTTCTCGATTGGAAACCGCCCGAACCAGCCGCCGGATTGGGTGCCAGCATTGGTTCGGTCCTGCTGGTCCTGGCTGTTTTGGCGACTGTTATGGTGAGATGGAGATGGGTGGCGCTGCCCTCCGATGTGCAACTTTCGGCAAACATGCTGGCGTTTGTAGTGTGGTGGATCGCAGCTTTTATTCTTTGTTTTGGCACTCGTGCCTTCCAGCGCGCCCTGTTTCCTCTTTGTTTCCTGCTCTGGGTGGTTCCTTTTCCTGACTTCATGTTGAATGCGATCGTAACCCTGCTGCAGCAAGGCTCTGCGGCAGCCGCTCATTTGCTCTTCCTGGCGGCGGGCATCCCGGTGGTGCAACATGGCACGCTGGTGCACATTCCAGGCCTGACTGTCGAGGTTGCTCCGGAGTGTAGCAGCATCCGTTCGAGCTTGATACTGCTGGTCACAACCATGGTTCTGGCGCAGTTGCTCTTGCGTTCCTTATGGCGAAAGGTCTTGGTCGTCGCCGTGGCAATCCCTCTTTCTGTCGCCAAGAATGGGCTGCGGATATTTACCCTCGCGGTGCTCGCCACGCGCGTCGACCCCAGCTACCTGACTGGTAGACTTCATCGCCAGGGTGGGATCATCTTTTTTCTCATCGCTTTGGCGGCTATATTCTCGCTGCTCTGGATTGTGCGCCGCGGTGAGCAGGAAAAACCAGGAATCAGATAAGAAGCTTATCGATCCCGATCAAGGTAGCGGGCCAGTTCTTGGACCGGCTGTGCTGGGCATGGTCGGCATGGTAAGGAATCAAGATCAAGCACCAGGGTCTGGAAGATGCCAAGGCGATGCTGCAGACCGGAAATTCTCCCTCGTACACCCGAATCGCCTCCAGTCCCTCCGCCGACAGTCATTTGCCAGCCAACCCGCATCCGACAAGTCGGAAACCAAAACAGGATCACAGAGTGTTGGTTCACTTTCTTGACGATGTGCGTCTCGCGGTGAGCTAGCGAGATGCTGGAACCGCCGCATTCATGAAGCGGGCGTTCATGGGATTACTACCTCCACAGGGGTCGAGCGGGCGCTCTCCTGTCCGCTGGAACTCACCGATGTGGCCGCATAGTAGTATGTCTGGCCGGAGACGACTGTGCTATCGGTGTACGAGGTGGCTGTGTCCAAGGGGGAATTGATCTTGGAATATATCCCGCTCGCAGTGGTGCTGCGATAGACGTTGTAACCCGTCGCGCCAGAGCTCTCATTCCAGGAAAGGTTGACGCTGAACGGCGTCGGCGTCACCGTGCCGGAGCCGGTAACAGACGCAAGCGCCTGCGAGTCGGAGGCATCACTGGCAAAACTGAGAGAGCCAGTCACCGTCCCGCTGCTTTGTGGTGTAAAGGCCACGTTAAAGGACAGGCTCTGGCCCGAGGCGAGCGTCAGCGGGAAAGACACGCCCTGCAGGACAAATTCGGAACTGCTGCTGCTGGCGGAAGATACGGTGACACTTGCGCCGGTGGCGCGGATGGTCATCGGCAGCGTCTGGGTTGTTCCCTCCTTCACATTGCCGAAGCTAACCAGCGTTGGAGCGAGGGTCAAAGAGCCAACGGCGGTGGGGGTCGTGCCGGAGCCGGTAACAGACGCAAGCGCCTGCGAGTCGGAGGCATCACTGGCAAAACTGAGAGAGCCAGTCACCGTCCCGCTGCTTTGTGGCGTAAAGGCCACCTTAAAGGACAGGCTCTGGCCCGAGGCGAGCGTCAGCGGGAAGGACGCGCCCTGCAGGACAAATTGGGAACTGCTGCTGCTGGCGGAAGATACGATGACACTTGCGCCGGTGGCGCGGATGGTCATCGGCAGCGTCTGGGTTGTTCCCTCCTTCACATTGCCGAAGTTAACCAGCGTTGGAGCGAGGGTCAAAGAGCCAACGGTCGGGGTGGTTCCCGCGCCCGTGCCCGTGAGGGGTACGGTCAGCGCGACCCTAGTAGGGAAAGCCGTTAGACTGATTGGAACATCCTTCCCGTGGGGGGACTTTCCGGATGAGATTCCAGTTTGGGTCAAGACTTTTTCACGCAACCGCCCCCAGTTTCTAGAAACAAACAGGCTGCCTCCGACGGTTCCGGCAGATTGCGGGGCGAAGCTGACGTTCAATGTGACGTTTTGTCCTGGGTTCAGAGTCAAAGGGAATGAGGCGCCGCTCACCGAGAATCCGCTACCCGTTGTGCGGGCGCCCCGGAGAGTTAGTTCCCAGGAACGATCGTTCCTGAGCACGACCGGCACGGTGGAACTGGCTCCTATCGCTACTGGGCCAAATCGCACAGTGGAAGGACTGGCGGTCAGGGACACGCTGGTCGTGCCGCCCCCCCGGACGTCAAGCACAAGGGTAGGGTTCGAGGCGTCGCTGGAGAATTCGACGGTTCCTCTCGTCACTCCCATCGTGGGTGTGAAGCTCACATTGAAATCGACACTCTGTCCTGCAGGCAGGACCAGCGGCACGCCCGATTTGGAGACCGTGAATTGGGAGTGACTCACCGCCATTCCCGAGACCCTCACACTCGTCTGTCCGTTATTCGTCAGGGTAACCAGCAAGGTTTCGGTCTGACCAACAACGACCCAGCCAAATGCAAGGCTCGCGGGTGAAGCCGTGAGTTGTGGAGTAGTCGCGCCGGCGCTCACGGGAAACATAGCAAAGAGCGCGATCGCTATCCCGATGGTTAGAAAGTGGACGGTGTGGACCTGAAGAGATTCGATGCTGAGCTGGGAGCGTCGCATACCATCCAGTTTGAACGCTGCGCCGCGAGAGGGCTCGGTCCCGATGGTACAGGACCTCCTGTCCGAAAGGACAAGTAGTTCCAAAATAGGAAGCTGAATATTTCGCCGTTTGTTTATGGTTTTCCTCGTGCTGAATGGTGGGGGTAGCCTGATGCGCACAAGGCCGCTAATGGGTGCCTACTGTGATTGAGAAAAATGAGCCAACACGTTCATTAACACCACCGGCCCGGAAAAGGAGAGTAGCCAAAACCGGACCGGCGGCGTTTCCGAAGGGAAGGCGCCCTTCAGAAAGTTGAGTGTCCGTCGAACCTTGTCGGTTAAACCTGTTGGTCCCGCGTCCAACGCCGACGCGGGACCATTTTCGGTTTACGGCAAATAGTAGCGGAATGAAGTGAAGACCATGTTGTCGAGTCCTGAGGGCTGTGTGGAAGTTCCTGGCCCTGCAACGCCGTACCAAGCGTGACGAGTCACGTAGGAGTACTGCGTGCCGAACTGGAACCTGCCCTTGGGCCCATTGTAGAAGCGGTACCAGAAGCCGAGCGTACCCTCCATGATCGCCCGCGTGTCCGCGGTGCAATGGGCGAGCGCGCCCGGGTTGAATCCCGCCGAGAATGTGTTGCCCGTGCCCGGGGCGGTTTCGGTGTAGCAACCCGCATTGCTGAAGAAGGGAGATCCGTAGCCGACGTACCCTCCCGCCCCCGAGTCCAGCAGAGGATCGTAGTCATACCTCCGGCTGGCGTATTCCACTCCGGCGTAAGAGTAGAGGTCGAGTTTCTTGCCGTGCCACTCGAGCGTACCGAGCCCCTGGTAGCCCCTGATCAGGTTAAGAGTTCCGTTGGCATGAATCGAAACATCGGAGAGACCGGCTGCCCCGTAGCGGCCCACTCCGTTGCCTCCGAAACCGTGCAGACCAAAAACGACGTGCTTGTTGGCGAAGGTCCAACGGGCGTTGACGCCAAGACCTCCACCTTCTTTCGATGCGTTATGAGCGCCCGTTGCGGTAGTGGCGCCTGCACATATGGGGTTGGTGCCCGCTTCCACGCAGGGGAAAATACGGTCGGTGAATCGGTCGGCGAGGCCGAAGATCTCGTAGTGCCCAAAGCCGGGTTCAACGGCGATCTTAGCGATGATATCGGGCGCAGGATTGGCCGTGTAAGTTCCATTAAAGGCGTTGGCTTCGTTGGTGGCGCCCGCTTGTCCCAGTAGGTAATTGTCTGCGTTTTCGTGCGTGGTGACCGTGCCTTGGGCGTTTTCCATGGCGACGGCGATCCATACCTTATCGCCGAAGTCTTTCGTCAGGCGAAGCCCATACTGGCGCGCGAAAGTGAAGCCGACGCTATACTGGCCGTCGATCGTCGTGGGCCGGGCATCATTGACTTTGCCCAGGTCATCGCTGGGGGCGATCCCCGACCTCATCTCGGTCGCCAGGCTCCACATCTGGCCGCCCAGGAAGCTCCAGCCATTGTTGAACTTGGCTTGGCCCCACGCTTGGCGGAGACGGAACGTGTAGCTGTTGGTCTGGTTGTTGTTGGAGGTGGTACCAGAAGAGAGAAAGTCACCCGATACGTAGCTGGAAAGTTCCACATTCTTCAAACGGCCTCCGACAAAGATCGAGGGCCGTGACTGGCGGGCGGTGCCGAAGAATTCCGGCAGAGTGCTCTGCGAAGCGCCGGGCATGGTGAGGTTATTGAAAGGAGTGATAACATCAGCCCCCAGCTCTCGCGAACGCCGCACAAATTCGGCGGCCGCGAACCCGCCCGGGGTAATGGTAACGCCCTTGAGATGGATCGACAGCGGGGTCTCCCACTCCGAGCTGACGTTCTTGGTCTCTTTCAGCGACTCTTGCACGGTCATTGCCGTGTTGTTGGTGGTTGTCTTGAGGTCCGAGACATCACTCTTGAGCGCCACAACCGCCTGCTGGTCTTGGCTGGCCTGTGCCTGGGCGGCGTCCGCTTTTGCGGCTGCGTCGGCGGCAGAGGCTTGGGCCGCTTGATCCTTGCGATGCAACTCGTCCTGCAACGCCTGAATCTGCTGCTCCTGGGAGGCCAGGGCAGATTGCTGTGCGGCAATTGCGTCCTTTAGTGCCTGCACGTCTGCCGCCGTGATGGCAGCCTTGGCCTTCTTAGGTTTGGGTGCCGTGCTGGTTTGCCCGACCAGCGACGTCGCCAGAAACACGATTACACACAACTTCCATGCAGATTTCATTTCACTCTCCTCTTTGGTTTTAGACTGAATTGGTAAAAGCTTCCCGAATTTGCACGATCCCCGGACTTGTCCCCGGTTATAACACTCACCGGCAGGGCGCACAATTTACGCGTACCACCGGAGGAAACACGTCGATCGCGAACAGAGGCTCTGTTGTAACAGGTGCGATGTTACGGAACTGTTACGAACCGGTAAATTTATGATGAATGACCGGAGAGAAGCATAAGGGTGGGCGAAATGGTGGCAGCGAGACTTCCGTTCTTGTAGCTGCCGGAGGGCAAACTGCCAGCGGCAGAGAAACTCAGTGATTGCGAGAATGACTCTGGGCACACCGGAACCAACTTTGAAATTTCCCTTCCTCTGTTCCCTGCATTGCGGTTCGGTTCCACAAGAAGCTCCCGATACGTTCTCTTGTCCAGGGAGGGAAACTCTTCCCTATTGTCACGAACTTTTCAGTCCTGTCTTTTAGGCTTTCGTCAGCAACCCAGTGTTAAGACACTACCCACTCCTATTGGCTGGCACCGATAGTCCCACGAGCGTGCCCGCGAGAGGGTGGCACGCGCGATATAGTGACTTTGCAGTTTGGTTTTCGAATGAGTGAACGAACTAGATTTGGACTCAAGCCCTTAGATCGTTTCCCTTCGCGGCTTCGGGATTGGACGGGCAACTTAAAGGAGGAAGAAACAGATGAAATTGCGAGCTACGCCTTATTGGGCCAAGGTGGGCAGTTCTCGGAAGAATCCGGGTGAGGGTTCATGACGATCCTCGGGTTTAGCTTCGTTGTCTGGGCTGGTTCACTCATCGCCGGTTTCTTGGGCGCGCTGACCGGGCTGGGCGGTGGCGTGGTGCTTGTCCCGATGCTCAGTTTGCTTCTTGGAGTGGACATCCGATACGCAATTGGGGCTTCGTTGGTGTCGGTGATTGCCACTTCCTCGGGAGCAGCGGCAGCCTACGTGAAAGAAGGCTTTTCCAATATGAGGATCGGCATGTTTCTGGAGACCGCTACGACTTTGGGTGCGCTTTTTGGTGCAACCTTGGCAACGCGCGTCTCCAGCCGTGCGATCGCCGTTGTTTTTGGATTGGTGTTAATAGGCTCCGCGTTCCTGTCCGGGAAGCCCCGTTCGAAAAATGAACGCGAGTCTCCGCCCGACCCGCTTGCCACCAGACTGCGGTTGAATGGGAGATTTCCCGATGTAGATGGGATTCGAAACTACAACGTCCAGCGTGTGCCACTGGGATGGACTCTGATGTTTGGCGCTGGAAGCTTGTCGGGGTTGCTCGGCATCGGTTCGGGAGCAATGAAAGTCCTCGCCATGGACCAGGCGATGAGGATACCCTTCAAAGTTTCGACCACGACCAGCAACTTCATGATTGGCGTCACGGCAGCTGCCAGCGCAGGGGTTTATCTAGCTCGCGGCTATATCGATCCCGGTCTTTCCATGCCTGTGGTGCTGGGTGTTCTAGCCGGATCGTTGCTGGGTTCTCGGGTTCTCGTCAAAGCGGATACCAAATGGTTGCGCCGGGTCTTCAGCATCGTGATCGTCGTTCTGGGAATTGAGATGCTCTACCAGGGACTTTCAGGGAGGATTTGATATGACCAGCGACCGAAGTTGGACCGATAAACGGATGGAAATATTTATTGGGAACCTTCTCCGCGCTGGTGTGCTGCTCTCCGCGCTCCTTGTATTGTTTGGTGCCGTTATTTATCTGGTGCGCCACGGCCAGTCCCCGGCTGACTACCGGGTGTTCCGTGGCGAGCCTTCGGACCTTCGCGGCGTCGGCGGCATCCTCCGTACTGCGGTCGCGCTGCGGGGCGGGGGCATCATCCAGCTAGGACTGCTGTTGCTCATCGCGACTCCGGTCGCGCGGGTCGCCTTCTCAATCTTCGGATTTGCAGAGGAAAGAGACCGCCTGTATGTCGTCGTCGCGGCAATCGTGCTCTTAGTTCTGGCTTACAGCCTTATCGGGTCTGCTTGGTCCGTGTAAACCGCAGTGACTTTTCTGAAGCAACGCTGGCTCTTCTTACACGCGCGCAGGAGCGTAACCTCAGTGGCTTGAGGGGGATCGGCTGCGGCTTGGCCCGCTCATCTCAGAACGGAAAGCGTATCGATAGAATAGGAATGGGATTGGTGGGATGGAATGAGGTTGCGGCGATTTCGAATCCGCCGCCGGCGGTGAAAGCCAGGCGACGCCACAAGTTAAACCTGCCGAGCCCCATGCCCGGCCTGAGATATTCCAGTGTTGGGCCGGGATGGGCGGTCGGAATATTGTTGTTCCCGCCGTAATCGTGGTTTAAGTTGACTTCCATCTCCGGCCAAATTTTCTTGAGGATCCGATACTGGAATGTGTTTGACATGAGGAATCGCTTATTCCTTTCTTCCCTGCTGTTCACTCTGATGCTGCACTCGGCCCTGGTCCGCTCACAGCAGCTAATCATTCAAACGGATACTGGAAAGCAGACTCAGTTAACCCGGGCAGATGTTGAAGCCTTGCCGCGCATCAAGGTAACGAGCGGTGCCTCAGGTCGGTCTGCAATATTTGAGGGCGTCTCCCTTAAGGCCGTATTGGAAAGAGGGGGAGTTGAGTTTGGGGAGGCGCTGAAGGGAAAACGACTGGCCTCGTGCCTGTTGGTGGAGGCTGCAGATGGGTATCGTGTCGTGATTGCACTACCTGAAATAGACCCGGCGTTCACTGACAAGCAGACTGTGCTGGCGTTCTTGAAAGATGGGAGACCGCTCGATGATAACGAGGGGCCATACCGCATCGTTATACCCGATGAAAAAAGGATGGCGCGATGGGTGAGGCAGGTGACGGCGTTAAAGATTGTAAACGTGCAGTGAAGGGGTCATCCCTCAGCCGGCGCGTCCTACCCCGTCCCATCAAACTGAAGATTCCCGCATCCACTGCGCGGCAGGCTATCGCAGCCGGAATTGTCGCTCACCTGTTGCCTAGCCCTAGGGGAACTTGTTTGAGTCTCGCATCAGCCCGTTTTACGGATCGCTTCCGGGTTCGACCGGCTCGCGCCAGAAGCGCGATCGTTCATGGCTTGGTGACATCGATCATGTTGTCATCGGCATTCCTGTCTATGAGCTTATTGTAGGGATCAATACCCGCCAGCGTGGGCGGTTGGTCGACGACGATCACAAAGGTTTTGTGTTCCTCGGTGAATTTTTCCTTCTTGAGGTAGAGGGGCCTTTCTTCGTCTTTCTTGCCGCTGAACACGCCAATCTCGAGGTAGTCGGAAAGGGGCACGGGAGTTTCCGCACCATTGCCGTCGGCCTGCACCTTGCGAGCCTGCACCTCAAGGGTGACTTTGTATTTTCCGTCTGGAGTCTTCTGTGAAGTTGCGGAGATCGCTTTGTTGTCGTAGAGAACGATGCGATTGAAGCCGTCGTCGACCAGGTACAGGAGTTCGGGCGGGGTTTGGGCGCGGATGGCGTCAACCAGCATACGAGTATCAGGATACGGACCGTCGATGGCAGCAGAGGCGCTGGTATGGTCGTTCCTATAAGGGCTGGCATCGACCTGGTTGTTGGCGTTGGCATAGCGGTACTGCATGAGGAAGTTGTGCAGCGCGAGATTGAGTTTGTCTTCGCCGATGTAGTCGGCAAGGGTGTAAAGGATCTGGCCACCCTTCTGGTACCAGACGTAGGGTTCGCGCTGGACGAGAGCGAGTGGCGGTTCGTGGCGGGTCTCGCCAGCGCGTCCGCGGAGATACCCATCAAGTTCGTGGCGAAGGAAGCGATGCATCAGATCGCGGCCGTATTTGTGCGCCATGACCTGGAGCGCCGAGTACTCGGCAAGGCTTTCCGCCATCATGTTAGAACCTTCGACGTCGGCGCCAATGAGCTGGTGGGCCCACCATTGGTGGCCCAGTTCGTGGGCGGTGACGAAGTAGGTGAAGTCGATATCGGTCGGCTTGAGCACGCGGCCGATGAAGCCGATTGCTTCGGAGTACGGGATGGTGTTGGGGAAAGACTGGGCGAAGCCGCGGTAGCGGGGGAACTCGAGGATGCGGTACTGGGTGAACTGGTACGGACTGTAGACGGGCTGATAGTAGTCGAGCCCGGCGCGGGAGCTGGCCAGCATGTCGTCGATGTCGTAGGTGTGGGCGGGGTCGTAGTAGACCTCGAGGGCAACGTCGCCGTTGGGCCCGCGGTAGGTCTGTTTGCGGACCTGGTAACGGGCGGAGATGTAGGAGAAGAATTCGAGGATGTGAGTGGAACCCATGCTGTATTCGTAGAAGCGGCGGCCGTTGGCCTGCCATTCGCGCTGCAGATATCCGGGGGCGATGGCAATCTGGTCCGATGAGGTGCTGACCACGGTGTGATAGGTGATCCAGTCGGCCTCGCGGGGAAAGACATTGTTCACCGAGTGAACGGAGTCGCCGCGGTGCGCCATCTCTTCGAGAGGCGGAAGATGCTCTTCGCGGCGGCGGCGGGGGTCGTCCAGCTCTTGGTCGATCCTGTAGCCGATATAAGGGATGTAGTCGGAGTCGAAGAAGGTGCCGTTGTAGGCGAACTCTGGGAGTTCATTGCCGTCGCGGAAGCCGCGGGTCTGGTGGCCGACGTTGCACGTGAGCGTGATGGTTTCGCCGGGTGCTAAGGGCTGGTCGAGAGCATAGATGGAATAGATGTTCCGAGGTGCAGAGCTGACCAGGTGGAACGGGCGATCAAATTTGATGTCGGTGATCGAGTACTTCTGATCGGTGATATGGATCTGCGCAATCGGCTGGTTGGTCTTGTTCTCGAGAGTCATGCGGACGCTTCCGTCGAAGGAACGGCGGTCAGGATAGAGGTTGATCGTGGCGTCGACGGCCGTGACCTTGGGCTGGAGCAGGTTTTCGTATTGTTTGAACTTGCGTTCGTAGTCGGCCTGAATGTCGCGGCGCGCCTGGGAGTCTAAGTACTCGTTGAGCACGTGGGTGTTGTAGAAGTACCAGGAGCCAGCGCCAACCGCGACGATGGCGAACAGCAATGCCAGCGGGGCGAGCCGGGGAGCAAGGCGAAGGGCTTGGCGGGCACGTATGCGCAGGGAGTCCTCCGCTCCGCGCCGCGCCATGGCGACGGAGATGACGCCCAGGACGGCCATAATTGCGAGCCAGTAGGTGATTGACCAGAACAGGGCGGGGACGAAGTGGCCGTAACCGTTCATGTCAGAGTAAGTGTAGGCGGGGGTCTGGCCGATGAGGTAAAGCGTGTTCTCCCATCCGAAGCTGTAGAGGATGGGCATAAGAACGAAGAGGCCGATCACGATGGCGTGGCCCACAAACTTGTTCGAGACCACGGTCTGGACGAAGAGTGCGAGAAGGATGAAGCTGAGGACCTGCGGGAAGGTAACAAAGTAGAGTTCCTTGAAGTACTGGAGGAGTTCGTAATGGTAGTAACCGGCGATGGTCTGCATGACAATGCCGACGAGCATGGCGACGGCGAGAAGAATGAGCTCGACGATGACGATGGCGGTGAGACCGGAGAGCCAGTCGGTCGACTCGCGCATGGGCAGGGCGTCATGGATACCGCTGAAGTTGGTGTCACGCTCGCGCCACAGGAGTTCTGCGGCATAGAGGGCTGCGACGATAAAGAGAAAGAGGAGGGCACTGCCCTCGACGGCCTGGACCATGAGGTATGTAACCGGCCAGACATTCCGTTCGGCAAGGCGGCCAGCGAAGTGGCCGTTGTTGATGCCGAACGCGACGAGCAGGGCGACGATGGCCCAGAATGGTATGTCGCGAAAAATGTTGCGCAGCCGCAGGCGCGATAGAGAGAGGTATTGGGCAAAGGTGGTGCCGGAGGTAAACCTCTGATGGACGAGCGGCAGGCGAGCGGCAACCAGAGATCGCACAGGCTGGGCCTCCGCAAGATCGCGCATCTTCGCCTTGGCGGCGCGGCGGCCTTGAGAGCGGGCGGTAAGGGCCTCAACCGACATCGGAAACAGCGCCCAGACCGTCCCCAAGGCTAAAAGTCCCACCCAGATCCAGAGCAGGCGGTTATAGAGGAATACGCCACGAGAAAAGGTGTGCGACCAGGGGAGGAACAGGGTGTTCCTTTCGATGACCGTCCAGTAGCGCGTGACATCGTCGAACATGATGAGGCCGACGGGGTCGAGAATGCCAGACCAGAAGCGCTCGAGCGAACGGGTGGCGGAGAACACAGTGATGCCAATGACGTAGAACATGAACAGGGCGACACCCTGGAGATAGACGATGAAGATCTTGCGGGAGAGGGCGGCGACGGCGAAGAAGACAGAACCGACGAAGAAGATCTGGACAACCAGGATGGAGAAGAAGGGCTGGAGGTAGGTCCAGAGGTGGTTCGGACCGATGCGGGTGTGGTCTGCCCAAGGCGCGAAAGTGCCGAGGAAGGTGCCGAACAACATGCCGGAGAAGGCGAAAACGGTGGTGACGAAGGAACCAGCCCAGCGCCCGCCGAGATAGGCGAATTTGGAGATGGGCTGAGTGAAAAGGATCTGGTAGGTGTCGCGTTGAAAGTCACGAAGGATCGAGGTGCCAAAGACGGCGGCAATGACGATGATACCGAAGAGCGAGACGAGGATGTCGTTGAGCGAGTTGGCATAGGGTCCATTGAGGAGGACCTTGCCATTGCTGTTGCCGATGGGACCAAAGCTTTCGGACGCAACACAGAGGAAGGAAAACGTGAGCCAGAGGACAAAGTAGACGTAGGTCGAGAGGCTCTTGAAGCGGTATCTCATCTCGAAGGTGAAGAACTCCCAAAACAGTGCCATGTCAGTTCCTCCTCCCAAGGTGCTGAACAAAATAGTTACGAGGCGTTAGTTCGGACGTTGTCCCTTGGCCTGCTGCGAGAGGTTGAGAAAATAGACATCCTCAAGATCGGAATCGACCGGGTTGAACCCATTGCCCGGAGAGGAGTCCGCGTACACGCGAATCTCGTGTTGTCCACCGACGAGGTGAGTGGAGATGACGTGAAGCTGAGTTTCCAAAGCGCGCAACTCATCGTCGGTGGTGACCAGCTTCGACCAGATCTTGCCCTTGAGTGCCGCAAGGGTATCGCCTGGAGCGCCCTCCAAGAGCAGTTCGCCCTGGGCAATGATTGCCATGCGGGGGCAAAGCTGGCGCACGTCATCGACGATGTGAGTAGAGAGGATGACGGTGCGGTCGCTGCCCAGCGAAGACAAAAGGTTCAGGAAGCGATTGCGCTCCGTAGGATCCAGGCCGGCCGTGGGTTCATCGACAATAATGAGGCGGGGATTGCCGAGCAACGCCTGCGCAATTCCGAAGCGTTGCTTCATGCCCCCGGAAAAAGTGGAGAGCGCTTTCTTGCGCACGTCCCAGAGGTTGGTCTGCTGCAGTAGCGCGTCGACGGTCTCCTTGCGCTCGCCCGAGGAGGTCATGCCCTTCATGACGGCGAGGTGGTGAAGCATGTCCAGCGCGGATATCTTCGGGTAAACACCGAACTCCTGCGGCAAGTAACCGAGGATGCGGCGGACCTGGTCTTTCTGACGCAGGACGTCGATGCCGTCGAGCGTGATGGACCCGGAGTCGGGATCCTGCAAGGTGGCGACGGTGCGCATGAGAGAGCTTTTGCCGGCGCCGTTTGGGCCCACAAGGCCGAACATGCTGTTTCCGATGGAGAGAGTCAGGTTCTTGAGCGCCTTTACACCATTCGGGTAAGTCTTGGAAAGACCCGTGATCGTCAGTGCCACTTCTGCCTCCAGGTTTCGAGAATGCGTCTATGGACCAGGACAACCTACCGCATAGCGCGAGTGGGGAGTTATTTTACTACCAACCGAAGATGGGGCAATGGCGGGTTCAAAATCATCTGCGCTTTGCCCTGTTCCAGGATGCTGCTTCAGGACGGGTTCTCGGCCTGTGAATAGAGCGCCCACGCGCTCGCCAGGTCTTGAACGACATGGCCAAGGGACTTGTAGGCGGTGATCTCCTCCGGGGAGCGTCGGCCTTCGATTTCGCCCGCCAACACCTGGCCAATTTCAGCGACGATGTGGTCGTCACCGACTAAACCCGCGGCCTTGGCTCGGAGAAACTCGGCGCCTTGGTTTATAACGCCCTCGCGACTGTCGGCAATGAAGCGCGAGCGGACGACCAAGTCATTGTCCACTTCCGCTGGCCCCGCATGGCTTGAGCCCACCAGATTCAAGTGCGTTCCCGGCCGCACCCACGCACCCTTCAAGATTGGATCGGCCGCCGAAGTGACGGTACAAATAATGTCGGCGTCGGCGACTGCCTCTTCCACGGCGCCTGCGTCGGCGACCGGCACGGCAAGTTCCGCTTGCATCCGCTCAGCGAAGGCCCGGGCGCGTTCGGGCGAGCGTCCCCATATCGAGATGGATTCAAGGCCGCGCACCTTGCCGATCGCCCGCGCATGGGTCGCGGCCTGTTCGCCATAGCCCAGAATCGCCAGGCGGCACGCGTCTTCGCGCGCCAACGCGTCGGTGGCGACCGCACTGGCCGCTGCCGTTCGAATGGCGGTAATCTCGCCCGCGTGGACGACGCAGACGGGGGCGCCGGTTTCGGGATCGAATAGGATGACGAGGCCCTGGTGCGACTGTATTCCACGAGCGAAGTTCTCGTAGAAGACGCTGATCAACTTCGCGCCGAATGGGGCATGCGCGCCCATCGCACCGGGCATAACGCCGAAGAACCGGCCCTCGGAGAGCGGCAGGATCGACCGCAGAAGTTGCTTGGTTTCGCCCTTCGAAAATGCAATCATCGCATCGCGCACGATTGGAATGCACATCTCATAAGTGAGCCGGCGGGCAACCTCTTCACGGTCGATGAATCGCATCAGACGCTTCCCTCATGATTTCCGGCGATGTCGCTTTTCGAACCCAGGCCCGCGATTTGGACAGGGGGATTTTGGGCGACCTTCGACTAGGGTAACCTAGCTCGTCTTTGCGGGGTTGTTGGAGACCCGAATCGAGAAGTTGACGGTGATTGTGCTTTTGGTCTCGACGGGCTGCCCATTCTGGAGATAGGGCTTGAAGTGCCACTGGCGCACCGCTTGCTCCGCCGCCGATGTCAGGACGGCAGGGCCGCTAAGCACGCGCAAGTTCTCGATGTTGCCGTCGACCCCAATGATCGCTTGCAATACCACCGAACCCTGTACGCTCATATGCTGTCCCAGCCAAGGGAGGGTCGAATCGATGGTTTGCCGCAGTTCTGGAGTGCCCTCGGAAGAAAGACGCTGGATCTCGGCTGCATTCGTAGAGATGTGGTTTGCATTGGCGGAGATGTCGACTTTCGCCTCGTTGCTTCCGGCACGAACGGTGCGGTGCGTGTCGCCTGCTATCACTTCAATGTCCAACGGAGGAAGAACGGTCCGCTTGGTCGCGACTGCTGGGGTGTTTGGGTTGGCCGCTTCTTGTTGAGCGGGGGCAGTAACGACCGGCGCGTGGGAAGTCTTTTGAGCAAGATGCTTTTTTTCGGTCGCAGCCGGTGCCACGGGGGCTTGGCCGGTCTTAACAGGCGCAGCCGCCGAGTCCGGTTTGGAGATGTTTTCCGAGCCCGCGGTGTCGGACGCCTCGTCCGAGCCAAACCAGAATTCGCGATCCTTCACGAGGACAATAGCGAGGGCAACGATCAGGAGAACGAGTGCCATCTGCAGCCGGCGAGGCTGCGTGGTCGCGAAACCCGCCTGAGGTCTGGCCATCTCCGTTCTTGGATTCAGTTCCAACATTTCGTGTCTTTCGATTCGCCGCTCGGTTGCCCGGAGTGCTATTACCAGAGTGCTATTACCAGGCACGAGTAGTCTCGCCCCCTGAGCGCGGGATCGCAATGGCACGATCCGGGAGCAAAGTGGCCCGAGCGTGCCACCAGGGGGTGCTGGAGCCAGTGGGCGGGGCGGAAGAGTAGGACCGATGCAGCGCGGGGCCCGAGTTGGGAATTTGGGACGGAGACTAGCTGCGGCCCGACGAAATCGAAGAAATGGGCGACATTTCACTCGTTATTGACTGGATCGGCCCACTTTTGATTGGTCAATTGGCGAAATGGGGTTCCTTCGGTCACCGCTGGCCAAGCCGTGAGGGACATCGGAAGGTCACACTCGGTTGTAGGGGCAAAGGTTTCCGCCAAGACCACCCCAGCGCCTCAGCCCTGGATCGCATTCCCCATGCCTGCCAGGACGCCTCGCATATAAGCAAAACTGCTGATAACGCCCGGCATCGGATCGTCGGGATGAATCTCATACTCCAGATCGACGAAGCCCTGGTACTTTGTCGCGATGAGGGCTTCAAACATCTTCCGCACCGGCATGATGCCGTCGCCCACCGCGACCTGACTTTCCTTGCTCTCGAAGTTCGTGAGGTCTTTCATGTGTAGGTTAAACAGCCTCGGGCCTGCTTCGTGGATCGCCTGAACCACATCCGTGCCGGCGCGAACCGTATGCCCGACATCGATGCAGCAGCCGATGCGCGGATCCATATTCTTTACCGCCTTCAATACATCCAGCGGAGAAGGCCACAACTTATCCTCAGGCCCGTGATTGTGGATCGCGATGCGGATGTCGTACTCCTTCACGAACTTCTCCATTCGCGGCAGAGTTTGCGGTGCGGGGTCGCCGGCGACAATAATCGGAATCCCTGCGCGCTTGAGTATTCGAACTTAGTCCGGATGTCCGCATCTTCATCTTTCGTGAAATAGATGGCTCCGGCAGCGTGCAGCTTGATACCCGCCGCGGCATAGTCCGCAAGCGCAGCCGCCTCTTGCTGCGCATCCATCGGGAGATGATCTTTGACGTCCTTCGCATTCAACGCGAACACATTGAGCTGCTTCATGAAGCCGATCATCTGCGCGCGGCTGAAGTTACGAAATGTGTAGCTGGCCAGACCCAAACGAATCGGTAATGCTTCGTCCGTCGATGGCGGTTTCCTGAGCCAGTGAGAAGACATCGCTCGGAGCGGCGCACGCCGCGGCAAGCATTGCGCCAGAGCGAACGAAATCGCGACGGGAGAAAGTATTTTTCCTAGACATGCGGCGCCCAGCCCTTCTCGTACTCGCGTCCCCACATCTTCATCGCTTCCGCATCGCCCTGGATCCGTCCGTCTTTCGTGTCGAGATGCAGCTCCCGGTTGACTTCCCACGCGATGTTGGAAAGCTGCAGCATCGTAACCGCGACATTGCCGACGGAGACGGGAGCGTTGAGTTTCTCGCCTTTACGGATTCCCGCGATGAAGTTCGCGAAGTGCGCGTCGGTCATGGAATCGCGGCCGATCAGGTCCGCGGATGAAGTCGCATTGCCGGCCTTGAATTCGCTCGTCTTATTGCCCTTGAGGTCGTAGATCTCATAGCCACCGCGATCGACCAGCACCGTGCCGGTGGTTCCCATGATTGTCGAACCACGATCGCGGCCGTAGAACTTCATTCCCTGGCAGCTCTTGCCCTCCCACGAAATCATTTTGTCTTCGTACTCGAAGCTGGTCACCAGGGTGTCATAAAACTGCCAGTCGTCTTTGAAATGATATCTGCCGCCGGACGAGGTAACTCGTTCCGGATAGTCCACGCCCAGCGCCCAGCGGCAGACATCGACCTCGTGCGTGCCATTGTTGAGCGTTTCACCGGTGCCATAAATCTTGAACCAGTGCCAGTTATAAGGATGCACATTGTCCTGATACGGACGACGCGGCGCCGGGCCCTGCCACAGGTCCCAATCAAGCTGCGGCGGCACAGGTACCTCTTTGCCGACGCCAATCGACTTCCTGCGTATTGACGTACCAAGCTTTCGCGAAGTAAGGCCTGCCGATCATGCCTTCGTGAATCTTATCGACGATCTCGATGGTGTGAGGTGAGGAACGCTGCTGTGTGCCCATCTGCACCAGCTTGCGGTACTTCTGCTGCGCCTCGACCAGCATCTCGCCCTCAGCAGGATTGTGGCTGCAGGGCTTCTCCACATAGACGTGCTTGCCCGCCTGCAATCCGGCGATGGCCATCGGTGCATGCCAGTGTTCGGGGGTGGCAATCGTGATGGCGTCCACATCTTTCTGCTCGAGAATCCGACGAAAGTCTTTCTCCGCGACCGGGGCCTCGCCCATTTCCTGCTGCACAGTGTCGGCGAACTTCTTGAGAATATTGCTGTCCACATCGCAGACATGCGAGATGCGGGCAGCGCTCCGGTTCGCCTTGAGCGCCGAGAGATGAGCGTAGGCGCGGCCATTGAGACCAATCACGGCAAAGTTGAGACGGTCATTCGAACCGAGGATCTGGCTATAGCTGTTTGCCGTGCTCCCTACGGCCAGCCCCGCCGCGCCTGTAGCAAGCGCATCGAGAAATTCACGTCTTGTAACCATCGGTTCTCCTTGTAGCGGGTCTTCTGTCGCAGTCCGGCATTCTTGAGCTGTCGGGCCGACAAGAAATCTGATCAACAGGAAATGCCAGCCCTGGTCAGAGTTTTCTTGAGTCCGTCCATGCTGATGCGTGTGGAGGCTTCGGGCGTGCCTGCGCCGCGCCAGTGAGTCTCGAGACTCAGCCCGCAGCGAAAGCCATCGCGCTCGAAAGCCTGAAGTTGCCCAACCCAATCCACGACACCGCCGCCTACCGGAGCCCAATCGTATTTGTGGTCCGGCTTGCTCACTACGTCCTTGCAGTGACAGTGCCCGACGCGCTGTTTGGGCAACAATTCATAGCCGGTTGGATAGGGCGTGCTTCCTATGGCTGCGGCATTGCCGGGATCCCAGTTCAGCATGAAGTTCTTGTTTGGAATCGCCTTCAGCACGGCAGCTGCTTCTTCGCCGGTTGCTGTGTTGCAGGACATTTCATTTTCGAGCAGGAGGACGAGGTTATCCTGAGCGCAGCGTTCCGCGGCCTGCTGCAGTTTGGCATTGATTGCCGCGCGGTATGGCTTCTGATCATCCAGCCGCCAGTAGTCGAAACAGCGAATCCTGTCCGTCTTGAAAGATTTGGCAAGCGAAATACACCGCTCCAGCAGCTTATCCTGCGCGCTGGCATCGAAGTCCGCATGGAACTGGTCGCGGCTTTCACTCTGCGATGACCGCGGAGCCCCAGGCCAGTCGGTCTTGAACAGCGGGCTGGCAATATCCGTGACTCGCAATGTGTGTTCCTGGAGGATCTTGTTCGCATCCTCAACTTGTTTCGCGTCGAGTTCGGTCACATTCTTGTTCCACATCGAGCGCAGCTCAATCCAATGCAGGCCGAAATCGCCGGACACAATCTGACATGCCTTCTCGAAGTCCTGCGTGATCTCGTCATTGATCACCGCCAGCTTGAACGGGCAAATGCCCGCGTCCGGTTCAGCCGCTGACCGTTCCAGGAGCGAAGATGCTGCGGCTTGGTTGACCAGAGGCGATATCGCTGCCTGGAGTCCTGCCAGTCCTAAGCCCGCGAGAACCGTGCGTCGTGTGTACCCCATGCCATCCCTCCTGCTATCCAGAAGATTCTCTACCGCGATGTTCCATCATCTTAAGGTAAGCCTCAATTTCTCCCATCGGCTATTGGTTGACGCCGCTGGCCAGAAATCCTCCGTCGACGACCAAAGTCTGCCCGGTAACGAAGGACGCGGCATCGGAGCAGAGGTACACGACCGCTCCGACCAGTTCTTCGGTCCTGCCGAAGCGGCCCATCGGCGTCCGCATGAGCAGCTCTTCGCCGCGCGGCGTGTGGTCGAGTAGGTCTGCATTCAGGGCGGTGCGGAAGACGCCGGGCGCGATGGCGTTTACCGTAATCCCCTGCTTTGACCACTCCACGGCCAGCGAGCGCGTGAGCGAAACAACCCCCGCCTTGCTGGCCGCATAGGCGGCAACCTCGTGGAGCGCAACGAAACTGCTGAGAGAGGCGATGTTGACCATGCGGCCGTAGCCACGCTCCAGCATGTGTTTGCCGAAGACCTGGCAAGAGCGGAGGGTTCCAGTAAGGTTCGTGTCCACGACACGGGCCCATTCCTCTTCCGGCATGGTCAGCGTGGGCGTCCGCTTAGTGATTCCGGCGCAGTTGATTAGGATGTCGATTTTGCCGAAGCGCTGAACTGAAGCTGCCAGTAGTTGTTCGAGCGAAGCGCGCTGGCACACATCCGAGCACAGGCGCAGGGTCTGGCGTCCGCGCTTCTCGATCCCGGCCGCGGTTTCGTCAACCTGTTCCTGGCGGCGTGCGGAGGCAATGACATCAGCTCCAGCATCCGCGAGGCCGAGGCTTAGAGTACGTCCGATCCCGGAGCTACCTCCGATCACAACCGCGGTTTTGCCTTCAAGGCTGAGGATATTGGCAGTCATGGTTTCTCCGTTTCTCCGCTCCTGGGGGGAGCAGCCCTGCTCCGCGCAGTCGAGCCAGGATCTGTTCCACGGCTTCCTCCGGACTTCCGGCTACAGCGATGGACCATGCATCTGAGGGTACTTCCAGGGTCGCCAGTTGGCTATCGAGCAGGTCGGGGTTCATGTAGGGATGATGTCGCGCCTTCATTCGCTCTTTGATCAGAGCGCTCGGCGCATGCAGGTAGACAAAGCGCATTTCGTTCTCCGCCAAGCCGCCGGCAAGCACCTCTCGATACTGCTCGGTCAGCGCCGAGCAGGCCAAAATGGCGTTCTCGCCCTTCTGTCGGTGCTCGAGCATGCGCTCATGCAGAACCTTGAGCCAGGGCCATCGGTCGGCGTCGGTGAGCGGTATTCCAGCGGCCATTTTCTGTCGGCTTTCCGTCGAGTGATAATCGTCGGCGTCTTCGAACGTCCATCCGATGCGAGCGGCCAGCAACAAGCCGACGGTCGTTTTGCCGGCGCCGCTCACGCCCATCAAGACCACGATCATCGGTCGCGCCCCAGCAACTTACCGCTATACGCCCACAACCCTAGCCCTGGAGTTGGAATAAAGAAGACCTCTTCGCCCTCTACGCGGTTGTAGCCATGACCAAGCGTCTGCGGGCGGTAGCGCATCAGCATGCTCTTCAAATCGCCGAACGCAAAACCCACCCCTTCAACCTCTTCTTTGCGGAGATGTCCGGGGCACCACCGGATGGTGAAGCGGCCTTCCGAAGAACCGTGTATGAGGTGCGCAGCCGCGCTCAAGTCGCCGGCGAGATCCATATTGGCATTCACCGCTTCGAGGGTCGCGGGAGTTCCGCGATAGCCGTACTTGCGGATGAGAGCATCGATTGCCGGGTCTTCGCCGAATGTTCTTACTCCAGGCGCGAGGATGATCAGTTCGGCGCCGTCGGCCAGCGCCATGCGCGTTCGATAAATCGCCTTGTTGCCCAGCCATGTGCTGTGAAACTCATGCGGATCGAGATAGACGACAGCCTTGCGGATGGGCGCGTCGAGCGTCTCGAAGTTCACTTTCAAGCTCAGCGCGGCGGCGCGCTCAAAGCAGTCGGCGTCGTCGCCCATGAAAAGGCCGCGCACTGCAAGTTGGCCGTTAGCAGCGCGGCCGATTACGGTAAGCACGTAGACAATGGGCAGTTGTCGCAGGAAACGATCGGAGGCGTAATTAAGGACGTTGCGCACGGGATTCTCAGCGCGGCCCATGATGCGCTCCATCCCGTAAACCGCGCCCAGGTAATGGCTGCGGTTTATGCTCTCGCGGCCTCCCGTGCCCACCAGAATGTTCTTGTTGTAATTCGCCATGCCGATCACTTCATGGGGCACGACCTGGCCGATGGAGAGAATCAATTCATAGCCGCCACGCACAATGAGCCGGTTCACCTGTGCCGGCCAGGGATAGTTCAGCTTGCCTTCCGATTGCTGGTGGATGAACTCCGCCGGAACCTCGCCGAGAGTCTCCACGTCGGTTCGCCAGTTGTGCACGCGGAAAAGCTCCTGCGGCATGGCCCCGAACATTCGCGAGATCTGTTCCGGTTGCATGGCAGCGTGCGTGCCCAGAGCGGGCAGCACCGCTTGCAGCCGGTCGCCGTAGTACTGCCACGCATAGTGCGTCAGGTCGCCGGCGCGGGAATGTATGCGGCTCTGGTCGGGCGGTACAACCAGGACGCGGTTTCGTTTTCCGAGCTTGGCCAGGCTCTCCGCAAGCAGGTCTTCGAGTTGCGCCGACAGATCGCTTTCGATAGTGCCCGTATCGCAATAGAGGCTCATGCGGCGAATTCCACCTTCTTTAGCTCCGGAGCGAGCAGATACAGAACGATCAGAGCCAACAGATAAGCGCTGGCCGCAATGGCGAACAGGCTCGTATAGCTATGCGTCAGTTGCAGGATGTGGCCGGCGTAAAGGGCGAAAAGCGCGCTGCCCACGGATCCCGCCATGCTCCCGATACCGACCACCGAGCCCACGGCGTTGCGCGGAAACATATCTGATGACGTTGTGAAGAGGTTAGCCGACCATCCCTGATGTGCGCCCGCAGCCACGCTGATCAGCGCAATGGCGGTCCACACCGACTGGACACTGCTGGCCGTGTAGATGGGAACGACCAGAAATCCGCAGAGGAGCATGGCTGCTAGCCGGGCGAAGTTGTGCGACAGTCCGAGACGATGAAAGGGCGCGGGCAGCCAGCCTCCGCCGATGCTGCCAATCGCCGACACGTTATAAACGATAATGAGCGGTAGCCCGAGATGGGAAAGGTTCAGATTGAATTTCGCGCTGAAGTACGACGGCAGCCAGAACAAATAGAAATACCAGATCGGATCGGTGAGGAACTTAGCGGCAGAAAAGGCCCAAGTCTGGCGACATCTCAATAGTCGGCGCCACGGCATGGACGGAGACGGGCCCGGTTCCACGCCCGCCTCCTGATCAATATGGCGCAGTTCTTTGCCGGTCAGCGTGGAGTGATCGGCGGGCCTGCGGTAATAGCGAAACCACCACAGAATCCAGAGCATACTGAACAGACCGGTAGTCAGAAAGGCCACGTGCCAGCCCCAACGCAGAGTTACCCATGGCACGATGGCCGGGGCCAGGACAGCTCCAACATTTGCTCCAGAGTTGAAGATGCCCGTGGCCAGCGAGCGTTCGTTCTGCGGAAACCACTCGGCCACGGTCTTGATCGCGGCGGGAAAGTTGCCCGATTCACCGAGCCCCAGGAAGAAGCGCGCGAACCCGAACTCGAGCACCGTGCTGGCCAGCGCGTGGCCCATCGCGGAGACGCTCCACACTGCCATCACCAACATATACCCGATGCGCGTGCCCAGCTTGTCGATCAACCGGCCGGCGGCCAGCAGGCCAATCGCGTAGGCGATCTGGAATGCGTCCACTATGTAGCCGTAACTTACCTCCGTCATGCCGATGCTGTGCTCGAGGGTGGGCTTGAGGATCGCGATGACCTGGCGGTCCATGTAATTGATGGAGGTGGCGACGAACAGCATGGCGCACACCGTCCAGCGCACGCGCCCCAGCCCGGTGCCCGGAGACGGCCCGTGCGATGAGCCGCTTTTCGTCTGGCTGTCGAAAACCGTCGGGTCCGCCATGCCGCGATCCTACAGTCGATATGCCTTCTTTACCAACCGATAGGTGAGATCCTGCGCCACTGCCAAAGCTTCTTCTTCCTCCAGCCGATGCTCGGCGACCAACTTTGCCAGGAAGGCGCAATCCATGCGCCGCGCTACATCGTGCCGAGCCGGGATCGAAAGGAAGGCTCGGGTATCGTCGTTGAAACCGGCGGTATTATAAAAACCCGCCGTCTCGGTAACGCGCTCGCGGAAACGCATCATTCCCTCCGGACTGTCGTGAAACCACCACGGTGGCCCCAGCCTCAAGCACGGGTAGTGCCCGGCCAGGGGAGCCAATTCCCGGCTGTAGGCAGACTCATCCAGCGTGAAAAGAATGATTGTCAGATCGCGCTCGTTGCCAAACTGATCGAGCAAAGGGCGAAGCGCGTCCACATAATTTGTCGGCATCGGGATGTCAGCACCCACGTCGCGGCCATATTGCTCATAGAGCTTGCGATTGTGGTTGCGCGCGCTTCCCGGGTGAATCTGCATGACCAGCCCGTCGTCGAGGCTCATCCGCGCCATTTCGGTCAGCATTTGGGCGCGGAAAAGTTCCTGCTGCAAGCCATCGGCAGTGCCCGCGATCACCCGACGAAACAGTCGAGCAGCCTCCACTGCGGAAAGATTCGCGGTTCGCACCGTGGGATGCCCGTGGTCGGTTGCCGTGCAGCCGAGTTTGCGAAAGCGAACGCGCGTCACTCGGAGCGCGTTCAGGTAGCCCGCCCACGTCGAGGTGTCTTCGCCAGTATTGCCGCCGAGCTTCGAAATATTTTCGGCAAATCCCGCAAACTCAGGATCGACAACCGGGTCGGGCCTAAAGGTGGGCAGGATCCTCGCCTTCCAATTCGATTCGCCGATGGTCTTGTGAGCGGCCAGCGAATCGAGCGGAGAATCGGTGGTCGCCAGCACTTCCAAATGGAAACGCTCGTACAGCGCGCGCGGGAGGAACGCCGGCGTGCGTAATTTTTCCGAGATCGTGTCGAAGTAAAGATCGGCGGTCTCTTCCGCGAGTCGCTGCTCCAGTCCGAAAAGCTCCTGAAAGGCAAAGTCCAGCCACATGCGGGTCGGCGTTCCGCGGAACAGATAGTAATGACTGGCGAAGATGCGCCAGACATTCCGTGGATTCTTCGGCTCCGGCCGTCCCATCTCCAGTTCCTCAAGCGAGATTCCCTGGCTGTAGAGCATTCGGAAAATGTAGTGGTCGGGCTGCACAAAGAGTTGTGCCGGATCGGGGAAGGGTTCGTTTCTCGCAAACCATGCCGCATTGGTATGCCCATGCGGACTAACAATGGGCAAGCTTCGCACCTGCTCAAAGAGCGTGCTGGCGATCTTTCGAGTACTGGGCTCGGCAGGAAAAAGACGATCTGGATGGATCAGCATGATTCCGGCACTACCTTGTCGCTTCGCATCGGCAAATGGCGATAGAGGAGCGTCGCTTCGGTCTGACCACCAGCATACACGCGTCGCTCGCGCCCGTAGGTCTCAACCCCAATCGGAACAGGCCGAACACGTCACTTCCGATGACGTGCGAAGGATGTTCTGTTGTGAACCGTCATCTGTGGACTCGGCGTGATGGAGGAAGCGGCGGGCCCTGAGGTCACGCTGGTGTTGGCATCGATCGTCAGCAGGCTGCCCGACGTGAAAGTGCCCAACGCGGAAAGGTCGATACTGATGGGGCGCGGTGCGCCGGGGCCGTTGTTGTCATTCGGCGAATTGACTGCATGATTGGCGACCATCACCACCACGCTGTCGTCGCCATTGTTCAGGTGATTCACCACCGGCAATATTTCCAGTTCCACGCTGTCTGTGTCCGTGTCGGCGAACGGAGGAATTCATGCTTCCGCCTCCACAACCCAGGGAGAAAGACAGCAAAACCAAAAGCGGGAAACGCCAAGGCTGAGATATTTGGATTCGGCACATCGCCCCCTCCTTTTATTCTAGTTGGGCAGAGCCTCAGCTTTGATCCGCTCCTGACGAGCGGCATCGTTTCCCGGGTCTATTTTCAAAACGGCGTCTAGGATTTCCAAAGCGCTTTTCCGATCTTTCAACATCGAGTAAACCTGCGCCAGATCCAAGTATGCCGGAGTGAAGTACGGATCCATCTGGATCGATTCCTTGTACAGCTCCATGGCGGCGGTTACCTGCCCCTGTTGCAGGCGCAAGCGGGCGAGCTGGGTTCGCACTTCGGCGGATTTAGAGCCGGCATCGATGGCCTTTTCGAAGGCCTGGGCGGCACGCGGTTCGTCCCTGGGGCGCGCGACGCGCAGAACGGAGCCGTAAGCCGCCTGGATCTCAGCGTCACCCGGGAGTGCGGCAGCGGCCTGCTCCAGGAGTGCAAGACCCTTCTCGCCTAGTTCCGGATAGCGCACGGCAACCTGCGCATAAGCCAGCGCCAGGTTTCGCAGATTCGACTGTGTTTCGCCTGAGCCGGAAGGTTTTGTGTCGTAGAGCAAATCCATGGGAGACGGGGACGCACTACCTTGCAGGACCGCTGGAATTTCAGACGAAGTCCGCAAAATACGGTGGTCTGTGATTGACGAGTGGCCGATGTTTTCGCTCGGCTGCTTCGGCATATGGCATGAAATGCAATTGTCGGACGGCGAGGTGGCTTGTCGATGTGCTAGCGGTTCGCGGCAACTGCCGGTGGAGTGGCAGCTCAGACACCGGTTGCGGAAAAACTCGGCCGCCTGATCGCCGTGGAGTTGAACGTGAGGATCGTGGCATGAGATACAACCCATCCGGCCAGCGCTGGCCACCCAACAACGACTCATCTTTACTTGCTCAAACTGATCGAGCGCCACAAAATGATTCCCTTTGATCGTCTGGGGAACCGAAAATATGCCCACCACATCACCCAGCGGAGTTCCCGGTCGGAAGTCAAGATAATTCTTGCCGGGCTGAAGCACCCGGGCATCTCCCGCCAAGTGGCACTGCGCACAGACGTCGTCTCGAATTTCGGGCCGTAACTTCCGGGGATTTACGATGGAAAAGTCGATTGGTCCTTCGAAGGATCCTCCGAACATGGCGTCCTGGTTCCGCTGTTGCGCATGAATGGCGCCCGGCCCATGACAGCGCTCGCACCCGACCGTCAAAACGCGAAAAGGAGGCTGCTGGAAACGGTTGTGACTGCCTGCAACCAGCTCCGGCATCCCCGTATGACAGTCCACGCACAAGTCCACCACGCGACGCGTAAAACCGCGGAATATGCCTTCGCCGTAGCCAGGCGATAAATCCCAACCCCGAATGCGTTCGTAGTACGAGATGGGCGAGACGAACAACCCGTCTCCTTTAACCACGAGATAGCTCTTTCCTACATCACCGGCGCCCACGGTGTAGGAAATTTCATGGGTGTCAGAAAAAACGATGCGGCCTTTGGCGTCCTTCTCGGATTCCTCGTGGATGATTTTGCCATCGCGGGAATACATCGAATAGGTCCGATTCAGCTTCTGGTTGATGATCCTGACTGGCTTCGCCAGTTCGCGCAGATCTTCGGCAGAGGGAATTGAAACGGATCGTCCCATTCCTGTCTGCTTGAACGTTTCATATACCGAGGAATGGCACTTTCGGCAAGCTTCGTCGCCGACATATTCCGCCCCCAGCCGCGTGTTCAAGTACTGCTCCGATGGCGTCGCCTGAGCCACCGCTTGTCCGGTCTGGCGCGCTTCCGCGATCCGCAGACCCGCGCAAACCAGACAGATTGCCGCGAGCCCAACCATCCATATCGCGCGACTCCGTATCCCGCGCCCCCGTGTCCCGCCACCCGGAACGTTGTGCCATCCAGAAGACAAGAACAGCCCGGAGCGACGTTTCATGGAATGGCGGGATTCTTCTGCGGGCGGATCCCTTTTCCCTCTTCAATGGTGTAAATCTGATCCACGGCGAGATTGCTGAGATGCTCTACGAGTCCGCTGGGCCAGGCGATTTCGACGCTTTCGATCTTGGTGTTCGCCTCCAGGCCGAAGTGCAGCCGAAGATCGTTTTGTGAAAGATAGCTGGCGCCGCCGCGCACCTCGTTGAATTGCACGAGTTTTCCCGCGTGAATGGTGAGGCGAGCGCCGATGGCCGCTCGATTGCTTTTCGTGCCTTGCAAGCTGAATTCAACCCAGTGGTTGCCGTTGGCCAGATGATTGCGCAGGAGAGTCGGGGGTTCGCCGACGTTCAAAATCAAAACATCCATTGCGCCATCATTCCAAATGTCGCCGAACGCTACGCCCCGGCGTGAAGCCAGTGGCAGAACCGCGAGTCCCGAAGCGGCGGAAGCGTCTTCAAAGGTCCCGTCGTGCTTATTAAGATGTAGAAAGATTGGCTCGCTATAGCGCGCGCCTTCGCTGATGGTATCCACCTGCGGATATACATGGCCGTTGGCAATGAGAATATCCAGCCAGCCATCGTTGTCAAAGTCCACAAAGCCGGTTCCCCAGGCTACGTCAGGAAAGCTCGCCTGAGCGATTTGCGCCGCCCGGCTTACGTCCTCAAAAATCCCGTGACCCAGGTTGCGATAGAGCGTCTTGGGTTGATCGGCAAACGTGGTGTCGATGATATCGAGCCATCCGTCGTGATTGTAATCGCCGAAGTCGACTCCCATGTTGCCCTGCTCTTGCCCGTCGCCGCTCAAAGCCACACCGGCCAGCAGCGCCACGTCGGTAAACGTCCCGTTATGATTGTTGTGGTAGAGATAGTTCGCGCCCGCATCGTTGGCGACCAGTAGATCTGGCCAGCCGTCGTTGTCGTAATCACCCCACACCACGCCCAGTCCGAAGCGGCCTTCCGAATCGTGAACACCCGGCGCGCACGGAAACTTCCTCAAACGTGCCGTCGCCGCGGTTGTGATAGAGGAGATCGCTCTCCCCCGGCAGGCCCCAGGGACCACACTGAACCAGCACACCTTTGTAGCGGCAGAATTTGCCCTTGCCAAACTCCGGCAAATCGTTGAGATCGACGTGGACGTAACGGGAGACAAATAGATCCACATGGCCGTCGCGGTCGTAGTCGGCCCAGGCCGCGCCCGTGCTGAATCCGCCGCCGCGGACACCAGCTTTTTCGGTGACATCTTCGAATTTGCAATTGCCGAGGTTGCGATACAGCACGTTGCCGCCGTATCCCGTCACGTAAATGTCGAGCCACCCGTCATTGTCGAAGTCGGCCACAGCCACACCCATGCCCCATCCGCGCCGAGCGAGGCCCGCCGATTTGGTAATGTCTTTGAAAGTCCCGTCCGGCTCCTGGTGATACAAGGTGATCATTGGGTCGCCACCCTCGCGATAGCGATCGACGGTCGAACCGTTCACAGTCACGATGTCCAGTTTGCCGTCGTTGTCGCAATCAAACAGGCCGACCCCACCACTCATGGATTCGATAACGTAACGCTTGTCTGGCGAGGATTGATGCGGCACGGTCAGGCCGCTTTGCCGGCCGACGTCTTCAAATACGGGGCCGCGATAGGCGGGGGACTTGTCTTGCGCACGGGCAAGAAACGCACAAATAAGGATTCCGCAAGCGATGAAGCGCGTTGTTAGCTCTTCCCGGCGCATCCGAACTGAATCCTATCATGGCGATCTCGTGCCATTGCGAACTACCAGGCGTCAGTTCACCGTGAGGGGAATGGCGACGCTCGAGTCGGCATTGCTGTTCGCCCCATTGCTGCGGTTGCTTTCACTAAACGCATAAACAGTCACCGTGTAACTGCCTGGAGGCGTACCGTTATTGCTGGGAGTGCTCCTGCCGCCGCCGCAGGTCCAGGTCGCAGCCCCCGTAAGAATCAGTCCAGCCATCAGCGCGCAGGCATAAAGGAAGTTGCGCGTAACGGGCGCCACGACCACAGACACGAGAAACCCCACTATTGTTATGGGCAGCCACATGCGCATTTTGGGATGGAGGAAGAAGGGAGGCGGGATCAAGCTAGCCGTGGTCGTACTCGATGCGTTCGTATTCGCCGTGGTCGTAACCGCCACCGTGACGGTCTCGGCGGGGCTGGCGTTAGAGTTCGCGACATAGGGATTCAGTGGGTCAGTCGTAGTGATCGCACAAATCGCTTTGGGCGCATTGGTGCCGCAGGAAAAATAGACAAAGCCTGTGTTGGGTGTGAGCGCCGGCGTAAGCACACTGCTGTTGCCAGTCGTCGCTCCCGCGGTCACGGTGATAGCAGGGGGAGTTCCCATCACCGGAGCGGGCACAGCCGCGGAAGGCAGATATTGCCGAACATAGTCGAGCGTCATGATTCCCGGATCGGGGGTTAACGCGCTGGGTGTTCCGCCCAAGGTGCCTCCCACCGCTATATTCATGATCAGGAAAATGTTGGCATTAAAAGGCCATGTATCTCCCGAGGAGAGGTTGCTAGGCGTGGTGATGTAGTACGGCTGCAGCGGGTTGTCGATATAGAACTGCTGCATGTTGGCCGACCAAATCATGCCATACGAATGGAACGCGGAATCATTGGCTTGGCCTGACGGGAACGTGTAAACTCCATTCGGTTGTAGGCCCGAGCCGACAGTCGCCGCCGTGTGGATTGTTGTCCTATTCCCTCCCAGACCCGGCCCACCATCCACTTGAGGGGACCAAACCTCCATAAAATCCGTTTCGCCGCACCCTGGCCAGGGAGTGGGGTTGATATCGCTGCCGAGGGACCAAAAGGCCGGCCAAAGACCCTGGTTGGTCGTGTTGGGTAACTGGATGCTCGCCTCAATCCGGCCGTAGTGAAAATTCTCCAAGCCTTCGGTCTTCATGCGAGCCGAAAACCAGGTCCCGGAACTGTGTATGGCCTGAATCACGAGGTGTCCGTTGCCGTCAAGATAGGCGTTGGACGTGGTCGTCGAGAAAATCGTGGGACAGTCACTCGGGTTCCCCGAATATCCGGGAGGTCCACAATACGTCTCCAATTCGTGGTTGCCAAAACCGCCGTTTCCGAGATCGAAAGCCCATACCGTGGTGTCGGGTGAAGCTGGCGTAGTAGCGTTAAATTCCTGGCACCATTGCGGGACCCATGTAACCGCCCCTTGCGGGTCGTTGGAAACGCCGCTACAGCCGCCTTGGGCCATCTGGGATCGTCCTGCGCCGACCAGCCACAAAACCACGATCGCAAGAAGGCACCTCGATCGGCAGACCAAGCTCCCATCCATCCGAAAACTCATTGGTGTTTACTTCCTGCGCCGAATGCGAGCCTGCGCGTCTTTCGGTTTCCCAGGCCAGAAAACCGATTTTTCCGATGGGAGCACACCTTCCGGACGCGAGTCAAGGACGAGTTCGGCAGGGTCGGCAGGGTGTGGATTTTGGATGTACACGGCGCATTGTTCAGGAGCATCGAGTTGATGCCGTAGCCAGGTGAAGCAGATTCATTGGCTGAAGGTCGTGCCCGATGGCCGGTATTCTGTGAACTGTCTTGTGTTTATTGTTCCGGAACAGTCAATATTATGGGTGCCCTGTCGAGCCGATCGTCGGTCATGTTCGAGTCCAATCCAATCGGGAAAGGGAAACCCATACCTGGGCTGACAAACACATCGTCCCGGCCGTCGGCGTTTACGTCTCCCACGCTGACGCCCCAGGCCCAGTACGTCTCAAGTCGCATCGGAGCTACCGTTCGGGCGAAGGCCGGAAACCGGACTTTTATGAAGTACAACGACGGTAAATCGGGATATCTAGCCCAGAGCGTTCTGCCCCTCTACTTCGGACTGGGAGAGGCAACCAAAATAGATCGCATTGAAATCGATTGGCCCTCGGGCGTAAACAGGTCGTGACTAAGGATCTCCGCATCAATCAAACACTAAAACTAAAAATCACCGAACTGGCGCCGTAATGGTTCTGGAGCGGGCGAGTACTGGATGCGGGGTTTCAGTTCCGCTTCCTGTTAACTGTGAGATTCCCGGCGTAGCTCAATCGGGATACGGCGCACCCGGCCGCACAACGCGGATGTCGTGATCGGTAAATGCACGATGCATTGTCGAATCGACATAATTCGGCATGTGGCAGGAAGCACAATCTCTTGGGCTCACCTTGCAGGCACGGCCTGGATGGTCAGGGGCCGGCCTCGTCGAAGTTGCTGTAAGGTGACAGCTCAAGCAGTTTTTGTCGTACGAACTCGAATCGCGCACGAGCGGCTGGTGCGGGTCGTGGCAGGCCACGCAAGCCAGGCGAGCGTCCCCTTTGGTTCCCCAGCACCGGCTTTTTTCCAGGCGATAAGGCTGGGCGCGTAGGTTGGCGAGCCCTGCGAGATTCTCGAGTTTGACGTCCCACCAGGTGCCATGGCACGCTCCGCAGAAATCGGCGGCGTCGGACGGCTTGAGCCCGCCGGGATTGAAGATTAGGCCTATTTGCTGTCCTGTTTCCTCCGCGATTACGTGATTGAGACCCGGCCCGTGACAGGCTTCACAGGTAATCCCCGGTATGATTCGAGTGCGCTCAAACTTGTCTTTGATCGTAGAGGCGGTGGTGTGGCAGGCGAAACAACGGACGAGCTCTGACCCGGTTACGGGCCGCGCCATAGCCTGCTCGAGATCGCGCGGCTCAGTAAGTTTGCGGCCAGGGGTGAAATCGAGAGCGTCCAAAGTACCGAAGTAGGAAACGCGGCTTTCGAAGAAATTTCCGTCCCTCTCGAAGAGGTACGATTGGCCGACGTGGCCATCCCCAAACGACCAGGTCAACGGTGCCGACAGAGTTTGCGTACCGTCCGTGACCGTGTAGACGCTCTTGCCCGCTGCAGTCGCGATCTGGTAACTGATTTTGCCCGCTTGGAAACTCAATTGGCCGTGCGCGGACAGAACGTCCGAGTCGGCAACGGGGAAAGCGGTGCGTGCCATGGGAGTGTTCTTCTGCGTCGCCGCCTTCCCCGCATGACACTTGGCGCACTCCGCCGGTCCAACGTACTGGTCCGGGGATGAAGTACTGTGCCTGGGCCACCACTCGCGATAGAGGAGTCGTTCCTCTGTCGCTACCTGCGCCCGCAGCGGAGCCGGAGAATGAGCAGGAATCGCGAAAAAGAAGCAAGCGGAGGCGAAACGCAAGAGGAATCGCTTGCTAGTTCCGCGCCAGTACATCTTGGCAGTCCCCTCTATCGCGCGGGGCTGCGGGTAGAGCGAGCGCCCTGGCGGTCGAATTGCGCACGACGAATTCGGGCTCAATGGCAATTTCCGGCACCCACTCTTCGCGTTCTTCGATGCGGTTCAACAAAGTTCGGGCGGCGATCTCTCCCATCTTTTGCAAGGGTTGCCGCACCGTGGTGAGACTCGGATTGTTGTGCACGGCAATTCTGATATCGTCGAAGCCCACCACAGAAACATCTTCGGGAACGCGCAGCCCGAGATCCTGAAATGCGCGGATGGAGCCGATCGCGGAAATATCATTATAGGCAAACAAGGCCGTGAAGGGCTGCTTGCGGGCCAGCAACTCTTTCGCGAAGGGATAACCCAACTGCGGCGTTGAATCGTCGCCTAGCAGTTGAACCGTAAGTTCCGGGCGCACCGGAATGCCGAGTTCCTCCGCCACTTCGCAGATGGCGTTCCAACGGTCCTCCGAATCCGGACTGGTGTCCGATCCTTTCATGAGCGCAATTTCCTTGTGGCCCAGCTCGCTCAGATGGTTCAGGGCCAACCATGCTCCTTTGCGATGATCCATCACGATATTGGTGACCCCTTCCAGGTGGCGATGGCCGGGGATGGCAATCGTCGGCAAAGGCAAAGGGTGGTCGACGAAGGTGTCCACGGTAATGAAGCCTTCCACTCCGCGGTCCAGAAGAAGGTGCGAATACGTTTCCAGCAGTTTGGGGTCGTGGCGGTGGGCGACGGTAAGGAAGAAGAAATTCTTCTGCCGCAGGTATCGTTCGATGCCGCTGATGATGGGGGAACCATAAAAGTCACCGATCTCCTGAGTGACCACGCCGATCATGTAGGTGCGCTTCACTCCCAGATTACGGGCGTAGAAACTTGGGCGGTAATTCAACTCGCGGGCGGCGGTGAGGATCCGCTCTTGGGTGTGCGGAGGAACGGAGCGGGACGCGGCACTCCCGTTCAGCACCGCGGAACAGGTCCCCTTGGTGAGACCCACGCGTTCGGCTACCATCTTCAAAGTGACGTTACCGTTCTTTTTATCCCCCTTCTTTTTCAGGGCTGTCATTCGGCCATAGCTCCTCCGGGAAAACAGCGCTTCGAACCTCACCATGGCGGCGGGGCGGCTAAATGCCAGCATTCTACCTCATCGGACCAAAAACGTACCTGGACCAGCACGGGAAGCCCTACAAAAAGGAGCCTAGAATACCGGTTTGTCGAAGGAAGATATTTTAGAATATCGGTATTTTTATCTTGACAACGAATGCCAGCTTGGGGCTAAATGACCGGCGTAGTACAAAAGGGTTACTCGCGCCCAAACTCAAAACTGAGGGGTTTCCCTGGAGGCTCAATGAGAACGACACGTCTTGGGGTGCTGGTGGGCTGGTTGGTGCTGATTCTTGCGCCGGTGACGGTCGCGCAGAAGACGAATGGCATTATTCAGGGCAGCGTCTTGGATGCCGCGGGGGCAGTGGTGGTGGGAGCGGAGGTCGCGGTCGTCTCCGACACGACCGACTATTCGCGCACCACGACCACCGGTCAGGACGGAAGCTACGCCTTTACAGAACTTCCTCCGGGCCACTATCACGTCAAGGTGACGAAGCAGGGGTTCAAGACGGAAACCCAGCAGGACGTCGAATTGCACGTCGCTTCGACCGTTGTTCTTAATGTGAAGCTTGCGGTCGGTAGCGCGTCTGAGGCCGTGACGGTGGAAGCCAACCCCATCGCGGTGGAAACGACAACCGACACGTTGGGCACGATCACGGAGGGAGAGCAGGTTCGCGAGTTGCCTTTGAACGGGCTCAACTTCATCGGTCTGGCGCTGCTGGTCCCAGGCGCCGCTACTCAGGACGGGTTCAGCGCCAGTACCAAGGGCGTCTTAGGCGGCTCCGACATTGTTTTCAGTGGCGGCCAGCGCACCGGCAACGTGTTTACCGTGGATGGCGCCCCCAACAACGACATGGGCTCGCAGCGCACGATTCTGGCTTACCCCACGATCGATTCCATCTCGGAAATCAAGATCGTGACCAACAATTACGGCCCTGAGTACGGGCAATCTGGCGGCGGGCAGGTCAACATCGTCACCAAGACCGGCACCAACGGCCTGCATGGCTCCCTTTATTACTTCGGAAGAAATGACAAGCTGAACGCCAACAACTGGTTCAACTCGAACACCACACCCGCTATACCCAAGGGAGAACTACGCCGGAACGACTTTGGTTTCACCCTCGGCGGGCCCATCAAGAAGGACAAACTCTTCTTCTTCTTCTCGCAGGAATTCAACCGGGAGATTGACGGGGACCTCCATACGGGACAAACCCCCAGCGCCGCTGAACTCGCAGGAGATTTCACGGGAGCCACAACGGGTGGCCACCTGACCAATTGTTACTACAATTCTTTCGCTCCCCAATTTGGCATTGTTGATTTCCCCGTGAACGATCCCGCCACTGGAATAGCATTCGGGACTGCAACCGGCGATTTTCAAAACATTGGCCAGACCTCGGAGGGTTTCAGTCCTGCGGGTACACTGATTTCGAGATTATACCCAGCCTCCAACGTCACTCCCACCGCTGCCAATCCCTGCCCCAATCCCGACTATAAGCAAATCCTGAACTCGCCCGTTAACTTGTGGCAAAGCTTTGGGCGCGTAGACTACAACGTGAACCGGGCCACGACTCTAATGCTCACCTATACCCAGTCGCACTGGACCCAGCCCGCGCCCAGTCTTCCCGGAGGAGAGTGGGGCGACACTGGATTTCCAGCGGTGGATTCTTCCTGGGCGCAGCCCTCGAGGATTGCGGCGATTCGACTGAGTCGCACGTTGGGAACCACTGCGGTCAACGATTTCCAGTTTAGCTATTCCGGGAACAGGATTGACATTACCACTGGAGGAACCAACCCCACTCTGGGCCAGCAGATTTACACGGACCTGACCCCAAGCTACCCGATATCGGCGAAATCTGCGGGAGCGGGTCTCGCGCCACCCGTCTTCTGGGGCCCTGGAGGCTACAGCACCCTGTGGAACGCAGCTCCCTGGTACAACCGGATGGACCGCTACACTTGGACGGACGACTACAGCAAGGTGGCTGGCAAGCATCAATTTAAGTTCGGCGCCTTAGTCGCCCACAACATCAAGGACCAGCCGAACAATGGCGACTTCAATGAATCGCCTGCCCTTTGGGGGTTCCCTGGTACTTGCCCCACGGGCGACACCTGCTCCAGTCTATGGGGGAATAAGGGGCCCGCTGGAAACGCTATCGCCGACATTCTGATAAACGGCTCGATATGGGGCTACGGTGAGAACAGCGCTTTGCACAACGCTACCGGCCGCTACCAGGACTATGAGTTTTATGGCGGAGATTCATTCCGCGCCACCCGTCGCCTCACGATCAACTACGGTTTGCGTTGGTCCCTTCTGATGCAGCCCTACGCGGCGGACAACGAACTTGCTTTCTTCAACCCCAGCTATTTTAGTCCCAACGTGCCGAATGGAAGCGCCTGTAATGGGCTCATTACTGCTCCAGGGAGCCAAGTTACCTGTAATGGCTTGGGATTGCCAGGATCCGAAACCGCTTCCAGCCGCTCCATCGTTGGCAATGTCTACCACAATGTTGCCCCGCGGGTGGGCGTTGCCTGGGATCTATTTGGCGACGGAAAAACCTCAATTCGAGCCGGAGCAGGACAATTCTTCGTGCGCTACCAGCTCGATCCTTTCATCATCCAGGGAACCCAGAATCCTCCGTTCGTTGCTGAATCCAGCGGTCTCAGGTACTTGGATGGAACTGCGCCAGCCTCCACCGGATATGGGCATCCCATTTTCGGGCGAACCCTTAACCGTGATCTTCCGAATAACTGGCAATGGAATTTGAGCATATCAAGGGAACTCTTCCGGAACAATACGATGCAGGTGGCCTACGTGGGAAACCGCGGTCTCCATTTGCAGGACTACACTGACGTTTCCCAAGTAACTCCGGTGAAGGGGAACCCCGTTTCGACTGCGGCGAACCAGAATGTTTGCGGAGCCCCTTTCGCGCCCGGAGGAATTGGGGTGATGGTTCCTGTCGGTGATACTTGCCGGCAGTACTTCGCGCAACAAAACATAAATACTATCGGGGGCAACGCGACCGATCCGTTCCGTCCCTATCTGGGTTACTTCGGACAATCCGTGTCGGGCGACGCAACATTACCCGTCGCCAACTTTGGCGGCTATTCCAACTACGATGCCCTGCAGGCAACGTGGAGAGGAAGGATTGACTCAAGAGGCTCGATCTACCAGTTCGCCTACACCTGGTCGAAGTCGCTGGCGCTCCAAGGCGTCCAAGGACTGATTGGCCAGGGAGCTACGGATGTCTTTAGCGACAACCTCAATCCTCATCTTGACTATGGACCTTCCGGGTTTGATCGTCCGCAAATGTTTGTCGGCTCGGTGGTCTATGTACTTCCTGGGTGGAAAACAGGAAATGCATTCGAGCGAGAGGTAGCAACCGGTTGGTCGATCGAGCCGGTCATGTCATTCCAGAGCGGTGTTCCAGTCGTACCCATGACCGGTCTTGATCTTTGGGGAGTTGGGACCGGTCAGGATCGGCCCAACGTCGTGCCTGGTCAGCCCTGTCGTGCGCACAATTCAGGAATCGAAAGCCAGTGGCTAAATCCCAATAAATTCACTTTCTATGGATTGCCGCTGGGAACTGACGGGAACGCTTCGCTCGGGAATTGCTACGGGCCCGGTGAGAACAACTGGGATATCGCGCTGCATAAGAACTTTAAGATTACAGAGCGGCTGAATGTGCAATTCCGCTTTGAATTCTTCAACGCGTTCAACAAGACCCAGTTCGAGGGCGTAAACGGCACTCTTGAGGGCGCTCAAGTGTGCTTTGCGGATAATACCGGGACCTATATCCCGCTTGGTCCCCCGACAAACCCGATAACGAATCCAAGTAGCCCCCTCAATGCCGATGGGTGCTACTTGCTCGGAAATCCACTCGGCCAAACCCAAACGATACCCAGCAATGCGTATCAGGTAATTCGGGGCCCGGGTGGAGTCAGTAGTACTCTGCTCTCCCCCAATTCCATTTCGGAATCGGGCTTTGGCCAGGCCAGCTATACGCGGCCGCCCCGGCAGATTCAGTACGCAATCAGATTTATCTTCTGAGTCTTGACCGGTAAGAGGTTGCAGCGTCTAATAGAGGCGAGACTTACAACAGTCTCGCCTCTTATTATTTTGAATGGGAATCTTCTAGTGCTCTTCCACGACGGTTTCCTGGGTTTTCAGTCCCGCTTGGCCATTCCCTTACTCCTTAGCGCACTCCTGATACCGGACATTTCTGCCGCCCAGCAGGCGACGGATCCGCTCAATCAGCACTACAGCGCGGCGCAAACGTTCCAGCTTGGGGGAGACTTGGACCGCGCAGAGGCGGAATACCATCAGGTGCTGGCTCTCGCATTGCAGCGCATGGGTAATCTTCTGGCTGCCGAGAAGAGCGATTCGGACGAGGCCGTCCGCCTGCTCGAGGAAGCGGCAGCGGCGGACCCTGCCTACGAGGACGCGCGCATCGATCTTGCCCTGGTTCAGTTTCGAGCGGGGCACTTGGACAAAGCCAGCGCCCAAGCCGCCGAGGCGGTCAAAGCGAATCCGCACAACGCTCGAGCCTTGCAACTGCTGGGAAACGTCGAGTTCGCGCAGGGCGACTTTGCGGGGGCTGCGGAGCATCTCCACACCGCTCTGGGACTTCAGGCAGACTTTGGAACCGCGTACTCGCTGGCGCTGGCCTACCTCAGCCAGCACAAGCTGGCTGAAACCAAGCTTTTATTCGATGAATTGCTGAACGACATGGGTTCGACCCCGGAACTCCATGTTCTCATCGGCCGGGCGTATCGCGAGACGGGCTATCTGGACGAAGCCATCCGCGAGTTCAAGAAAGCGATCGAGCTGGATTCGCACTATCCTCGGGTTCACTACTATCTCGCCCTGGCATACCTCGCCCAGGGAGAAAAGGAACGTTTTCCGACGGCTCGACCGCTTTTTGAGCAAGAATTGGCGATTAATCCGAAGGAGTTCTTCAGCACTTTTTTCCTGGGGGTAATTCATCTCGAGGATCGCGATTTTCCCGTGGCAGAGCAATATCTGAAAAAAGCGGTGCAGTTGCAGCCCGAGAATCCCGACCCTCTTCTTTATCTCGGCCAGGTGTACGTCGAAACGAACCGCCCGGACTTAGCCATCGAGACGTTGAAGAAATCGATTCGCCTCACGACCGACCCCTCGCACAACCACTATCAGGTATCGAAAGCACACACCATGATCGGCCAGATCCTGGTTAAGATGGGCAAGCAGGACGAGGCGGAGGCGGAACTGAAGCGGTCGCAGGAACTGCGGGCGCAAGCATTCCAGAGCGACAAAGAGAGACAAGACGCTCGGGAAACGGGACAGCACGAGCTGCTTCCGGAACTTCAGAATGGGCAGGAAAAGCCTGCATTCCTCGAGAGTCGTCCCCCACTCGATGCCGCAGAGGAAAAAAAGGCGCAGGAACTCCGCGCAACGCTGGCGGAGATTCTGGCCAATGCCTACAACAACCTGGGAGTAATTCAGGCTAGACACGAACAGTATGGAAAGGCAGCCGAGTACTTTCGAAAGGCCGCGCAATGGAAGCCGGATTTGCCGGGACTTGATCGCAATTGGGGGTTGGCCGGCTTCCGCGCCCAACGGTTCGAAGAAGTGATCGGCCCGCTGCAGCGCCAACTTGTCCGCCAGCCGAGCGATATCAAGGCAAGGGATGCCCTCGGCATGAGTTATTTCATGACCGAAAAGTTCGCCAAAACAGTTGAGGTGTTTCAGCCTGAGTTGGCTGCTCTTCCGGATGACCCGGGTGTGCTCTACGCGCTCGGAGTCTCGCTGGTCCGCACCGGGGACTCGGCGACGGCGTCGCACGTATTCCAGCACATGATCGAGAAGAATCCGAATGTTGCCGAAATCCATGTCCTGTTGGGCCAGGCGGATGCCGATCAGAATCAGTACACTCCCGCCCTCGCCGAGTTTTCGCGCGCCCTCGAACTCGATCCTAAGATCGAAGCAGCGCATTTTGGGTTGGGGATCATTTCGCTTCACGAAGGCAAAATTGACGATGCGGTGCGGGAGTTTCGCGCAGAGCTCGAGGCGCATCCTGGAGATGCCAGAGCCAAGTATCACTTGGCTTATGCCCTGCTTATGCAGCAACAGAAAGATCAGGCGTTCACCTTGCTCTCCGAGGTAGTTCGCGACAAACCGGATTATGCAGACGCTCAGTATCAGCTGGGCAAGATTCTGCTCGACCGTGGAGATGTAAAAGCTGCCATAGAAAGACTGGAAATCGCGGTGCATCTCGATCCCACAAAAGACTATAGCTACTTTCAGTTAAGTGCGGCCTACCGCCGCGATGGGAGGGTGGACGACGCTCAGCACGCTCTCCAGGATTATCAAAAACTGAAAGAGAAGGAACGGGGGACGGAGCACCCGTGATGACTCGCCTCGAATTGCGCAAACCTGGAGTTCGATCCAAGTGGGTGCAGGTCACGGTCTGCGGGCTGGCTCTCGTCGCGATGCTTGTGTTTCTTTGTGCACCCGTGGTCGCGGACGAGGACGCGAACAATGTGACTGCGGCCAACACGCTGATTCACGGCGGAAAACTCGACGCAGCCGAAGTCCTGCTCTGGAAGGTGCTAACCGAGCATCCTGACAACGCCGAAGCCTTGAACCTGCTGGCAAGCATTCGCTTGCAGCAGAAACGTTTTGCAGAATCGGAAACACTGTTACGCCGGGCAATCAGCCTGTCTCCAGACTCACTCCCTGCCCGCATGAATTTGGGGCGGGTCTTCCACGCTCAAGGTGAAACCGAGAAGGAGGTCGCCGCGCTGCTCGATGCGGCACGTCTGGCTCCGAACGATGCAGAGGTCAACCAGAGCTTGGCGGCAGCGTATTTGAAGCAGAATGACTTTCACCTTGCCCTCGAGGCGCTCGAACGAATTCCGCCTGCGCATCGCCCCGACGGGGTGCTGCCTTTGCTGGCAGCCAGCTATCTGGGTCTGGGTCGAGTCGCGGATGCTCAATCGCTCGCTCCAGAGGTCACTGCGCGCGCGGCGAAAAATCCTAGCCTCCGGGTGGAGTTCGCCAAGGTGCTCTTGGATTTCGACTTCACAAACGATGCTCTCGCCCTGCTTGAAATCGCCCAGAAGCAGCAGGCTCCCTCGGCTGATTTGTTCTTTGAGTTGGGGCGGGCCCGGGAACGCAAGGGCGAACTCAAGCTGGCTCAAAAGGACTTTCAACGAGCCGTAGACTTGAACCCAACCTCGGTCGACGCGCTGCAAGCCCTGGCGCGTATGCTGGCCAGCCAGGAGCAGTGGCAGAAATCGGTGGAACTGCTTACCCGCGCCCGCACCGTTGCTCCCGACTCGCCCGATGTTTTGCGCAAGTTCGCTGCCGCCAGCCTGCGTGCGGGACGCCCAGCGGACGCAGTGGATGCGGCCCAACAGCTCGTGAAACTGCGGCCCGACGAACCGGAGGCTTTGTATTTGCTGGGCGTTGCTCAACTCCAAAACGGAGATACAGAAGGGGCGCGCCGTACCATTGAGAATTACGCAAAATTGCGTCCCCAAGATCCGCTTGCCTTCCTCGCGTTGGGGATGGTCGGGGCCAGTCTGCACGACTTTCCCGCAGCGCGGGCTAACTTCGAGCAATCCATCCAGCTCGACCCAAAGCACACGGAAGCCTACTACCAGTTGGCCATGATGTTTCGTGATCAGGGCGACAATCGCGCCGCTATCTCTCTGTTGGAGAAAGCGCTTGCCATCGACACTCAACATGCCCAAACTCACGCTCTGCTGGGAACCCTCTACTTGATGCAACAAGACTACGTCAAAGCGCAGGAGCACCTGACGCGGGCGGAGGAATTGGCTCCCGATTCTGCGGATACCCACTACCAGTTGGGCCTGCTCTTTGCACGCTTGAACCAGCCCGATCATGCCCAGCGCGAAATGGACGAATTTCGCAAATTGAAAGACAAAGGGCATGCGAGCCCCACGCCACCCGGAGATCGGCCGGCCGTGTCCTCGTCGCCGTATCCTCCATCGTGAGACCAACCATGTCTCCGCTCAGTGTGTCGTCTCGCGGGGCTCTTCTGGGCCTGCTGGTGGCTTTCTGTGCCTTGCTTTGCGTTTCGAGGAACCTCCTCGGCCAAGCGGCCCCGAGCCAGGAAGCCGGCACTCAACTTCCGCAGCTCGTCGACGTCACCGCTTCCACGGGCATTAAATTCGAACATCTGTCGTCCTCCGATAAGAAATACATTGTTGAGTCCATGGCCGGCGGAGTAGCGTTGATTGATTATGACCGCGATGGTCTGCCCGACATTTACTTTACAAACGCACCGACCGTCGAGATGGCGCTTGCGGGCCAGAAAGCTCGCAGCGCTCTGTACCACAACAATGGCGATGGCACCTTCACCGACGTCACCGACAAGGCGGGTGTGGGATATCCCTGCTTCGCCATGGGAGCGGTGGTCGGGGACTATAACAACGACGGGTGGCCGGATTTGCTGGTGACCTGCCTCGGCGGAGTTGTCCTCTACCGCAATAATGGCGATGGCACCTTCGCCGATGTGACCAAACAGGCCGGCCTCAATGATGTACAGTTCGCCACCGGCGCGGCCTTCGGGGATTATGACGGCGACGGCTGGGTGGACCTGTTCGTCTCCCACTACGTCGATTTCCACCTCGATGACCTTCCCAAATTTGGTTCGAGCAAAACCTGCCAGTATCACGGTCTTGCGGTGCAATGTGGTCCGAGAGGTTTGAAAGGTGCCGGCGATCTCCTGTTCCATAACAACGGGGATGGCACCTTCACCGACGTATCGAAGGCTGCCGGTGTGGACGATCCACACGGCTATTACGGCTTAGGAGCGGTTTGGTCGGACTTTAATGAGGATGGTCGACTGGACCTCTTTGTCGCCAACGATTCCACGCCAAACTTCCTCTATCGTAATGACGGGAAGGGCCATTTCACGGAAGTGGGATTTCTCGCTGGGACCGCCGTGAGCCAGGATGGATCCGAACAAGCCGGCATGGGAGTCGCGCTCGGCGATTATCTGCATACCGGCCGCCTCTCTATTTTTGTCACCCACTTCTCGGAGGAGTATGCCGCACTGTTTCGCAACGATGGTGGGATGAGCTTCACGGACGTTTCTTTCCTGGCGGGCGTTGCCACGCCGACCATTCCATACGTTGGCTGGGGCGACGCATTCTTCGACTTTGATAACGACGGTTGGCCGGATATCTTTATGGTGAACGGGCATGTCTACCCGCAAGTCGACACTCTCGACGTTGGCGCCAGATACCGGGAGCCAAAACTACTGTTCCTGAACCGTCACGACGGCACGTTTCGCAACATCAGTGAACTGGTTGGACCGGCGATTCAGATCCCGCAGGTCAGTCGCGGCGCAGCCTTCGGCGATCTGTTCAACGACGGCCGCGTCGACATCGTGGTCGAGAATGTGGATGGCAAGCCCATGATCTTACGCAATCAGGACGGGCGCAACGCGCCAGGGCCCCACAACCACTGGATCTCTTTCGAACTCGCGGGAACCAAGAGCAACCGCCTGGCCCTGAATGCACGCGTCAAAGCTGTCGCCGGTGACCTGGTACAGGTAGATGAAGTTCGCAGTGGTGGAAGTTATCTCTCGCAGAACGACCTCCGAATCCACTTCGGCCTCGGTTCCCACGACCACCTGGATCGCGTAGAAATTCTCTGGCCCTCGGGCAAAACCGAAATCTTAAGCAATCTGGCGGCCGATACGTTCTATGCCGTGAAGGAAGGGGAAGGAGTTCAGCCCCGCGAACGGGTGCGGCCGGCTGCCGCGTCACGGCGCTGACTCTCGATCTCTAAAGTGAAAGCTGCAAGAGGTGAGGGACTAATTTATTTCGGCAGGTGTACAAAATTGAACAGTTATCCAAACTCGGCAGCTGGTACCATCGCCCTGACTCGGTTGTTGGGCGGGCAATTCCAGGGCGAGTGAGGCATCATGAGCCGATTCTCTCGGTTGTTTCTTGTCCTGTTTCTTCTGCCACTCTCTGCCGTATGGGGGCAAGATAGTTCCTTGCCCCATCTCCGAACCCGGCCAGCGCCAGGCGGTACGGACCGGCAAATCACCCTCGATGTGCAAGTGACGGACAGATCTGGCGCACCCGTTCGCGGTCTGCAGAAACAAGACTTCACTCTTCTGGACGATAAACAGCCGGCGAACATCCTCTCGTTTCGTGCGGTGGACAGCGGAACGGGCTCGACTGCCGATCCGCCTGTCGAAATCATTCTTGTGGTTGACGCCGTCAACGCTTCCTTCCAGGCCGTTGGTTACGAACGAGGTGAGCTGAAGAGGTTCTTGCTGCAGAACGGCGGCAAGCTCGCGCTCCCGATGTCGCTCGTCGTCTTGACCGATGCTGGGGCGAAGAGGCAAAACGGGTTCTCTCGCGATGGAAATTCCCTTGCGGCGCTATACGACCAATACCAAACTGGGCTGCGGTCCATTACTCGCTCTCAGGCGTCCTACGGCGAGGTAGAGCGTTTTGACCTGTCGACCAATACCCTGACCACCCTTGTGGCGTACGAAGGAGCACGACCCGGCAGGAAGCTGATGATTTGGTTCAGTCCGGGATGGCCGATGCTCTCGGGAGACAACGTTAGACTTTCCCATAAAAGCCAGAGCCGGATTTTCAACTCAATCGTGGCCGCTACCACCGGACTTAGGCAGGCTCGCATCACTCTTTATAGTATTGACCCGCTCGGTCAGGCAGATGTAGGGGGAAATCAGATCTCGGACTACAAGAACTTCCTGAAAGGTGTAACCTCGCCTTCGCGGGCAGCTGTCGGCGACATGAGCTTGCAGGTGCTTGCGGTTCACAGTGGCGGGCGCGTGCTGAATTCCACTAATGACCTCGCCGCGGCAATCGCGGAATGCATCACGGACGCCGATAGCTTTTACGTCCTCTCGTTCGAGGCCGCCCGGGCGGGCCAGACGTATGATGAGTACCATGCACTCGGAGTCACGGTCGACGAGCCGGGGATCACGGCTCGCACGCGTACCGGCTACTACTCCCAGCCCTAAGTCACTGCATATTTCAACTTTTTACTTTGCTGAGCACTACAATTACGTCGTGAAGGCCGAGGCTCACCGAGATGAAACTTGCCGTTCTAGGTCGAAAATCTCTGGCTCTCATTCCGTTTCTAATCCCAGCCAGTTTCGCACAACAGCCTGAACCACCGAGTCCGGCGCTGCCCACCTTCCGAGTTCAGTCTTCCATGGTCCTGATTGATGTAATCAGTAGAGATCGTAAAACCGGCCTGCCCGTTCGAGACTTCAAGAAAGAAGACTTCCGAGTTCTTGACAATAAACACGAAGTCCCGGTTTCCTCACTTGACGGCGAAGCGCACGATACGCGGCCCGTGGCTCTTTGGCTTGTTCTACTCTGCAACGAACAAAAGAAGGTTGGCGGCTCGGCAGATTTTGTGGGCGATGTCGCGTTGTTTCGCCCCGCACTCGACCATCTGGAAGAACACGACGCCGTGGGCGTCGCTCATTGGTGCGATAACGGTGAGACGAGGCTCGACCTGCTGCCCACTCATGACCACGATATTCCCGTCCCCGTGCTGGCCAAAACCATCAGGCCCGTTTCCTATGTTTGGGGGAACGACTTCGCCACCGGGGAAGACGCGTTCCGGCGCGTGATTCGGCTCATCATCCAGGACGCGCATCGGAGAAATCCGCAGCCTCTGCCGGTGATCGTCTTTCTCGACGGCGACTCCACAGGCCAACCTAGGGAGCAGTTGGACCAGGTGGTTGATGATTTTCTCGAGACTTCAGGGATTGTTTTCGGCATCAAGGACAGCATGGCTCCGCAAGGGCCGTTGCCCCACAACGGTGAGATCGGAGAAATCGAGCACTACATGGCCGATCAAACAGGTGGGGAGTACTTTTCTACTTCTCCATCCGGGTATGCCGTCGCACTGGACGCGATTCTGATGCAATTGCACTTTCGCTATGAACTCGGATTCATTCCCCCTGCGATCGACGGCAAACGTCACGGGCTTAAGGTCGAACTGACGAAGGATGCGGCTCAGAATCACAAGGGGGCCCGTCTGCGATATCGCCCCGAGTACATTCCATTGAAAGAAGCCCCAGCTTGGGCGCGCTGATTGTGTGTTAGGTTCCATATACCCACCTCCTCGCACCATTTCGCACCATCTAATTCATTGCTAGAATACCGGTTTTCTGATAGCATCTGCCCTGGTTGGGAACGACTCTATGGAGGATCGAAGACCAGATTCTCGTACCCTTGGCGGCTGCGGGACGGTGCGGCGATAAGTTCCCGTGGCCGTTTGAGCGTCGTAGCATCCGTCTGGCCGGCGAAGTCCATTGCGCAGAGGGATCAGGCACATGGGGTCCAAAATGCGTTTGGTTCGTATTTTGCTTCTAGCTATTACGTCCACGTGGCCCGTGTGCTTTCTCAGAGCGCAATCGACGCCTCCGCAACTGGACGATCCCGCCATCGAGCAGCGCGTCAGCCAACTGCTGAGCCAGATGACGCTCGAAGAGAAGATCGCCCAGACGGTGCACTTCGCGGATAGCTCCACTGGTCCCGGTTCTCCGCACGCCGATTATCGCGAGCAGATCGCACAGGGTCATGTCGGCTCCGTCGAGAACATTACCGGAGCGGCCGAGACCAATGCCCTGCAGAAGCTTGCGGTCGCGAAATCCCGGCTGCACATACCGCTCATCTTTGCATTGGACGTAATCCACGGATATCGCACCATCTTCCCCGTACCGCTCGCCATGGCGTCGACTTGGGATCCAGCGATGGTGGAACGGGCTTCGCATATCGCCGCCAAGGAGGCCACCCGAGAGGGCATCCGCTGGACGTTTTCCCCCATGGTTGATATCGCGCGTGATGCCCGGTGGGGACGCATGGTGGAAGGAGCGGGCGAAGACCCATACTTGGGCTCCGCAATGGCTGTCGCTTACGTGCGCGGATATCAAGGCGCTCACCTGAATGATCCGCGATCCATGCTGGCCTGCGTGAAGCATTTCGTTGGCTATGGAGCCGCCGAAGCGGGTCGAGACTACAACTCGGTGGACATGTCCGAACGCATGTTGCGTCAAATCTATCTGCCACCTTTCCACGCCGCTGTCGAAGCTGGCGTCGGCTCGGTCATGAGCGCCTTTAATAGCCTCAACGGTGTGCCCGCTACTTCCAACTGGTTTACCCTCACCCATATCCTTCGTCAAGAGTGGGGATTTCAGGGAATGGTGATCAGCGACTATGGATCGGTGGGGGAAACGATCGCCCACGGCGTTGCCGTAGACGGCAAAACGGCGGCGCGCAAAGCCATTCTCTCAGGGCTCGACATAGACCTTGAAAGCAACTTGTTCTCGCGCTACTTGGCGGAACTGGTACGAAGCGGAGCCGTATCGAAAAGCGCCGTGGATCGAGCAGCTCGCTGCGTGCTCCGGATAAAATTCGCCCTTGGCTTGTTCGAGCATCCGTACGTTGCCGAACCGGCGACCAGAGGCGTGCCGCAACTCGATCCTGCCGATGTGGAGTTCGCCCGCACGGTTGCGGAACGTTCGTACGTGCTTCTAAAGAATAGGGACTCGGAAGGGAAAGCCGCGCTTCCGTTGAGCTCGGATGTCCATACCATCGCCCTGATCGGTCCTCTAGCCGATAGTGCCGCCGATATGCTGGGTCCCTGGCGCGCGAGGGGCAATGCAGCGGACGTCGTAACCTTGCGCGCGGCCCTGACTTCGCGCGTGCAGCTATCAGGCAGGCAACTACTCTACGCCAAAGGCACAGAAATTCTAACTGCCGAAGAGAACGGCTTTGCCGAAGCGGTAGCTGCCGCCAAACAGGCGGATGTGGTCCTCATGGCGCTTGGAGAAGACTCCTTGTCGATGAGTGCCGAGGCTGCTTCCCGCGCCCATCTCGGTCTGCCGGGAAACCAGCAACCGCTTCTGGAGGCAGTGGCCGCGACCGGGAAGCCGGTGGTGTTGATTGTTTTCAGCGGCCGGCCCCTGACCCTCGCTTGGGCCGCGAGTCACGTACCGGCGATTTTGCAAGCTTGGTTTCCGGGAGTGCAAGCCGGACCGGCGCTCGTGCGCACACTTTTCGGCGACGTGAGCCCAAGCGGGAAGCTCACTGTTTCCATGCCCGATAGCGTGGGCCAGGAACCACTCCACTATGACGAACTCAACACCGGGCGTCCTGCCGACGGCGTTGATCTCAGTCGTCCACCCGGCAACCACGGCGAAAAATATCGTTCGCGCTATGTGGACGAACCGAATGCACCGCTGTTTCCGTTTGGCTACGGCCTTAGCTATACCAAGTTTATTTACTCGCCGTTGGAACTTAGCACATCCCAGATGAGTGCGAGCGGGCTGAACCAGAAGACGGAACCGGCGCTGCGTGTGTCCACCACCGTGAGAAATGCTGGATCGCGCGCTGGCGATGAAATTGTAGAACTTTACCTCCGCCTTCGCGGAACCAGCGTCGCTCTTCCGGTGAGACAACTGGAAGGATTTCGAAGGGTTGTTCTTGCGTCCGGAGAATCAAAGCGCGTCGAATTCAGTCTGGGACGCGATGAACTTGCCTTCTGGAACATTGATATGCAGGATTTGGTTGAGCCGGCAAGCGCCACCGTGTGGATCGGTCCCAGCTCCGCCGAGGGCGAGAGCGCAGATTTCGTCATTGCGAAGTAGCCAGTCCTTGACAATTGCGGGCGGACTTCGCACCAACGGACATCGTCCGAAGAAATCGGCCAGCCCTCGTACGCGGGGCGGTTTTGAGAGTGGCTTAATGTTTCCGACTGGAACACTGGAACATTGTGCTAAATTTTACAGTCCGAACCGATAAGCGGTTTTAGCGGAACACTGGGGAATTCTCGGGAAACTCGGAGAACCAGCTTAAAGCTATAGTTGGTTGGCGGCAAGGGGCTGGGGTTGTATGGCCATTATACAGGCCAAGTCGTAATCCCAGACCGCACCGCTGGAGGGACGATTGCGCGAGTCCGTCGACCGTAGTCTAGCGCCGCGAAACTGATTAAGCATGAGCAGGGTCCCGATCTGGAAATCGCTCCACGGTGATGCGTGGTTCGACGCCCTCGTCGTCCACGCGAAAGCGGGCGCGGCAGGCCAAAACAGCAACTCGAAACTGGATACCGGAAACTGCCTTTGATCGCCTTCCTCACGCTCGAACTTCACATCGAAGCGGCGCAATCGCTCAAGGACAAACGTCAGGTCGTACGCAGCTTGAAAGACCGTCTGCGGTCGAGCTTCAACGTTTCTGTCGCTGAACTCGATGCCGGCGGCTTGTGGAATCGCGCCACCATTGGCGTGGTCAGCATCTCCGATTCACGCGACTATCTCGATGGATTGATGAAGAACGTGGAACGGCAGGCCATGCGCATCGCCAACAACCACGGGGCTGAAGTTGCCGACTCGTTTGTGGAGTATCTGTAGGACTCTGGCGAATTGTGTAGGGTTCTTTGCCGAAGCCTTCTTCCAAGCTGTGCTGCAGCAGGCACGGGATCAGAATCTGCTTTCGGATGAACACTTCACCGTGGACGGAACGCTGCTGGAAGCGTGGGCGAGTTTGAAGAGTTTTCAGCGAAAGGATGCCAAGCCCGCGGCGCGTTCGTGGGGCGCACGAAGGCTGAGAGCGCTACGGTTGGAGAGGCAGTCGAGAGCGCAATCGGTACCGTGGCAAGCCCGTTTCTTCTCACAGCGACCGGCGTCGACACAAGCTGTCGTTTTTCCTTATTATTGAATCTCGCATAATACAGTGACAGAACGATCAAAAAAATAGTTTGGCGTGGTTAAGAAAGGAAAATAGGAGTTTGCCGGATTCGATGACGCGCTCAATGCCGCGGTGCACGGCGGTCGCTGCTTCGCTCAGGTCTTCGGAGCATCGGTTGGCTAACTCTTGTCCTTTGATGTTCCCCCACAAGTTTTCGACCGGATTTAACTTCGGAGCATAGCCGGGTAACGCCTCGACCGTGAGCCATTTTCGTTGTTCGTAGAGATACTCCTTCATCACGCAACTCTTGTGCGCCGGGAGGCCATCCCATACCAAGATGACTTTGCGGCCGCGCACTTCCCGGCGCAGATCTTCCAAGAATGCAATCAGCCGTTCGGTGTTGTAGCTGTCCGGACAAGTTTGAAAGAACAGACGAGCGCGGGCTCCGTCCCAGCGATAGCCGATCGCGGCCGAGAGTGACATCTTCTTCCAGTTGAAGGCATGGATTAGGACAGGAGTTTCCCCCTTGGGCGCCCAGGTTCTACGGATCGAGGGTCGTTGGGAGACTCCGCTTTCGTCCTGGAAGAAGATCCAGGCCTTTTGCCGGCGGGCTTTTTTTTTAGCGCCGGCCAGGTTTCCTTCAGCCAGCGTTTCACCTTCTGCGGATTACACTCCCGCGCCTGTGTGGCCGGCTTTTGTAAGGTCCATCGCATGGTCTTCAGAATTTTCCAGACATGACCGGGATGATAGTGGATGCCCGTTAATTGCTCGATCACCTTGGCGACTCGGGGCAGCGTCCATAAATCGGTTTGAAAACCGTGCGCCCGCGCCCCTGCTCGCAGCGCCTCGTCGAGTGGCTGCAATTGTTCGGGCTGAAGCCGCGGTTTCCGTCCCGCGCGACCGGCGCCACGAAGAGCCGCGGCCCCGCCTCGTTTCCACTCGGCATACCAGCGACTTACACTTTGCCGGCTTACGTTCAGTGCTCGAGCTATCTCCGCCAGGGATAGTTTGCCCGCCTCAAAGTACCGCGCTGCTCGTTTGCGTCGCTGTTCTAATCCCTGAAAATCACGCCGTGGCCGAACTTTCTTGTTCATAGCCACAGCATAACTCATTCTTTCTCATTTGTCACTATATTATGCGAGATTCAATAAGATTAAGGAATAACGACATCCCCAACAGGAGCGCTCGCAGCAACCGTTACGCTTAAATTCCTCCTCGAGCGCTACTGTTCAGCCGCCCTGGCTCGGCCCGATTTTTTTCTGACCGTCGCTGAAAGGCGATATCAACTCTCTTTCTGGTTCGCCAAATTTATTTTTTGAAATTTTCTTGTGCACAAAGCGAAAAAAGCGTCGCTGCCTCTGTGTGATGGCCTGGCCGTGGACAACATCGAAGAGGCTGAGAGTGATCGTCTGCCATACCACACTGACCGGATGTGACGACGTGGAAGCCATTGGCGATCAGAGCAGTGTCATTGCCGAACAGGTTCGAAGCAGTCCGGTTCTCCTGGAAGACCACGATGATGTGCTCGATAGGCAAATTATAGTTTTGAGCGAAGGCGAGATCTGCAGTGAGGAGAGAGTCAACACTAGAATCGTTCTTTTCATAATCGCCTCCATCTTGTAGAGCACGCCCGGTCCGGAAGTGGGAAACAGCCAAGCTCTTGGTGTCAACGATTCGAGCAGCCAGTAACGATTGCCTTAAATCGCCTTCTTTCCCGCTGGCTGACTTGCGATTGTGCACCTGAATTAGTTTTCCCCCTTCACCTCCTTCTTTGAAACGTGAATGAAGGTGGGAAACGAAGAAATTCCCGCACCGCTTACGATTAGGGCGTAATCGCCGGGAGTTACCGCGGGATTCAGCGTAAAGTCGACGGTCTCGTATCCGGTTCCATCCCCCACGCCGATCTTGCTCCAGTCGAAAGTCCGAGCGTAAAAGACATTGCCACTGAAGTTCACCATGCGGATGATCGGATAGTTCGAGTCCATCTGGTCGTCGTCGCCGTAAGCGGCGCCCGCAGACTGCCCATCGAGTTGAAATCCTGCAAGCCTGAACTGGCCGCCACCGACATAATTTACGCTCGTGATGAATGGCCGCAACAGCGGATTGGGCTCTCCCGACGAGGTGTAAACCCAGAGCTGGGCACTATCGTCGGAAAAGAGCAATTGTCCCGTGGGAAGAATGAGCATGCGCGTGGGATACGAGCCTTCGTAGGGGAGGTTGTTGTCAGGAAGAGCCGAAGTGACCTGAATAATCTTATTGGTCCTCGGATCAAAATCGAACAGTTCCGCGGGATTGCTGTAGGTGCCTCCCCAACTGATGCCATCCCCGGTGATCGTAGCGGTAGCCGGACTACTGATCGTGACTTGGCTGGGCGAATCTACACTAATGATATAAGCCCCGCCTGGGATTCCATTCCCGTTCACGGGCCAGTAAACCTGCAAGATGGCGGTGGAGGGAATGCCCTTAATAACGGCGGAGCCGGAAGTAATGTTTCCGGAAGATATGAATCCGGAGATGCCGGCATCGGCTGCGAAGATCACATGGCCGTTGGGCAAAATGGCCGCTGGACCATCGTCCGAGCCGAACGGAGATGGGATTCCGTTGAGCGTGCCGATGGTGTCCGGTGCGGCCGCCCAGGTGTTCGTGGTGGGATTATACGTGGCGTTATGCTGGGTGGCTCCGATCTCGAGCACGCGCCCGTCCTGTAAGCGGAGGGAGGCGCCAAGCTCATACCCTATATTCGACCCGCTTAGTTGGGGAATTGTGCCCTTGGCCGTGCCAGCAGATGGGCTGATGCTGCTCCACATACCGGTCGCGGGGTTGTACTCCTCCGCATAGGCCCCGTTCGTGGCAATGCTGTAGAATAGGTCATAGTTGACGATCATTCCCTTGCTGGTCCTCGTCCAGCCTTCTTCATCGCTCGAGTCGGGGTACACCTTTGTCCCTGAGGGACTCCAGGAGTTCGAGGCAGCATCGTAGATGTACGTGTTGCCGTTAACGAGGTCGCCCTGGAGAATTTTCGTGCTCGAAAGCAGTATCGAAGGATCATCTCCGAGGCACCCGGTCAGCTGATAGTACGCGGACAGAACAATAAAATTGGCTGAGACCGTCTGCGTCGCGGCAGCGGATATGGTGATTTGGCTGGGCGAGTCAACGCTCACGATGGTCGCGCCGTTTGGAATCCCAGATCCGAAAACTCCTTCACCGACGGAAAGGCCGCTCGTGTAGGGATAAACCCCCTTAACTTTGGCGCTTCCAGTCGTAGTGTTTCCGGAAACGTAATAGATGTAAGGGCAACCAGGCTGGTCCGGGTAAGGGGTAATCATAGTCCATTTGTTGGTCAGTGGATCGTAGATTTCACCCGTGTTCGACCAATCGGGTATCAAGGCTGGTCCGCTGTACTCACCCCCAACAACAAATAACTTGTCGTCCGGCATGATTTGAGAGGCAAAATACAGTCGAGCAACAGGTTCTGAGGCGAGGGTAGTCCACGTGCCGTTGATGTAGCTGCCCTTCTCATCGGGAGTCAGCTTCATCCAGGTTTGCCCGTCATAGGCTTGTACGAGGATTGACCCGTCCGTTCCTTGAATCATGAGTTGGACGCCATTGGGACCCGACGGTGCTTGGTTGGTCAGGGGTTGCCACTCCGAACGCGTGTCGGAGGCAAGTGCGGCAGCGTGATCAATACCCCTCCGCGGGGGAATGGGTTTTAGCCGAGGGCGCGACTGCGCGCTGGCAATACCAGGCAAGGCTAGCAAGAAGACAAATGCAACTGCGAGTAGCGTGAAAGCCCAAGTATTCCTGCGCTCCATGTTTCCTCCTTCATGCACACAAGGACCCAGTAAATGATAAGGCGGCACTTTATTCCATCCCGAAAGGCTTGTCAATTTTGGTTTTTTCGCCGAACCCCGCTAGAAGGGAGTTCATCGCAGTTGGTCGGCAACGTTTGGCAGTGGACAGATGTCGCGCTGTACTTAAATTGTGTGCAGTCAGTCGATCCGCTTGATGGAGATGTCTTTCCCACCCGTGTGCAGGATCATGCCAGTGACGTGCCCCTGGCTGTCGAGCTGGAAAGCGAAGACATCGTCAGCGACCTTCGAGAAAAAGTCTCGCTCACTCTCCGGGAATAACTCTTGTTTGGGCTCATCGTTCTCCTGTACGGACAGGTGATCGCCTTCGCGCCGGATGGTCAGGATGAGATTCGGCGGTTCCCCGTAACGGCCTACGTATCGATCGAGCAATTGGGAATCGATGGCCACCACCTTGTGCTCTTCGAACGGCTCCCGGGGAGCGAGCTTGTCGTAGGGAGTAAAGCCTTCCCACTCGATGGGAGTGAAGGTATTGTTTAGCACGGTTTCCAACAGTTCCTTATAGATGCCCTCGCCGTTCGAGCTGTTGGTCATAATGAGAATGCCGGTCTTGCGATTCTCGAAGCAGACGCTGTAGTTTCGCCAGCCTTCGGCGTGGCCTTCTTTAAAAAAAGCCTTGCCAAACGGAGTCCAGTACAGGCCCCAACCCAGCCCGTAGCTGAGGCGGATTGATTTGTTTTCCTCGGTGGTTTCGCTGGCCAGCGTGGGAAATTCGTGCTTCGACAGGATCTGTATCTGCGGGCTAAGCATCAATTCGTGGGTTTGTTTCCGTAGTCTTTCGCCCTGCATTACGGCCTCGAGGAAACGCGCAAAGTCGCCTAGGGTCGTCTGCATCGAACCTGCGGCATCGGCATGGGGGCGCCTTTCGGGACCAAGGGACCTCCCCCACTCGTTATAGCCATTGGCATAGTCGCTCTCGAAACGGCTCTCCCAAACCATGCTGGAGCGGGTCATTCCGAAGGGTTCAAAAACATAAGTCCTCATCAGATCCTCGAGGGGTTTGTTGGTAACGGTCTCGACGACCAGTTGCAGTAGATCAATTCCTTCGCCCGAATAGGCGTATTTTGAGCCTGGCTCAAAATTGATATTCAACTTGCGGTCTTCATTGATCCAGCGCCAGTTGGGAAAGCCGCTGGTGTGACTCAACAACATTCTTGCCGTGATTTGCTTGTAGCGAACCTCACCGGCCAGATCTTTGTACGCCGGATATTCCGGCAGCGGCTTCGGCAAATACTGGTACACGGGCTTATCGAGATCGAGCATTCGTTCATCGACGAGCTGCATCACCATGTACGCGAAAGCAACCTTGCTGAAGGAAGCCGCAGTCATGACCGAATTTTCGGTCAACGGCAGATTCTTCTCTTTGTCGCGGACGCCATAGGTCTTCCGGTAAACAACCTTCCCGTGGTCGAAAACCGCCAGACCCACTCCCGTGACTTCAGCGGCATGCATCACGCGTGTGACGGTTGCGTCGATTTCTGCGGAGGTAATCCTGCTGCCGTCCAGGCGCTTGACGGTTGCTGGTTCCCCTGCGGCCGGTAAGGCAATTGTGGCCGTCATGGCCAGCAACAAAAGCCCGTTCCTCACGAGTTTCTCCTCAGGACGAATCATACTCATACTCGTCCCGCCTTCGAAAGGACGGCTCTGTCGTTCAAACGTGAGCGCCGCACCAAACCGAGGGCTCCGCCAAGCAGTCGCGGCTATCCGATTGTTACCTCTGTACTTACCCGGATCATTCCTTTGTGCGCGACAATAGCACTTCAGAGCCAAGACCTCGGGACGATTTTCTGATATTCTCATGCGTTTTACATCGAGGTGAACGGTGGAGAAGCGCGGGGTAAAGTACCATCGCGGGCGGTTGGGCGAGGCTTTGCGCGAGGAGATCGAAACCTTGGTGGAAGGCGAATTGGCTGATCCGCGCATCGGGCTGGTGGGCGTAACAGCGGTGCATGTGGCCGACGATGGCCGGTCGGCGCAGGTTCTGGTGGATGTGGATGGCGACGACCAGGAAGCGGATCGAAGTCTCGAGGGCTTGATCGCCGCCCGGGAATATATCAGGCATGAACTGGTGGAGCGCTTGCGGATTCGACGCGCGCCAGAATTGTTTTTCCGGCTGGACCGTTCGGAGCGGGAAAAAGCACGCGTGGAAGAGTTGCTGGCGCGAGCGAAAAAGAGAATGAAATCTCAGGCGGGACCCGGACCTGGTGAGAAGAAGGCATAGGGATGCTGCAGGACGTTCTCCATCAAATCGAGCAGCGCGACCGATTCGTGCTTACCTCGCACGCCCGGCCCGATGGCGACGCCATTGGATCGGCGCTGGCGTGCTGCCAGGTTTTACGTTCCATGGGGAAGCAGGCCGACGTGGTGCTGCACGATGGCGTGCCGCGGATCTATCGCGCCCTGCCGTTTGCCGATCAGGTGATGCAGGCCGATCGGGTTGCCGGCAACTACCAGGCGGCGATCATTCTGGAATGTGACAGCATTCACCGCACCCGCTTGGAGGGCCTGGAAGACCGCTTCCTGATCAGCATCGATCATCATGTCAGCGCACGGCCGTTCGCCAATGTGAACTGGATCGATCCGCATGCCGTGGCTACGGGAGAAATGGTGTTCCGCCTGGCGCGCGAGGCGGGAACCCCGTTCTCTCCGGAGATTGCCACCTGCCTTTACACCGCGTTGATGACCGATACGGGATCGTTCATGTTTCAGGGAACGAACGAGCATACGTTCGCTCTGGCGCGGGAACTGGTTCTGGCGGGCGCCGACCCTTCGCATTGTGCGCGCAGTATTTATTTTGCCCACTCGGTGGCCAAGATGAGGCTGCTCGGCGAAGCACTGCGCAACCTCAATACCGAAGGCCACGTGGGCTGGACCTGGGTGACGCAGAAGCAAATGGAACTTTGTGAGGCGAAGGAAGAAGACTGCGAAGGCCTGGTGAATTACGTGCTTTCGATCGGCGAGGTTGAGGTGGCCGCGTTCTTCCGCGAGTTGCCCGACGAGCGTTTTCGCGTGAGCCTGCGTAGCAAGGGCAAGCTCGATGTGGCGCGAGTAGCCGAGTGCTTTGGCGGCGGCGGCCATGAGTGCGCCAGCGGCTGCTCGCTGGATGGACCGCTGGCCCAGGCGGTGCGCCAGATTCTGGAAATGCTGCGCCGCGGTCCTTCCCGGCAGTGAGTTTGCGAGCTGTCTCCCGCGGAATTGCGGATGGATGAAGCTTGATTGTGGATGGAAAAGCTCTAAGCCCCTTACCAGTTTCAATCTACAATCAACCATCAGAAATCAACAATTTAGCAATGACGCCAGCCACTCTCGGAACCCTCCCATGACGAATCGCACCCGCACCGACTCGCTGCTGCTGGCGGGTTTCTGCGCCTTTCTGTTCTTGTACGGACTGGGGCAGTTCGGGCTGATCGGGGCCGATGAGCCGCGATACGCGCAGGTGGCGCACGAAATGCTGGAGCGCCACGACTGGATCACTCCTGTGTTGGGTGGACAGCCCTGGCTGGAAAAGCCGCCACTTTATTACTGGCAAGCCATGCTGGCCTATTCGATCTTCGGGGTGAGCGACTGGGCGGCGCGGCTGCCTTCGGTGCTCGATGCCACTGTGCTCGTGTTGGCGGTGTACTTCTTTCTGCGCCGCTTCTGGCCTGGATTTGAGCTGGATGGCGCACTGATCACGGCGTCTTCCGCTGGAATCGTCGGGTTCGCGCGTGTCGCCTCGATGGACATGGCGCTGGCCGCGGCTTTCATTGTTGGAATGCTCGGCTGGTGGGCCTGGCGGGAAACCGGAAAGAGGATTTACCTGGCAGTTTTTTATGGCTTCATGGCCTTGGGGATGTTGGCCAAGGGGCCGGTCGCGCCGCTTCTCGCCGCGGGAGTGATCGTTCTCTACACGGCTGCGGTTGGCGAATCGCGCCTGGTTCTGAAGACGCTCTGGCTGCCAGGGGTTCTCCTGTTCTGCGCGATCGCGTTGCCGTGGTATGTCGCGGTGCAGATGCGCAATCCAGAATTCTTTCACGAATTCATCGTCGAGCACAATCTCGGCCGGTTTTCGGAGAATCTTTATCACCATACCGAGCCCTTCTGGTATTACCTGCCAGTAACGGCGCTGGCCCTGGTTCCCTGGACGGTTTTTGTGATTGCGGCCTTCGTGCAGTCTGTGCGCTGGTGGTGGGCTAAACCCAGGCCGGTGGACGCTGCCAACGCGAATTCCGAAAAGCAAGTGGGCATTTTCGCGTGCTGCTGGCTGGTCGTGCCGGTAGTCTTTTTCTCGATCTCACGGTCGAAATTGCCCGGTTATATTCTTCCGGCAGTTCCGGCGGGCGCCCTGCTGTTAGTCGGCTATCTGCGCCAACAGTTGGAGCAAACTGAGGCGGAGCCGCCCGCGACGGCTCTGGTGGTGCTGCACGCGCTCGTGGCGGCGGCTCCGATGGTTCCGGCCCTGCTGATTGCCTACCTGATCACGCAGCATCGGCTTCCGGGAGGGCAAGCGATGGCGGTGGCACTCGCCGTCGCATTTATGCTGTGTGTCGGAATTGCCCTCACCCTGGTTCGGAAGACGGGTCTCCGCATGCTGCGGTTCGTAACCGTGATTCCGGTTCTACTGGTTGTGGGAATTGTGTTGAGACTGGGATCCGTGGATTTGGACCAAGGGCTCTCGGCACGTCCCCTGGCCCGGGAAATTGCCAGCATGGAAACCCATCCCCTGCCGCTGGCCGTCTACCATGTTCGACGCGAACTGGAATACGGCCTGACCTTTTATCGCAACCGGCTGACCTTCAACTACGACTGGGGCAGCGTTCCCCAGCAAGAGCACTTATTGGTGGCGCCGCAGAATTCGCAGGTGGAGATTGCGAAGCTGGTGGCAGGCCGCCGCGTCTCTTATCTCGGACACTATGCGGCGCAGCGTGTGGACTACTACTGGATTGCCGCGGCAGCGGCCGGTTCCACCCACTCAGTTCCAGGTTCGCTGTTGCCGCCCCGTGTTCCGGCGGTTTGCCTCGCGTCCTGGAACGCACTAAACTCGGAGTTCTGCCGCCCCGAATAAGGCTGCGTCTTTTTGCGGCTGACTTTGCAGGAGCCCCGTGGAGATTCTCGACCTCAGGCATTTTTCCTCCGTGGATATGCGTCCGCTGCTCGACGATGAGACGCGAGCCTGGGCGAGTCTGCTCTCCTGGGACTACCACGGGTCGGCGGAGATGATCCTGCGCTATGTCGACGCAAAAATTCTTCCCGGATACGCCGCCATCGATCGGGGCCGCATTTTCGGTTACAGCTTCTTCGTGTATGAAGGCAGCAAGGGAGTGGTCGGCGATCTTTTCGTGGCGAACGGCGGCCGCCTTCCCAACGCGCGCGAAGTAGAACTCAAGCTGCTAACGCACGTGATCGAGACGCTACAGCAGTCTCCCGGAATCCATCGGGTCGAAGCCCAGTTGCTTGCGCATGAAGCGGGGAGCGTTGCCCGGCCGTTTCTGGATCAGGGATTCCAGCGTCATCCGCGGCTGTTTATGGTCCTCGGGTTGGGCGAGAGGGGTGCGCAGGCGACGGCGACGCATCCGGATGTCGAAATCAGGCGTTGGACCGAAGCCGACTACCAGCCTGCCGCCGCGGTGATAACCGCGGCTTATCGCGGGCACGTCGACGCCCAGATCAACGACCAATACCACACGCTGAGCGGATCGCTGCGTTTTCTGAATAACATTGTGCGTTTTCCGGGATGCGGAGTGTTCGATGCGGAATCGTCCTATGCCGCCGTGGATCGTAAGGCGAAAAATCTGATTGGACTGATCCTGTGCTCGCGCGTGCGCGGCGACGTCGGCCATGTAACCCAGGTGTGCGTATTGCCGGAGTACCGTTCGCGCGGCATCGGCGAGACGCTGCTGGCTGCGACCTCCACCAATCTGCGCAAGCGCGGCTTCTCGATGCTTTCGCTGACCGTGACCGAGGCCAACGCCGGGGCCGTGGCTCTCTACCGTCGCCTGCATTTTGATTCGAAGCGAGTCTTCGATGCGTTCGTGTGGGAGGGGTGAAACAGCCGTCAACCCTCAGCTGCACCCCAAAACCATCAACTTTGGTGTCTTGTACCCGCTCGATACTACGGTTGCGCTGACGGCGGATAGCGGATGGCTATCTTCGCACCAGCCACATGGCCCAGCCTGCTAGGAAAACTCCGCCCAAGAACATGGCAAAACAATACAGGCCGTAGCGGATCATGTCGCGGGTGGTTTCGCGATGGGTAATGCCGAAGACGATGGAGGCAAACAGCGCGAACACAAAAGCCGCACTGAAGTGGGTGAGCGGGATGGTCATTGTTTTTTCCCGATGGCGATGTGGTAGGCGTCGGCCACCGCGATAAAGTTCAGCAGTCCAGCGACAATCATGAATTTGGTTCCATAATCAGCCACGGCGAAAGCGGCCGCGCCCTGGCCCAAGTTCATGGCCAGGGTCACGATGTACATTCCGCCCGCGCCCAAGTCGCCGATGAATCCGAGCATGTCGAGGATGTCGCCGCCATTCGCTTTGTAGATGTGGCCCTGCATCATCAGGCCGAGGACGAACAGGGTTCCGATGGAGACGAGCAGCAGAGCGCCCCGAATCCAGCGCCTCTGAATGATGTGGCCCGCGCCCGGCACCAGCCAGCCCACCGCAGGCGCGATTACGGCCATCATGCTGGCGGCGGGTTGCGCCGGTTCGGCTGCCTTGGTCTTGGCTGTAGTTTGATTTGCCATCAGATAATTACGATCTCGCGTTGAATGTTGCCGGTGACTTCCGCTGACTGGGGCCTGACCAGCATGTTGACCTCGCTGCGCACGCCGAATTCCGGCAAATAAATTCCGGGCTCGATGGAGAAGCAAGAGTTGGGAAGAATCTGACGCTCATCGTGAATTTCCAGGTCGTCCATGTTGGCTCCGTTGGAATGGACGTCGGTGCCGATGGAGTGTCCGGTACGGTGAATGAAATAATCGCCGTAGCCTTTCTGCTTGATGTGGTTGCGAGTGGCGCGATCCACTTCCCATCCCGCGATGTGGCGCCCGGAGTTGATCGCATCGGTCACAGTTTTCACCCCGGCGTCGCGCGCATCGCGCACAATCTCGAACACCTCGCGCATGCGATCCGACGGCGCTTTGCCGACAAATCCCATCCAGGTAATGTCGTAGTACACCGCTCCGGGAAGGTCCTTCTTTGCCCACACGTCGAGCAGCACCAGATCGCCCTCACGAATGGGAACCGGAGGATCGGCGCGCGGCTCGTAGTGCGGATTGCCGGCGTTGGCATTGACGGCGACGATGGGCGGATCGTCGGTGAGCAGGTTTTCGCGGCTAAACGCTTCCATGAACCAGCTTTGGATTTCGTGCTCCGTGGTGCCACCGTTGCGGGCCCGGTGCCCGATTTCCTGGAAGGCAGCGGCCACGATTGAATCGACGCTGTCGCGGGCGGCAAAATGGGTCTCAATCTGTTCTTCGCTCCACGTGGCTTCGAACTGTGCGACCAGGTCGGCGGAGCTGACGATGTTCTTTCCCAAACCGCGCAGCAACTCGATGGTCCCGGCATCGACCAGGGAAATGGTGAAGACGATGTTGTTGGGCGAATATTGCATGGCGATATCGCGGAAAGGAGCAAGGATCGACTTCAGGCTGTCGAATAGTTCCTGCCATCCGGAATACTGGCGCTTGCTTCCGGGCAGGGAATCGAGGTGGCCAGCCTCGATCTTGTGGACCAGCTTCACCGGTTCGCCCTGCGCCGGCACCAGATAGAACCAGCGCCGCGTCACCATCAGAGCTGCGGGCAAGCCGAGTACACGATAGGCGATGGGATCACGATGATGGTGGTCGTAGAACAGCCACGCGTCGATGTTGCGTTCGCGCAGCGCAGATTGGATGGCAGCCAGGTCCATGGCAAACTTCTATTGTAAACAATGGGGGAGATTTGGGCGAATCGGGGCGTAGAAAACCGCATTCTAAAAGAAATCCTTGATGGCGCTGTCAATGATCTTCTCCCTTGCCGCGTCCAGAAAACGTGATTGCTGTTTCCGTCCATGCTTCATCGGCAGCAAAGAGGAAACCTGGGGGCGGTCTCGATAACGCGCAAGCAAGCGATAGACTGAACTGCAGCTCAAGCCGAGTTGTGAAGCAGCCTCTTGCGCTAATCTGGGGGAACGGGACGTGCTCTCGGCAAGGCGGCGTAGGACGACTTCGCGGGAACGAGCCCGATCCCAATCAGCCTGCGCGGCGTTTTGCCACTGCAACCACCTTGAACTGGAATCTGTCATGGCGAAGCTGCGCTATTCCCGCCTCCGCCCTCCACGCGCCACTCGCGCTGTAAGGAACCTGAAGATCGCCCACGTTTTTGGGGTAGTGTCGCCACTTTCTGTCCAACACGGAAGTGACTTATAAGGTTCCGTTGGAGAACTCTGCAGTTTTCTCGCCTTTAGGTGCAGCAGCGATTGTACTGAAATGTGATAAATCATTGAAAATGCAATACTCCTATTCTCGCTATTAAGTACAGCGCGACATCTGAGGTGGTCTCCCCTCTCGCCATTGTGGCATTTAAATATTTAAATCGCGGCCGAGCTTCGCAAAACCTTGATCCGCGATTAAAGTGCAATAGTCCGCGATTTAAGGGAGATGAATTGTATTGAATTGTATGTTAAATCGCAGAGAATCCTTTTAGAACAGCCATGGCCAGTCCGCGATTTAAGGGCTGCGCGACACTAGCGCGGTAAACTCGGGCTAGTCCCTGGTGGGGTGGGACACCTGTTTGCGGCCGCGAGGTTTGCAAACCAGTGAATAAAAAATGCCCTAATGAGACCTAGGCCTATGTGCAAGTCGCGGCGAAACTGCGGTCATGATGATTATTCCCGGTTCCCCCAAGCCCCTACCGATTCTTCTGTTTACCCTGGCAATCGGAGGCGCGACTCTCGCTCCATCAAGACTCGTCGTAGCCGCACCCTCAAACGCACGGCCAAAACAACATGGCATCGTCGCCAATCCTTCGAACCTTAGTTTCAGCAGCACGCAGGTTGGAAACAGTCAGACTGTGTCCGAAACATTGACCAACTCCGACAACGGAAGTGTGACCATTTCCCAGGTCACGGTTAGCGGGACTGGGTTCAGCATACCGGGGATCACCACACCGCTGACGTTGACGCCGTGGCAGAGTATCTCATTCAGCGTTACCTTCACGCCGTCGTCGGCGGGCAATTTCAGCGGGACCGTCTCCATCACGTCGGACGCGTCGAACCCGAGCCTGAGCATAGCGCTGAGCGGTAGCGGCACGGCGGCGCCTGTTCACACAGTGAGCCTCAACTGGACCGCCAGCACGACCACGGGTATCACAAGCTACAATGTCTACCGCGTCAACTTCACAAGCGGTGCCTGCGGCACTTTTCCAATCGGGTCGCCGTATGGTTCGACGGCGAGTACGGTTACGACATTCACCGATCCGACGGTTACGGACGGGAACACTTACTGCTACGCGACCACGGCAGTGGATCGAAGCGGAGAGAGCGGGATTTCCAACGTTGTTCAGGTAACGATTCCCTAGATCCCAGGCTCCGGGAAGAGGAACTGTTCGGCGTGAACATCCCCGCGTGGCTGCCGGCTGCGTGGGTCAAGGTTGTTCGCTACAGATTCGTGGACGGGCCGTACTCTACACGCAGGCGAAAAGCGAAACATCGTCTTCGGGATCTGGATCAAAAAAAAGGACGCGACCTGTTGGCCGCTTGGGTGAGCGAGAGAATGGCGGATGGCGAGGCGCCCGATCCCATCGCCGGTCAGGCCGAGCAGGTCGTGCGCAGTTGGCGCTACGTCTTACCGCGAGCCACGGTGTTTACCCGGATGATCTACTCCTTCTGCGCCCGCGCCGAAAGCGATTTACGCACGGATCGAGTTTTTCGCCACGCTGCGCTTTTGATTCCCTTCTGGAAGCGGAATGTCGGAATGTCGAATACCCGATGGTCATCGCGGACCAATCCTGAGCGATACCAGATCAGTGTGAGTGCACGGTTGAGTCCTTCGCTGAAACTTTCTTGGTGGCAGGTACCCATCGCTCGGGAAAAAGCTCCGCCATGATCTATACGACCGCCGCATCTTTTCATACGTTTCGAACAGAAATGCCAGCCGTCGACGTTGTCGACCGAGTTCTTTTTCTACCGCCTCTCGCAGATTCAGCCAGTTGTATCACCGCAATTTGCCTTTAATCAGTAGACTAGAGCGCGCGAAAATGGCGGAGAAGGACAACATCTCGGAGAAACTTTGGAATTTGGGATGGCGCCGCGAACGCATTATCTCCCCTTTGGCTCGTCAGGAACGTGTGACACAAAGGGAAATCACGGAGGCCGCAACAAAACTGAAACTCGGACGAGCCATGGTTTTCCGCATGGTCGGCTCCTTCTCTAGCAGCTAGTAGTGACCGACGAGGCTTTTGAATTCGGAGTCTTCCTCACATAGTCAATCTGCCATGGTTCCGCGTATGGCTCTGTCGGTGGTGGGCCGGGCTGCCCGTTGCTTAGCAACTCGGGGTAAAGGACGTTGAAGTATCTCCCGAAGGTCACGTGGCTTGTAGCGACGAATGCTACTCCTTGTATCTCTGCGCTCCGCAACTCGTCAAATTCACACTTTACAGGCGCTGCCGACCATTCTTTGTCAATTGCATTGTATAGTAAAAGTTGTATAATCATATCACCGTGAAGGACGTTGGAGGAACGCCGGCAGAGATTCACTGGGAGGGAGATTCAAAAGAGACTCTGAGCGGTTTTCCGAGGGACGTGAAACTGGGCCTCGGCTATTCTCTGCGCAGGCTGCAGAACGGTGAGTTTCCAGCGTGCGAGACGCGATCGATGCCGTCGATCGGAAAGGGTGTCTGGGAACTCAAGGAATCGGATGAGCGGGCTTGGTACCGGGTAGTTTATCTCTCGAAGATTGGTAGCGTCATTTATGTGCTGCACTGCTTTGAAAAGGAAAGCCGAAAGACGGACAAGCGAGATATCGCGACCGCGCGAGTTAGGTTGAAACAGGTTCTCAAGCGTATTCAAGAGGAGAAAAATAGGTGAAGTCCGAAAATAGGACGCGGCACATCACAAAGGGAGATGTGTTTGACGATCTCGGATTGTCGCGTTCTGAAGCGTCAGCGCTAAAGGTCAAAGCGACGCTGCTCGATGCGATCCTCGGGGAAATCGAGACCCGTGGCTATACGCAGAGGGAACTTGTTGAGATTCTCGACGAATACCAACCTTCCGTGAGCAACCTAGTGCGAGGAAAGATTGCCAAGGTGAGTCTGGAGAAGCTATTGGCTTATTCCGATCGGCTGAAGATGAGAACTTCGCTTACGGTGCACCCCAGTTCGCGCGAACTCCGTGGTGCACGAGTCATCTCGGTCTGCGGGCCGGTTCGAATCCACCGTTGAGGAATTCAAGTCGAAACTTGCGAGCGAGAATCATTTTTTGACCGCCGTGCTCAAAGGCCAAAAGGAATTTTTGCTAGGAGACGAGGAGGAGCTTAGAAAAGTGGGTAGAGTACGGTTGGCTAAGGAGGGAGCCGACCAGCACAGGTGAGATCAAGGATCTTCTGGGAATTGTGGATCGTAGCCCTGCGGATTCAAAGGTCGAAGCTGTTTCGACCGACCTTGACCAAAGACAGCAGCACCGCACAAATCGGGTCTGCAACAGCCTGCACAGGCCTCTCACCTATTTGCCAGCTGAACGCTTATTTCGCCACTGTACCGGGCAACTATGCGCTCAACCTCCGCCAGTTGTATCTGCTGAACACGAATTACGCGGACCTGTCTTTTCTGTTTACGATTCTTCCCGGTGAAAAGACGAACGCGCATCTCGGCACGGAGTACCTGGCAGTCGTCGAAACCGACAACCGCACGCCCTACTTCCTCAACCTACATACCCGCGACGTTGCCCATACCCTGATTCTCGGAATGACAGGCAGTGGCAAGACCACACTCTTGCGGATATTGGCTGACTTCATTCCGGAGCAGGATCGCATCGTCGTCATTGAGGACACCTCGGAGCTTCACATCCAGAAGCCGAACATCCTGGCGGTCGAATGCCAGACCGACACGTTCAAGGCCAACATCTCTTTCGACGACCTTCTAAAGTCCGCTCTCCGCTGGAGACCAGACCGGATCATCCTCGGCGAAGTGCGCGGAATCGAGGCCCGGACACTGCTCGATTCCTTCAACACGGGCCATGCGGGATCGCTCGCAACGATTCATGCCAATTCGGCAGAGAAGGCTCTCCGGCGTTTCGCCAATCTCGTCATGCGCAACCACGCCCAAACCACCTTCTGCGACACTGAGGCAGAGATCGGAGAAGCAGTTGATTTGGTGGATACTCTTTGCCGATTGTCTATCTGGTCTGGGCTGGGGTTCTGGTTACGCTCTATACTTTGCTGAACCGGAACTAGCCCACAAAAGCGATGACCCCAGGCAAGCCGGGGCCATTGCAATTCCGTGGCGCCAAGCGCTCTGTCCATTTCAGTTTCGACAGCGGATAAGACGAATGGCAAGTTACGGGAGGGATCTTCGGGATTATCTCGGTTCGTGCGGTGACTTATGTGGGCTCAGGCGCCAGAATCCGTTTTCTCACTGCTGGTGGCAGGGTCTCGCATGCGGTGCGCAAAACCAGACGTGGGGCGTACCCACGAATCTTCATCAGGTATGGCACGGTGCGCTTGGCATCAAACTTCGCGGTTTCGCGCAGCAGCCAGCCCAATCCCTTCTGCACCATGTCATCTTCGTCCGCGAGAAGCGAATCGGATAGCTTCCTAATCTCGGGGAAGAACATCTTGGCTCGCGTTCCGCGAATCAGCGCCACGCACGCGGCGCGGCGGCGCCAGCGGTTCGGCGACTTTGCCCAGCGAACGACCGCTTCTGTCCTTGCCGGTTTCGCCGCAACCATCGGCGCTATCAGGTAGTGCACCAGCGCATCGTGGTCGGCCCAACTGCTGATGCGGTCGAGCCAGGATTCGAACCGCTTGAACTCGCTGTCGCCGAATTCGCCCTCGAGTTTTTCCAGCAGGAAGACGGCGGCAACCTTCTCTTCCAGCACGGAGCCAGAAAAAAGATGGTCGGCAACCTCGACCAGGAAGTCGAGCCCTCGCTCTCTGTTTACTTCCCGCCGCACACGGACAGCGGCGCGGCGCAAGTCCGCCGTATACCATCCATGAGATTTGATTGCATCTTTGAAGTACCACTGCACCCCGGCCGCATGTTTGGCCGATCCGCCGGTTTTCAGCGCGCGGCGGATGTGTTCGGCCGCCTCCGCCGGCGTGAACCTGGCCAGCGCCGCCGCCGGCCGAATCGTCGAATGCTTAGGCATGCTGTTCTATTTTGCCGCCACCGTAGCTACTCTGAAATATCTGTCATACATCCATAGTAGTGCCGTCGTAACCACGCCTACGGCTGTCACGGTCCACCAGATGCGCTCCGGCTGGTGCCTGACTTCTCCGAAGTGATGCATGAGCGTCCCGCCGAACCATCCGCCGATCAATGAGCCAATGCCGATCGGCAGGAAGGCAAAGCCCATATAGGTGCCCTGCTGTCCCGGAGGCGCGAGGAGCGCGATGTATTCGTAGTAGCGCGGCTGCTGGATGATCTCGCCGAGCGCGAGGACAAATATCGAGAGGATCACTCCCCAAATGGTCGGCCGGAAGACAAGGATTAGCCACGAAACCGACGTAATCAGAGTGCCTAGGATGACGGCCTGAAACGCCGCTATCTTGCGGGTCAGGAAATTCACCGCGAGGGTGAGACAGATCACGGTCACTCCATCGGTAACCAGAATTCTCTCGACATCCGCATGCGGATTGAGATAGCCGTGAATGTAGCCGGGCAGGCTGATGTACTGTTGCCAGAAGACGATCCAGTAGCCCGTGAAGAGCACGAGAAACCACATGAAGCGGCTGATGCCGGCGAGCACCAGCCCAAGGAGCCCGGCCCAAATCCACCAGGGCGCGGGGAACCTGGGATAGATCCAGAGGCCGATGCGGAGCAGTAAAGCGATCAGGAGCGCGGGCAGAACCAGGCGGTAGTTGCCCACCACCACGCAGAAATTTCGCGCGACCGTCGCAATCGAAGGCGGAGGTGCGTCCCCTGGCCTGCGCGGCTCCCGGAAGAAAAACAGGACCACAAAGAACATCGCGAAGACAAACAGCGCCGCAACCCGGTAAACACTCTCGACCCCCAGATGGCGGTGAGCCCATGAGGCGAACAAGGGCCCGGCGGCGCCGCCGATGTTGACCATCGTGTAATAGATCGAATAACCGATGGAGCGAACGTTCTGCTTGGAAGCGCGGGCCGTAGTGCCGACCACGCAAGGCTTCACCAGTGCGATGCCGAGGGCAGGGAGGACGAGAATGAAGCCGACAAACAAACTGAGCGGCACGGCGTTGCGCACCGGCGCAAGCCAGGAGGCTCCGATGGAGCCAATCAGGAAATACGCGGCGGCAAGGATGAGATATGCGATCGAAAGAGCCCGGCGGAAACCCAGTCGGTCCGCGGCGGCCCCGCCGAAGATGGCGAGAAACCATACCATGCCACCGAAGATGCCGGTCAGCGTTCCAGTCTGCTCGGCGGAGAAATTCAGCCGCTCTTGCAAGTAGAGGGCAAGGGAAGCGAAAGCCCCGTAGTAAGAAAGGCGCTCGAAGATCTCGCTGATGTTGGCGACCCAGAAGGGACGCTCGAAACCGCTACGAATCTCCTCGAAGCGTTCGGAAAAGCTCAAGAGTGGCTCCCTGATGACTCGATTCAGTGGTTGCGCCAGCCAGACAGCCGGCGAGACGGCGCTACATTCCAATCCGTCTCGAGTACTTCTTCGGCCGATAGTCCGGAGACGCGAATCAGTTTTCCGCGGCTGGTCTGGCCGGAGGCAATGGTAACGGAAGAGCGCGGTACCTTCAAAAGTTTTGCGAAGAATTCGATGCAGGCGGCGTCGGCTTTGCCATCGATCGGGGGCGCGGTGAGAGAAACTTTGAGCGCGCCGCCGAGTATGCCGGTGATCGCGTTTTTCTGGGCACGCGGATGGATTCTGACTGAGAGGGTGACGCCCTCGGGTGAGTCATGAACGGAAACCACGATGCGATTACACCACCTAGACACGCAGGCACGGAGAAAATCTAAATCCATGGAAAGCAGTTGGTTTTCTCTGTGTCTTTGTGTCTTCAGTGGTCAGGTTCTTGTCCTTTCCCCGAAGATCGCCGTACCAACGCGCACGCAAGTCGACCCTTCTTCGATGGCCACTTCGAAATCGTGCGACATGCCCATGGAAAGCTGGTCCATTGCCAGGGCTGGCAGTTTGCGAGCGGCAATCCTATCGCGCAACTCACGCAGCTTGCGGAAGTAGGGACGCGCACCCTGGGAATCGTCGGCAAACGGAGGCACGGTCATCAGTCCGCGGAACACCAGCGCCTCCAGGCGGGGCGCGGCGATCAGCAATTCGTCGAGCGCGGGCGAGCGCGACGCCACGCCACTCTTTGCCGCTTCGCCGCCGACGTTGATTTCGACGAGAACGTCCAACTTCCTGCCCAGTATGCGTGCCGCCGCGTCCAGCTTCTCTGCCAGCTTTAGCGAATCTACGGAATCTACGGCGCGAAATAGCTCCGCTGTTTTTGCGGCCTTGTTGGTCTGCAGGTGGCCGATCATGTGCCATTCGGCAGCGTTCAAATCCCGAAGCGCTTCGACCTTACCGGCAAACTCTTGAACGCGGTTCTCTCCGAATGCTCTGAGCCCGGCGCCATACGCTTCGTAGATACGCTCCGCCGGCTGAGTCTTGCTGACGGCCATCAAAATAACGTCGTCGCGGTTGCGTCCGGCGCGGCGCGCGGCAGCGCTGATGCGTTCCTGGACGGATGAAATGTTCGCGGAGATGGACATGAGAAGAGTAAATCACGAACCAATCCTTCGCGGCACGAAGCACGCGGGACAAGCCTGCCCTGAGCGAAGCCGAAGGGGATGCCCAAGCCACACCATGTTCCACCCAGTCCTCACATAATGGCCGTGGGCGGCGCCGGTTCCTTAGGATCGCCCGCGCTCGAAAGCGGTAACCGGACCATCAAGGCGGCCAGGGCAACCATCACGCCAACCCCCGCAAGATACGATGGATGGTCAAAGATTTGTGGCCGCGCCCAGGCCGGAGCGAACTGCAGGCCGGCCCAGAGCAGTCCGAGAATCGCTTCGCCGGCGATCAGTCCGGAAGCGGTGAGGACTCCAGCATTCTCCACGCGGGCCATTTGTGCCTCGTTGTATCCACGGCGTTTGGCCAGCCAGTCTCCGAGGGAGCGAAAGACTCCGCCGAGAAAAATAGCGAACGTAGTTTCAAACGGCAGATACATACCCACCGCAACCAACATGGGGCTGCGCACCTGCAGCATGATCATCCCGATGCCCATGAAGATGCCGACCACCACCAGCGGCCAGGGCATATCGTGACCGACAATGCCCAGGGCTAACGTGGCCATCAAACCGGCTTGCGGCGCGGAAAGCTGGCGGTCACCGAATCCGATTCCGCCCGCTTTGATATTAGCTTCATGCAGCAACATCAAGGGGAAATACATCACCAGGCTGGCGACCACCACGGCAATCAGTTCCACCAGTTGAATCGTGCGCGGTGTGCCACCCAGAATGTAGCCCACCTTGAAGTCCTGCAGCAACTCGCCCGCCACTGCCGCCGAAACACAGACTACCGCGGCTACGCCCAACACTGCCGCCACTCCGGCGATTCCGGAGACCCCGAGCGAAACCATGAGAAGCGCCGCAATGATTAAGGTCGACAGGGTCAAGCCGGAGATCGGATTATTGGAAGAACCAATCATTCCGACCAGGCTGCCGGAGACCGTGGCAAAGAAAAAGCCAACAATGAGCATCACCACCGCGGCCAACACGGCTGGCCAAACCAGCCCTGAAATATGGATGTAGAGAAAGCACATGAGAACGAACATCAGAGCAATCAAGCCAAAGACGGCCTTCGAGCTCATGTAGCGCTCCGTGCGGGAGAGTTTGGCCTGCTGCTCGGCCGTCTGGCGCAAATCGCTGAAGGCTCTGCCCAAGCCCGCCGTAAGGCTCTCTCGCATTTGGAACAGCGTATAAGCCGCGCCTACCAGCATTCCTCCGACCGCGATGGGACGAACAATAAATCTCCAAACCGCTGTCGCCATGGTTGCCCAATTGTCGGGAGTGTCGGATGGGAGATATGGTTTGAGCTGCGGGCCCAGAAAAAACATGAGGAGCGGAACCATCAGTCCCCAAGCCAGCACACCCCCGGAAAACTGGATTGACGCCAGGCGAATCCCAATAATGTAGCCGACACCCAGATAAGCCGGGCTCACGCTGGGCGCCGAAACCATAGTGGTGCCACCCGCCGCCACGATGTGCGTGCTTCCTGCCGAACCCAGACGAACCTGGCTGCGACCGAGATTGCCTACGCCAAAGAAAAAATCTTTGTCGGCGGCAAACAATCCAAAGCGACCGAGCATAAACACAACGCCGCCCACGCCAATGTTCCAGAAAAGATATTTCGCAGCCTCTGCGCCGCGCTGGCCAGCCTTGTGAATCGCCGCCGCGGCCACCGATTCCGGAAAGGGTAATTCCGGATCTTCCACCATGACTCGCCGCACCAGGGAAACGAACAGGACACCGAGAACGCTGCCCACGGTCATCAACGCCGTGGATTTCCAGTAGGCGTCGGCCGGGCGGAACGACGGCCACGCTTTGGCAATCAGGAATGCGGGAATCGTGAAAATTGCGCCGGCCGCGACCGACTCTCCGATGGAGCCCGCAGTGCGGGCAATGTTTTCTTCGAGCAGTGATCCCTTCCACGCCCGCAGCACCGCCATCGCAATTACTGCGGCGGGATACGTTGCCGCAATCGTGATGCCGGCACGCAGCCCCAGGTAAGCGTTGGCCGCACCCAGGACAACTGTCATAAAAAGTCCCAGCAGCACGGCGCGCAGGGTGAATTCCTTCATCTCCATGCTCTCGGGCACAAAAGGGACGTGTTTCTTGACACCAGTTCCTGATTCGGGGACTGGGCTGCTCATAGGTCGAATCCTCGTCGGGCGTGAGATGAAAGCAATTTCCAGCCGTAACTCATTCAAAACGCTAAACGGCGGCACGTTAGCATGCGGACGGGCTGCATTACAAGTGCGATGCGGGTCCGAGCGGGTTCCAGCCCAAAGGCCCAGGATGGTTATTAGATGGTTATTACCTTGAGAGATGTTCTGATCTGATTTGGCTTGTGGCCTGCTTAAGGGTTAAAATAAGGCGCAATCGGTTTATCGGCTCGAGGTGTAACGTGGTAAGAGATTCCCCAGATCAACTCTGGTTCCAGAGATACCTTGAATTTCACTGCGACGATTGCGGCAGCGAAACCGCTTTCCGCTCGCGGCGCCGCACCTTCTCCGAACGTTATCTTCTGCCGGTTTTTCTATTGCAGCCGGTGCGCTGCTCGGAATGCTTCCGGCGGGACTATCGTTTGCTGTTCGTGCCGGTGAAAGAGCGGCTTCCCGAAGCGGTCAAGAAGATGCCAACCTCGGTGCCGCGAACCGACCGTAACGTTGCCTAGCGGACCGGCCGCCGTTATACTCTATTCCGGAAGGCAATCGCAGAGTCGCCCGCCCAAGGTAACTTCCTGCGGGAACACGGAGGCCGTCTTCAGCAGTAGCGGGGACAGAACTCGGGCTAGCCAGGCCAAAGCTGCAGTGGCAGGCCCTTCTATCGCTTCGGGGAGCAGCCCAATCCAGACCAGCCGAGTCCGGGTCGCCTCGAGTTGGACTGGCCAGATTGCAGAAAGTCTCTTTGCCGTTCTGTTTCCTTCGGATTGCCCCATCTGCGGCACACCTCTAGCCAGGATCCCGCGTCTTCCGGTTTGCCAGGAATGCCGGGATGGCATGCGCCCCATTACGGGTGGCCTCTCGGCAACTTGCGGCGAGCCATTGTTTTCGCCTTACGCGGTTGCCGGCGCTCCGGGCGAGACCCGATACGGGTTGTGCCGCCGTGTCGAGCCCGCCTTCGCGCGCGCGGTGGCTTATGGAAGCTATGAAAGCGGGCTGCGCGAGCTAATTCATCTGCTGAAGTTTGCCGGCGTGCACCCGGCGGCCCGCACGTTGAACATCTCGGCGCAGCATGTGGAGATTGGGTCACACGCCGGCGACCGGCAGATGGAGGAAAGGATCGGAGCGGACGACGTTCCCATGGCCGAAGCGGTAGGAATCTAGATATATGTCAGCCAGGATCGAAACCGGGGCGGGATCAACAGGCCGACACGCCGCCGGCGTGTTCGCGGCGGTGGCGATGCATCGCGACAGCAACGGCAACGCGCTGCATGCGCCCGTGCTGGTGCTGAATGCGTCCTACGAACCGATTAACGTTTGCGCGGCGCGGCGCGCTCTGGTCCTCGTGCTCAAGGGCGTAGCCATGACGGAAGAAGAGAATGGACACTTCCTGCACGCGGCGCGCATCGCCATGCGTGTGCCTTCGGTGATCCGTCTGCTGGAGTATCGCCGCATCCCGCACCAGAGCCGAGCCCTGTCGCGGAAAAACATTTTGCTGCGCGATCGCAACACCTGCCAGTATTGTGCCACCGTGCTGCCCTCCGGCGAGTTGACACTGGATCATGTGATTCCCCGCTCCCGCGGAGGTTCCTCCACATGGGAGAACCTGGTGGCCTGCTGCCATCCTTGCAATCGCCGCAAGGGCAACCAGTTTCCCCTCGAAGCAGGTATGAAGTTGATGCGCGAGCCCCGCGCCTTCAACCTCCACACCAGCCGCCACATCATGCGGCTCATGGGCAGGTCGGATGATAAGTGGAGGAAGTATTTGTTCTATTAGGGTTTCAAGGTTTCAAGGTCTCGAACTGACCGAGATTCGTCATTCAAAGCTTGAAACCCTGAAACTTTGAAACCCGTTCCCACTACTGCGGCGGCTGGGGATTTGGCGCCGCATCGGGCTTCTTCTGGTCTGGAGTCTTCGGGGGTTGCTGCGGATTTTCCCCCGGCTTCGGCTCCGCCTTCTGAACCTCTTGCCCCTGATACAGAATCTTCACGCTCGAACCAAACCGCTTGTAGTCCTCATATTTCACGATCTCGCGGATGTGAATGTCATTGAGGTTGAAGTGCAAGGTGTCATCGGCACGCGTGTAGGAGGGAAACCAGTATCTTCCGTCGATTTGCTGCCGCCAAGTGGTGAACTTGGGATAGAGGTGTTCTTCTTTGCCCTTCTTCTTCGTGTCGCGGGTCTCCGGCACCGCTTGACCGTAGGTCTTGACGATTTGGAAATCGTGATCGTCCACCCAAATCCGTCCCTGGAAGTACCGCTTTTTGCCCACAATCTGCTTGGGTGCGATGTCGAAAACATAGCAGTGCAACTCGTCTTCCGATTGTTGGCCCACATAAAGGATGTTGTATTCCGGAATCTCGTCGCTGGTGAGCACAAAGGGCAGACGGTTGCGGAAATCCTGGATGTCGCCCTCGTCGAGCGAAAGCCCGCCCTTATCCAGCGTGGACTGAGGCGCAAACACCACGTTTTCGATGCGGTGGCCCTTGTCGTCAAACAGCACATCGAAAACTTCGTGGTACTCGCCCGTGACCGTGCTGCCGTCCAGCGTCTTTACTGCGATATCCTGCCGGTAAGTGTACTGATCGCGAGCAGCTTTGAATTCCTTCTCCTTGGCTGCGAAGCGCTGGATGATCTCCTCGGCCGTGATGCCATTAGGCGGAGTGTTCTCGAGCGAACCCTCCTGCGCGACGGCGGGCAGAGCTACGAACCCATAGGCAACAGCCAGGAACAAGATGATGCGGAACCGTTTCATGGCTCTATTTTATCGGATAACGGGAAAATGGTAACTGCGAGGCGGGGCGTCTTGGACATTCGCTTGTCCACTCGGAAAAGGTAGCGAAAAGCGCACCGCGGCGACCCTCCCTCGACCCCTCTCCGCTCAGTGAGGCCGGGGGCAGGCGGTTCGCAGTTCTGCTGCAACCTTCGATGCCATATCAACCGAGGGGTGGGCGCGGAGAAGAAGGGCTTCGGACGTCGGCTGCCGGGCTTCGGCTTCTTTCAGAGATTGCGGTCAGCCGCCAGCCGAAGCCCGCAGTCCGAAAGCCGAAGCCGGAACCGTGAATCAATGCAATCACTGATATCATTGATGGCATGGCAAGCATTATCATTCGCAGACTTCCGGAGAACACCAAGCGGCGGCTCCGCATCCGCGCTGCTCGCAACGGACGATCCATGGAGCAGGAGGCGCGTGAACTGCTCGAAGCGGCCCTCGCCCGGACGGAGGTCAAGTCCGAGAATCTTGGCGAGGCCATCCATCGGCGTTTTGCCGCCTTGGGCGGGGTTAATCTCAAGATTCCTCCTCGGGGTCCGATCCGCGATCCCGGAATTCGCTGAGAGTTTCGGCGCTCGCGAATGCTGATTCTCGACACCAACGTGATCGCGGAGATAATGCAGTCGCTGCCCTCGGCTTGTGTGCAGGAGTGGTGGGCGCAGCAGCAAAGCAGCGAACTCTTTACCACCACCGTAACCGTGGCGGAGATCCTGTATGGAATCGATCTTCTCTCCCGGGGAAAGCGTCGCGAGAAGCTGCTGGCCGAGGCCGAGGCTATGTTCGCCCAGGATTTTGCCGGGCGGCTTCTGCCGTTCGATGAAGAAGCGGCTCGCGCTTTTCGAGAAATAGCTGCCGGACGCCGCGGGCAAGGCCGCCCGATTGCTGAATTCGACGCGCAGATCGCGGCTATCGCCCGCTCCCGCCGCGCTATCTTAGCCACGCGCAACACCGCCGACTTCGAAGGCTGTGGCGTGCGCCTTCGAAACCCCTGGCTAGAAGGTAGGACGTAGCCAATAGCCGCCAATAGCCAACGAGGCTAGAAGCTAGGAGCTTCCGCCTGCTACACTCTTCCGTTTGCCAGGGAGGTCCCTCATGCGCCGTTTCTTTTTCGCTTTTTTTGCTCTCATCGTTTTCACACGCCCGGTGTTCGCCGAGGCCAAGCATCCCTTCACCTTCGAAGACATGATGAAGCTCAAGCGCGTAGGTGAGCCTGTGATTTCGCCCGACGGCAAGTGGGTGATCTTCAGTGTGGTCGATGTGAGTCTCGAGGCCAACACGAAAACGCCGCACATCTGGATCGTGCCCACAGCCGGAGGTCAGGAGCGCGAGATCATCGCCGATCAGGACGCCGACCGTCCGCGCTGGGCGCCGGATGGGAAGCGGTTCGCATTTTTATCGACTAAGAACGATGGCTCGCAGATATGGGTTGCCGGGTTCGACGAGTCCAGTGGGACCGTAACCGGCGTAAGGCAACTGACTGCGCTCCCGACTGGGGCTGACGGGGAACTCTGGTCGCCTGACGGTAAGTACATTGTTTTTACCTCGAGCGTTTATCCGGAGTGCGACGGTCCACCAAAACAAGAGGCGGTCTGCAACCAAAAGAAGATGCTTGAGGCTCGCGACTCGAAAGTCATGGCTCAGATCTTTACCCACCTGCTCTATCGCCACTGGAACGCCTACAAGGAGGGCAAACGCAGCCACATCCTTGCAGTTCCGATTCTCGCCGATACCGTTCCGCCCACCAAGGCCTTTCCGATCGAGCAGACAATTCCTCGTGACCTCACGCCCGGCGACTACGACGCGCCCGTGTTCTCGCTCGGCGGGCAGGACGACTACGCCTTTTCGCCCGACGGCAAGGAGATTTGCTACACCTCGAATCACGACGAGAACCCAGCCGCATCCACCAACAACGATCTGTGGACCGTTCCAGTCGATGTGGGAGCGGGCGAGCCGCCCGCTCAGGTTTTAGCCAAAACCAAGAACATCACCGCCGACAATCCCGCCAGCGACTCGACGCCGCTCTATTCGCCCGATGGCCGCTACATCGCCTACCGCGCCCAGCAGCGTCCAGGATACGAGAGCGACCGCTTCCGCCTGATGGTGTACGACCGCAAGACGGGAGAGAAGAAAAATCTGACCAAGAATTTTGATGGATGGGTGGGGACATTCACCTGGACCACGAATTCACAAGAGATCCATTTCACGTCAGAGACAGAGGGACGAAATCCCATACATGTGGTCCGACTCCATCCCACCAACGAGGACCCGGGACCGATTGCGTACCAAGGCTTTTTTGCCGACGATTTAGTCCCGACGCCAGATGGTAAATCGCTGTTCCTCACCAGGATGTCGTTGCAGGCTCCATCCGAGATCTACAAAATGACCATCCCGCCGAGCAGCGAGCCTCCGCCCATCCAACTTACGCACTTCAACGATCGCGTCCTGTCCCAAATCGCCATGTCCCCGCTCGAATCCTTCTGGCTCCCCGGCGCGAACGGCGACAAGGTCGAAGGCTTCCTGGTCCGCCCGCCGAACTTCGATGCCAGCAAGAAATATCCGGTGAAGTTCCTCATCCACGGCGGGCCGCAGGGCGCCTGGGGAGACGACTGGAGCTACCGCTGGAATCCCGAGCTCTTCGCCGCCAACGGATACGTGGTCATCATGATCAACTTCCACGGCTCGACCGGATACGGGCAGAAATTCATTGACGCCATCAACGGCGACTGGGGCGGCGCTCCGTTTGAAGACCTGATGAAGGGCCTCGACTACGCCGAGAATACCTACCCGTTCATTGATAGAGACCGCGAGTGCGCGCTGGGCGCCAGCTACGGAGGATACATGACCAACTGGGTGCTCGGCCACACCGACCGCTTCAAGTGCATCGTGTCGCACGACGGTATGTTCAACGCCGAGTCGGCCTGGGGCACCACCGAAGAACTCTGGTTCAACGACTGGGAGTTCAAAGGCACTCCCTACTTGAACCGCGCGATGTACCAGAAGTGGTCGCCGCACCAATACGCAACGAGCTTCAAGACGCCGACGCTGGTGATCCACGGCCAGCGAGATTACCGCCTCGACGTGAGCGAAGGCCTTCAGCTTTTCACCACGCTCCAGATGGAAGGGGTGCCGTCAAAGATGCTGTATTTCCCCGACGAAGGCCACTGGGTTCTCAAGCCGCAGAATTCCCAACTCTGGTACAAAACCGTGAACGACTGGGTAGATCAGTGGACGAAGAAGTGAGCGGGCTCCTGCCCTTTGGGCGCGGGAACACTTCCGTGCCACGGGCTACTCGTGGGTGCGGAAGTGTTCCCGCTGCTGCCGGGATCTGACCCCAAGGTGGCGACCGTGCTATGCGCTCCTGCCTTGAGAATCCATTGCGAATCTGCCCATGGCCCCGGCCACCGGGCTGGTGAGGCCCGACTTGCTTGGGGAATACAGAAAGAGCAGCACACGTTCGCCGACACGGTCGCGCTCGCCGCTGGTCCAAAGGCCAGCCCATTCCTGGATCGTCAGGCTCTGACCCGGTGAGGTGCCGCGCACGGCCGTTCAACCTGGAAGGTGACGGTGGCGGAAACGGGCGGCTTGCCCGGAAGATGAGGGGGCCCGCCCGATCGAGGTGACGCGACCCGAGAAGATGATCCCAGCCACCCGGACCGGTTGCGGGAAAACAGGTCGCAGGGGAATAACTAGACATCGCCGTGGCGGACTGGGAGGTGGAATCCAGGCGGGCGTGATAGGTGGGGAATAGCGCAGCGGCGCCAGGTTCGGGGCAAGGACGGGGGACACCGTAGGCCCGACGGCAGGATCGCTCACGGGCGAACCATCCGCGGCTGCCTCCTGCTCAGGCAGAAAAATGGGGGCTACGAAGATCAGTGAGAAAGCGGCGATTAGCGGCGATCAACCCCGGGTCTGCGATCACCTGGGAACGAATGTCTGCTCGGAAAGGAATCCGGGAAACCGAGACTGTCCTTGTTGGCGGCCGGGGACGAAGCGGTGACAGATGTCACAACGAGCCCTGTGGATTAAACAGTCGTTTCCCACTCCCGAACCGACTAGCCGGATCCGATGCGGGTGGCGATTGGCGAGGTCAGAGCCCGTGCCGCAAATGCTCTTCGGCACTAAGGTTGGCTCCGGCCAGCAGCAGGAGTCCCGTGAGGAACGCCCAGAGCATCATGCTCACCGACAGCGCGAAGGGGCCATAGACTTCGGCGAAATTAAGCCAGGGCAGGGCGAAGATGTAGCCATACTTCAGCGCCTCCGAGAGCAGTCCCATGATCATGGCGGCGGGCAGCACGGCGCGCGCCGGAACCTTGCCATTGGGCAGCAGCCAGTAAATGAGAAAGAAGATGGCGATGCTGGTGGCGATGGCGAAGACCTTCATCACGCCAAATCCCACCCAATGAATAAATCCGGAGCCGTGGCCGCGCAGGAGGAACCCCATCAGCGCCACGTTTCCTGCGGTCAAGGCGACGGAAACTAGAGCCAGCACGCCGCAAGAGAAGGCCAGGCTAAGCGAGATCAACTGATTGCCGAAGTAGGAGCGGTTGTTGGGGAAGCGCCAGATGCGGTTAAGCGCGACCTCCAGCGGCATAAATACGCCGCTCGAGGTCACCAGCAGGATAACCAGAGAGACCACCTGCGCCCGCTGGCGCGTGTTCACCATGGCGTTCAGGTTGCGGATGACGAACTCCTGGCCGGCGGGAAGGTAGTCGCGCAGTAATTCAACCACTACGTCGTACATCACGCGCGAATGGAAGACGCGCCGGATGAGCGTCATCAACAGTACCACGAAGGGGAAAAACGAGAGGATCGAGTTGGCCGCGACCGAGAAGGCAAAGGTGTGCACGTCGGTGCGCAGCAGGTATTTGGCCGTAGAGGCCGCCATACCGGAATGCGCGCGCTGCGGTCGCTCGGGTCGCTGCGCTAGGGTGGGCGCGGCTTCCGTGGGTGGCGGAACGGTGGCTGTGATTTGATCGGGCACAGGCGTGTTCCCTAATCCTATCAAAGAGTTGCGGCCAGCTTCGCAGTTCGGGGGAAACGAAGGTTCAGGGGCGACGGGCCGTTTCTTATACCTTGTTAAAGCTTTAATTGTGACCCTAGGTTATATTTTGGGCCCGGCCGCTAATTTTTGTTGCGAAAAGACCTGCTACTCCTTATTATCGGTTGGCTCATAAACCGGCCAATGGCGGGGCATGAGTTCGTAAGGCAGGTTGATGTCTTGAGCAGGGCAGTAGAAATCAGCGCCGATGGTCAGGCTCCGGAAGTTCGCGCCGCACTTTCTTCATGCGTCGGTGAACTGAGGAGTCTTTTGCTTTGGAGCAATTTCTTCCGCGCAGAGAGACGCGACCGAGTTCACCATCTTTTCTCGAGGGGGCGCTCCGTTCGCCTGGAGCACAATGCGGGAAATCTAGGGAACTAATTCTGAATGATCAGAGGAAAGGAGTTTTTTTCTGTGAGAGAAAAGGGAACAGTGAAGTGGTTCAACGGGGCGAAGGGATATGGATTTATCCAGCGCTCCACGGGAGAGGACGTTTTCGTGCATTTCTCCGCGATTCAAGAGAACGGTTACCGCTCGCTCAACGAGGGTGAGACCGTGGAGTTCGATCTGCTCAAAGGTCCCAAAGGCTTTCAGGCGGGCAACGTCGTCCGCGCCTAACCTCGATCATCTTCGATCGCGAACCCTCCTGCTCCCAGCGGGAGGGTTTTTCGTAGGAGGCTTAATGTTCCGACTGGAACACGGCGCTTGGTGATCTCGCCCGAGGAATGGCGTTGGAGCAGTTAGCGTTTCTATCTTCTGGACGAAGCCGGGCCGGTGCGGGTGAATGAAGGCTAGACGAGGATTTCGTTTCGGGATCGGGCGGCCTGATCCACCAGTTGGGCAGGCATTCCCGACTCCCGCCCTTCGCCAAGTGCGTGAAGGGCGGGGCACCCACTGTATTGCTGATGCCCGCGAGATCAAAAACCCTGGGCCACCCCGCCCGACAATCTGAACTTTAGCGTACTTCCACCGACACCAGATCGCCATCCGACAGGCCGCCGGGCTTGTAGTTCACCGAGACGGAGCGGTTATTCCAGTCGCAGGAGAACGAGTCGGCTCCGATGAGCGGCAGCGAGTTGTAGTTGGCGGTGCGCAGCTTCAGAACCACTCCGCCGGAAGTTACGGTAAGAACGGCGGCCGGGGACTGGGAGCAGTCCACGCCCACCAGCCGTCCCTGGAAAAACTTCGCGGGCCGCTTGTCCGCGGTGCTTGTGGATTGCGTGGCCTGTGCAGCGGCGCGCTTCGCGGCATCCTGCTCCAGCACGTCGAATGGCGAAGGTTGGGCCGCGAGTTTCTTGTCCGCAGCCGCTGCGGCGGCCGAGATGCCATATTTCTGCTCGTTTGGGATCTGTCCCAGGCGCTCGCGTGCCGCTGCCGCAACCAGAGGATTACCGCTGCCTTTCAACCGTTCCAGCAAAGCTCGCGCCGCATCCCACTTTTTGTCTGCAATGTGGATTTCCGCCATGTTGTAAACATACTGCTGGTTGCGCGGACTGAGCTGCATGGCAGCGCGTTCGGCCTGCATCGCAGCCACCGGTCCGCCGCCTTCCATGTGCGCAATGGCCAACAGGTTATAGGCCTCGGCGAATTCGGGATACCACTCCAGTACGGCGCGCAGGTCCTGCATCATGTTGGGCAGGCCCTCGATTTGGGCGTGCTTCGACTGCGCAATGCGGTACTTCAGCACGGATAGGTAGTAGCGGATCCACATATCGCGCGGGTTAAGGGCGGCGGCGTCGGCCAGTTCTTCGGCGGCGGCATCGAACTCCTGGCGCTGCAGGTGGTCCCAGGCCAGAGCGCGGTGAGCGATCTCGTTGCCCACGGCCGTGACTAGCAGGGCGTTCTTTTTGTCGTCCTGATTCTTCTCCTTATCCCTATCTAGTTTGGCAGCCGTCGGGTCGGGAGCCGTGGCTAGTGCCTGCAATTCCAGCAGGCCGGCTTGGCGGCGATCGGGAATTCTGATTCTTACCCCAGCTGTTGAGGCGCTGGCATCCTTCTCCGGGAGAACCTTGGCGGTGATCGTGCGGGCGTCCGGTCCAACGATCTCAGGGAACTGGTAGACCTGCGGCGGATCGGTGTGAGGAACGGCCTGCTTGGATGCGTCGAGCGCCACAAATAACGGCGTGAGCGAGTGGAAGTAATCTTTCACCGCCTGGTCGAACTGGGCGGCGGTCACGCCGTAGGCCTTCTGGATGGCTTCTTCCACGGGTACGTGCTGATTTTCGACCAGGTCAAAATAGGTTCCCGTCTCCGGGAGTTTCTTCTCGTGGAGCAGGTAATGCATCACCATCCATGATTGGGCGTAGAAGAGGGTGTGGTGCGTGCCTTCGGTGAAGGTTGAAGTGTCATGCTTCATGGTGAGCAGGTCGGGCAGCGCTAGCCAAACCTGGCCACCGAGAAGCTCGGTGAGGGACTTCGGAGGGTTGAGGACTTCGCGTTGGTTCTGCAGCAGGTCTTGGGTGAAGACGGAATGCAGTTCCGGGTCGCCTCCGATTTCGTACTTTTTGTCATCGAGACGGATAGAGCTGAAGTATTCGGCCAGGCCTTCGTCGAACCATCCTGGAACCTGAGGATAGTTGGAGTTCAGCAGCAGGTGGGCGAAGTCGTGAGCGACGGCGCACCAAGACTCCTGCTCAAACAAGTTCAGAACGATGAAGTTCCGGTCTTCGCCGGGAAGCAAGAAGCCGGAAACGTCGATGGGCTGGCCCTGGCGCAGCGGCGCGCTCTGGTAGTAGTTCTTGTCGTTCTTGAAGGCGACGATGGTCAGCGGCACGGGCTCGTTGAGGCGCTCCTTCATCAGCAGGAGGGCGAAGACAGCCCGCATCTGCTCGAAGCGCAGCGCGACTTCCGTGCCCTTCTTCTCGCCGGCGTCGGTGATGACCGTGTAGTGTGTGGAGTGAATTTCGCGCCACGGCGATGGCTCCGCGGCGGGAGCGGATGGGGATAGGAAAACGCCCAGAAGCATCGCAGGCAGCAATGAAAGCGGGATGGGACGAGTGCGGGCCATGCTCGTGCCGCCGAGGAGGAAACAACCACTAAAATGCTAACACGAGGGCTGCTGCGGAAGCTCTATTGCTCTACGCTACGACTTGTCAACGCTACTACATCACTACATCACGCGTGCTCACGCCCATCTTGACGGCAGCCATCTGCATCCTCCTCCTGGGGCGCGATGTTCCATCGGTAGAGTGGGCCTCGGCTGCGCTCCGCACCCGCCCGCGGCGATAAGCACTTTTCCTGACCGGAAATTGGGGAACGTTCCCTCTGTCCCCAGTTTTTACCCCCCGACGCCGGCCGTCAGGCCGGCGGCGTTGTCACTGCTGCTCAGTTGCTTCCGTTGGTCCTGCCAAACGGGCGCACCTCGACCGGCGCGCGACAAGCGACGGTAGCCTTGCGCCCCCATGCAAGGGCATCATCCAGATTAGCGGCTTCCAGCACCCAAAAACCGCCTATGTGCTCCTTGGTCTCCAGGTACGGCCCGTCGGTGATGAGAACCTTACCATCGGGCTGCGCCCGCAGCGACCTCGCGCTGCTGGCGGGGGAGAGGCCGCCAACGAAAATCCTGACACCGGCAGCCACCATCTCATCGTTGAGCGCGTCGATATCGCGGGACATCGCTTCGTCCTCTGCGGACGGGTCGTAGTCGTCGGGGTGGTGAATAGCAACCAAATACTGCGTCATGATTTCTCCATTCTCCTGTAACGGTCCTCGGGCGAGCCGGTTGCCCTGCCTTCACGATATAGTCGAACGCCTGGGCGGGAATTCGACAAATCGTCCAAGAAATTTTGCTTCTTCCGCGCTTTAGAAGTGTCTGAAAAATCGTCGGAAACCGGGGAACGTGGGGACAGACGGGACGTTCACTGGTTCTCTCATCCTCGCTCATGTCGACTGTCGAAAAACTGGAAAACGTCCCGTCTATCCCCTGTTTTCACGGTTTCGGGATCGGCGTACACAGGCTGAGCATTGGCTTTGCGCTCGATTTGTCACGTCGGATGTAGGGCATCGACAATCCTTTTTACCAAGATGTGCTATGGCAAATCGGATCGAGGGGAACGGCAAATAAATGCGAATCATCAACGGGGATAGTATTCGTCGGCGGGTGGCCCAGCTTTAACCATCTTTGCGTGCACCATTCCCACCGAGGGTGCCCCATCCTTGCGTTTTTTGCAAGGGTGGGCGGCGATGCTGCGTGTGCTATTTGATTTTGTTGTGGACACGTGATCAAACCCACTTGGCGCCGGCATTTCCGACTCCCCCCTTCGCAAAAAACGCGAAGGATGGGGCACCCACTGTGTTGGTAATGCCCACAAGATCAAAAGCCCGGGCGCCACCCGCCAATTATTGTTCAACGGTGCCAAGGATGGGAAGCTCACTGTACAATCTTTGCAGTTTTCCGAAGTCAAAAAGGAAATTCTGGATTAATGAGCAATATTCGAAATCTAATGCAAAGAGGAGTCTCAATATCTCGCTCTACCAAAATCATAATTGTTTGGGCGAACCATCCTGCCGAACTGACTGTGATTTTGATCCGCAATTTGTAAAGGAGTGCAAATGAACTATTCACGTCTCGCGCTGGCGGCTCTTGGTGGCACGGTCGCGTCTTTTGCCTTTGGTTTCTTAGTGTTTTGGCTGGTGCCAGCTCTTATCAATGAAGCCCACAAGTACCCGGCCGTATTCCGGCCTAAGGAAGAGATGATGGCTGTTATGCCAATTGGATTGGTCGCAACTTTCCTGGCGATCCTGGTTGTCGCCATAATTTTCGCAATGATGCATCAGGGCGGATCGGGCACTGCGGAGGGTGCGCGCTTCGGCGTTCTCATTGGCATTTTCGTGGTTTGCGCATTTGTGCTGCACAACTACGTGAACCTGAACATCGGGCTGAAACTCGCTCTGGGACAGGCTGTGGCTCACTTCGTCCAGTGGACTATCATCGGAATCGTCATCGGTCTTATTTACAAACCCCTCGCTACACCATAAATCGTGAATATATCTTTTGTTGTTTTGCGTCTGAAGCCTTGATTGTGGTTTTTAGCCATTAGGGCTCACCGTGAATTAGGTGTGTAATCGTCTGGTTGCGCCAGGGATCCTCAAGAGGGCTATAGTCACTTGGAATCTTCTTCGTCTGGACACTCTGGGCGCTCGGCGGGCTCGGGGGCTTCACCTTCATCCTCTCGGCGCGCGGACTGTGGAGTCTGCGACGGGGCCACCCACGGTAGTCCTACAACCCGAACATGGAAAGGCCGATTTGGAGGTTCTCTGCCGCCTGCGGCCGGAAGACGGGCAACTCTTCCCTAATCCTGTAAAAGAAGGGTTGCCGACCATCCGACCAGAATCGTCAGATTGTCCTCGATTTGGGCCTCGATGAGCAATATTGAACAGTTTTGCCGTAGTTTTCCTGCTCGAATGAAAGTTTGCTGCATGGGTATAGTGGAGTGAGACCTATGGCCGCGAAGTAGCGGCCTCAGCGACAGGACGCGTTGCGTAGAATCTTCCGTCGCGGCAGTTAGCACTTCTTGAAGAGTGAAGACAGCGATGAGCCGTCGCTTTGTACTGGAATCCCGGGCCTCGCTGCGAACAATCTCATGGAAAACCTTGGCCGCTTGTATTGCAGGCGCAATCCTGGCGTCCACAATCGCTCATGCCGAAGTGCCGGTGGCGGTGCCCAAAGCAACGGAGGCGCTTCTCGTCGGGGAGCGGGACGCCAACATTCGTTGGGCGGCCTTCCAACTTATCGCGCTGGCAATTCCCCTCTTCTTTTTGTTCACCGGTCTCGGCGCACGCCTGCGCCGGATGTGCGAATCTATCTCCGGCCACCGCTGGTTCTGGACAGTCACCCTCTTCGTCTGCTCCTATCTGGTCCTGGCCGCGCTGATCGCGCTGCCCTTCGACTATTATGTCGGCTATATCCAGCCGCATTACTCCGGATGGTCGCACCAGAGCTTGCCGAATGTGCTGAAGGGCGACGCCGCGCAACTTGCCGTCAGGTTGGTCCTCGCATCGCTGTTAATCTGGATTCCCTATCGATTGATCGCCAGAAGCCCGCGTCGCTGGTGGCTCTATTGCACTCTCGCGCTGATTCCGTTCGCCTTTCTGGTGATGGTCGCCTGGCCGGTGTGGGTCGATCCGCTGACGACGGCCTATAAGCCTCTCGACGACCGCGCACTCGAAGCGCGGATCGATGCGCTGGCCGCGCGGTGTGGCATCGCTCACATCCCCGTCTTAGTCGGCGGCAACAGCACGGGGGTGACCGGCCTCGGCCCGACAAACCGCATCGTTCTGCAGACCAACCTGAAGTCGGTCGAGACACCTGACCAAATCGCATTCACCATCGGCCACGAATTGAAACATTACGTTATGGGCGACAACTGGAAGGGGCTGGCGATCATCGCCGGTTGTCTGCTGGCGGGATTCTGGCTCACAGACCGTCTGGGCCGCGCCGCCATCCGCCGGTTCTCCCGGCGCTGGGGGTTCAGCGAACTTTCCGACCCAGCGTCGTTTCCGCTGATCCTGTTCCTGTTGACCTTCTTCTGGCTTGCCATTTTGCCGTTTTTCAATCTCTTTGCCCGTCATATCGAACTCGAGGCCGACCGCTTCGGCCTTGAATTGACTCATCAAAATCACGAGGCGGCGATGGTCTTCGTCAGGGATGTTCAATCCGGTGATGTTGTGCCCGAATATGATACTTTCTACCTGATCTTCCAGGCGACCCATCCCTCAGTTGCTGAACGGATCGAATTCGCCAACACCTATAAGCCGTGGGAACAGGGGAAGCCGTTGGTCTACGGCAACGTCTGCAAGCCCGAGTGATTCGAACTGGCGAATCCAGAAACCGGTGTTAATGCAAATCTACAGCTTTCTGCCTGCGCTACCCAGCAACTGGACCGTGGATAATGGGCTTGAACTGCATCTCGCGATAGGTCCTCGCAAGCCGCATTGAGGAAGCGACCCGAGCGTGACTCTCACAACTGTTTCGGATTGTGCCCGAGTCACGAGCTAACCGGTACTTTACCGCGCTGGACGAAGGAACGAAGACTGACCGCCTGAGAATTTGCTGATCAAGTGGCGAAGTCACGCTGGCTGCGGATTCAATCTGTCAACCATGTGTTTGCTCTGACACTTACACTTGGAACAAGCAAAGCGCCTGAATTGAGGAAGGCCATGAGATTCATCGTGCTAGTTATGCTTTTTGCCGCATCCGCATCTGCCCAGGTCCCGCCTGTCGCCTCTAGCGCAGCCTGCGGCCACGAGAATATCAGCTTCAAGGTGAAGCTTGACGAATCCCAACACACGCTGGCGCAGCCGGACCCAGGGAAGGCGCGGGTTTACTTCTTTCACGATGCCGGTACACCCAAAACCTTAGGATATCCGACGGTGAAACTCGCGATGGACGGAGCATGGGTAGGCGCAAACCACGGCAATTCCTATTTTTCCGTCTCCGTCGAGCCGGGAGAGCATCACGTGTGCGTCACTTTGCAGTCATCTCTGGTTGCGCAGCGCGTGGAACTCGCGCATTTCACAGCGGAGGCAGAAAAGGTTTATTACTACCGCACACAACTCGTGATGTCGCGAAGTGTGGAGTTGTTAGAGCTTGAAGCGATCGACAGCGATCAGGGCAAGTACTTGATTGCCACCTTTCCCCTAAGCGTGTCACAGCTCAAGAAGTGAGGTGGAAAGCGGTTCCTCGACTGCAGACGACCTCCTGGCCGTTTTATCGATCGCGTGTGAATCAGCGACCGGACCCGGCATCAAGTTGGGGGCAAGTAGGGGCAAGTGGGATACCTTGCATCCGATGAGCTTGGAGGCCGGCAGAATTATGCGCGCGCCTGGGTTAGGGGGTGCCGTGACGGGAGATACCTCTAATGCTGTGTCCACAGACCGCCATGACGCGTTCTTTCTACATCAAGGGGACTAGCAACCTCTTCTCGTTGGCCTTCGTTTGCATAGCCTTCAATCTTTGTTTAGCACAAACACGGTACGTGGTTTGCGAAGACGGGTCTGGCAGGTTCGAGACAAAGGTCAGCAGCGGAGTGAGCGTGACTGTAGGTGCTGCAATGGGTGGCAGACTGGCAAAGCGATCATGCAGTGGGGCATTATCTTGGGACGGGCGAGAGTCATCGGTAGTGGAGGAAGCCTCACAGGTTGACATCGACGTTCTGAATGTCGATTTGGGTCTGGGCATGCCTGTGGTGGCGTTCCAAGTAAAGAAGGCCGGCGCCGACGATAATATGACTTACGAGATTTACTCTCTGAAAAAGCCGCCAAAATTGCTACGCACGATTGTTGGAGGCGATTTCTTCAGTGCTGCGGATACAAACCTGAACGGCAGAATTGAAATATGGACTGGTAATGCGGAGGCGGCACGCGGTTTCGAGGACCTCGTCGAATTTGACTCTGCACCAACCATGGTGCTCCGATTCGAACGTAGCAAGCTCATCGACGTAAGTGCCGAGTTCCAATTCCACTTTGACGAGCAAATAGCGAAGGTGCGAGCTGAGCTTAGTGCGCAAGACTTAAGCGACTTTCGGAATAGCGATGGGAAGTTAACGCCTACTTCTTCGTTGACCATAGATCAGATACCTCAGATGCACCGCTTGCGGACCACGAAGATCAAGCTGCTGGAAATTGTCTGGTCTTACCTTTACAGTGGTCGCGACCAAGAGGCGTGGCGTAACCTTGCGGACATGTGGCCTCCAGGAGACTTTGCCCGTATCCGTGCGGCCATCTTGAATGCGCGGTCCCGTGGAATTCGCTCGCAAATCGACGGGGTTTCTACCAGAGGAACCCAGCGCCATTTTAAGAAACACGCCTATGTCTTTGACGCGATAACAGAGAACCCAAAGGGTAATGAGGGGCATTTCCCTTTCGTCGACACCCGCCCTCAGGCTATTCTTCTTAGACGACCGCCTCCCCTTGGCATTCAAGACTCACTAACCCACTCGGAGCAGATGGTCGAGCTGGTCATCGATGCTGCCGGAAAAGTTTGGTCCGCCAAACCCGTCGGCGATGCGGATAAGGAGCTGGTTTACGCGGCCAAGGGATGGAAGTTCGTCCCCGCATTTTCAGGTGGTCGCGCGGTTGCCAGTCGGCTGCGCATCAGTGTGTCGCCAGACCGGTAAGGGCCTAAAAGTCTCCGCCGTCGACTGGCTCGCATTTTGTTACAAGCATGAATATCAGTGCCAATGTCACCAGGACTGTCTAAACAAATCTGCAGGAGCGAACTGACTTGAGGTAGTACGTAGTACTGGATGAACGGCCGACTCGGCATAGACGTCTAGTCGCCGCTGGCATGGTTCTGGGTAGGCACGAGAACCAGCTTCCGGCGCGCTTCCGCCGGCTGCGGCCGCGAGGGGCGGCCGCAGGCATGTAGGATGCCAATGACTGCGAGGTAAGCCGATAGTACTCCGATCCCGACGGAAGCGGCTACAGTGAGGCAGAGGATCAGCGGCATGAAGAGCGAAATCACAATCGACCACCCTTTTCCTTGGCTGCAGAACTAGCGCAGTAATCAGATGCCAAAAGCTCCCCATTCGTAAACGCGGCTTCTTCAATCTACCTGCGTTAACGCCCGCCGCTAGTGACGACCCGGATGCGCCGTAGCTAGGTGCGCCGTAGTAAGATACGGAGTAGAGCTGTGCACTCCTAATCTCGGACATGTCTGTAGACCTGTCGACATTACGGAAGGACAGTCCAACCCAGATTTTCAGACAAGAGCCCAATGGCCATCACCAAGATTTCGGTGCGCGGCGCGCGCCAGCATAATCTCAAGAACATCGACGTTGAGATTCCTCGCAACACCCTCACCGTGGTGACCGGGCTAAGCGGGTCGGGCAAGTCCTCGCTTGCCTTTGACACGATTTATGCCGAAGGACAGCGCCGCTATGTAGAGACACTTTCGACCTATGCGCGGCAATTTCTGGACCAGATGGAACGCCCGGATGTTGATGCAATTGATGGACTTAGCCCTTCCATCTCGATCGAGCAGAAGACCACCAGCCGCAGCCCGCGCTCGACCGTCGGCACCATCACCGAGATCTACGACTATCTTCGCCTCCTGTTCGCTTCCATCGGGGTGCCGCATTGCCCCAAGTGCGGACGTCCGATCAGCCGCCAGTCGGCGGAGCAGATCGTGCAGTGGGTGATGGCTGCTCACTCCCGAGGACCGCGTTATGGTGCTGGCGCCGATCGTGCGTGGCCGCAAAGGGGAATTCAAGAAAGAGATGGAGTTAATGCTCAAGCACGGCTACGAGCGTGCCCGCGTCGACGGCGAACTGGTCAATTTGGATGACGATCTCAACCTCGATAAGCGCAAGAACCACACCATCGAAGTTGTGGTTGACCGGCTGCTGGTAAAGCCGGGGATTGAGCACCGGCTGGAAAAGTCGGTTCGCGACTGGCGATGAAGCTGGCGGGAGGCCTGGTGCAGGTGGCTGTGGTCGGCGGCGACGAGCAGCTTTATTCCGAGAAGCTGGCCTGTCCGGATTGCGGCATCAGCGTGCCGCAACTGGAGCCGCGCTCGTTTTCCTTCAACAGCCTGTACGGAGCTTGCCCGGAGTGCCACGGCCTGGGCAGCCGTTACGATTTCGATCCTGCGAAGGTGATCACTGATTGGTCGAAGCCGCTGCTCGATGGCGGACTGGGCCCGGGCTCGGCGTCGCAAGGTTTGATCCATGCTTTGCAGGTGACCGCGGCGGCGCACGGCATCGATCTGAATAAACCGTTTGAGAAATTTCCTCAGCCAATTCAGGACCTGCTGTTGATGGGCGAGTCAGGCCGCGGCAAGACGGGCTTCCGCGGAATTTTCGGATATCTGAAACAGAATCTGGAAGAGTCCACCTCGGAAGGCTACCGTGACTGGCTGATGGATCACATGTCGGCGACGGAATGTCCGGCGTGCCGCGGCAAGCGGCTGCGGCCGGAGAGCCTGGCGGTCAAGGTCAATCGCATGTCGATTGCCGAATTTACGGCGCTGCCGATTTCGCGTGCGCTCGAAGTGGCACAAGGCATCAAGCTTGCAGGCCGCGAGGAAAAGATCGCAGGCCGCGTCATGCATGAAGTGGTGGAGCGTCTGCAGTTCTTGAATGCGGTGGGACTGAACTACATTTCGCTCGACCGCTCAGCGGCCACGCTCTCGGGCGGCGAAGGCCAGCGCATTCGCCTGGCGACGCAGATCGGCTCCAGGCTGCGGGGTGTGCTCTACGTGCTGGACGAGCCTTCCATCGGCCTGCATCATCGCGACAACGGCCGCTTGCTGAACGCACTCGAAAACCTGCGCGACCTGGGCAATACCGTGCTGGTGGTGGAACACGATGAAGAGACGATTCGCCGCGCCGATTATGTAATCGATCTCGGCCCCGGCGCAGGACGTCATGGCGGAGGCCTGGTCGCGCACGGAACGCCCGAAGAAATCATGCGCGAGCCCAATTCGCTGACCGGAGCTTACATCTCCGGCCGAGCTGCAGATCGAGATGCGTCCCGAGCGGCGGCAGAAGAATGGCGCGGCGCTGACCATTCTCGGCGCGAAGGAAAACAATCTCAAGAATCTCGATGTAACTTTTCCGCTCGGCGTGATGACGGTGGTGACCGGAGTCTCCGGCTCGGGCAAGTCCACGCTGGTCAACGACATTCTTTACCGCGCGCTGGCGCGCCAGCTTTACCGTTCGCGCGAGAAGCTCTGGTGAGCATAAGGCGATTGTGGGCGCGGAGAATATCGACAAAGTCATTCGCATCGATCAATCGCCGATCGGGCGCACGCCGCGCTCGAATCCCGCAACCTATACCGGCGTGTTCACACAGATTCGCGATCTCTATGCCATGCTGCCGGAGTCGCGCGAGCGCGGCTACAAGCCCGGACGTTTTTCCTTCAACGTTTCCGGCGGCCGCTGCGAGGCGTGCCAGGGCGAAGGCCAGCGCCGCATCGAGATGAATTTCTCTGCCCGATGTCTACGTGCTCTGCGAGGTCTGCGGCGGTCGCCGCTATAATCACGAAACGCTGGCTGTGAACTACAACGGCAACTCCATCGCCGACCTGCTGGAGATGCCGGTCTCTGACGCGCTGCCGATTCTCGAAAACATTCCGCAGGTCAAGCAGAAGCTGCAAACGCTGGTCGATGTCGGCCTCGGCTACATTCATCTCGGTCAATCTGCGGTAACGCTTTCCGGCGGCGAGGCGCAGCGCATCAAGCTGGCCCGCGAGTTGAGCAAGCGGCAGACGGGCAAGACTCTCTATCTTCTCGACGAGCCCACCACCGGCCTGCACTTCGATGACGTGAAGAAGCTGCTCGACGTGCTGCACCGGTTGACCGACCTGGGCAATTCGATTGTCATCATCGAACACAATCTGGACGTGATCCGCAACGCCGACTGGATCATCGACCTCGGCCCCGAAGGCGGCGAAGAAGGCGGCCGCATCGTGGCCCAAGGCACGCCCGAGCAGGTGGCGAGGGTGAAGAAGTCCTATACCGGCCAGGCCCTGACGGTATACTTCACCGGGAACGGGAAGCGGAGCGCCTAGCAGTCGCTAGATTTCGCCAAACATCGTAGTCTGGTATGAATCGGTTCTTGGTCAGGGAAGGGGTCTTTTTGTCAGCACCCGAAAATCCGCAGTTTGATCCGCCGCCACTGAACAGTGAGCCGCAAACGCCCACCCCGTTTGTTGTCATGCCGATTTCAGCGCCCGCGCCTCAACCCGTGCCACCCGCACCCAAAGCTCATGAGAACCCTGTCTGGAGCGGGTGGGACGTGCTTTGGATGCTCATTCTGACGGCGGTCACGTTCGTACTTGCGCAGTTGTTCGTCGTCCCGGGGTTATTCCGGCTCGCCTATCCCCAGGCCAGTCCGATGGAATTGTTCGCAGAAGCCGGCCCTGCTGCTGCTTTCCCAGTTGCTGCTTTACGTTGTGATGGCGCTTTACATGATCCTGCTGGTCGAGGGGAAATATCACGCGCGCTTCTGGCCGGCCATTCGCTGGAATTGGCCTGGAGTCGCAGGAGCGAGTTTTGTGGGAGTGGGAGTTCTCATGCTCGGCTTCGACATTCTGGGACGATTCCTGCCCATGCCGAAGAACACGCCATTCGATCAGTTCTTTGACCGGCCCTTCGATGCCTATCTCACCGCAGCTTTCGCCGTCACTCTCGGTCCTCTGATGGAAGAACTTTTCTTTCGCGGATTCCTTTATCCCGTGGTGGCGCGGCGGCTGGGGGCAGTTTGGGGAATTCTTCTCACGGCTTTGCCCTTTGGTCTGATGCATTTTTTCCAATACGGAAATTCCTGGGGAGCCGTGCTGATCGTCTTTTTGGTCGGCGTCGTGCTCACCGCGGTGCGGGCGATGACCAAGTCCGTGGCCGCAAGCTTTCTGGCGCACGTGGGCTACAACGGGACGCTGATGGGGCTGGCCGCCTGGTCTAGCGATGGATTCCGGCACATGGAAAAAGCAGCGATGTCGTTGTTTTGCATATGGGCTTGAGTTGGATTGTGTGGCGCGGGCACGCCTGCCCGCGAAATGCCCGGCAGTATCGGAGAAGCTGGAGGCTCATTCGCAAGGTTGAACCCCGGGCTTGTTTTTCCGGGTGAGTTTTGAAACTTGCCACTACGGTTGGCTGGTGGTTCGATTTCGCGGAAGTGCCCGCGCCACGCTTTACTTCACCGTAATCGTCAGCAACTGCGCTCCCGACACCACGTAATCCAGCGGAGCCGTTGCCGTTTCATCTACGCTGGATTCGCCGGAGACCACCATCTCCTGGTTGCCGCGCATGCCATCCATCACATTCATGATCGAGATCGGCAGGGTGGGCATCACTTTATCGGCGACGCGGGCTTCGGGGTCGGCCTCGAGCAGCGAGACGTAGAGCGCGATTGTTGGAGTGCTCTTTGTTGAGCAGCGCGATAGTGGAGGCGAGATCGAGTTTGCGGCCGAAGGCGGGATTGACGTGTCCGACACGGTCGAGAGTATCGCCGTCGCTCACCAGAATGCGCAAGGTTCCCTTACTCGCCGAAGTGGGAATCTTTACCGGAATCTGCTGCACGATGCGCTCGCCGCGGTAAGGAGCGAGCACGGTTTCGACGGTAATGTCTTCGCCGGGGCGAGCTTCCGTAACGTCGGTGCGGGCGCTCTCCAGGCGGGCCCAGCGGCGCTCGCGGACCAGATCGAAATCCAGCTTCACTCCCTCGATGGCCGGAGCGTTGTAGGGATTGTCATAAATGCGTCCAAAGCGCTCGCCCAGTGAAAGCGCGGCCTGCATCGCCGCTGGCTGGGCGCTCTCCGCCGGAGCGAACATGTTGCGCATCGTGACCTCGGGAAATCCCTTCACCCCGATGCTTCCCGTGAGCCGGTAGGTAATCTCTTCGCCGAACTCGTTGACGCCGTGCAGCGCGTTGAACACCGTCACCATCAGCGCCACCGGCGTCAGCTTCGGATTGTTCAGTACTTCGTAATGGAACTGCTTCGACGCCAGCCCCGCTGTGGATGGTGAGCGTAACCGGAATCATTTCCGGCTGCCGGTCGAAGACGCCGAGAATGCCGGTGTGGCGATCCTGGACGAAGGTTCCCACGGACTCGGTGGTGTTGACGATCTTGAAAGCGTTCAGCGGCGAGGGCAGCGTAGCTAATACCTCGGCCTTATTCATGGGCAGGTCGACGGAGCCGAACTGCAGCAGCGGATGTCCGCAAGCCAGCAGCCGCTGCGCATCCACGTAGGTCACGGTGCAGGTGGCCTCGATATCCATGTCGCCGCGGACCAGGATGGCGCTGATCGCGGAGCCGGCTTCGAGCGGCTCCGGCTGTTTGTCGTCGCTCACCGAACCCGCACCCATAACGGGGACGATGCCGCGGAGGCAAACTGCCCCGCGAAAAGATGAATCGCTTGTTCGGAGAATCCGTTGAAGACCAGCGGAGTCTCGATGGGCTTGAGGTAATTAGCAAAATCCTGACCTGCTGCCGGAAGCGTGGCCGGCTTCGCCGGGCGCCGCAGTCTTGCCTGCGGCTGCGTTCACCCAGGGCTTGACGGCGGAGGTCTCTTCCGCAGGTGAGCGGTCGAGCGCGCTGATTTCCAGCATATCGGCGATGGGCGTAACTCCGGCGATAGGCTCTTTGGAGAATTCCCCAATGCGAAACGCCAGCGCTCCGGCCAGTTTTCCGTCGAAATAAACCGGGCTGCCGCTCATTCCTGCGACTACGCCCGTGTACTCGACCTTCTGCCCGTGCAGCCGCACCAGAATAATGTCGCCCTTCGGTCCATTCACGTTGTGCAGCACGCCCAGCACTTCCACTTCCATGGCCTCGGGCTTCACGCCCTGAAACACCGTGTAGGCGACCCCGCGCATGCCAGCGTGAATCTGGCTAACGGCAATGGTTTGAGGGTTTTGCGCGGTTTGCGCGGAAGCGGCCGTTTGCCCAGACGTAAAAGGACGAAAAGCCAGGCAAGCGACAGTGATGAAGAATGCGAGAGCCAGTTTTTTCATGTACAACGCCCGAAAGACCCCACCGATCCTAGTTTATTTGATTAGACTCCGCCAGATTGTAAGTCGTTGCCAGGAGGGGGAATACTGGGAGCCGGGCAAAACATCCCAATCGCGAATCCCAGCGTCTATACTAGCACAGGGGATTTTGGCTCGATAGAGTCTTATCTCCACTTCCTCCAGCAGGGGTCTATATGTTCGCCAAATGGATGGTCATGAACCGGTTGCTACGTTCCAGGAATTACACCAGGTTGATGCTGGCGTGGGCGGTTTCGCTGCTGATCTCCGGCGTCACTCCAGTCCTAGCCCAGGACCAGTCGCAAGCCCCGCCGCAAGACAACACGCAAAACAGCACGCAAGATAACGGCAAGCCCAAGCAGGACGTTCCGACCGATGCGGGTGGGCCCACCGGCAATGTCGGTCCCTACTCCATCCCTAAGAAGAATCCCGAAGAAGCTCCTCCGCCGCCTCCGCCACCCCCTACGCCTAAGAAGGTCGAGGGCATGCCCGACTATTCCATCAAGGTCAACGTGCCCCTGGTGAACGTGGACGTGATGGTCACCACCAAGACCGGCCAGTTTGTTCCGGGCCTGAAAAAGGAGAACTTCCGGCTTGTTTGAAGACGGATCCCCGCAGCAGATCACCAACTTCAACCTGTCGAAAGCGCCCATCACCGCGGTGCTGCTGGTGGAATTCGCTTCCACCAACTACAGGTTCATGATCGATGCGCTGCAGGCCTCCTATGCCTTTGCCCACACGCTCACGAAAGACGACTGGATCGCGGTCAGCTATTACGACATGCAGCCGCACATTCTGGTGGATTTCACACAGGACAAGCAAGCCGTCTATGGAGCGCTGAACCAGTTGCGGATTCCCGGATTCGCTGAGACCAATCTGTTCGACGCCTTGTATGACACCCTGGATCGCCTGGACCGGGTGGAAGGCAAGAAGTACATTATTCTGGTCACCACCGGAGTCGATACCTTCAGCAAACTGACGCTGGATAAGATCACCAAGAAGATCAAGGACACGAAAGATGTGACCATCTTCCCGATCAGCGTGGGACAGATCGCCCGGATCATGAACCCCGCGCCGCGCCGTGGCATGGGCATCCCCGTGGACGAAATGAACTACTTGCAGGCCGACAACGAAATGAGAACTTTCGCTGCTATGACCGGGGGTCGCGCCTACTTCCCGCGTTTTCAGGCAGAGTATGGAGAGGACTTCCAGGATATTGGCAGCGACATCCGCAACCAGTATTCGCTGTCGTATCATCCCAGCAACACCAAGCTGGATGGCACCTACCGCAAGTTAAAGGTTGAGGTGCTAGCGCCCGACGGCGCCCCATTGAAGGTGAAAGACCAGAAGGGCAAAGATCAGAAGATTGAAGTCGTTGCCCGCGACGGTTACACCGCCAAGCACACGGTGGACTGACCGCAGAATTGAACGCAAGGCTGGACTGCACCATCAGCCTGAGTTCAGTCTGTCTCCGAGAACTGAGAACTGCCCTCAGTGCACGTGGAACAAAGCGTCAAGCAGAAATACAACTCCCGCACCAACGAAGACCAGCAGAGCCATCCTGGCTCCCGGTTCTTGGTTTACCTCCGGGACCAAATCCGAAGCCGCCACGTAGATCGTGACCCCTGCGGCCAGCGGCAAACCCGCGTCTACGTGTTGGCGGAAGATGGCCATGGTCAGCACCCCGGCCAGCGTGGCCCCGCCTAAGATGACCGACGCGCCCCACGCCGTGCCCCGGCTGCGTCCGCTGGCCAGCATTACCGAACTCACCGTGAAGCCTTCGGGGATCTTGTGCAGGAAGACGGCGAAGAAAATGATCCAACCCAGAGCATTTGAAACCAGAAACCCAGACGCAATGGCGATGCCGTCAAAAAACGTATGGATGATCAGGCCGAGCAACACCGAGTATCCCTTGTGCGAGTGCATAAATTCATCTCTGTGGGTCTCCTCGCCAAAGTGGAAGTGCGGGGTCACCGTGTGCTCGAAAAAATGGATGATGAGGTAGCCGAGCAGGATCAGAAAAGCCGCGTTCCTGCCCCGCAGTTCCAGGCTTTCCGGGACCATCTCGACCAGAGCCGTGGCCAGCATGAATCCGGCGCCCAGCGCGACGAAGTAGCGGAGATACCGCCGCTCCCAACTGCGCTGCACAATAATCGCCCCGCCAAAGACGTTAGCGGCCGCAGCAGTGAGGCCGAGCAGAATGCTGATGAAGATCGCGCTCATGGGCCGTTGGCGAGGATGATATCAGAGAGAATTCACCACCGAGGCACAGGGACACAGAGAGGGCCAATTCTTGATTTTCTCTGGGTCTCTGCGGTGAATTTATCCCGAGTGTCTTATATGCATTACATCGCCGTCCTCGACGATGTAGTCTTTCCCTTCGAGCCTGAGGGTTCCTTTGGCGCGGGCGTTGGCCTCTGACCCAGCTTCGAGCAACTGATCCCAGCGGATGGTTTCAGCCCGGATGAAATGTTTTTCCAGATCGGAGTGAATCGCCCCAGCCGCTTCTTGTGCGCGCGAATGGGCGGGAACCTGCCAGGCACGGCACTCATCCTCGCCGGCCGTGAAGAATGAAATCAGACCCAGCAGTTTGTAAGTGGTCCGAATCAGCCGCACCAGCCCGCTCTCTGTAAGGCCATAGCTCGACAAGAATTCGGCCGCGTCCGCATCGCTCATCTCGGCAAGTTCGGCTTCGACCTTGCCGCAGATCGCCGTAGCTGCGGCATTCGGCCGCGCCGCAATTTCCCCGAGCTTGTACTTCCTCACCGCTTCTTCCAGCTCTCGGCCCAGTTCGCTCGACTCGCCAATGTTCAGCACGTAGAAAATTGGTTTCTCGCTCAGGAACATGAAACCCTTGATGCGCTTCTTGTCCTCGGGAGTCATTTCCATTTCGCGCAAGGGCTTGTCGGATTCCACCTGTAGTTTCGCGCGCTTGAGCAGCTCGAATTCCTTTTCGAGTTCCGGCGTTTTCATTTTCTTGAGATCTTTTTCCAGCCGCTCCAGCCGTTTTTCGATTTGTCCAAGATCGCTGACCAACAGATCGAATTCCACATTCTTGATATCGCGCAGCGGATCGATTTCGCCGACCAGCGGAATCGCCGGATCGTCAAATACGCGTACCACATGGGCAAGCGCATCCACGTTGCGCAGATGCGCGGCGTAGGCGCTGTCTTTCAGCGCTTCCTGGCCGATGGCGCCAACGTCGACGTACTCCACCGAGGTGTGCGTGAGTTTCTTCGGGTTGTACAGCGCGGCCAGGCGGTCCAGCCGGTCGTCCGGAACTTTGGCCACTCCGATGTGCGCCTCGCGCGGATTGGCTCGCGCCTGATCCGAAAGATGGGCCTTGGTCAGAATCCGAAACAGCGATGTTTTGCCCACCTGAGGCAGGCCAATAATGCCGGTTTTCATAGGAAAGTTCTAGCTTCTAGCTCCTGGCTTCTAGCTGACGCGCCGGCGAAGCCAACTCAGAGTGGATGCGCACTGTGCGCTGCAGCGTCCAGGGCACAACATTTCAGGATAAACGATCAGCGCACAAACGCCCAAGCGGAATGCAGGAAAGGCTTAGCCAGGAACCAAGCCAGAAGTTAAAAGCTGCGCGCCGTCAGATACACCGCCACCAATCCCAGCAGCAGCACTGCTGCTTCCACCCGCGTCGACCAAACATGCAGCGCATCGAAGTGGATACGCTCAGGATTGTCGATCGGCGCCGAGGCCACCTCGCCCAACGACGCACGCAAAACGTCCATGCGCGGAATGATGCCAAACTGCGAGATCAAGGTGAGCGCGAGCATCGCACAGAGCAACACGTGACGCGCCGCGAAGACATGCGCCTTGCCATGGGTGAGGCGGCTGTCCAGTAGGGAACTCGCCAGAAAGACGATTCCGGAGACAAATCCAATCCAGTGCAATTTACCCAAAGCGCGTCCCACCACATTGCCCGCAAGATGGGTCGTGGGCAGAACAGAGAACGCCGTGGGCGCCAGCACGAAAGCAAAAAAGATCAGCCCGCCGATCCAGCAGACCAGCGACAGCAGCATGAGGAAACGAAGCGAAAGACATAGCGGGAGAATTATAGTCTGCCAGCTCTTTGAAGCACGGAAGCCATATGCAAGCGGGCGGGCGAGAACGGTAAAACTGGCGACTGGCGACTGCCCTACTTCCCCTGCCGCAGATTATCCAAAACGCCGCGCATGAGCGATCCGCCGTAAGCGCCCGCAATCCCCGGCAGCGATGCCAGAAATGATCCATACACCTGCGCCCGCGTGGGCTTCACGGTCGAGATCAGGTAGGCCGCCAGTTCGCTCAGCGGGACGAACATTCCCATCACCACCACCCACCGCCAGGGCCAACGCGGCCGCAGCAGCCCCAGCAGCATCGAAGCCATCAGCACCAGCAGCGCCGTAAAAAGCAGGTCATTGATTCGGACGTCCACCCACCCCGTGCCCATGCCTGCAACAGCGGCAAGGAGATAGAATGGGAAATCCCTTGAGCCCCGCGGCGAATCCAATCCAGATGTCATGATTGGCGGCTTTCACTCGGCACTCGGTACTAGAAATCCTCAATACTTATAAAACCCCCGCCCGCTCTTCCTCCCCAGCCACCCCGCATCTACCATCTTAATCAGCAGCGGACAAGGCCGGTACTTGGGATCGCCCAACCCCTCCTGCATCACGCGCATGATGTCGAGGCAAACGTCGAGCCCGATGAAATCAGCCAGGGTCAACGGTCCCATGGGATGCGCCATGCCCAGCTTGAATACCTCATCAACCGCCTCAGGCGTGGCCACGCCTTCCATCACGGCATACATGGCTTCATTCAGCAAAGGCATCAGCACGCGGTTCGAGACAAATCCCGGCGCGTCGTTGACCTCAACCGGCGTCTTGTCAAGCTTCACCGCCAGGTCGCGCACCACGGCGAAAGTTTCCGCCGAGGTAGCCAGCCCGCGAATCACCTCCACCAGCTTCATCACCGGCACCGGATTAAAAAAATGCATCCCAATCACTCGGTCCGGCCGCTGAGTGAGCGCGGCAAGCCTGGTAATCGAGATCGACGAAGTATTCGAGGCAAGGATGACCTCAGGCCGCGCCAGCCGGTCAAGATCGCGAAAAATCTCCGCCTTAATCTCGAACTTCTCCGTAGCCGCTTCCACGATGAAGTCGCAGTCGGCAAGTTTGGCGCGCTCCGTCACTGGATCGATTCGCCGCAGGGCCGATGCTTTCTCGTCGGCAGAAATCTTGTTCCTCGCCACTTCGCGGTCGAGGTTCTTGATTATGGTCTCGAGCCCGCGATTCAGAAAGCGCTGCTCCACATCGCACAAAACCACGGAGCATCCGCGGCGCGCGAACACGTGCGCAATGCCATTGCCCATCGTGCCTGCCCCGATAACCCCCACTTTTTGAATCTGCATATATATGATGACCTCGGGACTCTACGATGAAAACGGTCGAGTCTATCACCCGAGCGGGTGTCCCATCCTTAACGTCGCACCCTGGGCGACGTTAGGGTGGGGGTTTCGACCTTATGGTGCCGATCCTGAGGACTCCGGTCGGTGGTGCTCCTTGGCGTGCGGATCGCGATAGAGTGCCGACTTAGCGGGGTCTTGGGGCCAATCACCCGATTTGCGACTGTCATCGCTCTCATCCAGGTTGTAAATTACGACACCGCAAATCAGAAGCGATAATTAGCCCGCCGACATTTATCAGAATTTGGGTGCCTGTCCTTAATGGACAAAACAAGAAAACCACCCCTGCCAGCCCGCACACGAGCTTGGTAACAGCCAAAACTACGGGCTTGCCCATGACTCGCCCCCATTCTACCCGTCGGCCCTCTGCCCAAGGTGTAAAATAATTGGGCACATCCTACTGTCTAAGCTCCAAGGTTGAAAGGATTACTCCCATGGCAATCGCCGAAGCCCCCGTCCAGCCACGCGCAACCACCCATCAAGGCCCATTCATCAACGAGCCCTTTTACGACTTCCGCCACGAAGACAACGCCCGCAAGATGCGCGCCGCCATCGAAAGAGTTCGCGGCCAGCTCGGAGGCGAGTATGACCTCATCATCGGGGGCCAGCGCGTCAAGACGCGGGACAAGGTCAAGTCACTGAATCCGTCGAAGCCATCGCAAGTAGTCGGAATCCATCAGAAAGCGGGCAAAGAGCACGTGGAACCGGCGATGGACGCTGCGCTGAAAGCCTTCGCTCCCTGGAGCCGTACTCACGTCGAAGAGCGCGCCAGCCTGCTGTTCCGCGTAGCCGACCTGCTGCGCCAGCGCAAAATGGATTACATGGCCTGGCTGGTCTTCGAAGTCAGCAAGAACTGGGCCGAAGCCGACGCCGACATCTCCGAGACCATCGACTTCTGCGAGTTTTATGCCCGCGAAGCCCTGCGCCTGGCCAAAACCGAGACCCCGGTGCAGTTGCCCGGCGAGCGCGATTCGCTCACCTACATTCCGCTCGGCGTGGGTGCAGTCATCCCTCCCTGGAACTTCCCCTGTGCCATTATGGCCGGCATGACTCTGGCCTCCATCGTGGGCGGCAACACGGTAATCCTGAAGCCTTCGAGCGATTCCCCCACCATCGCCGCCAAGTTCATGGAACTGCTCGAAGAAGCCGGCATGCCCGAAGGCGTAGTGAACTTCTGCCCCGGCGCCGGCGCCAGCTTCGGCGACGCCGTCGTCGCACATCCGAAGACCCGTTACGTAGCTTTCACCGGCTCCCGCGAGGTCGGATTGCACATCAACAAGGTCGCCGCCACGCAGGCTCCCGGCCAGCTCTGGATCAAGCGCACGATCTTAGAAATGGGCGGCAAAGACGCCATCATCGTCGACGCCGACGCCGACATCGATTCCGCCGTCGAAGGCGTCACGCAGTCCGCATTCGGCTTCCAGGGCCAGAAGTGCTCGGCTTGCTCCCGCGCCATCGTCGATGAACGCGTTTATGACAAGTTCCTCGAACAACTCAAAGCCCGCGTCGAAAAAATTACCGTCGGTGATCCCGCCGAAAACAGCAACATGGGCGCTGTGATCAACGATAGCTCGATGAAGACGATCCTCGAATACATCGAGCAAGGCAAGAAAGATGGACGCCTCCTCACCGGCGGCGAGCGGGCCACCGAAGCCGGCGAAGGCTATTTCATCCGCCCCACCGTGATTGCCGATATTCCCGCCAAATCGAAACTCGAGCAGGAAGAAATCTTCGGCCCGGTGCTGGTGGTGGTCAAGGCTCGCGGTTTCGACCACGCCCTCGAAATCGCCAACGACACCGAGTTCGGCCTCACCGGCGCCATCTACACCAAATCGCGCGACAAGATCGACCGCGCCAAGCGCGACTTCCAAGTCGGAAACCTTTACATCAACCGCAAGTGTACGGGTGCGATGGTTGGCGCGCATCCCTTCGGCGGCTTCAACATGTCCGGCACCGACTCCAAATCCGGCGGCCCGGACTACCTGTATCTTTTCACCCAGGCGAAATCCGTGGCTGAGAAACTCGGCTGATTGTGCGCGCCAGCTGAGTTCAGACGAAATGAAAGGCCACCCTAAGGGGTGGCCTTTGATCTGATCCGTCAAGAGATCCCTACGGCATCATGCCCGCCGGAGCCTGTGGCGCCGGCCCCGCCGTAGTCGCCGCGGCTGCTTCATTCAAGATCCGGTGGTGGATGGTGAACAATGCCAGCTCCAGCCGGTCGGATACTCCAATCTTGTCATACACGTTTCTCAGGTAATTCTTGATGACCTGCTCCGTTGTCCCGAGCTGCGTGGCAATTTCTTTATTCTTGTAGCCCTGCACGATCAGCGCCACGATGCGCAGCTCTTTCGCCGTCAGACGGTCCCGCACCCGCAGTCCGACCATATCGTTCTCGGTGAGTTCGCTCGGCACCGCAACGTCCTGCACCCAGGTTTCCCCGCGCGCCACCTTGCGCACGCAGTCCACCAGGGCCGCGCTGGTCACATTGCGGTAGACCACGCCATGCGCCCCGTTCGCCATATGCCGCTGCGCGCTTTCGCCCGTATCGGCCAGCACCACCACGCGGGTCTTGGAGCGGTTGGCCGACTGTACGATCGCGGCGAAATCGTTGTGAAAGCCCGCCGCCACGATCAGCACCGCGGCGCGGAATTTGTCCAGAGCCATGAACATCTGCTCTTGCGTCTGTGCCTGTGCCACGATGCGCATCTCGTCTTCCACCGCCAGCACTTTGGCGATGCCGGCGCGGAAGATTGCCTGATTATCGGCCAGTATCAGTTTGAGCATGTTGTCTGCACTCCAAAACTTCCATTGTCATCCTGAACAAGCGTTCTTTGCGCAGTGAAGAGCCTGTCCCCGAGCTTGCCGAGGGAATCTGGGCCAGCCGCGCCAACTAGCCTGCCCTGAGCCAGCGCAGCGCCGAAGGGTCGGGTTCTTTGCGAGACAAGAATCGCGCCTTGGGCTCGCATCTTTATTCAAACTCTGCCACTCCAAATCTACGACTTCCTCACAAACTCGTAGGAGTCGATCACGCAGGCCACACCCTTGCCGTCCGGGCTGGTCCCACTGGGGTCCGTGCGCACTACGCGCCCTTTGCACTGAATGGTGACGCTCTCCGTCCCCCCGGTAACGTCGGGCGGAAGCGTGATCTCAAACTCCACCGCCGACCCAACCCCCAGCGACGCGTCGGCGCGAATGTAAACTCCCGCCGCGCTCAGGTTCCCCGTAAGCCCCTTGGTGCCGCCGCTGGCATTCTCTTCGTGAATCTTGATCGGCAATTCCAGCGGAAATCTTTTTCCGGTCCGTGCTTCGGACACTGTGCCTCCTAGTTCGTGCTTGTTCCTAACCACTGTTGATCGTTGACTCTCGTTCTGACTCTCACTCTCGGCAAACGGAGCCAATACCACCAGAATACGCCCCCGGCAGGCGGATCACCCGCTTTTTGTTGCTCAGGGCAGGTTATATCATGGATGCAACCGGGATAAAAGCCTGATACCGAATTAGTTAAGGGTAAACCTAGGTTCCCCCCTGAGCAGACTGAATCAGAACTCCAGCGAAACTCTGTCAAGCTGACCGGAGCGGGAGCGCAAGCCAGCGCAGTGGAGGGACCTGCTTTTGTTTGCAGCCCATCTGCTCGTGTGGGTCGGGCACTCCTGTCCGACGGTTTTCACCTTAGCTTTTTGAAGTCGGTCCTGCATTTGCCTTCGACTCGGATTGTCATCCCGACCGAAGCGGAGCGAAAGCCAGCGAAGCGGAGAGCCCGCCCTGAGCAAGCGAGGCGCGCCGAAAGCATCTGCTGTTCCGGCCATAGCACGGGCGCGGGTTGCGCCGCCGCGACCAGGCCAGCCTTAATCTTAATCCAGGGCGAACACGAGGACGAGCCAACGGCCGGCGCTAGCTTGAGGCCGCATGCCCGTCCGGCCAGGCCTATTCAGTTACGGTAACCCTGCCGGCAGTGGCCATCCTGCGATCAATGGCGAGTGCAGCAATAGATAACTGTCGGTTTCGCCGAGGCTCGATCCATCCAAAATTCCGCCTTGTCCGCAGGGAGTGGGTACGGGTTCTGGAATCACCGGCAGCACTGGCACGGACGTGTCCGGACTGGTGAAGTTCAGCGCCAGCGCCAGGTTGTTCATGGCGGCATCCCGCGTGGTCAGCGGTTTCAATCCCCATCGCCATTCGATGAACTTCAGGATCGAAGTGTGATCGTAGAGCAGTGAATTGATCACTGGAGTTGCGGGATTTCCCCGGCTAAACGGCGAAGCCACGATCACCGGCACGCGCATTCCCAATAGCGCCTTGCCATTCACCAGATCCGGGTCGACGTTGTTGGGCGCGATGGCACGCGGAGGCACGACGTGCTCGAAAAATCCTCCCCACTCATCGCGGGTGACGACCAGCACAGTGTTGGCCCATCCCGGCCCAGAGCTCACGGCTTGGAAGACCTGACCGAGAAAAGCCTCGCCGGCGCGGAGGCCGGCATGGGGATGATCGTCATTGCCTTCGCCATCATCAATCAGCGTGTAACGCGGATCCAGGACAGAAACCGCAGGAAACCCCCCGGCAGCGGCATCCACCAAAAAAAATTGCGGATACAGCGCCGAGATCCGGAATATATTTTTCTCCCCACAGCGCGAGAAAAGGCACATTGGAGTAATAGTATTTGTTGCCCACTCCCGCCTCGGCCAGCGCATCCCAGATGGTCGGCAAGGTTGAAATCGTGAGCGAATTGTCCAGCCGGTCAGTCTGCGCCGCGTGAAAAAACACGCGATTCGGAAAGGTGGAACTGAGAATGGAAGGAAAATACTGGTCGAGCGTGGTGTAGTTCCGCGCAAACGCGCTGAAGAATGGCAGGTCCGCCTCCGCGTAATATCCAATGCAAAAGATGTCATTGGTGGTGGTTTGCAGCCATCCATTCATCTTGCCATCGTTGTATTCATCGCGGCCCCCTTGATAGGAGTGATCCGGATCGGGATGCCCGCATCCTATGTAAGTATCCAGGCGATACGTACTTTGCAGCACCCCACTGGGGTCCGGGTATTTCAGTCCGGCTTGACGGCCGTCTGCGCCCGGTAACCACCCCAGGATGTGGTCGAAGCTGCGGTTTTCCATCATCACCACAACGATATGCTCGATGCCCGATTCAGCCGGGTTCGGCAAGGGCGACGAATCGGCCAAAATGTGTTTACCCAGTAGCGATCCTGCGACCACGGCGCCCGATGTTCCTGCGACTCCGCGCAAAAAGTCTCTGCGATTCACAGTCATGGTTTGATCTCCCGGAAGAAGATGTCAGATTTGTCGGAATGAGATGCCAGACGATCGTCGGAGTTTGGGGATGGAAGATTTAAAGAATGTTAAATTTTGAAGGGCGGGGGCTTTTCTCTCCTGCCGTCCCCGACCTCCTACCGCCGTCTCTCTCGCCCCAGCTTAAAACCGCAACCGAACCCCGCATGGTACCGTTGATGTATGCTTTTTTCCTCTCAGGAGAGCTAACCCATGCCCCCTTCATTCTTCTCCCGTGCGCGCGCACAGCATTGGCCGCAGCATCTCATCTGCCAGATGGCCGCCCTAGTTCTGGTCTCGACCACAGTCCTGCTGGCCCAGCAGCCGCCGGCGCCGAAACCCACCGACCCAACCCCCGCCACCAAAATCGCCGGAGACAAGTCTGCGCAAGAAAAGCCACAGCCGAAGCCCGACGAATCCGCCGTCGCAGGCGCAGCTCTCATGCAGATCAACAATGCCCTCGAAGGTCTCGCCGCTAAAGTATCTCCCGCGGTAGTTCAGATTCTCGTCACCGGCTACGGCCCGCTGCACGAAGAGAACCGCTCGGTGACCGCTCTCATCGTGCGCCAGCACGCCGTCGGCTCCGGAGTCATCATCGATCCCAACGGCTACATCATGACCAACGCCCATGTCGTCGAAGGCGCGCAGCGCATCCGTGTAGCCCTGCCCTTGCCCAGCGACAATGGCCGCTCCATCGCGGCCGGGAAACGCCGCATCTTCGAGGCCCGCCTGGTCGGCACGCATAAAGAGACCGATCTCGCCCTGCTCAAGATCGAGGAAAAGGACTTGCCCACGCTCGCCCTGGCCACGCAACAGCGTCCCCGCGTAGGTCAGCTCGTTTTCGCCATCGGCAGTCCCGAGGGCTTGCAAAACTCCGTCACCATGGGAGTGGTCAGTGCCGTGGCTCGCCAGGCCGATCCCGACAAGCCGCTCACCTACATCCAGACCGATGCTCCCATTAATCCCGGCAACAGCGGCGGACCACTCGTCGATATGAATGGATCGGTCCTCGGCCTCAACACGTTCATTCTTTCCCAAGGTGGTGGCAGTGAAGGCCTGGGCTTCGCCATCCCCGCGCGGATCGTGGATTTCGTCTACCAGAGCCTGCGCAAGTATGGCCACGTGCATCGCGTCGAGATCGGCGCCGTGGCCCAGGAAATCACGCCCACGCTGGCCGACGGACTCCAACTCTCGCAGCACTGGGGAGTCATCATCGCCGACGTTAAGCCTGACGGCCCCGCCGCCGCCGCCGGCCTGCAGATTCAGGACATCGTTCTTAGAGCCGACGACCGCCGCATCGAAACCCTTCCCCAGCTTTCTTCCGCCCTGTATCTTCACCGCCTCGACCAGGTTCTGCAGCTCGAAGTCCTGCGCGGCGACCAGAAAAAAACTCTTTACATTCCCGCCATCGAGCATCGCGACCACATGGATCAACTCCTCGATGCTGCCGACCCTGAACAGAATTTGGTCCCGCGCCTGGGCATCCTCGCCATCGATTTAACCAACGAGCTGCGCAGTCAGATAGGAACGCCGCGCATTCCTTCCGGTGTAGTGGTGCTCGGCCGCGCCGCCGACCTAATTCTGCCCGATACCGGCCTGCAAGCCGGCGACCTCATCCACGCCCTCAACACCACTTCCATCACCGACATGGCAACGCTGCGCGCCGCCGTGTTAAGCCTGAAGACCGGCGATCCCGTAGTAATGCAAGTCGAACGCTCGGATGGCCTCACCTACCTGAGTTTTGAGATGGAGTAGAAGAACGGCGGCAAGCGGGAGCACCGCAGCTGAGGGTGCCCCGCCCTTGCGTCCTTGGCAAGGGTGGGGATGTGTGAAGCGTGCCGCGAAGGCTCACAGCCGGAAGACATCGAACGGAACAACTGAACGATCCTAGCTTTACATCCGCCGCCCTCCGGGGTCTTCACGCGGAGCCAATTTGCCGTAGAATGTCTCCGGGCGCCCGTAGCTCAACTGGATAGAGCATCTGCCTTCGGAGCAGAGGGTTGGGAGTTCGAGTCTCTCCGGGCGCACCAGACTTCCCGCCGACAGAGCGCTAGAACGCGCCGCCGCCGCCGCCGCCGAAGCCGCCGCCGGAAAAACCTCCGCCACCGCCGAAGCCGCCACCGCCTCCCCATCCCGATCCCGTGGAACTGGCCCGCGGCGCGGATACGAACACCTGGTGCATATCCGTCGCCATGCCATGCATAGACGACGAGAATAAAATGGGATTGAAGCCCATCCCGTAGCCGTAGCCGGGTCCCGCGTACCAGGTTGGAGGATCTTTCACTATTCCGGCGAAGGCTTGCGCCCAGTGATGCTCGACCCCGAGGGCCATGGCATACGGAAGAAATTTCTCGAAGATGTTGGTCGGCATTGTCTTTAGGCGCTCGGCGTCTACGCGGTTCATGAATTCCTGAAATCCTAGGACTGCTGTGTGAATGCGAGATCCCTTGAGAGTCTTCGCTGTCATGACCCGGGCAAAGAGCCACCAGATCACGGCAGCGATCGCAAGGCAGGCGATGAACAAGGGGACTGAACCGAGAAAGTCGACCCATCCCAGGAACTGGAGGATGGCGAACGGGATGAGGATCGAGACGGCTGCCCCGGCGCTGTAGCCGTTGGCGGACTCGGGATCGAGCGCGTAAATGCCCTTCTGCTTGAGGGCCGACATAATGTCGGTGCGCACCACGGGCACGGCGGTGTAGAAGCGGTTCTTCAGGCTGGAGAGGCGCGTTTCGGCGGCGTCTCCCGCGAAGATGTTTTCGAGCATGACCTGTTCGTGCGGAGCGAGACCGCGCCAGTCCTGGCGCTTCTGGAGCAGGTGGAAGACGTAGTCCTTGTGATGGAATAGAAGGCCGCTCTCGTCGGTCTCTTCGATTTTGATGAAGCCGCGAACCGCCAGATCGACAATGGTCGACGTGATGTCGCGCGGATGTATCCGGTCGTCGAGCAGAGTGCCGGCTTCCGCGGGAGAGATTCCCGGCGGTGGATCATACATGGGCGCGACGGACATGCCGGGGTCGGGATCGCGGCCTTTGTACAGCCACAGAACGAACATGACGGCTAGCGTGACCAGCGGCAGGAAAACGGCGGGGTTGCTTCCGATGAACCAGAGTAGTTTGATGAGCCGTCCCGGCTCTTTGAGGATGCCTTTGGGGATGTAGACATCGACGGTGAGGCCGCCGCGCATGGGCAGAGGATTCGTGGTTTCGAACTCAACGTTCGCGCCTTCGACCTTCGAGGTTGCGTCACGCTCGGTCGAGCCGTAGACGCCGGTGAAGGCTTGCGCACGCAGGGATTCGCTGGCTGAGGCGGGAAAGTGCACGCTGGCCGTGGCCTGATCGATGGGAACGGGCCAGTCGTTGCCGGTCACATTCCAATAAAATTCGTCGTAGCTGTCGAAGAAGCGCGTGCCGTTGCGCACGCGGTAGGCGATCTCTACGGTGCGCGTGGCATTGACGGCGTTGGGGATGTAGATCTTCAGGTCGCGGTACGAGCCGGAGGTAGAAGAGTCATACTTGAGCTTGGCGCCGTTTTCGTCGGTGACGCTGGTGACGTCGACGAAGAGCTGGTAGTTGGTGCCGTTTGCTCCCGGATATTCGATGGGGATGGTGCGGTGAATGCCGTGCCACTCGCCTACGAAGTTGAGCGTGATGGTTTCGTTGACCAGAGCGCTGCCGTCGGGGTTGACGGTGATGGTGTCCCGAAAATTGGAGATGCGCCAGGATTTGGCGGCGGCAGGAACGGCCAGGGCAAAGGTGGTTGCGAGGAGAAGCAGGGGCGCCGCTAGCCGCCGAAACAGCAGGTCCCTCCACTCCGCATGGCGATTGGAGGAACCAATCGCCATGCTCCGGTCGGGATGACAGAGTTTTGGGTGGTCGGCAGGACAGAGTTTTGGATTGGCCGATGATGTCAATCCCCTGTTTATCGCTCCATGGGTAGCGCCAGTCATGGGGATCAGAACTTTACCGCTACCGGCTCGCGGTCGGCGTCGGCGGTTTGGAAGAACTGGCGGGCCTGGAATCCGAACATGCCGGCCAAAATGTTCGTCGGGAACACTTGGATCTTTGTGTTCAGGTCGCGCACTACCGCGTTGTAGTAGCGGCGCGAGTTCTGGATGGAGTCTTCGGTCTGGCTCAGCGATGCCTGCAGTTGGGTGAATTCTTCCGAGGCCTTCAACTCGGGATAATTTTCGGCCACGGCGAACAGGCTCTTCAACGCTCCAGTGAGCTGATTCTCGGCGATGGCCTTGCCCTCGGGCGTGGTGGCCTGCATGGCCTGGGAGCGCAACTTGGCAATGTTTTCGAAAGTGCCTTTTTCATGCGCAGCGTAGCCTTTGACGGTCTCCACCAGGTTGGGGATGAGGTCATGCCGCCGCTTGAGCTGCACGTCAATGTCAGACCAGGCGGAGTCGCAGCGCACCCGCAACTGCACCAGGCCGTTGTACATGCCGATGAGCACGACGGCGATGACAACGAGGATTACGAGGAAGATGATGCCGAACATGGGCGTCTCCTTGGGGAATGTCGAAGGCCTGATCTCGGAATCTTATCTCAGAATCAATGGGACGGTAGCACAGAGGGGGCGGGGGCGCAAACGAACCTTAGCGGCCGGTCGTGGGCAAGCCCCAGGCCGACATTACGACGACCCGGAGTGAGGCCGGCCGAGGGCCTTTGCAAGTATGCAGGGGGAATGGCAAGATAGGTCTAAATTTGTTCTTTGGCGCGTGCCGGAATGGGAACTGAAACTGAATCAGGCTTGGAATTCGGAGGCTTCGGGGAAGCGGAGTTTGCATTTGGAGAGGGCGAGGGCCAGGAGTTCCTCGACCTTGGTCTCTTCGCAGTTGCGGGACATGGCTAGTTCGCTGACGAGGAGGTAGCGGGCGCGTTCGAGCATCTTCTTTTCGCGGAAGGAAAGAGGCTTGGCCTGGTGGAGGGCGATCAGGCTCTTGAGGACTCCGGCGACCTCGAATAGGGAGCCGGTGCGCATGCGGTCGGAGTTTTCCTTGAAGCGGTCCTTCCAGTCGGCGGTGCTGAGGTTTTCGGCGATGGAGAGGAAGTCGAGAATCTTCTGCACCTCGCCGTTACGAATGACGCGGCGAATGCCGACGCTGCCCGCGTTGTGGCAGGGCACCATGACCTTGAGACTGCTGGCCTTGATGTTGAGGAGATAGAACTTCTCCACCGTGGCTCCGATGGCACGGCTGCTGATTTGTTCGATGACGCCCACGCCGTGGTTGGGATAGACGACTTTGTCGCCGATGTGGAAATTCAGATCGACACCATTCATAAAAGAGCACCTGGGCAGGCGAGGGTCAAGTGGGGGAGAACGTTGTCTTTACTATTAATATACTATTCCAAAATGGGACTAAAAGCAAGAATTGGTGCGGGATTGGCGGCTTTGGGCGAGGCGAGACGGGACTGCGTTAGGTTGCAAGTGACTGTTTTTGGATGAGTTGCCGGTCGAGGGATGTCTCGGGCGGGGTTGTCATGCGGGCCCGTTCTGGCATCGAGCAGCGCTCGGTCGGACAGCCGGCGAGGGACCCCATGCGCCTGTTCCCGACCTGACTGGGGGATCGCGCACAAATGTTCCCGGAGATTGAGGCCGCCAATCTCTAGCCACCCACCCGCCTCTCCATCCACCCCTGCAGGATCAGCACGGCCGCCATCCGGTCTACCGCTTTCGCCCGTTTTTCGATCGACAGGTCTGTCTCTCTCAGCAGCCGGTTCGCTTCCGCCGAGGTCAGCCGTTCGTCCCACAGGTGCACCGGCAGTCGGAACCGTTTGCGCAGATCCTCCGCGAACCCTTGCATCTTTTCCGATTGCGTCCCTTCGGCGCCACTCATGCGCAGCGGCAGACCTACTACGATCTCGCGGACGGCGTAGTCGCGAATCACCCGCTCCAGCGCCGCCAAATCCTGCCGCTTGTTCCGCCTCTGTAAAGTCTCCAATCCTTGCGCGGTAATGCCAAGAGGATCCGACACCGCGATCCCAATCCTTCTCGATCCCACGTCCAGCCCAAGAACTCGCCCGGATGGACGGTCTACCTTTCTCTCTTCAAAGCCCACGCCGTGATTATAGGCGCCGTCCGGGCACTGAAGAGCGTGCGTGGGAACAGCTGCCCCGGGCGGTCGGGCGGTTCTTGATGAGAGGGCTCATTGTCCCCGCATAGCGCGGCGGTAGGCCGCCACATTCTTATTATGTTCCTCGATGGTGCGGGCGAAGCGGTGGTGGCCGGCGGCGTTGGCGACAAAGTAGAAGTAGTCGCTTTGCACGGGATGCATGGCGGCTTCGAGCGCGCTTTTGCCGGGATTTCCGATGGGGCCGGGCGGAAGTCCCGCGTACCGATAGGTGTTGTACGGGGAATCGAATCGCATGTCATCGTGGTGCAGCGCGCCGGCATAGGTCCCTGCCAACAGTTCGGCATAAATGATGCTGGGGTCGGCGTCGAGTGCAATGTTCTTCGCCAGGCGGTTGTAGTAGACGCTGGCGACCAGCGGGCGTTCTTCGGCGACGGCCGTTTCTTTCTCGATGATTGACGCCATGATCACGGTACGCTCAAGGTCGGTCGGCGCTGCGTTTGAGTCGCGAGCTTCGAGGGACGTGATGACGGAGCATAGGTGTCCTGAGTTAGCCGGTTCGTCCGAAGCGTGTTCCGCTGCGTGGCCATCTGGTGCCGCAGTCAGTCCGATCCGTTGGGCCACGACACGGAACTGGCAGACCATCGCGGCGGCGATGTCCTGCATAGTTTCCATGCGGCTGAATTCGTACGTGTCTGGGAAGAGGTAGCCCTCAAGCGAAGGCGCGCTGGGCGCGAGGTCGGCGATAAGCGCGGTATCGGATTGCGCGATTTTCAGGAAATCGTCCGCGGGGCCGAGTCCGGCGGCCTCGACGGCGCGAGCAATGTCGAACATGGTGAAACCTTCCGGAACGACGACGGTATGGAAGTAGACGTCGCCACGCCGAAGACGATTCTGCAGGTCGATACTGTTTGCCGGATTCTCGAAGAGATATTCTCCGGCTTTGAGTGAACGATGGCGGTGCAAGTCGTGCCAGAGGATAAATGCCTTCTCGCTGCGAATGACCCCGGCGGACTTGAGTTCGGCGGCGATGCGGCGAGTGGAATAGCCCGGGTGCAGCAACACGAAGGTTTTCCCGGGAGGTTCAACCGGAGTCAGCAGGGCCCAGGCGAACCAGCCCGCGGAGGCGAGCGCCGCAATAAAGATGAGCCAGAAGATCTTCCGCACGATGGCCACAGTTTAGATGATGATCGAAGGCGCGCGGAACTGACTTTAGTAAGATCCTGGATTCGGTTGTCCGCTAGGGTTGGCAAACGCACAGTCTTAAATCGCGGAGGGCGCGAAGAACAGCCGCGGAGGGCGCGGCGAAACCGCCGCGAGCCAGGCAGTACCGGTGCGGGTTCTTGCGGTTGGTGCAACCTTTCCGGCAGGGTATACTCAAATGTTCTAGGGGTTATCCGAGACTTCATGAGACGTAGCTCGCCCTTTTGGGTCTTAAGTTTGCTTCTAGTGGTGCTGCCCACTACGGGCTGTCTGTTCCGTACACGGCCGGTGGAAGAAACCTACTCCAAGGCTCCACTCAAGGAATCGACCCAAGCAGGATTGATTGACAGCATCAATCAGCAGGCGGAGAAGATCCAGTCGCTGCAGGCGACGGTGGATATCGATACTTCCGCAGGCGGCGTGAAAAAGGGCCATGTCACCGACTACAAGGAGATTCGCGGCTACGTGCTGGCGCGGAAGCCGGCGATGCTGCACATGATCGGGCTGCTGCCGATTGTGCGAACCACGGCCTTCGACATGGTGAGCAACGGTTCGGAGTTCAAGCTGTGGATTCCGCCGAAGAACCGGTTTGTGATTGGCAACAACGAAGCGCAGACCTTTAACGCCGACCAGCCCATGGAGAGTATTCGGCCTAAAGATATCTATGACGCGCTCCTGATTCGGCACATCGATTCCGAGCACGAGATTCCTGTGCTGGAGAATAGCGAAGAGATTCTGCATGACGCCAAGGGGCATCGCGTCCTGCAGGAGGACTACGAACTGATCGTTATTCGCAAGAAGGGCGAGAACGAGGGTGTGCTGTCGCGCAAGATCGTGTTCAGCCGCACCGACCTGCAACCGCATCGCCAGTACATCTATGACGATCAGGGCAAGCTGGTGACCGACGCCCGCTATGCGGACTACAAGGAGTACGATGGCGTCAGCTTTCCATCGCGCATCGAGATTTTCCGGCCGCAGGAGGAGTACTACATCACGCTGAACATGCTGAAGATGGAAATCAACAAGCCGCTGCGCGATGATCAGTTTGCGCTGCAGCAGCCACCGGGGGCGGAGGTGGTGCATATGGACAAGCCGCAATCGAGCGCAGCGGCACCGCCGTCGTCGAGCATGAGCAAGCGTTAGCAGTACTTAGCAATTGGCCATGAGCGACCGGCGTGTCGATAGAAGAGCAACGGCTCATTGCTAACGCCAATTGCTGTCTTAGCTACCCATGATGAATAAAATGATCGTCGCCAACCTCGTACACCGGCCAATCCGGTCGCTCATCAGCGTCGGGGCCATCGGCCTCGAAGTGGCGCTGATTCTGCTGATTGCCGGCCTCTGCTACGGCATCATGAACGATCAAAAGTACCGCAACGCCGGCATTGGATTCGATGTGATTGTGGAACCGCCAGGATCGTCGTTCCTTAACGGCATTAGTGGCGCCCCGGTGTCGGCGAAGGTCGCGGACGTTTTGCGCCGCATGCCGCACGTGAACGTCGTTAGTCCCGTAATCTGGCAGATCGCTACCGGCGGCGGGTTGGAAGTGATCGATGGCATCGATCTGAAAAGCTTCGAAGCCCTGGGCGGACCGTTTCAATATCTGCACGGCGGGCCCTTCCAGGGCCCGAATGACATTCTGGTGGACGATTATGTTGCCCGGCAGAAGCACGTGAAGGTCGGCGATACAATGGAGGTTCTAAACCACGACTTTCGCGTGGCCGGAATTGTGGAGAACGGTCGCGGGGCCCGTAAATTCATCCCCATGGACACTCTACAGGATATGATGGGCGCGAAGGATAAAGCCTCTGTGTTTTACGTGAAACTGGATAATCCGGAGCATGCCGCCGAGGTGGTGAATGAAATCAAGCAGCAGCCGGGGATGGACAAGTATACGGTGCTGTCGACCGCCGATTATCTCAGCATGATGACTCCCAGCCATCTGCCCGGCTTTCGGCCTTTCATTGGGGTCGTGATTAGCGTCAGCGTGATCATAGGATTTCTGGTGATCTTCCAGTCCATGTACGCGGCCGTGATGGAGCGCACGCGCGAGATCGGGATCCTGAAGGCGATGGGTGCATCGAGGTTCTACATCGTGAATGCGATCCTGCGGGAGACTGGATTACTGGCCGTCGGCGGCATCGTGCTCGGTATCGGCTTTAGCTTCGCCGCCAGCTGGGGCATCCGCCACTTCTTTCCTCTAGTGCAGGTGGTGGTCAGCGCAGATTGGGTCGCCCGTGCCATGGCCATTGCGGTGGCAGGCGCAATCGCAGGCGCACTGTATCCGGCATTCAAGGCGGCGGGGAAAGATCCGATTGAGGCGCTGGCGTACGACTGAGGCAGTTTCTAGCGCCTAGTTCCGACCTTCCCGCCGCGGGTCCCGCAGGCTAACCAAACAGTCGACCCAATTCCTCGAACTCCGTATCGCCGCTCGTAAACTGACGCACAGGCCCGCGCGATGAAACAATCGCTAACAAGCCGTCCCGACCAAGAAACTGTTCGGTTCTGTACTTTGGTTCCGGTTATGAGCGTAATCTGATCACCGCAGTTGAGAATTATGATTCTGGATAATTCTGGATCGGAGATGATGGTTCTAAGCCCCACACACATGCCATTTACAATTGGCGCATGTCACTGCTGAATGTCATCATCCTTGCAATCTTGCAAGGGTTCGCCGAATTGCTGCCGGTGTCGAGTTCTGCTCACGTGATCGTGGCGGAGAAGCTCATGGGCCTCGATCCATCGTCGCCACCCATGACTCTGCTTCTCGTCATGCTCCACACGGGTACGATGTTCGCCGTAATCGTCTACTTCTGGCACCTGTGGCGCGGCACATACTTCCAGAGTTCCGCTGCTTTCAAGAGGTTTGCTGGGCTCCTCATCTTGGCGACGGTACTGACGGGGGTTGTCGGCGAAACAATCATCAAGATCATCGAAAAGACGGCTTTTCGAGGCCTGCCCCACGCCGAGATCGAGGAGCTTTTCAGCCATCTCGAACTCATTGCACCAGCACTCGCCGTAGCCGGAGTGCTGATATTGATCGCGGGCATTCTTGAAAAGCGGAAGCCCAAAAAAAGTCTGACCGAAACCAACGATCTGAATACGCGACAGGCTGGTTTGATCGGGGCCGTGCAGGGACTCTGCCTGCCTTTTCGTGGTTTTTCCCGTTCGGGTGCAACCATCTCTGCGGGAATGCTGGCGGGGCTGGCAAAGTCGCGGGCGGAGACTTTCAGCTTCGCTCTGGCGGTTGTTCTAACCCCTCCGGTTGTCTTCCGTGAAGTGATGCGCCTCATCCACGCACAGCACATTCGTGGAACCGCCAACTTGGCTTCCGCCGTGTTCCCCAGCGTAGCGGGTGCAGTGCTTGCATTTCTTGCCGGCCTTCTTGCGTTGAGGTGGCTTAGCCGGTGGCTTGAGGGCGGGCGCTGGTATCTCTTCGGAATCTACTGCCTCGCTGCCGCAGCAGTAGTGGGGGGCTTACACGAGGTAGGTTATTGATCCGTGGCGTCGTTTCCAGCCGACTAGGGCCGAACTTCATTCGTCATGAGATCAACGAGCAATATGTCCGAATCTTCTATCAGTCGGTCGAACACAATCCGCCTGCCGTCGGGGGTGATGTCAAAGGTCCGCATGACCGCGGAACTGCTGAGCCTCGTCAAGCGCTGTGAGTGCATCGTTCTAAGGTCGAGCAGCCAGAAATCCTGCTCGGCCATCGTATCGCCGAGCATGTAAACCAGGCCCGTGCCATCGGGCAGGAAACGAACACGCTCTCCTTCGCGCTGCACCTTGATCTCCGGCAGATTTGCCTGCGTACCATCCGGGTGTACGGCTAGGAGCGGTGCCAGCGTGAACACCTGCGCTCCGCAATACACGATCAGGTCCCCTTGGGGTGACCACACCGGGTCCAAGAACCGTCCTGTTGCAATCCGAACTGGCGGACCGCCGTCAACAGATAGTTTGAATACACCCTGTCCATTGCGGTCGCTGCCGGCGACGACGATCCATTTGCTGTCGGGAGACCATGAAGCTGTACCCCGAACATCAACATCACTCGAAAGGGGGTGGAGCTGTGTTCCATCCGATGTCATGACGTGCATCAGCTGTTTCCCATCTCGTGTCAGTGCAAACGCAACGTTCTTCCCGTCTGCCGATATCGCCGCAGGCGACTCGAGTGCACCTTCGAACCCCTTCCAGATCTCCATCGCTTTCCCATCGCGATAGCTCCACAGTCCGTCAGCACCGTCGCGCGACGATAGGTAGAACAACGATCCGCCGCCGAAACGGGGCGCCCGCGAGCGCATGGTGGGGAGTTGGACGGCTTCGACGGCCTGTTCTTCGACAGGGCGACCGGTGATCGGAACGCTCCATAAGCTGACTTGAGGGTTCACGACACTCGCCGCAAGACGACGGCCATCTGCCGTCGCAGCCAGAGCGGTGTATTGCTCCAAACCGGAACTCACGCGTTGTGAAGTCCGGGTTCTTCCATCGAACGCCCACAACCATGGCCCATTCCCGTCTTTGTTGTGGGCAACGAACAGAACCGTCTGCTCGTTGATCGGGGTCGGGTACGCAACGTCAGTGTTCAGATGTGTAAGTTGTTCTGCTGCTCCCCCGTCCGCTGGAACGCGCCACAGGTCCATCTCTCGCGTAGCCGGGCGGCCCCGCACGAAGTAGATCGAGCGTCCATCCTTCGACCAGACCGGATAGTGGTTGTGTAATCCGGTCTCGTTTTGGACGATCAGGCGTTGATTGTTGCCGTTGTGATCCGCCACAAATGTGGCGTCACCCGCTTGCCACGTGTGATAGACCACCCGCGTGCCATCAGGCGACCATGCAACCTCGGCGGCAGATTCATCGAGGAAATTGTGCGGTGCCCCGCCCATGAGCGGCCATAGCATGAGCCTTCGTCGTTCAGTGCCCGCGCTCCACACTTCTAATCCGTCCCCTGAGAATCCGACCGCACGGAGCGGTGCACGCGCATCTCCGATCCGGCCTTGCGTAAGGTTCGCGAGGCTGCTCCCGTTCGTTTCAATCAGCCAGATGTCGAACGTGCCGCTCCGGTTGGAAATGAAGGCGGCGAATTTCCCATCTGGAGAGAGCGCAGGGTCGCTTTTGGCTCCTCCGAAGTTGGTCAACCTTGTGAAATGCGCGTTGGTAAGCGGATTCTGGGCTGTCGGCGGGTGGCGATTAGCGACGATCCACGCGAGTATTCCTGCCACAAACAATGCCACCAGAGTCCACAGCATCCAAACGTAACGCCCCGGCGCGAGTGCGGATGAAGGAATGACTCGGGCGCTGCTGGGGTCAGCGTCACGTTTGAGGCGCTGCAGGTCGGCGCGAATGTCAGACGCGTGCTGGTAACGTAAGTTGCGCTCTTTCTCCAGACACTTGCTGATGACCCGTTCTAGGTCGGGAGGGACGTCTGGGTTGATTCGGACTGCTGAAACAGGCGCGCGTTCTAAAATGGCGTTGCAAATGATTCCAGTACTTTCTCCACGGAACGGCATGACCCCGGTCGCCATCTCGTAGAGAACAGCGCCGAACGAAAATAGATCCGTGCGGGTGTCTAGCTCCTTGGCACGGACTTGCTCTGGCGACATGTAAGCAATTGTGCCAACAGTTTGACCAGGGCTCGTGAGATGCTCGTCCAGCGTTACGGTCGGCTGTTCTCCGGATGCCTCGTCGCCGGACTCGCGGATCGCCTGCGTGACCTTTGCCAATCCAAAATCCAGAATCTTGGCATGCCCACGTTTGGTCAAGAAGATGTTGGCGGGCTTGATGTCCCTGTGGACAATACCAGCGCTGTGAGCAGCATCGAGCGCATCCGCAATCTCGATTCCGAGCGACAGTACCTCGTCAATCTCCATCGACTTGCCGCCAATTCGATGCCTCAGGGTCAGCCCGTCCAGAAACTCCATGACGATGAATGGCTGCTCTGCCTGCTTGCCGATTTCGTAGATCGTACAGATGTTGGGATGATTGAGAGCCGACGCGGCACGAGCTTCACGCCGGAAGCGTTCCAACGCTTGGGGCTCACCGGCCAGGTCTTCGGGCAAGAACTTCAGAGCGACCAGGCGCCCAAGCTCCAAGTCCTCGGCCTTGTAGACCACACCCATGCCACCGCCCCCAAGTTTTTCGAGGACTCGGTAGTGCGAAATCGTCTGGCCGATCATTGGGCTGAAATGTTAGGACTGAGAGTGATGCAAGTCAATGAAGCCGAGGGAGTGGAGGAAGCGGGCTGCGTCCGGAAGCCTCAGTTGGCGAAAAATCGCCAAGTTAGGGAACTCTCCTTTAAGCGGCGAGCATTGAGCGCCGGCGCCGAAGGAATTCTTGCAGCCCCGCCCTGGCTTGCGCCTTCCCGGGTGGGTTTGTCAATCAAGAGTTCGGCACAAGCGTCCTTTTGTCGTAGCATACCGTCTGCTACGAAAGTCGCTTCTCGTTCGGCAATTAGGGCAAGAGGAGTCCATGGAGGAACGGATACTCGGCAGAACGGTTTCTGACGCGCAATCGGAGAGCTGCGACAACTGTCGAGTCCCTCGTTTAGGCTGCGTCGTGTTGTTCCTGATGGTCGTGCTTCCAGCTGCGAGCCAAGCCCCGCCGAGGAAGCCGACCGCCTCAGGATCAACTCCCGAGCCTGCCATCCCCGCAATTCTTGCGGCCTTCGATAGATACGAAGTCGTGGCCATGCCAGAGGGGCATGGGATGAAAGATGTAGACGACTTGATTCTTTCTCTCATCCGCGATCCGTTTTCCCGCAAAGGTAAACGACATCGAAGTCGAATTACAAACGCGAAATCGACGCTCGATACGTATCCGGCGATCGCTTACGCACTGTCGCAACTGCAGGAACGCCACAGTTCCCTGGACCTCCCAGACAGCTTGCCAGCTAAGCAGAAAGAGACAATCAGGGCCCAAATGAAGAAGGTTGCGGGCACCTCGCGGCCACCCCTGGACCGCTCCCCGTTTGCGACACGAAAAGAAATTGAGGGGCACATCGACCACCTGGACGGAATGAGCTTTGCGCATTTGGTCGTTCCAATGTGCGTGGGGCGATATACAGACGAGGAAAAGAACGCCGCCGAATTCCAACAGTTTGCCGACAAGCTACACCGCCTGACTGTAGACCTGCAGGCGCAGAAACCGGATAGCTGGATCATCGACTTGCGGGGCAATCTTGGCGGAAACATGTGGCCGATGCTAGCCGGAATCGGATTGGTGGTGGGAGAGGGCGACCTGGGCTCCTTTCAATCGCCGGACGGAAACAACGAATCGTGGTACTACCGAACTGGGAAGGCCGGTTCTCGCTCACATGGTCAGGACTCGGTCGGAGCGCAAGTGACGAACCCACCGTTTCAGCTTCCGCAGTTGCCGTGGGTTGCCGTATTGCTGGACCGAAGCACGGCGAGTTCGGGAGAGGCGATCGCTATTTCTTTTGCAGGACGCCCACGATCACGTTCCTTCGGCGAGCGCACCATGGGCTTCGCGACGGCGAACGAAGAGAACCCGTTGTCAGATGGGGCAACACTGTATTTGTGCTCGTCGGTTGAGGCGTGATCGCACCGGCAAGCGATATGAGGAAGGAATCGATCCCGACGTGGTACTTCCTGCCCCCGACCACATTCCGTCGGAGGAGCAGGACGCAGTGTTGCGAGCAGCAGAGAAATGGTTACTCCAAGAGGCTATAGGCCATCCCATGAATAGTTCCCCATCTTAGCCAATTTACACTCTGCCCGGTATCTAACTAACAGCCGTTCCGATAAGTGTCGTAACATCTCGTTTGCGCTC
>CAVQNY010000009.1:0-617846 GCA_963714225.1 uncultured Acidobacteriaceae bacterium | reverse complement strand
CCTAGAGACTCATCCGGAAAGGCCCCCCACGGGAAGGATGTTCCAATCAGTCTGACGGCTTTCCCAAGAAAACCAGGCGGGACCGAAGATCGGAGCGATCCTTTCGGTGGTAGAACGCTGCCGTAGGTTGAAAGCCCCCGTGCGCGAGTGTCTGCGCGCTCCCTATATGGCACGTCATATCAGGCTCCGCAGCATCTTTTCCACTTCTTGCCACTGCCGCAAGGGCAGGGGGCGTTGCGACCAATTTTGGGCGTCGCGGTCGGAAGCGTCTGCCTTTTCACGGTACGGCCACACAACCGCCTGAGCAATCCCTGCCGCTTGGCAAGCAGCGAATCTAAGTCGGGACGGGCATTCTTCAACGATTCCAACAAGTCCTGTTCGGAACACCGAAGGTTCTTTTCTGGATCGACCCAACGCACCTTGGCCTCGCGATATCGGTAAGAGAGCGACAGGGTCGGCCGCAGGGGTTCCCGTCCCGCTCGCTGGGAAAGGCAAATAAACGAGAGAACGGCTTCCTGGCACGGGCATTTCGGATTGCAACAGTATTGGTCGTCGCTCAGCCAAGGTTCCTGCGCATGAGTGAACTCAAGCCGCCTGGCAAACGGAAAAACGTCTTGATATCCGACCATGGCGCCAGTCAGAGCTTCTGGTGGAAACGAGATCTCGACCTGCTCCAGGTCCGTGTGTTCCGTCCAATACTGTTTGAGTTCCCAGTAGATGCGTTTGAGTCGACTCCATTCTTCTTCGCCACTTTCAGCCGCAACTGCGGTCGCCAGATCCCGTGCCGTGGGATCGGCCTTTAGTTCCTGTAAATTGGTAATCTCCTGTCGTTCCAGATCCATCTCCAGGCATACGACGATGGGGGCACGAAGGCTCGCTTCGGGCATCTCGGCGAAGCACTTGAGGGTAACGTGGTCGCACTGGCAGGTGGGGTTCTGGCAAACGATGGCTTCAAACTGATACCTGCGCCCAGCCAGCTCGCCTTGCTGTATGAGCAGTTCGCCTCTGCTACTGGGGGTCGTCGATAACATAGAGCACATTATAATTTTGAATGGACCGGCGATGATGGATTTTCTAGGGTCTCACCAGTTTCAGAAAGCGCTGTAATGTGGACCGCTCGGCGCGAGGTTTGATCCTTCGCCGTCGATCTTCGATGAAGGAATCGACTGTCGCGGGTTGGACATTGCGGATGGTCAGTCCCCGCTTGTCGAGCCAGAGACTGAAATCGGCGATTTGGACCAACTGTAACCCGGGAATGCACCCGGCAGAAGCCCTGCTCCGAAAGCCAGTCGGCGTACCGATCCAGGTAGTTGCCCAAAGGTCCCCGACGCAACCTCAACAGAGTTTCAGGTTTCGAAAAGAATCGATGCATAGACCACCCCCTGGTCCACCGATACCAGAAAGTGACCTCAAACTGTGCCGAGTGCCCGAAGAGGAAATCTTAGCCAACTTCAGCGCGTCCGGACGGGGACTCGGCATAGTTTTCCATGCGGCATAGCTGCGGAGATCCTGCGGGCGATTCGCGAAAGCCGCCCCACAGAATACACCGACTATTCACGCCGAGCTTGCATCCGCTTTACGGACGTTTGGGGGTCGGTAAGGACCAAATCGTGCAGTCGGAAACGAAATCATCGACGTAGACGAACTGGTCTAAGAAACGATCTTTGCTGTTGATCTCCACAGCAAAGGCGCTGCCCGGATTCGGGTCAATGGAGAACTTCCGCACGAAGGTACCGTCGGGCGTGATTTCGATAATTTCGCTCGGATCCGTGGCGCTGGGCGGGAAATGGGTCGGATCGGCGTTCGCCGTAATCAGGTCGCCGTTGGGTGCAAAGATCAAACCAAGGGGTCCATGCAACACCGTGTGATCATCATAGATCACCTGCCCTTTGCCGAGATCGCTGGTTGCATGTCCCGCGCCTTTCAACTTATAGATCGCGTCGTCCCCCTCCGCGGCCACATACAGAATATCGTTAGAGCTATCATAGGCGAGGCCCGCCGGCCCGACGACTGTGCCCGCCGCATCCGGCGCAGAAATGTAGCCGCTCGCGATCCTGATCGCGTCCAGCACGGTAATACCTGATGGCGACAACGACACGTCCAGGCGCGTAATGGAGCCCGCAAAGTTGCCCTTGGTATCGAAGATATTCGAGACGAATAGCTGAGCCGTACTGCCGCGCTCATGCAGTGCCATTCCCCACGGTCCGTCGACCGAATCGCTGCTGCCCAGTTCCGTCAGCAGATTACCGTTACGGTCAAACACATCGAGCGGCCCCGGCTCGGGCGTACCACTCGAGGTCGGCAGGGATCCGGCGAAGACGAGTCCCGCTTTTGCAATAGTCAGGGCAAGCGTAAATCCGATCGGGGAGCTGCCTTGGAAAAACAAGCCGGTCTGTCCAGTGTTTGGGTTGACGGTGACGATCGTAGTGCCCTGTCCGGCAGCCGTACTACTGTTGAAATTGGAAACCAGAAACTCGCCGGTCGAAATGGCGCTGTGAGAGGGGAAACCAGGTGGAACCAAAGCGAGACCGTAAGGGGTAGTGTCCCCGTTAGAAGGGACGGTGGAGACCTGCAGCGGCAAAGACGGCCTCAAGAAGCTCCCTGCGAACGCAGTTCGCACCGTTCCGAGACGGCCGAATAGTACGAAAGCGGCGGCCAGTAAAATCCCGACAGCTAAGCATAATCGTGAAACTGTTCGCATGATTCTCCTCGCTTGCTCCATTTATTTCTTATATTTCTTATTTGACCTCAAAAACGCCACGTCCGTTTGCGCCTAAGGTCAAGCCGAGGGTCTCCGCCCCCGGGGGAGAAACCTATCAAGCACCAAAAGAGGAGATGTCACAGAATTGTCAAGTAATTGTCAATTTATTGCGAATCAATGTTTGCCGATGCCCGAAGTTTCAAGGTTGAACTTGGTTATGGCGCCCGCGGCAGCTCGCACGAAACCGTGGTACACGTTGTTCTCGTCAAAATACATTCCCGCGATCGTTCCGGCAGTGTTGATGGCGATCGGAGAGGAAAACGATTACTACCTTAAACCCGTGTCCGTTGCGATTATGCGATATGCTGACTCTGGATCAGCATATCGGGGTTCGAAACCCTGGGGGGCAGCCAGTATTTACGCACCTTTAACGCATTTCTTCTTTCTGCTGACTCCTTGCTGTCAACAAATTGTCAACCCAAGATTCATGCCTTCTCCACGGATTTCCCGCCCAGTCTGCTACAAAATGCTAGGACAAGAAAGCAATGACGCTGAAGGCGTGCCCTTCCCAAACCCATTCATGGGATAGCCTCTAATGGTTAGCACAAAATCCGGTCAAGTGGTTATTGCCGCTGACCATGTTCTCACTCAATATTGTTGGTATGTCTGGGGTCAGGTTGGTGCAATCGTCGGTGTGCGCGGTTTTATTCTGCGGTTTCTTATTTCTGCAAACTGCGCTTACTTCCGAGGGCCATGGCCTGCAAATGGAGAGCGCGACCGCGTCTGCTGGCACAACTGAGAGAGATTCTCATCCCATTCTGGTTGAACTGTTCACGTCAGAAGGGTGCTCGAGTTGTCCTCCTGCGGACGCCCTGCTTCAAAAATTGGACACTTCGCAGCCCGTGGCTGGCGCGCAGCTGATCGTCCTCAGTGAGCATGTGGATTACTGGGATCACGGTGGCTGGAAAGATCCGAACTCTTCGGCGGCAATGACTGAACGGCAGGTCGCCTATGTCCATGCACTTGGATTGAACACGCCGTACACACCCCAAATCATTGTGGATGGAACCAGTGAAATGCGCGCCAACGATTCGCAACAGGCGGAGAAAGTTTTTCAGGAAGCTGCCGCCGCGGCTAGGGTTCCTGTGCGCATCGGCGAGGTGAGCGTTGACGGCGGGAATCCTGGTGTGCTTCGAACCCGCATTGAAGTGGATGGCAATTCCGACAAACACAGCGCTGACGTCTACGTGGCGGTCGCTCTGGATCGGGTGGAGTCGCAGGTCTTACATGGAGAAAACGGCGGCCAGCACTTGACGCACGTTGCGGTTGTGCAACAGATCACAAAGATCGGGAAGCTGCCGAGGGGAAAAAGCTTTGGCGAAACCGTGCAGTTGAAACTGAAGCCTGGTACTGATCCAAAGAACGTTCGGATCGTTGCCTTTGTGCAAGAGCCTGGGCCCGGCCGATTGCTGGGAGCAGCTTTACGGAAGCCGGCAAGCTAATAAATTGCGCATTCGTCCGCTGTACATCCTGATCCCACGAAAGCATGATCATCACAACTATCCGACTTTTGTTTTTGGCGGTGATAGGCTGGACCGGATTTCAATGCATCTTGCCGGTCGATGTTGCAACGTGGGCTTTGCCCGCCTGGATCGCGTGGGACCTGTGTTTACGCTATTTCAGCACGTTTGGCGGCAACGTGGACGGACTCAATTCTCTGTTCGATACTCTGCTTTCGTGCGGGAGCGCCCTAGCTCTTGCCGGGGCCGAGCGTGGTGAATTGGCAACTCGAGCAGCCGTTAGAGTTCTGTCGACTACGGTTTTTACTTTGCGTCGAGCAGGTTGCGGAGCTTGCGAACGGCGCGGGGAATCTCCGCTGCTGGGGTACTGCCAAAACCTAAGATGAAGCCAGGGCGGCTCTCCTTGCCCAGGTAGGAGAGAGAGAGAGGCCAGACTCTAAGGTTCTGGCGGGCGGCTCGCTGGGCGATTTCCACATCATGGCTGCGGTTCGGCAGTGTCACAGTCAGATGCATGCCGGCTTCGTTCCCGAGTACCTCGAGCATGGATCCGAATTCCTCGCCGATGCTCTCTACCAGCGCACTCCTGCGCTCGCGGTAGAGGACGCGCATTCTGCGAATGTGGCGCGCAAAGTGGCCTTCAGCGATGAAGTCGGCGAGCACCTCCTGAAAGAAGGTTGGCGGGCCGAGATCCATGGCGCGGCGGACGGTCAGAAAACGGTCGACGAGGTCGGTTGGAATCACGACATAGCCGAGGCGCAGAGAAGGGAATAAGACTTTGCTGAAGGTGCCGACGTATATCACGCGCGCGTTCACGTCGAGCCCCTGCAAGGAAGCGATCGGCAAACTCTCGTACCGATACTCGCTGTCGTAGTCATCCTCGATGATCCAGGAGCCCATGTCCTGGGCCCACTCCAGCAGTTGGAAGCGCCGCGAGGCGCTCATGGTCACGCCGAGTGGAAATTGATGAGAGGGGGTAACCAGTGCAGCCCGCGCCTTGCGGCATTGCTTGATGCCGACGGCAACCTCTAGACCTTCCTTGTCGACCGGAACGGGGACGAGGCGACAGCCAGTCAACGCGAACACGGATCGTGCTAAGCGGTATCCAGGTTCTTCTATCCACACGCGGCTGCCAGGGTCGAGGAGAACGCGAGCCGAAATCTCGAGCCCCTGCTGAGAGCCGCTGACGATCATGATCTGCTGCGCTTCGCAGTGCAGCGAGCGCGCGGTTCTCAGGTAGGTTGCAATCGTGTCGCGGAGAGCCTTGGACCCGATCTGGTCGCCATAGTGAAATGATTTCGCGTCCATCTTGCGGCAGCGGCGCGCGACCAGGCTCGACCAGATGTGGAGTGGGAATTGATCGAAGGCCACTTGCCCCACACCAAATGCTCCCCAACCCCGCAGCCAGGGGGTACTTCCAAGATGGGGGAGGATCGAACAACGGCGCGCGAACGGCCGAAGCCCCGAGCGGGTTGCCGTGAGGCGCTTGCCGACCGGTGGGCTCGATATGAATTGGTCGAGAAGAGAACTGGAAACCACAGTTCCAGCGCCGACGCGGCTCTTGAAATAGCCTTCGGCCAAGAGCTGGGCGTACGCGTTCAGGACGGGGAATCGCGACACGCCGAGTTCTGAAGCAAGCACGCGGGTTGACGGTATGCGCTGTCCCGGGTGCAAGCCGCCATCGACAATGGCTGTGCGAAAGGCCTCGTAGATCTGCTTGTGCAGAGGCTTAGGGAGTTTCCGGTCGACGGCGATCACGGGCAAAATCCCGGAGGCAACTCTCTTCATTGCAGTGGAATCACAAGTAGACTGGTAGCGGGATCATAGTGGCTATGTCCAATTCCCGTCAAGTGGGTATGGTCTCCGACCATTTTCAAAGCCACTATTGACAAAGAGAATTTTCGAGCTTGCCATGAATCTCATCGCACACCGTGACTTCCCGCGAATCGCAGAGGAACAAGCGGCCAGATTGATGGAAGCTTTTCCCAGGTTGCAGGCACTTGGTAAACGGACGTCTCCCCGCGTTGCCATCAAGGTCAAAGGGAAGATTCTGTTCATCAATCTTGGCGACGTGGTTGCCGTTCAAGCTGAAGGCAACTACGTGTCGTTGCAGCAGAACTCGAGTTCCTATCTGCTGCGCGAGTCGATTTCAGCGCTGGCAGAAAAGCTTGAGCCCCACGGATTCATTCGGATCCATCGCTCGATTCTGGTGAACACCTCGTTTGTGGAAGAGATCAGGCCGTACTCGACGGGAGAATACGGTCTCCGGGTGAAAGGCGGGAAAGAATACACCGTTACCCGCACCTACAAGAAGAATCTCAAATCCCTGGCGGAATACTGGATCGGCGCCGGGGCGTTCTTTCTCGACTGACAGCGGTAGTAGTGTCTTTGGCCGTTTGTCATGGTTGCGCCCGCCCTCCGTTGCACTCCCTAACGCTATGTTGTTAGCCCCAACCGGCCGTCTGCCGCCCTCCGTTTTTTCGTAGGTCGATGCGGCTGGAATTCCTTTTGTGGTAGATGCGGCTCCAGCAGACCGATGTGAGTGACTCAGAATACAAATCTTAATTGCGTCTGCTGGTTGTTTCTATTTGTATGACCGCACCTCATCTTTGTCTTTCCGCAACTCAGGTCTTGGAGATGGGTGTCGATGGCCGTGCGAGTGCACCACAGGGCTTCGCCAGAGGAGGATTCAACAATGCGATTTAACACATCGACCAAGCTAGTTGCCCTGATAGCGGTGGTGGCGCTGTTGCTGCCTGGCGTGCTGCTGGCGCAGAGCACGACTACCGGCGTGATCACCGGAACGGTAAGCGACGCTAGCGGCGCCGTTCTGCCGAATGTCACGGTGAACATGAAGAACGTCGAGAGGGGCTTCACAAATACCGCAAAGACGAACTCCCAAGGCGCATACCAGTTCCCGTTGCTTGAACCGGGAACGTATACCATCACGGTTACGGCCCCCAGCTTCAAGACTTTCTCTGAAACGACGACAGTAAGCGTCGATGCGACCACGATCGTCAACGCGAAGCTGGAAGTAGGCGCGGCCGGGACTACAGTAGAAGTTTCGGGCGAAGCTCCGCTGCTGCAGACGGAGAGCGCTGAAATCTCGACGACCTTCAACGCGCGCGAGATTTCGGAGGTGCCGAACCCGGGCAACGATTTGACCTTTGTCGCGCAGACGGCGGCTGGGTCTGTGATGAACACCGGCATGGGATTTGGGAACTTCTCCAACTTCGGGCTTTCGGCAAGTTCGAATCTGTTCACGCTGAACGGGATGTATGACAACGATCCGTTCCTCAACGTGAATAACTCGGGCGCTACGAACCTGCTGCTGGGCAACAACGAAGTGCAGGAAGCGACGGTCGTGACCAACGGCTACTCTGGCCAGTACGGCGGGTTCATTGGCGCGAACGTGAACTACATCACCAAGTCCGGCTCCAACAACTGGCATGGCAATGTGAATTACTGGTGGAATGGCCGCGTGATGAACGCCAACGACTACTTCCATACAGACTACGCGAACCCGGCCAACGATCTGCCGCGTGGCTTCGATAACGCCAACCAGTATGCAGCCTCGTTTGGCGGGCCGATCTGGAAGAACAAAGCGTTCTTTTTCGTGAACTATGAAGGCCTGCGGGTGATCCTGCCGGTTACCAACAACGACCTTCTGGCGCCCTCGCTCGGCACCAATGGGAGCGAAAGCTTCGAGACGGCGATAACTAACAATCTGAATAGCATCGGCTTCACGGACTCGGTTCCCTTCTACCAGCAGGCGTTCACAATCTGGAACGGCGCGAAGGGGAACAACGGGCTAGTGCAGGGGAGTCCAGGCGCAGCGGATCCGACTGGCTGCCAAGGCCAGGTGTTTACCGATCCAGTGACGCACGTAAATTTCGGCGCCGGCACCGGGAACAATTGCACCCAGAGCTTCTCAAACACGGTCGGAAACTTCACGCATGAGTATCTGGCCTCGGGCCGGTTTGATTTTAATCTTACCAACAACGACAAGATGTTTGTCCGTTTGCAGGAGGACATCGGGACGCAGGCAACCGCTACCGACGCATTGAATCCGGTCTTCAACTCAACCAGCTATCAGCCGGAATATCAGGCGCAAGTGAGCTGGAACCGGGCCATCGGAGTGAAGGCCGCGAACAACCTACTGATCTCGGACCAGTACTACCGCGCCATTTTCGGCCCATCCAATCTGCCAGCGGCCCTCGCAGCCTTCCCGACCACGATGTTGTTTGGTGACGCCTCGCTTACGACGGTGGGTGGCCTAGACTTCGAGTGGCCGGAGGGGCGCAACGTCACGGGTTACCAGTTGGTCGACGATTTCTCGTACAACTTGAACAGCAAGCACACGCTGAAGCTAGGCCTGTACTTTCACCGCAACCTGATCAGCGACCACGATATGGGTATCTTTTCGAGTGGTTTAGTCATCCCGTTAAGCCTGGGCAACTTCTTTAACCCAGGCGGCGCTGACTCCGGCGCTCAAGCCTTGTTGTTTGATCAGAATTTCCCTTCGTCGCTGGACGAGCCAGTCAAGCTGTACCAGTTGGGATGGTACATCCAGGATGAGTGGAAGCCGCGGAGCGACCTCAAGTTGACAATCGCCCTGCGCGCCGACCACAATGCGACCCCCTCCTGCGGCACAAACTGCTTTTCGCGCTTGGCCGGGCCCTTTTCCACCGTCAGCCAGCAAGGAGCAGCTACGCCTTACAATCAGGCGATCGACACCAACTTGGCACAGTCGGTACCGTCCTTTACGAATATTGCCTGGCAACCCCGGTTGGGGTTTGCGTATTCACCTTCCTGGCTCAAGAACACCGTGTTCCGGGGCGGCGTTGGCATCTTCATGGATACGTTCCAAGGGTCGATTGCTGACAGCCTGATTGAGAACACTCCGAAAGACAATGCGTTCAGCTTGGTCGGCAACCTGGCGCCGACGGAGACGGCGCAGGGGAACGTTTTCTCGACGGCTGCCGCGTCGAATGCGGCGCTGGTGAGCGGTTTTCCGGCAGGCGCGACCTTGGCCTCGCTCGAGACCGCCACATCAGGCGTCTTCTCGCCTCCAAGTTTCACCACGGTTGGGGCCGTCAAGGCTCCGACTACCCAGGAGTGGAACTTCGAAGTCCAGCACTCCTTTGGGAACGACACTTCGCTGATTCTGAACTACGTGGGTAGTCACGGCATTCATGAAACCATGGGTTTCAACGGAGTCAACGGATATTGCCCGCCCGCAACCTGCCCAAATGGGTGGCTGGGGCTTCCAACGGCTCAGCAGCCCGGGGCCGGATTCGGCGGCGGTTGGGATGGCCGCTTCGGGCCCGTAGACGACATCCGGACGGTGGCAATTTCCCACTATGACGGCTTGAGCGTCAGCGTGCAGCATCGCTTTGCGCACGGACTACAGATGCAGGCGAACTACCTGTGGGGACACTCTCTGGATGAAGTCTCCAACGGCGGCTTGAATCCGTTCATCGACCAGACCGGCGCTTCAGGGGGTTATGGAGACAGCATTCTGAACCCGGTCAACAACAACAATCTCCGGCAGTATAACTACGGCAATGCCGACTACGACGTTCGGCACTCCATCAGCGCGAACTATGTGTATGAGCTTCCCAAGGGCCCCACTCCTGCTCTGAAGGGCTGGCAACTCTCAGGCACGGTGTTCTGGAGAACTGGCTTCCCCTACACACCGTTTAACCTGTCAGCTCAGGACACACTGGACGGGACAGGATACGGCGGGGCGGTGTTCGCCAACTACACCGGTAGCGGGTATCCGCACTGCAGCGGGCCGAGCGGCAGCGTGGACCTGGGAATCAACCCCTGCCTCCCGCTTTCGAGCTTCCCGGACATCGCGGCGGGCGCGACTATCGGGGTAGGTCAGGCGCAGTTGAACACGGGAACCGAGACCCTAAGACGCAATCAGTTCGAAGGACCGCGTTACTTCGACACGGACATGACCGTGATGAAGTACACGCAAATTCCGCACTGGGAGACAGCGAAGCTGGGAATTGGCGTCCAGTTCTTCAACCTGTTCAACCACCCGAACTTCGCGGCGCCCATCAACGATGAGAGTAATTCGCAATTCGGCCAGGTGCACGGCACGGTGAACCCGCCGACCAGCATTCTGGGTTCGTTCCTGGGTGGCGACGCCTCGGTGCGATTGATCCAGTTGACGGCGAAGTTCAACTTTTAGTCTCGCTCTTTAGTTTTAGTGCCGATGGCCCGCTCCCAAGATGTGTCGAGGCTCGACCGCGGTCAGAATCACGCCTGAAGACGTCCTCGCACGCTTACGGCATACTACGCCCATCTTCGGCGGCGCCAGGAACCCTACCTCGAGCCCGGTGGCATCCTGATAGTTCCCGAGCAGTACGCCGTTGTCATTGATGTCATACAAAACCGTGTAAGTTTCGCCTGGGATCGCGATCGTAGTGTAGACCCCTCCGCTCAGCACAAATCCCTCCGTCAGGTTGGGTTCGTTGGGGTAGTAATACCCGACAATGACGCCGGCGTCGTTGATTCCGCTGGCTTCGGTATCAACCACTTGTGGGACTTCGATCGAAGAGTAGGTTCCCCCGCTCAGCAAGAAACCCCGGTTAGCACCGTTTGTGCTTGAGCCGATGCAAATGCCGACTATTTCCCCTTCGTAGTTGACGCCTTAGGGAAAGGTATAGGTCGCGCCGGGGTAGTTGAACGAGGTATAGGTGCCATCGATCAGCGTGAAACCCTGTGATATCCCGCCATCGGGCGCTGGCCTGCCTATGTCCACGATCTGCCCCGCGTCATGACAACGGGCCGCACGAAGAGGGAGACGCAGCGGCTTATTCGAGAAGCTATTGAGTTCCATCTTGGTGGGCTCAGAGAAGACAACATACCAATTCCTGAGCCAACCGCTTCAACCGAAGTGGTCTCTGTCTCCTACGCCTGGATCGATTTCTAGCAAAACTCGTTCGCGCAGCGTGCAACTTTCGACAGCTATCTGTGCTTCTCGAAAATCTCGAAATGTCTGAGTGGACGGCGTCGTGAACTGAATGCGGCGCAGGTGGCGCCCGGTTTTCGCTCTGCTTTAGGCTTCCACGGTTACGCTTGGCTTCACCTCGATTATGGTGGCAACGCCGGCCACTCGCCGATACGACTCAATCCTGTCCGCGTGCTCATAGGTATCAGTTACAACGATCACCTCGTCGGCGGCCGTATCTTCGACCAACTTCTCGAGCCCTGCCTTCACCGTCGCATCCGATCCCACTATCGCCGCTCTCAATTTGTTCTCCACAGCCGCCCGCTCATCGTCCTGCCAGAGTGGTTTCATGGAATCTACGGGCGGCAACAACTCCACCGGCTGGCCTCGGATTAGCCGCAGAAATCGCTGCTGGGGCGTCGTGAACAATCGCTTAGCTGCCGCATCCGTCTCCGCCGCAATTACCTGCACCGCTACCATGAAGTACGGCTGCCGAAGTATTTTGCTCGGCCGGAACTCGTCGCGGTAGAGCTGAGCCGCCGCGTATAAGTGCTCAGGAGCAAAGTGGGCCGCAAACGCAAATGGCAAGCCCAGCATCCCGGCTAGTTGCGCGTTGAAGCCGCTCGACCCGAGCAAGGTGATCGGCACATTGCTCCCCTGTCCGGGAATCGCTTTCACGACTTGCCCAGGCCGCTCCGGCCCCAGGTAGGTTTGCAATTCCGCAAGGAGTGCCGGAAAATCTTCGCCACCCCGCGGCAAATCTCTTCGCAACGCCCGCGTCGTTTGAAAGTCGCCGCCCGGAGCCCGTCCCAGCCCTAAATCAATTCGACCTGGGTACAGAGCTTCCAGCGTCCCGAATTGTTCCGCCACTACCAGCGGTGCGTGGTTTGGCAGCATGACTCCACCACTGCCCACTCGAATCGTCTTGGTCGCTGCCGCCACATGCCCAATGAGTACGGGCGTGGCCGAGCAAGCCAGTCCAGCAATGGAGGAGTGATGTTCCGCGAGCCAATAACGCTTGTATCCCCACTGGTCCACGTGCTGCGCCAGGTTCACCGATCGGGCAATTGCACTGCCCGCGGGCTCCCCGGCTCGCACGCCCACAAGATCCAGCACTGAAACAGCCAATCCGTTACCCATGACCCGTTAGATGAGTCACATGAAAAAGCGATGCGGACGTTGTCAGCGGCTAACAGAATGGAAGTTTGCGTTGCGTTGCGGGCGAACCCAATTGAGGTTTTGGAGTAAACCGCCCAAGGCCACAGTTGCGGAGGCTCGCCAGAGCGCGTGCCCTCGAACTTTGTCACATGAGCGGCTGCGGTGGAAATATAGCGCGGTGCGGCAACCGATAAGAGCCAGTGCTGCGGAAGATCTCCGGGCCGGTTCCTGAAATCCGCCGGCCTCTCTTCTCTCGGTCAAGCCGGGCAAAGATGTCCATGACAGAGGCCGGCATCACCTATGCGTCCGCAAGCCGTTAGTTCAGCGACCGACAGCATTAACAAAGCCCGTTGAGTCATCCTCCCGGGTGAAGAACCTTATGCTGGCTCACATCGTCGCCATCGCCGCTTCTCAAACTGAGGAAGACAATCGTCGATACGATGGTCAATACCCCGAGAGCAATGAGAGCCTTATGGATTCCATGAATCATTTCGGTCGGATCGGAGTGCGTGCGGGGAACGAAAAACGCTGTGGCTAGCCCCGCCGCCGCTACGCCGAAGCTGATCGACATCTGCTGCGTGGTGCTTGCGATGGAACTGGCGCTGCTGGCGTCTCCTTCCTCTATGTCAGCGAATACAAGCGTATTCATGCTCGTATATTGCAGCGACGTGAACGCTCCGTAAAGGAAAGCCTGCAGCACGATGGCCCAAACAGGCGTTCGCAGACCGATCGTTGCAAACACCATCAGAAGGACACCGAGAATTAAAGTGTTGGAGATGAGGACGCCACGATACCCGATACGACGCAGAATGCTTGGCATCATGGCTTTCATGCTCATGGAGGCGATTGCTTGGGGCATGACGAGCAGACCGGACTGGATCGGGGTGAAGCCCAAGCCTACCTGATAGAGGAGCGGCAGGAGAAATGGCACTCCGCCTATTCCAAGACGAGTGAAGAAGCTGCCGCTTACCGCGGCGCGGAACGTGCGAATGCTGAATAGCCTGAGCTTCAGCAAAGGGAAAGGAAGACTGCTCCCGTGGATTCCGTATCCGGCAAGCAAGGCAATGGACAACACCAGCAATCCGGACATCGCGCCTGCGCTTAGAGTATGCTCGCCGAATATCTCCAGCACATAAGACAGTAATGCGACTCCAGAACCGAACAGGATGAGCCCGACAACATCGAGCGGAGGGGTCCGCTCTTGGCGGTAGTCCGGCAAATGCAGATAAACGAGGATCAAACCCGTGAGTCCAATTGGAATATTAAGGAAGAAAATGACGCGCCAGTGAAGATACCCGACGATGAGACCTCCGGCGATCGGTCCGAGCATGGGCGCCACCAGGGCTGGTATAGAAACAAAGCTCATGGTGCGCAGGAGATCTGACTTGGGAAATGTTCGCACCAGCGTGAGCCGGCCCACCGGCACCATCATCGCCCCGCCGCAACCTTGCAGGATGCGACAAGCGACAAGCAAGTGGATGTTGCTTGATATTCCGCACAGAAAGGAGCCGAGCGTGAATAGACCAATCGCAGATGCGAATACACGACGGGTTCCGAACCGGTCCGCCATCCAGCCACTGATTGGGATGAAGACCGCCAGGCTGAGCGTATAGCTCGCCAGCACTGCCTTCATGCTGAGGGGAGCGACGCCGAGCGCGGAAGAGATGGCGGGAACGGCCGTATTGAGAATCGTTGTATCCAGCGACTCCATAAAAAAAGCGACAGCAACGAGCCACGGTAGGAGCCGTTTGGAAGCCTCTGAGGGATTGGATGAAATTGGAGTTACGATCAACGGGCCGGCTGGGTTCATATAAAAAGGAAACTGCGGGACGGCTTCTCCACCAAGGACAGTTAGGGAATGTGTTCGCCTCCTAGTCTTTTATGTCGCGGTGTTCCGCTAACGGCTAACACCGGGTGGGTCAGCTGTAAAGAACTTTATCCGGCGGCTTCCAGGAGCTTAATCGTACCAGAATGACGACCGTCCACATTCCCGACGGTGTGCACGCAAAAGGCGAAGTGATCGTATCTTCTGTAGGCCGCCTAAAGCAGGGAGTGCGAGAGAGGGCAAGGGGCGGCCAGTTAACGCCCCCGGCTAGTGCATTGTCCAGTTAGTTATTTATAGTATTGTGAGTCGGGCGACGGCGCCGCCGCGGCTGGCGCGGGTGCGTCGCTTGATATTCTTTCGTCGCCTCGATAATGCGCTGAAGTTTTTCCGGCCCTTTGGTCCATACGAAGGGCCGGGGATTCTCGTTGTTGCGGGCACTGTAGTCCAACAAGAATTCCTTTAGTTGGCGCTTCGAGGTATGCACACTTTGTGACAAACCCTGCTTGCCCAGAATACTGAAGAAACATTCCACCAGATTGACCCAGGAAGCATGGGTCGGGGTGTAATGGAAGCGCACGCGGGGATGCAGCTTCAGCCAGCGCTGCGCCGCTTGGTTTTTGTGGATGTTGAGATTGTCGAGAGCCATGTGCAAGTCTTGCTCGGGGAAGGCCTCGACGACATCCTTGAGGAAGCGCAGGAAGTTGACCGAGGTGCGGCGTTGCTTGACGTGGGCCACCACTTGGCCGCTGGCAATCTCCAGTGCCGCCAGCAAGGTCTGGGTGCCGTGGCGGACATACTCGTTGGCCCAGCGGCGCGGTTTCTTGGCGCTCAAGAGCAGCAGGGGCTGAGTACGGTCCAGCGCCTGAATCCCCGTCTTTTCGTCGACACACAATACCAACGCATTTTCCGGCGGATTCAAATACAGGCCGACCATATCCAGCAGCTTGGCTTCAAAATCGGGATCCGGGCTGAAAGTAAAGGTGCGAATCCGATGGGGTTGTAGGCCCGAAGCCACCAGGATCTGGTGCACGGTGCTGCGCGGCAGTTTTAAGTCCTGAGCCAGGGTTCGTACACTCCAGCGGCTGTAGTGTTCCGGTTGTTGGCAGGCTCGGTTCTGCACCCGCTGTACGATCTCCGGGCCATGTTTTAGCGGACGGCCGGAACGGGTTGCATCTTGCAGACCCTCCAGCCCTTGGCGGGCAAAACCGCGGCGCCACTTACTCACGGTCACTTCCGGCAGGTGCAGTTCGCCAGCGATTTGCTGATTGGTCTTGCCGGCAGCGGCCGCCAAAACAATCCGGCTGCGCTGCACCAGACCTTGCGGAGCAGAGGACGACCGCACCAGTTGGTCCAGCGCGGCTTTCATCGTCGGGTCGAGCGAGACAGCAGGAGCAACTCTCGGCATGTTCCCAACTGTAGCCGAAAGTTGTAATAATATAAATAACTATGTGGACGATGTACTAGAACGATTGCGAGAACCGGCCTTCCAGGAATTCGCGCTGGCTTCGCCGTCGCCTTGAATTGCGGGATCGGTTCCAGTTGCTTGGAGGCCGATATGAACGCGTCGAGAGACTCCAGATCGTTCGAGTGTTTTGCGAACACGGGAGTGAGCACGCCAGGGACAATGTGTAGAGCCGGACCTTTCCCGCATTCTCGCGGGTGAGGGCAAGAACCAGCCCCAGTGTACGGAAGTCGTTCCGCTCTGATAATCCAGGCGGCATCGGCGCTGGATTCCATACCTCTGCAAATCAGTCTTTGTCAGTTTGTGCCTCGACGACTCCAGAGGTGAACCATAGCATTAGGGTTCACGGATACCCATGATCTCGCCCATTTTGAGGCTGGTCGCCCGCCCCGAACTGAACTGTTGCCGAGTGTCGCGGCGTTCTCGGATTCAGGATGGCAACGAGCCTTTGTTCTAGTTGCGAGCGATGAACGGCGAGTCCGATTGCAAACGGCGCAGAAGCCGGGGCTGAGCCCGCAGTGCAATCTCATAAAGATGTGTCGCATAATTGGCTCCGCTGGTGCCGCCTAAAAGCACGGAGTCATCACATGCTCGCTCACGTTCAAGACGCAGCTGATGTGTGGCAAGCCACACCAAGGGATTGAACCAGTAGGCGGCGCAAGCCATCTGCGCAAGGGTTTGTATGCGCACATCGTTGCGCTTTATGTGTGCCAGCTCATGCAACAGAACCGCTCGAATGCGGGCCGAGGGCCATTCGGCGGCAGCCTCAGGTATCACGATGATCGGACGCCACAGGTATAGTACCAGAGGCCCTGAAACCTGTGCGGACTCAACGAAGCACAAACCCCTATGAATTCGTAGCTCACGCGCCAACTGTTCAGCCTCTCCAATCCACGGCTTTTGCATCGTTTGTGTTGTCCGGTACAGCCGCCAGGCTGCGAGGTGCCCCATGATCACATAGCCAAAAATCCCGGCTGCCCCTGTAATCCAGATCCAGCTCGAAATCTCCCATGGACTGAATCCTTCTGACCGGCGATTGTTGGGCCTGACCGTTGCATCAGGCCTAATTCGCTCAGTTGTGGCACCGCGGTTGTCGCACAAATGGGTTGCGTTGCGGAGATTTGCTCCGAGCGCCCGAGTTTACGTGATGGCGGGGCAAGATTTGGCTGGACCAGGAGCAGTTGCGGACCGTCCTCAGCGGCGATGTGGGAGCTGAAAGGCGACGAGATGATTCACGGAGCGAGAACAGCAGGTGCTATCCCGCGTGTTCCAGGACTGGCCAACGAAGAAATTGCGGTGCGAATCGGCGTATCGAGAAGCTCAGTCAAAGCCACTCTGCAGCAACTCTTTTCCAAGACCGGAGTCAGGACGCGCGGTCAATTGGTGCGGATTGTCTTGCAACAACATCGGGATCAGCCGTAGCGGATACGTTAAGGCAGTTACTGGTCGGCAACCAGTACGCTAATTCAGATGGGGAGACCTACTGCCGGTCTGGTTTTCATATCGTTGAGCGAGTGCAGACCATTTAGCGATTGCCGTCGACGCTCAGGTTTACCCGAGAGAGACCCGTCCTGGCTGCCTGATTCGCGGGATCCAGATGCAAGATGATGTTGTATTCATTCCGGCTCGACTCGTAGTCACCGGAGCCGGCATCCGATTCAGCTTTTTTGAGAAGTATCGGAATGTCTCTGGCAGTGAAGCCTTCAAACTCGCCAACCGGCTTTACTTCCGGGGGCTTTGGGGGAGCCTGAATTGGCTTTGGGGCTTCCGGTTTTCGGCTGGTGCTGCTAGCGGCAGGTATCACATTCGCACGCTGTCCCGGGTGAGAGCCGACCGAAGTGGAGTTGCCAGATAGCTGTTGGCTGGGAGGTTGCTGCGAACCGTTGGAATTCACTGCCGACGATCTTTTGTATAGCGCGGAACCGGCGTAAGCCGTCGCAAAGGCCAAAACCAGTGCAACGCCAGACACCAGAAGCCAGTGGGAAGCCATCCAACTGACTTGGCTTTCTTCTGGGTCACGCGCGGACAACTTGGCGGTGGAAAAAGCTGCTTCCCGGAAATCGTAGGATTGCCCATTCGGTGGCTGAGACGTAAGATTTTCTTCAGCGCCCGCGAGAGAATTTCGTTCATCGCGTATCAGTTGTCTCCCCACCGCCTCTTGCAGATGGGTGGCGAACAACGCATAGGCTTCCGGCGAGGTCCAGAGGAGCTCGGCGTCCCCGCTGCTCCCCGAATCCGCATCCGCATTCAATGTGCGGAACTGCACTCCAGGTACGTCACGAAGGTGCTCGTATGTTTCGCGGCTCACGAATATTTGGCCCGGCTGGGCCTGTCGCAGCAGAGGGGAAGCAGGTGAAACCGGGCCGGGATCACCTTCGAGAAAAGGCCGACGCTCAACGGGAGGGTGGACGGCGATGGCAGCGCCGAAACAATCGTTCGGACGCTGTTTTGAAAATTCCGCCACAGAACGCTCAATGGACTTGGCTGCCTTCATTGCTTGCGCCGCGCTATTGAAGTGAGCCGACAGTCCGAATCGCAGTTCGTCCGCTGGAACGCCTTGCGCAGCGGCGAGCACGTCGCCGATCAGTAAAACGAGGCTATTGTCTGTGTTCCAGGAAACATCCGCCGGATTACTGCGTAACTGAGCAGGGGTCCAAAGGCGGATGGAAATATCCGCCGTCGCCGAAAAGGGCTGGCGATTGACGCCTTCTGCCTTCGCTTCACGGTTCGATCGGAGAGCTTGAGGACCCGCGTTCATAGGTGCGTCGCGTCGATTTGCAGTCTGCGTGGCCGGCTAAAATCGAGCCACGCTCCGCTCAGTGCTCCGGCAAGACTGCCAGCTTACAGCAAAACAGCGATGCGAATCAAGCGCGCGATCCCACCGAACCCGCGCTGTGCTCATTGCGCCCAGCGCAGTCACCACCAGACTCTCCTCCACACCCGCCTCACGCAGGTTGCGATTCAACCAGAGCCAGCGCTCCCAGCTTTTGCTCACGCAGCAGCCGCTCCCAGGCCGCGCGCTTGTCGGCGCCAGACGAGAGTGCAACCTCCCAGGTGTCGGGCGCACTCAGCTCGCCCGCGATCAAGCGCTTCCAAACCTCGGTCTGCTCCTCATCCCGCGGCTTCGCGTGCGCCAGAAAGAGCACGTCGCGCAGTTTCACGGCTCCGCCCCGGTCGTACTTGGCCAGAGCGTAGGCATCGAACTTCGGGAAGGCCGCAGCCAGCCCCTTCTTCACCTGGGCGGAGAGCGGAACGCGCCCGTCCTTCCAGTAGATGGCGACGAACTCCGCCAGTTCGTCGGCACGCTGGATCACGCGTGCCAGCGTCTCCGCCACCAAGCCGCGGTGCGTGGCATGACGCGCCATCTCCCGCACCAGCAACAGCGGCGCGTGACGCAGCTTCATCTTCTCGCGCGCCTCCACCGCAAGCCCTGCCACTTTTTCGGCCGCGACCTTCGGCACCAGTTCCGCGATGCGTCCGGCGATCTCCACGCCATCCTCATAGAACTGGCTCTCCCAGAGCAGGCAAGCCAGCACCGAGCGCTGCAGCTGCAGCTCCGTCGAGATGTTGCGCGCCGGCGCACCCTCATGCGTCCGCGCACCGAAGTTCAACTTCAGCATGTTCAGTCGAGCCATCATGGCCTCCTTGTCCAGCTTCCAGCAAAATCAGCTTTGTCCTTCCGAACCGCTTCAGCGGCGAGGGATCTGTTGTTGTTTCAATCGCCGGGGAACCGGCGGCAACGGCACGGGCAGACCAGCTGCCTCTGAGACATCGCTTGCGATGCGTCAGCCGGAGTAGCCGTCCCCTGCGCCACCGGCGAACATCGCCGCCAGCACAACTTGGAATCGCCGGGGAATTAAGCGACGACGGTCTTTGGTTTCCGCTGCTCTATCCAATTGAGCTCCATGACTCAGGTCATGGCGGGATTCGAACCCGCAAGCTTCAGAGGATCGAAGTAACCCTCGTCATCCCCACCGGCGAATCTCTCCTATGGCGCTATTCGGCCAAGGAGAGAGACTCTTCGTCTTCCTCCGCGACAGCCCCGCTCGCCTGGCGGAATCCAGTTTTCTTGCGCGCAGGCTCCACGTTGATGAGCAGCGCCATCTGCTCCAACTCCCACCGCGCCGGCAACGTGCGGTTCGTGTAGTCCGTGCAGGCGGCAACCTTGAACTTGACGGGCCGCAGCACCGCTTCGCTGTAACCGCAAAAGACGGTTTCCTCGCTGCCGCGAAATCCTCGCTGGATGTGTGCATACCGGCAGGTTCGGCACAACGACTCTCCGTCTTCGGGCGGTGCTCCCTGAATTTTGATGGGGGTGCTCATAGTTCAAACTTTGTTCAAACTTTCTAACCGGCATCAGCCGGGTTTTCACATCGCAACCATCAGCCGGGGAATCAGCGGCCACGGCACACTAGGACTAGGCGCTTTACCATTCAGCTACACGAGAACAACCCCCGTGGCAGGATTCGAACCTGCACCTCCCGGTTCACAGGCGAAGGAACCCTCGTCTTCACCACCGGCCGAACTCAAGAAACCTCACTACTCAAAACTCGCCGCGGAACCTGCGAGAAGAGAATCGCCTCGCGGCCGGTTTCTGCGGCAATCCTGCGCCTCGGGACAACGCCCCCGATCCTCGCCTGGGCTAGGCCAAGATCAAAGATCCCGGCCTTCCCGCAGATCAGCGCTCGGCGGCGGGGCTGGCAAGCCGGCAGCGTCGACCATCCTTGTGCGCAGTAACTCTCCTCGTTCACCACCGGCGAAATTACAACCGTGCAGCGCGGACAAAACGCCACATCGAATTCCAGGCACTGTCCGCGCCGCACGCCGATCAGGGAACGACGAACACGGTTGAGGGCTCGAACCCCGGCCTGTGCACAGGCACGCCACGAAGTTGCCGTGAACTTCACCACTGACCGAACTTTTCCGCGCAATTGTTCAGGGCGCGGCTATGACGTCAAGATTTGGCCAGGGAACGGGCGGCGACGGAAAGGGCTTGCGCCCTCGAGGGGTCGAACCTCACAGTCCATCGGACTGTTTCACCAGAAGAAGTATCCGTAACCTTTCACCACTGGCCGGGATTCCCTCGAAAAAGCGCGAGGGATTCCCCAGGCGCGGCAATCTCGCTCGCCGCGCAACTGTCAAGCTGGGGGAATCAGCGACCGCGGTATGTCGTTGTCAAGGCGAAGGAACCGCAGTCTTCACCACCCAGCGTGCTTTTATTTTGTTAGCTTTGCGTTAAAGGCGTCGAAGAGTTAACTGACGCGTTCGGAAGACGCCCTAAAGCAACCTGGACCGAGTGTCGACCGCAGCTGCCCGCTTAGCGATTTGTGCGTATCGTTCGACAAATTTAGGCGTCCTTTCTTTTGAAGATGTTTCGAAGATGCCATAACTCTAAGTTTTAGGCAAGAGGAAAAATAAATAATCTACGAATTATTTCGATCGAACGACCCGCGACCACGCATGTTCCAACCAAACCTTTGCCGTCGACGACGATCGAGGATGCTAGGTCGCTTTCACGAGCCGCAGCGACGCCGAATTCATGCAGTAGCGAAGTCCCGTCGGCTTTGGACCATCGTCGAAGACGTGGCCTAGGTGCGCGTCGCACTCAGTGCACGAAACCGCTGTACGCTCGATGCCAATGCTGTTGTCGGTAATCTCGCGCACATTTTCTTTCGCCAGCGGCTCCCAGAAACTCGGCCAGCCCGTGCCGGAATCAAACTTCGTCGCCGAACTGAACAGCGCGTTATCGCAACAGATGCAGCGGAAAATCCCCTTATCGTGCAGATCCCAGTATTTGCCGCTGTAAGCAAGTTCCGTATCCGCGTGCCGCGTAATTTCAAACACTCCGGAAGGAAGTTGTCTTCGCCACTCCGCACCTGTCTTCACCACGCGTGGTGAGCTTGGAATCCGCAGCCGAGGTCAAGCAGATTGCAAAATTCCCAGCAGCGCAAGGGCGATCCGCATGAATGAAGATCAGGGATCATTTCGTTTATACGACGCTCGGGGAATTTACAATGCTTTGACAACCCAGCCGCGTGCGAACGCTAAACAGCGCCTGCTAACAACAGTTAGCCCCGGCCTTTCGCTCGATGCAAAAGAAAAGCCGCCCGTGACGAGCGGCTTCATGTCTTTCCGTGGACTCTCTTATGGCACAACTATGGCACAACGAAGTTCACAGACGTCCCCCAGTTTGCGAAACCATCCCTGGTCCCATCGCAGGTCCCGATGGCCAAGGTAAACTCAGGCCCCAGGCAGTTCGCGAATTGAATGTAGTTTGTAGCAAAGAATATCTTCCCGCCTGACCAGGGTAGGAAGATTGCAGAGCTGTAGTCTCCCCAGCGAGGTCGAGTACCATCTGGCAAACCGTCATACTCTGTAAAACCGTCTTGAGGGGATTCGCCGGTATCCACAACGTTGACTACAGATCCCGACAAGCCGTTCGAAGTGCTGGTCAACCGGCCGAAGGCGGTGCTGGGGAAGAAGCCTCCCTTGTGAGCCCGGGTAGGTCCACCATTACCTGACAGCGAGAAGGTCATGATGGCCCCGCCGTTTCCGCCGTCCTGATTCGCAAAGCCTTCGGCGGCCATTGCTGGAAATTCCAGATCCTCATGTTTTGGCGAAACATATCCCTGGGAGGTAAGAGTGAAGAATCCGAACTTGTCGAAAGTTTCCGTCCCAACCACCCAGTAAGCCACCCCCTGGTGCACTTCTGGCTTTACTTCCGACGAGTAGGTTTGGTCGATCTCCGTGGAAACGGCGCCCCAGATCTGGCCCTGCGCCTGCGAGGCTTGCGTTATATCGTCTCCGTTGGTAGCGATTTCTTGCTCGGGACACCTGGCAGGCGGCGGGGATCCCACACTGAGGCCGGCGGCTCCGCATTCATCGCCCAATGGTATTGGTCCATTCTTTTGCTCACCCCGGAATCCTTCGCCGAAGTAAAACAACACATCCGAAAATAGCTGGCCGCCGAATTGGATACCAGAGCATTTCGAGCAGTTGGGGCTGTTCAGATTCTCGAGGCCGGTCCAGTCGAAGACGGCGATCCGGTTGTCGCCCATGCCATAAAAGTCGAGCGCCTCAAGCATGAACCCGGAACCTCCATGACTGTTGTCAAACTGGCTAGGGTCGGGCGGGTGCGCCGGGATCACGGCAAACCAGCAGGTGAAACCAGGCAGATGAAACTGATCATCGGAAAAACAAGTTCCGTTGGGTGTCGGCAGCAGACCCATGTTCTCGATGGCCACGGTGAAGGCCGGGTTTGGCTTTCCCTCGCGTCCGGTGACGGGTAGGCCGAGCTCGAGCGCCTTCTTGTTAAACGCGAATTCCTGTGCTCCATTGAAACCGCCGCCGCCCAAGCCGGGTACGACGAGCGGGAACTCGTCGTAAAACAGGAGGAAGGCGTCCCGAGTAACCGCGATCTTAGCGAAGTCATTGAGCAGGAAGGGGTAGCCCGGCTCGGCTGGATTGTAATTGGCGTTAACAAAATAGACGCTGTACGGGCCGTAGGGACTTGATCCGTCAGTGACTGCAATCCCTTCGTAACAGGTATTAGCCACGCCAGCGAAGCATCCCGCGAAAGTGCCCCCACTGACCTCGCTGGTTGAAGAGACGAACTCCGTGAAGAACCAGTGTCCGCCGTTGTCGTAATCGTAGACGCACGAAGGGTCTCCGCCGCTGCTCCATCCTCTGCTCGTGAGGTCCATAACGGTGTCTAGGGGGATGACTGCCGAGGCCCGGTGCAAAGCTGTATCGAATACTTGAATCTCACCGAGATTGTTAGCCTCGACCACAAACCCATTGCCGGCACACAGGCCCTGGTCTGGGGGTTCAATGTCAAACCCCATGGTGTTGGTGCTTTGCGAAGCGCTGTCGATCGCATTCAAGCCATTCACGCCGGCGGCGCCGCCCGAGTTGGAACTGATGACGTCGCAGCCCGGACCCAACGGTTCGCATCTAACGGTTGGAGGCGTAACCGCGGCGGCAGCGGCAGCAGCCTCGTGCGGGAGACGCGAATGACGGTGGCCACCCGGTTCGGGCATCTCTCGCGGGACAGTCAATATGCTAGATCTGGCCTGCGGATTGACGCCCTCCGCTGCAGGCGCCGCGGAAGGAGAAAAGAAGGGGCCGGTGAGCAACGAGCAACCAAAATTGTCGCAACCGGTGGCGGCTGGACCAGCAAAGGTCGGTGAAAATTGTCCTAAACTTGAGGATGAAGCGGTGGTGGCGTTTGAAGCGCCGGTGCCTGCTTGTGCTGGATGCGCGGATGCGGCTACGACGGTCAGCGTGACCGCCAGCGACAGCAATGCGAATCTCGATTGGCGAAACATGGGGTGCCTCCACTAGACGATTTAGAAGCCAGTAGACATGGGGGCTCTGGCGTTGACTGCTGCTGTAACAGTATCGCGTACGTCGATCGATTCCTCTACGTCAGAGTCCACAACGGAGCCTGCACTCGGAAACCCATCCGGCGAACCGCGCGATACTACTAACGAGCCTAGTACCTTGTCAAGATGCAGCGTCTTGCATGGCGCGCGATCCCACCGAATCCCACTGAAGTGGGGGAAGTGGGGTTCCTGCCATGAACGAACATGGACCGCGGCATTAAGGCTGGTTCGTCTTCTGGTGGGCTGGGTGGGCAGGTGGCGTTCCATACTTGACTTCACCACATCTGTGAGTATCATGACGGTACCTCTGGCAGCCCAGTGGCTCAGTACTTCGAGCCTCACTGGCGGCGCGAGCTTCCGGGAAAAATATGGCGTCATCGCTTCGTGGCTTTTGGTCTTGCGCGTTTCGGGTCATTGTATGCACTGCGGTTGCGGTATCGCTTTCAACTTCGATTCCTCAGATCGGTGTCGGCGCGAAGGAAGTGCCGCTTAACGCTATCGAACTCTATGATGGGCCGAACGGGGCGGCTTACGTTCAAATTGCCGATTTCACCATCAACGGCAAGGCGGAGCTGAGGGCTTGCGGGGACGGCGGGAAAATTGACAAGTCCGCTTATGCAAAGCTGGAGAAAGTGCTGCTGGCAGGGGCAACGTCAATGGAGCGCCGGGCTGACGGGGTGATGACCGTCACGCGGGACTCGGTTGCTACGTGTGCGGTTCCCGCAAACCTGAAATTGGAGAAAAATGAAGGGTCAACGCCGGCGGAACTGGCCGAGCTTGCGGTAGTTCAGGGCCGTGTGGTTAGTTCCTCGCCAGCAGGAGTGATGGCACCTGAACCGCTGAAACGGGGAGTGCAGATTCAATTCGTCGCTGCCCCTGATGAAGAGTTGGCGGAGTACCTTCGAGCCGAGCGTGCTCACTCCGTTCCGGGATGGCTGGATTATCTCGGCAAGTATCGGACATCGTCCCATGCAAACCAGGCCAAAGAATCGCTCGCGATGCTACAGGTAAAGGAGGGCGAGGTCCATTTGGCGGCCTATCGCAAATCGGCCGGCACCACGGCTCCGGCGTATGCGGAGTTGAAGACCGCGAAGGTGCGGTCCGATGATGCCCGGTCTCTGGCGCCGTCATTGGCGGCAGCCTTGAAGTTGAGAGACGACGCACGTCTAGAACTGGCGGCGATAACAGAGAAGGGGCGCGCCCAATTTCAGGCCTATAAAACCGCCTTGGCCGGGCATACTCAGGGTTATTCTCATTTACTCCAGGCGCGCGAACTGACTGCTCAGGCGATCGAAATCGACCCGCAATTTGATCAGTCGCAAGCCTTGCAAACAAGTATCGCCGCGGAGAGCCGCTCCCTGGAATCTGCTCTGGTCACCAGCGAAAATCTGAAGGCCAAACAGAAGTACGATGATGCGTTAACAGCCATCTCCGCATATGTATCTTTTGCCGACGAGGAGCCCCGCATCGGCGCGATTGTAGATGCAGCTTACAAATTTCACTTTGAGCAGGGAACTAAATTCGCGAGCAGCGAAAATTGGCAGGATGCGGTTCGTGAACTTCGCCGAGCCAATGAAATCAAGAAAACACCGGAAGCTGCGGCGGCTCTGAAAAAAGACGAGCAAAGCCTCGGAGTCGCCAGCACACGCGCGGATGCCGATACTGCGCTGGCCAAGAGCACGGCTTTTGAAGGACAGAAGCAATACATCGCGGCCTACGAAGTATTGGCCGATCTGCCACCTGCCTCGCGAGCGTTGGCAGCAGAGCGCATGGAGTCGCTTCGCGACATTTACATCAAGAGCGCCTCGGGCGAAGCCAAGATGTTGCAAGCAGCCCATACCCCGATTCATGGCCGGAATGACGAAGTGGAGGCTGAGCACGCCTACGACCTGCTGGAGCGCGCTTATAGCGCGAGCGGCGAAGAGGATAAGAATCTCAAGCTGCGCCTCGACTTGCTGGCTGAGACCATCAGCGATCATTACCTGGAAGTGGCCAGGCATTACCTGCAAAAGCCGCTCGGTTCAGGAGCGGGTTTGGCGTGGCTTTATCTTGACCTGGCTCAACAGTACAAGTCGAATCGCGACGACGTTCGCGACGAGCGGACAAAGAGTAACTCGCTTTACCAGATGCGCTCCAAACTGTCGATTCGCGTGGTGTTTCGCGACCAGACGTCCCGGCGAGACAGCGCTGGTTTTGCCGAACAACTGTCGGACGCAGTTGCCAGAGGGCTTGAGACTTCATCACTACGTGTGCGTGTAGTGCATTCCAACGACATTACGGATGCCGAGCCTAACTTCCAACTGGTGGGCGATGTGTTGGAGCATCGCCCTACCGCAGTTTCGACGGTGGAGGCGAAAGAGTCGAAATACCGGTTTAGTTCACGCGATGTTCCCAACGAAGCGTGGAACAAAGCGAATCGGGACTACGAAGCTGCGAACCAGGAACTGGAAAGCGCGCAAAAGGCGTTGGAAGGAGCCCAGGCGCGGGGCAAAAAAAAGGAAATATCCGACGCCAACGACCGGGTAACGGCAGCCGAGCAGAAGGCCCAGGATGCGCATAAGAAGCTGGATGCGATTCCTAAAACCAATCCTGAAGACATCGTCAAGCCTTACAGCTATACGAAGAAGACTATCGACCTTAAAGCGGTGGTCGAACTGGCGTTTCGCATCGTGGATTCATCAGGCAACGTGATCGATGTGGTGCCCGCTTTTAAGAAAGAGAATCATACTACCGCGGTTGTTCTGGAGAATGTGAAGCCGGAAGATACCGAAGGGGTCAAAGCGCAAGGCTCGGTCCCGGATGAAATCCAGTATCTCAACGACGTTGAAATTGAAGCGCGGGAAGCGCTGATCAAGACGGCGCGGGACAAAGTGGAAGGCCTGCCCGCAAGGATTCTGGAACAGGCGCGAAAACGAGTTCAGGACGGCGACCTCGACGGAGCGGCTGAGGCTTACATTCTCTATCTGAATGCGACGCCTGAAGGAGAAACGAAGGAACGTGACGAAGGCAAGAAATTTCTTTGGGATAGCTTCAACATACGCTGGGCGGCCAACTCAGCGTCGTAGGAATGTTCTCGTGGAACAACCACGAATGGGCAGGAGAGCTTGAGCACCAAACCCCTGACGCGAATCGGAAAGTACGAAGTAACCGGCCTCCTCGGCCGGGGCGGCATGGGTCTGGTCTATCGCGCCTTCGATAAGCATCTGGGCCGCGAAGTCGCGATCAAAACCATCACGGAAGGCTTCGCCGGAGACCCGGAAATGCTTGAGCGCTTCTATCGTGAAGCGGCCAAGACGGGAATGTTGAAACACCCCAACATCGTGACGGTCTACGACTTGGGCGAACAAGAAGGCTTTCCTTACATTGTGATGGAGTACGTAGCGGGCGAGGCTTTGGACCGCGTGATCCAGTCGGCTCGTCCGCTTCCGCTGGTTTTTCGCCTGAAAATCATTGAACAGGTTTGCTCGGCGCTGGCGTACGCACACCGCAATGACGTCATCCATCGCGATGTAAAGCCGGCGAACGTCATCGTGCAACCTGATGGCGTTGCCAAGCTGCTGGATTTTGGAATTGCTCGGCAGGAAAAACAGGAGCGTGGGCTCACCCGTACGGGAAACGTAATTGGAACTATTCATTACATGGCCCCGGAACGGTTGCGGGACCGAGCGTTCGACGGCCGCTCCGATATTTTTTCAGCCGGAATCATGCTCTACCAGCTTCTGAGTGGACAACTTCCTTTCAGCGGGGAAGACGCCAGTGTGATACAGAAACTGTTGAATGAAAGACATCCGCCGCTCAACAACTACCTGAGCGATTATCCACCGGCGCTGGATGCGATCCTCGATCGCGCGTTGGCGAAAGATCCCAATGACCGTTACGGCTCCGCAGACGAAATGGCGGGGGACCTCTATGCTGTCGCGGACGAGGTAAAAAAAGGCCAAGTGCTGGAAATGCTGGTGCAAGCCGAATCGCTGGTGAAGGAACAGGAATTTCTCAAGGCGCGGGAGATCCTGCTGCAAGTGACCAAGCTGGATGCCCAGCATACGAAAGCCCGGCAACTGCTGGTGCTGGTACAACAAAACCTGGCGCTGCGGCAGCGTGCGGGACAAATCCGTGAATTAAGGTTTCAGGCGGAGGCTGCCCTTCAGGAAAGGCAATACGACGTAGCGATCGGCCATCTCGAGGAAGCACTTCGCCTGGACCAATCCAGCTCGGAACTGGCGGAACTGCTGGAATCCGTGCGCCGGAAAAAGCAGACCAAAGAGAGGATCGAAGGATATTTACGACAGGCGGACGGCGCCCGCAGCCGAGGGGATTTTGAGTCGGCGCAGGCCATTATTGCCAAGGCGCTTGATCTCGATAAGGAAGATTCCCGGGTACGTGCCGCCTACGCCGTTATCGTCCAGCAGGTGGAAGAGGCGGCCCGTGTGGCGAAAGCGCGGCAGCTGCTCGAATCCGCGCGCAGCGAGATGGGAAACCGGCGCTTCACGGCGGCGATGAAGCTGCTCAATGACGTCGAGCAGATTGATCCTTCCAATCCGGAGTTGATCTCGCTGCTCAAGCAAGCCAGGGCTGGGCAGGAACAAGAGCAGCGGCGGCGAGTGGTAGAACAACTCCAGAACGAAATCTCCCTGGCCACGACTCACGAGCAGCTTACCACGGCAGCGGCCCGCGTAAACATGGCACTCGAAAGAATGCCGAATGAACCGTCCCTGCTGAAGTTCAAGGGGCAATTATCGCGGCGGATAGCGGAGTCCGAAGCGCGCCGTGAAGTGGATGAAACCGTACGGCGATGCCGGGCACTGCTCGATACAGCTCCCCAGGAGGCGCTGGAGTTGGTGCGTGACAAGCTGCGGGAGTTTCCGGGCAATGAGCGGCTTCTGATTCTTCAAACCAGCGTTGAAGAAGAGGTCGAAAATAGCAAGCTGCAGGAATATCGCACGCATTTCCTGGCACAGGCGCATAAGGCCATCAGTCAGGGCCAATACCGGCAAGCTGTGAGGCTTCTTGAAACCTGCCAGGCGGATGGGATTGTTTCCGCAGAGATTTCCGAACTGCTGGAGTTTGCCCGCCATGAAGCCGAACAACAACAGAGAGAATCCCTGGTAGAGACAACTTTTGCCGAAGCTCAAGGCCTGCTCGCGAAAGGCTCCTACGAAGCGGCAATCCGCTTGCTCGAACCGGTGGTGCAACAAACCAATGACGTTTCCATGCGAGCTCTGTTGGATAAAGCTCGAAGCCAAGAGCAAGCCTTACGGCAGAAAGTCGAGGCGGTGATGAGCGCCGCGCAGGAATTGATCAGCGTCGAGCTGTATGAAGAAGCAGCAACCTTCCTCGAGTCACAGCCCGATTCAGTCCTCGAGGATCCGACGGTGAAGGAAGAGATCCGGAAGGTGCGCGCAGCGTGGGAGAGCGAGGCAGAGATGTTGCAGCTCGTGGGAACGGCGTATGCTGCGCTGGATAACCTCGACATCAGCGGAGGTTGGGCGGCTTTGGAGGCCGGTCTGCAATCGCATCCGCAGTCGCTGCTGTTGAAGCGGGCGCGAGAGACTTTTGGAAGTAGGATGAGGGCTACGGCGGACCGAGCGCTGTCTTTGGCCCTGACGCAAGCCCGGGCAGCTTTGGCGGCCGGTCATTCGCAGTCAGCCCTGGATCTCATGAATTCTGCTTCCGATATCGCCAATCACGCGAGTCTGGAGTTGCAGGAGGAGCGGCAGCAACTCTTCAAAGAAGCTCAACGCGGCCGGATTTTCTCGCGGATCGGAAACCGTAGGAAGCGATCAACCTCGACCCAACCCACTCCCGAGGAATAGGTCCAGCTTCATGCTTCATTGAACGGCACAAGCAGTGTTTTCCAAACGGGCAATCACCGCAATGACTAGGAAATAGCGGTTAGGTAAATGAATTTAGTATTTCAAGCCGCAGGAAAAACCGACATCGGTCTCGTTCGGACAAATAACGAGGACAATTTCGGCTTCGACCTGCGGCGTGGGATTTTTGTGGTTTGCGACGGCATGGGAGGTGCGGCCGCGGGAGAAGTCGCGAGCAAAATCGCAGTAGATACGGTGCTCGAATACTTTCGCAACGATTCCGGCCAAGCCGAATCGCCCGTTCTGGGGCGGAAATTTGAGGGCGTGTCGGAATACGCTGGCGGCTTGGGCAACGCCATTCAATTGGCGAACCAGGCCATCCAGGAAGCGGCCGCACAGAATCCCAATCGTTCCGGCATGGGCTCGACCATCGTCGCAGTGTGCGTGCACGGAATGTTTTTCTCCATCGCCAACGTAGGAGACAGCCGCATCTATCTAGCACGCGGGGGAGGCATTCAGCAGCTGACGAGCGACCACTCTCTCGTGATGGAGCAGGTGCGTCGCGGACTGATGACGGTAGAAGAGGCTGAGAAGTCGGAGATGCAAAATGTAATCGTTCGGGTTCTCGGGTCAGAGGACAGCGTGGAGCCAGACCTGGAAGATCATGAGTTTGCGCCGGGAGATGTGCTGCTCCTCTGTAGCGACGGTATGTCGCGCTACGTCAAAGAACAAAAGATGCTGGAGGTGATGAGCGATGTACGCTCATTGGACGATGCATGCGACGAACTGATCGAAGCAGCCAAGAACGGCGGCAGTGACGATAACATCACATGCCTGCTGCTGCGTGCGTCGGAGCAGTCATGGAGCGAGCGCCTCATCGAACGCCTCACTCCGGGCCGCGGCGGTAATTTGCAGCAAAGTTCGACGTAAAAAGACGTAAGAATCAGTGCGCCACTTGTGAAATGCAACGCAGCCCGGTCAGTTCGGAAGACTGGAACGGATTCACGCCATTCACTTCCAGTTGATAGGTGTAAGACTTTGGCTTGCCGTTCGGAAGCATAATCGTCCTTCCATTGGATTGCATAATCCATTCCAGATTAGCGACGCGGCCAGCACTCTGCGAACGGGCGTCGGCCACGAATCGGAAGACTGCCCAGGTACCTCGGAACGCCCCCAAGAGATCGCCGCCGGGAGTTGTCACCTGAACATCCTCAGGGTTTCCCGTCCAGGTAAAAGTTTTCTGCTGGCCGGCCCCAGCTAGAGTTTCGCTGCCGATTTTCAAGATCACGTCCACATTGCTGGGCAGCGTCTTCAGGGTGTAGGAAAACTTCGGCGTGGATGAGCCTCCGGAATAGAGGGCGTCGCTGAGCGCGGCGGCGCGATTGAAAAATGCCATAAAAACTGGAGACGGTTTAACCGCGCTGGTGGCCGCAACTTCGTAGTGCGATCCTTCCTTGATCAAGATCTGCTTGAGCTTATCGTCGTAGAAAGTCCACAAGGCTCCAGTTTTGGGCGCAAGAATGTCATTCAACTGATCGGTTGCGAGTTCTTGATCGGAGGCCGGGTTGAATGGATATTTTCCGGTAATCTGAGCGAAACGGGCACAGAAACTTTTGCCGGCTCCATTCAGAGCTGCCGCGGGACCGAGTTTTAACGGAGCGTCCACGTTGGTAATGGGTTGTTCCAAAAGCGCTCGAACCAGATTCTCATCATGGAATTTTTGATCCACGCGGGTTCCCATAACCTGCGTAACACTGACCTTGGCTGCGCCTTCTGAATTCGCGACCTGGGAGGCGAGAACTGGATCGCTGGGATTGCCGGCCAAAGGAGCGATGTCAGCCTGGAGCTTGCTGAGTGCTGAGATGTAGGGCTTATTGGATTCGGTAATGTATTGGTCGGGCAGCTTGTCCGGCGCACCTGGGGGTTCCAGAGCCTGCACCGGCAAGAATGGCGCCGCCACATCGGGAGCAGCCACTGCGGTATTGTTGGAGATAAACCAGAACAATTCCAGGAGAGGCGAGGTAGGCCCAGTCAACTTCTCCAACTTTTTTTCCGCGTCCGCAAAATCCTGATAGCCCACTACCGACGATGTTTGAAGAACGGTTCGCCACTCTTTCGTGAACTCGTCGTAATAACGCTCTGTAAGCTTCTCGCGCAGAGTTGCGGGGTCCAATTCGGACGCCGTTGCTTTTCCTACAACCCACTCCTCAACGCTCATGAAGGAGGGGTTGCGGATTGCATCCAATACGAAGGTGAATCCGTTGCGTGTAAAGGCGCCTCTGACTTTATGATTGCTGACGATCACTCCCTGGGAATCGCGGAAAAGCTCATTGAAGCTCACATCGGGAATTGTGGGCGACGCCTTCGCAATAAGCGGCAAATAAAATCGGTCGATGCCAGCAAACTGCGAGAGATAGATCCGCGCCCGGGCGATCGCTCTGGCGTCATTGGTGGCCGAGAATGGATTCGCCGCGGCGAGTTCGGTACTGTAAAAATCGAACTGGGCTTTGGCCAGTGCGACGCGTTCGGCATCGATGTCTTTTCCAGCAATCCAATGACTGCTGAGTACAGGCGAGAGGAACTCTTTGGTGCTTTTGTCGCTGTTGCTGGTGGTAATGAGATAGGCCTTCAGCTCGTTGTAGGTTTTCTCATAACTGTCGTTGGGGCCAGGGGTATCAGGAACAGCGCGGAGACCGTCCAAGATTTTGCCCTGTGTGGAGGCGAATAGAAGTTGGCGGAAGCGCTCAAAATAAGCGCTCCTCGCGTCAGGGTATAAGAGATCTCCGACGTAAAGTCCCCAGCGCAGACGAAGTGGTACTCCATCGCTTTCGAAATCTTTGAGCGTGGCCAACTGCTGCCGCAGCCGGTCAAGTTTTTGCAAATTCGCCAGATTCGGCTGGTTACCCCCTTCACCCGGGTTTCGCACATCGTTGATGGCGGCACGAATATCGCCTTCCAGCTGGTGATTGCCAACGAAGGAAACCAAAAAACCAACGGCGCAAGTAATCGCAACCAGAAAAGCCGCGGTTAGCACCACCCGGCGAAGAATACTCACGCGAGAACTGAAGCTGCTGGCGGTCAGAGCAACCCGGTCTTTGACGATGATGTCGTTGAATAACTGGCTCAGAAAAACCCACTGCGGCACTTTCCGGGAACTCGACCCCGGTGCCGGAGACGCGGCCGGAGTTCCACCGAATCCCGCACTGCTGAAGATGCGGGTGGCACCGGCACCCGATGACAGATCCGGGGCTTGTACCTGAGGGGCAGCGACTGCTACGTCGTCGACAGTCACGGGACGGACGCCGGAAAAATAAAAACCACGCAGAAAAGGATTCACGCTGAGCTGGCTCGGTCGAGTCAGGTCGACGAGAAACTGAACCAGCAGCGTACGCAGCTTTCTCAATTCTCGGGGAAACTCATAGATAGCGGCCAGTTGGCTGCCATCGTTCTCTCGAGCGAGCAGGTCCAGCCTGCGTTCCGCGAGCGAGTAAAACAGCTCGTCGAAGGCCTTGCTGAGGCGCCGAGTTTCTTCTTCGGCATACACCCCCGAGGTCAGCGCGCGGACCGGCAGCGTTGCGCCCAGAATTTCGCTAGCTTGTTCCTTGTTGAGCCCGCGGACAAATTCAGGAAAGAATGAAACTCGGTCGAGCTTGGTAAACAATACGTACACGGGGAAGCTGATGCCGAGGAGTTGCGAAACTTCCTGAAGCCGTACGGCAAGTTTGCGAGCAGCGGAAAGAGTGGTTTCACTGGCTCCTGGCTTTAGAAAGCTTTCGGTGTCATAACAGAGAATGGCGGCGCGCGGTGCTTGCAATCCCTTGCCCATTGCGGTTGATACTCGGCCGGGCTGAACCAGCTTCAGGAGCCGTTTCCAGCGCTCGGGCTCAGTCAGCAGGTTGCCTGCGGGGTCCACGAAAATGGCCTGCCTGGTGTACCAGATGTTCAGAAGACGGGTGGGCAAGACGTTAGCGTCTTGATAGACGTGTCCCGCAAGCAGTTCGGGATCGAGAGCAGAATGAATGACGGTAGTTGTTTTGGTTGCGCCCGATTCTCCTAGAACGAACACCAGCGGTAGATTTCTGAGTCTGGCGCCGCGGCCCAGGGTAGAACTTTTCAGCCTTCGCACGGCCTCACGAACGACAAGGTCAATGTCGTCGGTGCCAGCAACTAGTCCAGATTCAGTTTCAGGAGCGGCGTCTTCCTTCTTGGATTTTCGGTAGAACCACAGAAAGGACCCAGCCGCAACGATACCGACGAAGGCGAGGCCGCCGCGCAGGATCCAGATGTCAGAACCATGCAGGCGCAACCATACTCCGAGGAACCAAACCAAAACGAGGTAAGCCAGCAGGATTACGCCGGTTGCCAAGTAAACCATTTCGCCTCTCTATTTCACGAGCTGTGCCGCCAGAGCGGAAAGTTCAGACGCACCTGAAACCAAAAGAAATTTGAAGACCAGAAATAGAGACAGTGCCAACAAAGAACTGACCAGGGTAGCAATGGCCAGCCTGCGTACCCAAGGGTCAGTCTGCGCCAGGCGAACTGCGTCGGCCGGAATTGCGCCACGCGGAGAGAGAGCGGTCAAGGGTCCGCGCACGCGCCGGATCTTTTCCTGCACCGCTGTCGTGATCGAGCGAAGGTCACCGCCGGCGCCGTAACGCCCCTTGAACCCGAGCAGCAGGCAGAGGTAGTAGACCTCGAGGAGATCGGCAGTTTCCACGGAGTCAGTGCGTTTCATCGCTCTGTGAAGCTCCTGAAAAAAACCCTCTCCGGCCAACTGATGACCGTAGAGCTCGGCCTGCAAGGGAAGACGAGGCCAGTCCGCAAAAGCTGGATTCTTGCAACCAAGTGCGGACTCATCGAGGAAGGCAACCATGGCAAAAAGCACTTGCTTTATGTCATCCGGGTTACAGCCGCGGCTTCGAGCCTCTTGTTCGGCTACTCGCAGAGCCTGTTTCACCTGTGCGCGAAACGATTCCGCGTCCGAGACTGCTTGTCGGTTATAGCGCAGTCGGACGATGGCGGTAAACACTTCCTGGAAAGCTAGCGCAAGGTTCCAGCCTCGACGGTCGAGCGCGGGACTTGAGCCGCGGTAGCTGCCGAGCGGAGATGCGTGGGTCGAAGACATAGATTACTTCTCCAGAATGACAATCAACTCCAGCTCAGGCGCTGGTAGTTCGCCGGGGACATAGACGCCCACGGTGCGGGTCTGCATGATGTGCTCCCAGCATGGCCCGCTGCGGTTGACCGTGAAGTACTGGCTATCCACCCTGGCCGAAACGGCGGCGGGCGGCACTTCCAAGTGAGTCAGCGTCAAGCCGGGAAGCGCCCGTTTCACCAAGTCAGAAACAAACTTGGCGGAACACATTTTCACAAGGCTGGGAACTCTTGTAATCAACTCGGCCTCTCCCACGGCCGCGTGCACTCCCAGGATCCACCGGGAACGCTCGAAACAGCGTTGATCCTTGATCGCTCCTTCGTAGAAGTAACGATCGACCGCTTGGAGAGGAATCAGAATCGTCTGTGAGCCGGCCACGATTTCAAGATGCCGGCGAATGTGGTCATCCAGCGCATCGAAGCTCGGACCCGGGTTGCGATGGTCGTAGTGGGGCAGGGAACGAGGAGGCACATCTAACCCAAACGTACAAAGAGCGCCTGCCAGGCGTGACATCTCGCAAAAAAGCTCTTCCGGATGGCCGTGCTTGGAAAGCAACAGATGCCGAAGCGGGGTCAGGCCGGAATTGATGGCGTGCAGAAACCAGAACTGCGATACGTGGCGGGCCGACATGCCAGCCTGAAACTTTCCTGCCGATTGCTGCTGTTCCCTGGACACCACGGCGCTTTTGTCTTCCAGAATCTGGACCAGACGATGAAGCATGCTGGTCAAATGCTCGTTTGCGCTCAGGCGCAAGCAGGGCGGAACAAAAGCCGGGTCGAAAATAAAATGACCCGAACCATCGCGCATCAAGCGGGCGATCGGAAGCGTCATAAGATCTTCCCGCGGTTCGAATTCCAGCATCAAACGAATATTCTTGTGTCCCAATTGAACTGGCTTGGCGTCGCGCCCTGTGTTTTCATCGTGCATCATCTCAACCACACCGGTGTAGCGCGTGTTGACGCCCTGGCCAGATTGCAGATTGCAGTTCTGTCCATCCGGCAGCCATCGCGGCACGGCCAAAAAGACGGTCAGCTGATCGGCGGTAGGAGGAAAAACTCCGGTGATATTGCGAGACTCAGGAAGCGAGTCACACCCGGGAATGTCGAAGGTGAGGCCGTCCTCGAAAATCCCGCGGGCATGGACTAAGGCGACCGTTCCGTTGCGGAGAGCATCGGAATCGAGCTGGCAGGCGGAAAAACCGTAGGCGTTTTTCCATAAACTCGCCGTCGCGAAGTGTACCGACTCCTCGAAATAGCGATTCTGCGCTTGAAAATGATGCGGGCCGAGGTACATTCCTTCGGCCCATACGATTCTGGAAAGCAACTTCATGCTCGCTCACCCGGGAGACATCTTCTCCCCCCCGAACCCGCCATTTGAAAATAAGAATTTTACAGCGCAAGATACAAGAAGCGTGGCCAGCGAATCCTAGGAGTTTATCTCTTTACTGTCAAGGCAATGGAGTGTAAGGAGTGTAAGGTGTAGGCGCTGGAGCATTTCGGGAATGGCTCGCGGTCCCCAGAGCAGTGAGTACAGCCCGATCTCAGAGAGAATGCCGAGCAACCACTTTTGTTTCACATGGAGTCAAGTCTCGTATTATAGTAGACGAGCTTTAGGCTCTCTTGTGATCGTGGACCGTTTGAACCGATGAAATTCGCAGGCAAGTACGAGCTGTCGGACGAAGTGACCACCGGCCGGGTGGAGACATTCGTCGGTCGCGATGTGGCCAAGGGCGAGCGCGTGCTGGTATGTATTTTTGACGCACCGCCTAAGAAACCTGATCAACCGACAGTGCAGTGGGTCCTGGAATCGTTCCGCGCCGTCGCACCCGATCCGCCTGGATTAGTGCTCGCAACCGGCAAATACGACGGCACAACTTACGCGTACCTGGTAACCCAACTTCCCGATGACGCCGTACTGCGACAATGGACCCAATCCTACGAATCGTTTGGCACAGGGACGCGCGAGATCACGATCGGGTCCAAAAACATCTCGGCCGAGAGCGCAGTAACCCTTAGTTTCTCTCGGCCAAACGAACGCGGAGCGGAGACACAGGCCCCGGCTCACCAGCCCACCGACGCTGCGGCACGTTTTTCCGGGTTGCCACCGCCGGCTGAAATCGATGCGGGCGTCTCCATGGAAACGAGGAATATCTCGGCTCAGTCGGACTCTGCCGGGGAGGATTGGAGCGGACTCAGTTTTGGGCCTCTGCGAGAACCTCGGAAACGGGAGCCTGGCGAATTCACTCGCGAGTTTCTCGCTGGATCCAATGAACCGCCGCAACCGGCGAGCCCAGCTTTCCCCGAGCCTGCATCGGAACTAAGTTCTCATCTCAATCGCGAAGTGTTGCACGAAGCTCCAAGGAGTCAGGAAGCGTCTCGACCGGAACGGGCTGCGTCTCCGACGCAGGTCCGTGGTGACGGCCCGACTGTAAACGATGGAGATAGCGCCGCGGAGGATATGGGCGGCGGCGGGTTTACCGGGTTATTTCGACCCAGCAAGCCAGAGGAGAGAGACGCTGCGGCGAGCGTTGTTGGCGGCCGCAACACCGTTGACGATGGGAAGCCAGGGGACTTCACCCGATTTTTTCGAGGACCGTTTGACGGCGAGCGGCCACTAGAAACTCCTCCTATCGTGGCTGACGTGTCGCGCACACCACAACGGAACGCTCCCGGAGAGTTTACGAGAGTATTCGGATCGAGCAAAGACAACTCCTTTTCCGCGATGTATCCTTCGGCAGGAGAAGTGGAAGAAACTTCTCTGAAGCCCGAATCCGGGGCGTTCACGCGGTCCTTCGGCGACGCGAGTCAACCTTCCCCTTCGATTGAACCATTGCCGATCAGCGAGAGGAATGCGTCCAGCCAGACTCCCTTGCCACTCCAAGATCCAAGTTGGATACCGCCCAGTCCGACTCCAGTGGAGGTTCCAGTCAATCCGCCGCTTACTCCAATGGCTCCGAGAGTGGGTGCTGGTAGCCGGAGACCGTCAATTCAAAATGGTGCCACCCAGGCGTTTTCCGCTCCCAGCCAAGAAGTGTCGACCAGCCTGCCGCCTCCTGCAACGGGTCCGAGCCAATACACGCGTATCATCTCCGGTGGATTCGCGGGTTCCGGCGCGTTGAAGGATCAACCGGCGGCAGAGGGATCGCCTCACAGTTCCGGCGGCCTTCTCGATTTCGAAATGCCGGCTTCAGCGCCTCCGAAGATTACCGCTCCGCCGGCTCCGAAACCCCCTGTCGTGGCGGCTCCTGCGGCCCCAAAACTTCCCGAGATCGGAGCCCTTCCTAAGGCGAAGAAATCGTCTTTGCCAATGGTCATCATCCTGAACGTGTTGCTGCTGATTGCCGTGCTGCTTATCGTTTATTTTGCGATCAAGCATTGAAGACCGCTGGCGGGATCAACTTGACTGTGGCAGCAGAACCAGGAGTTCCATCGTTGGACTCGGAAAGTCTCCCGGCGCATAAGCCGCGAGATTGCGGGCGCGAGTGACCGCCTCCCAGGCGGCGCCGGACTGGTTCAGGCTGAAATATTGATATTTCAACTTCACCGGAATTGCGTCGGGCGGGTTGGGCAGATGTTTGAGTTGCACACCGGGCAACGCTTGCTTGATCAGATGTTCAATGTGGGTTGCCGAGCACACTTTCAGCAACTGCGGCACTTTCTTGATGATTACGTCTTCACTGGTTTCCGCACTCACCGCCAGATACATCCGGGTATTCGCCAGGAGTTTTTCGTTGTCGATTGCAGTGGCGTAGATCGAGCCCTTTACTTGTTTTAAGGGCAGTGACACAAGGTTCGTCGGCACTACGGTCTCAAGCAGAGAACGCAATTTCTCGTCGAGTTCGGCAAAGACCGGACCGAGAGCGTCGTGCACATACAAGGGCAGATCCCGCGGGCGAAGCTTCGGCGAAAACGTGGTCAGGGAACCGGCGAGCGCAACCATCGCCGAATACACTTCCTCGGGATGCGCGCCCTTGCTCTCAAATAAGTGGCTGAAAATCGGGAAGTGCGAATTTACCGTATAGAGCAGCCAGAAATTCGCAATATCGGAGGCGGTAAAATCCGCGAGGCTCTGATTCTTTTGCCGGCGGATGCCAGACAGCTGCGTACTGCGTGCAGAAAGAATCTCGATCAGACCGCGGAGCAATCCCGCCAAATATTCACTGCCGCCGATCTCGATCAGAGGCGGAATAAACCGGGGATTGAGTTGGAACGTGCCTGCCGGGGTGCGTTCCACATTTGCCACCCGTAACACGGAAGCTCCTTCGCGGTTCTCGGTGTCTGCGAGCAAGCGCATATTTTTTCGCGCGAGCTGGATGGGCTTTTCGCTGGCTCCGGTATTCTCGTCGCGAAACGCGGCTACTTCAGCTACGTAACGCGAGCCTCCGTCTTTTCCGGTGGACACATTCAGTCCGCGTTGACGATAGTCAGGAATGGCCAGATAAAAGTCCAGACTCTTGCTGCCGGGGTCGAAGAATTCCTCCAGCGATTTGGAAGGAGGCGAAGCATCAGCGTCCGGGATGTCGAATAAAAGTCCATCGGGAAAAATGCCGGAGGCGCGCGTGAGAGCGAATTGCCCGTCGGTGAGAAGTTCCTGATTTACCGCCAGATCGAGGAACCCCCATGGACAAAATTTAAGAGCTTGCAAGCGAAAGTTGAGCGTGTCCTCGAGAAAGCGGTCTTGGACCTGGAGATGTTGCGGAGTCAGAAACGTGCCCTTGGTCCATAGAACTGGCTTCAGTTGCTTCATGGGAGGGTGAGATAAGTTGGCGCTGAACCGAAAGCGCGCCTAGGTCGCCTTCATGGCCCCTGCCACAATAGCAATTCCTGTGCCAGGAAGCAAAGGCAAATCGGCAGGATCGGCAGGATGAGCGAACCAGGCGGGTGACTCGCTGTTCTGGCGGCAGTGGGCAAGGGTCCGCTAAGCGAAGAATGAGCAATTATTCGCTGGCGTTTCCTTCAGCGTCGCGGTTAGGTTTCCACAGGCCTTCCATGAATTCCAACCAATCATGTGTGTTGGCCCGAATCTGGGTGCGCAAGCGACGCGATGTGACTGCGATGCCAAAATCTCCGCGGGCTCGCCGGAGAACCCACTGAATTTCTTCCCTCACGACTTCCGGGATGGATGGTTCATTGTCAAGAACCTCCAACAACTCGAACATGTCGGGCGCGGCCGCAATCAGGGCGGCACTGGAGTTTGGATCGACACGAGTTTCCACCGAGGCGACCGGTTGGCCGCTGCGATCAATTACGCGCGACCACTTTTGTGGATCGATGCGCCACATGCCGGAAATTACTCTCGTCTTGGCCATAGCACCACCTCTTCCAGAAGGTTTCCCTTCCTCTACTCTTGATCTTATCGTCAATCTTAGGATGCTGGGCAGCACTCTCAAGGTTACTAAGGTCCTTGCGGGGTAACAGAAGGGATTCCCTCTATGTTGTTCATTCTTCTCCACTGAGCGACCACGGCTCACCACGGCTCGCCAGACGTTGCATTCCCGTCCAGTTTTGCTAGAATGCCGTGGCTGAGGGTTCGCGTATGCCGATGCAAGTTTGTATGGGAGCAACCATGATGTGCAGCATGGGGATGGCACCTAGTTCGCTCGTGGTGCTGCCCACCAATCGCGTGATGACCGACAACGTTCCAGACGCCAACATCATGGATCACATCCCGCTGGTGAATATCATGCCGTTCGGAATGTGCATGTCGCCATCCAATCCGGTAGTTGCCGCCGCAACCGCGGCTGCACTGGGCGTACTGACCCCGATGCCTTGCGTCCCGGCAACTCCTGCACCTTGGGTTCCAGGAGCGCCGACGGTAATGCTGGGAGACATGCCTACGCTCGACAATACCTCGACGCTGATGTGCATGTGGGCCGGAGTGATCAAATTCGTCGACCCGGGAGAATTTACGGTCATGGTGCCGTAGTGGGTTTTTTCCCGTTCCGGGAACTCGTCCAGTTTAAACTTTGCGATTCTCGGCTGACGGGACCGGGAGTGTCTACGTCGAGCCTTGAGGCTGCCGTCAGTCTTTCGATGTCGATTCGGCTCGCCGGCAGGGAAGGCGCGAACGGCTTCCAAAAATTCAAGAATCTGCGTTTTCGAGGCCCTCCCGGCTGGCGTTCGACCAGGCCTTGGCGTGCGCCCTCGCGCGCCAATCCTTCCCAATCGCTTCATGCTTGACTCTGCTTGCGGCATGTGATAAACACCTTGTCCACGGCCTGTACTACGGTCTATCGCAAGACGGCCTTCTCTCAACGAAATGGTTCCCGTTAGTCACGTTTCCCGGTCGGATTAAACCGGGCTCGATGAATTAGCACGGCACTTCATCGGAAAACTTGAAAGAGGTAGGTAGAAAAATATGGCAAAACCAAGCACGCAGCATAAATTGGACCGGGTGCGCCCGCCGCGCGTTCAGATCACCTATGACGTAGAAACCGGCGGCGCGATCGAACTCAAAGAACTACCGTTTGTAGTGGGCGTTCTGGGAGATTTTTCCGGGCAGCCCGAACAGCCTCTGCCCAAACTCAAGGAGCGCCGGTTTGTCGAGGTCACACCGGATAATTTCGATGCCGTCCTCGAAAGCATGAAGCCGCATCTCTCGTTCTCCGTCGAGAACAAGTTGAGCGAAGACTCCAACGCCGGCCAGCTCCGCGTGGATCTGAAATTCAAGAGCCTGGAGGACTTCGAGCCCGAGCAAGTAGCTCGCCAGGTGAAGCCGCTGAAGGAATTGCTCGATCTGCGCAGGCGGCTCAACGATCTGAAGGGCACGCTTCAGACCAACGAAAAACTCGACGAAGCCTTGCTTGACGCCATCAGCAAGACGGACAAGCTAGACAAACTGAAATCCGAAGTCGGAACGAAGGGGGAACCCAATGCCTGAAACGCAAAAAGTTGGAGCTGGATCGGCGGTTGCCGAACAGGCCGCCGAGTCGAGTCTTCTCGATCAGATCGTAGAACAGGGGCGGTTCGCTGATGCGAGTGCGCGCGAGCGGGGGAAGGACTTGGTCAAGGAATTCGTTGCCCAGGTGCTCGAAGGCTCGATGACACTGGGACGCGACGCCGATCAGATGATCTCAGCGCGCGTCGCCCAAATCGATCACCTGGTCTCGATTCAACTCAACGAGGTCATGCACAACGCCCAGTTCCAGAAGCTCGAGTCGACCTGGCGTGGTCTCAAGTACCTGATGGATCAATCCGAGACCGGCACCCAGTTAAAGATCCGTATTCTGAATGCTTCGAAAAAGGACCTGCTGCGCGACCTGCAGCGCGCTCCGGAGTTCGATCAGAGCGCGATGTTCAAGAAGGTCTACGAAGAAGAGTATGGACTGTTCGGTGGCGAGCCCTTCGGCGCCCTGGTGGGCGATTATGAATTCAGCAAGCATCCAGAAGATTTGGAGCTGCTGGAGAAGGTTTCGCAGGTTGCCGCTGCCTCGCATGCTCCGTTCCTTTCGGCAGCCTCTCCGGAGTTGCTGAACATGCCCAGCTTCACCGGTCTGGATCAGCCCCGCGACATCGGCAAGATCTTCGACAGCACGGAGTACGCCAAGTGGAAGGGCTTCCGGGAGAGCGAGGACTCCAAGTATGTGGCGTTGACTTGCCCGCGTATCCTGATGCGCTTGCCGTATGGCAAGGACACGGCCCCAGTGGACGGTTTCAATTACGAGGAGGCAGTCGACGGCACCGAGCATTCCAAGTACCTGTGGGGCAACGCCGCATTTGCCTTGGCTGCGAAAATGACCCAGGCCTTCGCTACCTACGGCTGGTGCGTGGCCATTCGCGGCGTCGAGGGCGGTGGCCTGGTCGATGGACTTCCTTCCCACACCTTCCGCACCGACGAGGGCGACGTCGCGTTGAAGTGTCCCACCGAAATCGCCATCACCGACCGCCGCGAAAAAGAGCTCGCGGACCAGGGTCTGGTTTCGTTGGTGCATTGCAAGGGCACGGACAAGGCGGCGTTCTTCAGCATCCAGTCCTGCAACAAGCCCAAGCTCTACGACAGCGACTCGGCCACAGCCAACGCGCGAATTTCCGCCCAGTTGCCCTACATGATGGCCACCTGCCGGTTTGCGCATTATCTGAAGGCGATGATGCGCGATAAGATCGGCGGCTTCATGTCGCGCGACGACTGCTGGCGCTTCCTGAATCGCTGGATCGGACAATACGTGACGCAAGACGACAAGGCCGATCAAGCCGCGAAGGCCAAGTACCCGCTTCGCGAAGCCAAGGTGGATGTGGAAGAGGTAAAGGGCAAGCCCGGCGTTTACCGGGCGGTTGCGTACCTTCGACCCCACTTCCAACTCGACGAACTGAACGTTTCCCTGCGGTTGGTGGCGGAGTTGCCGTCGGCAGCAAAGAGATAACCCGCTTTATGTGGCGGGAGTTTCAAACAAGGTCCTCGCGGTCCTTGAATTCAGCTTGCTAAATGAGGAGAAGATATGCCGAGTGATGCGTTTCTGTTGATTGATGGAATAACTGGGGAATCCATAGCGATGCAAAACACCATCGAGCTTGACGGCTACTCGTTTGCTGGCAGCAATCCCGCAGATGTGACGGGGAAGGGGCTGTCGGCCGGCAAAGTTTCGATGAGCGAATTCAATTTCAGCTGTCCCACGGACACGTCAAGCTACCAGATTTTGAAAGACATGTACATGGGCACGCACATCGCTACGGCCACCCTCTCAGTTCGTAAATCCGGGGGTGGCGCCCAACCCTTCGTCTATCTAACCGTCACCATGACGAATTGCTACATCACGTCGTGGAGCTTCGGTGGCGGCGCGAATGGGATACCGAGCCAGAGTTGCACGCTAGCGTACGAACAGGTCAAGTTCGAATACTTCACGCAGGATACGACCAGCGGTTCTGTCACCCAGGCTGGAAGTGCGACCTACAACATCGCCAAGACGACACAATCGTAGTTCGGCTGGTCGTCAGCGTTTTTGCTAATTCGGAGGCGTCTCCATCGGACCGATGGCTTGGCCTGAGGGAGATGCCTCCGGTTCTGTACATAGGCTTCGTGCCGAGAGTTCTCCCGTGCCGCGAAGCAGAGACTAACTTGGCTGGGCGAATTCAGTCCTGGTCGTAGGCGGAATTATGAATGGACAAGAACTATACCGAGCAGGCCATCTGAACGAAGCGATTAAAGCGGTGTCGGCGGAGGTTCGCGATAACCCGACCGACGCTCGCCGCCGGGTTTTTCTCTTCGAATTGCTGTGCTTTGCGGGCGAGTACGAACGCGCGGACAAGCAACTTGAAGTCTTGGGGCAGGCCGGACCGACCAGCGAGATGGGCGTCCTTCTCTATCGCAGCGCGTTATATGCCGAGAAGCAGCGCCAGGACTGGTTTGCGCGCGGGGAGTTTCGAACGCAAGCGGATGACGAGGACTCAGGCCGTGCCGGCGTATTGAACGGCAACCCATTTGGCTTTTTCTCCGATGCCGACCCCAGACTGGGCCGCTGGCTGGAGCTTTTCGCGGCGGGGAACTATTTGCAGCTTCCGCTCGAACACGTCGCTTCCATCCAGATCGATCCTCCCAAGCGGTTGAGAGATCTATTGTGGACGCCAGCTGCGGTCCGCACCACGCCCTCGTTCAAAGGTACAGAGCTCGGCGAGATACTGCTTCCCGTCCTCGCTCCCTTTTCCTGGCAGCATCCGGATGAAGCGGTTCGGCTGGGGCGCCTCACGGTCTGGGAGCAACGCGAAGGTTACGACTACCAGGTTCCGTTCGGCCAAAAGATGTGGCTGGCGGATGACGACGAAATCCCGTTTCTTGAGCTGCGCTCGCTCGATTTCAATCAAGCTTCCGTGGCCGCCTGACCTGATCATGCCTTTTCTCGACGATTTGCTGATTCCTATCGAGGGAGCGAATCCCAGCGGCACCAATCTTCGCTACGACCCGGTTTACGACAAGATCAAAGAAGCCCGGCGCGAGGAAGACCAGCCTCCGGCCGGGATGACCGAGCGCGACCGGAAGGTCGCCGACAACCCGCAGGTGATCAAACTCGCCACCGGCCTTCTCCAAACCAAAACCAAAGATCTGCAGATCGCCGCCTGGCTCACTGAGGCGCTTCTCAAGCAAAAAGGCTTCGGCGGACTGAAAGAGGGCCTCGCCTTGTGCTTGGGCTTGGTCGACAAGTTTTGGGATACCCTTTATCCCGAACTGGAAGACGGCGACGCTCAATCCCGTGGAGGGCCTTTGGGATTTGTCGGGTCCAAGCTTGATATTCCAGTCAAACTGGTGCCCGTAGTGGAAAAGGCTCCCTACGGAATGCTGGATCAGCAGCAGTCGCGGGAAGTTGGCTACGAGGATCAGGCCAAGACGGACGAAACGAAGAAGAAGCGCGCGCAGCTCTTAAAAGATGGCAAACTCGCTCCGGAAATCTTCGACAAGGCTTTCGAGGAAACGACAAAGAAATTTTACGCTCAAAGCGAGCAAGATCTCGACGCTTGCCTGCTGACTCTGGCTCAGCTGAAGAAAATCTGCGACGAAAAATTCGGGGACGACGGCCCCGCATTCGGACCTCTGCAGTCTGCCCTCGAAGCGGCTCGCCATCTGATCCACGGCTGCCTGCAGAAGAAGCGCGAGAAGGAGCCCGATCCAGTGGAACCCACCCCGGTCGCCGAGGGGGTTGCGGATGCGGAAAGTGCAGAGGCCGGCGAAGGACCCACCCGTACCAGCCTTGTAATTTCTGTGGAAAACTCGTCCGAACCTGCCGACCGAGTGGACGCCATTCGCAAGGTGGCCGAAGCAGCAGCCTTTCTGCGGCGGCGCGAGCCCAAGAGCCCGGCTTCTTATTTGATGCTCCGTGGTCTCCGTTGGGGAGAATTGCGGGCCGCCATCGACCTTTCGGATCCAACCAAGCTGGAAGCACCACCGACGGAGCTTCGCCGCCACATCAAGCGCCTGCTGCTCGAGAAGAAATATGAACAACTGCTGGAGGCGGCCGAGGGTGCGATGGCGCTTCCTTGCAGCCGCGCCTGGCTCGACTTGCAGCGCTTCGTGGTCGAAGCCTGCGAGGCCCTGGGTAGCGATTACGAAGCCATTGCCCGCGCGATTCGTTCGGAGCTGAATGCCCTGATCACCGATATTCCACAGCTCCTGGATGCCACGTTAATGGACGATACGCCCGCCGCCAACATGGAGACGCGTAGCTGGCTGAAGTCCTTGAGCCAGGGAGTTTCAGACCAGGCCCCGGCTGCGGCGACAACGCCCGCTACGTCGTCTTCTAACGGAGCAGGGTCGCGATGGCCCGGCCAACCCACCGACGCCTATGCCGCGGCACTGCAAGCTTTGCGCGAGGGCCAGGAGCGGAAAGCATTCGAAATTCTGCAGCAGGATATTTCGCGCAAGCGCTCCGGGCGAGATCGCTTCCGCCGCAGGCTGCAACTGGTGGAGATCTGCGGCTCGACCAACAAGCCAACCATTGCCCAACCTATCCTGGACGATCTGGTGGCGGCGATCGAGAATCATAAGCTCGACGATTGGGAGGATCCCGGCGTGGTGGCAAGTGCCTTGGCGACCATCATGAAAATGAGCACGAAGATCCAGAATGACAAGGCCGCGCAGCAAAAAATGTTTGAGCGCATCTGCCGGCTTGACCCGGCTCAGGCTCTAGGAGACGGTAAGTAAGTATGGCCAAACGCGACGCCATCGGGCCGGTCACGCTGTCCGTGCTGGATCGTCTGATCGATGTTGCTCCCAAGAACAGCGCGGAGGCTCCGCCCACGCGAGCGCAGTCCTTGCGAGAGTTGAGATTGGCCTTGAAGCGCGACCTGGAATGGCTGCTCAATACGCGGCGGACCATCGAACCCGCCCCGGATTCGGCTCGCGAGACGGTCCGTTCCCTCTATCACTACGGCTTCGCCGACGTCTCTTCGAAATCCGTGCTGTCGACTCGGGACCACGGCGATCTTGTCCGCGACATGGAGTCCGCGATCACCGTTTTTGAACCGCGTCTGAAGCGTGCCCGCGTGCGCATGGAATTGGTCGAAGGCAGCTATCGGAGTTTGAAATTCGTCATCGAGGGACTGTTATGCATGGATCCCGCCCCGGAGCCCGTCCGCTTCGACACTGTGCTCGAGTTGGGCAAGTGCGAGTACGAAGTGAAGGGAGCCGACCTTGCGTAACGAGTTGAGGGATTATTACGAGAGCGAACTCACGTTCCTGCGCCAGAGCGGAGCTGAGTTCGCGGAAAAGTATCCCAAAATCGCTTCGCGCCTCCTGCTCGAGCCCGACCGCTGCGAAGATCCCCACGTCGAGCGCATGCTCGAAGCCTTCGCCTTTCTAGCGGCTCGCGTCCACTTGCGCATCGATGACGACTTTCCTCAAATCACCGAGGCGCTGCTCAATATCTTGTATCCGCACTACCTTCGTCCCGTGCCCTCGATGTCGATCACGCAGTTCCACACCGACCCCGAGCGCGGCAAATTGACCAGCAGCCTTAAGGTTCCGAAGGGAACCATTCTCTATTCGCGTCCGGTGGAAGGAGTGCCCTGCAAGTTCCGGACCTGCTATGACACAACGCTCTGGCCGATTAAAATCCTGCAGGCGCAATGGACAACCCCGGACCGCATTCGTCCAGCCTTGCGCAGCTCCGAAGCCGCGGCTTTGCGGGTTGAGATCGAGTGCTTCCCGGACGTTTCCTTCGACAAACTTGACCTGGAGACGCTCGCCTTTTATCTGAACGGGGAGAGCGCAGTCATCCACGCTCTGTATGAACTGCTGTGCAAGAACTGCGTTCGCATTCTTGTGCGCGATCCATCGAATCCTAAAGCCGGGGTACGCGAACTTCCGGCAAAGAATCTTCAGCCCATGGGTTTCGCGGAAGACGAAGACGTCCTGCCCTATCCTCGGCGTTCCTTTGTCGGATATCGCTTGCTACAGGAATATTTCGCCTTTCCCGAGAAATTCTTCTTCATGAATCTCACCGGCCTCGCGGAATTGAAGCGGGCCGGATTCAGCTCCAAGGCCGAAATCCTGTTTCTCATTTCGCCGTTCGAGCAGGACGGCCGGCATCAGCGTTTGGAAGTCGCGGTCGATGCCAAGACATTACGTCTGGCCTGCACGCCCATCATTAACTTGTTTGAGCAAACCGCCGAACCCATTCTGGTCGATCAGACTCGGTCCCAGTATCCTATCGTTCCCGATGCTCGCCGCCGACAGACCATGGAGATCTATTCCGTCAATGAAGTCGTCAGCGCGGACGCGGAAACCCATGAAACCGTCACCTATGACCCGCTTTACTCCGAACGGCATGCCGTTCACAACACCGCGCCCGCCTACTGGTATGTGACACGCACGGCATCAACTCGCAAGGGCGATGAAGGAACCGATGTGTTTCTCTCGCTGGTCGATCTCTCCGCCCGCCCGATGCATCTCGACTATGACACCGTGACCGTGCGCTGCACCTGCACCAATCGCGATCTGATTACCCGCCTGCCGTTCGGTAGTGAGAATGGGGATTTCGAAATGACGGGAGCGGCGGCGATCAAACGCATCGTGGCGCTGCGCAAGCCCACCCGGACTTTGCGCCCTCCGCTCGACGGACAGACGCTGTGGAGCTTAATTTCGCAGCTTTCCTTGAACTATCTGTCCATTGTCGGCAACGGCAAGGAAGCCTTGCAGAAGATGCTCGAGCTTCACGATTTTTCCGATTCGCCGGAAGTCAAGAAACAAATTGGCGGGATCATTTCAGTAGACTCGCGACGGCATTTTACGCGGGTCATTTCCGAGCATGGTATCGGTTTTGCCCGCGGCACGCGCATTGAGATGGAATTCGATGAAGAGCAGTTCAGCGGTGCCGGCGCCTATCTTTTTGCCAGCGTGCTGGAAAGATTTTTCGGCCTTTACGTCTCGATGAACAGCTTCAGTCAACTTGTGGCGCGCAGCCGCCAGCGAAAGGAGCCCCTGGAAGAATGGCCACCGAGAGCCGGACAATCGGTCCTGATCTAGCCGTATCCGCAGTCGCCGGGAAACTCCGTCGCGAGCCTTTTCGCTTCGACTTTTTCCAGGCGGTGCGCATGCTGGAACGGTTTCTCGACGAGCGCGCCTCCGTGGGCCAATTCGTCCCACCGGGCACTGAAGTAGCGCATTTTTCTGCTCACCCTTCGCTGGCATTCCCAGCCAGTCAGATCCAGGCGTTGGACTGGCCTGACCAAGGCCCTGTCCACATGACGGTCAATTTCATGGGCCTGACCGGTCCGGAGGGAGTTCTTCCGAATCCCTACACTTCGCTGATCATCGAGCGCATGCGGTCGTCCGACAACGCGCTGCGCGACTATCTCGACATTTTCAATCATCGCGCCATCTCGCTCTTCTACCGGGCCTGGCGAAAATACCGCTTCGACGTCGCCAGCGAGCATGGCGAGCGCGACCTGTTTTCGCGATACCTTCTCAGCTTGCTGGGATTGGGCGACGAAGGCTTGCGCGATCGTCAGGCGGTTTCCGACGACCTGATGATTTATTACGCCGGGTTGCTGGCGCAGCGTCCGCGCTCGGCCCAGGCCTTGAAACAGATTCTTGCCGACCACTTCGAAGTGCCGGTCGAGATTGAGCAGTTTGCCGGAGGCTGGTGCCGCCTTGATGCCGACACCCAATGCCATATGTCCGGCGAAAACAGCGAGAGCGAGTCCCTTGGGTTCGGCGCCGTGGTGGGCGACGAAGTGTGGGACCAGCAATCCAGGGTGCGCATTGTTCTGGGTCCCTTGACTCTGGAACGCTATGCGGATTTCCTGCCCGGCGGAAAATCGTGGGACCCGTTGCGGGCGTGGGTGCGGTTCTTCTCCAACGACGAATGGGAGTTCGAGGTGAAGCTGATTCTCGAACGTGAGCAAGTCCCAGCCTGCACGCTGGGAGCGGAAGGTACATCCGGCCCGCAATTAGGCTGGGTGTCATGGGTCAAGTCCCAGCCCCTTGGCCGGGACCCGAACGATACAGTGTTGGCACTGGAAACGGTTGAAAGGGGATGACAGTGAACCTGAAAGCGATGATCGGCAAACTCAACGACTCGACTCGCGGCGCGTTAGAAGCCGCGGCTGGACTGTGCCTGGCTCGCACTCACTATGACATCGAGGTGGAACATTATCTGACCAAACTCCTCGACTCGACCGACAACGATGTCACTGCGATTTTCAAACACTTTGAGGTCGACACTTCAAGATTTTCCGGCGAACTGGCACGCGCTCTCGACAAGCTGAAAACTGGGAACGCACGCACGCCCACTCTCAGTCCCACGCTCATCCGAATGTTGACCGAAGCCTGGACGATTGGCTCCATTGACTACGGCGCGGCGCAGGTCCGCACCGGCCATACGATTCTTGCCCTCGCCACCCACGACGAACTGGTGCGGCTCATGCGCGACGTGAGCCGCGAGTTTCAGAAGATTCAGCCGGAGGCACTACGCAAAGACTTTGCCTCCATCGTGGCGACCTCGGGCGAGGAGGCGCAGGCGGCCATGGCTGCCGCCTCGGCACCGGGAGCTCCCGCTGCCGGAGCGAAGCCCGGTGGCAAAAGCCCCAACCTCGACCAGTTCACCATCAATCTCACGGAGAAAGCCAAAACCGGAAAGATCGATCCTGTGCTGGGGCGCGACTTTGAGATTCGCCAGGTGGTCGACATCCTGATGCGGCGCCGGCAGAACAACCCAATTCTTACCGGCGAGGCCGGAGTGGGCAAAACGGCAGTCGTAGAAGGCTTTGCGCTGCGTGTGGCCGAGGGCGACGTGCCTCCACCCTTGCGAAATGTCACCATCCGCACTCTGGACCTGGCGTTGCTGCAGGCCGGAGCTGGGATTAAAGGCGAGTTCGAGAACCGGCTCAAGGGCCTAATCGAAGAGGTGAAGGCTTCGCCCATCCCGATAATTCTGTTTATCGACGAAGCTCACACCATGATTGGGGCCGGGGGGACGGCCGGTCAGGGCGACGCTGCGAACCTACTGAAGCCAGCCTTGGCGCGCGGAGAGCTCCGCACCATTGCCGCCACGACGTGGTCGGAGTACAAGAAGTATTTCGAGAAGGATCCCGCTCTGGCCCGGCGCTTCCAGGTCGTCAAAGTGGAAGAACCCATTGAACCTCAGTGCATGACGATGCTACGCGGCATTGTTCCGTCTCTGGAGAAACACCACAAAGTGCGAATTCTGGACGAAGGACTCACCGCTGCGGTGCATCTTTCACACCGCTATCTGGCCGGGCGCCAACTTCCGGATAAAGCCGTCAGCGTGCTCGATACGGCCTGCGCGCGGCTCGCTCTGGGACAAAGTGCAACTCCACCCGCGATTGAAGACAGCGTCCGCCAGATCGACGATTTCGCGGTGCAAAAACGAATCCTGGAACGCGAATCCGTAGTAGGCGCGGACCACCGCGAGCGCCTGCAGGAGATTGGCACAAGAACGGCGGAGATCGAGTCTCGCTTGTCCGCTCTGCGCACGCGCTTTGATAAAGAGCGCGACCTGGTAACGACGATCCGTGACTTGCGTTCGCAACTGGAGGGATCGGTTGCCCAGAACGGTAATGGCAAGGCTCCGACGGACGCTCCCGAAATAAGGGGCGTCGCCACCGGCACCGCTAGCGCTGCCTCCGCCGCAGCGGCTACGCCCGCTGCAGCGTCCGCCACGGCCACAGCAGTAGAGGAGGCCCCCAAAGGAGTGGATGTCGCCGCTGTGCGCGCGCAACTTGCCAAGGCGGAAGCGGAGTTGTCGACTCTGCAGGGTGAAACGCCCATGATCCGGGTCGCGGTCGACGCTCAAATCGTGGGCGAAGTCATCTCCGCCTGGACCGGAATTCCGGTTGGAAAAATGATGAAGGACGAGATTTCCACGGTCCTTTCCTTGCCTTCGTACCTCGGGCAGCGCGTCATCGGGCAAATGCACGCCCTTGAAATCATCAGCCAGCGCATTTCCACGGCGCGCGCGCGACTTGACGATCCCAACAAACCGATCGGCGTGTTCATGCTCGTAGGGCCGAGCGGAGTCGGCAAAACCGAAACCGCGCTGGCCCTCTCGGATCTTCTGTATGGCGGTGAGCGTAACCTGATCGCGATCAACATGTCGGAGTTCCAGGAAGCGCACACGGTCTCCACGTTGAAGGGTTCGCCCCCAGGCTATGTCGGATACGGCGAAGGTGGCGTGCTCACGGAAGCCGTCCGGCGGCGGCCCTATTCTGTGGTGCTACTCGACGAAGTGGAAAAAGCCCACCCCGACGTGATGGAACTCTTCTATCAGGTCTTCGACAAGGGCAACATGGAGGACGGCGAAGGTCGTGAGATCGATTTCAAGAACACCATCATCATCCTGACCACGAATGCCGGCACCGACACGATGGCGAAGCTGTGCGCCGATCCGGAAACCATGCCCAGCCCGGACGGCCTGATCAAGGCCCTCAAGCCGGAGCTCAACAAAATTTTCAAGCCCGCACTTCTCGGGCGAATGGTCATCATTCCCTACCTGCCCATTCGCGACGAGAATATGAAGCAAATCATCAAGCTCAAGCTGGGCAAGATCCAGCGGCGCATTCAGGAAAATCACAAAATCGAGCTGGTTTATGACGGCGCTGTGATCGATGAAGTCGCGAAGCGATGCACCGAGGTGGAGAGCGGCGCTCGCAACGTGGATAACATTTTGACCAACACCATGCTGCCGGAAATTTCACGGCAATTGCTCGGGCGCATGGCGACGAACGAACCCCTGGAACGGATTCAAGTGGGGATCGGCGCGGATGGAGCGTTCTTCTATCAATAGGGATTCAACGGAATGGAACGGCCGCGCAGCGCCTGTGAATTCCCAGCAGGCCGCGGTCTTGTGTAGTTTGTAGTACGACAAGGAAAGCTACGTGTCAGATAGCTCGTACACTCAAGATCGCCGGCTGCTCGCGTTTGACAGTCCTCTGGGCAAGGATGTGCTTCTCCTGCAGGAGTTGAAGGGATATGAGGGAATTTCTCGCCTGTTCAGTTACGAACTCGATCTGCTCGCTTACGACAACCCTGATATTTCCTTCAGCCGTATCGTCGGACAGAAGGTCAACATTGCGCTCCAGTTGCCGGGGGGCACGAAGCAGCGCCACCTCAACGGTTATGTCAGCCGGTTTACGCAAGGCGATACCGACGATACTCCCTTAACCCGTTACCATGCCCAGGTCGTGCCCTGGCTCTGGTTCCTCACCCGCCAGGCCGATTGCCGGATCTTCCAAAACATGACCGCGCCGGACATACTCAGCGCGGTGTTCAAACTTTTTAGCTTCTCAGACTTCCGTCTCAGCCTGACCGCCGATTACCCCACGCTCGAGTATTGCGTGCAGTATCGTGAAACTTCTTTCAACTTCGTTTCACGCATTATGGAACAGTTCGGCATCTTCTACTACTTCGACCATTCGCAGCAGGGCAAGCACACTCTGGTGCTGGCCGATCAATCGAGCGCGCTGCCCACGTGTCCCAGTTCCCCAGTCAGCTCTGACATACAGGTTGGAGGACTCGATGATCCCGCAGTCGTCAACGACTGGCATGTAGGACAGGAAGTGCGTACTGGCAAGTACACGGTTAAGGATTACAACTTCACGATTCCTTCCACGAGTTTGCTGGCCAACGAACCGACCGTCGTTAAACTCCCGGCCAGTTCGGGCCTTGAGCTGTTTGATTATCCAGGCCTGTATACAACGAAAGACGAGGGCAGCACGGTAGCGAAGCTCCGCATGCAGGAAGAAGAAGTTCCGTACATGGTGGTAGCGGGCGCAGGCAACGCCCGTGCCTTGATGTCCGGCTATTTATTTGAGTTAAAGAATCACTATCGCGCAGACCAGAACACGTCTTACCTGGTAACCGAAGTGCAACACTTTGCTTCGGCGGGGCAGGCTTATACGACTGCCGGGACAAGCGGCGGAGAAACTTACTCCAACCAGTTCAGCTGCATTCTGTCTTCGGTTCCATATCACCCCCCGCGCACTACCCCCAAGCCCTTTGTGCAGGGCCCCCAACCGGCGCTGGTCGTCGGCAAGAAGGGCGAGGAAATCTGGGTCGATAATTACGGACGCGTGGTTGTGCAGTTTTACTGGGACCGGCTCGGCCAGAAGAACGAAAACAGCTCTTGCTGGATTCGCGCCTCCCAACCCTGGGCCGGCGAAAATTGGGGAGCGATGTGGATCCCGCGCATCGGCCAGGAAGTGCTGGTGAGTTTTCTGGAGGGTGATCCCGACCGGCCTATCATTACAGGCCGCGTCTACAACGCCGACCAAATGCCGCCTTACACCTTGCCCCAGTACCAGACTCGAAGCACCTTCATGTCCCGCAGCTCCAAGGGTGGCGGCTCCGCCAACTATAACGAGATCCGCTTCGAAGACCTCAAGGGCAAAGAGCAGATCTTCATGAACGCGGAGAAGGACATGGATCTGCGCGTCGAACATGACTCTCGCGAATTCATCGGCGCCAACCGCCATCTCATCGTCACCACCAATCAACAAGAGTTCATCCAGGCCGACAAACACTTGCACGTCAAAGCCAACCACTTTGAGAAGATCGACCAAAACATGTCGCTGCAGGTCGGCGGCAATCAGATGGAGAAGGTTACCGGCAATCTATCGCTCTCGGTGACGGGCAATCAAAGTGAGAGTGTAACCGGCAACGTCTCCTTGTCGGTTACCGGACAAATAGACGAGAAGTCCATGGCTTATGCCCTGAAAACCGACACCACCATTCATCTCAATGCAGGCGCGGTTGCGGTGATTGAAGCTGCGGCCGGCCTGACCCTGAAGGTTGGAGGAAGCACCATTGACTTGAACCCCGGAGGCGTATTCATCACGGGACCGATGGTGTTCATCAACAGCGGTAGCGCTTCCGTAAGCGCCCCGGACGCGAGTCCGCAATCGCCCGATGCGCCAACCGCGCCGCAGGATCCGGACACCGCCGACGACGGCAGCAAGGGAACAAAACTGAAGTGATGCATGACGTTTGCTGAAAACGCTGGGGAATGGTATTTACGGAGATTGCCTCACCATTGACGCGAACCGGAGATAGCGGTACATTCGAGTCTGTTTTTGGGGGAGAATCCAAATTTCCGCAGTAAATGTTCTTCGCGTCTCAAAACAAAATAAAAGTCTCGGCTAACGCCAACCGAAGCCTGAACTAAGACAGCAATGCGTGTGTCTATTCTGGAAGGGGGTAAGTTCGGTGCCAGTGCACAATTGGATGAGCTCAATCAACGATGATCGGCTGTTGAGTGAAATTACGATGCCTGGAAGTCACGACGCTGGTATTCATGCCGACGTCGCCGAAAAGCGAGGTATCGCTCCCGAGAGGTTCGCGATATGTCAGGACGCAAGCATATACGAACAGTGCATGAGTGGATCACGTTTTTTTGACGTACGGGTTGACGTGGGAACCGGACCGGGGCCGGGCGGTCAAACTTACCATGGGGGTAAGCAGATTGGCACTTTGGGACAGTCTTTGGACGATACTCTCCACGATGTGCGCCGGTTCTTGTCGACATACGGGCGAGAGTGTGTGATTTTGCGATTCAGCAAGACCAAGGGAAATGTAGTGGAAGTGGTAAATCGCATCCAGACAATACTCGGTCCCGGCTCGCAAGGAATTGACTTACTTTTCAGAACTAATACAAATATTGCAGCGCAGAAAATAAGCGCTCTGCGGCTTAAGGCAATCTGCGTTTTTGAAGAAACACACGACGCGATCAAAGCCACGAACGGTCTGCATCGCTTTTCCAGGTATGACGCTCCGCCGCTACCGAGCGGGCTCGTTGCCTGCGGAAAATATTCCAATTCCTCACGGCTTCGTGAGGTAGTGAATGGCCAGGTTACAAAAATCGACGAGCACGCGGATCATGCTCCAAACAATCACCTGTTCGTTCTGTATTGGACGCAGACGTTTAACGTTTTGAGACCTTGGAAACAGGGGTTCACGATGGACATCAGAAAGGTTTCCTTCAAGCTTCCCAATTTCCAAAAGGAACAGCAAAAACGACGCATTACCGGAGGAGCCCATCACAACATGGACTACCTCAAGAGACTTGTTACTACGGGCACGGATGCCAGAAGCGGCCAGCAGAAGACAACAGTTTTAGTAACAACCGCCGCCGACCGCCGCAGAATCATGCCGAATGTCATCATGTACGATTTCGTAAATACTCAGATGAGTAACGAAATAATTTCCTTGAACGACCCTGCATTGCGGGGTCATGTCGTCGAGGACGAATATGAGGGCGTAGCGCAGCTGTTTGCCTAATAAGGATTTGCCGGGAGCGCAGTCCTAAACTCGGCAGCTTTAATGGCGCTCTTTTTTTCTCAATTCTTGGTCACGGATTCCAGCGTCCAGCCAGTGCCCGCACCGGTTTGGCGATCGACTGAAATCGCACGAGACGCACCTCGTCTTTTCCCTTCATGGACGCCAGCGGCATAAAGCCGCTCTCCATAATTCGGTCTGCGGTATTCACCGTCATCAAAACCTCGGCACAGGGTTTGATTTCGGATTGCCCATCGTGCGGGTAAACATGAACGGGGAGCCGATCCAAATTCCCTCGCTGGTCGGGATGCAGTTTCCATCCTGATTCGCTGAAAGATTGCGCCAGCAGCAGCGCGCAAACAAATGCCGGATTACCCCATAGATAGTCCGTGTGTACGGGTTCCTCAGGCATTTCTTCGAAGGAGAAGGATTCGATCGGATCAGTTTGTTTTCCGTAGGGAAGACGGAGCAGGAAACGCGGAATCACGAGGCCTACTGCAGTCGCTTCCGGAAGCTCTCTCAAGGCCGTCCATGCGGATGCTGCTTCGCTGTCGGGCGGCAAGGCCCAATCCCGCGCATCCGGGTTTGTCGAAAAGGACTCGCACCCTAACAGCTCAGGGCTGGCCTCCGCCAGGAACGGAGCTTCCGCAGCGTGGGCAATCTTGGCCAACCGGCCCAGTAACTCCGCATCCGCCCGGTTTCGACCGAAGTTGTAGTTGCCCACAATCACCGCCCACGGCTCGTCTGCGGAGAAACTCATTGCGTTTTCCACCAGCAAGCGGTAAGTCCAGGTCGAGCGCAGATCAGGCGAGGACTTCAAGTCCTCCCTTAGCTCATCCTCGGATAAATCCACAAGATATATCTTCAGCATTTCGTCGGTGTCGATTTGTCGCACCAGCAGCAAGACCGCCCTCCACGCCGCCTCCAATGCCTGAAATTCCGAGACATGCAGCAAGGCTCGCATCTCAGCGCCCAAGGCACGATCAATCAACGCAAGGATCTCGGCCTGCCGCGAATCCCTGCCGGCCACGACGTGAGGTTCAGTCACCCGCCGCACGAACTTCTGCAGCTCATCTTGCGCGGGAGCCCGACTCTGTACCTTGGCTTCCGTCTGCTCGATCATCTCGTCCAGCAAACTGCCCGCAGCAAGCGAGACGGCCGTGGCCGCCGCCGGCTGCACCTCGTGGGGCTTGCCAGGACCGACCCCTGGAGGTAACTCTCTTACGGCGGCGGCAAACAGGTTCGGATCCTCCGAGCCCCCACGCATCTCGCGAAGCTTACGAAACATCTCGACACGCTCCAATAGTCGGTCGGGATGAAAATCATCCAGTTCGGAGAACTGAAGGGTTATTAATTCCTCGTTCCCCAAGGCTAGTCTCAACTCTGGATGAAACCCCGCCAGCACCTCGTCGAAGTTGTCGCGATCGACTACCACAGGCTTGCGTGCTGTCAATGCCTTTTCATGCCCAGGGCTGCCTTGTCCACTGAAATCACCAAGCAGCAAGACGCGGAACGGCGTGTCCGGATCGCGTCGAGCTTGTGACGTGTCTCCGCCAACATCGAAATTGATTTGTCCAAAATTGAATGGTGGCATACAGGCCCTCCTTGAAGATCGAAAGAACTGCCGCAGACTCCAGGCGGGGTAAGGTCCAGACACTCGAACGAGCGATCAGGATCTTGCCTAAGGCGAAACGGATGCTACTACAAACTGGCTTCGTTTGCACATTGTTTCGCGAAGTTCAGTGTGGGCAGTTTTGGGGGAGAGTCCCATTTCGCAGCGCAATAGCCTCCTCATCGTTTGAAAAGGCGTCGTGATAAACTAACGCACCGTGGAGAAACCTTCAATACCGTCCACCCCTCCTTCGTGTTCGGATTGCACCACCAAGACGCAGGCGGCTGGGGGTACGCCGCCGACACAATCCGCGTCGCGGATGTGGCAGTCGGGCAGTGGCAAGATACGGATCGATACACCCCACACCAGCGTCATCAGCGACCCGGCCGCTCAGCGAACCATCATGCTCGATCACTTGAAGAAAGAGGCAATGGTCATTCCCATGCCGCCGCCCTCGCCCTCCCCTTCGCAATCGGGAGGTCCGCAGGTGCCCGGTGGAGCTCCGAAACTGGCGCCGCCACTGCAAGTGCATGATCTGGGCAAGAGCCTGATCGAAGGGCATGAAGTTGAGGGTAAGCGCTACACTTTTTCACCGCCTCAGGCACCACAGGCACCTCAGTCGCCCCAAATGCCCAAGATGCCGCAGGCTTCGCAGTCGTCCAAGCCACCGCAGCCTCCAAAGCCGCCACAGTTACCCAAGCCGCCGCAGCCCACGGTGACCGAGGTTTGGACCAGCGTAAAGCTAAAGATGCCAGTGCTGAGAAAGGTTACCAGTTCCGCGGGAGAACAGACGACTTACTGCAAGCCGACCTCGACCGAAGAGCCACATCCCTCTGTGTTCGAGATCCCCCCAGGATACAAGTTGAAGAATAAGTAGAGAGGTCGTTTGCTCGCTGCGGGGCGTCAGGATCATTGCGGGTTCGCTGTATCCTGGTATCCGGATGGCGTTTCCTATCCGAATCCGCACGGTTTGCTCGGAAGAGTGCGAGCTGAAGCCAGACAAACCCGTGCTTCGCTAACCGTTTCCCGCAGCCTTTGCATACACATTACTCTGGGCGTGCGGGCCAAGATCTTCTCTACCTGCGGAAGGTTCGCTGCCAGCAACTGCCGGCGAACCGTCTGCGTGTGGAGCGGGTTCTAACCTGTACGCCGGAGCAATGCGTGTGCTGGTGGAATGGTGGAATGGTCGCGGCCAGAAGGTCCAGACCGTCGAACTGTACTCCTTCATGGCAAAACCCGGTTTAGCCCTCGCGACCTGAATGGTCGCTGCGATCGCAATGGAAAAGGGACGTGAACCAGTCGGGAACGGCGAAGCCGAGAACGCCGTCAAAGCGCCGGATGACGAGTCAAGCGTGTACGCGGACAGAGTATTGTCCGCCGAATTTGCCACTTATACGAAATTACCCGACGGGTCCACCGTTACAAATTGGGGGTCGTCGCCCGCCGCGAAGGGCGAACCGGTAATCTTCGCCAGAGCGCCTATGCTGGAGTCGAGCGAAAAGGCGGGGACGTCGGTGCCATTGAAGTTCGCTGCGTAGAAGAACTCTGCGGTGGGATCCACGGCCACGGAAATGGGCTGAAGGTTTTCGGGGAACGGTTATCCCGAGATCGCCGTCAGGGAACCGCTGGCGCGGAGTGCGGATACGCCTCCGCCCTGATTGGCGACATAGACGAATTGGCCTGATGGGTCCACCGCGACAAACGTGGGCGTCGTTCCAGTAGGAGGCCGTGCTGATTGCCGGCACTGTCAGATTTCCGGATGTGGGGATCGATGGAGAAACATGCAACCGTATTCGCAAGTGCGTTGGCCTCACATAGGAACTGGCCAGTGGGATCGACGGTCACGGAGAAAGGTTCGGTGTTGTTACCCGTTTTATAGGGTGAACCAGAGAGCGCAGTGAGAGCACCGGTCGAGGAATCGATGCTGTAGCCGGAGACGGTGTTGTCGAAGAAATTTGCGACGCAGACAGAACTGCCCGACGGGTCCACCATTACCGATTCGGGTTGGTTGCCCGCGGTAAAGGGTGAGCCGGTAATTGCCGTCAGAGCGCCGGTCGAAGAGTTGATAGTGTACGCGGAGACGTACCCGGTCGTGCCATTTCCGTTGAAATCGGCCACGTACGCGAAATTGCCAGAGGGATCGACCGCAACCGACATCGGCGACGGGTCCCTGCCGGAAGAAGCGCCGGTCGTGAACGGAGACCCGGCAATGGAAGACAGCTCTATCGCGAGCGCGTTAGATGTTTGCTCGTGCAGAACCCCATCACAAGCGGCGAAGGGAGCCGAGACATTCGGAGGCGACACTCCCGCGGAGCTAAATCTGTTCGGATGGAGCATGGGGCTGAATGACAACGACAAGTTAAACGTCGTGATCCGTACTGTCCCCTTTGGAAGGTCTTGAGATACGATCGAGGTCGGCTGAAACGCCGCTTGGATGCCGGAGGGAGTCCGGGACATGGCCCGGAACTGAGTGGTGCGTTAAATCGTGCATTTGGAGGCAGGGAGCGGTACTTATGGAGAAGGCGCGCCGCAGCGGCCGACGAATTACTTGCATTCACCTCCTGTTTTTCTGCTCTGGATTTCCTGCTCTGATTTATCAGATCGTCTGGCAAAGAGCGCTGTTTGCCATCTGTGGACTCAACATTGAGTCCGTCACGATCGTAGTCAGCGGTTTCATGCTGGGTCTGGGACTCGGAAGTTTAATCGGTGGAATGCTTTCGAGTAGCAGACATCTCGCGCCAGTCACGCTATTTGCCATTGCTGAGTTGTTCACGGGGATCTTTGGAATCGGCTCGCTGAAGCTCTTTCATTGGTTTGCCGATTTCACCGCGGGAACGTCGCCCTTAGAAACAAGCCTGATCGGTTTCTTCGTGATTGTTCTATCGACGCTGCTCATGGGAGCTACTTTACCGCTCCTAGTCGAATCCTCGGTGCGCTCGTCACCTAATATCGGGTCTGCTGTTGGAGGCCTCTATTACGCAAACTGTCTGGGATCCGGTTTTGCGTGCTTTCTGGCGGCATGTTGGTTGATGCGGTATTTGGGCCAGTCGGGTTCGGTTCGGTTTGCTGCCGCGGTGAATGTATTGGTGGCGGCCAGCGCCATGATCCACGATTTTCGATGGCGACCGTCGAGGAATGATGATTCATGTCGTGCATCAGACCTTAAGGCCGGCGGTCCCGGCAGCCTGCTGCCATATTCTCTCGCGCTTGGTTGCGCGGCTTTCTCGGGTTTCGCGGGGCTTTCCTACGAGATCATCTGGTATCGCTTGCTGATGTTTGGCTCGGGTGACACGGCTGCTGCGTTCGCATCGCTGCTGGGTGCCTATCTCTTCGGTCTGGCTCTTGGGTCGAGGTCCATCGAGCGATACTCGCGAAACCACGACGGCGAAAGTGCGGTACGTAGATTGAGTACGGTCATGTTTCTTTCCGCCATGTTTGCATTTGCCGTGGGTCCGCTTTCTGCGTTGGCTCTAAAGTTTACGTCTCCCGACAGCATGGGAAGTAGATGGCCTGGTTCCATCATCCTGCTACTAGTTTGCGCCGGTGCGAGCTTCTTCGGGGCAACATTTCCGCTGGTCGCGCATGTTTCCGTGAATCCGGCAGGGCGGGCGGGAGCCTCACTCAGCTACCTGTATGGGGCGAATATTGTTGGCTCGACGCTCGGAACACTGGTGGTGGGCTACATTTTAATGGAGTACTTGTCCGTGTACTACATATCGATACTGCTTCTGCTCGGAGGTGCTTTCTTCGCTGCGGCAGTTTTTGTTGCTTCCCTCCGCCCGCGTTTTCGGCTGCGACCCGGATTCGCAGTTGCTGTGACAGCGATGTTTCTGATGATTGTCGTCGCCCGGCCGTTGTTCAGGACGTTGTATGATCGCTTGCTCTTCAAGAATAAATATCCGACATCGCACTTTCAGGAAATCGTTGAAACTCGCAGTGGCACGATCGGCGTCACTCCTGGCGGCACGCTGTTCGGAGGCGGGGTATACGATGGCCGATTCAACGTCGACCTGCTGCACGATGTCAACATCATTCTCCGTCCGTATGCGCTCAGCGCATTTCATCCTGCACCGCATCGAGTTCTGATGATCGGACTGGGATCGGGCTCATGGGCGCAGGTCGTGGCCAATCATCCGCAGGTCGAAAGCCTGACAGTCGTCGAGATCAATTCGGGTTATTTGAAGCTCATTCGGGAACGACCAGCCGTAACAAGTCTTCTTAGCAATCCAAAAGTACGTATCGTGATCGATGATGGTCGCAGATGGCTGTTGTGGAATCCGGAGACAAAGTTTGATGCGATCGTAATCAATACGACCTTTTACTGGCGTAATCACGCCAGCAGTTTGCTTTCGATTGAGTTCTTGCAGATTGCGCGCAAGCACCTCAGGCCAGGTGGTGTCCTCTTCTATAACACTACCGGATCGGATGATGCGATTGCGACTGCATTAGCCGTATACCCCTATGCCTTGCGTTTTGTTAACTCCGTGGCTGTGAGCGATGCTCCACTTGTGTTTGATCGGGTGAGATGGAGAGCGGTCCTGTTGAACTATGTTATCGATGGAAAGCGTGTCATCAATGCAAACGACCCACAACAAATGAAGAAACTGGACGAGATTATAGGTATACCGGAGGACCCAACTGGACGCACTTTGAATTCAGTGGAAAACAACCGTCAGCTTCGAAGCCGGCTGCAGAACCGCCTAATCATAACCGATGACAATATGGGGCTGGAGTGGCGCTGAGCATGACGTCGCCCTGGACTGGCCGGGTCTTCTGGTGTCGCGGGGCCCTGCTCTTGACTCCGTACCTTTGCCACTATGTGTGCCCAAGACCATCGACAACGATCTTTCGGCCAGCCAAGTCACGTTTGGATTCGACACTGCACCGCATACCGTCTGCCACGCAATCGACAAAATTCATGCTGCCGCGGCCTCGCATCATCGCGTGATGGTGGTGGAAGTCATGCCCCGCGACTGTGGCTGTATCGCACTTGAGGCAGGCTTCGCGGACTGCGCGGAGTGCGAGACTCGGATGCGGCGGCGGCCCGACAACTAATCCCGCGAGTTCAACAGGCTCGTCCTTCACCCTCAAACGCTCGAAAGTAGGATCGTCTACAACTCAATTCGGGTCCGTCCGAATAGGCGTCCCTCCACAACCGACAACCCTGCCAAGATTCCGAAACTGCTCAGCATCATCATCAGCATCACTTTATTCAGTATCACTTTGTTCGTAAAATAGTTATTCGTAAAATATTCGTAAAATAGTTTGTTTCACGCCAGAAACTGGAGTAAACTTGCTCTCCGTTTGGGTGTGCGCATGACTGCGTTGAAACGTTTCCAAGGAACGCGGCGAGGGACACCCTGCAGTGCGATCCATTGCCTGCGCTTACTTTTCTCGCTGCTGCTCGCTTCGTTTTCTCTCGCGTTGCTTTCCGGCTGCGCTAGCAAGAAGCCTGCCGCGCAAATGCCACCGGCTCCACCGCCGCCAGCTCCGACCGCTACGATTGTAGCTGATCCCGCTATGGTGCAAGCTGGCCATTCGCTGACCATCACCTGGAAGACCGAAAATGCCACGGAAGTCAGTATCCAGCCTATCGGAGCGGTTGAGCATAGCGGATCTCAGACGGTCACTCCTGTTGAGTCCATTACTTACCGGCTCACCGCAAGGGGCCCTGGAGGGGTTCAGGAATCCGATGCGAGGGTAACCGTAACCGCATCACCCGATGGCGAGGCTGGGAGCAGCGACGATAGTTTCCCGAGTGAAATTGCAGGCCGGCTCGACATTTTCTTTGACACCGATGACTTTTCCATCCGGCCGGATCAACGGACTACGATCAAGAACGATGTGGATTTTCTGAAAGAGCATTCCGAATTGCGCGTCGTGGTGGAGGGGCACTGCGACGAACCGGGTTCCACGGAATACAACTTGGCGCTCGGCGAAAAGCGTGCCGCTGAAGTTAAGGTTGCTCTCGAAGCAGCTGGGGTAAGCGCTAGCCGCATACGAACTATTTCCTATGGAAAAGAACGTCCATTCTGCGAGGAACAGAGCGAGACCTGTTGGCAAAAGAACCGTCGTGCACACCTTGTTCCTGATATGCAACGTTGACCTTCAAGAGGGGACCCTGATGCAGTTCCGCATCCAACTCCAGTTTTTGGTGCTGTTCTCGATTCTCGGGGGCAGCTCTGGGCATGTTTTCGCGGCCACCGGTGTGTTCACCTTCCTTCAAACCGAGCCAGACCAACTCTTCGCCCAAGCCGTTCAGGACTACAAACAGAACCGGTTCACCGACGCTCAGGCAAAATTTGAGAGAGTGCGAGGCGCGCACTCCCAGGACTCGCAGCAATACATCGAGAAGATCAAGGCTTATACCGAGGCCATGACCGTCGCCAGAGGCGTCGTGAAGCGTCCTCCGGATGAGCTTGACGCCAGCAGCATCGAATACGCGATTCAAAGGTACGAAGAGGCAATCAAGATCAAGCCCGACGGTCCCTGGCATCCGACAGAGCAGTTGAACGAAGCTAAGGAACTCAAGGTCCAGGTCGAACAACAGCACGCGGCTAACATGAAAGCAATGGACGGGAAATTCTGCGAGAAGGGGCTGGGTGAGGTGCAAGAGCACCATTACAAGGAGGCGGCTGGTTACATGTGCCGGCTTGCCAATGACGATCCCGCGTACTCCTGCGGCGTCGATGAAGCCTCTCATTTGTGTGATGTATACACACAACGCGCAAAGATGGGGGACAGTCCGCCCTCTCAGCCCCAGGAGGTCGGACGCTCCGGAGCCCTCGACAAAGCCAGGGCCGCATACGAGAAGAATGACTTCGAGCGTGCGCGCTCTCTCTTTGAAAAGGTGCCTGCGGATCTAAAGCCGGTAGCGGACGAATATCTGGACAAGATATCCCGCTTCAACGACGCCATGACTCAAGCCAAGCAACTCAGTAAAGCCGCCAGATATGAGCAGGCGCGCGCGGCGTATGCCAATGCCGCAAACATCAAGGCAGACGGTCCGGGTAACCCGCAGGCAGGAGCTTTGGAAATGGAATTGGGGGAAGGTCTGGACCAATTCTATTCGGGCGATTACGTTTCCGCGACCCAGCATCTTGAAATCTGTGTCCAGGAAAGCATGGAGAACCGGGCGTTGGCGCAATTCTATTTAGGCGCAAGCAAGCTGGCCCGATTTTTTCTCGCCGGGAGCGAAGACCCCAACCTGCGGCAGGACGCCTTGAACGATCTGAAGACTGCGAAGCAAGCGGGGTTCAAACCGGATGCGGAAGATGTTTCGCCGAGAATCCTGCAAGCTTACAACGATCTCGCTTTCTGAATTCCACCTTTAAGTATCAAAGGTCCGACGGAAGCACAACGGAGGTCTCAGGTATTACCTGTCTTTGGGGAGGTCAATCGCAGTGCGGCATCCTTGATTAGTACCTTGGGATCAGATCGGAACGACCGAAGGAGTGCGGCGAAAACGGTTCCTGAGAACGTTTCAGGGAGTAGCTGTGATCGCCATTTCCGTCACGCGAAAATACAAGCGCGTCACCGGGACGTAGAGCGGCTTCCAATCCCTCCCCAACGGATAGGGCCAAACTTTTGTGCGGGTTTCTCCGCGGAGAACAAAGTGAGCCAGCCAGCTCCAAGTTCGGATCGTGGAGCGAAGCCAGCGAGCCCGAATCCGCCCAAGAAGTACGCTTGCCCACCGCCATGGCCGTGGCAAGAGGTTCCGGCCGCTTCGACCGAAAACGCATATCGGAAGGTCGAATTGGCGTCTATCCACTGAATTCTCCAAACATCTTCTAACGCATCTGCGATGAGCGGGCGAATTTTAGTCGGGCTGTCGCAGGCCCGTCAATGCAAACAGTTGTTGTTCAGTTGTTCAGTTGGAAGTGGGCGGCAAGACCTTGCTAGGTAGTCTTAGGAGTCGCTCCAGGTCGGGTTTCCGAAACAACACAAAACAGGTTGTCCCCCCCTGCGTTGGAACGGTGATCACCACTTGCTTCTGTTCGTGATTCGGCCCCTCCAAGGTAACGCTGTATCGCCCCGGGGGAAGCTTAACCCGGAGTGGTGTAGGTGAGCCGATAGCACTCTGTGACTCCCCGCTCTCAGGAATCAGTTCCTTGATCATCGCCCAGGGCTCAGCGTTGATCTCGGCATAGGTATAGCTTGCGGCCATCATGGGCGGTGCCGACGGCAGATGAGACCGACTCTCCGGTGCCGGCCGGATGATGACCCACAAGACGACGGCCAGTAGCACCGAACCCGCAGTGCCCAGCCAGATCATTGGACTCGAAAACCAGTTCTTTGGCTCCGGCTCAAGAAACTCCAGGAGTTCGGGGGCGATCGGGGGATTTTCCGCGGGCGGCTGGGGTCGGAAAATGGATGTATCCCTAAAACTCTGAGTTTCCTGATGCGCGTCTGCCGGACCACCCTCTAACACGGCGCCCTCATCGAACCGCCACTGGCGTTCCATCAGATCGGTTGCACTGAACGAGTTCGGCATTTCAGCGGTTTGCGAGGCGTGCGAACCGCCCCAGTCCATCGATTCTGGAAAGGGGGATTTAGACCCAAGTGATTCGGAGCCAGGCGGTTGATTGGGCATGCCGGTCTTGGCCTCAGCCTCTCTCTTGAGTGATTCGACCTGCTCACGCCACTTGGGAGGAAGTTGAGACACCTCGTCGCTAACTTTATCCAGAGCCTGCAACGCCTCCGGAACCTGCCCCAGGAACAGCAGCATGTGGGCGTCGGCCATGGCTTTTTCCACCACGCTGACAGCGAGCGCGAACTGTTTCTGCACCTGCGCGGCCTTTTCCTGTTGCCGACGCTGCGTGATCCGCGCTGCAACTTGTCCGGCCAGTTTCTTGCCCGCCGGCTCTTCTGGGAGAAGCGCAACGGCTTCTTCTGCGGACTGCTTCGCAGCTTCCAAATCTCCGTATCGCAGAGCCGACTCCCCATGCTGCACAATCTCAAGGTATTTGACGGCCTTGGCTTGCGCAGCGGAAACCTCATCCCTTAAACGCAAGAACGGGGTCCGGCTGGAGTCGAGCTGCAACCCCTCCTCGATGAACTGCAGTGCCTTGTCGAATTCATTCTTGCGGAAAGCCTCTTCCGCCTTCATCTGGACCTGCACTGCCTGCTGCTCACACTGCTGCAAGTCCAGCCCTTGCTTAATGAGTCGAAACAGCTCATTGCCTTCCGTATTTTGCGGGGACACTCGCAGTACCTGCAGCACCTGCTGCCTGGCAGTCGCGAAGTCCTTGCGCCGCAACGACTCCGCCGCCTGTTGGAGGTAGTCCGACAGCAAATGCGTTTCATATCGCTGCTGTGCACGCCCGACATCGACGGCAAAATCGTCGGCCGAGGCGTAGCGGTCTTCTCGATTCTTCGCCAGAACCCTTTGTACGATCGTCTCCAACTCCGCCGGACAATCCTTCAGGTACTGTGTCAGCGGGGGAGGCGGATCCTGAACAATCTTTCGCAGAGTCCCTGCCGTAGTGCTTCCCTTAAAAGGAAGCACCCCTGTGAGCAGTTGAAACAAAACCACTCCGGTGGAATAAACGTCGGTCCGCAAGTCCAGTTCGACGCCTCCATCCAACTGCTCCGGGGACATGTAGAACAGACTGCCCATCGCATGGCCGGGGCGGGTCAGCCGGTTTCCCTCCAACTGTGCAATGCCGAAGTCGACAATTTTTGCCGTGTTATCTTCGAGGATGACGATGTTCGCTGGCTTGATGTCGCGATGCACCAGGCCCCGCTTGTGCGCGTAGCTTAGTCCAGCGCAGACCTGCAGGATGATCCTCAGCTTCTCCGCCATCGGCATGAGATTCCGCGACTCGATCATCGCGTCCAGGCTCACGCCTTCCAGATACTCCATCACCAGGTACGGCACGCCATCCTCGTGACCAAGCTCATACACGGTCACGATGTTTTGGTGCTGAAGGCTGCCGGTGTATGTCGCCTCGCGATAGAACCGCTGCAAAAGTTCAGGATCATCCGCGGCTGCGGTCAAGACTTTGATGGCAACCAATCGGCCGATCCGGGGATCGGAGGCCTTGAACACCGTACCCATGCCGCCGCGTCCGATCACACTGACAATGTCGTACCTGTCGATTCGGCGGGGCTTAGATAGAGGAGAATCCATCGGAGTGGCCTGCTACGAAATCGGACGCGTGGTCGGACACAAAAACCGGCCGTCTATGGACAGCCTTCTCGGGGGATGGGCAATAGCTTAGCGAGAAACCGAAGATTTTGCAAACATCGGTTCTACGTTTTTTCCTGAACTGCGCCCGAAAAAGTGGCCCCTGCGGGCAGTTGCAGTTCGCTGTTGCGGCGGTAGATAGGGTGCGGCTACGCTCCGAAAGCATGCCGGACCAATTAAGCCCCACCCTTACGGCGATCTTCTCCAAGGCAGTTACGATTGTGTCGATCGTGTGATTGTGGTTCGCGAAAATATCACCGCAGGCGAGAAGCCTAAGAATCACCAATATCCAGATCGAATTTCACCGGTGGAGCTTACGAGGGCAGGGCTTGAAACATTGTTACAAGGTGCCTTTGAGAACCTTTTGAACACCGGACGGAGTTTAGGCACAGGCAATGCTATGCCTCGCCAAAACGTCATACACCCGCAAAATGAATGACTTGGCGAAGCGCTGAATTCGTAAGAGTTCTGATTAAGATGTTGCGTTACCCGCAGAAATGGATCGACCAGTTGCGCTGGCAGCGATTGAAACCCATGGAGAAACTAGCCGGTTACTGGCTCATCTTGAGGGGATCTTGAACTCTTGAACTACTGCCGGACGAAGGTCCGATGGGGTGGTGGAAGCCGTCAACGACAACATCAAAGCTCTGCTCCGCCGCGGCCGCGGTTGTCGAGACATGAACTATCTGCTGCTGAAGGCGAAGCGCTTGGCCCGCCACGGAGACCGAATTCGTTGCTTTCCAGAAAGCCGCGTAGAATGCGAACTCTTACAGATTGTTGTGCAGGAACCGGATTAAGAATGTAGAATGTTTCGAGCCTTTGTCAGCAGGTGCTTTCTCATAAGGCCTCCGCTCCTTGAAACGTTGGTTACACGAAGGCAGCCAGAGTGGCATTCAAGCAAGTGGCCCAGACTCCCTTTGGGCAGGAGTAGCAGCACCGATTACCGACTGTGATAGTGGTTCCTCTGGGGTAAATCGGCAACCTGGCTATTGCATAACCCCGGGTGTACGACTTACATTGTCAGCCACGGCGGTTTTGAATTGAGGAAAATCCGACACCTCATTGCGTTCACTCGATGCCCAGAGCAAAATCCTGCGGACTTGGGCTTCCAACCGTTATGGCAGATTCGTTTTGGGATGAGCGAGGGTAACGGTCACGGTTCGCGTTTTGGGATTTGTAAGTGTTAAATTTAACAACCACTGGCCCGGATGTCGGAAGTTTAATGTGAATACGAGACGAACAAAGCTCTAGACTGCATTGCCCTCCTCGCGCCGCCGAAATTCAAATGGCACCGCCCAAAGTCACTAAAATCGGCAAATACAACGTCCTGGACGTCATCGGTCGCGGGGGTATGGGAACGGTGTATAAGGCCGTCGATCCGACGATGGTACGGTTGGTTGCAATCAAAACGGTGACCGGCGCATTCTCCGATGATCCTCTGCTTCTAAAGCGTTTCTACCGGGAAGCGCACTCCACCGGTAAACTCCAACACCCCAACATCGTCACTGTTTACGATCTCGGCGATCAAGAAGGGGTTCCGTATTTGGTAATGGAGTACCTCGAAGGCGAGAGCCTAGAGAAGATGATCAAGGAAGGACAACCCTGCCCTCTTGCCGAGAAGTTAAGCATCATCATCCAGGTCTGCGAGGGATTGGGCTACGCCCACCAGCACGAAATCATCCATCGCGATGTGAAACCGGGCAACGTGGTGGTATTGAAAGACGGGGGCGTGAAGATTGTCGACTTCGGCATTGCTCAGTTGGGCAATGAAAGGTTTACACGAACGGGACAGATAATCGGGAGCTTGTATTATCTGTCGCCTGAGCAGATTCAAGGGGCGGATCTCGATTCGCGCTCCGACATATATTCCACCGGCGTTCTCCTATTCGAGTTCCTTTGCGGCGTGTTGCCATTTCAAGGGAGGGACACTCCCTCAACCCTGGCGAAGATTCTTCAGGCCCCCCCTCCCTCGCTGGCAGATTTCTTGGACCCTTGTCTCCCGGAACTTGATCGGGTGCTACAACGGGCGCTGTCGAAGAACCGCCACGAACGGTACAGCTCGATGGAGGAGTTTGCCTACGACCTGCAGTCGGTGCAACAGGATTTAATCAGGGACCTAATTGCCGGTTACCTACGCAGCGCCGAAGCTTTTATTGAAGCGGAGAACTGGGAAAAGGGACAGGAACAAATTCGGCAAGTTCTGAAATTGGACAAACAGCATAGGCGTGCCAATGAACTGCTGCGAGAAGTGCAAGTTCAAATTCAAAAACACCAAATCGGCGAGCAAGTGAGAGATCTGCACTCTCAGGCCAAAGATGCGCTTGCTGAACGGCAGTGGGAGGAAGCCCTAGCCCTCCTCGACCAAGCAATCATATTGGACAGTGCCAATTCCGAACTGATCGAGTTTCGCAATGCGGTTAAGCAGTCGAGAACGATGCTGGCCGACGCTCTGCGACGAGCGGAGTTGGCACAGGGCAAAGGAGACTTGGATACCGCGAAGCGCGCCGTCGATGAAGCTCTCCGTGTCGATCCGTCTGACACGACGGCAAAGGCTCTCAACACGATTCTGTCGAAAGAAATCGCAGAGCGCTCTAAGCGTAAGAAGATCGATGATTTGGTTACCGAGGCCCGCAAGGAGATTGCTTTGCGACGGTTCGCCCCCGCTCTAGACCTATTGCGTAATGCGGAAGGTTTAGACGCTTCGTCAGCGGAAGTCCACAAGCTGATCCACAGCGCCACCGCTGGCCTTGAACACGAGAGGCGTCGGCGCGCCCTGGAAGAGGCGTGTAGTGAGATTGAAGACCTCCTCAACAACGATGAGTATGAGGCGGCTTACGGCAAAGCCAGCGATGCGCTGCGGCAATTTCCTGAAGACCCCGGGTTGCTGAAATTAAGAAGCTTTGCCGAAAAGCAACGCGAGGCTTGGACTAGGCGGCTTTTCATCGAAGCGCAGATCACGACGGCCCAGCAACTTGTGGACTCCGGCGAATTAATCCGCGCTCAGGGCATCTTGAACGAAGCACTGCAGCGCTACTCCGACGACCCGCGCCTAGTTTCCTTTCTCGCGATGGTCAACGATAGCATTGCGAGCCAGGAGGCCCAGCATCGGATAGCCGAGCAACAGGCACACGAAAGGCGTCGCTACATCAATCTACAGGTCTTGGCTGCCCACGAGCTACGGCGTTCAGGACAGACCGCTCAGGCACTCGAGAAACTTCGAGATGCGTTGCGCCACTACCCAGACAGCGAATTACTGCGCGGTCAAATCGAAATTGTCGAAGATTTGCTGGTACGGGAGGAGGATCAACGAAAGCGAATCGAGGAAGAGGCCCGACGCAAGCTGGAGGAAGTCGAACAAGAGATCGCCACCTCTCGGCAGTTCTTGAATGCCAGGCAGACCAGCCAGGCAGTGCTTTCTTTGGAGCAAGCGCTTCGGCGCTATCCCGAGAGCGAAAAACTGAAGTCGGAACTCGAGTTCACCCAGCACCAGATGGCGGTGGAACAAGCGGAACGACAGCGCACCGAGAAGGAGGCCGGACGCCAGCGGGCGGAGATCGAGCAGGAGATCGCCAAGGCTCGGCAGTTGCTGGATTCCGGGCAAGTGAGCGGGGCCGTGACGGGGTTGGAACAAGTACTTAGCAGCTATCCCGACAGCGAAGAACTGAAGTCACAACTGAGATTGGCCCAACAGCGACTGGCGATAGAAGAGAAAACGCGCCAGAGACAGACAGAAATCGAGAAAGAGATTGCCTTGACTGGGCGACTGCTGGATTCCAATCAAACTAGCCGCGCCTTGGCGGCATTGGATGAGGCGCTTCGGCGATACCCTGACAGCGAAAAGTTGAAATCGCAACGAGAACTGGTCCGAGCGCGTGTGGCAGACGAACTGGAGCGGCAGAAAGCGGCGGAGCAGAAGGCGCAACGCCGACAGGAGTCGATCAAGAGCGTGCTTACAGACGTCCGGCTCTTCCTCAATGCCAAGCAGGCCGGTCGCGCGGTGGCAGCCCTCGAGCAGGGACTTCGGCGTTTTCCCGACAGCGAAGAGCTGAAAACACAATTGGAATCTGCCCGAGAACGCCTGTCGGCCGAACAGTCAGAACGCGAGCAGGCCGAGCGGAAGGCAAGATTTGAGCAAGAAGAAATCCAGCGAGCGATCGCCGCGTCCCGGAAATATCTGGATTCCAGGCAAACCAGTCAAGCGGTGGAGAGCTTGGAAAAAGCCGTTCGCAAATTTCCGCTAAGCAAGGAGCTCAACGCACAGCTCGATCTTGCTCGTCAGCGCTTAGCTCGTGAGCAGGACGAACAGGTTCGGGTCGAAGCGGAGGCTGCGCGCAAAAAGCGAGAGATCGAGAACCAGATCAGTGCGGCTCGTCGGTTGTTAGATTTAAACCGGACGGACGACGCAGTGGACGCAGCCGAACGGGCCGTGCGGAATTTTCCCGAGAATGCGGAGTTGCGGTCGCTGCTGGCGACTGCCAAGCAGCTTCAAGAACAGCGGCAGGCGGAACGTGAAGAAGCGGCTAGCCAAGCCAAAGCCCGCAAAAAAAACATCGCCAGTGCGGTTGAAAGCGCCAAGCAACTGCTCAAAACGAAGCAGAGCTCAAAAGCATGCGAACTATTGGAAAAAGCGGTTCAGCGCTACCCGGAGAGCGAAGAACTGCGAACCCAACTCGAAGCTAGTAGGGAGAAGCTCGCGCGCGAGCACGCGGAGGAGGAAGAAAGTGAGAAATACCGCCTCCGTCTCGAAGGGGCAACAAGCAGCGCCCGAACCTTGCTTGACCGCGACCGGCCTGACGAGGCGGTCAAGGCGCTGGAAGCCTCGCTACGGAGCTTAGGTAAAGAACCGCAGCTGCAAGTGCTGCTAGAGACTGCCAAGGCGGCAGCCAAACAGAAAAAAGCGGAGGAGCGAAGACGCGCGGAAGAGCTGCGGCGCTCCGAGGAACAAAGGCGCACACGAGAGCGAGATCTTGGCGAACTCAAGGGGCTTGCCAATTCCGTATCCGTTGAGGTCAAACCCGCGGTGCTTGAAAAATGGGTGCGACGCGCGCAGGAGTTGTCAAAGGCGTATCCTGCCGAATCTGAGTTTCAGGAAAACCTGAAGATCATCCAGCAGGCGCTTGAGTCCGCCAACGCCATTGAGACTGAGCAGGATGTGCGACAGGCTCCTACTGGACTGGCGACGCAAATGTTGGCTCCGGGCGGGGACGTAGGAGTCCCGAGCGGGCTGGTCGAAGAGCCGACCATACCGCTTCCGCAGGTTAGTCCGGAACTTGAACTTTCGCGGAATCCCCCAGGCTTCCTCAGCAAATGGGTCATTGCAGCGGCCATCGGCCTGGTTGTCGTTCTGGCATTCGTCTCGGTGAGACTGGTTTCATCCCCGAAGACCTACACCGTCTACATCGACACCCAACCAGCGGGCGCCCAGGTGCAAGTTGGAAATCAGACCTGCATCGCTCCGAACTGTCGGCCCACCTTGCCGGCGGGAACTTATCAACTGCGAGCTGAACTGCAAGGCTATGAGCCACGTTCGCAAGCTTTGATGGTCGATCCGCACCAGGCGCAGCAAGTGGTGAGCGTGGTTCTGACACCTCTTCCGCCCCCATCTCCAACCAAGGCTAGTTATCTGGTGGTAAGAACCGGAGTCGATGGAGCCGTGGTCTTGATCAACGGCAAAAAATCCGAACAGCTCACCTCCGGTGGCGCCTTGCGATTGCCACTGGACCCAGGGAGTTACCGCGTCGAAGTTGAGAAGAGCGGCTATTTGCCCATAAAATCCGAAATAGCTCGGGTGCGCAAGGATGCGGAAACCGCAATCGACTTCCACCTTACCCTCTCACCCACCTATGCGGCGCTCATGATAAATGGCGCGAGACCCAACATCCAGGTGTTAGTGGATGGACATTACCTGGGGTTAATTGGGAACGACGGAAAGTTTGCACATGACTTGAGTCCAGGCCGCCACGAGATTGTCTTGTCCCAGGATGGACGCAATTCGAATGCGATTGCCAGCAACTTCGTGGCGGGTAAGCCCAGCACTATAGACGGCAAGGGGTTCAGTTTTCCTGAGCCTCCGAGTTTGCCGTCGGTTGTCGTCCTCCGCAACCTTCCGCCTGGCGCTTTAATCAGGGTCGACGGACGAGATGTGCATCCGGCCGATAATTCCGGAGTTGCCCAGTTTGAGGTTACAGCCAGCAATCATACTTTGGAACTCACGAAGAACGGATTTAAAGCGAAGAACATTCAGCGTTCGTTCAATTCTGGACAGACAATACTGGATGGCTCTATGGAGCAGAGTTCAGAAACGCTCGAGGTGCAAGACTGGAAGCAGGCAAGTACCTCGAACGACCCCAAGCAGGTCGAGGACTACCTGGCCAAGCACCTAAGCGGTCCACACGCTGCGGAAGCAGAATCAAGATTGGATGATCTGATTTGGGAGCGGACGAACCGAACCGACGTCGCAGCGCTTAAGGCGTACATAAGTCGCTTCCGTAATGCACGTCATTCAGAAGATGCGTCTCGCTTGATGGAGGAGCTTTTGTGGAACGATCTAAACAAGCAAGACCTCCGCGCTCTGCGTGACTTCCTGGCTCAATATCCGAACGGCCCACACGCTCCACAAATCCAAGCGGCTTTGGATGAACTCACTCGACAGGATGTTGAAAGGAAAGCCATTCAAGATGCGTTCGATCTTTTCAACACCGCCTTTGCACAACATCAGACGAAGGAACTGAAGCAAATTTGGCCGGGTGCGACCGACCAATATCTCAATCCACCGGCAGGATATAAGATTGTTTTGAGGCTACAACCCACGGGCGACCCTTCCATTTCCGGTGACACGGCATCAGTTCCATGCGACGTGCATTCGAAAACAGCCAAACCCGGCGGCCAAACAACCGAGAATCAAAAACAAGTGAAGGTCCACCTCCGCAAGACAGGAGGCGTCTGGCATATCAGCGGGTTCGGACAATAGTCACTTGTCTTTTGTCTTCCCCTCAGAACGTGTAACTCAGCCCATAGAGCGGCGTTGCGCGCGCCGTGAGCCCGTTGTTGTCAAATCGCACCAGCATATTGAATGTAGCCACCAGGTTAGCGACTATGCGCGCCTTGTAGCCGAATGCGCCACTGTACTGTCCGAATGATACACGGCCGGCGCTCAGGAGCCCGGAGGCAGTTACAAGTTGAGGGGCGGCGCCCACCGTAGATTGTGGGAGTGGCACGTTCGCTACCGAGCCGTTCATCAGGCCTTGGATACCGTGAATCCACCCGATCTGGTTCCCCAAAACATCCACGACCACCGTGTTATGTCGTCCTAGGGCTACTTCTGTTCCTGCTGCCCAGGAAAATACGTCGGGCAAGTAGTCCTTGGTCGAGGGAAAGGGGGGCCCCAGGGCCGCAAAACCGTCCACCATTATGGGTGTAGCAGTTAGCTGTCCGCCCAGAATACTTTTCCCAGCGATCTGCCATCCCACGTTAAGGTGGGGTGAAAACACGACGCCATTGCTCCACGGTTTCGTGTAAAGCGATAGCGCGGCAAAGGGTTTGACCGCTATCGCGCCCGTGCCGAGGAAATTGCGCTCGTCGCCAGTGGGCAAACGCAAGTCAGCTCCAAGAGCAAGCGCGACTGTACGCGCTTCGAGAACGTTCCCCTTGAATCGCAGCAAAAGGTCTCCAAATCCGGTTTTAGAAGAGCTAGAGTAATTGACCTGCGCCACCGTTAGGCCGCTCCCATTCACGGGCGCTACGCCAGGTGTGAATGTGTCAAGACACCAGCAATTCCCGTTCTTATTATTGTTAAATCCATCGCCAACATAGATAAGGCCATTCGAGGTCTGTGAAGAAACAGCCGCGTGAACGATAGGGAGTCCAACGGACACATCGAACCGGCCGGTTATACCGTAGGTCAGAAACGCCACGTCTTGTGACAGGCTGACGTTTGCCGTGTCATTCAATGTAGTTGGAAACGTCGTAAGCGGCTTTCCGCCAGCCTCAATATTCGTTGAAGCACCACCGGGATCCAACAACGTAATGGTTTTCAAGGATTGCCCATTGAAAGACTTGAAATGGAAGTCCTGGTTCGAGAGTCCAATGTAGAACTTGTGCTTGCCGATTGTTTCGGCCCGTTCGGTGAAAATTGGCCCCAGGGTGCTGCTGGAGGGCAGCTCGGCTCCTGTCGTCGGATCAATCTTGGTAATCACTCCGGAAGCCGGAGATGCCAGAGGTATGACGGAGAGCGCCGTTGCGATGCTGCCGTTCAGGCTCCCCGCTAAGTTAAGGATGCCAGATTGAGGCTTCCAGTTAGAGGGATTACTAAGTTCCGAATTGGTACACGGTGGGGTCGTCGACCCCGGCGGTGGTGCCAGATCGCAGATCGGCCCGTTGTAGCTGGTGACACTCGCCACTGACCCCGCAAGGACTCCAGACTGCTGAATTGCGGAATATGGCACAACGTCAAACGGATTCGGTAGGTTCGATTGGGCGTTAGCGCATTGCACGATGCAAATCGCTAACAGCGCGAACGAGAACAGGCGACGTGCGCACATAGCTTTCCCTCTCCTAAAATTTGATCGAGAACCCCAAGCCCGGTCTGAGGGAGAGTGTGTCGAGCCACACACGAACCGGGAATTCAATCTACGCGAAGAGATGTCGTTAGTCAACTCAAGAAAGTGCACTCAAGAAAGTGCAAGAAATTTAAACTGCGGAAATCAGGGAGCAAGGGCGTTTCGCGCTCTGACTCGTCCGCGACTTGGAGCAATTCCTACTTGAACTCGGAACGATTTCTCGTTCATGCAAGGTTGGTGAAGCGAGTGGCTGTACAGGGGTCCGACCTCGGAACGGAACAAATTGTACGGTAAGAGGAGCCTTTCGAGCGATTGAAACCTGAGCTGAGCTCTTGGCCGCTTCATCCTATGCACTGCGCTGGACTGGTCGAAATAGCGAAGCCAAACAGCGCATCGCCCGAGCCTTCGAATCGCTGAACCAGGCCGGCCGATACCCCGTCAGACAAAATCGAGCCTAGAGCGATATCCACGATGCCCTGAGAGCGCAGGCTGACGACTACGCTGAAATCGGCCAACCGATGAAGGCGGTCGAAGCCTATCAGCAACGGTTGGAGAAGCTGATGGCATGGAAACCCGACTGCAGAACGATCTCCGCGATGCGACCTGCCAGCACCGATTCCTGCATTGCCGAGGGCTGAGCTCCTTCCTGTGATAGGGTAGAATTTTAGGAAAGAACTCCGGTAGTAGCGCCCCTCTGTTTCTCTTTAGGCTCGGATGGCCCGACAGAAAAGGAGAATTATGCCTGCTGCGAAGAAACGTTTTTCACTTGCCGGTAGTGAGCGCGCTCCGCTAAAAGGAGCACGAGAGATAGGCCCTGCCAACCCCAGCGAAATAGTAGACGTGACAATTCGTTTGCGATCCCGCGCCGGCAAGAAGCCGATTGTCGACGCCGATGAATTTAAGAAACCGATTGAAGAACGCACCATTTTGAGCCGTAAGGAATTCGAGCAGCTTCATGGCGCGGATCCCGACAGCATTGCCCGCGTCGAGTCATTTGCCCGCGAATACAAACTCAGGGTAAAGGAAAAGAGCCCGGCACGCCGGACCGTCATTCTTTCCGGGAGTGTGACTGCAATGAACCGGGCGTTTGGCGTCGAACTGAAGCAATATGAATATCCGAATGGGAACTATCGCGGGCGCACCGGGACGGTCCAGCTTCCTGCGGAACTGCAGGATGTGGTCGAGGGCGTCTTTGGCCTGGATAATCGTCCACAAGCGAAGCCACATTTTCGTAGGCGGCTTGGGCTTGCAGGGGCCCCTGCCGCCGCCGTAAGCCTGTCCTACACACCCATACAAGTTGCCACGCTTTACAACTTTCCCACGGGCGTAGATGGCTCCGGAGAATGTATCGGGCTGATCGAGTTGGGCGGCGGATACAACCCTGCGGACCTAAGCAATTACTGGAGTCAGCTCAACCTGACCGAGACGCCAACCGTGTCGGCGGTCTCGGTCGGCAACGGCAGCAACAATCCAACCGGAAACCCGAACGGGCCGGATGGCGAGGTGATGTTAGATATCGAAGTGGCCGGGTCGATCGCGCCCGGGGCCAAGATCGTCGTCTATTTTGCGGAGAACACGGACGCCGGCTTTCTGAACGCGATCACGACCGCCGTGCACGACAGCACGAATAGCCCGTCGGTACTCTCGATCAGTTGGGGTGGTCCCGAATCCTCCTGGACGCAGCAGGCTCTGACGTCCATGGATGAGGCGTGCCAGGCCGCCGCAGCGATCGGAGTAACCATTTGTGTTGCTGCCGGAGATGACGGCTCAACCGACGGGGTCACCGATGGACTGAATCACGTCGATTTCCCGGCCTCGAGCCCGAATGTGCTGGGGTGTGGAGGCACGGAGTTGGTGGCTTCGGGCAATACCATTTCCAGCGAAACCGTGTGGAACGAACTCGCAAATAACGAAGGCGCAACCGGAGGCGGCATCAGCGACGTTTTCCCGCTTCCCAGTTGGCAGAGTGGGGCAAACGTGCCACCTTCCGCCAATCCGAATCACAATATGGGTCGAGGCGTTCCGGATGTGGCCGGAGATGCCGATCCAACCACCGGCTACGTTACTCTCGTCGATGGGCAACCCGAGGTGATCGGAGGCACCAGCGCCGTGGCTCCGCTCTGGGCTGGATTGATCGCGCTCATCAATGAGAGCATTGGAAAGCCCGTGGGCTTTATTAACCCATTGCTTTATCAAAACCCGAACGGTGATTTCCATAGCATCACTTCCGGCAACAACGGAGCCTATTCGGCCGGTCCGGGGTGGAATCCATGTACCGGGCTGGGATCGCCGATCGGAGTTCAAGTTGCGGCAGCGTTGGGCGCACGACCACCGGCGCAAGCCATGAAAGCGGGCACTTAGCCTCGGAGTATGGAAGTGGCGAGGCCTCTGGGTCACGCCACTGCTTGGCCCGTGTCCTCGCGAAGAATATTATTGATTGTTGATCGATGATTGAAAACCGGCATCCGACTGAGTTTTGGTTCTCAATCAACAATCAGGGATCAACCATCATCAATTCTGGATGTCGGCCAGACGCTATTCAGTTCCCGACAAAGCGCGCATACAGGCTGCGCGCAACCCCGGTGTCGGTTGTCCCCTTGATGATGGCCCGTCCATCGGGAAACAGTGTCATCTCATAGGGCTCCCGCCAGAACTTCAGCACGAATTCGTTGTGCCGTACTATGCCGTGCGCTTCCAGCCGCTGCTGCATCTCGGCAAAATCAATAGGCCTGGCGCGCTCGTGAATCTGCACTGAGTTGCGTCCGCACATGGTGATGTGGGGACGCCCTTCGCCCGCCAGATGCACAAAATCCCGCTCTCCACAGGCCCGGCATCCCGGCCGCGGATTCGCCGCCGCAATCTCCGCATGCTCGTTCTTCCACACATCAAACGACCACAGCGTCCTGCGCAGTTGCTCCGCCGCCGCGCCTCCCACCAGCAACTTCACCGCTTCCGTCGCCGCAATCGATGCCACAAGGTTTACCGCCGTGTTCAATATGCCCGAGGTTTCGCAGGTCTCCACCATCCCCTGCGGCGTATCGGGAAAGATGCATGCCAGGCATGCGGTTTTTCCTGGCACTACATTCAGGGTTATCGCATAACTGCCTACTGCTGCCGAGTAGATCCAGGGCACAGAATTTTTCACGGCATAATCATTCAAAAGATATCGAGTCTCGAAATTGTCTGTGCCGTCGACGATTACATCCATCCCCTCAAGTAACACATTAATATTCGCCGGAACCACATCCTGGACTCGAGCCTCCACGACAATCTCCGAATTGAAGCCCGCAATCTTTCGCGCCGCGGCAATCGCCTTGGGCAACGACTCGGCCGCATCCTTTTCCTCGAACAGCGACTGCCGTTGCAGATTGCTCGCCTCCACATAATCGCGATCGATAATGCGCAGCGTTCCCACACCCGCGCGCCCCAGCAAGGACGCCAGCGCGGACCCGGTCGCGCCGCATCCCACAATCGCCACTCGCCCCGCCGCCAGCTGCCGCTGGCCCTCCGCTCCGACTCCGCAAAACAAAATTTGCCGCGAGTACCGTTCCTCGAACTTTTGTTTCTCCACGCCCTGCCTCAAGGAGATCACCAGCTCCGCCCCGCAAAACCTTTATTATAAATGTCTGGACTGCTTCCGCCGCCCGGAGGCATACAACACAGGCCTTCCGCGCTTCATCGAATGTAGGCAACAGGCCCAAGGACATTATTTGCTTAGACGGTACGCGTCATTCTGCATCTTGATCATGGTTTCGCTCGGCCCGGCCGCCCCGGCCGGATCTTGCGTATCCGCCTCTTTGCATCCATCTCAAGAACCGCAAACCGCCCAACCCGCTTCAGCTCTCGCCGCCATGTCGGCTTACGCCGGACGCACCGTCCGATCCATCGAACTGCCCGGCGTGGCGGACCGCGAGCACCTGCTCGAAATGCTCCCGCAGAAATCTGGCCAGCCGCTCGACCGCGATCAGGTCCGCGAAAGCATCCGCATCCTCTTCGCCACCGGACGCTTTGCCGACATCCAGGCCGAAGCCACTTCTTCAGGTCCGGATGTGCTGCTCACCTTCACTACTTCACTCAATTTCTTTGTCGGCGCCGTCGACGTGGAAGGCGCTCCCAGTCACCCCAACCCGAACCAGATTCTCAATGCCACCAAGTTCCAGCTCGGCGAACTCTATACTGCGGATAAACTCAACCGCGCCCTGCAGAACGTCCGGCAACTCATGCAGGAGAACGGCTATTACCGCGCACGCGTCACCGCAGAAAGCATTTCCAAGGCCGCTACCCAGCAGGTCAATATCCTCTTCCACATCACCCCGGGAGAGCCTGCCCACGTCGGCGAGGTCAGACTCACCGGCCACTCAGCTTTTTCTGAGGGCCAGCTTCAGGACATAGCCAAAATGCACCCTGGCGATCGCGTTACCGCCGCCCGCATCACCAATTCTCTTCAGCGCCTGCGCAAGAAGCTTCAGAAGCAGCAGCGCGTTCTCGCTCAGGTTTCCATAGCCGAGCAGAAATATCGCCCCGAATCCAACGCCGTCGACTTCCTCTATCTGATCGACCCTGGACCCGTCGTTGTCCTCTACACACAGGGTTTTCACGTCAGCCGCAGCGTCTTGAAAAGAGAAGTCCCAATCTACGAGGAAAATGCTCTCGACGACGACCTGCTGAACGAGGGCAACGCAATCTCCTGGACTACCTTCAGAGCCGCGGCTACTTCAGCGCCACGGTCGAGGTTCAGAAAGAGACCCATCCCGACACGGTACGCATCATCTACCGCATCGATCCCGGTCCTGCGCACAAGTTCGAACTCATCGAGATTACGGGAAACAAGTATTTCTCGCGGCAAATGCTTCGCGCGCGCCTTCAGATGCAAACCTCCGGCAAGTTCTTTTCCCGCGGACGCTACAGTGGCGCCTTGCTCAAAAACGACGTCGCCAATCTCCAGACCCTGTATGTTTCCAACGGATTCCGCGAGGCCAAGATTCTAAGCAGGGTTGAGGACAACTATCACGGCGCCAAGAACCACATCGCGGTTCACATTCAGATTGAGGAAGGCCCCCAGACTCTGGTCGGCGCATTCCATATTGCTGGCAACCAGAAGATCGACGCCAAGGCTTTTCCCGAACTCAATACCACCGAAGGCCAACCCTACTCCGAACAGAATCTCGCCAATGATCGCGAGTCGATCCTCAACTACTACTTCAATCACGGTTTTTCCAAGGCTACTCTCGACATCACCACCAACCCTTCACCCGGCCAGGCCAACCGCGAAGACGTTGACCTACACCATCCAGGAAGGCGAACAGTTCTTCGTCCACCAAGTGATGGTTGCCGGGCTCGATCACACCCGAGACTACGTCGTGCAGCGCGAGATTCAAGTAGTTGCCGGCCAGCCTCTAAGTCAGCAGGACCTTCTCGATACGCAGAGCAAGCTCTATGACCTCGGCATCTTCGGCCAGGTCGATACTGCCGTCCAGAATCCCGAGGGCTCCGACCCGCAGAAAAACGTTCTCGTCCAGGTGCAGGAAGCCAAGCGCTATACCTTCACCTATGGCCTCGGCCTGGAATTCGAAACCGGCCTGCCCGCCGGGACCAGCGCTCCAGCCGGAGCCACCGGCGTAAGTCCTCGGGTCGAATTCGATGTCACTCGCCTCAACGTCGACGGCCGGGACCAGACCCTGACCTTCCAGTCCCATGTCGGACGACTCCAGCAGCGCGGCCTTATCAGTTACGAGATCCCCAAGCTCTTCAATCAAGACCGCTTCAAGATCTTCTACACCATCTTTTACGACAACAGCCTAGACGTCTCCACCTTCACGTCGCAGCGCGAGGAAGGCAAAATCGATCTCCGCCAGCAAATCGGCAAGCAGCAACTCAATCACTCCACCTCCATCACCTACCGCTTCGATTACCGCCACGTGAAAGCCAGCCACTTGGCTTCAAACTTTTCGCCCGCCGAGTTTAGTTTGTTTTCCCTGCCCGCACGCGTCGGCGGTCCCGGCTTTACCTTCATCCGCGACAAACGGGACAATCCTCTGGAAAGCACGAAAGGCCAATACTTTACTCTGGATGCTTTCGCCGCATCCAGTTACTTCGGTTCTCAGGCTAATTTCGGCTCGCGCTCTCGCTCAGGATTCCACCTACTACGCCTTTGGGCGGCCCAATCACAAATTTGTCTTTGCTCGCTCCACTACACTCGGATTGGAGCAGGTCTATCGAGGTACCGTGGTTCTTCCGCCGGGAGCCTGTCAAATCAGTAGCTTAAGTACCTCTTGCCCCGAGGGTATTTCGGTGATCCCTCTGCCCGAAGTTTTTTTTGCTGGCGGCGGCAACTCCCACCGCGGTTTTGGGTTAAATCAAGCAGGACCCCGCGATCCCGATTCGGGTTTTCCCGTTGGCGGCACAGCGCTGTTCGTCAACAGCGAAGAACTGCGCTTTCCCCAAGTCAGCCTGCCCTATCTTGGAGAAGGGTTCGGTTTCGCCATCTTTCACGATATGGGCAATGTCTTCACTGCCGGTCACGACATGCTAAAAGGCTTGATGCGGTGGCACCAGCCCGACCCCGTGCAGTGCGTGCCATCCGACGGCGTGATCATTCCAGCCTGCGAGACCTACTTCAACAACAGCGGCTACGACTTCACTTCTCACGCGGTGGGGCTTGGTTTACGTTACAAAACCCCCATCGGCCCCTTACGCTTCGACTTCGGGTACAATTTGAATCCAACCGGCTATTTTCAGGGAACCGTGTTTTCGTCTACGGGTCAGGCCCTGTTTTTTGAGACGCAGCGTCTGCGCCCCTTTAACTTCTATTTCAGCATAGGTCAGCCATTCTAATGAGAACTATCGAATGAGAACCAACGGAACAATTACCGCTGTCGGCGTTCGCGATTTTGCTGTCGGCACTCTCGTTCGCACCCACGCCCGCCTCCGCCGAAGTAATCGACCGCATCATCGCCACCGTCAACGGCCGCGTGATCCTGCAAAGCGACTGGGACGAAGCCCTCTGCTACGAAGCTCTGCTCACCGATCGCACCCCAGCCCAGTTCACCGACGACGACCGCCGGGCAGTTCTAGACCGCCTCATCGATCAGGAACTTCTTCGCGAACAAATGAAGTCAGCCGACTTTCCCCACGCCACCGAAGCCGAGGCCGCCGCCCGCGTCGCCGAGGCCCGCAAGCAATATCCTCAGGCCGCATCCAGAGAAGCCTGGCAGGCTCTCCTCGCCAAATACCACCTCACTGAAAACGATCTTCTCGCCCACGTCCGGCAGCAGATCGACGTGATGCGGCTCGTCGACGCCCGCCTTCGTCCCGCCGTCGAGATCGATTCCAAGTCCATCGAGGCCTACTACCGCAACCAGTTTGTCCCCAAGTTGAAGCAGTCCGGGGCATCCGAAGTTCCGCTCGCTGAAGTCTCCGCCAAGATTCGCGAGCTGCTGACCGAGCAGAAGGTGAGCGAGTTGCTCGTCTCCTGGTTGCAAACTTTGCGCTCCGAAGGGCAGGTCCGTATCCCCGGTGTCACGCCTTCTGCCAACGACCCGGGAGTCCAATCGCAGTGAATGAGCCCCCCAGCAAGCCCACCCGCCGCCGGTGGAAATATCTGCTGATTGTTGCCACGGCCGGCTTCGTCACTGTTCTCGGCCTGCTCGTCTACGTCAACACAGACTCATTCCAGTCGCTGGTCCGCCGCCGCCTCATCGCCGAAGTGGAGCGCATCACCGGAGGCCGCGTCGAAATCGGCACCATCCATACCACTCCTTTTCGCCTCCAGGTCGACGTGCGCGATATCACCGTCCACGGTCGCGAGTCCGCCACCGAGGTTCCCCTCGCCCACGCTGACCGCATCGTGGCTCGCCTGAAGATCACCTCTGTTCTCCGTTCCGAGTTCGGCTTCCACGAAGTCATCCTCGAGCAACCCGTCGTCCACGTCGCTTTCTATCCCGATGGGGCTACGAATTTTCCCCAGCGAAAGGTCGGCGTCGTTGCCGGCGAGACTGCCGTCGAGCGACTTTTTGCTCTTTCCATCAATCGCTTCGAACTCCGCCACGGCCGATCCTCTGGGACGATCAGACCATCCCCGTTGATTTCGCCGCTCGCGATAGTTCGCTCCAGATGGACTATTCCTTTCTTCATGATCGCTATGACGGACGCCTTCTGCTCGGCCTGGTCGACACCAAGCTGCTGGACTGCCGCCCCTTCGCATGGATGACCGCCGTGGAATTCAGCCTGGGATCCCACTCTGCGGTCGTTTCCTCACTCAAGTGGAACTCCGGCCGGTCTCATTTTTCAGCCAGCGGCCAAGTCACAGATTTCCGCCGTCCACATCTTCAGGGTTCCTACGATGCCCAGTTCGACCTCACCGAAGCCGCGTCCATCGCCCGCCGCCACGATCTGCGCGCCGGTGTGCTCGAACTCAGGGGACACGGCGACTGGTCCCTCGACCAATTCGCCAGCAGCGGTCTGCTGACCCTCCGCGATCTCGGCTGGCAGAACGATCAGATCTCGTTCTCCAGAGCCTCTCTCAGCGCAGGCTACTCGGTCACCGACCAGCAACTCAAACTCTCCAAACTGCAAGGCAGGATTTTCGGCGGCGGCGTTACTGGCGACGCCGAAATCGATCAGTGGCTCGCCTCCTGGCAGCACCTGTCTCCGGCTGCTAGAAAAAACCTTGAGACCGACATCATTTCCGCCGCTCCGCCAACGAATAAGACCGGCGTCAAAACGCCCCGGCCAAAGCCACCAGCAATCCAAAGTGCGGTCATTGTTCTTCGTCTGCGCGATCTCTCTGCGGAAGATCTCACCGAAGCGCTCAATGCTCCCGCTCACCCATTCCCCCGCTACCATCCCGCCGCATCCGCCTCGGGCACGCTCGAAACTCGCTGGAAGGGAACTCCCCGCGATGCGGAAGTCCAATTTGCTCTCGATCTCACTCCTCCCGAGCACCACGTCCCCGCGCACCTGCGAATCAGTGCCCACGCCAACGGTGTTTATCACGTCGCCATTGAGACTTTGGATCTCCCTCAGTTCACTCTGACCACGCCCACATCCCACGTCCAGGCCTCCGGCACTGTATCTGCCACGTCCGCGGTCCGCCTCTCCGTTTCCACCTCCAGTCTTGCTGACTGGCTGCCTTTTATCGCCGTCGTTCGCGGTCCGGCGCTATTTCCAGTCGAGCTGAACGGCAGCGCCACCTTCAACGGCAGCATGAGCGGTTCATTCTCTTCACCTCAGCTTGCCGGGAGCCTGCAGGTTGACGATTTCGAGATCACCCTGCCCGCCACAGCCAATACCCATAAGCTCAAAACGCAATGGGACTCTCTCTCCGCCTCGATCCAGCTTTCCTTCGAGGCCATGGCTCTTCACAGCGCCACGCTGCGCCGTGATGACACTTCCGCTGAATTCGACGCCTCCGCCGCGCTCCAACACGGCCATTTCACCGGCGACAGCGCTTTTACCTTGCGCGCCAACCTCCACAACACCGATATCGCTCTCCTCCAGGCTCTCGCCGGATACAACTATCCCATCTCCGGCAACGCCGATCTTTTCGTGCAGGCCGCCGGCAGCTTCTCCGATCCTCACGGTGAAGGACAGATCCATCTCACCAATGCCTCCGCCTACGGTGAGACCATTCGACAATTCGATTCCACGTTCCATGTTGCCCAGGGCGAATATGCTTTCGATAACATCCATCTCTTCCACGACGATTCAGTCGTCACCGGGAGCGCCGCTTATCATCCTTCCTCCCGCGCCTTTCAGCTCGACCTCGCTGGAAACAATTTCGACCTGGCCCACGTCCGACAGATCCATTCGGATCGTTTCTCTGTCGAAGGGCGTGCCGACTTCGTTCTCAAAGCCTCGGGTACTCCCGACGCGCCCTCCATCCACGCGGACGTCCACGTCCGCGGCCTCACGATCGATGATGAACTTGCCGGTGATCTCGACCTGCACGGCGTCACGCAGGGTAGCGAACTGCATCTCACCGGCAATTCGCAGTTCCAGCACGGCTCTTTACTGGTCAGCGGCAACGTTCGGTTGCGCGATGACTATCGTGCCGACCTTTCCTTTCAAACGGACCAGCTCGATCTCGACGCCCTCTGGCACTCCTATTTCCGCGGCCAACTCACGGGACATTCTGCCGTCACCGGTTCTCTCGATCTGCGTGGCCCACTCGGCCAGCCCGGGCAATGGATCCTCGCCGGCAACCTGAGTGCACTTTCGCTCGACGTCGAAAATGTAAAGGTCCATAATCAGGATCCCATTCGATTCGTCCTCGCCGATCGGTCGGTCAACATCCAGCAACTCCACCTTGTGGGGGAGGGTACTGATCTCACCGCGCACGGCTCCATGCAACTCTCCGGCCCACGCACACTGGATCTCACGGCCGACGGTCGCCTCGATCTCAAACTGCTCTCCAGCTTTGATCCTGACTTCGCGTCCTCCGGCCTAGTCACTATGGCCCTGACCGTCGGTGGCACTCTTGCCGAGCCTTTGCCTGAGGGCAGTTTTCAGGTGACCCACGGTGCGCTTTCCTATGCCGGACTGCCCAGTGGCTTCAGCGAACTCAACGGCTCGCTTCTTTTCACTCGCGATCGCATCCATATCGAGACACTTACGGCCCGCACCGGGGGCGGTACGCTTGACCTCAAGGGCGACGCCAATTACTTTAAGCAGCAGCTCAACTTCAACCTCACGGCCACCGGCAAAGATGTTCGCTTGCGCTATCCACCCGGTGTCAGCTCCACGGCCAACACCGAATTGCATTGGATCGGCAGCCGCTCCGCTTCCACCGTTTCCGGCGATATCAGCATTACCAAGATTGCGGTGACTCCCGGATTCGATTTCAGTGCTTATCTCGAGCGCAGCCGCCAATTCTCCACGGTTGTCGCCAACTCGCCGCTCAATAACGTCAAACTCGACATCCACGTCCAGACCGCGCCGGAACTCCAGATGCGTACCGCAATCGCCCGTCTTTCCGGCGACGCCGACCTTCGCCTCCGCGGCTCCGTGGCCCGTCCCGCCGTCCTCGGCCGTGTCGATATCCTCGAAGGGAAAGCCACTTTCCACGGCATCCGCTTTACGCTCGAGCGCGGCGACATCACTTTCGCCAATCCGGTTGCCATCGAGCCCCAACTCAATCTGCAGGCCTCCAGCCATGTCCGCAACTACGATCTCAACATCACGGTTACTGGCACACCCGACCGCCTCCATATTAACTACCGTTCCGAGCCTCCCTTGCCTCAATCCGACATCATCGCTCTGCTCGCACTGGGCCGCACCAACGAAGAATCTGCTCAACTCCAGGAGCAGTCCGGCCAGGGCGTCTTTTCCGACCAGGCCAGCGCTCTCATCCTCAACCAGGCGCTCAATGACACAGCCACCAGCCGCTTCCAGCGCCTGTTCGGTGCCAGCAATATCAAAATCGATCCTCAGGGACTCACCACCGAAACCAATCCCCTCAGCAACGGCCCCCAGATCACCATCGAGCAACAGTTCGCCAACAACCTGTCCCTCACCTACTCCACCAATGTTTCTCAGAGTTCGCAGCAGATCATCCAGGGGGAGTACTATGTCAATCGCAGCGTGTCCCTCGTCGGCACCCGCGACCAGAACGGTGTCATCAGCTTCGACTTGCAAATCCGCCGTCGCAAGAAATAACTTACGTGGTTGTGAAACGCGCGGCTTCCAGACTCATCCGAAACTGCCGGAAGCCGAGCGCCGGAAGCCGGAATCGCATGCCCAACCCGACCCCCGCCCGTCAACTTATGGTCGACTCCCAACTCCGGGCCCGCGGCATCTCTGACCCGCGCGTCCTCGAAGCTATGCTTCGCGTTCCCCGTCACGAATTTGTCCCTGAACCTTACCGCGCCCAAGCCTACGAAGATCATCCTCTTCCGATCGGCGACGACCAAACCATCTCTCAGCCCTACATCGTTGCCCTCATGCTCGAATCTCTCCAACTCACGCCCCATGACAAGGTTCTCGAGGTTGGCACCGGTTCCGGCTACGTCACCGCTCTGCTCGCGGAACTTGCGGCGCAGGTCTTCTCTATCGAACGCCACGCATCGCTCGCCGAGAGCGCGCGCAACCTTCTAGCTGCCCTCGGCTATACCAACGCCTGCGTCTTCACCGGCGACGGGGCCCTCGGACTCGCTGCCTGCGCCCCTTTCGACGCTATCCTCGTCTCCGCCGCTGCTCTCCGTGTGCCGCCCGCTCTGCCCTCTCAACTCCGCGACGGGGGCCGCATGATCATCCCAATCGGTTCCACCGACTCTCAGCAGCTCCAATTCATTCGCATGGTCAACGGGCAGCCCCTAAATTCCCTTCGTGAACTCGTCCGCTTCGTTCCCCTGATTCCCAACCAGGAGTGAAGTTCCGAGTTCTGCGAAACAGGGGCAGAAGGGGTCACTGGGTTGCCAAACGCCCCTCATAACGAAGCAACCAGTCAACAAGGAGAGGGGTTCCGGGTTGATGTCATCTGCGTTCTTCGGCGACTCCGAGGAGTGCGGCTCGATACGTGGCTCGGAGGGGTGCCGTCTCCATAGAGATCTGGAAACTGCGAGCCAGCGAAGGTCAGACGCGTGCTATAGCCAAGCGCAACAATTCCGAGTAAGCAAAACAGCGAGCAGTAGGCGAAAATCGCGGGCCGCAGCACACAAGACGGCAGCAAGCGTCTCGCCCCGATCAGAACGTACCCCATTAGCAGCGGCAAGACCGGCAACCGGAGCCTCGTATCAAGCCAAGGATAGGTGAACACTATGGCTGGTAGCTTGCCCAACACCCAATCCCCAGCAGAAGATTGTTCACCATGGACCCGGAAACCATATCCGTCGGCCGCAGAACTTGCCCGCAGCCGATCGTCAACTCCCTCGCCTACGAGCCGCAGGGGACTTGCAATCTGCAACAGGTATGCCAAGGAAACCAGCAGCAATGCCAGCCCCGCAAACAACCCGGAAGCGTTGCGACGTATCGATCAGGTTAGAGGGTCGCCGGAACCGCTGGAACATGTGCGGATCGAGGAATGTCAGCCGGAGCCTCCTGGACAAGTTGCTCAGCGGCACCCTGAGCATACTGCAACACTCGGCTGGGAAAGATTCCAAGATAAAGGGTCGCGGCGAGGCAGGTTCCGAGCGCTAGGCCAAGCGGGAAGGGAACCGGAGTCACCGGAACTTCCTTCGGCGATTCGCGCATGTACATCATCACGATGATACGCAGGTAGTAGTACGCGCCTACGCCGCTGTTGACGACGCCGATGATCGTCAGCCAGATCAGGTTCGCTTTCACGGCTGCGCTGAACACGTAGAACTTGGCAAAAAAGCCGCCGGTCATCGGGATACCAATCAAGGAGAGCAGAAAGATAGTGAGCGTAGCCGCCAGCAGCGGGGAACTGCGCCCCAAGCCTTCATAGTCTTCAAGCGTCACATAGCGTTCGCCCGCGTTGGCGAAGTGGCTGACCACGGCAAACGCACCCAGGTTCATCGCGGCATAGGCCGCGCTGTAGAACATGACCGACGAGGTTCCCAGGCCGGGCGCGGCAGCGAATGCGACCAGCAAATATCCCGCGTGCGCGATCGACGAATAAGCCAGCAGTCGCTTCACATTGTTTTGCACCAGCGCGCCCACGTTGCCTAAAGTCATGGAGAGCGCCGCCGACACCCAAATCAGCCAGGGCTTTCCCGGCATGTTGACCACGAAAACGATACGCAACAAAACCGCAAACGCAGCCGCCTTGGGCGCGGTCGACATGAGACCGACAATCGGTGCCGGTGCTCCTTCGTAGACGTCCGGGGTCCAGATGTGAAAGGGCGCGGCAGCTACCTTGAAGCCCAAGCCCACAAACATGAACCCCACAGCCCCGAACGCCAGCAACGGGATCGGACCAGCCTGCAACGTCCTGTTGATTTGATCGACATTCGTCGAACCGGTGGCGCCAAACATCAAGGCCACTCCGTAAAGGAAAAACGCCGTGGCGAACGACCCCAGCAGAAAGTATTTCAGCGAGGATTCCGCGCTGGCAGCTTCGTGCCGGCGGAATCCTGCCAGCACGTAAGTAGAGATCGAGGAAATCTCAAGCGCGATGAAAATCAGAACCAATTCAATCGCCGACGACATCAGCGCCATGCCGACCACGCCGAAAAGAATCAAAGCGTAGTATTCCCCGGCCCGGATCCGCTGCACAGCCATATATTCGTACGAGCTAAGGATGACGACGGCGGCGATCGCAATCACCAGAATATGGAAGAAGACACTGAAGCCATCCACCTGCACCATGTTCCAGAAGGCCAGCCCCGGAGATTGCGCCATGAACCAGGTTGCTCCGATCCCCGCCAGCGTGCCCACCAGGGCGATCAACCCCAGAATCTTCTGACCCGTCGTTTCGTCGAGCAGAGGTTCGAGCACCATCACGATCATCCCGAAGACCGAGAGAACAATCTCAGGCAGGATGCGCACATAATCGGCACCCTGCGGCAGCGTGTGCGAGAACGCCGGGGCGAAAGTCACCATCATTGTCCCACCACCCTGCTCACTACTGGCGCGAAGGGAGTGAGCGCGGCCCGCACCGCGGGATCGATGGCCCCCAGCCACAAGATGGGAGCCACGCCCATCACCAGCGCCGCCGCAGCGCATGGCCAAATGGCCAACTCCTCGAATCCTGACAGATCGCGCAGAGAATTATTCACTGGGTGCGTGACCTTGCCGTAGAAAACTCGCTGATACATCCAGAGCAGATAGACAGCGCTCCAGATGATTCCCGTGGCACCAAGTATCCCGTAAACTGCTTTGTCCTGGAATGCGCCGCTCAAAACCAGAAATTCACCGATGAAGCCGTTCAGAAGAGGCAGACCCGCCGATGCCAGCACGATCACCAGATACGATGCGGCATATACCGGCATGGGCGCTGCCAGGCCGCCGAACTCGCGGATCTCGTAGGTGTGACGGCGTTCGTGCAAAATGCCCGTCAGCATGAACAGCCCGCCGGTTGAAATTCCGTGAGCCAGCATGACGAACATCGCGCCGTTCAGTCCGGCCTGCGTGAAGCTGAAGATTCCCAGCACGACGAATCCAAGGTGGCTGACCGAGGAATACGCGACCAACTTCTTCATGTTGGGCTGAACCATCGCTACCAGCGCCCCGTAAATGATGCCAATCAAGGCGAGCGTCATGATCCAAGGAGCGTTGCGCCGCGCTTGCTCAGGGAACAATCCCAGGTTGAAGCGAAGCAAGCCATAAGTGCCCATCTTGAGCAGTACCCCGGCCAGCAGCACCGACCCGGCCGTGGGCGCTTCAACGTGAGCGTCGGGTAGCCAGGTGTGAAAAGGAAACAGAGGAACCTTAACCGCGAACGCCAGGAAAAAGCCGAGAAAAAGCCACTGGGCCGCCGCCGGAAACTTCACGACAGCACCGCTCATAATCTGCTCGCGAATCACGACAAAGTCAAAGCTGCCGGTATGCGCGTAGAGCCATAAGATCGCCGCCAGCATGAACACCGAGCCGATCATGGTGTACATGAAAAACTTTACTGCGGCATAGACTTTGCGTTCGTGGCCGAAGATGCCAATCAGCAAAGCCATCGGGATCAGCGTAGATTCCCAGAAGAAATAGAACAGGAACAGGTCGAGGGATGTGAAGACGCCGATCAGCGCCGTCTCCAGGATCAGCAGCAGGATGAAGAATTCCTTTACCCGCTCATGAATCGACTGCCAGGAAATCAGCACGCACAGCGGCGTGAGAAACGTAGTGAGCACCACCAGCCAGAGTGAGATGCCGTCGACGCCCATGTGGTAGTGGATATTGGGAGTGGAAACCCACTGCCTGTCGATCTCGTACTGGAATCCTGCCCGCGCGCGATGAAAATAAACCGGCAGATGCAAAGATAAAACGAAGGTCAGCAGTGAGATGACCAGCGCGAAAATTCGGATGTCGCGGTCGCGTCGCGGCAACAGCATCAGCAGCAAACCGCCAGCCAGCGGTGCGAAGGTGACCAGCGTAAGAATGATGGAACTGAGATCGTCGGTCCTCATCGGGCTTGTGTCCACGTCCAGATCATGAAAGCAATCACCACTGCCGAACCGGCCGCAATCCAGCCCGCGTACGAGCGTATGTTGCCGGATTGCATGTGGCGAACCTCGTCGGAAACGTGCCGCGCTCCATCCCCAGCGTCATTCACCGCAGCATCAATGACTTTCCGATCCACGTCCTGCCAAAGGATTCGAGTCGAGCCGTCGATCAGCGGCTTGACGAAGAGCACAGCATACAATTCATCGATGTAGTATTTGTGCACCACTGCCTGGTAGAAGCCGCCGAGCGCGTCTGCAATCTTCTGCGGAAGCTCGGGGCGCTTGTAGTAAAGCTGGTATGCCAGCCACCATCCCAACAGAGCGACGGCCACAGATACACCCATCAGCAGCAGTTCGGTGCCGTGACCAGCGTTTTCGACAACCACCGTCGAGCCGAAGACCGGAGCCAGAAAATGCTCAAAACCGTCGCCAATCCCTAGCAATCCGCCTACGAGTGAAAGCAACGCCAGGATCATCAGCGGCACCAGCATCACCATCGGGCTCTCGTGCGGTTCGCCGTGTCCATGAGCGTCGTGGCTGTGGGAGCCGTGCGCGTCCACCTGCGCCCCGCGATAGTCGCCAAAGAACGTCAGGAACAACAGGCGGAACATGTAGAAGGACGTAAGGAACGCGGTGACCACGCCGATTCCCCAGTACACCGCGCTTGCTTGGTACGCCTTCCAGAGAATTTCGTCCTTGCTCCAGAAGCCGGCCAGCGGCGGAACTCCGGCAATTGCCAGCGTAGCAATAAACATGGTCCCAAACGTTACGGGGATGAAAGAGCGGAGCCCGCCCATCTTGCGCATGTCCTGCTCGCCGCCGACGGCATGAATCACCGAACCGGCCGCAAGGAACAGCAGGCCCTTGAAGAAGGCATGCGTCATCAGGTGAAAAATGCCGGCCGAAAAAGCACCCACTCCGCAAGCCATGAACATGTAGCCGAGTTGCGAGATGGTCGAATACGCGAGAACCTTCTTAATATCGGTCTGCGCGATACCAATCGTCGCAGCGAAGAACGCGGTCAGGGTGCCAATGATTGCCACAACCGTAAGCGCGATAGGCGCGCGGTCAAAGATCACGTGCGAGCGCGCGACCATGTAGACGCCGGCCGTTACCATCGTGGCGGCGTGGATCAAGGCGGAAACCGGCGTTGGGCCTTCCATCGCGTCGGGAAGCCAGACATACAGAGGAATCTGCGCCGATTTCCCGCAAGCGCCGATCATCAGCAAAATCCCGACCGCGGTGAGCAGACCCGCCCCGGCAGTCTCAGGCTGCAAAGGAGCTACGGCGCCGAATACCTGTTTGAAATTCAGCGAGTCAAACTGCTTGATCAGCAGGAACAATGCGATCAGGAAGCCAAAATCGCCAATGCGGTTTACGATGAACGCTTTCTTGCCCGCCGATGCCGCTGAATCCTTCGTGAACCAGAACCCGATCAGCAGATACGACGCCAGTCCCACGCCCTCCCAGCCAATGAACATCAGAAGATAATTGTTGGCCAGTACCAGCGTCAGCATGAAAAACATGAACAGATTCAGATAGCTGAAGAAGCGATAGTAGCTGGGGTCGTCCCACATGTACCCAACGGAGTAGACATGGATCAAGAATCCCACTCCGGTCACCACGAGCAACATGACGAGGGAAAGCTGATCGAGATAGAAGGCGAAATCCGCACGGAAGCTCCCGGAGCGGATCCAGTAGGCGAAGAACTCCTGGTAGGGAAGCGACAACGACGAGAAGCGCGCCGCGACCAACAAAGCCCACGCAAAAGCAGCTCCGCTGAACAGCAGTGCCACAGTAGTCACGCCTTGGCGCGAAGCCTTTTTCCCGAGAAAGCCGTTGATCGCGGCCCCCGCCAGCGGCAGAATCGGGATCAGCCAGAGATTGAGAGTGGGGTTCATAGTTTGAGCAGGTTCACCTGATCCACGTTCAAGGTCTCCCGCGTGCGGTAAACCGCGATGATGATCGCCAGCCCCACAGCCGCTTCCGCCGCAGCCACCACCATCACAAAGAAAACGAATACCTGGCCCGCCAGCGCATGCCAGTGTGCCGCGAACGCCACGAACGAAAGGTTCACGCCGTTTAACATCAGCTCAATCGACATGAAGATGGTGATGATGTTGCGCTTGATCAGAAATCCGACCACGCCACAGGCAAACAGAAATCCGCTGAGCAGCAGGTAATACGATAGCGGCACATACGATGGCCCCATCAGTCCGCCTTCCCCGCCGAGGCTTCCGGCTTGCTGGCCAGAACCACGGCGCCCATGATGGCGATCAGGATCAACACGGAGGTGACTTCAAAAGGCAAGAGAAAATCGTGAAAGAGTAGCTGAGCGATATCTGTGGGATATCCGGGCAAGGCGCCGATCGGCACCGATTCTGTCCCGGAGTGCCGCAGCACCACCCACGCCATCAGCACGCTGCCGGTCAGCATCCCGGGCACGCCAAACAGAACCGCGACACGGCTTCCCAGGGTGTGTTCCTCTTCGCCTGCGTTCAGCAGCATGATGACAAAGACAAACAACACCATAATTGCGCCGGCATACACAATGACCTGCACGGCTGCGACAAACTCCGCGCCCAGCAGCAGATATTCCCCGGCCAGCGCAGCCATGACCGCGATCAACGACAGCGCGCTGTTGATGGGATGTCGCTGCGCCAGCAGGTTGACCGCCCCGCCTACGCAAACCGCTCCGAAAGCCAGAAATAAGATGAGGTGAAAATTCATAAGAACGGTTGCCCGTTGCCAGCTTCCAGTTGCCAGTAACACGCACCTTCCCAATGACTGCGAGTGAGCCAGTTCTGCTGTGTCCTTACTAGCAACCGGCAACTGCCTTTCCCTACCAAGCCACGGCGATCGCCGTTGCCACCAGATTCATGGTCGCCAGCGGCAGCAGAAACTTCCAGCCAAAAGCCATCAATTGGTCGTAGCGGAAGCGCGGCAGCGTCCCGCGCACCCAGATATAAAGAAAGAGAAAACAGAAAATCTTCGCCCCAAACCAGAACACCGGCAGCAACGCCTGCACCAGCGGAGGCCCAGCCAGCGGTCCGTGCCATCCCCCAAAAAACAACAGCGTGGCCAGGCACGCCACCGTAATCATGTTGGCGTATTCGGCCATGAAGAACATGGCAAACTTCATGGCACTGTACTCGGTGTGGTATCCCGCAACCAGTTCGGTTTCGGCTTCCGGCAAGTCAAAGGGAAGGCGATTGGTCTCCGCATACGCCGCCATCAGATAAATGAAGAAGCCGATGAGCTGCCCATGAAAAATATTCCACCGCGGAATGAAACCCCAGAAATGTCCTCCCTGCGCATCGACGATAGCGCGCAGGCTGAAGCTGCCGGACTGGATCAGAACCCCAACCAGCGAAAGGCCAAGTGCAATTTCGTAACTGACCATCTGCGCGCTGGCCCGCAGTCCGCCCAGCAGGGAATATTTGTTGTTCGACGACCAGCCCGCAAGCGCCACGCCGTATACACCCATCGAAGTAACGCCCAGAATCAGCAGCAGCCCGATGTTTACATCGGTAATCTGCAGCGGGATATTGCAGGCCGCCAATCGTGATCGAGTTGCCAAATGGGATCACCGAAATCGAAGTCAGTGCGAAGATCAGCGCCATCATCGGCGCCGCCAGAAACAGCGGCTTGTAGACGTGCGGCGGCGTGAGGTCTTCCTTGAACAGAAACTTCAGCCCGTCGGCCGCAGGCTGCAGCAGTCCAAACGGCCCGACCCGCGTGGGTCCCCACCGATTCTGCATATGGCCCACCACTTTGCGCTCCAGCCAGACCGTGTACGCGACCGCGGTGAGCAGCACGATCAGGACGATCACCGATTTGATCACCGACACGAGTATGAAAACGCCAACTGACAATGCCGTTGCCTCTCCAAAAGCTCGATTCCAAAAGCTCGCTCAGTCTGCCGCAACCTCAACGGGCTTGACCTCGTGACTCTCGACCACGGACTTCAATATGCGTGAATAACGTCCGAGCGTTCCACTACTGAAGAGATTATCGTTCGCCGGAGCAATGGATTCCTGCCTTTGCGCAACCCCGGGCCCAGCCTTGGCGAGCGAGGTATGCTGGCTATTCCCCGCCAGCAGGTTCATGCGCGACACGTCATAGCCGGGCACCAGCCGCTGAATTTCGTCCAGAATCGCCGTAGGATCGAACGGGCTCAGCTTCGGCTCCAGTCCGTGGGCCTCGAGCCACACGGCATGACGGTCGGCCTCGCCCGATTGTGCTCCGCGCGACTGTCCCATGTCGGCATGCGATCCGCCGCCGAAAGGCACGAGTTTGCGAACGTCAAAACCCATTGCGTCTGCGATGCGGACGATCATCTCGAAGTCAGCCTTCGTGCCCGTGACCTCGCCGGCCTTCTTTACCAACTGCAAGTCGCCGCAAGTATTCGTAAACGTTCCTGACTTTTCGTATGCATTCGCCGCAGGCAACACTACGTCGGCCATCACCGCGGTCTCGGTCAGGAACATGTCTTCGACCACAACGAAACTCTTCGAGAACGCGAACGGATCGATCTTCAACCGTCCGACGGGATTCGAGCCGACAACATAGAGAGCTTTCAACTTGTTCGCCCTTCCGGCTTCAACCATGCCGGATAAATCGAGGCCGGCAGTCTGCGGAATTTCTCCCCATTCCTCGTGGAACTCGCTGCTTCCTCCGGTGGGGTGGTATCCCGGCAGCAAATCCGGATACAAGCCCATGTCGGCCGCTCCGCGTGAATTGGCATAGTCCGCCAGGCAAACGAACTTAGCTCCAGCGATTCCGGAACCGAACGTCACGAGGCTGGAAAGGTCCCTGCCGCGGAGTTCAGAGCCGAAAATGATAGCCAGATTCTTCTCGCCGCGAAGCGTGTCGCGAAGGGCAATCCACTGCTCGTGTGGGGACGGGCGCTCTCGTCCGTCCGGCGCGAGCGATTCGCGAGCCGTGACCGCCTCCAAAGCCGAATCGTCCCCGGCAAGAAACGCCGCAACCTTACCTTCCGCCCCAATTGGGATCGGCACGAAGCTGGTTGCCTGCCGCCGCAACTTGATCGGCTGGGAGTTGATCACATAGAGCCGCGCTTGGTGCAGGCGAACGTTGTTGCGAATCTGCCAGGCTAGCAGCGGATGCTGCTCGGTGGGATCATTGCCAATCAACAGAGTGGCAGGCGCAGTGTAGACATCCGCCATGCTGGATGTGGCATCCGTTTTGCCGCGAAGCGCAGCCGCGAAAGCAGGGAAGTCCGCGGTGCGGTGGTGGTCCACATTGTTCGTCTTCAGAACCACACGCGCAAACTTGGAGAGCAGATACGCTTCTTCGTTGGTGGTGCGAGTCGAGCCCACAACGCCAATCGCCGTTCCGCCATCGCGGTCGCGAACTTCTGCGAACTTCTTCCCGATCAGTTCAAACGCTTCTTCCCAGGTAGAGGGAGTCAGCTTGCCCTCTTTGCGAATCAGGGGCCGCGTGAGCCGCTCTTCATGATTTGCAAAATCGAATGCGTAGCGGCCCTTGATGCAAAGGAAATCCCCGTTCGTGCCGCTCTTGTCGCGGTTGTCGCCCCGAACGATCGCCATGCCGGTGTCGGCGCGGCGCACGCCCAGAGTGGTCTTGCAGCCGTCGCCGCAGTGCGTACAGATCGTGCCTACGTGCTTCATCTCCCACGGACGCGTTTTGTAGCGATACGCGCCAGAGGTAAGTGCGCCCACCGGGCAGATGTCGATGCACATCCCGCACTCTTCACACTCCAGGTGATCCTCTTTATTAGGGGCGATAATCGAGCTGACGCCGCGGTTCTGCACGCCCAAAGCCCAAACGTCCATGCCCTCGCCGCAGACGCGCACGCAGCGGTAGCAGAGAATGCAGCGCGGCCGGTCGAAAAACACTACCGGCGACCACTGCTGCTCGTCTTTATGATTCTTCGCCTCCATGAATTTCGATTCGGCGGCACCGTAAGAGAACGTCATGTCCTGCAGTTCGCATTCTCCGCCCGCGTCGCACACCGGACAATCCAAAGGATGGTTCCCCAGCAGCATCTCCAGCATCGATTTGCGCGCCTGCTTGATCTCATCGCTATCGCTGGTGACGGTCATGCCTTCGCTGATCACGGTAGTACACGCAGTCTGCAGCTTGGGCATCTTCTCGACTTTCACCAGGCACATGCGGCAAGCGCCCTGCAGCGAAAGATTGGGGTAATAGCAAAATGAAGGCACTTCGATGCCCACGGTCTTGCAGGCCTCGATCAGCAGCGTCCCCGCGGGAGCCGTGACCTTCTTACCGTCGACGGTGAGCGTTACGATTTGAGATCCTTCCGCCATAAATGCTCTTATCTAGAAATCTAAACTCTAAGGGCGCACATGTGCCCGGTACGCCGGCTGTTCTTGATCTCTTCGATTTGGAGCGCGTGCCTTTGTGCGTGCGATCCCATCAGCAACAAACACTCATAAGTACTAATCACGCCGACGGCGTGATGGGGATGTTTGACCTCCGTGGCCCGCAAGTCCTCTCCAGTTTGTTCGAGAAGGCGAAGCGTGCGTTCACGCACTGCCTGGAAATGTGCCACCGCTTCCGCCAGCGTGGCAAAGCGGCCACGTGGTTGTGATTGATCGGAAGCATCAAACCGGGCGCTGCGATCCGTACCACTTCGGAGAATGCGATCATCGCGCTTCGGTCCTTCCGGATCTCGCGCCGTCCGTTCGCCAGTCACCAAACCGAGCATGACTTCTTCCGCCACCGCGACGTGTTCCGCGCACTCGATCACCGACCAACGGTTCTCTCGAGGGCGCAGGCGGCAAGAGGCTTCACCGACGCCGGCTACGCTGCAAAGAAACGCGTCTCCTCCCTTGCACAAAGCCTCCAGCAGTTTAGCCTTGTCGACCTCCGTGCAGCTCGTTGTGGGTGGAATGGTGCTCATGGTTAATGGGCCATCACCGGAATCTGCTCGAGTGCACCTTCCTCCTCAAACGGGCAGGGGCGGCCGTCTAAATGGTCCTCAAACTCTTTTCGGAACTTCTTCACGAACGCGATGGTAGGCATCGCCGCCGCATCGCCCAGCGGACAAAACGTCCTGCCCAGCATGTTCTCCGAGAGATACTGCATGTTGTCGATGTCCTTCTTCACGCCGCCGCCCGCGTGAAAACGCATCAATGTCTTTTTCAGCCAATCGGTCCCTTCACGGCAGGGGATGCACCACCCGCAACTTTCGTGCTGATAAAACTTCATCGTCCGCAGAGCAAACTTCACAATGCACTGCGCATCGTCGATCACGACCACGCCGCCCGAACCCAGCATCGAACCGGCTTTCGCAACAGAATCGAAATCCATATTGACATCGATCTCGTCGGCGGTCAGGCAGGGACAAGATGCTCCACCCGGCACAACCGCTTTCAATTGGCGCCCATTAGGGATGCCGCCACCAACTTCGTAAATCATTTTCTTCAGGCTGTAGCCCATGGGCAGTTCGTACACGCCGGGCTTGGCCACGTTGCCGCTGAGGCAGAACAGCCGCGTCCCACCGTTCTTCGGCGGACCAAGTTTGGCAAACCACTCTGCGCCGCCAAGAATAATATGAGGCACGCTGGCCAGCGTCTCCGCATTATTAATGACCGTGGGACCGCCCCACAGACCGACGACAGCTGGAAACGGAGGCCGAATCCGCGGAATACCTCGTTTACCCTCCAGCGACTCCATTAGCGCCGATTCCTCACCCACTTCATAGGCGCCAGCGCCGCCGTGCCAGTAAACATCAAAATCGCGCCCGCTGCCGAAAATGTTCTTGCCCAGAAAGCCTTTGGCATAAGCGTCGCGGATCGCCTTCTGCATGATGATCGACAGATATCGATATTCGCCGCGGATGTAGATGTAACCGCTGCGCGCGCCCACCGCCAGGCCGCCGATCACTACTCCTTCAATCACGGAGTGCGGATCATGCTCGAAGATCAGCCGGTCTTTGCAGGTGCCTGGTTCGCTCTCGTCGCCGTTGCACAGCACGTATTTTGGTTTGGCCGACTGCTTGGGCACAAACGACCACTTCATCCCGGTCGAGAACCCGGCGCCCCCGCGCCCGCGCAGCCCTGAGTTCTTTACTTCGTTGATAATGGCGTCCGCTTCCATGCCCAGCGCCTTCTGCACGGCCTTGTAGCCGTCCAGTTCAAGATAACGGTCAAGGTTAGTCGCACCCCGGCCAAAGCGCCGGGAGACGACCTTTACCTCGTCGGGATGGGAAACCAGAGATGCCATTTGTAATTTGGTAATCGGGTATTTTTGTAATTGAAACCCACCAGGCCAGAATCCAGGGTGATTCGGATTTCAAATTACAAAATTACCCGATTACAAAATTGCCCATTTTTCTCTATTGCGTCGCCTTCTTCCTGTACTCGTCGAGAACCTCGTCTATCTTCTCAGTCGTGAGGTTCTCGTGAAAATCGTAGTTCACCTGCGCCGCCGGAGCCCAACTGCAGGCTCCAATGCATTCCACTTCTTCCAGCGTAAACAAACCGTCGGGAGTTGTTCCTTTGTGGCCGACGCCCAATTTCTTCGCGCAGTGATCGCAAAATTTCCTCCCCACCGCGTACCAGGCAACTGATGTTGGTGCAAACCTGCACATTGAACTTGCCGCGGGGTTTAGTGGTCAACATCGAGTAGTAGCTGATCACGTTGCGCACTTCGAGTTCTGTCACATCCAGGCGGCCCGCAAGTTCCGCGATGACCTCATCCGAAAGGAAGCCGATCTCATCCTGCGCATAAAGAAGCAGTGGGAACCAGCGCAGACCGCTTCGTCGGATAGTGCGGAACCATCTCCGCAAACCGCTTCTCGAATTCTTCCGAAAACTTCACCTGTCGATTTCTCCCAGCACAATATCAATGGACCCAATCGCCGCGACAACATCTGCAATCAACCCACCCTCGCACATCTTGGGCAAGGTCTGCAGGTTGGCCAGGCAAGCCGCCCGCATATGCACTCGATATGGCTTAGCCGTTCCGTCACTAACGATGTAATAGCCCATCTCGCCGCGCGGCGATTCCACCGCCTGATACACTTCGCCCGCCGGCACCGCGAAGCCCTCAGTAATAATCTTGAAGTGGTAGATGAGTGCTTCCATCTGCTGTCTTCATCTTCTCCCGGTCGGGCAGCACAACGCCGGGAGCGTCGGCCTTAATCGGTCCCTCCGGCATGCCCTCCAGAGCCTGCTTCACAATCTCGTTTGACTCGCGCAGCTCCCGCACGCGGCACATATAACGCGCGAATACGTCACCCTCCTGCGCCACCGGGACCTTGAACTTAAAGTTCTCATAGCCCGAGTAGGGCATATCGCGCCGCAAATCGATGTCCACGCCACTTCCGCGCAGGGTTGGTCCACTGGCCCCCAAGGCAATCGCATCTTCCGCGCTAAGCCTGGCCACGCCCTTAGTGCGCATCGTCCAGATCGGATTTCCCGGTGAGCAGGTTTTCGTACTCATCCACCTTTTCAGGAAAACGCCCGGCGAATTCTCGAACGCGTTCGAAAAATCCCAGAGGCGGTTCAAGCGCGATTCCTCCCACGCGAAAGTACGAGGTCATCATGCGCTGTCCGCTGACCATCTCGAACATCTTCAACACTTCTTCGCGCTCGCGAAAGCAATAAAGAAAGACCGTCATAGCGCCAATATCCATGGCGTGCGTGCCCAGCCACACCAGATGCGAATTGATGCGCGTCAATTCATTGAGCAGCACGCGCAACCACTGCGCCTTCGGCGGAATCTCCAGCCCCAGCAGCTTCTCCACGGCCAGCGCGTAGCACAAGTTGTTGGTCAGGGGGCAGAGATAGTCGATGCGATCCGTCAGCGGCACCACCTGCTGATAAAACTTGGCCTCGCAGGTCTTTTCGATCCCCGTGTGCAGAAAGCCAATATCCGGCATGATCCGCACGATGGTCTCGCCATCGATCTCCAGCAGCACGCGCAACACGCCGTGCGTCGAAGGATGTTGCGGCCCCATGTTCAGGATCATCGTTCGATCCTGGCCGGGCTCAAGCACGGGAGTGGGCGCGAGGTGAGCCATGCGACTAGCGGTAGCCCTCCACCGGATAGTCTTTCCGCAGGGGATGACCTTCCCAATCCTCAGGCATCAGAAGGCGCCGCATATAAGGATGTCCCGTAAACCGAATCCCGAACAGGTCAAAAACTTCGCGCTCAAAATAATTCGCGCCCGGCCACAATGAGGTCAACGACTCCACCGCCGGGCTCGCACTGTCGAGCCGAACTTTAACTCGTACCCGCTCCTTCTTGGGAATCGAAAGCAAGTGATAGACCACCTCAAACCGCGGCTCCGCCGGATACCAGTCCACACAAGTGACGTCGGAAAGGAAGTTGAAGGCGCACTCCGCATCGTCGCGCAGCAGGGCGCAAGCCTCGTGAAGCTTCGCGCGATCGATGTAAATCGTCATCTCTTCGCGGTCGAACTTCACTCCCGCAACCGCCGACGGATTCCAAGCCAGCAGCCGCGCCACCGCCGGATGACCCTTCAGTTCCTCAAGATCGGTGATGGCAGGCACTAAAGCCACTAGCGTCCTCCTCGCCGCACGCCAGACGGACCCCAATCCAGCACGCCTTTCTTCCAAACATAAAAAAAGCCGACCAGAACAATGCCGATGTAAACGAACATCTCCCACAGACCGAAGTGCTTCAGTTCGTGCACAATCACCGCCCAGGGATAGAGGAACACAGCCTCAACGTCGAACAGAATGAACAGCATTGCCACCAGGTAGAACTTCACCGAGAAGCGCCCGCGCGCGTCGCCAACCGGGGTCATGCCGGATTCATAAGGGGAAAGCTTGGCTCGGGTCGGTTTCCGCTCCCCGATCAGCCAGGAAAGCGAGATAATGGCAGTCGCGATTCCGCCCGCCAGCAGGATATGGATCAGAAACGGCAGGTAGCGAGAGAAGTAATTGTCGGGCATAGGATAAGCTATATATAATTCGCGCCAAGCACTGCTTAAACATTCTAGATTAGGGGCTGGTGCGCGCGAGTGTCAAGGGAACCAGGAACTATTTGGCAATTGCGGAATCGGGTAATTGAAATTCAAACCCCTGATGTCCGTTCAAACGTTGTAAGCTGAGAGGGTTCGGGTTTTCAATTGCCCAATTACCCAATTGGCCGATTACTCAATTCTCCATGATTTTCGGCTTCAACACCGACGTTAAGCACGGCGAAACCATCTACCACGTGCAAAGCGAAGCGCGCGAAAGCGAAAAGCTGCTCCAGACTCAGGTGTTCGTGCGCGGCCGGTGCGTGGGAAAGCGGGCCGTCTCCTACGCGACTTCGGCCGCACAAGCGGTTTTTGGCGATCCCCAGGAAGAGCAGCAACTCCGCGACCAGCATCGCCTCGTGCTGGAAGCGATTCGCGAAGGCCAGTTGGAGAATGTCCTCGACCGCGCCGAAACCGAAACCTTGGCCGCCATCAAGGAACTCGACGTGCAATGGGAGAACGCCGCCTCGGTGCACGCCAATCGTAATCTCACGATGCAATTGCGCGTCACCGAAGCGGGGGCCGCCGTGCCCGCCGCTCGCCTAACCTTTCGTTTCGCCCGTCCCGACGCCGCGCCTTTCTACACTCAAGCCGTCACCGACGCCGCCGGCGCAGCCGAGATCTCGATCGAAGTCGAGGAATCCTCCCTATCAGACTCCTCCGTGCTCGTGCAAGCCAACCACGAAGGCCGCACCGTAACCCGCAAGTTCGCCCTGCGCGAAGCCGAGTAGGTCGTCTAGAACTGTCCCCGTTCTGCCCAAAGCGAGCCCGACCGGAACTTCCCCTTCCAGAAGGGAAGGGGAACTGAAGTGGAGGGACCTGCTGTTCCTCTCCGAAGTCGGAGCGCGCCACAGGCTGCTACACTAACCTCGATCCGCTTTCAAGGATGAGATTTCACCCGCGATGAATCTGCAAATCAATGGAGAAGAAGGCACCTTTGCCGCTGCTCCCGGCAGCGGCCCGTTCACGCTAGCGGCCCTGATCGAATCGCTGGCCATGAAGCCCGACCGCGTCGCCGTCGAACTCAACCGCTCCATTGTCCCGCGCGACCGCTGGCCGCAGACGCTGCTCAAGGACGGCGACCGCCTGGAAATCGTCCACTTCGTCGGCGGTGGCTCTCCTCCACCGCGCCTCGTCTAGCCCAGAATGGCACTCAGCCCGCAGTTGCGAGAAAGACAGCTATGACACTGACTCCGCCAGGGACAGCACCAATTCCCGCGATCCCCCGCATGCCCTCGGACCACTCCGAACCCCGCCCCGCATTCTTCTAGTTAACCCTCCTCCGCCGAATCTCCGTTGACAGCCGCCAACCCGTGCCTAAAATGTTTCAAACATCCGACTCGGAGCTTGTTTCAAACATAAACGAGGACTAATGCCGGACCGCTTTTCATCGCAAGAGGTGATTGTTCTGACCGGGGTCACCGCCCGCCAGCTCCAGTGGTGGGACGAGCGGGGAGCGATCAAGCCCGAACGGGTAGGGCATCGCCGCCAGTATTCGATCGAAAACGTCCTGGCAATAGCGGTCATCTGCGAGCTTCGGCGCAAGGGCTTCTCCCTGCAGGGAGTCCGCAAGGTCATGCGTTTTCTCGAGCGCGAGTTCGGCAAAGACCTCGCCGAAATCGTCGGCCGCAATTCCGACGTTCACTTGCTCACCGATGGCAAGCGTCTTTATTTAGAAACCTCGGCGCGCCAGGTCGTAGACATCCTGAAGAATTCGAGTCAGCCCATTCTGGGCATCTGCCTCAGCGATGCGGTGCGGCAGGTGCGGGCTGAGGTCGTGGCCAGAAAAGCCAGTACTTCCGTAACATCGCCGGCTGGGCGCCGGCGTGCTAGAAAAGTTTCGTAGGCAGAAAGTGTCGGTCCAAAGTAGGTCACACAGGAGGAATGCATGGTCGGCGAACTGGACATTCTGAACGAATGGATTCCCGAACAGATGCAGCCCGGAACAGTTTTTGTTCTGGAAAACGCCGGCGAAGTCGGCGAGAAGGAAGATCCCTACTGGGCCGTGCTGGCCTGCCCATCCTGTGGCATGCTGGGGCTGATTACGCGCCGGCAAATCAATGGTCTCATCCCGGTCATCTGCGGCTCGGAGAAATGTTCCGCGCAGTTTTTCATTCGCGACGCCGAGGTCGTAGTGCGCAAGCCCTTCTAGCCCGTGTGTGGCGCGGACCTGTCCCGGGCGCAGCCGAAGGAACTCTTGCCCGCGTCTAACCATGCAGAAGAATCGCTCTCAGACTCAGAACTTACCGACGCTACACCCGAGTCAACTCCACTGGAACCTGATCGACGATTTCGATGCCGAATCCTTCGAGCGCTGCTACACGTTTGGGCCGGTTGGTGAGCAGGCGGATGCGCCGCAGCTTCAGGTCGGAGAGAATCTGGGCGCCGATTCCGATTTCGCGTTGCGTCTGGCGCTCGTTGTCGAGCAGCGCGGGCAGCTTGCGGCCGCGATGGAAGCTGAGTGCGCTTCGTTCGCCCACTTTCTCCACAGAAAATCCTTGCGAAGTCTGATGCAGATAGATGAGAGCGCCGCGTCCTTCCTGAGCGATGCGGCGGAGCGAGCCTTCGAGCGTCGCGTGGCACTCGCAAGCAGTTGAACCAAATACATCGCCCATCAGGCAGTGGGCGTGCATGCGCACCAGCACGGGGGCGTCGCTCGCTTCCACATCGCCGCGAGAAATTTCTCCTTTAATCAGGGCCACGTGCGACTCTCCGCCATCCACTTCGCTCTCGTAAGCGATGAGGCGGAATTCGCCGAAGCGTGTGTCCACCAACGCTTCGCCAACGCGATGCACGTAACGTTCATGGGCCATGCGGTAGCGGATCACCTCTGCGACGGTGAGCATCTTCAGGCCATGTTGCTTGCAGAACTCGATGAGGTCTGGAACGCGGGCCATGGTGCCATCGTCCTTCATGATCTCGCAGATGACGCCGGCGGGAATCAGCCCTGCGAGGCGTGCGAGATCGACGGAGGCTTCGGTTTGTCCGGCGCGCAACAGCACTCCGCCTTTGCGGGCGCGAAGAGGGAAGACGTGGCCGGGGCGCGCCAGGTCTGACGCTTGCGTGGCGGGGTCGATGGCTACCTGAATCGTGCGCGCGCGATCGTAGGCGGAGATTCCCGTGGTCACGCCGACGCGCGCGTCGATCGCTTCGCAAAATGCCGTGCCGTATTGCGAAGTGTTCTCGGCGCTCATGGGGCCGAGGCGGAGGTGATCGAGGCGCTCCTCGGTCATAGTCAGGCAGACCAGGCCGCGTCCATACTTGGCCATGAAGTTGATGGCTTCGGGTGTGACCTTCTCGGCGGCCAGGGTGATGTCGCCTTCGTTCTCGCGGTCTTCGTCGTCGACGACGACGATCATGCGGCCGGCGCGGATTTCCTCGATGGCAGTGGGAACGTCGGTAAAGGCTTGCGTGCTCATGATGAGGTGATTGTAGCAAAGGCGTTGGCGAGTTGGTTAACTGGCTGGTGGCTGGCTTGGCCAGGGGAATTGGCTGAGTTCGGGCGGCGAATCGGGCATGAGGAGCTTCAGGCAATGCTATAAGCAATCATCTTTAAGTATCAAATACGTCAAGACGCAGGTCGCAATAAAAAGGAACCTCGCCAGATCCTCACTTCTACGTCGCGCACCCTGAGCGTGTTTGGGCGGTTGACAGTTCGGGTGGATAAGACTAGGGTCCTAGATGAGGTGGTTACCACCTTCTCCTCATTTCAGGTTCCCTGAACTAAGTCAGCCCATCCTGAAGTTCTCTTTCTTAGCCACCCCCAACCCTAAGGAGGTTGCCTATATGTTTGCACGCAATGTCTCTTTCCATCTGAAGTCGAATATGCTGTCCGATTACACACGAGCTTTTGAGAAAGACGTCCTGCCTTTGCTGCGTAAGCAGAATGGCTTTAAGGACGAAATCACTCTCGCTGGCCCGGGCGGAGTTGATGTGACCGCGATCAGTATCTGGGAAAACAAGAAAGACGCCGACAACTACAACACTAATACCTATCCGCAGGTGTTGAAGACGCTGGCAAGATTTATCGAGGGAACGCCCCAGGTTCAAACCTTTGACGTGGTCACCTCGACCATCCAGAAGCACGAACTCGTAACCGCATAAGAGACACTCTGGAGTTTGTTGGGCATGAGGAGGCGGAGCTATTTCCGCCTCCTTGGGCCAGCAAACGACATGCGCCTGATCGCGCAAAGGGATCGTGCCGGCGTTTAGTTAGCGGACAGGAATTTTCGCTCTACACGAGCGGGATCAACAGCAAGCCTCTCACCGCGCTTGGCGCCTGGTTCGGAGTGGCAGGGATTTGAAACGGCGTGGGCGTGGTCTGCGTCGTTCGCTACCTCGGGGGGGCGGAAGCCCTTATCCGTCCGGGACTGTTTTCGCAGCGCTGGAAGCGCTGCGCCACGCAAAACCTTACGCGGCGCTGAAGCGCCGCTGTTCCACGGTGCTTCCATCATCCACGGAGTCCCCAGACAAACAGCAGCTCCCCTTCGGCTTCGCTCAGGGCTGGCTCTCCCCTTCGCTTCGCCTTCCTCGCCGGAGGGCGAAGCTGCGGTCGGAATGACAGAGTGTGGTTTGGGGTCTGCTAACGGCTCAAAAGCAAAGGGTCGCTGGTGAGCGACCCTTGAAAGTTTTGGTTACGGCTGCGGTTACAGAGTGGATTCGATCTCGAATCCCCAGGCTTCCAGAAGAGGCTCGGGGATGTACTTCGAGTTCTTGTTGCGGCGTGCCCACTCGCGCAGACGGGTCGACCGGAGATACTGGTCGGGGGTCAGCTTGTATTCGCGCACGACCTGCTCGAACTCGGTGATGGTAGGGACTATGGGCCCGATCGGCTCGGGCTTGCCCCAGTTTGGATTTCCGCGTCGCTTGGCCATGAAACATGCCTTTCCTACAAATCGGGGGAATGAACTCAAATTAGGCTGTTCTATGTATATGATTCTCCGAATACTTTCGGGATTCATGGAAACCCAACGTTCCATACCGGGCGACAAATCTGCCCAGTATTCCATAGATCCTAAAACCTAATCGGAGAGTCAGTATCTTAGGGTAATGTCTGCGGGAAGTCAATCACAATCTGCGCTCCATCACTTGAGTGAGTCATTTCTAAGTAATTGTATTCATTGTTCTTATTGCCATCTCGGGGAGCCTCCCGGTACGAGACAATTCCGATTTTGGTCCGAGCAGGCGGGGCTTGTGCAGCGCTACAACCCAGACCCCTGCGGCGTGGACTTCCCTCAGCCGATGGCCTTTGGCTCCGGCCGGGCAGGGCCTGGTACGTTACACCCGTAACCCCCGGCGCAAGTGTTTGGTTGATGGGCTTTTGGGGCGAGCTTACAGTGGGATAGGGCCGGGCTTCGTTCCGAGAGCTGGAGCCCACCGGAGAGGCAGTCCGGTTACGGCTCAAGTCGAGTGAATGTGACGGAACTGTAAGGATTCAAGGCGGTACCCATGGACCTGAAGTCACTGCTGCTCTGTTCCGACGAGAAGATTGTGCGGGTGCTTCGCCGGACGCTGGGGGAACTTGACATTAGCGTCGAACACTGCGCTAGTTCGGAGATCGCTCTCAGCCATTTAACGCGAGGGCGGTTTGAAGCGATCATCGTGGATTGCGCCGGCCCCGGCGCCGCTGACGTGCTCAGTAGTGTGCGGACATCTCCGTGCAACCAGCGGGCGGTGGCGGTGGGAATTCTAGATCCCAATACCGGTTTGCGTTCAGCATTCGAGATCGGGGCGAACTTCGTTCTGTATAAGCCGGTCACGGCCGAGCGGGCCAAGTCAAGTTTCCGGGCGGCGAGAGCCCTGATGAAAAAGGAACGGCGGCGCAACATCCGCGTCCCCGTGCAATTTCCGGTGGGAATGTCGAGCCGCGAATCGGGCGCACGGTTCAAAGTCAACACTACGGATTTAGGGGAAGGTGGCCTGGCGGTAAGCTTGCCCCGGCGCAGCCAACCCGGTGGCCGGTGGGATCTGTCGTTCACGCTGCCGGGTTCTCTCCAGGCTCTGGAAGTGCAGGCGGAGTTTGCCTGGGAAGGCAGCGGGACACAGGTGGGGCTGCGTTTTAAGGATCAGTCGCCGGCAGTTGTGCGGCAGTTGCGGGAATGGCTGGGGCGGAATTCTCCGGAGATTGAAAAGGACGACCCGCCGGTCCGGTGCCAGCTTGTGGATTTGAGTTTGGGCGGTTGCTACCTCGAGATCACTTCGCCCTTCCCGGTTTCCACGCGGGTAACGCTCTCGATGCGAGCCGCCGAAGTTGAACTGAGGGCAGAAGGCGTGGTTCGCGTCATGCACCCGGATAAGGGAATGGGAGTGGAATTCACGCAAAGCACTCCCGAACATCGCGCGCTGCTGGAGAAGTTCGTGAGCGTGCTCACGCAGAATCGCGACGTGCGGCCCGAGCTGCTGGTGGAGCCCGAAGGCCTGGAAACCGAGACTTCGCAGGATTCACGAACGGCCGCGACATCAGGTGACGAGGACGCACTGCTTGCATTTTTCCGAAAGCAGGCCGCGCTTCCGGTCGATTCGTTCTTGGCGAAGTTGCGCAAACAACGAGGACTAGCAGCGGCTTCTGCCTGATGGCAAACCGCTCGGATCTGTTTTGATCGCGGTTCGTCAACCCGACCCTGGATTCTGCCGAGTCACCCTCCCCAGGAAGCTATCCCCTAAACCTAAAACGTCTTGCGGAACAGCCAGAACAAGGATCCCGAGAGCAGCATGGCGACCGGGAGAGTAAGCACCCAGGCCAGCGCCAGGTTACGCACAGTGGACCACTGAATTCCGGAATGGTTGGCGGCCATGGTGCCGGCTATGCCGGAAGAAAGTACGTGCGTGGTGCTGACCGGGAGGCCGAATCCGTCGGCGGCGCCGATCGTGGCCATGGCAGTGATTTCAGCAACCGCACCTTGCGCGTAAGTCAGGTGGCTCTTGCCAATCTTTTCTCCGACGGTTACAACGATGCGCTTCCAGCCGACCATTGTGCCCAGGCCGAGAGCCATGGCTACGGCGACCTTTACCCAGAGGGGAATGAAGCGAGTCGCGTGGTCGATGTGCTTTTTGTAGTTGGCGAGGATGGCGGCGTCGGCGGTGGAAAAAGTCGGATTGTGATTCTTCTGCATGAGGCGAATGGCCTCGCTGATGAGATACATATCGTTTCGGAAGTTGCGCACGCGGTCGTCGGGAATGTTCTTCATCTCCTTGTAGAGAGCGGTCTCGTTGCCTATGTCGCCGACCAGAGTGCGCAGGGCGAGCATGGTGTTGGGCGTGAAGTCCTTGGTGCGGATGTAGTCGGTAACGTCATCGTGAGCATCGCCGACGACTGCGTTGGGGCTGACGTATTTGGTGAGGGTGTCGGCGGCCTCCAGGGAGACGGCGACGAAATCCTGCGAATCCTGGAAGGTGACGGCGTGATTGAGCGCGTAAGCGGTGGGAACCGTGCCGATGAGAATGAGCATGATGAGGCCCATGCCTTTTTGCCCGTCGTTGGAGCCGTGGAAGAAGCTGACGCCGGTGCAGGTGAGGAAGAGCAGCAAGCGGATGTAGAAGGGGGGAGGTTCGGTGCCCTCGGGAGCCTGATAGAGTTTTGGATCTTTGATGAGGGCTTTGGCGAGGAGCAACAGCAGCCCAGCGCAGGCGAAGCCCACGATGGGCGAGAGCAGCAGGGAATAGCCGATGTTGGCGGCTTGTCCCCAGTCGACGCCGCTGGTGCCGCTTCTGCCCGAGAGGAGCTGGTTCGCGATACCGACGCCGATCACCGAGCCGATGAGGGTATGCGAACTGGAGGCGGGCAGGCCGAACCACCAGGTGCCGAGGTTCCAGATAATCGCGGCGACGAGCAAGGCGAAGACCATGGCAAATCCGGCTTTGCTGCCCACTTGCAGTATCAGTTCGACGGGGAGCAAGGAGACGATGGCGAAGGCTACCAGACCGCTGGAAGCGAGCACGCCGAGGAAATTACAGAAGCCGGACCAAACCACCGCGATGTGAGGCTCGAGCGAGTGCGTGTAGATGACGGTGGCCACGGCGTTGGCAGTGTCGTGGAAGCCGTTGACGAACTCAAAGCCGAGCGCAACCAGCAGCGCAATGCCCAGAAGCACAAAGGGCAGGATGGATTCGTTACGCACGAAGGAAAGATCGTGAAGCAGGCTGTGGCCGGCGTAGCCAACTCCGATGACGAGCACGACGCCGAAAACCAGCATTCCGATTTTGCCGGGAGAACGGTTGAGTTTCTGGTCAAGTAAGGTCCCTGATGCCGTGGCCATAAGTTATTCCTCAGGTCCGCAAGGTGATGGAGTGGCTGCAACTGCTGAAGTTTCGCAACTATACGGAAACATTGTTACGGGAGTGTGAAAAAACCACTTTCTCAGTTCTCGGTTCTCAGTTAAGCAGACCGCTGGGACTGGACGGCGAATCCCTTGAGCAGCTGCGGGAGCCGGATGGCAGCCTGCCTAAGGCCTACCTCCGGCGCGGCGCAATAGACGGCTGACCTCGACGTTGTTGCGGGCAAGGGCCCAGGTCAGAGCGGTATAGCTGTTGCGGCTACGCAGGTTCACGTCGGCACCGGCCGCCAGGAGGGCCTTGACCACATCCGGGTGGGCTTTTGGGTTTTGACAGGCGAGGATCAAGGCTGTTTGTCCGGTCTGGTCCAAGGCATTTAGGTCGGCACGCGTAGCCGCAGATAGCAGCTGTTGCACGGCCTTGAGGTCTCCCCGCGCCGCAGCCCGCATGAGGGGAGTTTGATCGGGATCCTCAAGGGTTTCGCCGCCGCTTCCCAGCCCGATAGGCCAGGCTGCCGGAATGATTCTGACCACATTGACGCCGATATCCCCATTCATCTTCTGCCAATCGTTCATCTTGAAATAGCCTCGCAACAACGGCTGAATCTGTATTTCAACGATCGATTGCCAGACCGAGTTCCCTGCCGGGCGCCAAATCCCAGCGCCTTCGTCCCAGACTTGCAAACGGAAGGCGTTGAAACCGTCGGCTGAGTTCCACTCAAAGTGGGCATCCAGGGTACGAGTGAAACCGGCGGGGCTAATCCATACGACAACACCGCCCACTAGCAAGGCCGCCACCAGGTAGGGCCAGGATCGCCGGCTGAAACATCGGGATACGATCAGGGCCGCCGACCCAACCAACGCCAACGCCTCAGTCAACAGGCCCGCCGCAATGAGTACTTCACAAGCGGTGTTCCACCAGGGCGCGCGCCAATCCAGGAAATTCCTCTCATCAAAATGCCAAAATGGATTGCCATAGAGGAGCGCCAGTCCAGTAATGAACAGTACTGCCCCTGCTTCCACGGCCGCGACTGCCCAAGTCGTGGGGCGGATGCGCCTAGCGGTTGGATTGAGCATCGTCGCCTACCAGATCGTCGTCTACCAGAAATGAAGAGTATAGACATTGTGCTGGACACGGGGAAGCAAGGCCTAAACCGGGACCTGCCGAAATCAGGACCGCGCCCAAGGAAGATGCGTTCATTGCGCTCCCGCGACCTTCGCGTGTGGGAGCGGACTGCGCTGGCGCAGAAGCTGTTCTGCTGCTTTTGCCTCGAACGCCGAAGGCATTGAAACTACCAGGCAGTTCGATCATCCACGGGCAGGGTGGCGATCTGGGGCAAGGACACTTATGGGAGCGCCCGTGCGTGGCGTGCTTAAAGCGATTCCCACACTCGCCGAAGTGCGCACCCTCGCGGCCTTCCACCAGAAAGGGTTCGGCCACGGCGGGAGAATTCGTTTTGCGGCCCGCATTGCATCGCTCGGATCGGTCACCGGTTCGAGCAGAATCGTAAATTCGTCATCACCCGTGCGACATAGACCCACATCCCGCATTAACTCGTCTTGTGCACGGGAAACGGTATCGTCGTGCCTCAAATGGGCCCCTAGGCCGCCCGGTACACGCGGAACTGCTGGTAGACCACGAGGAGCGCCAGTGCGGCGAGAGCGATCCAATTCCACTGCGGCACGATTGGATGCGAAGATGCGAAGACCGGTCTTCAAAGAAGATATCGGCAATTCCGGGTGCGAAGCTTAGCGCCTCGCCCGGCTAATCCATAACCTGGTGCTGCCGTTTGCTGGCCAACAACCAAGAACAAACGACCAACGACCTGCACAAATTACCCCAACCGTTCATAATGTCCGCATGTCTCCGGATAAGACCGTCCGCCGCCTGAAGACCTACGCCGGCATACAGGGATTCGTCTACCAGTACTATTTCGTGGGCCAGCGCGCCGCGCTCGCCAATGATTCCGAGGCCCCAGCTACGGAATTTGTCTTCGACGTCACATCGGATCGCAAGCTGACTTACGCCATTAGCGTCTTCCTGCCGGAAAAGTCAGTGGCCACCTGGGCGGCAACTCACGCACGTCCACTCACCGAAGCGGAACAATATGCCGCCGCCAAACTCCGCCTTTTCCGTGCCTTCGACGAACTGGAGGATGTAAAGGCCAACGGCCGCCGGCTCGTCATCGACGCGGTAGGGCTGGAAGAAGCGCTCGCCAGTTTGGGAGTGGAGTAGCATTTTGGAGTCAACTCAAAAAAAAGCCCCGCTTGCCGAACCAGTTGACCGTTGATAGTCCAAGCGCAGGGCAGACAAGGGCAGGAGGGCTGAGAGTGACAAGACTAAAGCACGGCTTCATGACGTCGGTGCTAGTCGCGCTTATCTGGTGCACGAGTGCGACATCGCAACAAACCGTACGCTGGTCCCAGCAGAAGGCGAACACCTGGTATGCGCAACAGCCCTGGCTGGTTGGAAGCAATTACGTTCCCAAGTCGGCGATCAACCAACTGGAGATGTGGCAGGAGTCGACCTTCGATCCGGTTGAGATCGACAAAGAGTTGGCCTGGGCCGAAGCGATGGGCATGAACACGATGCGCGTCTTTCTGCACGATTTGCTGTGGCAGCAGGACGCAGCCGGCTTTGTAAAACGCATCGACCAGTTTCTGACCATCGCTTCGCGGCACCATATCCGTCCCATGTTCGTGATCTTCGATTCCTGCTGGGATCCGTTGCCGCATCTGGGCCCGCAGCATCCCCCTACTCCCGGTGTGCACAACTCAGGCTGGGTGCAGAGTCCCGGAGCGGCGGCGCTCGCCGATCCAAATCAATATCCGCGGCTCAAAGCATACGTGCTGGGGGTGGTGGGAGCTTTCGTCAAAGATGACCGCATCCTCGCCTGGGACCTCTGGAACGAGCCGGGCGGCGTGAGCGACGGGACGTATCCCAATCAGGAGCTGAAAGAAAAAGACAAGATTGCTCGAGTGACGGCGCTTTTGCCACAGGTGTTCGAGTGGGCGCGAGCAGCTAATCCCACGCAGCCTCTCACCAGTGGGGTGTGGGACGTCGACACTTTGTCCGACAGCGAAAGCCTTGGCGAACTACAGCGGATCCAACTGCGCGAGTCCGACATTATCACCTTTCACAATTACAGCTGGCCGGAGTCCTTCAGGAAGGAAGTGGCATGGCTCCAACAAAAGTACAACCGGCCGGTGATTTGCACTGAATATATGGCGCGTTCGCGCGGCAGCACGTTTGACACGGTGTTGCCGATTGCGAAGCAGGAGCGGGTTGGGGCGATCAATTGGGGATTCGTCGCGGGCAAGACGCAGACCTATTTGCCCTGGGATTCGTGGCAGCGTCCCTACGTTCTGGAACAGCCTTCGGTGTGGTTCCACGAGGTGCTGCGCTCCGACGGAACACCCTACCGGCAGGCCGAGGTGGACCTGATCCGGCAACTCACGGGGAAGCAGTAGTGAAGTGTGATCCTACTGCGAGGGTTTTGCCGGCGCCTGCAGCTCGCGCGCCCGGGCCACCAGCTTCTTCAGTTTGCCTTCGATTGAAGCGTCGCCGATGTGTTCCTCCTGCAGCACGCCATCGGCGTCAATGGTGAAGGTGTGCGGAATCGCTTCCACACCAAACATCTTTGCGATTGGCCCGCTAAAGCCACCGTCGCGGTATTGCGGCCATGTCATTTCGTTCTTGACGATGAAGTCTTTCCACTTTTGCTCATCCTTGTCGAGACTCACACTTAGAACCAGCAGGGGCTGCCCCTGGAATTTGTTCGCGATCTCCCGCATATGCGGCAGAGCCTCGCGGCAGGGCGCGCACCAGGTCGCCCAGAAGTCGATTAGCACGACCTTTCCGGCCAGGTCGTCCATTGAGACCCGCTGTCCGTCGGCGGTTGTAATTGCAAACGGGGGCGCCATCCTAGCCCGCGCCAGCTCCGGCTGGCTGATGTAGCGCAGCGCACGCTGCCGATCCGGGTCGTCTTCCGGCCGCATTTTCACGAACTCCTCAAACCGCGCCTTGGCTGCGTCGTCTTGCTTCAGGCATGCCAGAGCCCGTCCATCGGCAAAAACAGCAGCCGGGAAGTTCGCGGCAGCCGCCAGCGCCTTGGTCATCTCGTCGTGCGTGCGGGCGAACAGCTCATCCTTGTGCTTGTCGATACCCTCCTCGAGCAGCACCAAGCCGAATTGATAGTGTGCGAGCGCCACACTCTTGTTGCCTTGAGCTTGCTCCACCATCTCCTGCGCCGCGGTTTCGGCGGTCTTCCACTCCCGAAGTTCGCAGCCATACCTGATCATTTTTTTCTGGCATGCCAGGCAATGCCCGCCGTCCTGTTGGTCGGCCTTCTTGAAGCCGTCAAGCGCCGCATCCCTCATTCGCCGGTGCAGGTCGTCCAACGCTTCCTTGTATGACTTCTGCGCTTTCTGGTTGGTCGGACCATCGTCCATCTTCTCCTGCGCTAGCAAAGGCGCCACAATGCACGCCAAAACCAGTACTGTTGCGGCGTAGCGCATGCCAACCCTCCGGCAACGGAAATTCCGCGCCATGAACCTATCACGGTTCCAGTAATTCCGGCGAAACTTTCTGGGGTCGCAGAGCCAGCGGACCTCTTTGGGATAGGGTCTTGCGCCTCAGGGGTTGGGCGTTGGGTCTGCAGACCCACGCATCGAGCAAAAGCCTAAGACTCAAGGCCTAGCGCCCTTGGGCACTCCAAAATCGGGTTGTGATCCAGGTCACAACCACGCGTGACCCTTGCCGTTTCCACCTGCCTGTTCTCTATGCAGAATATAATGCGTGGAAGGGGTGGGTCCCTGGGGTTCCGGGCCGTACTTGCATTAAACTCAGCGGACTCTGATACTTACCTAGCCTATGGCGGCATTGCTCTGGTTGCGCTTCGCGCTGGCTTGCTACTTCATCGGGCTGATCTACGCCTTCTTTGCGCTCACGCGCACCAGCGACTTATTCAGCCGCATTGCGCTGCACGCCGCCAGCCTGGGCATGGTCTTCCACTTCGTCTCGCTGGTCGAGCTTTTCCTCTCCGGCCATATAGTCTGGGCCTCGGTGCATAACGGAGAGTCGCTTCTGGCCTTCTTTTCGATGACGTTTTTCATGATCATCTATGCCATTTACCACACTACCTCGCCCGGAGTGGTTGTGTTCCCCTTTGTGTTTTTTCTGACCTTTGTCGCAGCCCTGGACCAGCAACCAGTCCTGCTGACTGGTTTCGTCCAGCACAAGGGATGGCTGATCGCGCACATCATCCTGATTTTCACTGGCTATGCCGCGCTCGTGCTCAGCTTCGGCGCCAGCCTGCTCTACCTGTTGCAGGAGCGACGCTTGAAGGCCAAGAAGCCCAGCAGTTTGATTTCTTTCTTGCCCGCGCTGGAAGTGATTGACCAGATTGGCTATCGCTCTTTGCTGCTCGGTTTTCCTTTCATGACGCTCGGCTTGATTACCGGTTCGATCGTGGCCATGTCGACCTATGGGCATATTGACTTTGAAGATCCCAAGATACTGTTGTCGATCCTGATGTGGGTTGTTTACATGATCATGGTCTTCACCCGCTGGAATTCCGGATGGCGTGGCCGCCGTGCCGCGGTCCTGGCTACGTTTGCGTTCGTGGCCGCTATTGTGGCCTGGGCCGCGAACTATTTCTCCACCATCCACAGGTTTGTCGCCTCATGAGATACCAGCTCATTGGCGTGAATCACAAGAGCGCGCCCCTGGAGCTGCGCGAGCGCCTGGCGATCCCGGAATCGCAAGCTTGGCGGATACATGCCGCGATCTCACTGCGCACCCTGGAATCGAAGAGGGCATGATCCTTTCCACCTGCAATCGCGTGGAAGTGATTGCGCATACCGCTAACGGCTCGGCCGATCTGCGCGGATTTCTGCACGACCACTTTCACTTGACTGCGGAGGAGCTGGACGCGCATTTGTACGAGTTTCGAGAGAAAGACGCTGTGCGCCACATTTTTCGCGTGGCTTCCAGCCTCGATTCGATGGTGGTCGGCGAAGCCCAGATCTTGGGCCAAGTCAAAGAGGCTTATGCGACTGCCCGCGCCGTTGGCTCGGTGCGCGGCCAACTTGATCAACTCTTCACCCGCGCCTTTGCTGTCGCCAAGCGCGTGCGCACGGAAACCGCTATGGGATCGTCGTCGGTTTCCATCGCTTCGGTGGCGGTTGAGCTGGCTAAAAAGATTTTCGGGACGCTGCAAGGTAAGAACGTCTTCATCGTCGGCGCCGGTAAGATGAGCGAACTCGCTGCCCGCCACCTGATGGCCCACGGCTGCGCCTCAATCTTCGTGGCCAACCGCACCTACGACCGCGCCATCGGCCTGGCGCAGAGGTTCGACGGCCAGGCTATTCAATTCGAAGATCTCTACAACTGCTGCGACCGCGCCGACATCGTCATCACGTCGACTGGCGCGCCCCATGCTATTTTCCGCCGCGAACACGGCGAGCAATTCCTGGCCCGCCGCAAGAACCGGCCCATGTTCTTCATCGACATTGCCGTGCCCCGCGACGTTTCGCCCGAAATGGCCAAGCTCGACGGCATCTTCGCCTACGACATCGACGACCTGCAACAGGCCGTCAGCAGCCACGTCGCCGACCGCCGCAAGGAAGCCGAGCTCGCCGAAGCCATCATCACGAGCGAAGTTGAACGATTCGAAGCCCGCTTGCACACGCTCGATGTGGTGCCGACGATCGTGAGTTTGCAGGATCATTTGGAAACCATCCGCCAGACGGAAATCGATCGCGTGCGCGGCCGCATGGGTCCGTTGACTCCGGAGCAAGAAAGGGCCGTGGAGGCCCTGACTCGCGGCATCATCAACAAGGTCATGCACACCCCGATCACCACCCTGAAGACCGCGGCCCGCGAGGCGGAAGCGACCACGGTGATCGACGTAGTGCGGCGGTTGTTTAATCTGCACGATAAGGGAAAGGGTCCACAGGATGTGAACGGAGAAAGGTCTAGCAAAGATGCGTCGGACAAGGGAGTGGGATCGCGCCAGTGATGCCTAAACTCCGCATCGGCTCCCGCGGCTCCCAGCTTGCCCTCTGGCAGGCTAACCACATCTCCGCGCTTCTCCGTGCGCGCGGCCATGAAGTGGAAATCGAAATCATCCACACCACCGGCGACAAGATCACCGACGTTCCCCTCGCCCAGGTTGGCGCAAAGGGCGGACTGGGCAAAGGAATTTTCACGAAAGAGATCGAAGAAGCTCTCGCCGCCGGCCGCGTCGATCTCGCCGTGCATTCGCTGAAAGACCTGCCCACTGAGCTTCCTCCGGGGTTCGAAATCGCCGCCATCACGGAACGGCAAGACCCGCGCGACGCCTTCTGCTCGCGGCTCTATGCAAAGATCGAGGACCTCCCCCGCCGCGCGCGCGTGGGAACGTCCAGTCTGCGCCGGCGGGCGCAACTTAAGGCCATTCGCCCCGATCTCGACATTCATCCCCTACGCGGCAACATCGACACGCGCCTGCGCAAGCTCGAACAAGGTGAATACCATGCCATCATCCTAGCCTCTGCTGGACTGAAGCGCCTGGGCAAGACCGAACTGATCAAGCAAATCATCCCCCCCGAAACCATGTGCCCCGCCGCCGGGCAGGGAGCGCTGGGCATCGAAATCCGCGAAGGCGACTCCACGACCCGCCAGCACCTGGAATTTTTGAACGACGCTGCCGCCCGCGCCACCACCACCTGCGAACGTGCTCTGCTCAACCGCCTGGGCGGAGGCTGCCAGGTCCCCATCGGCGCCTTCGCCGAAGTTCGCCAAGACGACCGGAACGGCAAGCTGCATCTCGAAGCCATCGTCGCCGATCCCGATGGCCTAAAGCTTCTCCGCGAATCGCGCGCCGGCAACCTCAACCACCCTGAACAACTCGGCAACGAAGTCGGCCAAACGCTGCTCAGCCGCGGCGGTGATGAAATTCTCGAAGCCGTCTACGGCCGCGGCCTGGCCGTCCCGCCGCAACCATGATCTCGGATCGTGATCTAGCATGAAGAGCGGCAGCGTTCTCCTGCAAGTTCTCGGGGGCACCAAGAGTTCGCATGCTCTCCGCCGCTGGATCAACTTCTGGCCGCCGTTTCTAGGCGCGGGCATTCGTATTAAGCACATCGCGCCTGACATGAGAGCGGTCGATGTCGAGATGAAACTGCGCTTCTGGAACGCCAACTACGTCGGCACGCAGTTCGGCGGATCGCTGTTTGCCATGACCGATCCCTTCTATATGCTCATGCTGATGGCCAACCTGGGTCGCGATTACATCGTCTGGGACAAGGCTGCGACCATCCGCTACAGAAAGCCGGGAAAGGGAACTGTACGCGCGGAATTTCGCTTGTCCGATAGCCAAATTGATGACATTCGCGAGCAACTGGAGACGTTGCCGAAATATGAACCGGTATTTTCCGTGGAAGTGAAAGATGAAGCCGGTGTTGTAATCGCCGAAGTCGAAAAAGTTGTACACGTGCGAAAGAAATGATCACAGCCGGTGATAAGACGGCTTAACTCTTTCTGGACAGGAGACTCGAAGCATGTACATCCCTGAATTTAACCGAGTACGCGATCATGCGGACACAGTCTCTTTCGTCCAGGCGAATCCGTTCGCCATTCTGGTTTCCCCGTCAGAGGGTGGCCCATTCGCCACCCATATTCCCATCCTCGCCCGGGAAGCGGACAATCAGGTCGTTCTGCACGGACACATGGCCAAGGCGAATTCGCATTGGGGTCTTCTGCAAGGTGGTCAGGAGGCCTTAGCTATCTTTCACGGGCCGCACGCTTATATCTCTCCCAGCCTGTACGAGAGCCGGGAGAGCGTTCCCACATGGAACTACGCTGCCGTGCATGTGTACGGTCAAGCCCGCGTGGTCACAGAGCCTGAGCGTCTTCTGGAGGAAGTGCGAGAAATCATCAACACATTCGATCCGGCTTACTTCGCGCAGTGGAGCAGCCTCAGTGATAAGTTTCGCTATGGCATGTTGAAACAGATCGTCGGCTTTGCGATGGTCGCCACCCGGATCGAAGCTAAGTTCAAGATCAGTCAAAATCGCTCTAAGAAGGATCAGGCCGCAGTCATCGCCTCTTTGGGGCAGAGCACGGACTCGGCCGTGTCCGGAATCGCTCAACTGATGCAGAAGCAAGGGTTGGGGGTGTGATTGCGGAACACGAACCGTCTCATGCAATCTCGAAAGCTGTCGCCCCGCCCGCTCTCCGGAGTGCACGTTCTCGTAGGCCGCGCTCGGCATCAGGCCGGTGCGCTCTCCGGGGAACTCCGCAAGCTGGGCGCGACGGTGCTCGAAATTCCGTTCATCGAAATTCGGAAGCCGCGATCGTTCCAGGCGTTGGACTCCGCTCTCAAGAGCCTGGCAGACTACGACTGGCTCATCCTTACCAGTGCGAACGGAGTCGAGGCCATGTGGGAGCGCCTAATCAAGCTGCGCCTGACGAAAGCAAATCTCAAACACTTGCGCGTCGCGGCTATCGGCCCGGCGACGAAGAAAGCGATTGAGCAACGCGGAGGCAAAGTGGATGTTGTTCCCCAACAGTATGTCGCGGAGTCGGTGGTGCGCAGTCTGTGGCGGCGGGTGAACGGGAAGCGGGTGCTGCTGGTGCGCGCCAAGGTTGCTCGTGACGTGATTCCGCGCGAGTTACGCAGGGCCGGAGCGCAGGTGCACGTGGTCGAAGCTTATGAAACCGTTGTGCCGCAATCTTCCCGCAGGCGCTTGCGCATTGCGCTCGCGAATCCACTGCGGCGTCCGCATGTGGTTACGTTCACCAGCTCTTCCACCGTGCGCAACTTCGTGGCTCTGCTCCGCTCAGGCCGGGCGAACCTCGAGGGGATAGGGCTCGCCTCCATTGGACCAGTTACCTCTTCGACCTTGCGCGAGCTTGGCTTGCGGGTGGACATTGAAGCCAAAGAGTTCACCATTCCCGGGCTGGTCGAAGCCGTTATGCGCGCGATGACCGATCCAGCCTCTGTCACCCCGAAGCTAAACGCCTGCCTTTGACACGCCCGCAATATCTGCTAGATTGCCGTAATGAAACCGAAGACGATTTACCTCGCACTTTGCTTCGTTGGGGCGTTGCTTCCATACTGGCAGTTCGTACCGTGGTTAGTGCGACACGGGATCGATCTTCCGCTCTTCGTCCGCGAACTATTCGTGAACCGGATCAGCGCGTTCTTTGGAATGGATGTATTAGTTTCCGCCTTGGTTCTGGTCGTGTTCATGCGAGTCGAGAGCGCCCGGCTGAACATTCGCCGGCGGTGGCTGCCGGTGTTGGCCGTGCTCACGGTCGGCGTGTCGCTCGGTTTGCCGATGTTCCTCTATCTGCGCGAATTGAGCATGGAACAGGTTAAGGCCTCGGCGAACACTGCAGTCCCGGCATGATCCGGCTCGCTCATTCCGTCAGCGAACAACTGCAATCCGCCGGGGGTACGTGCGCCAGCAGAAAATCTGCCACGCGCCGGTAGGCGTCGATCTGATTCTCTACTCGCGCGAAGCCGTGTCCTTCGTTTTCGTAGATCTTGTAGTCAACCGTGCCGCTGCGCTTCTTGATGGCATCCACTACCTGCTGCGTTTCCTCCTTGGGGCAGCGCGGATCGTGTCCTCCGGCGAGCAACAGCAGCGGCGCTTTGATCTGATCGATGAAGTTGATGGGCGAACGGTCTTCGTACAACGCTTTGTTCTTCACCACATCGCCCATAGTCGCGAGATCGGACTGCTGCAGCACCGGATCTTCGTTCTCGATTTCAGTAAACCAGTTCACGAAGGGCACGATGGGCACGCCCGCGGCCCAAACATCGGGCGCTTTCGTCACTGCCATCATGCTGAGATAGCCGCCGTAGCTTCCGCCCATGACGGCAATCTTCTTAGGATCAAGATAGCCGGTCTGCTTGATCCAGTCGACGCCCGCCAGAACGTCCTGCAAATCGCCGCCGCCCATGTCGAATAAATTCGCTTGCTGAAATTCTTTCCCGTATCCCGTCGAACCGCGATAGTTGGGCGCGAGCACCATGTATCCCTGATTGGCCGCGTACTGCACGAAGCGATTGAACGAATTCATGGTTTGCGAAGTCGGCCCGCCGTGGATGTAAACGATGGCCGCGTTCTGCCCGTTGCGCGTCATGTTGAAGGGAACGTAAAGAAACGCAGAGATGGTCCACTTGCCGTCTCGGCTGGGATAGTGGACGAGATAGGGCTCGACCATATCTTCCGAACGCACTCCGGCCACCATCGAATGCGTGACTTGATGCGATGCACCCGTCGCCAGCGTATACACCCAGAGATCGCTGGGAGCGGTAGGACCGTTGTGGTAGTAGAGAAGGTGTGAGCCGTCTTTGGTAAAGGCGGAGGGCCCGCCCGCAGGCTGGTTGACGCCTTTCGGAATGGGCAACACCGTAGACTTGCCGGCCGCAAGATCGTGCAGGTAGATGTCTTCGTTGCCATCAACGTTGGCGTTGAATGTGACGTGCTTGCCATCTGGCGAGAACTCACCGCCGCGAATTTCCCATTTGTCATGCGTGAGCCACGAGATCTTCTGGGTAGCGATTTCGATCAGGCCAGCATTGTAATAGCCGTTGGCAGCGTTTGAAGTGAACAGAATGCGCTTGCCGTCGGCCGAAATATCGTTGTTGAACGAGCGCTGCTCGCCTTCATGAGGCGTCAGCAGCGTGCTCTTTCCCGTCGCGGTGTCGGTGATAAAAATGTTTGAATCCGTGCCCTTGGCTTGCTCCTGCGAGTAGACGATGTAGTTACCGTCTTTCGACCAGACGGGATTCGAGTTGCCCTTGTCCTGCGGCGTGTTGGTGAGGTGCTTCACCTCGCGCATGACCAGATCATAGATGTCGATCTCGTGGGTCGCTGACGTCTTTGGTTTAACCAGGTATGCCAGGTAGCGCCCGTCGGGCGACCACGTAGGATCCGTTTCGGCGATCTCGCGCGTGCTCGTAAGGTTGATGACTTTGCCGGTCTTGGGTGAGACCAGAAAAATATCCCACAGCTCATCACCGTCGTAATCCGATTGGTAGGCGATCCATTTGCCGTCGGGCGACCACGCGGGTGAGGACTGGCGCTGGTCGCTGACCGTAAGCTGCACCGGCCATCCGCCTTCGGCAGGCACCAGCCACAGGTTGTTGCGCCCGCTCATGTTGGAGATGAAGGCGATGCTCTTGCCGTCGGGCGACCACGTGGGCCGGCTCATCTGGCGGGTCATGTAGAGCTTCTCAATGGTCAGGCTACGCGGCTCGACCTGCGCGTTGGGCTTCGAGGCGATCTGCTTGGGATCGGTGATGGCCTGCGGCGCGGGCAGAGTCTGCGCGGCGAGATTTTCGGCGACGACTGTGCTCATGTGTATGACCATAGCAAAGAGTGCGAGAATGCGCATGAGGGGTTTCGAGCCTCGGATGTGAGGATCGAAGAAAAAGTGTAGCAGAGGGGTTCACGCTTTTGCGTTCTTGTGCATTTCCACCGTACTCCAGGTTTTGTCGGCGGCGTGGCAGAGGTCCTCCAGCCGGCAGTCGACGCATTTGGGTTTGCGGGCGAGGCAGAGGCGGCGTCCGTGCCAGATGATCTGGTGGGCGAAGAGAATCCATTTCTCGCGGGGGATGATGCGCATCAAGTCGCGCTCGATTTTCTGGGGATCATCGTTCGCACTGAGTTCTAGGCGTCGCGAGATGCGATGGACGTGAGTGTCAACCACCACGCCCTCGGCCTTCTTGAACCATGTTCCCAACACAACGTTCGCAGTCTTGCGGGCGACGCCGGGGAGGGTAAGCAACTTTTCCATGTCGTCGGGAACCTGTCCACCGAAGTCGGCGACGATTTTCTTCGCTGCGCCAACGACAGACTTGGATTTGTTGCGGAAGAAGCCGGTGGAACGCACGTCTGGTTCGAGTTGCTCGGGAGTGAGGGCGGCGAAGGCTTCGACCGTGGGATATTTACGAAAAAGTTCGGGTGTAACGCGGTTGACGTTGACATCGGTCGACTGGGCAGAGAGGATGGTTGCGACTAGAAGTTCCCAGGCGCTCGAGTGCGTGAGCGCACAGGTAACGTCGGGATAGAGCTGGTCAAGGCGCTTCAGGATTTCGGAGATGCGCTCAGGAGCTAGGGGATTATAGGTTTTCTTTCGACCCTGCGGCGCTACCACTGGGCCTTCGCCCCTTACACGATTATCTTTCCGGCGGCGCGGCTGCTTGGGCGCTGCTTTCGCGGGCGAGAGCCTGCCCGGAGCTTGCCGAAGGGACGCCCGCGCAACGCGGTCTTGGCGGCCGGTGCGGGCGGGTGGGCGGGGAATTGCGCCACGTGGCATGAGGCCATATCTTAGCAGAGGCTAAGATTAGTACCTCTATAAACAAATCTTTGCCAAATTTGGCAGCAAATCTCAAGCTGCGGCAGCGGTGGAGAGTTGGGGGACGATGTGGAGTTCCTTGAGTTTGAGACCGAGCGTCATGACCTGCTTGCCGAAGGAGGTGAGATAGTACTTGTAGGTCTTGCCGATCTTCTTGATCAGGCCGTGGACCCGGAGGCGTTTCAGCAGGCGTGAAATCTGTCCGCTGGTCTTGTCTTTTAGCCGACGTCGCAGATTTCTGCTTTGGAAGCCGCTAATGTTGAACTCGCCCCGGAGCAGGGACTCGAACAATTCCTGGTCGTCATCAGCAAAGAAGTTGAAGCCGCGGTAGGAGCGGCCGTTTTCTTCCACCACGCGCGAGATCTTGTTGAGCTTATCGGTCCCCGCGGAATCGTCCTCGATGGCGGAGAGAAATTCCAGGTAGCGACGATTGGCCGCGAGCAGTAGTTCTCGCAGTGCGGGCAGACTGTAGATGGTCTTCCGCATGTCGGCATATTTCATCTCTTTGCTTCCATCCCGGTGTTCTACCTCGCGGTAGTGCTTGAAAAAGGAAACATCATTGACCGTGGTCTCGATCCGGAGAATTCGGCCGAACTTGTCGTACAGCTTGATCGAGATCGGCCCCATGGTGTGTTTGATCCGCGTCCCTTCAATGCGGATGTTATAACGATTGCCCATCTCATCCTGGTAGTTGCCGTGCAACTTCCTTCCCAAAAAGGTGGCGATGTTGTCGGGTTTGACGCTGTGGATGGCGGTTCGTGTCAGGTTGGCATAGAGGGGCTGAAGATCGGCTTGCCGGTGGAAAACGATGTCGGTGGCGTATTCGGCTTGATCCAGGCTCCAGTGGTATTGCACGCCAAAGTGACGAAAAATGGGGCAAAACCGCTGAGCAAACTCGTCCAATTTCCTGTGGATCCGTTGGACTTTCCAATCGTCGGCAATCCGCTGCGCTTCGTTCCAATCCCCAATTTCTACGAAGGCATTGTCCAGCAGTTGGTAGGCGATTTTGTGCTTCCCCAGTTGAGTCGCTAACCAGTTGTGTCCGTTAAAGTAAACTTGCAAACGGCACGGCAACCAGGTGGGCACACGGACGTAGGTCAACCCCAGTTCTTCATCCAGGAAGTAGAAATAATAATGCAAGCACTTGCCATCGTCCGGCTTCAAATAGGTCTTGCCGGTCTGCTTGTTGTGCCACGGTTGATAGCTCGGGCAGGCTTCCATCGCCGAGAAGATGGCGACCAGCCCGGGGTGCTGCCCCCGCTTGGCTAGCACCGCTTGCACGAGATCCTCTTTGCGGATGTTCTTCTTGCGGAGGTGTTGGATCTCCATCCCGTTCTCGGCGGCCAGCCGCTCTGCGTTCTCCCGCAGTTCTTCGCGGAATGGTTGGGCAAAGCGCGGGTAGTCAAAGATCCGCACTTTGTGCGCGTACAAGTACGAGGTCATCCCCTCGGCGAAACAGATATTAGGCAAGGTCCCAAATATCAGAACGCGGTCGTAGCAAGACAGCACTCCGGCGATCTGATCCGCATGTCGTTCGGTCAGTAATGTCAATCCCATTCCGGCATCATAATCACGTTGTCGCCTACGACCAACAGAACGGTTGAGGTTTGCTGATTGCTGAAAGCTGACCGCTGACAGCTTGCGATGCCTGTTTGGTTCCGGCTATGCCGGCTTAGGATATGGAAATTGATTTTCGACGTCCAAATTCCGATTGCCGATTTCGCCCCGGGCCTTCTCCCTTCGACGAGGCCGGCGCATCCTGAGCTGTTCTGAGGCAACTGCAGAGTGGGGCACTGGCGCCCGAAAAGCTGACGAAAGGACGCGTTCACTCCGAATATCCGTCGGAGTTGCGGTCGTCTTCGTTTTCGTCTTCTTCTTCTTCTTCTTCTTCTTCTTCCTCTTCTTCGTCTGGTTGTTCCCGAACCAGGGCGTCGATAGCCACCGAGCGATCTGCAGGGCCGAAATCGACTATTTCGGGACCTATTCTGGTCATCTTTTAAGGCTACACCTCGCACGCCTTACCTACCAGAGGCGACCGGAGGGCACGGAGGGCAGCAGGGAACGGGCCTTCGAACCCCGGACCTTTGGGGGAGGGGGACGCGTCGGGAGTTCGTAGGAACGAAGATGAGGATCCGACGCGCCACCTAGAGCCGCAGCCGCTCGGCGCGACCCTTTGCTACTCTGCCGGCCAGGATATACCGTCTAGCATTCTCGCGTCTGTTCAAATTTGTACACTTTCACGAGGCAGTCCCATTTTTGAAACGAGCCATGGTGTTTGCGGCGCTTTTACAGCTTTTCATGGGGGCATCGAATTATTTCGTGATTAGCTCGAGCCATAGCTCGACCCACGACAGGCATGCGCAAGCACGATTCGGTGGTTCGCCTGGCGCGAGAAACGCATGCAGGTTTGTCTATGGGGAACTTCTATACCGACGTGATCTCCCAGGACACACCCTTTGACTTGGTAAAGCGGGTCGGCGATGCTTCCCCTGCTCGAACCGACGATGCGCCAACTCGTGCGGGCATAGCCCTGCCGCTCAGTAGATGGGAATTGAAGTCATGATTTAGGAAACCTATCGCAGCCAGGACCGCCAGCAGGAACTTTTCAACCAGGGTGCCACCAAGCTGCGGACCGTCCGCGTTCATCACTACGGGTTGGCTTGTGAGATCGTCCGCGTGGTGGGCGGAGAGTTTTGCTCAAACGGTGATTTCTCATTCCTGGGACCGCTCGCGCAGAGCTACGGATTCATCTGGGGCGGCGACTGGGCGCTCCCAATATCAAGCATAACCTCGTTGACAGCGTGCATGGGCAGCGCTCGACTGTTGCCAGGCAAGGCCGAGGCCGGCGCAATCAAGCCGCCGGCAAAGCACGAGGTAAGAGCGGGAGATCACGCACACTCAATCGACGAACATAGTCCGGCACTAGACCGCTACTCGTTGACCCGCCACCGCCCGCTTCTCGACGTATGACTCTGCAGGGTTCGGACCGCATGGATTACTATGTTTCGTTATCATTGACCAACATTCATACGCCATAGAGGATCCCCTCAATCATGTCCCGAAAAGCCGCGCCGCTTGCCGCCGACCGCCGTTCGTTCCTTATGACCGCTCTTGTTGGTGGCACGGCTGCGACCATGGCTCCGTTCTACCCCGCGCTGGGGGCTGCGCGTGCTCTCGCATCCGTCGCACCCGCTTCCGACGTCAAGCCTTTCGAACTCGATGAAATCACCATCTCCGACCTGCAAGATGGAATGAAGTCCGGTAAGTTCACTTCCCGCTCCTTGGTGGAAAGGTACTCCGCGCGCATCGAAGAGATCGACAAGAACGGTCCCGCGATCAACTGTGTCATCGAACTGAATCCCGACGCTCTTTCCATCGCCGACTCCCTCGATGAGGAACGCAAGGCGAGAGGCCCGCGCGGCCTGCTGCACGGCGTCCCCGTGCTGATCAAAGACAACATCGACACCGCGGACAAGATGATGACCACTGCCGGTTCACTCGCTCTGGTCGGCTCGAAGCCGGCTCAAGACTCTTACGTGGCACAGAGGTTGCGCGCCGCGGGAGCCGTCATCCTGGGCAAGACCAATCTCAGCGAGTGGGCGAATATTCGCTCCAGCCACTCCACCAGCGGCTGGAGCGGCCGCGGCGGCCTCACGAAAAATCCTTATGCGCTTGATCGCAATCCTTGTGGCTCAAGCTCAGGCACCGGTGCAGGCATTTCTGCCAATTTGTGCGCTGTGGGGATCGGCACGGAAACCGATGGTTCCATCATCTGCCCAGCCTCCTCGAACGGACTTGCCGGCATCAAACCCACCGTCGGCCTCGTAAGCCGGAGTGGCATCATTCCGATCTCTCACAGCCAGGATGGCGCTGGCCCAATGTGCCGAACCGTCCGCGATGCCGCGATTTTGCTGGGCGCACTCACCGGCGTCGATCCTCAGGACTTGGCCACTGCCGCGAGTCAAGGCAGGTCTGTCACGAACTACGCTCAGTTCTGCGACCCCAACGGCCTCAAGGGCGCACGCATCGGCATAGCCAGGAAGTACTTCGGCTTCAACGATGCCGTCGATGCTCTCATGGAGCAATCGCTCGATGCGATGAAAAAACAGGGAGCCACTCTGGTTGATCCTGCTGACATTGAAACTTTTGGTAAGTTCGACGAAAGCGAACTGTTGGTCTTCATGTACGAACTTAAGGCCGACCTGAATGCCTATCTCGCACGCCTGGGCCCCAACGCTCCCGTCCACACATTGAAGGACATCATCGACTTTAACGACCGGAATCGCCAGAAAGAGATGCCCTACTTCGGCCAGGACTTATTTCTGAAAGCCGAGGCTAAAGGCCCACTAAGTGAGAAGGCATATCTCAATGCGCTGGAGAAGAATCATCAACTCGCCCGCACCGAAGGCATTGACGCCACCATGGATAAGTACCACCTAGATGCCATCGTCGCACCCACTGGCAGTCCGGCTTGGCTCACGGACCTGGTCAACGGCGATCGCGTGGCCGGAGGAAGCTCGAATGCCGCCGCCGTCGCAGGCTATCCCAATATCAACGTCACTGCCGGCTTTATCTCCAGCCTGCCGGTCGGAATCTCCTTCTTTGGCCGCGCCTGGAGCGAAGCCACTCTCATCCGCCTGGCTTTCGCTTTCGAACAAGCCACAAAGGCTCGTCAGGCTCCGCGCTTCTTGGCGACAATCGGCGAGGGCTAACTGGTTCGCCGCTCGTTTGCATCAATTTCGCACAGCCGTCCCGGATAGCCTCAGGGCGTAGCGTCACTTACTTAAAGTGATCTCTAATAATCCCAATCAACCTACTTCCGTGTTAGCCTACCTGCAAAGGGGGTTCTAATGATGATAAACAAAGTGGTAGCTTCCCTGCGGAAGGAGTACTCCCGTCTCGAAAAAGAGATAGGACAAGTGGGGAAGGCATTGGACGCTCTTGGCCACGCCGGCGGGAAGAAGCTCAAGAAGACGGGCCGTACCTTGAGCAAGGATGCTCGCAGGCGAATCGCCGAGGCACAAAGACTACGCTGGGCAAAAGTCCGAAAGGCCGCCGCCAAGCTAGTAAAGAAGTAAGTAGAGAAGTGCTTTCGCAAGCACCGCAGCCGGCCTCGTTCGTAACTTCTCCTGAAACCTGCGGACGAGGCCCAAGCTTCGGCGCCCATCCTTCGACCCCTTCGGCCCTTCGGCGGCTACATCTCCCCCACTTTCATTGACTTGCCGGTTTCGCCCACGGAAGATTTGCCCCTGATGATCGTTTGGCTCGCTGACTGGGAGAAAGCCGCCACGCTGAGCTTCAGGAAGAGAAGTCAAAACGCAACTACCTGGATCTGGCGGTGATTGCCGCTAGCTTATGCCACGATCGGAGAGAAGGACAAGGCGTTTGCCTGGCTGGAAAAAGGGCTCGCGGAAAAGAGCACCTGGCTGCTTTACCTGAAGGTTGACCCAGGCTTCGATTCCGTGCGGTCCGATCCGCGTTATGCCGATCTGCTTCGCCGAATGGGCCTGCCGCTCTGACGGCTTTCCGAAATCTCTGAAAGGGCGCCAGCCCGGTATCCCCCTCCTGAAGCCCGGCGCCGCCTCCTAAGTCCACCGGAACCACCTTGGCATTCAGGAATGAGTAACCACCTCCTGGACTCAGTTCCCTGGCTTCAGGGCGTAGTATCCGCGGCGAGCCTGCACGCTCAGTTTTTCCGGCCGCCCCAAAGTGACCATCAGCTTGTGAAATTTGCCGTCGAGTTTCTGCGGCGAGAACCCCAGAATATAGAAAACCTCAGGAAGCGCGGTTCTCTGGAATCCCTCATCCATATCGTTTCTGTGGTGAAAGAATGTGCCGCCGGTTCCCCCGGTAAGATCGACCAATACGTCAGACGATCCTGCAGCAGTCCCGTACTGAAGCCGATCGCTCATCGACAGCCCGCTCGGGTCCACAACGTTGATGATCACTTCCGCTTTCAGGGCTTCGTTGACGATCTCATCTAACGCCTGCTGCATTTCAGCGGTAGGAAACCCAGGGGAAACGAGAACGACGCTGCGCTGACCGGGCATGCGGGAGATTCCAAGAACTACTTCCCTTAATACCTTGAAAGAGAGTTGACTCTCCGCGCGTGCCGCGATCAATACCTGCGCGGCAGTCGCTTTGGCCAACCGCTGCGCCGGACCACCAGCTTCGGAGTCTCCGGCGAAAGCGCACCCCAAGGCTTCTGCGGTCGCCGCGGCGAGAGCAATGGCGTCGTTCTTGTTCTCAATCAGGTCCGCCTGCTCGTAACTAATGTCCGGACAGCGAACTGATCCGGTCGCCGTGAGCGGATGGAGCTGAATGCGCTGCAAAGCAGCGTTCAGCTTCGCACCATCATTTGTGAAATCGAGCATCACGTTGGTGGACAGAGTGAAAATCGCCGCCCGATCTCCGGGCGGCAGCGACCTAAGATGACGTTTGGCTGCGTCCCGGGCGCGGACAAGGTCATCGAGCGGGGCATGAATGTCGTCAAACACATAGGCCGCATGGCGCGTCGCTACGGTGCTTGCGGCCTGCACAGGACCTCCCGCGGCCGATTCCCGTGACGCCGCAGAAAGACCGCCCGGACGTTCCACCGAGAACTGCGTAATCAATTGAGGGTTACTGTCGTCAAGCAGCCGGAAGTCCGCTTTTTGAAGATAGTCGACCGTGTGTGCTTGTGAATCGCGCACCACCGTCGGCACCAGCACGAGTCTGACGCTGGACTTGAACGTCGGCACTTGATCGCCCGCGAATTCGGTTGGCGTATTTGCTGCCGGGGTCCTGGGCGCAGGAGGCTGCACCTGCGGCTCGGTCTCCGCTGGAATCTTGCCCACCTCGATCGGCGAAGCAGCGGCGGCTTCAGCCTGGGTTTGTCTCGGCTCGATCTCAGCGATCTGATCGTTCAGAATCTCCGCTGCGATACCTGTGCCTCGCCGCAAATCCATCAACGAAAACACGGATGATACATCGGGCGGCCCAATGATTTTATTCTGCGCTGCGGTCGCCGGTGCAGGCGACAGTGCCGGCGGCTCCTCCTGGCCGGTCAAGATTCGTGCCCGGGCGGCGAACTTGTGCCAGTGCGTGAAGGTCAACTGATTGTGCCAACAGTGGCTGGAAGCGACCGTGGGACAGCTCGTGTTGGTGGCATGCACAGGCAGCACAAACGTAGTTCCATCCGCCAGATCCACATCGTCATAGTCAATCGTCAAGTCCGCTCGCTGAATCGGAAAATCCGCCTCGACGTCGTCCACCCATCGTTCCAGCCGCATCAGATGCAAGGTCGATTTGTTGATCCATAACCGGCCATGATAGCCAGGGAGCGTAGTGACTCCCGCCGGCCCCTTGAGATACCGCAAGCGATTATTCTTTCTCGCCACTCTGAAAGAGAGGACAAGCGCTGGGATCCCGTGTACCACTTCCTGCTTGGTGAACTTGAACTCGGCGGCGCTTTGCGGCCAAAATACGGACCTCAAGTCCTCGGCGAACTCCCCCTCCGACCAAGCGCCGGAGGTACCCACCAGCGCCGCTTCTGCTGTTTCCGTTGATGGTGATCTGGCTGTATTGCTCTTGCCCGTCTTCGAATCGGACCTTCGCGGTGATCCTGTCCCTTTGAACCTCACCCCCGAGCTGATCTTCCTGGTATCGTGTCCTCTCCTCGTCGCAAATGACATTGGGAAGCTTCCAGAAAAGCGCGAGCGCGAACTCGCACACAGCATCCAGGGCGGGAGCTTGTTCTTTCCCGTCCGACATCTGCTTACAGTATGCGGGAACACCCTCGGGCCGGCTCCAATCAAGGGCTGGAACCGCCCCAGGGCCTTGCGCAGGAGTGGAGGAGTTACTCTTGGAGCTGGAAACGGCGTTGGTTTGTGCGTCGCCTAGACCGCGGACTGGGGCGGAGGTAGTTTCCGAAGCTGCCAGGTAACTATCCGCACAAGTGATGAGTGCTAGGCAGAACAAACACCATCCCGGAAATCTGCGCCATGTTTTCACTGGAACATCTACCCTGTTCTCAAATCAACGTGCTTGCCGGACACGCTGGACATCTTGAGCCCTTCCCAACCTACTTAAGTCCACCGAAACCACCTTAGCGCCAGCACGAACGAGACAGCACCCCACAGAGACATCACCAAGAGCCGCGGCCATTGATGGATCAACGGCGTGCCTTCCAGAATGCTCGCCCGCAGCGCATCGTTCAGAGCCGTCAGCGGCAGCGCCTTGATCAGCGGCTGGATCACGGCGGGAAAGCGCTCGTACGAGAAGAACACGCCGGAAAAAATCCACATCGGCATCATTACCAAATTCATGAGCCCGCTCACGCTCTCGATCTTCTGCGCCCGGCTCGCGGTCAGCAAGCCTACTCCTCCAAAACACATGGCGCCCAGGGAACCCAGCAGCACAATTGCGAACACCGATCCCATCACCTTCATGTGGAACACGATGACCCCAAGCGTCAGCAACAGGCCGATTTCTATAATCATCAGCACCAGACGACTCGAAAGCAGCGCCAGCAGGAAGTCGCTCCGCCGCATCGGAGTACCCACGAAGCGCTTCAATAATTTGCGTTGCCGCATGTCGACCAGCGCAAATCCAATGCCCCACATTCCGGAATTCATCAGGTTCATCCCCAGCAATCCGGGAATCAGAAAATCGATGTAGCGCGAACCCGGCTCGGACGAGGTCACGACGGAGGTTGCGACGACGTTCTTGCGTCCGCCGGCTGTCTGCAGGGCATCGTCCACTTCGGCGCGGGCCAGCACACTCTCCGGCCGCGCCGGATCGTAGCGATACCGAAGCCCTCCCGCGCCGTCCGGTTCGATTACGAGATCGTATTTGCCGAGACGGAAACCCTTGCGTGCCGCTTCGCCGTCCTGCACATCGATCTTGAATGCTGCATGCTGCGGGGACCGTTGCAGCAACCCTTCGGCTTCCTGCGCGCCGGCTCCCGCCACAATCGCGACAGACGATGCATCGGCCGGCTTGTTGCGGAAGGCGATCCCGAGGCCCGTCGCCAGCAGCAGGGGAAACACAAATACCCAGAACACTACCTCCGGCTCGCGCTTCAACTCCAGCATGCGCGCCATCAAGAGATGACGATATCCGGCCCACCGCCCGTTCCGCTTGGGTGGCCGTTTTCGCGGAATCTTTCGTGCAAGGGCTGGGATTTGCTCTGCCACACTCATAGCCGATTCACCATGAGACCATTGCCTATCGCGTCTCGGGTTTCCACTTGTTCAGGAACTCGAGCAAGGCTTCCGGCGTGAGAGAACGCGCGTCCTCGAATTCGCCGTTCTTCTGGCTGACTACCAGCTTGCCGTCGCCCTCGAGCACTGCCAGGGCGGGTATGCCCTGGTTCAGCGGTACTTGAAATTCTCTGGCCAAGTCGCCATTCTTTTGCCCGTCCGGCCCAATATCCACATGAACTACTTCATAGCTCGCCATAGCCGACGCGAAATCGGGCCGATGAAACGCCAGGTCCAGCACGTGGCAGTCGTAACACCAGTTCGCGCCAAAAACCAGCAAGATGCGCTTACGTTCTTTCGCGGCCTTTTCTTCCGCCCCTTTGATCTCAGCGAGCGCGTCCGCATTCGCGGGGTAGAGATCCTGCTTCATGTCCGACGGCTGTTTCAGATGAGGAGCGTCGGTCCTTTCGGCCCCTACCATCCGCCACTGATCTCCTTGCTTGCGCCATCCCTGGGCGTCGGTCACGCTCTCGGTCTCGCCATTCGGCAGACCCGTCTGCACTTCGGCTTTAAAGATGACGCTCTCGCCGCCGGGCCGCTCCGTCATTCGGACGATTTCCAGTTTCAGGCTGCGCGCTTTCAGACCCAGCCAGAAACTCACGTCCGCATCGGCGCTGGCCGCGACTCCGTTAGCCTGCACCTGCGCCGCCGGATCGGCGCTGTAGAGGGCTTTCAACCCCGCCGCGTCTCCCGCGACAATCGCGTTCTTCCACTGGTCCAATGGAGGAAATCCGGTCGGCGGGTCCGCCGCCGCCTGTGTGAAGCCATACTGCGCCCCCAGGACCGTAGACGCCGTTACAACCAGAACAACGAGGTAGCGAAAGTATGCGGTCACAAGTCGTGTCTATCCTTTCCCCTTACGTCACTCTTCCCGCAAATGCCGTCCGGTCAGCCGCACAAACACATCTTCCAGACTGGCTTGTCGCGTGGTCAGATGCTGCAACACGCTTCCCCGCTTCCCGACCTCATCGAGCAGTGCTGGAATGGTTAGATGCGGCTCCTTCACGCTCAGCGCCACCATGCCGTCATCTTCGCGCACCGATTCCACGCTGGGCAGCGCGCGCCATGCCTCCAGTGCCGCGCCGTCAGAATTCCCGCTGACCGCAAACTCCACCACGTGATGCCCACCCAAGCGCTCGATCAAGTCCGCGGGCGAGCCCTCGGCGATGATCTGCCCGTGATCGACAATCGCCAACCGGTCGCACAGCCGCTCCGCCTCATCCATGTAATGCGTGGTCAGCAGTACGGTCCCGCCAGCGCGCTGAAACTCACGAACAATGTCCCACAACTGCCGCCGGCTCTGCGGATCGAGTCCCGTGGTCGGCTCATCCAGGAAAAGAATCTTCGGATTGCACACCAGAGCCGTCGCCACTGCCAGCCGCTGCCTCTGCCCGCCGGAAAGTTTTCCCACCCACGCATCGGCCTTCTCCGTAAGCTGCAACTCTTCAAGCACTTCGTCACATGATCGCGGCTCACGATAGAAGCTGGCAAACAGTTCAACGGTTTCGCGCACCGTGAGCTTTTCGGAAAGCCGCGTCTCTTGCAGAGAAATCCCCAGCCACTCCCGCATCTCGCGCGCGTTCTCGGACCAGCTGTGGCCGAGAATCGAGACTTCGCCCGAAGTGGGCTCCAGCAAGCCCTCAAGAATCTCAATGGTCGTAGTCTTCCCGGCACCGTTCGGCCCCAGCAGACCGAAGCATTCGCCGGTTTGGATCTCGAGGTTCAACCCGCGCACGGCCTCGACCTTGCCATCGTAGGTCTTCCGCAAGTCGCGGCATCGGATGACGACATGCATGCTGTCGATTCTACCGTAGCCACCGATCCGCAGGGAGGACAAGACGGGAACGACGGGAACCACCTGCCATTCAGCATGGGCCGCGATCTGCGCTTGAACCCTCCGCAACAGGATAAGCCGCTGAACTATTTTGTCTATCCTTACGCGGACGTCGATGGCGATATCCGAACCTGGCCTTGGCCTTCTCGTTCGCCGACGCGGGGTCACCGTCGCCACGCGACAGCGCGTGCGCGCTTCTGTCTTGCGGGAAAATAAAAGGGAGCGGGATTTTTCCCTAGCCTGCGGCCTTCTCTTTGGGCTAAGGGCATTCCCGATGTTATCGCGTCGTGACGATCTCCCCTGGTCCGCCAGCAGGCGGGGGCAAGTCTGGTGGCAGCATCGGAGGCACTGGCGACTGACCGTTCGCCGGCTTGGGCACGTCTTGTGAGTCTTCGCCTGGCCGCCGCAAACTCGGCGCATTCGCCGGACGCTCCGTCGGCTCTTTCTTCGCCTCTTTCTCCTTGTCTTTATCCGAGGGCTGCAATATGACTTCTTTCTCCGTGCGCACGATCTTCTCGCCGCTCACCTTCATGGTCTCCACGCGCACCACTTCTTCTCCCACGAAGCGCACGAAATCGACATCCGCCGGAGGTTCGCCATAAATCCATTCTTCGTACTCTGTCGCACCGTCCCGCTCCCGCACCTTCCTTGGCGGCTTGCCTTTGGCGTGCATCACCATTTCCTGATTCATCCCCACCAGCACATGATGGGCCTGGATCGCCTCCTTGACCTTGGGAGGCATGGTGTCCAGGTAGGCTTGCTCTTTATTACGGGCATTGAAGTCGAGCACTGGATAAAGCAATACCCGCAACTGCTGCGCCGTCATCTCCGGAACATACTTGCCGAAATAAAGGTCCACGAACGAACCGTGCGGGTTGGCTTGAGGCTCATCCGGCCCACCCGTAACCGGAGTGCCGTACGTCCCCGAAACCTCCACCCGCTGATACCATTTCTTCCGGTGTACGGGGCCGCCATTGATCTCGAAATGAATGTGGTCGTCCTTGATCTGCACCAGTGAGATATGCGCCGGATCGCCCGGCTTTACCGCCGGGCCCCAAAGGGTAAGCACCTGCCTCAGTTCTTCGCCGTTAGGCGTGATCACGCCTTCCTTCAACTGTAGCCCTTTCCTGCCCATCGGGAAGGCCGTCCGCGCATACACGAGCTGGGTTTCAAAGTCGCGGATGATTTCATAGCGACTCTGCTTGGAGATACGCTGGGCATTAGGAGAAATAGGATCCACTGCCGGTGCCAGGGTTTGATCGCTCGATGTTTTAGACGACGAGGCGGCTGCTGGATTCTGGGTTTGCGCCACGCCGCCGGCCTGACCGCAAACCAGAAGTGGAGCGAAAGAAAGAAGGAACAGGAGCAGGAGGACGCTAGTACTCCGAGAATGCGGCATACAACACCCCAGGGCGGCGCGGAATCAATTATAAGCGATAGGGCAAGCGGGGTGCAGGGCTGCTACCCATTCAAGGCTCGGCTCGCCAACTCACACGCTCTCAGGGCCGCGCCGTTTGTGTTGCTGGCACTTGGTCATGATGGCTGAACGGAGACGCGAGCGCAGGTCGTCAGGCAGTTCGTAGAGCTGGGAGTCGCGATAGATCTCAATCGTCTTCTTGGTGGTGTCACAAACCACGTAGCAGTTGTGGCACCAGGAAAGATGGTTCTCCAACTCGACTTTGGTAGGCTCGTCGAGCATCCCATCCAAATAATTTGTCAGCTCGTGCAGAAACTCAGAGCATTTCACTTATCGCCATCTCCACTGACGCGTGTTTGGAAGAACCTCCCCAAGCGCTCGCGAAGCTGCAGGCGTGCCCGCAACAGCCGCGACTTCACCGCGGGCACGCTCAACTCCAGCGCCGCCGCAGTTTCCTCGGTCGAAAGTCCTTCCACGTCTCTCAGCACAAACACGGTCCGAAAGCCAGGGGGAAGGCCCTGGATCGTTTTACTCAAAATCTCACGCAACTCTGCCTGCGTGTACTGCTGCTCTGGATTGGGACTCCAATCCGCAATCTCTCGCGGAAGAGAATCGTCTTCAGTTTTTATGTCCTCGTCGAGTGAGACCGTACGCTCCGGCTTCTTGCGGCGCAACTTCATCAACGCTTCGTTGACGGCGATGCGCACCAGCCAGGTGTAAAACTTGGACTGCTCCTGAAACTTCGCCAGGTTGCTGTACGCCTTCAAGAACGCTTCCTGCACCACATCTTCCGCATCTTCGCGGTTCTGCGTGATGTGTTGCGCGATCCGAAAGACATTGCGGTCATAGCGCCGGACCAACTCTTCGAAAGCCGAGTCGTCGCCCCGCTTGGCCGCCTGTACCAGGGTCAGTTCATCAGTAACAGGCCCCTCTAGCTTGTTTTGGATGGCTCCCATTCTCTTGGCGATGCAGTATTTTGCGGTAACGAACCGCGGCACTGGAAAGCGAATTCTTATTCTACTTGGTAACGAGCAGGTTTGCCCAATCCGGCTGCACGGGGGCATTTTCACCGGGTGTCAAGATGAGCAATTCTCGAATCGTATGATCGAGCTTTGATCGGAATGAGATTTGCGATAGAGTCAAGCACGCGGAGGGTACGCGGTCGAACACGTCCTTGCGTACTCTGGGGCGGTCTCACAAGTGCCGTATAATCAGCACTTAGGGCTTAACTCCGGCCGGTTTACCGGATGGGCTTCGAGGGGATAAGCTTCTCCTAATGATGGCGGACCAGAACGGCATGGCGAAACAGAACGAGAAACAGAACGAGGCGCAGCAGACAGTGATCGGGCAGAGCGACGTCCGGCAGACAATCGAGCGCGCCGTGACGCAGGCCCTGGCGAGGCAGATCTCACAATTGCAGGCGCAGATTGTGCAGCAAGTGCTGGAAGCGTTGCCGGCTGCAGTGAGCGCCGCACCAGCCTCGGCGCACAAAAATTCGAACACTCTGGTTCAGGCCGTAGCCAATATTCATGCGGGCTCAACCCAAAAAGAAATTCTGCGCGCTCTCCTGGATGCCGGCAGTGCACACTGCTCGCGCATCGCGCTTTTCGTGGTGAAGGCGGGAGCCGCGTCAGGATGGCAATCTCGCGGCTTCAGCGACGAGGAAACCGCCAAGGATTTCCCGCTTGATCTGAATACCGGACCGGTGGCACACGCTTACCAGAATCGAACGGCAAGTCCGGGCAATATCGCCGAGATGGACCGGCGATTCGTCGAGCACTTCGGCGGTCCAGCCCACGAGCAGGTGCTGGTATTGCCCCTGGTGCTCAAGGACAAGGTGGCAGCCCTGGTTTACGCCGACGGAGGGGGCAACGGCAATCTGGACTCCGCCGCCCTGGAATTGCTGGTCATGGCAACTAGCGCGTGGCTGGAAGTAACATCCCTCCGCAAACAGGCAGCCGCAAAAGAAGACAGCACCGCGGCGAGCCGGGTTGAGAGCGCACCTGCGTCCATGCAAGCGGTTTCTTCGTTTTCCGATCCCTTCGCTGCCCATGCGCCCAAGCCCGTACCCGCAAGCCTTACACCCGATCCCGAACCTGCGGCCGAGGTAGTAGAAGTGGCTTCGGCGCATGCGGCCGGCGCGGCCGCAGCGCCAGCCGCAGCTACGGATCCCTGGGCTGGACTCTCGCCGGAAGATGCCGACGTCCATCGCAAAGCGCAACGCTTCGCGCGCCTGCTGGTGGATGAAATCAAGCTCTATAACCAGGCGAAAGTTGCCGAGGGCCGGCGCAACAAGGATCTGTACGACCGCCTGAAGGAAGACATCGACAAGAGCCACGGAACGTTTCAGAAGCGCTATGGCAGCACGGCAGCGGCGACCGGTGACTACTTTCATAACGAACTGCTGCGTAGTCTGGCCGAAGATGATATCGCCATCATGGGTTCTAATTTCCGCCGCTAGATTTGGCGGCATAATTTGACAGTAGAAGCTCTGGCAGTAGCCATCTCCGCGAAAGCAAACGAGTGCCATCGGGTGCAGCGCGATTAGGTTCGATGAAATGGTGGGTCGTCATGGCCGCCGCTCTCTGCGGCTGCTTTGGCGCTCTGCTTGTGTCGGCAGAGCCCTTGCCACAATCTGCGTCTAGTTCCCCTCAAAGCCAGGCCGCCACGTCTCCGCCGAAGCCGGCTGTTCAAGGTACCGCAAGCAGCAGTAAACCCCGCAGCAAGCCCAGCCATCCAGGCAAGACTCAAACCAGCACAGCACCTGCCGGCAATAAGCCTGCGTCCAGCGCTGGCACGCATCACCCCGCCAGCACCCGGAAGCACCGGACCATTTCTCCGCGTGTCCAGCGCATGCGGCAGGCATTTGTGGCTTCGGCCAGTTTGCGTCCCATGGCGCAACAGCTTCTGCAGGATCGCTCACTGCCGGCCTACACCGGGGTTGAAGCATATGCCCGGTCTCATGCCAAGGAAGATGCGGGCGCGCTGGCGTGGCTGGTAGTGGGCTACGCCCGCGTGCTCGATCGAGACTATGCCAAAGCGATCGACCCGCTGAATCGGGCCAAGGTTCACGCGGGAGACTTGGGCGATTACGTCGCTTACTATCTCGGAACCTCCTACCTGCAGACTGGGCGCACCGCAGAAGCCGTGTCAAACCTGGCGGGTTTTGCCAAAGCTCATCCGGATTCGCTGCTGGTACGCGACGCCGCCGTCAACTATGCGGACGCGCTCCTGCTCGAAGGGCAAGCGGCGGAAGCGGTCAGTTTATTGGAGCCGATGCGCTTACCCATGCGCTCGGACTTGGAATTTGCCCTGGGACGGGCATACGCAGCCTCGAGCCAGACCGCGAAGGCCGCTGAAACGCTGGAAAACATCTATTACACAATGCCGGCCAGCGCCGAAGCCGATGCGGCCTATGCCGAGTTGAAGAAGCTGCCGTCCACACCCCCTCCAACTGTGGCGCAGCGGAAAATGCGGGCCGACGCATTGATGAACCGGAAGCGCTATGGCGAAGCGGCCGACGAATATCGCAGTCTGGTGAACGCGGCCAGCGCTAACGATAAGCCTTCCCTCCAACTTGCCTTGGCGGAGGCTCTTCATCGCAACGGCAAGAACCATGACGCCAAGTTAGTGCTCGCTTTGCTGGGTGGTGAGAGCGGCGAACTAAACGCGCAGCGTCTCTATCTGCTGGGTCAAATAGCCTGGGCCGCCAACGACAACGACGCCTTCTACCGCACCGTAGATGATCTGCGCCATGCGGCTCCAACCAGTCCCTGGCTGGAGCAGGCGCTGCTCTCCGCGGCCAATCTGCATCTTGTTCATCGCGAGTACGATCAGGCGCTCGACACATTTCGTGAAATCCAGCAGCGCTTTCCCAACGGCGCGCGGGCTTCGTACGGACATTGGAAAGCAGCCTGGCTGACCTTCCGGCAGGGACGTACCGAGGAAGCCAAAAAGGCTTTCGAGGAACAGATTGCCCTGTATCCTTCCGGCGCGGAAACCCCTCCCGCTCTCTACTGGCGCGCTCGTCTGGCCGAGGAAGACAACCAGCCCATCATGGCCCGGGCGTTCTATCAGAAGCTCTCCGATCGCTATCGCAATTTCTATTACGCCGAGCTGGGACGGCAAAGGATGAAGCTTTTCCCTCCGGCGGCAGTCGATGCAACAACACAATATGCCTTGCTCGATCGCGTGCCTCCCCTCGACAGCGGCGCCAAAGTCACGGCTTCGGAACCGCCGCGGGATGAGCTGCACGTGCAGAAAGCGGAGCTTCTTGGAAACGGCGGACTCGTCGATTTTGCCGTACGCGAATTGCAGGCCGCCGCCGCGGTCGACGGTGGCAGTTGGGGCCCGGCAGAAACCGCGCAGCTCTATGACGAGACCGGGCATTACGACCAAGCCATCGAGGTCATGAAGCATTCCGCGCCCAACTATTTCGCCCTCGACATTCCCGATCTGCCGCGAAAATACTGGGAGGCGCTCTTTCCCAAAGCTTACTGGAGCGACCTGAAGCGCTCTTCCGCGGCGAATGGGCTGGATCCCTATCTTGTGGCGTCACTCATCCGGCAGGAGTCTGAGTTCAATCCCAACGCGGTTTCGCGGGCCAATGCGGTTGGCCTGATGCAGTTGTTGCCCAAGACCGGCAAACAAGTGGCCAAGGAAGTGAAGCTGCAGCACTATAACGCCAACCAGTTGTACACACCCGCAGTGAATCTGCAACTGGGCACGCGCTATTTCCGCGGCATGGTCGACAAGTTCGGCGGATCATTCGAATACGCGCTGGCCGCCTACAACGCAGGATCAGACCGCGTCGAAGACTGGCTAAGCCAGGGCAAATATCGCGACCCGCAGGAGTTCGTCGAATCGATCCCCTTCACCGAGACGCGCGAGTATGTGCAGGCAATCCTGCGCAACGCCAGCGTGTACAAGCAGCTTTACGAGACTCCGTAGGAGCACGGACTTCTGCCGCCGTCCTAACTAAGAAGCGGTAGGTAAAGATTTGGGTTCAGTCTGGCCGCGACTCTTCGTGGCTACTCGATTTGTGAAACAGAATCTCCAGCACCAGTAATCCCGCGCCTACCACGATAGCGCTGTCCGCCAGATTGAAAACCGGCCACTGGTACCGCTTCACGTAGAACAGCAGAAAGTCGACCACGCGCCCGCGAACCAGTCGGTCCCACAGATTTCCCACCGCTCCTCCCATAATCAGCGCCAAGCCAATGCCGCTGACCACTTGAGCATGGTGATTTTTCCAAAGCAACACCGAAACCACCACCAACGCGATCACCGAAAACGCAATCAGCAAGCCAGTCTTCCAGGGCCCGGTTGAATCGGCGAACAGGCTGAAGGCCGCGCCGGTGTTCTCGGTATGGGTGAGGCGAAAAAAGCCAGGGATGACCTGGATGTGAGCATAAGGCGAGATGCGTTTCGCCACGATGTGCTTCGTCCAGCGGTCAAGCAGGACAACGACGAAGGCAATCCACAGGTAGAAGGCGCGCGCGGAGTTTTTGGTCATCCGTATTATTCTTGGCCCGCGTCTGGGCCCGGAAACATCTTAAACTGTTTGCAGTTCCGATTCTTTTCTCCCTGAATTCCTCATTTTCATCTATCCCTCGCAAGGCCAATCCATGTATCCTGATGCGGCCTTGAGCCGGACTGCGCGCCGCGCAGCGCAGAGCGCAGGCCCGTCCCGGGTTTTTTAATTCTTATGTCGGCGATATGCGCGCATGAGACTTTGGAAACGCTGGAGAGGCCGGACCCTGCTGTTCCTGGCGGTGGTGGGACCGGGGATCATTACGGCGAACGTCGACAACGATGCCGGCGGCATCCTGACCTATTCGCAGGCCGGGGCGCAGTACGGATTTCTTTTGTTGTGGACCATGATCCCGGTCACCCTGGCCCTAATCGTGGTGCAGGAGATGAGCGCCCGCATGGGAGCCGTGACCGGCAAGGGGTTGAGCGACCTGATCCGCGAAGAGTTCGGGCTCCGCATCACTTTTCTGATGATGCTGGGCATTCTGATCACGAACTTCGGCAACGTGGTGACGGAATTTATCGGCATCGCCACCAGCCTAGAATTATTCGGGCTTTCGCGCTATGTGACCGTGCCGGTTTGCGGTCTGATCGTTTGGCTGATTGTGGTGAAAGGTCAATACAAAAGCGTGGAAAAGGTCTTCCTGGCAGCGTCGTTCTTCTATATCACTTACATCTTCGCCGGGGCACTGGCGCATCCGGCATGGAAAGTCGCAACCATCGCAACCTTCAAGCCGCCCGAGTGGGCTAGGTTTCGCGAGCAGGCGTACTTGTACATGGTGATTGGAGTGGTGGGGACAACGATTGCGCCCTGGATGCAGTTCTATCTGCAGTCCTCGATTGTGGAAAAGGGTGTAAGCCGGCGGGGGCTTCGGGCTTCGCGCTGGGACGTGATCACGGGCTGCATTTTTACGGACGTGGTGGCGTGGTTCATCATCGTGGCCTGCGCAGCGACGCTGTATGTGCACGGATACCGTGACATCAAGTACGCAGCCGATGCAGCCCAAGCTTTGAAGCCGCTGGCTGGGCAGTACGCTTACATCCTATTCGCTGTAGGACTGTTTAACGCCTCCCTTTTTGCGGCCTCGATTCTGCCGCTTTCCACCGCATACACGGTATGCGAAGGCCTGGGCTTCGAATCCGGCGTAGACAAAAAGTTCGGCGAGGCTCCGGTCTTCTACTGGCTCTATACGCTGCTGATCGTCGCCGGCGGGGCCGTCCTTCTAATACCCGGCCTGCCGCTGGTAAAGATAGCAGTCTTGTCGCAGGTGGTGAACGGCGTGGTGCTGCCCTTCGTACTGATTTTCATGTTGCTGCTGATCAACAAGAAAGAGCTCATGGGCGAATACGTGAACACCCGCTTGTTCAACGCCGTGGCCTGGGTGACTACGGTCGTAATGATCGGTCTAACGATTGCGTGGTTCTGGACGTTGCGAGGCGGAGGTTAGAGGGCTGCCGTTCAAACTCTCACCACGGAGGCACAGAGAAATCTCTGATTGTTTCTTGTTTCTCTGTGCCGGAGCCTGCCCTTGAGCGCAGCCGAAGGGTGCCTCTGCGGTGAAAAGCCGTTTCCCACAATTACATTCTTCCTCTTGTGACATCTAACCTTCCTTCCACACAATCCTCGCGCTAATGTGGGAATCGTTAGGCCTGGATGTTTATCGTGCCTAGTTCTAGGAAACTCACGGCCCCCGCAACCTCCCCACGCGAGTGAGGGACAGAGGGACATCTAAGCAGGGCGCTTACGGTAGGCTGTCTGGATAGCCCAGGTCCGGTGCCGGGTGTTGGTGGTGATCACTACCATTACAATTTGAAAGCTGGGGAACAAGATAACGAATAATGATAGAAGACACAGAAAACAGCTAAGAGGTTTAGGGTTACGTAAGTCTTCCCGCAGCTAAATCCTTCACCAGGGAAGCATCCGCTTCAAGAAAATCATAGGAAGGTAGGTCCTTGGCAGCCGACCACTGCACATCGCGGAAGATGCGGTTCTCAATTTCGCCGTGGTATTCGCGCACAAGGAAGAACCGCAGCTCAACCACGGCGCCATTCGGGTAGGTGTGCTGCAGGCGGGCAATCTCGTCGCCGATCCTGGCCTGGATTCCCAATTCTTCTTCCAGCTCCCGGCGCAGCGCGTCGCGAGGCTGTTCGCCGTCTTCAATTTTTCCCCCGGGGAACTCCCACTTGAGCGGCATGGTCTGATGTCGCGTGCGTTGGCAGACCAGCAGCTTGCCATTCTTCTCGATCACGGCTGCGACGACCCTTTTCATAATTTGGAAGCAGAGGTCGAGTACCACCGTCTGGGCGCGCCGACCTTGTCCTTTTCGACTTTCACTGCGACTACTCCAGCCTTTTCCCTACCACCTCGGCGCAGTACTGGACGAGTTTCTGGTCTTCGATTCCGAACGCGGCGGGGAAATGGCTATCGATGTCGAGTTCGCCGACGACTTGCTTCTTCACAAAAATAGGCACAACAATTTCGGACTTCGTCTCCAGGGAACAGGCTAGGTAGCGGGGATCTTTGCTGACGTCGTCCACCACGACCGTCTTGCCGCTGGAGGCGGCAGCCCCGCAAATGCCCTGGTTGAGCGGAATTCGCGTGTGCGGAGTCATAGCGCCGAGGAAGGCGTCAAGCACCAGCGCCGGCGGTTGGGCGCCGGGCTCGAGCATGTAAAAGCCAACCCAGTTGTACTTCAGCATGCGCTCGTGCAACAGCCGGCAGACGCCTTGCATTAGATCTTTGGCCGTCGGTGCCGATAGAGCGAGCGCCGCAATTTCGTTGCGAACCTCTTCGATTCTGGTGGTGACGGGCATGACCAGAATCTTAACTCAGAGTGGGAGATCCACGGCTGTGGAAGACGGAACCGAGGTAATCTGGCGGATTCCTTCCGTGCCTCTAAACAGTTCGGGATGAATGGCAGACGCCAGTGCATCGAGACCGCGGAGAAGCGTTGGAGCGGGCGTGTTGAGATGCTCGTCGCGAATGCAGTAGACCCGGGAAGTGCGAGCGGCGCGAGATCCCTGCCACTTGCGCTCGCGGACAATTTTCTCCAGCGGCACGCGGTCGCCCGCTCCACACCAGGCCACGACCACGATATCTGGATCCATGCGGGTCACGTCTTCTGCGGAAATTTGCCGCCCCGGTGCGCCCACGAACTCACCTCCAGCGGCTTCCACCAGTTCCGCGACCCAGGCTTGCGACGCAATCAGCGGCTTGCCCCATTCTTCGCAGAACACTCTCGGACGAGGCAACCCCGCGGTGCGAGTGCTGACTTGTTCGATCTGCTGCTGCATACGGGCGATCACCCTTTGGCCGCGATCGCTTGCCCCCACCATGCCCGCGATGGTAGCGATGTCGAGATAAATGTCGGCGAGACTCTTGGGTGCAAGCCCCAAGAAACGGGCTCCCGACTTGAGTATTTCGATGACCGCTTTCTCCTGGTAAGGCAGCGATGCAATGACGAGGTCGGGCTGGGCGGCAACAATCTGGTCGGCGTCGGCAGGCCAGGCGTCGGCAAGGATGATACGGTGCCGCAATGCGAGTTCAGGAACCACATCCGCGCAATACTTCGTGCACGCGACCACCCGGTCAAGTTCGCCAACGGCGGCAAGGATGACCGTCGCGCTGGGCTGCAGGCTGACGATGCGGCGCGGCGTGTGGGAGGACGGCATGAATCTCAAACTACGGCTTGATCTGGCTTAGGGCCGCCGAAAGCGCGTCCACCGCCAGTTGCGCGGCGTGGGTCGAGGCTGGGGGTAGTCTGCCGACGGCGGTAATCACGTCCTGGCGCCGCAAGTCCCGAGCTTCATTGAGCATCTTCCCCATTACCAATTCCGTCAAGGCCGAGCCGCAGGCAATCGCCGCCACGCATCCCTTGGCCTTGAACCGCGCCTGGGTAATCCGCCCTGCGCTGGCTTTCAGGCTTAGCCGCAAGACGTCCCCGCATGCGGGGTTTTCAATTTCTGCCATGGCGTCCGCGCCGGCAATCTCTCCGGCATTGCGCGGATTCTGGAAATGATCAAGTAACTGCGCGGAATACATTTGCCAGCCTAATTGTAAACGGCGGCCTCCCGACGGCAAACTCAAGTGCACCGACGAGTGCCCTCGGGAAAATAAATCCCCCAGCCTTTTTCCCGGGCAATGCACTCGAGGTCCGGGTTCGGATTGACCGCGAAGGCATGTTTCGCCATCGCCAGCATCTCCGCATCCCATCGCGAATTGCCGAAAGCGGCCTCGATCTCCTTCTTGACGACTTCGCGCAGCGCCTGCGGTTTGCCAGAGCCCGAGGGAATGCGGATCAGATGCTCGGTGACGATGCCACCATCGAGTTCTGCCTTAGCCGCAAGGATGCGGTTCTCCGGTATTGCGAAATGCTTCATCGCGGCGCGGATCACCCATTCGTTTGAAGATGAGACGGCCCAGACCTCGCAGCCGTTTTCCTGCAGGCGGCGGACAAGTTCGCGCATGTCGGGAAAGATCTGCGCGACGAAGAACTGATCGAAGAAGCGGACCGCGGCGTCCACCAGCTTCGACTCTGAGATGCCCTGGTGCAGCGTCACCATTTCGCCGCACATCGTGGTTTCATCGACCTCGCCGCGCTTGTAGGCGGCGTGACGCTCTCGCAGAGGCCGATCCAGCGCGCCCGGAACAATGCTTCCCTCTCTCAGTTCCCAATCGAAGAAGCGCTCTCCGGCATCGCCCGACCACAGCGTGCCATCGCAATCAAATGCGGCGACGCGCAAGTCAAGACCCAGGATCGAGTCGAGAAACTCGTTGGTAACCGGGAGAAATGCTTCTGCCCCTGTGGCGTTCATCTATCCACGATAACGTGCTTCGAGGGAAACAGGCAATTGGCGGGCAGAAGAGCTCCGGGAAGCTCTCTCGTGCGCCCGCGCCTCGGACCAGGGGTCGGAGGTTCAAATCCTCTCTCCCCGACCATTTTGTTGTCAGCAATTTACAATCGAGTCAAGGTCAAGAAATGCGAACCCCGGGTAACGCACCAGGGGGGCAATTTCATTTTCACCCGGCTTTAGCTTCAGCGACTACATCTGGGATCCTAACGGTTGTGCCAGGCGCCCGATATTGTCGAGGCGATTGCCCGGAATGCGGGAAGCAAGTCGCACTTAGCTGGGTCGGCTACGAGGGCTATTGGCCAAGGACTAGCTCGATTCCCGAAAAGAGCAATTCCAACTTATGACGTGGCAGCTTGCTGACGCGTTCACTCAGAAGGGACTTGTCTAAGGAAATGATTTGCGAAACGTTCGCGACGGAATCTTTCGGCAATCCAGTAACCCGCGCGGACAAGCTCACATTGCCCGGTGCTAGCGCCCACTTCAAATTGCTGGTCAGTGGAACGCAAGTGGCCGTAGAGATGCGGCTCTGATTAAGGGCATCGCTTTGAACGACAACCACGGGTCGCCGAAACCCAGGCCCGGAGCCGGTGGCTACTGGCAGGTCCGCCCACCAAATCTCACCCTGAGAGATCACCACTCGGTTCGCGCTAGCCTACGGCGAGCTAGGGAGGAAACGAACTCGTCCTTTCCCTCGCCGACTTCCATGATTGCTTGGTCCATGGACTCGGTGACTTTGTCCGGTGCGTGGCGGGCCAGATATTCGCGCAAGGCATCAGTGAAGAGCCGGCTCCGCGACCTGCGCGTACGTCGGGCAAGACGTTCCGCTCCATCAAACAGCTCATTAGGAATGGAAATTGCCGTCTTCATACCCAGAGTATAACCACATGACAAATTCCTGGCAAGAGCATCGTTCAGCTTCATTTCGACTTCGGCCCATCCAGCTGCACCAGCTCGCCAAAGTACTCCTTGCGCTCCCTACGTTTGGCCGTGCTTCTTCCCTTTCCGCCGACTCCAGAGGTGCTCCGCCAACATCCAGCGGCGCAACGTCTCGTGATCGACCACAATCCCGTCTTCATCAGCCAAGTGCTCGGCGGCTAAGGTCGGGCCGAATCGCTCTTCCTCTGAACCCGCATGGGCGTGCTTCATTCCCTGCCTGCCCACCTGCCGATAACGTCGCCACATACGCTTCACCTTGCGATACTCAACTGCAGCGTGGCTGCTGCATCCACCAACTTCAGTCCCTCTTGGGCAACTCGTCCCATCACCTCCACTCGCTGCAGGTCACGAGCGCTGTCGCCGTCCTCTTCAACAAGACTCCTTGGCTGGGGGACTCAGTTCAAGGGGACGTTTCTAATGAGTCCGCGAGGGGACATTATCAAAGAGTTTCAACACGGGCGTCCCGGGGACCTCCACAAGCCGCAGCTTCTCGCGTTACACTTGTACTGCCCCAGCGCACGGAAACCCTATGCGGGAGATTAAGGAACCTGATTGGAAAGTGCTGCGGCGCGTGCATCCGCTCGCGCTCGAACGCTTCTGCGAGCGTGTTCTTGCCGAGATCGACCGCGTCTCGCACGATGGCGCGACGAGTCACCATGCGCGCTACCTCCAAATCTTCAGGATTCTCCAACAACGTGATCCGGAGATGGCGCGTCTCTTCGACAATCCGCGGCGCGCTCATGCACTAACGATGCTGGCCCAGATTCGCTCGCAGGGGTTGCTCACGGAGGATGAATTTTCCGGTCTGAGCCCAGAAACGCGCGGTGCCATTCAAATGCTGCTCGGTGCAGGATGAAGCTCCATATGGCTGCACGGTCTCGCTTTTCAACCTCCACCGTCATCGATTCGGAATACCTCGTCCCGTGGCTGTCCGCAGAAGGACCCCTGGCCTACAGCCCCACCAAGCCGCCGGCGAGGGACTACTTCTTCCAGTACACCTGGATCCTCCCGGGAATCTTCAATCCGCAGGTCAATTTGCGCGAGCATCGCTACTTCGGCAGTCGCCTCAAGGACAGGGCACGCTTCCTTTTCGACTTCTGGGCAAATGCCCGTAGAGGAGATGGATCGGCACTGCAAAGATACTGCCAGTTCGGATTCTTTTCAGACAACGAGTTGAGGACGCCGATGGCGGCCTATCATCATGTCCGCCACTATCGCGACACACCCGGTTCCCTGCTCATTCAACATGGTAGTTACCAGTGGGCCTCCCTGGAGGATCAGCCGAGCGTCCCGGCCGGAGAGGTCTCGCTTTATCGGGGCATCGGACAGGCCACTCGTTTCCGTGGCTTGCGATTCCGGCCCGAAGAACTCTCGCCCGCTAACGCGGAAATATGGCGAAAGTACCTGCGCGTCCAGGCAGACATGCTGTCGGACTCCATCCTGTCTTTCAACACGATTCATGACCGCCTCAAGCGCTGCCAGACCGGAGGCCTGCGCGACGGGACTTGGGTGGGCGACGAGCTGGCCACGCAGGCCGGATTAGACATTCAATCACCAGGCTTCGCCAGGGATCTTTGGCATGCCGCTCAGCAGTCGTATTCCCTCGAACGGGTGATGGGAGTAATGAAGTTCGGTCCCCACCATATCGTCGTCAAGACCCCCCTGAGCAACATCCGGATCACGACGTTCTTCGCGGGTGAGTCGGAAGCAAAGATAGTGGATCCGAGCCGGATCTCGGAAATGCAAGCCGTCGGCTGTGAGGTGGATTTCGCACCTCCAAAGGAATAATCACCCTATGACTCCCTATACCTCATGTTGACGAAACCGAGTGCCGAGCTGACGCTGTTCGACAGACTTTCGCGACTCACTTTCACCAGAGCGGCGAAGCTGCTCGGCCCCGAGGGCAACCGCCTCATCGCCACAGGCGGCAAATTCGACATTGACCTCACCACTCAGGTCCAATTCGATCGGGAGATGTTTCGGCTGACTCTGGCCGGCGCGGCGGTCACGCTGACCTTGAGTCCGGCCGCCCGCCATCGTCTCGAATGGCGCTGCGACGCGTGCGAGGTGCCGTGTGAGCACGCCGGGGCGGCCTTCTCTCTGATTCTGGAAGAGAAGCTCGCGCTGGGACTGGCCGGAGCGCCACCCGCGCGGGCCCCAGCTGAAAGCGTGAGCGAGGAGGCGCTGGTCGCGCAAGCGCTCGCGGAGCGGGCAGAGCGCGCCCGGACCGAGAAAATGCGGCTCACGTCTCTCGACAGTCAGGAGATCTGGACCGACTACACATTGACCAATGCGGCCTCTGGCAAGTCGTACCGGGTCGCTCTGCGAGGGTGGCAGCCGGGACAGTCGTACTGCTCGTGCCCGGATTTCCGTAAGAACACGCTCGGCACCTGTAAGCATATCCTTCATGCGCTGGAAAAAGTCCGAGGACAATTCTCAGACTCGCAACGCAATCGACCGTATCGGCGCCGGGACATCAGTGTGCATCTGTCCTATGGGGAGGAGCTGGAATTGCGTATCTTGTTGCCGCCCCACCTCGATGACGTGACCAGCGGCATCGTGCGTCCGATCCGCGATAGGCCGATCACCGATCTCCCGGACCTGCTAAACCGCATCCGTCAACTCGAGGCACACGACGTCGCCGTGACGGTCTATCCCGATGCGGAGGAGTACATCCAGACCCGTCTGCTGCTGCAGCGCATCGCGGCAAAGGTCGGCGAGATCCGGCGCAATCCGAAATCTCATCCACTGCGCACCACGCTGCTGAAGGTGGAGATCCTTCCCTATCAGCTGGACGGCATCGCTTTCGCAGCAAACGCTGGGCGCGCGATCCTGGCTGATGACATGGGACTCGGGAAGACCCTTCAGGGTATCGGTATGGCGGAGCTGCTGGCGCGCGAAGCAGACATCCGCAAAGTCCTGGTCGTTTGCCCCGCGTCCGTGAAAGCCCAATGGCGCAGCGAGGTTCTCCGCTTCTCAGGGCGCGATTGCCAGATCGTGTTAGGGAGCGCTGCGGGGCGGAGCAGTCAGTACGGGAACGAATGCTTTTTCACCATCTGCAACTACGAGCAGGTATTGCGTGACATTATCGCGATCGAAGGCGTGAGGTGGGATCTGATTGTTCTGGATGAGGGCCAGCGCATCAAGAACTGGGAAGCGAAGACGGCTCAGACCATCAAGAGCCTGCGTTCGCCGTTCGCGCTCGTGCTCTCTGGCACGCCGCTGGAGAATCGGCTCGACGATCTTTTCTCCGTCGTCGAGTTCATCGACGACCGACGTCTCGGGCCTGCATTTCGATTCTTCAACCGTCACCGCGTCACCGACGAGAACGGCAAGATCCTGGGTTACAAGGATCTCAATCTGCTGCGCGAAAGACTCAAGCCGGTACTGTTGCGCCGGACGCGCAGCGCGGTGATGAAGGATTTGCCCGCGCGCACGACGGAAATTGTGCGGATTGCACCCACGGATGAGCAGGCGGGCATCGAACTCGCGCAGATGCAGATTGTGAGCACCATCGTCCGTAAGTCGTATATCTCGGAGATGGACTTGTTGCGTCTGCAGAAAGCATTGCTGCTCGCCCGGATGAATGCGGACAGCACCTTTCTCGTGGACAAGCATGCTCCGGGCTTTTCGAGCAAGCTGGAGCGGCTGCAGGAGCTGTTGGAAGAGCTGGCCGCGGAGGACGATCGCAAGATCTTGCTCTTTTCCGAATGGACAACGATGCTCACTTTGATCGAGCGGCAGATCACGCGACTCAAGCTCGATTCCGTAAGGTTGGACGGATCCGTCCCGCAGAAGAAGCGGCAGCAGCTGGTGCACCAGTTTCAGTGCGATCCGACCTGTCGCGTGTTCCTCGCCACCAACGCGGGCTCGACGGGGCTCAACCTCCAGGCGGCGAATACCGTCATTAATGTCGATCTGCCGTGGAATCCGGCCGTTCTCGAGCAGCGCATCGCCCGCGCTCACCGGATGGGGCAGAAGAACCCGGTGCAGGTCTATTTGCTCGTGACGGAAGGGACGATTGAGGAGAAGCTGCTGGCGACGCTCTCGGCCAAACATGACCTGGCTCTCGCCGCGCTGGATATGGAATCTAATGTGCGGGAGGTCGCACTCGCATCCGGCATCGAAGAGCTGAAGCGGCGCCTCGAGGTGCTGCTCGGCGCGAGGGCACACGCCGCGGTAGACGAGACGGAAAAGCAGCGCCAGCAGCAAGAGGCAGAGCGGCTCGCTCGCCGCTCGCGTATGGCAGAGGCTGGAGGCCAACTCGTCGCTGCCGCATTCGCATTCCTCGGCGAAATGATCCCGCCGCGTCAGCCAACGAACGGTGCAGAGCAAAAGGCAAGCGAGTTCAAAGCTCATCTCGCCGAGTGTCTGGAGCGCGACGAGCAGGGCCGCCCGCGACTCACTGTCACACTGCCAAACGAAGCCGCGCTCGAGAGCCTCGCTAGGTCACTTGCCGCCCTGTTCACCGCTACCGAGAGGTGATCTTTAAGTACTGTCGCCAAACCCGTGACGATGGAAGCTTCGCTCGGATAGGCGATGTCGGCCAACGTCAGAGGAGTGCAATTACATCCTCAGTGTTTAGCCACAAGATGTTTGCACAAATCTCCCCTCGCGTTGCCGTCAAATCCTAAGGTCTGGAAGGATGGAAGGTCAGAAAACGAATCGAATCAGGCGCTTATCTTGGTTCCAAATTCACGGTTGCGGAATCGCTGCAGAAGAGCATTGTTGACCGCTGATGGTTGATGGTTGATTGAAAACAAGATTCGTCTGGGTTGGTATTCCAATCATTGATCAGCAATCATCAATTCTGGAAGGAGCGCGCCAGCAGCCCCGCGTAGTCCTCCGGAGTGTTGATATTCAAAGCGACCAGAGGATCGTCAACACTGAGATATTGGATGTGCTCCTGATGCTCATGTTCGATGTCGCGGGCGATCGATGTGGCCGGAACGCGGAGAAACGCTTCCATCATTTCGCGCCCTACAAGGTAGGGATGCCCGTGTTTGCCGGAACACTCAGGCACGACTGCCCAAATGTTCTGATTGGCGGTTTCGAAAGCATGGTGCAGAATTCGGATGGTCGCGGGACTGACCGGAGGGCGGTCGACCAGCGTGACCATGGCGGCGTCGCGTCCGTGGTTGAGCACTTCGTGCAGACCGAGTTGCAGCGAACTGAACTGGCCGCGACCGGGGTCTGGGTTCACCACCAGAGACGCCCCGTGAGCATAAATAATCGGCGCCAGCGCCACTTCATTCTTTCCGACCACCACCACAACGAACTCTGTGGCCGCCGAAAGCGAGCGAATCGCCGCGGAAAGAAATGTGTCGCTGGAAGACGCTTGTCCGGCTGCTGCCGGAGGCCACGGCAGCAAGGCCTTATCCCTACCCATGCGCGAGGAGTCTCCGGCGGCGAGGATCAGGCCGGCGAAGCTGACGGCACGGGTCATGCTGCGAAGATAGCAGGGAATGGCGAAGAATTGTTGATTTTGATGGTTGATTATTGATGGAGAGAAGCAAGGTATAAGGGCTCGCACAATCAGCCATCACAAATCAATAATCAACAATTTAGTCATGCTCATCGAGTGCCGCAGGCGCATCCGGAGCACCCTCCGCGTCAGCCGGCGACTCTTGGGAGCGGAACCAGCTCATGTGGGGCAGGCCAGCACTAGCGTGCCGGCGAATCGCAATCAACTCTGCCGTGATCGCAACCGCAATCTCCTCAGGGGTGATGGCGCCGATGTCGAGTCCGATGGGCGCGTGAACCCGGTCAAACAGATGCGCGGGCACGCCTTCCTTCTGCAGCGTCTTGAAGATCTCGATCACCTTGCGCTTGGAGCCGATCATGCCGACATAGCGGGCGCGAGTCTGCACCGCCCAGCGCAGGACGCGCATGTCGTCGCGATGACCGCGAGTGACAATAACGATATAGGAAGTCTCGTTAGGGTCGAGCTTGCGGGTAGCTTCGGCGAAATCGAGCGCATGAACTTCGCGAGCGGCTGGAAAGCGTTCTTTAGTGGCGTAGGAGGTTCGATCGTCGGTAACGATGAGGTCAAAGCCTGCGTTGGCGGCGACCTGGCAAAGGTTTATCGCTATGTGGCCTGCACCGAAAACATAAAGTAATGCTGGAGGTAAGACGGGCTCGATGAAAACTTCGAGCGTGCCGCCGCAGACCAGGCCGGTGTCGTACCTCGGATCTTGGTTCAGGTCGAAGGTGAGGGTTCGTGGCTTTTCCGATTCCATGACTTCGCGGGCTGCCTGCCACACGTCGGCTTCGACGCAACCGCCTCCGATGGTGCCGACGATCGAGCCGTCGTCGCGCACCAGCATCTTGGCTGTCTTAAAGGAGGGGATCGAGCCGCGCACGTTCACGATGGTCGCCACGGCGCCGCGGCGTCCTTGTCGCGCGAAGCTGGACGATTTGTTCGTAGATATCCATGAGGCTGAAAGCAGCTGCAGCCTTGATTATCAGTCGGTTAACAGGAGGAGTCAAACACGACCCGTTTTGTGTTACTTTCAGGCATTCGGAAGACACTCCTATGAAAGCAGTCCGCATTCATCAATTTGGTGGCCCGGAAGTTTTGACGTATGAAGACGTCGCCGATCCGCAGCGCGCAAGGATCAGGTGCTGGTGCGCGTGCGGGCGTGTTCGCTGAATCATCTGGATGTGTGGGTGCGCAAGGGGCTGCCGGGAGTGAAGCTTCCGCACATTCTCGGCAGCGACGTTGCGGGCGAAGTCGTCGAATCGGGCGAGTACGTGGGCGGATTCAAGGCGGGGCAACGAGTGCTGCTGGCGCCCATGCATTTCTGCGGACATTGCGAGAAGTGTGTTGCCGGGCTGCAGAACCAGTGCCGCGAATTTACTGTGTTGGGCAATGGCGTGGACGGAGGCAATTGCGAACTGATCGCGGCGCCGGCGGCGAACGTGATTCCGATTCCCGACTCGCTCGATTTCAATCAGGCGGCCAGCGTGCCACTGGTATTTGTGACCGCATGGCACATGCTGGTTGGACGAGCCGGCATTCGTCCGGGACAGACCGTGCTGGTGCTGGGGGCGGGTTCCGGCGTGGGCATCGCTGCGATTCAGATTGCCAAACTCTTTCGCTGCCGCGTGATTACCACTGCGGGGGACGAAGCGAAGCTGGCCAAGGGCCGCGAACTGGGCGCCGACTACGGCATCGATCACTACCAGCAAAAGATTTCCGAGGAAGTGCGGAAGATCACAAATAAAGAGGGCGTCGACATCGTGGTCGAGCACGTGGGCGCAGCCACCTGGGACGAGAGCGTGAAGTCCCTCAAGAGCAGCGGCATGCTGGTGACTTGCGGCGCGACCACGGGGCCGAACGTCGGCATCGATCTGCGGCATCTATTCGCGCGGCAGTTGACGCTGCTGGGCTCTTACATGGGAACCATGGGCGAACTGCATGAAGTGCTGCGGCAAGTGTTTGCCGGGCGGCTGAAGCCAGTGGTCGACCGCGTGCTCCCGCTCAGCGAACTCCGTGCCGCGCACGAGTATTTGGAGATGAGCCAAATGTTTGGGAAGATCGTGGTGAACCCCTGAATTGCGTTGTGAACCAGGAGATGCCCACCCTAAAGCATAGAGCAATAAATGGCCCGCACAGCGAAGCCGCTACGCGGGCTATCTTCCGATTGTCGCCTAACGCCCATCACGCCATGACATGGCCGGGCGTCTCGGTTTCACAGCACCGCACGCCGGTTCCAGGTGGGTCCCGTTGTCGGCCAGCCCTGCCGAATTGTACCGGCCCCGCGACGTTTGGGATGGGTGGGAACCTGTGCCTTGTCGCAGGGGGCGAAGTTCGGCGAGGAAGCAGTCATCACCTTCTGCTTCCAGTCCAATGTGAATGACTCAAAAGGTGTGGCGGGTGCCGCGCCGCTAAAGGGTACCGCGAAATATTCACAGACCAGCTTGGTAGCGTCCACGGTGACTCGAAGAAATCCACCGGCGACCTCGTTGTACGCTTCCAGAGTGACTCCTTGCAGGTCAGTAGGGAACTGTCCCGTAATGGGTGCGTTGTTATAATGTCGCCGCATGGGGACATTATCAATGTCGGGCGACAGAACTCTTGGTATGGCCGCCAGCCAAGGCCGCTTACACTGGGCAGAACTCAACCACAGTGTCGTAGGCACAGGGTCTGCGCTAGAATGGAGATACAATGTCCTCCGAACTGAATTTCGGCCCCTACGTCGACACCGTGAACGGGAAGAAGGTGGTCAAGGATCTGACCTTCGGCAATCCCACGCCGGAGGGGGTGGTGCTGTCCACTCTGGATTCGGCCGTGAACTGGATGCGCAAAGGCTCCATCTGGCCCATGACGTTCGGGCTGGCTTGCTGCGCCATCGAGATGATGTCGATGGGGGCGTCGCGTTTTGATATTGCACGCTTCGGGGCGGAGGTGTTTCGCCCATCGCCGCGGCAGAGCGATCTCATGATCATCGCCGGGCGCGTGTCGAACAAGATGGCGCCGGTGATCCGGCTGCTGTGGGAGCAGATGCCGGAGCCGAAGTGGGTGATTTCGATGGGAGCGTGTGCCACCTCCGGCGGGGTGTTCCAGAACTATGCTCTGGTGCAGAGCGTCAATCAGGTGATCCCCGTCGATATTTATGTTCCCGGATGCCCACCGCGTCCCGAGCAACTCATCTACGCCATCACGCTTCTCCAGGAGAAGATTCAGAAAGAACGCGGGACCATCAAGAAGGCTCTAAATCTGGCGTAGGATTCTCAGTTCCTGCTGTGCATTTCCCTGGTTTCCTCAGAGGGGTGTGATATCGGTCGCGTTCGCGCCTGACGGTTGTCACAGCCGGCTTCGCTTCGATCGTAGGAAAAGGCAAAACAAAAGTTTGCCCGCCTGACCGTAACTTGCCTCCGGAGAATCACTTGGAGGGTCAGGAACGCAATGGTCACATCTCACACCGAGGAATGCGAAACCATTCCTCGTCCGAATGAATCCAATCTTGTTAAGTGGTTGCGTATTGCGAGTAACACCGCGAGTAACACCGCACGCTCAGAACAACCCAGGAAACGATCCGAGGTGTGGAAGGTGCTCCATGATAACAAAACTGATTGATGTGCTTTTCGGTTGCCGGCACTCCCGGTACAGCTTTCCAGTAACCATTCGCGGAACGGCACGCCGTCCGCAGGCCGGCGCATTGACCGGAACTTATGTAGCTTGCCTGGATTGTGGAAGAGAATTCCCCTACGACTGGCAGGAGATGAAGGTCATTACCTCACCGGCAGAGAGGCGCGAGTACGCGGCGGCCGCACTCGCCTCGAAACAAGCCGCATAAGCGGATAGGGGGCTTCTTTCCATACAGGCTCGAACTAGCGAGCGGGAACGGCCGCAGCCCTCTTTTCCATCGGTATAAACTCCCGCTCTTGGTACCCCGTGTAGATTTGCCGCGGGCGGGTGATCTTCTGCTCCGGATCCGTGATCAACTCCTGCCACTGCGCCAGCCATCCCGCCGTGCGAGCGATGGCAAACAGCACCGTGAACATCTCCGGCGGAAAGCCCATGGCCTGGTACATGATTCCGGAATAGAAGTCGACATTGGGATAGAGCTTGCGCTTGACGAAATAATCGTCTTCGAGAGCGATGCGCTCCAACTCCAGAGCCATGTCCAGTTTCGGATTGCGTCCTGTAACCTGGAAAACCTGCTCCGCCGTCCATTTGATGATCTTCGCTCGCGGATCATAGTTCTTGTAAACGCGATGTCCGAAGCCCATCAGCTTGCCGTGCCCTTCCTTCACCCTCTTGATGTAGGCCGGCACGTTGTCTTTCGAGCCAATCTCATCGAGCATCTTCAGGACTTCTTCATTGGCTCCGCCATGCAAGGGTCCAGCCAGGGCCGACGCCGCCGATGCCGTGGACAAGTAAGGATCGGTATGGGCGCTGCCCACGGAGCGCATGGCGTTGGTGCCGCAGTTTTGCTCATGGTCCGCATGCAAAATGAACAAGATGTCGAGCGCGCGCGAGATGACCGGATTGGCCACATACTTCGGCTCGACCACCCTCCACAACATATTCATGAAATTCTCGGTGTAGCTCAAGTCATTGTCCGGATACACGTAAGGAAATCCAACGTTGTAGCGGTACGACATGCCCGCGATCGATGGCACCTTGCCAATCAACCGCTTGATCTGCAGCAAGCGATTTTCCGCATCGTGCACTCGCCGGGCCTCCGGATACACGCTGGAGAGGGCAGCTACCGTGCTCACAAACATCACCATGGGGTGAGAGTCGTAGCGAAAACCCTCCATGAACTTCTTCGTCGTCTCGTGCAGCATGGTGTGGTGGGTGATGTCGTGTACCCAGTTCTTCAATTCAGTCCCGGTGGGCAATTCTCCGAACAGCAGCAGGTAGGCGACTTCCAGGAAGGTACAGCGTTCGGCCAGCACTTCGATGGGATATCCGCGATAGCGCAGGATTCCCCGGTCGCCGTCGATAAAAGTGATGCTGCTGCGGCACGACGCTGTGTTCATGAACGCCGGATCGTAGGTCATCAGCCCAAAATCTTCCGGACCCGTCTTGATCTGCCGCAGGTCCATCGCCCGGATCGTGCCATCTTCGATGGGGACGGTATATATCTTACCGGTACGATTGTCCGTGATGGTGAGTGTCTTATCTGGCATGGAAAAGGATGCTCCTTGCTGCTTACGCTATACAGCTAGAGTAGCTCAGGCTAGCTCACCTCGACAACAAGAGGCCATGAAGGAAATGAAGGAGGTCACAGACCTGTGTGTGACAGATCGCCGTGTTGGGACGGACTGTGAGGGAACGACCGGCCGGCACCTCGCGACGCCGAAGCTTCCAATAGCGGCGGCGGGCCACTCTTCGTCCGAAAAATCATCGACGCCTGGAAATCATCAAGCAATCGGCGAAAGACCATCGCGGTGGGCTTCCAATCGCCCCTGCATCGCCTTGGCTCTCCAACGTCCTCCTACACCTGGGTTGGGTCTTGGGCGCAAGCGGAACGGTGGCATGCCGTAACGCGTTGCCCGGCTGTTGGCCCAAAGCCGCGCAGTTTGTCCGCTCCCTTTTGCACTATAAACAAGAAACCGGCGGCCCTGGCCGCCGGTTCGATAATCGACTACTTCCACATCTAGTTCGACGAATCATCCCGCCGCTTCAGGGTTGGACGATCGTCGTCACTCTGGCTGTTACCCGTGTTGGGGTCGCTGCCGGCAGAGGTTCGCCGCAAGCTGGGCTTGTTGGCATCCTTCGGGTCCACTACCTTGTGGCGATTTTCGATCGCCGCCAGCCGTGCCTTGACCTCGTCGAACTCCGAGGTGGTCACAACGTATTGCGCCTTGGAAGGCAGTATCTTGCGGATTTCCTCCTGTGACTTCTCAATGCGATCCGCAGTCGGCGGGTGAGTTTCAAACGCTTTGGAGATCGTCCCCGGCTTCTTCTTCTCCATCGCTGCCAGCTTTTCGAACATCGAGACCAACCCCGACGGGTCGTACCCGGCGCGATAGGCGTACTGGATGCCGAGGTAGTCGGCCTGAGCCTCGAAGTTGCGCGAGAACTTTAGGAAAGTCATGGGAATCGCCAGCCCCGACGCCTCGTAGGCTCCGTAGCCAATCGCGCCTCCGACGAAGATCAACGGAATTGTCGCAAGCTGCATCAATTGCGCGCGCGTCATTTCGCGCGCGTAGTGGCACGCGGCCACATGGCTAATTTCATGTGCCATTACGCCCGCTAGTTCGGCTTCTTCGTCGGCCGCAAGGATCAGGCCCGAGTTTACATAGAAGAATCCGCCGGGAAGCGCCATGGCATTCACCACATCGGAGTCGATCACTTTGATGGTGAACGGCACTTGCGCGTCCGAGTTGCGCACCAGATTCTGGCCGATCCGGTTCACGTACTCCGTGATCACGGGATCGTTTACCAGCTTGATCTGCGCCTCAATCTGCTGCGCATACACGCGGCCCCGTGACACCTGCCCCTCCACGCTGTACCAGTTGCCAACGCCGCGTCCGCAACCCACGTCGCGGTTCCCCACCGCATCCACGTCGGTTTTGCCACCGTCGTGCTTGATCTGGTCGTCATCCTTGGTCGGCAGCGCCGCCGGAGCCTGTTGCGGCGCATTCTGCACGTCGCCGGCTTTTGGCTGGCCATTGTCTGGGTCGTGAGCCGGAGGTTGAGTTTGAGTCGGAGTTTGAGTTTGACCAGGACCCTGTGTTTGCGCCAACGTCCAGGTCCCTGCGCTGAACGCCGCTAACGCTGCTGCGATTGCCCACCAACGCAATTTCATACGAACTCCTTAGCGTCGAAACTACCCTTGCCGACATTATACGCCCCATCCGAACACTCCAACCCCAAACTTCTGCCCCCAAGTTAGACGCTGGCCTCCCAGGCGGGGTTTTCCGGAACGCTTGCCTCTGGGGTGCAGGGACCGGTCCAAGAGGCCGATTTCGGTCTTCCGCTTGAGGATTCCTCCCCCCAGTCGTACCATAGCGCCTTCCGTTGTTCGTGCAGACCGGAGGCCCAATGCTGGATCGCCGTCACTTTCTTACCACCGCCACCACTGGACTTGCCGCTTCCGTCGTCTTCCGCGGGAATCTGCTCGCGCAGTTCGAAAAGATTCCGCCGCTCCCCGACCATTCCCTGCTCGACGAGAACGAGGACGCCTATTGGGCCGAACTGCGCAAGCAATTCCTGATCCCTGAGGACGAGATCTACCTGAACAACGGCACCGTCGGCTCCAGCCCCGCGCCTGTGCTGCGCGCAGTTTTCGGCGGCTACACCACCACCGAGAGAATGGATCAGCAGGATCCTGAAGACTACCCCATCTGGGGATACGCTTCGTGGAACGAGTTTCGCGACCCGTTGGCCGCTTTCGTGGGCTGCCATCGCGATGAGATCGCGCTGCTGCGTAATGCCACGGAAGCGAACAGCTACATCGCGAATGGCATCGACATGAAACCGGGCGACGAAGTGCTTATGACCGACCAGGAGCATCCCGGCGGCGTGCACCCCTGGAACCTAAAGGCGAAGCGCTATGGCGTCGTGGTGAAGAAAGTCACACTCCCACTCCCGGTGAAAGACGCCCCACAGGTCCTCAATCTCTTCAATGACGCCATCACCTCGCGCACGCGCGTCATCTTCTTCAGCCACATCACCACGTTCTCCGGCGTCGTGCTGCCCGCGAAAGAACTAAGCGCGCTTGCCCGCTCGAAAGGAATCCTTTCAGCCGTCGATGGCGCCCACGTGATCGGGATGATGCACCTCAACCTACACGACCTCGGCTGCGACATGTACACTTCGAGCCCGCACAAGTGGCTGCAAGCGCCCAAAGGCACCGGCTTCCTCTACGTGCGCGACGAAGTCATCGACCGCCTCTGGAATACCATCGTCACCGAAGGCTGGGACGATCCCAAGCTCCGCGCCGAACGCTTCCAGCGCATCGGCAGCTCCAACGTGCCAGCATTGTGCGGACTGCGCGCGTCAATCAAGCTGGCCAACGACATCGGCTTAGACCGCATCGAAAGTCGCCATCGCAGCCTCGCCGACTACATCCTCGGTGAAATGAAAAGGCGCGGGGCCGAATCCTGGACCTCGCCCGACCCGGCCCTACGCTGCGCCATCGTGACAGTCAACGTCCCGCCTGTCCCGCGCATGGACTTGGAAAACTGGATGTGGAAAACGCACAAAATCCGCATCCGGGGCGGCGACCCGAACAAGCTCCGGCTCTCGACGCCCTACTATTTGCAGAAGAAAGACATTGACCGGTTTCTGGAGAAGTTTGATGAGTACAAGAAGGAGAAGAAGCTGGCGTGAAGCAGGAAGTTAGCCTCGTTTCTGCCCGCCAGCGACCCGGGATTGACCAGATGGCAGGACCGCAAGGATCAGGCTCCGCATTTATTGAGCGCGTGCTGCGCCGTTATTCGCGGGAGCAGGTGCGAGCTCAGACCCATGCGCGGGACCTGGAGCGGATCAATCACGCGGGAGCGGCTGAACCCGAGGCCGCCGAAGTGCTCGACTATCAAGCGGCCGAGGAGTGACAGGTCGAGGGTCCCACTTGTGAGACGTGGGGATCTTTACCGGGTGTACAAGCTGTACGGCGATCCGAAGTCTCATTGGGTCTTCGTGGTAGTCCGCCGCCAGGTGCTCATAGCATCTCGCTTTACCACGTGGTCTGCGCTCCCGTCTTTAGCACCGGCGAGGGCCTGTCTACTCAAGTCGCCGTCGGGCTGGTCGAGGGACTTAAGCATCCCAGTCGGATCATGTGTGACAATTTGGTCAGCCTGAGAAAGACTTCCGATACGTTGCGCCGCCTCAGTCGTAATACTCTAACCCCAGATGTGTGATCAGTTCCTCGCCTTTCAAATGTCGCAACGTGTTCTTCAGTTTCATCAATTGAATGAACAGATCATGCTCGGGATAGAGCCCCGGCACGGTCATCGGAGACTTAAAGTAAAAGCTTAGCCACTCCTGGATTCCACGCCCGCGCAGCTCCGAGCACCGTTTCGCCAGATCGACCAGCAACACTAGATCGAGCACAATCGGAGCGGCCAGAATCGAGTCGCGGCAGAGGAAATCAACCTTGATCTGCATGGGATAGCCCAGCCAGCCGAAGATATCGATGTTGTCCCAGCCCTCTTTGTTATCGCCACGTGGCGGGTAATAATTGATGCGAACCTTGTGGAAGATATTGCCGTACAGCTCGGGATAAAGCGCGGGCTGCAAGATGTGCTCCAGCACCCCCAGCTTCGACTCTTCCTTGGTCTTGAACGACCCCGGATCGTCGAGCACTTCGCCGTCACGGTTGCCCAGGATGTTGGTCGAATACCATCCACTCAGCCCAAGCAGCCGCGCCTTGAAGGCCGGCGCGAGAACCGTCTTCATCAGCGTCTGCCCAGTCTTGAAGTCTTTCCCGCAGATCGGCGCTTCGTTCTGCCGCGAGAGTTCGAGCATCACCGGCAAGTCCACGGTCAGGTTCGGAGCGCCATTGGCGAACGGCACGCCCTCCATCAGTGACGCGTAGGCATAGATCATCGAGGGCGCGATCATCTCATCGTTCTCACGCAGCGCTTTCTCAAACCCCTTCACCGACTGGTGCGCCTCGGTCGCTTCGATGTAAGACTCCGTCGAACCGCACCACATCGTGATGAGCCGGCTGGCTCCGCTGGTTTTCTGAAACGAGCGAATGTCGTCGCGCAACTGCTCGGCCAGATCCATCTTCGTCTTGCCCTTCTTCACGTTTGGCCCGTCGATCTTCTTCACGTAGTTGTGATCGAACACGGATGCGCGCGGCGTCACCGACGAAAGAAACGGCTTCAACTGGTCGAGCAGTCGCTGATCGAGCACGCCCGCCTTCGAAGCCGCTTCATACATGTTGTCTTCGAAGATGTCCCAGCCGGTGAATACCAGGTCGTCGAGCCCCGCGAGCGGCACAAACTCTTTAATCTTCGGCGAACGGCCATCAGTACGCTTGCCCAGCCGTACCGTGCCCATCTGCGTGAGCGACCCGATCGGTTTTGCCAGCCCTCTGCGAATCGCCTCCACGCCCGCAACAAACGTTGTCGCCACCGCCCCCATGCCCGGGATCATCACCCCTAGTTTCCCTTTCGCGGGTTGGATCGTGACGTCGGGCTTGGACCTGCTGGACGCCTTCCCTTCGGACTTCCCGCTACCTCTTACTTCTACGCGGGATACCTTTAATGCTGTCGTCGTTCTTACGGACTTGTTCCGTGTCGCCATAGTTTGGCCGCTTCCTCAGTAAGAATCTGTATGGAGGTGCAAGCCCTGTATGTTCTCGTATCGGGCGGGGATTTTGCAAACCCGAGCGGCCAAACGTGCAGAAAATCACTTCAACGGCGTGCCTGCATCATCCGGCGGAGAGCGCGCATTTTGATCAGCGTAATAGATTTTTTGCGTTGGACTCTAGCGCGAACTTCCTTCATAGTGGAATCACTTCGCAAACCAGCTCTGCAGCCGGTCCCGCGAAGCTGCTGTTTGCATGCTAGCCTTGATGCGGTAGTGCAATTCCTCTGACCCTGTTGTTCTCCATTCCATCTGAGCCCACGCCATTCGGCCTTGCGCCGGTAGTGTGCTCTTCAGACGAAAAAGAACAGGAGATAACATGAAATCGATTCAAAGATTCGCCTACGCCGCTGTTTTAACTTTGAGTGCCTTGAACTTGGCACCCAGCCTGGCTTCGGCCCAGGATGCGGCCGGAACTTTCACCTTGCCCCACGAAGTCCACTGGCAGAACGCGGTTGTGCCGGCAGGAAAGTACCGCTTCACTATCGCGTCCCACGGCCCGGCTGAAATGCTGACGCTGTGCAAGATCGGCGGCAGTGGAGCGGGTTTCATGATGTTGGTGGTCGATACCGAAGACTCCAAACCTTCTTCGGATGTCAGCGAGCTCGTTATGGTTCCGAGATCAAGCGGAAGCTTTGTCAGCACGATGCAGCTTCCCGAGTTCGGAGTGACATTGCACTTCGCGGTGCCAGCCGAAACTCGGGAAGTGGCGCAAACGGTTGCAACCTCGACCGCATCCGCCACCCGCTAGTTCGTCACTGCCAAACCCGGGGGCAGATATCCCTATCTGCTCTCGGACCTTCCTAGCGATTGTCATCCTGAGCTCAGCGCTCTTGCGCAGCGAAGGATGGAGCCGCGCGAAGTGTCGCGTTCTTCGCGACAGTACTCGCCCGTCTGGCTCGCTTCCTTTAGGCTGGTTTGGGCGAGTGCGAGTCCCCTCTCACCTCGTCACTGAGCACAATCGCTTCGGCGATTTCCTTCATTGGCTTGCGCTTCTGCCGGCTCTGCCGTTGCAATGTCAGGTAGGCTTGTTCCTCGTTCAATCCCAGATCGCGCTGCAGGATGCCTTTGGCGCGCTCCACCACTTTGCGCGTCTGCAATTGTTCCGACAGGTTGGAGTTGGCATCCTCCAGCCGCGCCATCTCGATTTCGGCGCCCACCAGAAACCCAACCGTCGAGATCAGACGAATTTCCCGACGCCGGTAAACGTGATGCTGGCGATGCTGCAGGTTGATCACTCCCACCACGCGGCCCCGGCACATCAAGGGCACTGACAAAAATGCCTCGTAGCTGTCCTCGGGCAGTTCGTGGAAGAACTGAAAGCGCGGATCCAGCGCCGCCTTTTCCGCAACCGCCACCGGTTCCTGGTGTTCCGCCACCCAGCCCGTAATGCCCTGCCCCAGGCACAGTTTCAAGCGGTCCACAACCTCCGGATGGGGATTCTTCGACGCTCGCAGGACGAGCTCCTCCCCTTCCAGCACGTAAATCAAACAGGAGTCGCACTTCACCAGTGCAGAAGCAAACTCTACCACGCGAGTCAGCACTTCGTGGAAACCATCCGCCGTCGCCAGCCGGACGCCAATTTCGTGCAGCAGATCAACCTGTGAGTCCTCAACTGATATTAAGGGGTCCATGGTTAAGAGTATGGGCCCTGCTAGGGCTCTGTCTAATTCCAAATTTCAATGACTGCCAGAAAGGATTTCCCGAAGGATTATTACCATTCTTTAACATCTTTCGCGGAAGTGCTGCATCGCCCGAGGGGCGTGTTCGACGGGCTACGCGCGGCGCGGTCATGGGCACAAACGCCAGCAAAGAGACTTCCCCAAACATTCAGCGCAGCCTGCGCAGGCGCGAGCGCCTCCAACACCTCCCCAAACATGACCCTATCGAAGTAGCGCGCCTGATCGCATCCATTGCGCAGGATCCCAATCCGAAGCTGCGCTATCTGGTCGGCCGCGACGCTAAAATCCAGCTCGCACTCAAGCGCATCCTGCCTTGGAACTGGCACGAAAAACTGGTCGCGAATTTCCTGAAGCTGGATTGAGTCCCGCGTCCCGAGCAAAATCTGGTTCTATCTTTACTCGGTACCGGTACTCGCAACTCCGTCTACCTCTCCAACTCCACCGTCTTCACTGGCAAATCCCAATGCCCGTCGAGAATTTCAAACCGCCGCTGCTCCTCTCGCTGGAACGTCTCCTGATCGGGATACATCTGCTTCTGCAGGGCCGCCTCATCGAAGGGCTCGTTGGCCACAGTTGCATTCTTGAAAACAATGGTCACACGGAAATCCCAGCGCCCGTCTTCCGTGGTGTGATAGCGCGGCTGATCCATCCAGACCTTCGCAATCCGGCCCATCTCCATTTCCTTCTTGAGCACCGGGTAGTGATTCTTTTTGAACAACTTCAGAAACTCGTCCGCATGCCCCCACTTCGCTTTGTAGTAATACTCGACCACGAACGGCTGACCGGAGGCCGTGGGTGCGGACTGAGCGCGGGAAGAGATTGGCAGGGTAATGGTGAGAAACAGCAGCAGGGCTAAAGCGCGAAACATTCGAATCACGGAGGCCTCCTGGTAAATGCCAGCTTGTACACTAACAAAAAAGCGCCGCAGAAACGTTGCTGGCAGCGCCTTACGGGAATCCCGTTGGAAGGAAGCAGATGCATGAAAAGCGACGCACAACAGATCGTTAAGCTCTTCGAAGACGGCGACCACGCCCTGATCGCCACCGACCTCGCCGAACTCTCGCGCATCTTCGCCGACGACTACATTCAATACGACGAATCCGGCCATGCTTTCGCCAAGCGGGACGTGCTGAACAATCTCAAGACCGGCGTGATCCGCTACATTTCGATGATCTCCACCGGCCGCCGAATACGCCTACTGAGCGAAGACGTAGCTATCGTCCACGGCTCGGAAGAAGATGAGGTCGAGCAAAGTGGACGACGCTTCCCGGTTCGCTATGTCTACATGGATGTGGTCGTGAAGCGCAACGGGAGATGGCAGATCGTAGGGTCACAGCTGGCCAGGAGAACTGGAGATAAATGACGCGCTTGCGTCACCGAAGACCGGTAGCTGACGCCTGACGGCTGATTCTATTCTGCCAGTGTGTCCAAACAAAATAGACGACGCCCGCCACCAACATCGCCCCGATCACGGCGTCGAATTCGTGGAAGTACTTCCCTAACTCGCGCCAGTTCTCGCCGAGCTTCAAGCCGAAGTATGCCAGTGCGAAGCACCACGGCCATGATCCCAGAAACGTATAGATATGAAACCGTCCGCGCGGCATGCGCGCCACACCCGCCGGCAGCGCAATGAACGTGCGAATCACCGGCAGCAGCCGCCCGATAAATACAGCTAGGTATCCCCAACGGGCGAAGAAGCGGTCGGCCCAAGCGAGTTCGCGGCGGCCCATCAGAATCCAGCGCCCGTAGCGCTCCACCAGCGGACGGCCGCCATAGCATCCGATCTCATATGCCACCAGCGAGCCCAGGTTGCAGCCGAGCGCTCCCGCCGTCGCCACCCACAACAGCTTGAATGTCCCTGTGAAAACCAGATAGCCGGCAAATGGCATGATCAATTCCGAAGGCAACGGGATGCACGCCGATTCAATCGCCATCAGCAGCGCAATGCCAGCGTAGCCGGTCGCGCTGATCACGAAATTGATGAACACAAAAATGACAACGAGAAGTTTTTCAGTCATGAGGGCAGTTCTCAGTTCTCAGTAAGAACCGTTGGCTCTCAGACTGAGAACTGAGAACTAATTTAAGTCTATCGGAAATTAGCAGCGGAAGCCCCGCGCCTAGAACGAGCCGTCCTGGGTAAACGTATAACCGGGTAGAGACGCGCCTTGCGGGCTTTTGGCCACCTTGATGCGCACGGTTGGGGCGTCCGGAGCGGTAATTCCCGCCGGCCGAAGCATGGCATACTGCGTGAACACTTCGCTATACACCTTGGTGACCAGATAATCCTGGCCATCGGCATCGTTGCGCCAGACTTGCCCGAGTTGGATGGAACTTACGGCCACGGTAGTTTCCTGAAGTTGCGAGGTTAGTTCAAGACTACCGGGACGCATGGTGCGAGTCAATTCCCCGCGGGGTTACTGAGGGACAAGTCAAAATTGCCAACTTCCGATTTCCGATCACTGGGCCTCTATTTCCGCGTGCCTGGTTCGACCCCGTTCCAGGCGATTAGAAGGGCGCGTGCAAGATTTTCCTTGGTTTTTCGGTTCTGAGTGTATAATATGACACAGCTAAGTTTGATTCACAAGCGGTTGAAGGTCGGTATCGCCAACCAGCGTCACCCCCTCACTAGCAGCGATTCTTCTCAGCACAATCCCAAAGAAACAAGAATAGGACTATCAATGGCAGAACAAGGAACAGTGAAGTGGTTTAACGACGCCAAAGGCTATGGCTTTATCAGCCGTCAGAATGGCGAGGACGTCTTCGTGCATTTCTCCGCTATTCAAGCGGGCGGCTTTCGCAGCCTGCAAGAAGGCCAAACCGTGCAGTTCGACGTGACCAAGGGCCCCAAGGGCTGGCAAGCGGAGAACGTACAAGCTGTCTAAGTGACCGCTTTCGAAGCGAAAACAAAGGGCCCGCAATCCGAAAGGATCGCGGGCATTTTGTTGGTATGGAAAACGGCAACTCGGCCCGCTGGGCCGGCACGAGAGGTTGAGCGTCAGACCCTTTCGCGCGCCCGCTGCACCATCTCTACCAGAACCTTTCTAGCTTCCCCTGGATTGCTCACTTTCCGCAAGAACGCAATACGTGCGCCTTTCATCCCATCCTGAGTTTTCAGGCGCACATGAAAACCGAGCTGGTCCACCGAAGTCATAGCCGCCTCCTGAGACTCGATGCCAGCCAACGTTCGGGCGAGCAGGATGAGCGCATCTTTGTGGTCGGTATTCATGTGTTCGATGATTCCGGCGGCGGCATCGGCCAGCGGGTCGGGTTGCGCCTGATTGTAGTCCGATGCCGCCACCCAGCCCATCACTCCGAAGCCGCCGACGTAATAAACATCCAACACATCCATGCGGTAAAAAGAAAAGTCGTCGAAGTCCACCCAGTACTTGCTATTGGCGTGACGGTCGAGGTAGAGCTGACGCGCGTCCGGCACCTCGGGCTCCGGGATTGGCAGAACATTTCCTATGACTGTGACTCGCGCCGCGCCCAGCGGATCGCCGCCGGCGTCAGGCTGGGTTACGAGCAGGCTGGCGCGCGAATCCGCTTGCAGATTCTGCGTATGCATGGCCATGGTGCTGATGAGGAAGATGGGACGCCCGCGCCCGTCCAGCCCATAGGGCATCACCGAGCCGAAGGGGAAACCGGGCTGTTTGCCTGAGAGCGTGGAAAGGCTGCCAACACGGCCCAAGTACACCAAAGTGCGCGCCCGCTCGGAGAATGAAGGCTCGGGGATTGCGGGCTGATCGCTGCCGGCACCAGTGCCCGCGTGTTTTCTGGGAGATGAGGAAGACATTTTGTCTCCGGATGTGTCGAACTGCATTGCTGGGCAAGAATCGCATGGCAAAGATCATGAGTAATATTCCACAAGCTGGCGGCCTCAGAGCTAGGCCAGTTGGGAGTAGGCGTCCGCACCGAAAGAGGATAGCACGGGCCGCCGGTTACGGAGAGTGACGGGATACTCTTACCTAACGCGGTAAGGTGAGGGTTGCCGTTCCAATCGCTCAGAACCTTATTGGTTTTTCCCTCCATGACATATTCGGATGGTGGCTCGTCGTGATTTGAACCTGTCAGGAGGTCGGTCAGCCAGCTATGCCGTCAGCACGGCCAAGTCAATCAGTATGGCGACGGTCACAATGTCAAACCGAAAGGCTCAGTAGTGCGTAACTGCTTAACTGATGAGGGTAGGCCCCTCGGAACCGATCTGCAGGGACAGGTTCCGTAAGCCGCGTTCGGCGAAGCGTTGTACCACCGCAAAAGGGCTGCCGGTTTCGGGAAATAGGCGAAACGCGAATGCCACCGAAGTTCGCACTTCTTCATCGGGATCCAGAGTGATGCGGCCTTGCTCGTCGTGGCGAAACCTAGCTGGCAGAGTGATCTGTCAACGCGGCCGTTTGACGTGCGCCCGGCCGACCCGCTGACATGTATCGGCGTCGCCGTTTTACTGGCGCTCGCGGCTTCATACATCCCCGCGCGTCGCGCCATGCGTGTCGATCCCATGGTCGAGTTGAGATACGAATAATCTTTGCGATGAGCCGCAATCCTACGTAGGACAATCGTAAACGCGCAGTAGCGCTGCAAAGCTTCGCGCAACCAGAACAAACAAATATTCCGCTTACGGTTCACACGCTGTGCGCTTAACACGTTAACGTCGTAGAACCTTCACGCTTGAGCAACTCGCAGTTTCTCTTGGTAAACCCATCCTGACTCATGAAAGGGCTCATCAAGCGTCGGCAGCATCGGCCGTATACGAAATGGAATCTTTTCGGTCACAGCAACTGGGATGTTCAGGAGCCATTCTGAATATAATCACAAGAAGAACTTCATTTGAGAGCACAAGAAGGATGCCGCCGATAAAACTGGTGTCACACGCCCTCGGACTAGGATCCACTCCTTCCGATTGCAGGCCGCCTCGATCACGCGTGTTTCTACTTTCGCCCGCCAATACTTCGGCGGTTCGGGGACAGCTGCTGTTGAACAGGAACTCCGAATCCGAACTCGCACGGCGCATACGAGGACAGGGCGCTCCGCTTGGGGAGCTTTTCAGTTTCATCAGCAGCCTCTATTTTCGTGGGAAGCTCGCCTATGCGAGAGCCTTTTCGATTGCGCCGATCGGCTCTCCCGCGATGCTCGTCATGACGACATCGCGTGGTCTTCTACCACCCGAGACCATCATCACGATCGAGGATCTTTTGGAGATGTCTCAGGTTCCGATCGACCCGAGCGATTCGCGATACCGGGATCCCCTGTGTCGGGATGCGCGTGCGCTGGTTCGGGCGCTACCGGCTAATTCCCAGATTGTGCTACTCGGCAGCATCGCTAGCTCTAAATACGTTGAGCCGTTGCTCGAAATTTTCGGAGCCAGTCTCTTATTCCCTCAAGATTTCGTGGGACGAGGGGATATGAGTCGCGGCGGTCTGATGTTACGTTGCGCTCAAGCGGGCCTCGAACTAAGTTACGTATCGGTCGACTCGACCATTCGCCGTGGGTGCAGACCTCCGAAGCTCTCCCCTCTGAAGCAGTCGATGAGGAGATTATGTTAAAGGTCGAAGTTGCAGTTCTCGTCACAATTCTCTCTCTGGTTTCGGCATCCACCGTGCAACAGCACCGGGCCGGAACCGATGGACCAGAGACGCCTCCCTTGCAGGGACAAGGTCGCTGGCTCTATCGGGCTCCGCTTCCTCACGCTCGTGGTGAGGTTGCAATGGCCTCATCTGGAGGAAAAGTGTACGTGCTTGGCGGATACGCCGACGGCTTTTGTTGACCAGCCACTTAATGAAGAGTACGACCCCGCAACAAACACTTGGCGCCAACGTGCGCCAATGCCGCGCGGGTTAAACCATGTGGGCGCGGTTGGATTGAATGGCAAGATTTACTGGCAGAAGCTGGCTCCCCTCCCCTCCCCTCTCCTGCTCCTGGAATTCTAGAAAGGCCGCAATCAAAGGAGCACGTCGCTCACTGGACGTCTTGGGCTGGGGGAGACTTGGCGTACCGGATAACCGAGACGAAACATGAAGGTTGGCTGCCATCCGCTCTCCCCGGTCAGTTCGGAGATCCCAGCCATTGCTTGCGGTTCCTGGTTATGAAACCGTTGATGATCTATCAACTCGACCACTTCATTTACCGGTCTTCCGGCAATATGGCGCGTTGTCGCCAACAGATGGGCACGTTGCCATATCCGTCCTGCGCGCAGACTCTGCTCACGATCATAGCGGTCGCGCACTGCAATCACTCCAAAAAGCGGTGTGGCATGCAGCAAGTCCGTGTAGGACATTGCCCGCAGCAATTTATGCCTGAAGGCGAATCTCGTCCATAAGGGAGGCAAGAATTTCCCGATTGCCACCGTCAGCGGAGGCTCTCCAAACTCATCCACGATTAAACCGTCGCGGAATTTCTGGACATCGCTCCACTCCGTGCGTACCCACGGTCGGCTCCCTTGTTCCACTTGCGGGTCCGTATACACGGTGTCGTTGGCTTTGGAGATCATGTCCACGATGTGCTTGCGGACTTCCTCCGCCGTGAACACGAAAACCTTGACATCCGCGTCGCCGCTCGCAAGTTGGGGAATCCGTTCAACAAAATCAGCTGGCAGAACCTCCAGGCGATAGGCATTGCGATTCGTGTGACGGTAAGGAATCGCATTGTAAAGTTCGCTTGGTTGTTTCTGGCCGGGGGCAAGTCCAACTTGCGCGACCAGTTCGAGTTCGGGATAGGCCGAAGCCTGTTCAAGTTTTCCCGGAAGCAGCGTTGCAGAGGCAACATAACCATTCGCCGCGGCTGCCAGCATCAGTTTTCCAGAGCACAGCCCATCCCGATGTGCTCTTCTCGCAAGTAGGGATCGAGCGCTCCCGGATACCTCCGACTATCGAGATACAAGTCGATCGACGAAGTCGTCACCCTGAACATCCAAGGCTGCGTGTTATGCGGGCTAGCCGCTAGAATCGCGGCGCGCACCAGGGCAAGTGGGCCACCCTTGGTCTCTTGCCAGTCTTTCCACGGCTCGAATGCCGGACCTTCGCCTACGCTGAAGACGCCACGATCGTAAGCACGCCAGACTCCGCCCCCGACAACTGCCACGGTGACGACTCCTGCACCTTTCAAGAATGATCTTCGTTGCATGGGCCCTTTCTCTTGAACTGGTCCGGCAAACCGCACCCGCACCGCAGCAATAGTGACGTGCTATCCCCGATTCTGTTAGCTTGCTTCCTTTTAGCGGATTTCACTCCATCGCGCCGGTACACTAGTAGCTTAGCGAGCGAGAGGCTTTCTTTGTGACTCGATGCCTGAGGTAATACATTATCTTCATCTGGTTTGCCCACTATCCACGATCCACGCGGTCGTTCCGTTCAATTCCCGGGTCATCATCCCGGCCTCAGCTCGAAAGAAACGGACGCCTACCGGAACGAAGTTTACGGGTTTCTTGAAACCGCCGCGCCTGCGCTTGAGTCTAATCGGTCATAACTGCGCTAGGGGATTTGTACATGACAAGCAGCACTGCGACAGCACTCATCACCGGAGGAACGAGCGGAATCGGTCGCGCTACAGCCAAGAAGCTCGCGCTGCTTGGCATTCATGTTTTGGTTGTGGGGCGGAGCGCGGAGCGTGGAAAAAGGACGGTCGACGAAATTCGTGCAGAGGGAGGCAAAGCGGACTTTATTTCCTCGGATCTTCATGAGGCAGCCAGTGCACGCGAGGTGGCAAAAAGAGCGATCGACCTCGGAAATGGCCACGTCGATATTCTGATCAACAATGCGGGGATCTATCCGTTCGGTCCCACGCATGAAATGACGGAAGAACAGTTTGACCGTGTTTTCTCGCTAAATGTGAAAGCGCCGTATTTCCTGGTGGCGGAACTCGCCCCACTGATGGCGAAGAGAGGAAAAGGGGCAATCGTAAATCTGTCGACGATGGCTGCTGAGTACGGGGCGCCGGGAATGAGTCTGTATGGTTCAAGCAAGGCCGCGATCAATCTCTTGACTAAAACTTGGACCGCTGAATATGGACCGAACGGTGTCCGTGTCAATGCGATTAGCCCTGGACCCACCCGCACGGAAGGTACGGATGCAATGGGCGAGGGTCTTGAGCAGCTAGCCGCGCAAGGACCGGCGGGTCGTCCAGCTACAGCCGACGAAATAGCAGAAGCAATTGTCTTCTTGGCGACAGACCGCTCCAGTTTTGTCTATGGTGCGAAGCTCGCCGTAGATGGAGGGCGCACCGCAATCTGAATAACAATGTCAAAATCTAACGGGGATTGGTCGCTTCAGTCTCGAAGCGCAGAAAGGAGCAACCGCAATGACCAAACTCCGGGAAGGACTGGACGAGCTCAAGAAGTCCTTTGAGTCTGGGGCTCCTCCCTATAAGGCGACGCGCGAAGCAATCGAAACCATGCATCGTGCCACCGCCGAACTCAAGGCTAGCGGAATTGAAGAGCGACGTTCCGATCAGCAATCACAAGTCAAAGACTCGATAGACTGACGATCGTTCTTGCGCCTGGAGCAGCGAAATCGCAACATTGTGCACGGCGACGCCCGCGGGAGTTCGCCCATCAATTCTGCCGTGGTGAGCATGGCCATGCACGACTAGGTCGGCGCCATGCCGATCTACAACTTCAGCCAGACGCGACGTGCCAAGGAATGGAAAGATCTCCGTCGCTTCGCCCTCGACGGTCTCAGGAATGGGCGAATAGTGCAGCACCACCACCCGTTTCTTGGTGCGCAGTTGTGACATGCCGCGCTCAAGCTTGAGGGCTTCATCAATCGAGGCTTGCACGAATTGCTTGATTTCGCGTTCCCCAAAGGCGGTGAGCATTCCGCGTCCAAATCCGCCAACAAAACCCTTGGTTCCCGCAAAACCGACGCCATCTCGCTCATAGGCGGTACCTTGCAGCAGTTTGATCCCGGTTCGAAGACAATCCGCTTGCGCTCGCATTGATTGAAATGCCAAGACATGCCTTATGAGGAACGGGGCGGCGGCCCAAGCCTGCGGCGAGCATGCAACGGGATAACGGGATAAAGAGTTGGACCTTCACCCGGCCGGCGATCCAATCCACAAAAAGGTTCTGGCAGGCGATGCAGATCGACCATGCTGCTGAGGTCGAGCAATCCCATCAATATCTGCCCCGCCAGGTTCTTGAACCCATATTTCGCGAGCCCGCTCGCAATCAGCGAATTGTCATGCGGCCATATTGAACCATTGTGGTACGAAAGCGGGTTATAACGACTTTCGCTCGAGGCCACCGTTCGAAGGCCCCAACCGCTAAATGACTCCGGCCGAAAAAGAGTTTCAGCCAATCGCCGGGCGCGATCCGGGGGCGCAATCCCGGTATAGAGGCAGTGGCCCGCGTTCGAGGTGTGAACCTGGCAAGGCCGCTTTCGGCCATCGAGCGTCAGAATGTTTCCTGGCTCCGCCTCGATCGTCGCGTCGATCTCGGTCGCCTGCCTCGATGCCAGACACTCCAAAACGCCTTTCGCCATCGCCGGATTCAGCCATAGCATCTGCAAGGCCGTGATGATGCCGTCTCTTCCAAACACGGTGCCGAATCACGGCACTCCTGCATAGAGATAGTTGGGCTCTGGATTTCCCACCATCATCATCTGCACATCAGCGAACGAGCGGTTGATCCAGGTCATTGAAGCGCGAATTCGAACTGTACATGCGGGGAAAGGCCTCCCCACGCTCTCCTGTTTTCGTGACGGGCGGCAGCAATGGCGCATGAATAGGGTCGGCGAAGTCAGCGTCAAAGGTCCTGCGGAAGGGAACAAATAGATCGGAAAGCCCGTGGTTGACAAACACGAACTCCTCGTAGCAACTGTTCTTCCATAAGAAACGTGAGCGCAGCAGATGTAGCGTTCCACGCGGAATAACCACTGCATTGCCGCGAGACACGTCTAAGTTCGCCAGGTCGCCTGTGAAAAGGAAATTGCTGGTTACTACAGTCGAACTGAGCAGCAGAGGCGGCGTTCCCCACAGGTGCACCATCAGTTCCGACAAGTGTCGCGTGTCTTCAAAGAACAGCCCCTGCTCGCCCATGCCGGTGGTCTGAACGTCGTCCAAGCGGTCGAATACGAAGAACGTCCGCCCATATTTGAGAACACGCGCCCGATCGTCGGTCGGCGAAAGAGCTGTAGCTATGTAGTAGTGTTGGGTGATACCAGGTCCGTCCAACTCGGAACTCCGTCGTCAAGGGTCAGTGGCAATGATTCTCCTCGCACCAATCGTTTATAAATGGTCACGTACTCCTGCGCCATCCGTTCGGCGGAAAAATGCCATTCGAAATGTCCGCGGCAGACCTTCCGGTCGATCTCTCTCAATCTCTTTACGGCATCGATCGCGCCCGCAGAATCGTCAACCACAAAACCTGTGATCCCATCTACGATGATCTCGGGCACAGAGCCGCGATCGTAGGCGATCACCGGGGTCCCGCAAGCTAAAGCCTCAATCATGACGATGCCAAAAGGCTCGGGCCAGCAGATGGGAAACAAGAGAGCTGCAGCATCGCCGAGGAAGCTATTTTTCTCGTCGTTGCCAATTTCGCCGATAAACTCCACCAGACCGCAATTCAGCAAAGGCCTGATTTGATGTTCAAAATACTCACGATCTGCCTGGTCAATCTTGGCCGCAATTTTTAAGGGCATGCGAGATCTGCGAGCAATGTCGATGGCTTCATTTACTCCTTTTTCCGGCGAGATTCGACCGAGGAATGCCAGATATTGGCCGTCCCCGTGCGAGAAAGTTAGCGATTGTCGTGGCATTCCGTGTCGGACTGTGCCCTGCCAATTTGCCCACGGCAGAGGTATTCGTTGGGAATCCGAGATTGAGACCAGCGGTTGCTTTCGGAAGGTCTGATATACGGGCACCAGATCCGGAAGATCAAGGCGCCCATGCAAGGTCGTCACGCAGGGCACGTCTTGTCGGCTGCTCAATAGGAAATGAAAATAATCGATATGAAAATGAACTAAATCGAAATTCGCCGCCTGTGTGAAAACCTGTTCCATCATGAGCACATGGTGTGCGAACGGGTCTTTGCACTGCGGGTCAAGCCGCAAAGCCCTCGGGCACGCTGGCACGAGGCGGGCATTTGTTACCGAATCTCCGCTGGCGAATAAAGTGACGTCGTGACCCAAACGGACGAGCTCTTCCGTGAGCCAGGACACAACCCGCTCGGTTCCCCCATACAGACGCGGAGGAATGCTCTCGTAAAGCGGTGCGACTTGGGCGATTCTCATAGCCTTCGAAACGGGGTCTTGGCCTCGGACTGCATCCCTGAAACAAGAACGGAAGACCCACAGATAAAAAATAGAATGCTGAGGCGCGCCCGTCTATCAGGTGGGCCCTGTAGCGCGGCCAATCTCGAACTCGTAGAGAGTGTGTTTCGGCGATTGTTTCGGCATAACATTTAGCTGTTTGCGCGAACTCCCGCTGTACGCGATGCATCTTAGAAGCTGCAGTACCAAGCTCGCTCGGAGCGTTCTTCTACAAATCAAGGTCGCGAATTCCAATGAGTCTGGCTCTAACCAAAAGTTACCCTCCAATGGAAGCGCTTCCTGCCGCCGAACTTCCCTCCGGTCCGCAATGGCAATACGAGCCCAAATGGGATGGCTTTCGCTGCCTCGCCTTCCGCGATGGTAAACGTGTCGATCTAATGTCGAAGTCCTCGAAGGCGCTAACTCGATATTTTCCCGAGCTCGTTACCGCTTTAGCAGCCCTAAGCAGCCCTCAAAGCCGCGCGTTTCGTACTCGATGGAGAGATTGTCATCCCATCGACGGCACTTTATCCTTTGATCAACTACTAATGCGAATCCATCCCGCCGCCAGCCGCATTCAAAATGTGAGTGAGCAGACCCCGTGCGTGTTCATCGTTTTTGATCTACTGGTTGACGACAAAAGTAACCCCCTGTTCAAATTTCCCCTGAAAAATCGCCGCGCCGGCCTGGAGGAATTCGCACGCAAGTTTCTCAGGTCGAACTCCTTATATCGCCCTTTCTCCCGTCACCCCCGAGCGTGCCGTAGCCCGCAAGTGGTTCCATGTGGGAGTCGCCCTCGACGGAGTGATCGCCAAGCGGCGCGATCTGTCCTACCAGAGCGGTGAGCGCACGGGCATGCAAAAAATCAAACGCATGCGAACTGCCGATTGCGGGGTTGGAGGCTTCCGCTATCTCGAAAAACAACCCGTGGTCGGCTCTCTGCTTCTCGGGCTTTACAGCGAAGAAGGTGAGCTCGACCACGTGCGATTCACATCTTCGATTGAGGCGAAAGAGCGTCCTGCTCTAACCAGGAAGCTGAATAAGATGGTTAAGCCGCCCGGCTTCACCGGGAAGGCTCCAGGAGGCCCCAGCCGCTGGAGCACGAAACGATCGTCCGAGTGGCGACCGCTGGAACCCAAGGCTGGTCGTCGAAGTACAGGTCGATCACTTCACGGGAGGCCGCTTTCGCACGGCACAAGGTTTCTGCGTTGGCGCCCCGACAAATCTCCCGAGGACTGCACCCTGCGGCAAGTCGAACGCGAACACCGTTCGGCGTTGGATTTATTGTGATGGTCCCGGCAATATTTGAAGCTGGAGCTTTTTGAACTCATCATCGTGCCTTTTCTCCCGCCGATCCATCGTAACTTGCCGCTGCGTAGGCGATATCTCGCGCAGTAGTTCCCGCACAAAAGATCTTCCGCTCATGCCGATATGGCGATGAATCTTCCAGGTGGGCAACACAATGCGTTCGGTTCTTAGTGCGCGGGACCAAGCCCGCACGTGCTCATAGACACTGTCGACCAGTGTGCCGTCAAGATCAAATAGGATCGGCGCTAAGTTAGAGCTTTTCTGCTTCGAGCGCAGAATTGGAGAGACAGGACCCTGGCGGGCCCTTCGCGAATATTCTTGATAGGCTAAGCTGGGGGCCGCCCGATCACGCGGCGTCCTTGCCGGGTACCTTCGCCCCTTTTTTTCGCGCCTCCGAAAGACCAATGGCGATCGCCTGTTTGCGGCTCTTAACGGTTCCTCCCTTGCCGCCTCTGCCTGACTTTAAGGTGCCGTGCTTCTTTCTGCGCATTGCACTTGCCACGCTTTTGCCTGCGGCTTTGCCGTACTTTCGTCCCCCAGAGTTCTTTCCCGAACGCTTCGTCGCTGCCATTGGATTTGCCTCCTGATGTCTTAGTAGGGAAAGCATCCGCAAGGGTTGTAGCGCATATCTTTTCGCTGCAACATCCTCGGCCTCCGAGCATCTAAAATTAGCACGCATTGGGATGGCCGGATAATTTTGATAGGAGGAGGGATTTCACGATGCAAGCGGTGACGGGAGTGTTTCGATCGGAATCGGACGCGCAAGGCGCTTTGGCTGCGATGCGTGCAGCCGGTGTGCAAGAAGACCGTATCACACTGTTGACCCCAGGAAAGAACGGGACGGGTCAGGAATCGGTTCCCATTGTCGCGGGGGAGCAGCCTGGTATGGGCAAAGCAGTTGGCGCGGTGTTAGGAACCGCCGTCGGATTATCAGGAGGTCCGCTGATTGTGGCTGCACTCATCCCCGGCGTCGGACCTATTACGGCGCTTGGCCTTTTAGGCGGAGCGATTTTGGCGGCAGCCGGAGCAAGCGTTGGCGCAGTTGCCGGCGGAAAGATGGAAAACGCCATGACCGAGGGACTTCCGGAGGACGAATTATTTGTCTACGAAGATGCTTTGCGCAAAGGCCGCAGCGTGCTCATTGCGCTCGCCGATGATCAAGCCGACGCCTCGCGCCTCCGCCCCTTGCTAAAGGCGGAAGGAGCAGAGACGGTTGACGCGGCTCGCGAACAGTGGTGGATCGGTTTGCGCGGTGCCGAAAAGGAACACTATTCGGCTTTTGGCAGAAACTTAAGCGACGACGAAAAGTTCTATCGCCTTGGTTTCGAATCGGCGTTGCACGCCCGAACCCGGTGTAAAGAATACGACCAAGTGCTAGCCGAGATGACAGTAAAAATTGAAGAACTCGAGCGCCGGTATCCGGGCGCGGAAGTGGCCGAACCGTTTCGTCGAGGCTACGAGCGCGGCCGTGATTATTACCAGCGGCTGTGTAGTGAATCCAAGGCGGCGTAAGAAATATCAGCTGTGTCCGGCTTTTTTCAACCCAGAGGTGCAACGTCTGCCAGCCAGGGGAATAACCGCAACAAAACCGAGAGTCAGCAAAACCCCGGTACCGGGTTCGGGCAGGGATGCGATTTTCTCCTGTGCGGGAGGTTCGACTTGACGAGAAGCGTTCCACGCGGAGTTTAGAATGCTGTTGGGCTCCGTGGAAACGCTCTGCAGTGCACTGTGAAATACGATGCATTCTTGCGATGTCATCGCCGATGGCTTGTCCATATCTCCAGTGCCAGTCTGGAACGCGAGGGGGCGTTGTCGATCCAACGAAACCGGGCTGTTTCCGGAAGTCGGCAGACTCGCAACGACGATGATCCCCGCCAGAACAGCACACCCCTTGAAAGACATGCGGCCAACCCTTTTCTTCTTCCGCAGGGCTCGTCCGGGGGGAGTATGAATGCAACAGCGACGCCCTAACGTCAGTCCGTAGCAATCTGATTGTGTCGCAGCGAATCGAACTTGGGGAATACAGTGAAAACTGTACGCTGGTTGCGATCTGGCTGGGCCTGCTAAGAATGCGTCGCGGTAATTTCTTTACGTACTACTACTTTCAGGCAGTTGAGTGCAAATTCAATCGCACCCAGCCATCCCCGGCCTATTTCCTCCAGGCCTCGGTGTGCCGGCGAATGAGCTCGTAGCATTCACATGCGGCGTCTTCCAGCACAGTGAAAGGTCGAATGATTTAGTGATGTTTCCTTAAGGGATCGATCTCCGGGGACTACGGGCTTTGGTTGATTGTTTCTTTTTCCTGCCGGGACTATTCATCTCAATACCGGGACTATTCATCTCCCCCGGTTCGCTCTGACCTTGGCGATTGCAGCCCTTCCCCCGGGTGTCCTCGGTCAGACGAATTCCATGCCTTCCGACTCATCTACAGCCATGAACTCAAATTCCACAAGTGCCTCAGTCAGCGTCAGCGCCAGCGACAAGAAGTTTGTTCGCGAGGCGGCGGAGGGTGGCATGGCTGAAGTAGAACTTGGCAAGCTAGCAACAGAGAGAGCCTCCCGCGAAGAAGTCAAGAAATTCGGCCAGCGCATGGTGGACGATCACGGCAAAGCTGGGGACCAGTTGAAAGAAATTGCCAGCAGCAGAGGAATTCAGGTTCCAGACAAACTCAGCGCCAAAGACCAGATGACGAAGGATCGGCTATCAAAGCTGAGCGGTGAACAGTTCGACAGAGCATACATGTCGGACATGGTGAAAGATCATACGCAGGACGTTGCTGACTTTAAGCTCGAGAGCAGTTCAGGGACGGATCCCGACGTGAAAAACTTCGCCGTGACAACCCTGCCAACTCTTCAGGACCACCTCCGCCTGGCCAAAGAGATTGCGCCGACAACGCGCAATGCCAGCAACAACATGAAGGGCGGTGCTCAATAAGAGGCGCTGGACCAGAAATACCTGAAACAGCAACAAAAGCCAGCTGCGCAGCAAGAGAAGGAACGACTAAAATTCCTGAAGCAACAGGATCAGGACCATCAACGCTTGGCGCAACAGAAAGCGGTGACGCGCGAATGCAGCAGTTGGAGCAGAGGCATCAGCAACAGACTCAACAGCTGCGGCGAAGACTCGCTGCCCAGATACAACGGATGCAGCAAAGACAAATGCCCGTACGCCCGAGCGGGCCTAGGAGGTAATCTTTCGCTTGATTTGCGGGCCGGGACATCCGTAAACCAGCAGATGTCGCACCCTGCAAATTTTTTTGGCTATGCACTCCAACTTCGCAAAGTTTTGGGAATCCGCGCACCACATGATCAACAGCTTTTTTGCTCGACTTCCGTCGTTCATTCTAGGCGTAATCGTATTCTTCCTGTTTTACCTGTTGAGCATTGTTGTAAGTCGCGTAATCCATCGCACCACCCGCAAGTACCGCGCGAACCTGGGTGTGGTTTTCGCCCGCCTCACCGGAGCGGCAACGATACTGCTCGGCTTTCTGGTCGCTTTCTCCGTCATAGCACCTTCTTTTCAGGCCGGCGATCTGATTAAAGTTCTAGGTATCAGCGGTGTGGCCATTGGATTTGCCTTTCAGAATATATTGCAGAATTTTCTAGCGGGATTGTTGCTTCTCTGGGCGGAACCGTTTCGTATTGGCGATGAGATCAAGCTGGACCCTTACGAAGGCGTCGTGGAAGAAATTCAGACGCGAGCCACTATCATCAGGACGTACGACGGAAGACGAATTGTGATTCCAAACGCCGATTTATTCACTCGCTCGGTCACGATCAACACGGCGCTGGACAAACGGCGGTGGGAATACGATTTGAACCTCACGGGCGGGCAGAATGTAGAAGAAGTGAAATTTCTCTTAGTGAGTACCCTAAGCAAGGTGCAGGGAGTTTTGGCAGATCCAAGACCCGAAGCCCTCGTCGGGGGCTTGACCGACCCATCCTCGAATGCGGTCAAACTGCGAGTCTTGTGGTGGACGAAAGCACCCCGCCAGCACGAGATGCTGACCTCCTACGACAAAGTCTTAAGTGCAATCGGACAGGCGGTAACCCGTGCTGCATTGGACCACGAGCGCGCCGCCTGACCCTCGGAATCAGAGACAACCTTACGGTGCCGGCGCTTGTCTTACCTGACCCAATAGTCTGCAATCGTGGAGGTCAAAGAGAAAATGAAGAATGGCAAACTGTGCTTCACCTTGCTGACACCGCTCGTAGCGGAAGCTTTGCAGGCTGCTCCCGGACTCCAGCAAAATCCCCTGAGGTATCTGACAGCGTCGGTAAGTCGCTTGACCAAGCTGGCCTCCAGAATGTTGCGCACTCACTTGCACTCACTAGTGCGTTGATCACGTGTGCGATAGTATTGTCGTGCGGTCAAACGAGCGGGAGTAGCTCAATGGTAGAGCATCGGCTTCCCAAGCCGGTGGTTGCGGGTTCGATCCCCGTCTCCCGCTCCACAAAATTTTTTCTGCCTCGGAAGCCTTACCGTCCATACTGTCCAAGATTGGTAAAAAAGTGAGCCAAAGAAAGTAAAAAGAGGCGCTGTATGCACTTATGGTCAGAATGGTTAAGTTGCTGAAACCAAGGCGGTTTTGCCTAAGCCCTTTGCTACTTGCGAAATAGCGAAAATCGCGAGAATAGAATGCCAGCATGGGCGTCTCAAGCTTGAAACCAATCCAGACATCCTCAAGTTTTTGGGTCTCTCTTTTTTGGGCTCGAATCCCCGGCCGACCCGGAACACGTGGCCATCCGGGAAGGTGCATCTCGCGGACGTTCCACGGCATATCGGTGGGCGGAAATGTGACCCCAGCCCGGCGGCGACGCACTGCTTGTGCATCTCGTCCACGTCGTCCAGTTGCAACCTCTGGCTTCACGATTGTCCAGAATAACCGATTGGCGATAAATCGCCATAAACGCTCATCCTAATGAAATCTTCATGAGTGACGGAATGTCAGAGATTCGAGTCCTAGGGCACACCGGCCCGCTGTTCAAAAGTTGCGAAAGAATGCAAATGGCAGCCGGGGTCCCCAAGAAGACTATAAAGTCAGCGCAAAGCTATCAAGCAGTTGCGAGGCCAGGCTTCTTTCTTGCGCCCTCGAAATAAGCTGCGATCTCTTCCAAAGTTTTCCCTTTTGTTTCCGGCAGGAACACCGCGGCCGTGATGAAATAGATCACGGTGCAGCCGGCAAAACCGAAAAACATGGCGGCATAGCCATACTTGCCGACTGTGGGCAGGAATACGGCGGCAATGCCGGTGGAAACCGCCTGGTTGAGCAGCAGGGCGATGCTCATGCCGTTGGACCGAATGCGGGTCGGCATCAGTTCGGAAAGAGCCAGCCACACACACACACCCGGACCGACAGCATAGAACGCCATGAAGACGAAAAGAGTGAGAGCGACTCGCCATCCGCTGCGCTGGCTGGGCAACGGAGTGATCAGCACATTATCGATTTTCAGCGGAGCCTGGCGCGCGGCATCGACATCGCCGAAAGGATTGGAAAAGAACGCCACCACCTTGTTGGCGGGCACGCAGCTTTCGCGGGTGATTTCGATCGGGGTGGCTGCGGTGTCGTCGGAACGCGCGGCTTTGGTTGCCGCCTGGAAGTCTCCGTAGGAATAGATGACGACCAAAGAAGTAGGGCGGCCAGCGATTTGCTGGGCAGCGTTTCCGCCTGCGCTCAGGAGCGTCTCGGCCAGCTTCTGGTCATAAGTGAGTGTGACCTTCTGGTCCGGCGTGACCATGGACTGAACCGGGCTTCTGGAATCCACGCGCAAGCGTTCCGTCTGGCGGAAGAGCAGGCCGGTGCAGACAAGCGACAGGATAATTCCGGCCGTTCCCACCGACAGGAGGAATTTGCGCCCCTTGCGATCCACCAGCAGGACGCCGCCAATAGTCATCAGGAAGTTCACGATTGTGAAAAGAACATAGCCCCAATGAGCCTGGACGTCGGAAAGACCACTCTGCAAAAGAATATTGGCGTTATAGCCAATGATGGAGTTGACGCCGGTGGCCTGGTTACACGCGAGAATGACGCACGCCAGCACGAACGGGATCACGTATTTCCGGCGCAGGAGCGATTCCTTAGTCTTCGCTCCGGTTGAGGTCTGGGCTTTCTCCGCGGCAGCCGCTTGTTCCATTTCCGCGAGTTCGAGGTCCGCTTGCTCGTTCGTGCGAGAACGGAGGAGCGCTGCGTAGGCGGCATCGCGTCTGCCACGGCGAAACAGAAAGCGCGGGGACTCCGCGACCATGAAACTACCGATCACAAACAAAATGCCGGGTGGGAGCGAAACCCAGAAGATGCTGCGCCAGGCCGTGTCCTTAAAAGCGAAGAGCTTGGCAGGATCACCAAGCTTGGCGACCTCTTCGACGCGAATACTGAAATACATGCCTACAAGGGCAGCCGTCACGATGCCGAGTGTCAGCAGCCACTGAAAGATGCCCGTGCCCTTGCCGCGATTCGATGCCGCCAGACACTCCGCCAAATACAGCGGAACCACTACACCGATTAAGCCGGCACTGATGCCCTGCAAAAGCCGCCCGAGAACCAACGCTTCGTAGCCGTGCGACAGCGCAATCAATGGAATACTGATGACAAACAGCACACCGCTGAGCGCCATCAGAAGCTTGCGACCCATCCAGTCCGCCAGCGTGCCGGCAAACAGAGTTGAGATCACGCTGCCAAGGAGCACGGCTGCAACGACGATCGAGAGCTGGCCCGCATTCAAACCGGAAGTGGCCTCCAAGTAGGGCAGAGCGCCTGCAATGATGCCGACATCCACTCCGTAGAGCAAACCGCCCAGCCCTGCCACCAGCAGGAGGAAGCGGTTGTACCTCGCCTTTTCATCTTGCGGCACGGTATTGTGTCCTTTCGCCAGATCGGAGAAATCAGAAATTATTCCTCGCGAGAATACTACGGCAAACCTGTCGGAACTGAATCTTTCTGGGTCGCGAGGGCTGCAACCGCACGCACCCAGTTGGGCGACTATAATAGTCCTATCATGCCCAGCCGCAATGTTGAATCTCCCTCGGTTTTGGAAATCTGTGAACACGTTAAACATCTTGGATATTCGGCTTCCAAAAGCGTTCGCCTTTATGGCGAGCAGTTTGAAGTGGTTTCAGATCCGTTTCCGGAAGCGGATGGTATAGCGGTTCACGTCACAACGAAAAAAGACTCGAAGATTCGCGTGCTGCAGATTCCCGCAACAGTTCTTCAAAGTGCGAAAAGACGGGGCCGTACGGCCGCCTGACCGGAGCCTCCGCAAAGTGCACCTTGTAGCACTCGGCATGAAGAGACACTCTACGATTGCGCCGAGGAGTCCGTCTTCTTGAGATAGTCCGAGAGCTGCCGCACCACGCCAATGAACGTCTTGTTGGCCACGGAGAGGGTGCGGTCGCGCCGGTAGGCAAGGCCGAGTTCGCGCCAGAGTTCGGGGCCTTCCAGCTCGACCAGCTTCACCCTCCCTGCGGCTACTTCATCGCGCGCAAAGGCCGCGCTGATGAGCGAGATGCCAAGGTCGGCGGCGACGAAGCTCTTGATCATTCCGATGCTGGGTAGTTCCATTCTGACTTTGAGTTCCGTGTTGTACTCGCGGAAGAGCTTATCCAGCAGTCTGCGCGTGTGGCCGGTCTTGGGAAGAAGTAAAGGATGTTTCACGACATCGCTGATGTGCGCCGACTTCAGCTTGGCTAAAGGATTCTTGGGGCTCACCATCAGCATCAATCGGTCGCGGAAGATAGCCTGAACCTTCAAGCTGGGAGATTGAACCGGCAGGCTGAGTACGCCCACATCGAGAGAGCCATGTTCCAGCTTCTCGACGATCTTGTAGGTGAAATTGCGATAGATGTTGATCTGCACGTCGGGATAGCGGCGGCAATACTCCCCAAAAACTTCGGGCAGAACATACAGGCAAGTGGCTTCGTTGGCGCCGACCAGGAGTGTGCCGCGCGGCGTGTGTCCATGGTCGGCCACGGCCACCAACGATTCGTCGCGCAGCTTTTTCATGCGCAGCGCGTATTCGTGGAAGACCTGACCAGCGGGAGTCAACTTGACGGTCTTGCCCGAGCGGTCGAGGAGACGATCGCCGTATTCCTGCTCCAGTTGGCGGATCTGTGCGCTGACCGCAGATTGCGAGCGGAAGACTTTCTCCCCGGCACGGGAGAAGCTGCCTTGCCGGGCGACCTCGAGGAATGTGATGAGTTGATCGAAGTCCATGGGGGATTATAGCGGACTTCGCGCTTGTGCAGATGTGGCCCATAGCTGATGCGGGAATTGATGTCTTTCTCTTATGGCTATGGTCCTAGACAGCCGGTGTTGCCGGACCACACAGTCGGCGCGAGCCTCGGACCGAGCTGTTCACTTCCCCTGGCGGGACTATTTCTCAGCTAGGGCTGCAAGAATACGAGGTGCAGGCCAAGCAAAAGACAACTCGTGCTACGCAGCCTTGTGGGCAAGACTGAGACACAACACTCGGCGAGCACCAGGCATTCTAAGCGGACTGTCAAAGCACTTACCGCCTGCTCACTGAACGACGGGTCTTTCGGAAGTGAGAAGCTTGTCGCGTCCGTAATGGCGCGCTTCCTCGGCTGCGAGGCGCGAAAGGATCGAAGCCCATGCATCTTCGATCGAGCACGGTGGCGTCAGGGGCTCAACCCGAAGCAGCGGCAGAGCGGAGCAGGAAAGAAGTTCAGCGGCCCGGGGACTGCCAGTGAGTTGCAAATGCCGGCGAAGAATGCGGCGGAGCCATTGTTCTTCCTGAGGTTCGAGAGTTGCGAACCGCACCGAGTCGCGGTTTATGCGATCGTCGTTGAAGTAGTCGTCGGTGTCCGCGCGCAACAGATAGGCAAGTCCGCCAGTCATTCCTGCTCCCAGATTCACGCCCGCAGGACCGACAATCACCACCACGCCTGCTGTCATGTATTCGCATCCGTGGCGACCCACGCCCTCGACCACTGCGAGCGCCCCGCTGTTTCGGACCGCGAACCGTTCTCCCGCCCGGCCAGCGACAAATAGCTCACCGGACGTAGCGCCGTAGAGCACGGTGTTGCCAACCAGAACGTCTCCGCGTTCCGACGCTTCCGCGTGCGCGGTAATGGCGATGCTGCCGCCGCACAGACCTTTGCCTACATAATCGTTGGCTTCCCCGGTCAGCCGGAAGTTCGCGCCGGAAATCAGGAAAGCGCCAAAGCTCTGTCCGGCGGTGCCGAAGAACTCACAGTCCACGCCGCTCACTTCCAGACCTGAAGTTCCAAAGGAAGCCCCGAGGCGGCGCAGCACCTCGCCGCTGAAGTGCGCGCCCACGGCTCGATCCTCGCTGGTGATCTCGAAACGATAGGGACGGACAGAGAGCGATTCCAGATCGTCCACCACACGATTCAATTCAACGTGGAGCGCGCTGCTGTCCTCATGAGGACAGGGAAACTGCGGGGGCGGATCGGCAATGGGCCGCAACAGCGAGGCCACGCTTTGTTCAGCCTCTGCAGAGCGCGGCCGTAACCGGTCAACGACGCCTAAGATTTCATCGATGGACCCCGCGCCCATCTCCGCCAGCAGTTCGCGTACCTCGGCCGCCAGTGCGCGGAAATAAGTTTCCACCATCTCCGGGTTGCCGGCAAAGCGTGCGCGCAGCGTTTCATCCTGAGTGGCAATGCCGACGGGACAGGTGTTAAGGTGACATTGCCGGGCCATGACGCAGCCGATGGCGAGCAGAGCTGCGGTTCCGAAGCCGAATTCCTCTGCGCCCAGCAGGGCAGCGACCACCACATCGCGGGCGAACTTCAAGCCACCATCCACACGCAATCTCACTCGGGCGCGAAGGCCTGCCAGCACCAGCGCAGTATGTGCGTCCCGCAAACCGATTTCCCAGGGCAGTCCGGTGTTCTTGATGGAGGTGAGCGGTGATGCGCCTGTGCCGCCATCGTGACCGCTGATGGTAATGACGTCGGCTCCAGCTTTGGCCACGCCGGTGGCGATAACTCCCACTCCGGAACTGGAAACCAGCTTGACTCCGATGCGCGCATTCGGATTTACGGCGCGCAAGTCGTAGATCAACTGTGCCAGGTCTTCGATGCTGTAGATGTCATGGTGGGGCGGCGGCGAAATCAGCGAGGTTCCAGGCACGGCATGCCGCAGGCGCGCGATGTAAGGCGTAACCTTCGCGGAAGGCAGTTGGCCGCCTTCGCCCGGCTTCGAGCCCTGCGCCATCTTGATTTCGATTTCATCGGCATGCACCAGGTATTCGGCAGTGACGCCAAATCGCGCCGACGCCACCTGCTTCACGCGGTTGTTCGCCTCCGGGCGTTCGTAATAAATACTTGGATCTTCACCGCCCTCGCCCGTGTTGCTGCGTCCTCCTATGCGGTTCATGGCGATGGCCAGCGTCTGGTGAGCTTCGGGTGAGATTGCGCCCAGCGACATGGCCTGCGTGCTGAAGCGGCTGAGCAGCGAAACTTCACTCTCCACTTCGTCCAAAGATAAAGCCTGTGCAGGACGGAAATCGAGCAAGTCCCGCACCGCAACGTTCTTCCCGTTCTCCTTCCGATCTTCGGAGAGTATCGTCAAGGCTGCACGATTCTGCTCTGTCGGGGATTTGATGTAGCGATGCATTCGCCGCACCAGTTCGGGCGAACTTGCGTGCTGCTCACCGTTGCGGCGAAAGCGATACAAACCGGCATCGCGGAACTCCGCAGCGGAAGATCCGAAACCTGCGGCGTGAGAAGAGAGGCAGTCCCACAATAGATCGTCCAGGGTTTTGCCGCTGAGTGCTTGGCCGGCATCCTCGAAGAACTCACTCACACACGGTCGCATCAAGACCGATCGTTTCGAATATCTGGCTGTTCCGGTAACTGCTCATGGTGGAGATGCCCATGCGCGCCAGCACCTTGCGCAGACCTTTCTCAATCGCCGCGCGGTAGCGCGCCGGACCATTAAGGTCGGTGCGGGCGGCCAGACTCATGGCCAGATACGGATGTACCGCGCTCGCTCCGGCCGCAACCAGCAGGGCAACGTGATGGGTATCGATGACCTGGCCGGTCTCCACAATCAACGGAACATTCCAGGCGCCGGCTTCGGTCATCGCGTGCCATACGGACGAGACCGCCAGCAGCGCGGGCAAAGCGGCTCGTTTGTCGCTGACTGCATGATCGCTTACCAGGATTGCACCGGCGTTGCGCACCGCCGTTCTCGCTTCTTCACGAATCTTGCTGAAGACCTGACGAGCGGCGTCAACCCCGCCTGCTGCCTCGAAGCTGAAATCTATGCCATGAATCGGCGACAGCGTTTCGACAATCGAATCCATTTGTCCTCGCATCGAGCAGCGGAGAATTCAGCTTCGTATTCTTGCCGAGGTACACGTCGAGCGACATTACGTGGCTCTCGCGCAGGGGGTCGATGGGAGGGTTGGTAACCTGAGCAAATCGTTGCTTGCAGTAATCCCAAAGAGGACGCGGCAGACTCGACAGGAAGGCCGGGGGAGCATCATCGCCCATGCTCCAGAGCGGTTCCTGGCCGCTTTCCACGAGAGGCTGGAAGAGCATGCGGAACTGGTCTTCCGTCCAGCCGAAGGCTGCCATCAAACGGTTAGCTTCGAGGGTAGTGTTCGCGGCCTTGTGTTCCGCCGGGATGACGGTCGCCATGCGCCGGCTGTCGGCGGCACGCACGAGGCCGGAGACTTCATTCGGCCGGAAAAAGACTCCGCTTGCCGGATCGGCAATTAGCATCTCGCCCGGGGCCAAGACGCTGCCGTTCCACAACCTGCTTATCGGAAAGATCCGTGATGCCGACTTCGGAGCCGACGATGAGCAATCCATCCGACGGTCAGCGTATAGCGCAGTGGACGCAGGCCGTTGCGGTCAAGCTTGGCGCCTATGAAGTGTCCGTCGGTGAAGATCAGAGCCGCGGGCCCGTCCCAGGGTTCTTGCTCGGGAGCGCTGCTGGCGAGGAATTGGCGCAGCCCAGGGTCGAGATGCTCATCGTGTTCCCATGCCGGCGGCACCAGCCGCAACGCGGACTCGGCGATGCTGGAGCCGCTCCGCACCAAGGCTTCGAGCGCGTTATCGAAACTGGCGGAGTCGCTCATCCCCGGCTGCAGCAATCTGGAATTTTCCGGCAGTCCAAGCTGACGACGCAATGTCGCCGCCCGCGCCTGAAACCAGCGCCGATTGCTGCTGATGGTGTTGATCTCGCCGTTGTGAGCCACGAAGCGAAAGGGTTGGGCGAGCGACCAACTGGGTTGCGTGTTAGTGGAATACCTTTGGTGGAAAACCACAAATGCACTGGCAAACTCAGGATCACTCAGGTCGGGATAGAACGGAGCCAACTGTTCAGGAGTAAGTAGTCCCTTGTAAACGATGGTTCTCGAAGACAGCGAGCAGTAGTAGCCGGAGGCGGCAATGGTTTCAAGTTCCTGCCGCAGCCGGAAGATCTGCAACTCGAAGTCGGAGGATTCGAGTCCCAGAGGATTCTAGATAGCAAGACCTGCCGCGAGGCGCGAGGAAGCATTGTCTTATTACAGGCAGGGAATCGCGCGAACGCGGTCCGAGGATGGAAGGATCGGTAGGCACCGTGCGCCAGCCCAGAAATGAGAGGTCGAATTTCGCAACCGCGGCTCGAATCGCATCGAGGGCTTGAACTTCTTGGCCACGCTGAAGAAACACCATGCCGACCGCAAACTCGTCAGGCAATTCAACCCCATCGACGCGAGCGACCTTTCGGAAGAAAGCTTTCGGAAGCGCGACCAGCAGCCCGGCGCCATCGCCGCTCCGGCCATCCGCGTCCACGCCGCCGCGATGGGCCAGGCGCGCCAAGGCGCCGAGTCCACGCTCGACCAAGGCATGCGACGCGGGTCCGCCCAGCTGGGCGATGAAACCCACGCCGCATGCATCATGATCGTCCGTAAACTTGAGGCGACTCTCCGCCATAGTAATTGTCTAACCTGAAACCCCCATCCAAGTACAATCGTCATTTTCGATGTGGCGGATGGATTTTTCTGCACCGCCCCAAAGGCAATTTCAAAAGACGGGGTCTCAGGTTCCTGTATCGTGAAGGCGCAAGGTTCCTTCACGTAAAATGGCGAATCTTGCGGCTGCCGGCGCTCGAATGGTCAATCTCCCCCACATTCAATCCGCCCTTGTCCGGGTTCGCAAATCGATCTACGTATCCCCGTGCACCCGGTCGGAAACGTTCTCCGAACTCACCGGCAATTCCATCTATCTCAAGCTGGAGAACCGGCAGAGGACGGGCGCGTATAAGGAACGGGGCGCGCTGAACAAGCTCTTAAGCCTCACCGCGGAGGAACGTTCCCAAGGCGTGATTGCGGCATCGGCCGGCAACCACGCGCAGGCCGTTGCCTATCATGCCTCTCAACCTTGGTATCCGGGCAACCATTGTCATGCCTCTGGCGACGCCGTTGATCAAGGTCTCGGCGACTCGCGGCTACGGCGGCGATGTCGTGCTCCACGGGGCGAATTACGATGAGGCTTACGAGGAAGCGATGCGCCTTAGCGCACAGGAGCGCCTCACCTTTGTCCATGCATTCGACGATGATGCAATCATCGCGGGGCAGGGAACTCTAGGGCTGGAATTGCTTGAGCAGCATCCCGATCTTGAGGCTGTCGTCGTGCCGATCGGCGGAGGTGGGCTGATCGGCGGGCTCGGTTGCGCCCTGAAGGAAACCAATCCCCGCATCCAGGTCATTGGAGTTCAACCGGCGCGGTTGCCTTCGGTGAAGGTCGCACTGTCGGAGGGCAAGCCTGTGACCTTGCCATCGGCGGTGACCATCGCCGATGGGATCGCGGTGCGTCGCGTCGGCGATGCGCACGCTGCCGCTCATCCAGAAATATGTGGACGACATCGTCACGGTTGAGGAAGAAGAAATTGCCAACGCCGTTCTGCTCTTGCTGGAAAGAGAGAAGATTCTCGCCGAAGGAGCAGGCGCGGCCGGGCTGGCTGCGCTCGTCAACCGCCGCATTCCAATGCTTCGTGATTCGATGACCCGCGACTCGACGACCCGTGAAAAGACGGGCAAGAAAGTCGTCGCGATCGTGAGTGGCGGCAATATCGATGTGACCTTGCTGGCGCGCATCATCGAGCGTGGCCTGGTCAAGGATGGACGGCTGGTTCGTCTGCGCGTTCACCTTCCCGATTACCCCGGAGCGCTGCACCGCCTCACCGGCATTCTTGCCCAGCACCGCGCCAACATTGTCGGGACTTCTTACGACCGCGCCTACCATAACGTGAACCTGGGAGATACGGCCATCGACATCACCATGGAAACCCGCGGTCCCGACCATATCGCGGAGCTGATTTCAGCCCTCGGTGCCAATGGCTACACCCACGAAAGAATCCTGTAAGGGGGGTTCGCGCGATGCAAGCGATGAACCGTTTTGCCCGAACGGTGTTATCTCAATTCGACCCGCATAAATGCTGCAAGGGTTTCTTCCTCTGACGCGGGCTCCAGGACGTTGCGGGCCGCAAAGTCTTGAGCTTGTGGATACGTCGTCTCTCGAATGCGCTCAGCAGCTTTCGCCAGATCGTAGGGCGTACGGCGAAACTGAACGTTCGGTCCAAGCAAAAGCCAATAGGCACCCGGGTCTCCAAAGGGCATTCCCACGCTGCCGGCATTCACAACTCGAATACCTCCGATCATACGGTCAAATTGCATGTGCGTATGACCGCAGACGACCACAGCTACGTGGAGTCCCTGAAAGAGCTGCAAAAGCCGGTCTTCAGACGTACGACGGGTAAACACCTCGCTGTCGCTCCGCGGTGTGGCGTGGCAAAATAACACCTCACCCAAACCAGGGATTTCGATGGTGAGCGTTTTGGGCCAGCCAGCTAACAATCGCCTGTGCTCGGGTTGCAATTGCTGCGCTGACCAGCGTACGGGCTCTCGCCACCGTCCAGGAGCGGTGTCGTACCAATCCGTCTCCAGGCCTTCCATCCGTGCGAGCACTTCACGGTCGCCGTTGCCTTGGATGAACTGCACCGGCATGTCGAGGTCCAGCAAACACCCGATTGTTTCTCGTGGCATCGGGCCGGGGAGCACATCGCCCCCAACCACGATCGAATCTACTGCTGCCTGACGAATATCCTGAAGCACAGCTTCGAGTGCGGGGAGATTCGCATGAATATCATAGATTGCGGCGATCCGCATGCCAGATCTTCCTTAATTTCCTTAATAGTGCCATGCCTGCCTAACGGTCTAACTCCGGCGCACCACATCGCGATATCGCCGCGAGATTTCTTCCAGAAAGGCTTCGTCGGAGGATCGCTGGTCCTTTGGAATATGCAGTCGTTCTCCCATGCGGTCTGCGATGACTTGTGCCGAGGCCAAGCGCTGCAAGTTAGGAATGTCAAGCCGGCGCGCCAGAAATGTTTCGACTAGCTGGAATTCCTGCTCAGTCAGCGCCGCCACTTCATGGCTCACCGACGGAGCCGAGGCCGATTTTTCCTGCCCATACCAGTAGAAAACACCTGACTCCTCGACCTCGTGTACCACTACCGTTCCCGCAACCATGTCCCCCAGCCGGCGATTCTGTCTATCGATCACACAACTGACGGCTCCGACCAGATAGAAGCCAATCGAGTCGATCGCCCGCATGAAGTTGCGCCCGATGCCTTCAAACGCGGTGATGGGCCGCCCGCTCGCGCTGATCACTCTGATCTTGGCCTGGCGCTTGCCCGGAGTCTGGCCATTCCAGAGAATCTCGAAGATCGCAAAATAGCCCCAGTAAATGCAGAAGAGCAGAAAAATCCGCACGGCAACGACCCAATTCGCAGCCGCGATCCATGATCGTTCAAGATCCGGAATGGCGAATCCGACGATCAGGATGATCGCAACCGCGGCGACAAACTGGATCAGCGAATCAATGCAGAGGGCATAGCCGCGGCTGCCCACCCCGGCCAAAGGAAACTCCAGGGAGATCTGTTCGGGAGTTTCAATGGTAAGCTTTCCCGTCGGGTCCAAACTGGGGTCCAAATTATGATCTCCGTTTCCTGGCTCAACAAGCGCCAACCCTACTGGTCGCGGTTAGAGTCTCTGCTCGCGCGGGTGAAAGAGCAAGGGCTGCACGGACTGAGCCGCAGCGAATTGCGCGAACTGGGATTGCTCTACCGCCAGACTGCCACCGACCTTTCCGCCGTCCGTAGCGACCCCAGCAGTGTGCAGCAATCCCGCTATCTGAATCAACTGCTGGGCCGCGCCCACAATGCAATCTACTCGGGACAGAAGAAGACTGTAGGCGGGGTGTGGCAGTTCTACCGCTGGGAGTATCCGCGCATCTTTCGGCGATTTCTACCTTATACGGCCGTAGCGACCGCAGTCTTTGTCCTGGGTGCAATCGCGGGGACGTTCTTCAGCCTCTCGGACCCGGACTACGTGCGCGATTTTCTCGGGCCGCAGATGATGGCCAGCATCGAACGCCATGAGATGTGGACGCATTCGATTGTATCGATCAAGCCGCAGGCCTCCAGCGGCATCATGACCAACAATCTCTCGGTGTCGTTTGTGACCTTCGCTCTGGGTATCACGGCTGGCATCGGAACGGTTTTCGAACTTCTCTTCAATGGATTGATGATCGGAGTGATTGGCGTGGCCTGCGCCACCCACGGGATGAGCGTGCCGCTGTGGAGTTTCGTAGCTCCGCATGGAGTGCTGGAGCTTCCCGCGATCTTCATCGCCGGAGGCGCCGGGTTGCGGCTTGCCCGCGCGCTGCTCTTTCCGGGAGTATTGTCGCGGCGGGATTCGCTATCCGTAGGCGGCACAGAAGCAGTTCGACTGCTGGTGGGTGTGATCCCCATGCTCATCGTGGCGGGCACGATCGAAGCCTTCTTTTCGCCATCGTCCACGCCCGCATCCTTGAAATTCATGGCAGCAGCGGCACTGTTCACGCTGCTGATCGCTTACCTGTGGAGCCGCTCGCTCCCGCATCCAAGCACCTAGCGCCACCATCCCTTGAAGTGCCGCAGTGCGGCCGGCCTGCCACTCGAATTCCGCACGAGTGACTCTTTTTGTGCCAACCGATTACCAACCTAACGTTTGTGTCTGGCTAGGGACTTTCTTCCCTATACCCTCATCCGTCCTTGACAGTTTCCTGCCGCCGGGAGCAGGATCGAGCGCAACTGCGGTACACGGTTGTGCCGACGTTCACAGCGTCAAGTCAGACAACGAAAAATCCCCCCCGCTCGTCTGTTTGAACTGATCACTGAAATTCACTTTCAAAAGAAGCGACCTATGCTTATGCGACGCGATGTCCGTAATGCGTCACTTTTTGCTTTTCTGCTTTTCCTAATGGTGAGGGAGCAGACACTTCGGCTACGAAGATCGTGCTGAGCCACGAGGAACGGGCGCTGTTGTTGGGAGGCATTGATTTGGCTGAGACGCGGCGGCGGAATAGAAGGGGCAATCCTGGAACCGAAACTGGAGAAGCCTTGCTGGGCGGGGTTTTGCAGCATTTGGACTCAGTAAATGGAGCTTGACAGTGTTCCCTGTTCAGTGACAGACTTCAGCCCGGTTCTTCGCAAACAAGCGCTACACAGGCGGTAAAACATGTCACCCTCAAAAGGAGATTCAGTGATGTCGATCCACATAGATCAGTTGCGGACTGGTAGGTCAACCGCCTTTCCGCTCGTGATTCTGACACTGCTAGTAAGCTTTGGATTCTCTGCATCAGCAAGCTCACAAGTGACTGCAGACAGTAGGTCACGAATGCTCTCGAACGCTGAAAACCTCGGCGCAGAAGATTTGTCCAAGCAGATCACCGTGACGGTTTGGCTGAAACACCACAACCAGGCTGCGTTCGACGAGTTGGTCCGGCAGATGTATGACAAGAGCTCCTCGAACTATCATCGTTTTCTCACCCTCGAGCAATACCACGCGAACTTTGCGCCGACAGTCCAGGAAGCAGCTGTGGTCCGCGACTTCCTTACAGCCCGTAATTTGACTATCTCGTCCGCGGACAAAAATAATCACTACATATCTGCACAAGGCCGTGTCGCGGACGTGCAGGATGCCTTCAAGGTGCAGATCAACCGCTTCAAAATCAAGGGTGAAATCCATCGGGCGAACCTGACGGAGCCTGCGATCGAAGGGCCTGCCAGCACGGTAGTGGCTGCCGTGCAAGGATTAAACGACCTTCGCTACCAATCTTATGCGCGGCGCCCCATCAATCCTGATACGGGTGGTCCCGCTAAAGGCATTCCGCTCAAGTCTGCGGGCGCAGGCTCAAATGGACTGTTTTTCACGGCGGACTGTTTCGGTGGCCCTGCGACCGAGACTTTCACCACCCCAGGCGGTGGTCCATCAGCCGTGTACACGGGCAATACCTACGGTTCAGGCATTGCTTCCGTTCCACCCGGCGCTCCTCAGTGCGGCTATGATTCTGCCGACATGCAAGCCATTTACGGGCTGCCCACGGTCTATGCGAACGGCTTTGCCGGTACCGGCCAGACCATCGTGATTGTCGATGCGTTTGGATCGAACACGATTTTGGGCGACGCCAACACGTTTTCCCGACTCAACAAGCTGCCGGCGCTCAAGACTGGGTCCGGGGGCAATTTCCAGATCGTCAAGCCCAACGGTACTGCAAAATGCACAGCTACTAACGGTTGCATCGCAGGAAACTGGCAATTCGAAACTACACTCGATGTTGAATCGGCGCACAGCATCGCCCCAGCCGCCAATATTCTCCTGGTGCTAACGGAAGACAATTCGTTTACCAATCTCGACATCGGAAATCTTTATGCGATCGACAATCTCGCGGGCAACGTAATCTCCAACAGTTTTGGACTTCCAGAGATTGTGTTGTTCGACCTTGCGCCGTCGGTTCTCATAGTTGAAAACAACCTCGCAGAGACCGCTGCCGCTCTTGGTATTTCGCAGCAGGTCTCTACCGGTGACGCGGGCGATAACCTCGCATCTGATATCGCGAATTTTGGCATTCCCGCCAAGTCTCCAGGATTCGCTGCAAGCTCACCGTTCACAACCGCAGTTGGTGGTACGAGCACATTCCTGAATGCCGACCACACCGTCGGCTTCCAGACCGGCTGGGGCCTCAACTTCACACGAATCGCCGCCCCCCAACCGAATCCTCCGGTCGTCCCGCCTCTCGGTTTTGGCTTCAATGGCGGAGCAGGGGGAGGGCCTAGCACCGTCTTTCCCAAGCCAGCGTTCCAGCACGAGTTACCGGGTGATTTTCGCCAGACTCCAGACATTTCCATGGTTGCGGATCCACAGACCGGGTTGGAGCTCATCGTGACGCCGGACAGCGTGCCAGGTCATCAGAAATTCGTCGAGGTATTTGGAGGCACGAGTCTTTCTGCCCCGATGTTCTCAGCCATGTGGGCGCTCGCCAACCAGGCCGCCGGGGGCGGGCCGCTGGGACAGGCAGCAGCTTTGCTCTACAACCTCCCTCGGAGTGCCATCACCGACGTGCGCCAGATCGGTTCCCCAAATAATGTGAAGGGCGTTATCTCGATTCCAAATACGCCGCCGAAACCCCCCACTATCATTCACGAAAGTGCCAAGGCTCTGGCGGCGCCATCCGCATGTGCGGCCCCGCCATGTTCACTGGGAAGTACGACAAACTTTGTCAGCGCGCTCTTCCAAAGTTCCACTTCCACTCGCTGGGATGTTTTTGTCTTTGGGACAGACACGTCACTCACCACAGGTCTGGGGTGGGACAATGTGACGGGATTGGGCACGCCGAATGGGCTGACGTTCATCAATGCAGTCGTTTCTGCGGCGTCACCAGCTGGTGGTGTTGCCGCTCCTCAGTAAGCTTGACAGTGTCATTTTAACGACTAGGGTCGCCCGGGAGGGCGGCCCTTTTCCTAACTACCCAGAACACTCTCGTCCGCAGAGCGGGTGTACTTCTTGAACCGCAAGACCACTCCGCGAGTCCGCTTCAGCCGTTGTAGGTCAGCTCGCATCTCTGCCGCGCTCTGGTAACGCAGGTCGCGTCCTTTCTCCAGAGCCTTTTCGATAATCGCCTCGACTTGCCCCGGAAGCTTCGGATTGCGCTGCGACGCGGATCTACGTGGCCACCGGAGCCACGGACATGCGCAAGGGATTTAATGGTTTGTACTCATGGAAGAATCCGATAAGTTACGAATACCAGCATAAAGACTGGCGATTTCACTCACTTATCCACAGTCAGATCTGTTATCAAAGAAGCATCGTGAGTGTGACTCCACCGGCTGCCGCGATGCCCACTGCTGACGCAGGGCCTTGTTTCCCCGCCGAACTTCTCGAACAACTGAAGGAGCAGCTTCCCCAGGCTCTGTTTGCCACCCTGAGCGACAGGGTTGCAACTACGGTTGCGACGTATGCAGAGCAGTTAGGCGCGGCGTCGAAGCAGTTAGATACAACCAGGAGCGAGTTACAGTATGCGCGGCTGAAGATCCAGGTGCTGGAAGAACATTTGCGTCTGCGGCGGATCGCCAAGTACGGACCAGGCAGTGAAAAGCTGAGTAATCTCCAGCTAGAGTTGCTGGAAGAGGAGCCTGGGGTTTCAGGACAAGAGGTTGCTGCGGAGAGCGAACGCGAGCCGTCACCCGCGGCTGGAGACGAGGAGAAGAAGCGGAAGCGGCGCGCGCATCCCGGCCGGCAGACCTTTTCCGCAGATCTGCGGCGCGTGGAGAAGATCGTCGCTTGCACGGCCGAGCAGTGCGTATGCGGAAAGCGCGGCGCGGAAACGAAAGTGATCGGCTACGACGAGAGCGAAGTGCTGAAGGTCAAGCGGGCCGAGTACTACGTGGAAGAGACCAAGCGCGAGAAGCGCGCCTGCAAGCAGTGCGAGGAGCAGGGCGTCGCCATGGCGCCGCTTCCCCCGCGCATCATCGATAAGAGCCTGGTGGCCGACGAGGTGATTATCGACACCATCGTCAGCAAGTATGCCAATCACTGCCCACTCTATCGTCAGAGCGCCATCCTGCTGCGCGATGCGGGCATCGAGATCACGCGGACCACGATGTGCGGGTGGGTGATGACGGTCGGCGAGATGCTCTCCCCGGTGGTCGATGCCATGCGCAGGGAGTTGCTGGCCAGCGGTTACATCCAGGCCGACGAAACCCCGATCGATGTGCGGACGCACGACAAACGAGGTAAGAACCATCAAGCCTACCTCTGGCAGTACGGAACGCCGGGGGCTGGGGCGGTCTTCGATTTTCGCATGAGCCGCGGACGCGAAGGGCCGAAGCAGTTCCTGTCAGCCTTCGCGGGCATTCTCCAAACCGACGATTACATAGCCTACGAGCGCGGCCTGGGCGGGCCTGGGATGGTGCACGCCTGCTGCTGGAGCCATGCGCGAAGGAACTTTGTGGATGCGGTCAAACTCAACCTGCAGGACGCCGGCTCGATTCGCGCGGTCGAACTGATAGACCAGCTGTTTCTGATCGACGCCCAGGCGCGCGAGGAGAAGATGGATCAGGCCGCACGTCATCTTCTGCGCCAGGAGAAAGCTCCTCCACTGCTCGCCAAAATCCAGGAACACATCCTGGCCACGAGCAAAACCGTACTGCCCCGCAGCAAGGCGGGCCAGGCGTGCAACTACACGCTGGCGCTTTGGATGAAAGCTGACCTGCTTCCTCGACCACCCGCAACTGGAGCTCAGCAATAACGTGGCCGAGAACTCCATGCGTCCGGTGGCGACTGGACGCAAGAACTGGATCCATATCGGCGGCCCTCAAGCCGGCCCGCGCGTGGCCGCCATTCTCTCCGTTATCGAAAGCTGCCGCCGGCTCGCCATCCCGGTGCGAAAATATCTGGCCGACATCCTGCCCGGTCTGGCCGACACATCCGTACAGAACGTCACCGGACTCACGCCCAAAGCCTGGGCGGCCAAGACGCACTCCTGGAAACTTCTCTCATCCCTCTCGCACCGCCGTCAACCGTGTACTTGGCCGCACGGATACGCTGGAACGCCTAGCGGCTGAGCTTCAGAACCCACACTCTGTCAACTCCCACAAGTGGCTCACTGCCGAAGAGCTGGGCAAGAAATTTGGGCCAGCGCAGGAGGACATTGACGCCGTTGTCAGCTGGCTGAGCTCGCATGGCTTGCAGGTCAACCTGGTTCATAAGAGTGGAATGACGATAGACGTGTCGGGCACCGCGGGCCAAGTTGGCGAAGCTTTCCATACTCAAATCCACCGCTACAACGTGAACGGCGAGCAGCATATCGCGAATGCCACCGACCCAAAAATTCCGGCCGCACTCGCGCCCGTCGTAGCCCGTGTCGTCTCACTGAATGACTTTCTACCGAAACCGCTGATAAAGAAACCCCGACCGGGTTTTTCGTTTCACTGCAAGGGATGCCCCGACGGATTTAACGATACCCAGTGGTATGATGAGGCGCCGCCGGATTTCGCCACAATCTACAACGTTGCGCCACTCTATAACGCGCACAAGCCAATCACGGGGAAGGGACAGACCGCGGCTGTCTTGGAAGTCACCGATATACAGGCAGCCGATGTAAGAACGTTCCGCTCGGCTTTCGGTCTCTCTTCTTATTCGGGCACCTTCCGCCAGATTCACCCCGGCCCTGGTTGCGCCGACCCAGGCACGAACGGCGCGGAAGGGGGAAGCTGCTCTGGACGCCGAGTGGGCGGGCGCGGTCGCTCCCGATGCCGACGTCGAACTAGCCTCGTGCGCCAGTACTGCCACGAACTTCGGCGCCTTCATTGCCGCCCAGAACTTGCTGGACACGAGCAGTCCGCCGCCCATCATGAGTCTCAGCTATTTGTCGTGCGAAGCTGACATTGGGCCGGGACCAAATGGTAATGGTTTTGTCAACGCGCTGTGGCAACAAGCAGCAATGGAGGGAGTTTCGGTCTTCGTGGCTGCTGGCGATGGCGCCGCGGCGGGCTGTGACGACTTCGATACCTCCCCTTACGCAGTGGGTGGCATCGCGGTGAATGGCCTTGCCTCCACTCCTTACAATTTTGCCACCGGGGGCACCGATTTTGCCGATACCGCCAATGGCACGATCAGCACCTATTGGAGTAACACCAACACAGCAACCGGAAAATCTGCCAAGTCCTACATTCCGGAGCACAAGTGTCCGGCTAAATTTCCAGGCGGGCGCATAGACCTCCTGGAATCATAGTGATAGCGGACGGAGAGAGTTTTTCGATTTGAATCCGAAGCAGCCTAATTGGCGGTTTGGCGGAACGAGAACGGGCGCAGAATGGTGAATGAACCTTGGCCGCACCGTCTTCTCTCAGATCACGGAGCACCTGCCCGCATACGAATTTCAAAAGTGCGTGGACCGCTATCGTGGTGATTCTCACTTCCGCGGCTTCTCCTGCTTGGACCAGTATCTGGCAATGGCCTTCGCGCAGTTGACTTATCGCGAGAGTTTGCGCGACATCGAAGCCTGCCTGCGTTCTGTCGGTGGAAAGCTATACCACATGGGGTTGCGCGGCAAGGTATCGCGCACGACTCTCGCCGACGCCAACGAGTCCCACGACTGGCGGATCTTCGCCGATTTCGCGCAGATCTTAATCGGGATCGCGCGACCGCTGTACCTGCACGATCCTGTCGGTGTGGACCTAGATCAAAGCCTCTACGCCTTGGACTCGACCACCATCGATCTCTGTCTGTCGCTGTTCCCGTGGGCCAAGTTTCGCAAGCACAAAGCCGCGGTTAAGATGCACGCACTGCTGGACCTGCACGGCAACATCCCCACGTTTATCCGCATCACCAGCGGAGCCGTGCATGACGTGAACCTCCTCGACGAAATACTTCCCGAGGCTGGAGCCTTCTACGTGTTCGACCGCGGCTATATCGATTTCCAACGACTGTTCGTGTTCACGCTGAGCGCAGCCTTCTTTGTCGTGCGCACCAAGTCGAATGTGTTGCTGCAGCGGCGCTACTCGCATCCGGTGGATAAGAGTACTGGTGTTCGCTCTGACCACACCGTCATCCTCACCGCGATCGACTCCGCCAAGGTCTATCCCGATGCGCTGCGACGCGTGAGTTATCTCGATGTGACAACTAGAAAACGGTTCCAGTTTCTCACCAACAACTTCACTCTTCCTGCACTTACCATCGCCCAGATATACAAGTCGCGGTGGCAAATCGAATTATTTTTTAAGTGGATCAAACAGCATCTCAGAATTAAGGCCTTCTACGGCACCAGCGAGAATGCAGTGAAGACTCAAATCTGGATCGCGGTGTCGGTCTACGTGCTCGTGGCGATCATACGCAAGCGATTGGGACTGGAGACTAGCCTTTACCAAATTCTACAGATTCTCAGCGTGACCCTTTTTGAGAAAACCCCCATTTTACGGGCACTTCAGACCGACGACTCCCAATCCGATTTACTCGATCACGCTAACCAATTCTTGCTGTTCGACTTATAGCCGGACAGTACTGATTCCGGAGATACCCTGGGACGACTCCTGCGCCAGTAGCGTTATCTTCAACGCCCTTGGATACACCAGTGGAGTTTCCTTTTGTAACAGCTCCCTTGGGGCGAATTTACTCAATATAGTTGGGGGGAGTGGAGGCCCTAGCTTTGTCTACGACAAGCCTTATTGGCAAAGCGGAGTCTTTGGTGTCCCAAAAGACGGTAAGCGTGATTTACCAGATGCTTCTCTACTTGCGTCTAACGGCGTGTGGGAGCACGCGATCCTGTTCTGTATGTCGGACGCGACAGAAGGAGGAGCTCCCTGCGACTATTCAGTGCCCGAGGATGCGCTCTTCAACAGCGCTGGCGGAACTTCCTTCACGGCACCCCAATTTGCAAGTATTCAGGCGCTGATCAATCAGAAGGCTGGTGGTCCTCAGGGTAACCCAGCCCCGATCTATTATGATCTGGCTGCCTCGGAATACGGAAGTCCAACCCATCCCCACCCCGTAGATTTGTCGGCATGCAACTCCAACGACGGTAACACAGTGGGAAGTTCTTGCATTTTCCACGATGTCACCAGAGGGACCACCGATGTTCCGTGCTACGGTACGAACAATTGTTTCGAACCGAATCCAGCCGAGTACGGCGTTCTTTCCGTATCGGACACCTCGCTGCAGATAGCCTACCCAACAACAAAAGGTTGGGATTTCGCGACTGGATTAGGTAGCCCGAACGTCATGAATCTAGTGAACCGTTGGCCATAAGAGTTGTCGAATCCACCTCACGCGGACGCTAAGTGAAACTCTGTTCTTCATGATGCGTTCCGCGTGGGGATTTCTGCCTAAGTTGGCGCTCATAGGAGCAACCCGCCATCGGCGTCGCCGGGTCGCTTCGCGAAGCCGGCGAGATGCCGGTGCTTCAATTAAACCAGATTCCGTTCTTTCACCGTAAGGTATTGGTTCAGCACCGCTGCCGAAAGCCGCGACGGCTCTACCTCCATGCAGAGAGCGCCGCGCTCGCGCAAACGTCCCAGAAGCAATTCGCGACGGTAAACCATCTCCTGCGCCGCGACCACTTCGTACATGGCTGGCGCCGACGCCGGGCTCTGTCGCGCCCGCAGTTTCAGTTCAGGCTGGGCAATCGCAACGAACAACAGGAGGTGCCGCGACAGCATCTGACCGGCGGCTTCGATGACCTCGGGGGTCATCGCCGTCTCTGCCAGATCGGAAATCCAGATGATCAGCCCGCGTTGTTTCTGCAAGGTCAGCAGGCTGGCGGCGGCGCGCACGTGGTCGGCTTCCGGTACTTCCTCGCGGACCACCGCGAGTTGCTCCACGATGTGGCGCATCTGAGCTGCGCCGCGCCCTGGGATCACTCGCTGATTCACCGCGCGGCCATAGGCCAGCAGGCCGACCCGGTCTCCTGAGTAGATTGCGAGTTGGGCGAGGCAGAGCGCTGCATCCACCGCGCGATCGAGTTTGCTGTAACCGTGGGTGCGAGCGCGCATCAGGCGGCCACAATCCAGCACGATCCAAACCGCCTGGCTGCGCTCCACGCGGAACGTTTTGGAAACCAGTTTCCCGCGGCGCGCCGTCGCCGTCCAGCAGACGTTGCGCAGTTCATCGCCTTCGCGGTGTTCCCGCAGACTCTCGAAGTCGGAGCCCATCCCGCGCAGGCGCATCATTCGCCTCTGTAACTCGATCTGGCGGCTGCGGGCGAGATAGACGGAATGCTTGCGGGCATGTTCAAAATTAGGGTAGACGCGAACCGTCTGCCGCAGATCGGCCACCGCCCAGCGCTCGGCCATCAGAAACCCAGACCGATAACGCAGAAATACCTTTCCGGTGCGCAGGTCGCCCCGCGCGCCGGGCGTGTATTCGTAATCAATTGAACGACTGGCGCCCGCGGGCACGTTCAGGGCAATCGTTTTGCTCGTGTGCCAGTTCGAGGGCGGCAGTTCATCGTAGGCGCTCACGCAAAGATCGATCGAAGATTCCTGTGCCACCGAGAGGTTTACGGCCGCAGCCATTCCAATCGAAAGCGGGCTGCGCCATTCGCGGCGAACCCTGAGTTGTTTGGGACTCGGAAGGCGCAGCCAGTCTCCGAGGAAGGCCAGCAGCAGAAGCCCATCCCAGAGCAGCATCGCGTAGAGGAATGTCCGATTCCACAGCCCAGGAATGATCCACGCCAAGCCGACCCCGGCGAGAAGCAGCAGCCGTGGCCCAGCGCCGCCGCCGAACCGGCCGTGAGGTTGCGCTGACAGTTCAACCGGCGGGGGCTCGAGGGGGCGGGGAATACTCACTTCGGGACCTCAACTGCGGCCAGCACGTCGGTCAACACGCGATCCGCATCCAGACCCTCGAGTTCCGCTTCCGGCCGCAACACAATCCGATGGCGAAGCGCGGGAAGAACGGCAGCTTTCACATCGTCGGGAATCACGTAGTCGCGGCCGGCAAGCGCCGCCAGAGCCTTGGCCACCAGCATCAGGCTGATCCCAGCTCGTGGGCTGGCGCCCAGAGACACAGACGGCCAAGTCCGCGTGCGGCGTGCGATCTCGGAGATGTAGCCGAGCAGCGACGGTTCGACCGTGAGTTGACGAAGCTCCAAGCGCGCCTGCCGCAGCACCTCCGGCTCGATAGGCGCGATCTCCGCCGCTTCGGTTAGGGAAGTGGGCGGGTGGTTATGTTTCGCGAGAATCTCAAGTTCTTCCTGCGCCGAGGGATATCCGATCTTGATCTTGAGCAGGAAACGATCCAGTTGAGCCTCGGGCAGCGGATAAGTGCCCTCGAACTCCACTGGATTCTGCGTAGCCAGCACGGTGAACAACGGCGAAAGCGAATGGCGCACACCATCAACGGTGACCTGGCGTTCTTCCATCGACTCCAGCAGCGATGCCTGGGTCCGCGGGGGCATGCGGTTGACTTCGTCGACCAGCAGAAGATCGGTGAACATCGGTCCGTGGTGCAGGGAAAAAGTTCCGTTCTGCAGGTTGAGAATATTGCTGCCCAGCAGATCGGCGGGCATTAGGTCCGAGGTACACTGCACCCGCTGAAACGTCACGTTCAGCGCGCGCGCGAGCACTTTCACGCTGAGGGTTTTGCCCAATCCCGGGACGCCCTCGATTAGAGCGTGCCCGCCGCAAAGCAGAGCAGTCAGTGTGCCATCGATGAGTTCACTCTGCCCGACGATCACTTTCGCCAGTTCAGCACGGCCATAGGTTACTAATCTTGGGATTGCCTGCATGAAGCCTCTATTCTTTGTTCCTTGTTCCTTACGTTTTATCTTTCGCCGTGGAAACCAGCGGTTCGAGCAACAAGGTTGCCTGATTCAAAGCCTGCACGTGTTCGAGTGCCCGCTTTTCTGACAACTCTGTATCTCCGGAGGCTTCGTCGCTGCGGCCCACCAGAGAAGCCACATGCGCGGGAACTTTGAGCCCGCGTTGCGCCATGGCCACGAGGATATCTTTCGCATTGGCGGTTCCGCGAATTCCGAGACGCCGTGCCGCGATCTGTTGGAAACGGCTGAAAGCAATTTCCACCGCAACCTGGGTGCCGCGCGCGCGATGAAAAACGCTGCCCAGAGTCTCCACGAATTCCAGCGAGGACAGGCGCGATTCACGAACCAGCGGCACCACGGGCCCGCTGCGCCGAGAGAACGTCAGGATCACCAATAGCGCGAGAAATCCCACCTGCGCCAGAGCCCACATCTGCGCCGGGTTCGAGGAGTGCGTCGCAGCCATCTCGTGTTCTTCATGGTAATACTCGTCCCAAAGGATGCGCCGGTTGTCGCCCACGGAATTCAAAAGCAGATCCAGGTTTCCCCGGTTCCGAATGCCGGCATTGGTGAGAGGCAAAGCGCTGGCCCACCAAATGACTCGGCCTCGGCCCAGAGCATAGGAGACTACGACAGGATGCGCGTGTTCGCCCTCTTTCGAGGGAGCGACGAAATGAACTAGCGCCGCGTCTTTACTGGAGTCCCAGACCAGATCGCCATCCTGCGAGATGGGCCCTCCGCGCGTGAGGCTGGTCGGCGCGGCCGGCTCGCATTCGGCGAAACCGACGCGAAGCTCTTCGGCATGCGCTCCGGATTGAGGAACGAACGCATTCGGGCCCACACCCGCGATGAGGACACTTCCGCCGCGCAACAGGAAGCGCACAATGCCGCTCATCTCTTCCGCCTGGGGATAGGATTCCGGACCGGCCAGCACCAACATCACACCCGAGGCATCTGCTGGCAGCTGCGCCGGAGACTGCCCCCAGGGTTCCACCGCATAGCCGCTCTGTTTCAGTAAAAGGTAAGCCGCTTTCGCCCCGCGACGCTGCACGTTGTAGCTCGAGGGCGACCCCGCGCCCTGGTCACTCTGATTCGAGCCCAGCCACGCGACGAGAGTCATGACCAGCAGCAGCCCGATGCCGAATACGATAAATCCGCGCTGCTCGCCTGCGGTTACTGGCATCCCAGCCTTTTCAGTTGAGCGGCGAATTGCGCAAAGTCAGCTTCTGTGGTGGGACGGCTTCCGTACCAGCTCGCCTCGAACTTCCGCATCATGGCGGCAAACGGTTCTTTCGACAAGTTGGAACCGGGAATAGCATTGAGATATTCACGCGGAGTGCGAGTCTTGTCCGGTAACCACACGCCCTCCGACTCCAGGCGGGAGACCGCTGCCCAGAAGCCGAAGTGGATCGCGTCCCTCCATTCGCCTCTGGCCGCGCGCCCGCGAGCGTCCGCAAGCCATTCCCGCCAGTTCCTGGCGGAAGGCATGAAGGGAAGAATCTCGCGTTTGCCGGCCTCTAAATGCTGCTGCGAAACGCGATACAGCCAGACCCCGGCAATTGCGGCGGCCAGAGCAATCATGCCCCACACTAACCACTGTCCCGCATCCTGCACGTCGGGAATCTTCGGGTCGATCTTTCTGAGCAGTTTCCCGATCCATGCCGAAACCCGCTGCTTGAAGATCTCGAGCGCGGTCGGGCCGCGAACCCGGTCAAATTCGCGGGCGCTAAGGATTTCGTCAAGCCGCTTTCGCGTCGCATCGTCGGCGCGGTCTGGTTGCTCGTAGAGTTCAGCCTCGGCGCGCATCGCCTTGAGGCGCGCACCCGCGTTGGCCAAGGTGTTCGGTCTCACGGGCACCCTGGCGGTCAGAAAACGGTTCAGAGCATCTCCCAGGAAGCCCAGGTCGACGGACATGTCTCCCCGAGCGGTCTGAACCGTGAGCGCTTCGGGAAGGGAATCGCGAAACGCGGGAGCTTTCTGTGGCGCGGAAGCAAGCTCCGCGACCTGGTTTTCGTAACCCTGAAGCCGCTCGATGTATTGAGTTGTGCCGAGCGCAGGCGTCCCCGATGCCCGCCCCATGCCCGCCAGCAGAAACAGCGCAGCCAGCCAATAGCGGGATCCACAGGCCATCATATTTGGGCCGGAGTTGTTTGTGCCGGCGCTGCGCTGGGCGCTCCGGGAAAATCGAGGCTCAACAGCATCCATTGCAGATCGAAGGCTTCCTTGCGGACGCGCTCGTCGTAATAAAGAAGCGAGAGGCCGATGGTTGCCAGCGGGCCGGTGATCGATCCAGCGATGAACCCGGCCAGATAGACCAGCACGGCGGCGGCAATCCGGTTATGCAAGAAGGTCCCGACGCCTGCTGCAATTCCGTTCAACGCCAACCCTAGAATCAAGGCCAGCAGCAAGAAGATAAGATAAATCACCACCACTCGCCAGCGGCTTCCCTTGGTCAGGAATACGCTCCGCTTCAACGAAGCCCGCGGACCCAGATTCTCCGCCGCCCACGCCTGGATGGCCAACGCGTAGCGGACGTAGATCGCAATGAATGCCGCGAATGCCAAGATCACGACGACAAAGCCCGCAATCCCTCCGGCGATGGCTGCTGCGCGACCCGGCGCACCCCTCGCCACAGCGCCGATACTCATGACGAGCGGCACCATGACAGCGACCAGCGCTAACACGGCCAGCGTCGTCCACAACACCATCCACAACACGATCCACCCAAGCGTGCCAAAGAGGCTCCAGATACGGCCGCGCAGAGCCTTGTATGCGCCGACGACGGAAATTTCGCGCCCCAGGTAAACCGCGGCAACTGCCTTCACCGTTGCAGCGTGCGAGATTGCCATTCCCCCTAACAGGATGAGATAGCCGAAAAGCATGCCCAGACCCAGTTTGGCCATGACAGCGGCGGAAGTCGCGCGGTTGCCGGCGCTGAATGGCGACCCGACGTTGGCTCCGACGGTGAGCAGTTGGAAAATCACGCTCGCCGCCGGGCCTAGCGTGGCGATGCCGACAAAGAGAAGAAAGTTCTTGCGGTAAAGAACGAAGGTGTGGTCCAACAGTTGGCCCGTGGACATCGGGCGCAGGGGTTCCGTCATCACACTCTCCCCGGAATTGCGAGGACACTATAACACGATTCAGCACGGCCTTAGACCTCGACCGGAACGACCACTCGGCGGGGGCCTCAACGTGGTTAATTAGTTTTACTGGTTGGTTGCGGACTTGAAAGGCGTATCCTTACTATACGATATATACGATGAAGTGGTTGGCCCAATGCCGTAACTCTATGATTTCAACCCCTGTGGTCAACGCGACAACAATCCCCTCAAAGTGTTCCAGGTCCTTGGGGGAGGCAATGAGAAACGCAGAATTGAATCGGTTTAGCAACTGAATGTAGCAACGGAGGCAGGACTATGACTTCTGGCATACTCACATCGTCCGGAATCAAGGCTCCCGGCGACTACCTTGAAGAAGTGATGATCAGTGTGAAGGCGAAGAACCCCGCCGAGCCTGAATTCCATCAGGCGGTGCGGGAGGTATTCGATTCTCTGCGGTTGGTGTTGGCAAAGCATCCCGAGTATCAGTCCAACCGCATTCTGGACCGCATCGTCGAGCCGGAGCGCGTACTGATGTTCCGCGTGCCCTGGACGGACGATCAAGGAAATGTCCAGGTGAACCGCGGCTTCCGCATCGAGATGAACAGCGCGATCGGGCCCTACAAGGGCGGACTGCGCTTCCACCCCTCGGTGAACCTCGGCATTTTGAAGTTCCTGGCATTCGAACAGGTATTTAAGAATTCGCTCACCACGCTGCCCATGGGCGGTGGCAAGGGTGGTTCCGATTTCGATCCCAAAGGAAAGAGCGACAACGAAGTGATGCGGTTCTGCCAAAGCTTCATGACCGAACTGCAACGCCACATCGGACCGAACACGGACGTTCCCGCCGGTGACATCGGCGTGGGCGGACGCGAGATCGGCTATCTGTTCGGCCAGTACAAGCGCCTGCGCAACGAATTCACCGGCGTACTCACGGGCAAGGGGCTGAACTGGGGCGGATCGCTGATTCGTCCCGAAGCCACCGGCTATGGCTGCGTGTACTTCGCCGAGGAAATGCTGAAGAGCCGCAAGGACTCACTCGATGGCAAGCTCTGCCTGGTGTCGGGCAGCGGCAACGTCTCCCAATACACCATCGAGAAGCTGCTCGACTTCGGCGCCAAGCCCGTGACCGTCTCGGATTCGAACGGTGTGATCTATGATCCGGACGGCATCGATCGCGAGAAGCTGGCCTATGTTCTCGAGCTGAAGAATGTGAAGCGTGGGCGCATCCGCGATTATGCCGCCCGCTACGAGAAGGCGATCTTCATGCCCACCGACGTGAAGCTGGAGCACAGCCCGCTGTGGAACATCAAGGCGGATTGCGCGTTCCCGAGCGCCACGCAGAATGAGATCACCGCGCGGGATGCGGCCAATCTTATCAAGAATGGCATCAAGCTGGTCGCTGAAGGCGCCAACATGCCAAGCACGCTGGAGGCAACCAAGCTGTTCCTGGATGCCAAGATTCTGTACGGTCCGGCGAAGGCGGCGAATGCGGGCGGCGTGGCTACCTCCGGTCTGGAGATGTCGCAGAACAGCGCGCGCATTTCCTGGACCCGCGAGGAAGTGGATGAGAGGCTGCACAAGATCATGATCTCTATCCACCGCAACTGCTACGAAACGGCCGGGAAATACGGCACGCCCGGCAACCTCGTGAACGGCGCCAACATCGCAGGCTTCCTGAAAGTAGCCGATGCGATGCTGGATCAGGGACTGGTGTAAGTGCGTGGCCAGGAATGCGCCGTCGAGGACCTTGCTTGCAAGTCTCGACGGCGATCATCAGCTGCGATCATCAGCTTGCCCAGTCACACCCAATTCTAAGGGAGGAGCAGATGGCCGCCTACGTTGTAATTACGCGGGAAAAGACTCGCGACGCAGCCAAGCTGGATGAGTACAAGAAAATAGCCCCATCCAGTTTTCAGAAGCACCCGGCCACGTTTCTCGCCATTCATGGCCGTCAGGAAGTCCTGGAAGGCCCAAAAAACGAGGATATCATCATCCTTGAATTCCCTAGCTACGAAGCCGCGCAGGCTTGGTATCACAGTCCGGAGTATCAGGCCGCAAGCGAGCAGCGCTTTCAAGGAGGGGATTATCGCTTCATCCTCACCGAAGGCGTGGCGGCCAAATGATTGATGGTCTAGATTAAGATCGACTTCCTTCTCGGTTTCCTAAGCAGGGTTGTTCTCCCCTGACTGAAAATTGATCTAGGATATCGCTCCATGAGCGTCCGCATCATCGCCGAACCTCTCCTCGACGCCGAAGCCCGCCTCGAAGGCTTCGACAACTTGATGCCCTTCAAGGTCCAGAACATCCTTCTGGTCTCCAGCCTTTATGACTCTTTCATCCTCCGCGAAGACGGCCGCCTCAATGAACTGTTAATCGACGAATCGCTAGAATTGAACCTGCAGCAGATTCCCGGCATCACCCATGTTTCGAGCTGCGCTGAGGCGCTGGATCTGGCGCGCTCGCAGCCGCGCTTCAACCTGATTGTCACCAACCTCGCGGTGGGCGATATGACGGCCGCGCAGTTGGCACACGAGGTCAAGCGTGCCGGCCTGGATGTCCCCGTGGTCGTGCTGGCCTACGACTATCGCGAAGTCGAGAACTTCGTCAGCCGAAATCCTGTCACTGATATCGAGCGCATTTTCCTCTGGCAGGGCAATGCGCGCATTCTCATCGCTATCGTCAAGTACATCGAGGACAAGCGCAACGTCCTGCACGACACGCGTGCTATGGGAGTGCCGGTCCTGCTGGTGGTGGAAGACAATATCCGCTACTACTCGTCCTTCTTGCCGGTGATTTATACCGAGCTGATCAAGCAGTCGCGGCGGGTCATTCAGGAAGGCATCAACGTCGCTCACAAGCTGGTGCGGATGCAGGCCCGCCCAAAAATTCTGCTGAGTTCGAACTTTGAAGATGCGGCCCAGTTGGTCGAAGAGTATCGCGATTACCTGATCGGCCTGGTGTCGGACGTGGAGTTTCCGTGGGAAGGCACACTTAGCCCGGAAGCGGGCTTTGAGCTGGCCCGCCTGATGAAGGCGCTGGTACCGGATGTACCCGTAGTCCTGCAGACCAGCCGCACCGAGTTTCGTCCGCGAGCGCAAGCTGCGGGGTATTCCTTTCTGCGAAAGCGCTCGCCTACATTGCTGAAGGACTTGCGCCGGATTCTCACCGAGCACTTTGGTTTTGGCGATTTCGTATTTCGTGTGCCCGGTCTGAAAGAAGTAGGCCGCGCGAAGGATTTGAATCAACTCGAAGAACAGTTGCAGACGGTTCCAGCCGAAAGCCTCACCTTCCACGCCCAGAGCAACCACTTTTCCCATTGGCTCATGGCGCGAACCGAGTTTGCTCTGGCGGCGAAGCTGCGACCGCGGAAAGTCTCTGACTTTGCCAGCCCGGAACATTTGCGGCGCGACTTGATCGAATCGATCCACGACTACCGCCGCGAACAAAGCGAGCTACTGATCGGAGACTTCAACGCCGATACGTTTAAGCCATCGGAAACAAGTTTTCTGCGGATCGGCGCTGGATCGCTGGGAGGCAAGGCGCGCGGGCTTGCTTTTGTGCGCCATCTCTTGCGCAAGCACCGCATCACGCGGCGGTTTCCCGGCATCCGCATCGCGGTGCCGCCCGCTCTTGTCCTGGCCACAGACGCATTCGATCAATTCATGACGGAGAACAATCTGCTCGATTTCGCCTTGCAATGCGAGGACGATGCCGAGATTCTCCAGAAGTTCCTGGCCGCTCCGCTCTCCGCGGAGTTGCAGGAAAACTTGAAGGTGTTCCTCGGGGAGGTCGCCTATCCGCTCGCCGTGCGCTCTTCCAGTCTGCTCGAAGATTCGCAGTACCAGCCTTTTACCGGGGTGTATGAGACCTTTATGCTGGGCAACCAGCAGGCCGATTCTGGCGCGCGCCTGGCAGAGTTAGTCGACACCATCAAGCGCGTCTATGCCTCCACCTTCAGCCGCCATGCCAAGGCGTATGTGCGCGCCACGCCTTATCGTTTGGAAGAAGAAAAGATGGCGGTGATTGTGCAGCAGCTGGTGGGCACCGTGCATGGGCACCGTTTCTATCCCGATTTCTCTGGCGTCGTGCGCTCGCACAATTTCTATCCCGTGCCGCCCATGACGTTCGCCGATGGAATCGCCGCGGTCGCTTTGGGACTTGGCCGCGCCGTAGTCGACGGCGGGAAGTGCCTGACCTTCTGCCCGCGCTATCCGCAAAGTCTGGTGCAATTCTCCTCGGTGAACGACATCCTCGCAAACTCACAGAGCGAGTTTTGGGCGCTCGAGTTAGATGGCGTTCCTCAAGGCCGGCCGGGGCACCTGCACGAGTCGCGCTTCGGCCTGGATGCGGCCGAGGCGGACGGCACGCTGCCTGCGGTCGGTTCCACTTATTCGGTCGATAACCAGGCGGTGTATGACGGCGTGAGCCGGCCAGGAGTGCGCATTGTCAGCTTCGCACCCATGCTCAAACACGGATTGTTCCCGCTGGCAACGATTCTGGAGACGTTGGTAAAGGCCGGGGAAGACGCTCTTGGCATTCCCGTGGAAATCGAATTTGCGGTTCGTCTGCCCCGGCAGCCTAGCGAAGCGGCGGAGTTTGGCTTCCTACAAGTCCGCCCGCTCGCCCTTTCCCGCGATCACCAGGGCTTGTCGCTCGACAACGTGGAGCCGCGGCAGTTGCTTTGCCAAAGCAGCAAGGTTCTGGGTAACGGGCGCATCGAAAACCTGTACGACGTGGTGGTCGTCGATTCACAGCGCTTTGAGCGCAGCCGCAGTCAGGAAGTCGCGAAGGCGGTGGCCCGTTTCAATGGCTTGCTCGGCTCCGAGAACCGGCCGTATCTGCTGATTGGAGTAGGGCGCTGGGGATCGAACGATCCGTGGCTCGGCATTCCGGTGGAGTGGGACGAAATCTCCGGCGCGCGTGTCATTGTCGAGGCCGGTTTCCGCGACTTTCGTGTCATGCCTTCGCAGGGCAGTCATTTTTTCCAGAACCTCACTGCATTCCAGATCGGTTACTTCACGGTGAATCCCGATGCTGGCGAAGGCTCGGTGGACTGGGAGTGGCTCGGCGACCAACCTTCGGTGGACGAAGACGGATGCGTCCGCCACTTACGATTTGAGGCGCCGCTGCGGGTGGTGATGAACAGCAGACAAAGTCAGGGCATCATTTTCAAGCCGGAAGCGGCGAAGGCTCCCTAACACGAGATTCTGTCAGGGTATGCCTTCAGGTGCCGCAACCGCAGTTCACGGATTCGCGTTGCCAACGGCTGTCGCGTCGGCCTTGTGCTTGTGGCGCAACTTGCGATGGATATCGGGCCAAAACTCCCTTACCACAATCGTGATGGTGTCGTATCCCACCTGCGTGCCCCAAACCCTGAGAGTATCCGGCAGCGTGCGATCGGACCCGTGGAAAATATAGGTCGGCATGCCCGTGGCCGGGTCGTAACGAGTCGTGATGAAGGATCAGGGATGGTAGGTGTTGGTGGAAACTGCGGCCGCCAAGGCGCTGCCAATGATTTCAGAATAGTTGAATTGTGGATGCCCGGAATCGGTCCGAGTGACAAAGATGCGGCTTACGGCATAATCGGTACGGTGCCAGAAGCCCCCTTGGCTAGATTGGAAAAAAACCCGCGTTTCTGCGTAAAGCTCTAAAGACCAAAGAAAAAGGCGGCCGAGATGACGGCCGCCTTCCAGTGAAACAGTTTCCGCTAGAAGTGGAAGCCGATCGACGCCGTAAGCGCACGCGGTGTTACATAATGTGTGCCGCTAAAGGTTGAAAGGAAGTTGTAGAGCGCGAAATTGTTCGCCAGGTTGATGACGGTCAACTGCGCACTCACTTTGTACTTGTCGCCGTGAAACAGGTTGTCGTGGCCCACCGAGAGATCGAAGAGACTCCGGTGTGCGATGCGCGGCGGATTTTTGTCGTCTTGTTCGGCTCCTGGGGCTGGCATCTTTATGAGCGGGGAGCCAAACTCCGATGCCGGGCAATTGTAAGGCAATGGGATGGTCGGGGTTGCACGGACCCCATTACAACTGAACCCGGCCTCTGCCTCCTGATCGGCAGAAAGGGGCACAAAGCCCACGTTGGCAGCCATCATGCTCACGTTCTGCACGCCGTTGATGATGACCGATTGTGGGCAATTATTGCTGTTTGCTACAGTTCCGAAGCACGGCGTTGCGCCTGCCACCAGTCCGCTGTCATAGCGCCAGTTGAAGCCAAGCCAGGGGGCGCGCTTCCAGGGCTGGTATTGGAAATGGGTCGTCTGATTGAAATGTTCGTCGTGATCGATTCGGAACGGGGTTCCGGGAGGCCCCCCCACGGTCGCGCCGGCTCCGGCGACCTGGGGATTGAAGAACCGGGCCGCCACACTGGAGAACACCATGAGCGCCGAGAATCCGTGGATTTCAGGCACGCTCACGCGGCCCGCATATCCGGGAATTTTCGAGTTGTGCCACTCAATGGGGTAAGTGATCGGCGTGTTGCCGAGCACGCTGAAGTCAAAGCCGTTGTGCGTGTACTTCGAAATCCATTCGCCGGAAAAAACCAGGTACTTGCCGAAAGCCTGTTCCAGGCCAGCATGGAATTCGTTGCGAAAGCCAGGACTCAACGGATTGGGTACCGGCGCAGTGCAAATAAGCAGCGGAGCGAGGACGTCATTGCTGCATCCGATGCTCGAAAGGATCAGATTCTCATTGAAGGGAGATTCCAACGTGCGCGCGTAGGAAATGCGGACGATCGTGTTGGTCCGCTTAATGTTGTAAGCCGCTCCAACCCGAGGTTCGAGTTGCTGCCCGATGGTGATCCCGTTGTAGCGATCGCCGCGTAAGCCGAGGTTCAAAGACCAGTTTCCTTTCGTGATGTTGTCCCGCACGTACAGGGCGATTTCCTTCACGTCAGTGTGGCCGTTGAAGGTGTAGGGGGTCCCGCCGCGGCTCAAGTCGTACGGAGCCAGGATCGTACTGTAAAGAGGGTAAAGACCGGAAGGGTAACCTGTCGCGTTCGGGGGAGCACCAGGCGGCGGTCCAGCGTTGGCGGGCGCGTTCGGGTTGGAAGCAATGTTTGCCTGTAACGGGCCGGTCAAGCCGGGGCAGTCCGCGGGAGTGAGTCCGGGCACCGCCACCCATGGGTAGGGGTTCACCGAAGTCGCCGGATATACGTCAGTGATGCAGGGTGCGTTGTAGGTTGGGTCGACAATTCCGAGAGTGTCGTCCTCATTGAGAAAGGTTTGTTCGTAGGTGGCTCCAGCCTTGATTTGGTGAATCCCTTTGACATAGGAGAGATCGGTTCGAAAGCCCGCGTTGGTGAGCGTGCGGTTCTGACCCACGGACTGTCTCTGCAGGCTCGGCGGCCCCAGGTCCGCGAAAGGATCGCTGCTCGGATAGTAGTTGTAATCGTCGCGACGCACGAATGCGCCCACCGTAGATACCGCGTGCGTATTCAGCAAATGCGTCCAAGAAGGAGCAATGTTGAACGTTCCAATCTTGGAGCGCTGGTTCGTCGGTCCGACGACATTTCCATCCAGGCCGATGCCGTTAAGTGCCATCTGCGGCATAATCCCGTCCAATCCGTACCAGGGCGTCGCCTTCTGGGCGTCCAACGAATTCGGCGTTTGAAACCAGCTTCGGCTGTAGCCGAAGTTCAGGTGAATCGAGTCAGCGGTTGTGAGTTGAAAGTCGACGCGGTCGAACAGGTTTTCTTCGTTGCCCTTGTCGTGGTACACCGCGAATTCCGGCGGATCGAGGAAACGGCCTGTGTTCAAACCGTTTGCGGAGATGAAGTTCCCCCAGTTCTTACCTCCGTACGCCAGCTCCGCTTCCACGTTCGATGTTCCAAATGAACCATACGAAGCGGTGACGCTGCCATGGGGTGGGGTTACGCCCTGGCCTGAGCGCGTGGTCGCAACAATCACCACGCTGGTCTTGCCTCCATATTCCGCCGGCGGCGCCCCGGATATGACCTCCAACGACTGGACGGAATCGAGCGGAATCTGGTTGGAGAACACTTTACTCTGCTGGTCAGTAATCGGCTGGCCGTCGATGCTGAACGAATTCGAGGCGTGGTCGCCGATCCCGTGGAACAGGCCGTTGGAATCGGCGGCGACCCCCGGCGTCCCCTGAGTAACCAACGCGCTCATGCCAGAGGTAGCACTTTCTAGGGGAATCCTTGCGAAGGAATCCCTGTCGATGTCGGAATGAAAGGTCGAATCGTTCTCCAGCAGGTCTCCGGCATCCGTGACCGTCACCGAAGTCGTTGACCCCAACACCTGCAGATTAATGATGACGCTGACCGGAACCACCGAACGGACCTGCACGTCTTTCGCTGTGGGGGCGAATCCCTGCGCGGTCACTGTCATGTGATACGGATTGAAGGGAACGTTCGGGATGCTAAAGTTCCCGGATTTATCCGTGGTGGTTGACCGGTCGAAGTGGCTGACTGGGTCTCGAATTTCAACGGTTGCATTGACCACGACGGCGCCGTCAGGGTCAAGCACAGTGCCGTTGATGGAGCCGGAATTGCTGCCCGACTGGGCATAAGCGAAACTGCCAGCCAGATAGAGTGATACGGCAACGATAGCGATGAGCAACTGCTTGGATGAAATAAGCACGAGTCCTCCTGGACGAAGTCAAGAAATAGGGATCGGTCCGGCTGGGGATTCCGGAGCCTTTGCTCTTTTGAGCCGTGATCAGCGGGAAATCTCTAGACGGCAGGAGGACCACGAATACCCAAGTCACAAACGCTGAGCCAGGCCTTCGCGATAACTTCTTCTTCTTGCAGCAGGCTGATCGCTTCAAAAACCGGCCGGGCGTGATTGCAACTGGCTGTAGGCGTGGTGCTATGGGCTACCACGCAGATCGAGCAGGAGTTAGATTCGGTCTGGTTGGGATGATTGTGGGTAGACTCCGCCACCGCCGTCCACAACATCAGGGACAGGCAGAGCCACGCCAACCATCGAGTAGTAAACCGCAAGCGTTCCTGCATGATTGGGCTACATTGTCCGTAGCTTACAACGGTTGTCTCGCACAAAGCAATGCCGGGCAAGTTACTATGAGGAGGGAGTGTTAATGTTGGTCCTTTAGGTAGGGCGTGCAAGACAATATCAAACTTCACAAGCGAGGGGGACGTATGTCAGAACCAACTTACGAAGAACTCAAAGCCCGCTTATCCCAGCTGGAAAAAGAAGTCGAGACCAAGAAGCGCAGCGGCGACCTGATCTTCAAGGTCGGCGAAAAAGGCGGCGTCAGCGTCTACGGACTAGGCCGTTTCCCTGTCACGCTGTACTACGAGCAATGGAACCGCCTGCTCGGAGTGGCCGATGACATAAAGAAGTTTTTGGAAGAAAACAAGTCCCGGCTAAAGCTCAAGGAGCAAAGCTAACCGCCGCAGCCAGCGTCGTAGGAACGTCGCTTGCAACGTCTTCCCGCCGCCCGGCAAAGACGTGGCAAGCTACACTCTACAGCCTCCTGTCGGGGCGGACAGACGCGAGAATGCTTCGACCGCCGGGGAAGAGAATCGGGGCCGGTTACCCCCCGGCTTCGTTCCCCGGAGTTCCCCGGACGATTTCAGCGTGCGGGGAATGCGTGACGCGCTATAATAAAAAGCCTGTGCCCAAGTTCTCCATCGTCGTCCCTCTGCACAATGAGCAAGAGAACGTTACCGACCTCTACGACCGCCTGAAAGCGGTGATGGAGGCCGCTGGCGAGACCTTCGAAATTGTGCTGGTGGATGACGGCTCCAACGACCACACCTTCCCCATGCTGCGCGAGATCGCAGCCGTCGATAGCCGCGTTACCGTGGTTAAGCTCCGCCGCAACTTCGGGCAAACCGCCGGACTAGCCGCCGGTTTCGACCACGCGCGCGGTGAGTACATTATTGCCATGGATGGCGATCTGCAGCATGATCCCGCCGACATCCCGCTGTTTCTGGAAAAGATTGCGGCCGGTTACGACATCGTCAGCGGCTGGCGCAAAGTTCGCGTCGATAATTTCTGGATGCGCCGCATACCCTCCCGCCTGGCGAACTGGCTGATGGCCAAGTTGAGCGGCGTCGATATCCACGACTTCGGCACCACGTTCAAGGCCTACCGCCGCGAGATCCTGGAGCAGGTGCCGCTCTATGGCGAGTTGCACCGCTTCATCCCGGCTCTGGCGTCATGGTACGGGGCGTCCATTTGCGAAGTGCCCATCCGCAACGTAAACCGTGAGCGCGGCGCTTCACACTACGGTATCACCCGCACTTTCCGCGTTTTCTTCGATCTCATTACCATTCGCTTCCTGCTCCGCTATCTTTCCCGTCCATTGCACTTCTTCGGGACCTTCGGCCTGCTCAGCCTATTCGGCGGCAGCGCTCTCGTAGCCTGGCTGGGAGTGGAAAAATTCCTGCGCCACGTTCCTGTCATGGCTTCGCACGGCCCCCTGATGATGCTGGCCCTCGGCCTTCTGCTCGGCGGATTGAACCTGCTTGCCATCGGCCTGCTCGGCGAGATGCAGGTCCGCCACTACCACGAACCCCGCCATCGCGCTCCCTACTCCGTCGAGCGCGTCCTTCGTTCGCAGAATGAGGAACACAGCGTCTCGGAGTAGAACTCGCGATTCTGACAATCGCAAGGCTGCTTCCTCTTAGTTCCTATCACCGATCGTGAAGGTCGCGGTCTGCGCGATGGCTTATGGTCTGAGCCAGCGAGGCCGGCGAGATCCAGTGTCTCTCCTCCCTGCAACACCGGCGTATAATGTGCGGTTTAGGTCCTAGAAGCGTTGGTTCTCATGGCACAAACTACACAATACGAATTGCAACTGGCCCGCCGCACGTCGCGGCTGGGCACCGAGACCGCTTTCGAAGTTCTGAATAAAGCCCGTGCACTTGAGCGCCAGGGCAAGAGCATCATTCACCTGGAGATCGGCGAGCCGGATTTCGATACCCCCGCCAACGTGGTCGAAGCCGCCGTGGACGCCCTGCACAAAGGTTGGACTCACTATGGCCCTTCCGCCGGCTTGCCCGAACTGCGCCAGACCATTGCCGATTATGTGAGCCGCACTCGCGGCGTCAAAGTTTCTCCGGACGAAGTGGTTGTTGTGCCTGGAGGTAAGCCCATCATTTTCTTCACGATTCTGACATTAATTGATGAAGGCGATGAGGTTATCTATCCCAACCCCGGCTTCCCGATTTATGAGTCGATGATCCACTACGTCGGCGGACGGGCCGTTCCCATCCATCTCCGCGAGGAACGCGATTTCTCGCTCGACATAGACGAACTCGCGGCCCTCATCAGCGACCGCACCAAGCTGATCATCCTGAATTCGCCGCATAACCCCACCGGCGGCGTCATCGAGCGCAGGGACATTGAGCAGGTGGCCAAGGTCATCGGCGAGCGCAACATCCTGGTGCTGTCGGACGAGATCTACAGCCGGCTGCTTTTTGAAGGGGAGCATTTTTCCATCATGTCTGTGCCCGGCATGCAGGAGCGCACTATCCTACTGGATGGTTTCTCGAAAACCTATGCCATGACCGGCTGGCGCATGGGCTACGGCGTAATGCGAGCGGACCTGGCGGCGCACATCACGCGGCTGATGACGAACTCCAATTCCTGCACCGCCAGCTTTACGCAAATGGCAGGCATCGAAGCTCTGCGCGGAGATCAGAGTTCGGTGGATCACATGTGCGCCGAATTCAAGCGCCGTCGCGAGGTCTTCGTAGCTGGGCTGAATAAGATCAAAGGCTTTTCCTGCCGCATGCCCAAAGGCGCGTTCTACGTTTTCCCCAACATCACAAAGACGGGTTGGAAGTCGAAACCACTCGCTGACGCTCTGCTGGAGCAGGCCGGCGTGGCAGCACTTTCCGGCACCGCATTCGGCGACTTCGGCGAGGGTTACCTGCGTTTCAGCGTAGCCAATTCGCTGGAGAACCTGCAGCAGGCGCTTGATCGCATCGATCACTGGACGAAGCAGAATCTCTAACGGGCATTCGCATTCCATGAGCCTGTTTAAACATTAGCGTACCTCCGCGATGATACAACGGTGAAGACGACCATGCCGGCGAAGAAACAGTCGAAATCGAACCATGAGCCCCAGCCGAGCCGTCCGCACATGCCCGGCTACGGCTTGCCCGAAGGCAACAAAGGGCTGCTCCCGTGGAGTTGGGCCGAGCAGCGCCTGAAGAAATCGCACAACTACTGGATCACGACCGTCAAACCCGACGGTTCGCCGCACACCATGGTCGTCTGGGGTCTGTGGCAGGACGGCCGGTTCCTGTTCAGCACCGGCAGCAAATCGCGCAAGGCGCGCAACCTGGCCCACAACGCCAACTGCGTGGTGTGTACCGAACACGCGCACGAAGCGGTCGTTGTCGAGGGCGCAGCCGAAATTGCCGGTGTGCCCGCGCGCCGCAAGTTCCTTCTCTCCTATGAGCGCAAGTACAAGTTCGACATGTCGGGAATGCAACAAGACATCCTCTCGATGAAGGAACCGGTCTTCGCGGTGCGTCCCCGTGTGGTGTTCGGCCTGTGGGAGAAAGATTTCGTTGGAAGAGCTACGCGCTGGAGGTTCGAGTAATGTAGCCTTGGGGTTCGCTTCAACCGTCTTTTTCACCAGGAACAGCATGACCCAGAAATCTCGTGTTTTTGCCAGCTGTGATATTGGAGAGGCCATCGACCTGCTGCGTCACCGCGGCTACGAAGTCGAGGTTTATCCGCAGCCGGAGGCGCCGCCGAAGGGCCTGATCATCGAGAAGGTGAAGTCCGGTATCGACGGCTTGATCACCACGCTGCGCGATCCCATCGATGCCGAGGTCTTCGAGGCCGGCAAGGACACGCTGAAAATCGTAGCCCAGTTCGCCGTCGGATTCGACAACATCAACCGTGCCGACGCCAACCGCTACAAGATTCCTTTCACCAACACGGCCGACGTTCTCACCGAGGCCACTGCGGAGTTCGCCTTCTTCATGCTGGGCATGTTGGCGCGCAAGATGTGGTCGGCCGAACATCTCACGCGCGACAACCAGTGGGGATATTGGCACCCGTACCTGCCGTTTCTGGGCGACGAAGTCACCGGCAAGACGATCGCGATCATCGGCACGGGACGCATCGGACTGGCCATGATCAAGAAGTGCGCCGGCTTCGACATGAACATGCTGTGCTACGACCCGGCGTATGAGAACCACGATTACATCAAAGCCATTCAAGAAAACATGGACCTGCGCCACGCCCGCGGTATTTCCAAGGATAAGAACTGGATCAAGTATGTAGGGTTCGAAGATGCCCTGCGCGAGGCCGACTTCGTCAGCGTGCATGTGCCTCTGTTGCGTCCAGGAGAAAGCGCGACGCCCACCTATCATCTATTCAACGAACAGACCTTAAAGCTGATGAAGCCGACGGCGTTCCTGGTAAATGACTCGCGCGGGCCGGTCATCGATGAAGCGGCCTTGGCGCGCGCCCTGCGGGAGAACTGGATTGGCGGGGCCGCCCTCGATGTATACGAGAAGGAACCGCTGCCGACCGATTCGCCGCTGCGCGATCCGGCGATTGCCGACCGCTGTCGCTTGATGCCGCACTTTGCCAGTGCTGCACGCATCACGCGGCTCTCCACCGACCCCAACAAAGGTATGGCGGGGCGGTGCGTTCAGGGATTGATCGACGTGCTCGAAGCGAACTACGACGGCGATGTTAGGAAAATGCCTTACGTAGTGAACAAGGAAGCGTTTGGGAAGTAGTTGGAACGATTTCTACTTTCCAGTCGCGGCGTATTCCAGCATCTGCTTGACCTCTGCCACGTGCCCTCCATCGGGGGAGAGTTCCGGGAGTCTCCCGCGCCAGAGCCCTCAGTAGGTTTGATAGTCTCTTTCAGGATGTTCTCCGATCGCACCCATTGGAAGCTCACGCGCAATCGCCTGACCGAAGCGCTCGACGAAGTACGATCAAGCGGCGCGCGCGTTCTCGATCTGACCGTCTCGAACCCAACCCGGGCCGGCCTGCGCTACGATGAGCCGCTCATTCTTCAAGCGCTGGCCTCGCCGCAAGCCATGGACTACGATCCCCAGCCCAAAGGCTTACTCACCGCTCGCGAGGCAGTGGCAGCCTATTACAGGCAGGAGCACGAGGTTCGTGGCTTGGATCCTGAGCAGTTGGTTCTGACCACAAGTACCAGTGAAGGCTATTCCTTCGTGTTCCGCTTGCTGTGCAATCCGGGCGATGAGTTGCTGGTTCCGATACCGAGCTATCCTTTGTTTGAATTTCTCGCCGACTTGCAGGACGTCACGCTCGTGCCTTATCCCTTGATATACGATCACGGCTGGCAGATGGACGTTCCGTCACTGCCGAAGGTGGTGACGGAGCGCACCCGTGGCGTGGTGGTGGTTCATCCCAACAATCCCACGGGTTCGTATGTGCATCCGCAGGAGCGGGAATCGTTGAATCGCTTTTGCCACGAACATGGGCTCGCCTTGATTGCCGATGAAGTGTTTCTCGACTACGTCCACGATCGATCTGCGCGACGAAGCTTTGCTTCTAATCAAGACGTGCTGACCTTCTCGCTAAGCGGAGTTTCAAAGATCTCGGCACTGCCTCAAATGAAAGTGGCATGGATCGCGACGAGTGGCCCGCCGGCGGAGGTTAAGCCCGCACAGGCTCGGTTGGAAATAATCGCCGACACTTATCTTTCCATGAACGCACCGATCCAGTGGGCGACTCCGGCACTGCTGGATCAGCGGAAAAGCATTCAGCACCAACTCCTCGACCGTGTGCTCGGTAATCTGGCTGAGCTCGACCGCCAGCTCGCCAGACAAGAGACTTGCCAGCGTTTGACTGTGGAAGGCGGATGGTACGCGGTGATGCGCGTCCCGGTAACGCAGACCGACGAGGAGTTAGCGGTTGCTTTGCTGTGCCGCAAATCTGTGCTGGTGCATCCCGGCCATTTTTATGACTTTCCGAGCGACGGATATCTGGTCTTGAGCTTGATCACGGCGCGGGATGATTTTAGTGAGGGAGTCATGAGGCTGCTGGAAGCCGTTGCTGCGTGATTCGTATTTTGCATCAGCGAAAAACAATTCGATTTACTTCAAGAAAGGATGTTGGAGGATCCGTTTGTGAGGGTGTTCCTTCTTCAGCCTTTGCCCATTCCTTCTCTTCTTCCTCTTTCTTCTGCCCGGCTGCTACAGCCGCTCGCGCCCCTCGCGCGTTGGCAGTGTGGCGCCCGATTTCACCGTGCAACACTCCGATCGCAAGGTCACACTGAGTCAATTCCCCCGCAACATCGTTGTATTGAATTTCTGGGCCACCTGATGTCCTCCGCGCGTGGAAGAACTTCCTTCCTTGATCTCCCTGCCAGGAGCGGCGCAGGCGCCGAGCGTGTATTCGCGGAAGCGAATGAATGACTGCCCAAATTGTTGATTGATGATTGCCGATTAAAAACCATTCTTTGCCGGCTTTCAACGCATCAATCAAACAATCATCAATCAACCATTTCTATTTCTTCACCAGCCACGGATTGCTCTCCCGTTCATCCCCGATGGTAGTGCGTGGGCCGTGGCCGGGGACGACCAGGGTGTCGTCGGGCAACGCGAGCACGGTGCCGTGCAGCGATTGCATGATCTTCTGCATCGATCCGCCGGGCAGGTCGGTGCGTCCGATTGACCCGGCGAACAAGGTGTCGCCCGCGATCAGAGTCTTTTCGGCAGGGAAGTAAAGGCAAATGCTGCCTTCGGTGTGCCCAGGTGTATGCAGAATGCTGGCTGTATGCGCTCCGGCCTTCACGGTATCGCCGGTGCTCAGGCTCTGGTCGATCTTGACCTCGCCGGGCGGCGCGACGCCGATCCAGGCGGCCTGCACGTCGAGCATCTTCAGCAGGGCATAGTCGTTCTGGTTGAGCAGGATGGGCGCTCCGGTGGCCGCGCGCAGCTTCATGGCGCCTCCCACGTGATCGATGTGGGCGTGGGTGATGACGATTTGCTTGACTTGCAGGTTATGCTTGCGGAGGAGCGCGAGAACATCCTCAATGTCGTCGCCGGGGTCGATGACCATGGCTTCGCGCGTGGTATCGTCGCCAATGATCGAACAGTTGCACTGCAGCGGCCCGACGGGAAAGATTTCGTGAATCATGTTTCCATTGTAACGAGTTGCGAGTACCTGGTACCGACTACCGCGTAGAAACCAGAAGAACCGGGTTCAGACTTGCCTTGAGGCGCTGCTGGCGAGACAATACGCCGACGTGCCGGGGAGGTTCCTGTGTCAGCCAAATACCGCCAGCATGGATATCAGGACCGCGACCGCGAGGAAAAGCCGCGCAAGGAGCCTGGAGAAAAGCCAGCGTCTGTTCCGCCAGCCAGACGCGACTACAGCATGGGGCCGAAACCTGTGAATATGCCCGGCACGCGCGCCGTCTCGCGCTGCGCGCAATGCGGCACGGTTCTGCAGGCGATTCCGCCGACGGGTCTTTGTCCCAAGTGCGGCTTCGAGCTGCATTCCTGCAAGCAGTGCATGTATTTCGATCCCGGAAGCCGCTTCGAGTGCATGCAGCCGGTGAAGGAGCGCGTGGCCAAGAAAGATGCGCGCAACGACTTGCACGTTCTATGAGATTCGCGTCACCAGAGAGAAGGAAACTTCCACGCCCCCCAGCCTGCGCCCCAACGACGCGCGGCAAGCCTTTGAGAATTTGTTCAAGAAATGAAACCCGCTGAGGCTGCGGCTCGGCCTACGGTTTCTGCGTCGGCCGCAGAAGAATCTCGCTCACAAACGACTGCGGAGCCTGCGTCACCAGCATGGCTACGGTGTGCGCCACGTCTTCTGGTTGGAGCATCTTCGCGGGGTCCTTGCCGACGTGCGGGCTTAAGTCCGTGTTGGTCGAGCCGGGGCAGATCACGGCCACGCGGATGTTGTGGCTTCGCAGTTCCTCCGCCAGGGAGTAGCTCAGTCCGTTCAACCCCCATTTCGAAGCGGCGTAGGCAGCACCGTTCGGCAGCGCATTCTTCCCCGCGAGGGACGAAATGTTGATGATGTGGCCGGAACGCGCGCGAATCATCATCGGCGCGAACGCGCGAGTCGTGTAAAAGACGCCACGAAGGTTCGTGTTGAGGATCTGGTCCCATGAGTCGGGAGCGAGTTGGTGCAGCGGGCCGCCGAATCCGCCGATGCCCGCGTTGTTGACCAGGATGTCGACGCGCCCGAACAAAGCTTCGACATGCTTGGCCGCAGCCTCAACCGACTGAAGACTGGTCACGTCGCATGGGACCACCTCGGCCTTCCCTCCCGCCTGAGCTATCGCTTGCGCAGACGATTCGAGAACTGCATCCGTGCGTCCGCACAAGACAGCGGTGGCGCCTAGACTCGACAACTGACGCGCAATAGAGGCGCCAATCCCCCGGCCTGCGCCGGTAACGATCGCCACTTGCCCGGCCAGGGAGTGAACCGCATCCGTTCGAACCGTGCTCATTGGAAATGGCCTCCAGTCCCATAGAAATGCCTCGCGAGAGCCGGAATTACAGGCTGTCCACGCGGTGCGACCTCTGCATCTTATACAATAGCGCCGAGGGTGAGTGGGAAGTTGCTTGCCTTCGGAGCAAGAGGTCCTTATAATCCGGCAACCGGGAATGAACAGGTCAGTCGATCTTGCGTCCCACAGGTTATAGCTTTTTTGCGGGGCGGGCCGGGAGCGCAACCTGGCACTCCAAAAGCGGAATCTGGAGGGCGAAAAGCTGTCGGAGTGCAAGGCAGCCGAAGAGCAAGGAATGCGATTTCGCGGAGTTGTGAATTCCCGACGATCCAAGGAGCCACACTGATGAAAAAGATTCTGGTCACGGTTGTGCTTGGAGTTGCTGTACTCGCAGCGGCAAAGGACGCGGCGCAGCCGCCACAGGGGCAAGCAGCAAATCCACAACCGTCCGCGACATCCGCGCAACCAGCCGCTCAGCCAGCGCAAGGACAACCGTCCGCGACACCCGCGCAGGGGCCGATCATTAAGGACCCTGTCGAGTACAACGCTTACATGAGCGCAATCAACCAGAAGGACTCCGCGGCACGGATCAGCGGCCTCGAAGCATTTCTGACGCAGTATCCCAATAGCATCATGAAGGGTGCCGCCCTGCAAACTCTCATGCAGGACTACCAGCAGGCAGGGAACCAGGCAAAAACCATCGACACGGCCACCAAGTTGGTGGCGGCCGATCCCACCAATGAGCGCGCAATATTCTTGCTGGCCTATATCGATCGGGTGAAGGCGCAAGGAGGCGACCCCAATTACAAGCAAGACCTGGTGGATGCGAAGAAGTACGGGCAAATGGGATTGGATGGTCTGCCAAAATTCAGCAAGCCCGAGGGCACTTCTGACGCCGATTTTCAGAAGATGAAAGATCAGATGTCTGGGGTTTTCGATGCGGCCATTGGCGTCGCCGCGCTCACCGACAAAGACTATGATGCCGCGAGAAAGGCCCTGCGCGCCGCCGTCGATAGCAGCCCTGACTCTCAGAAGGATTTCAGCGTGGTTTACCCCCTGGCGCTAGCCTACGCCGGGCCCACTCCACCGGACCCGAACCTTCCTCCCGAGCCGGTGAATGCGATCTGGTTTGCCGCGCGGGCTTCCGCGCTTGCTCCGCCGCAGGCTCAGGCGGGGATTGAGAAATACGCCAGATCGCTGTATGTCAGATACCACGGTGGAGACGACGGCTGGACCGATGTGCTGGCGCAAGCCAAGGCCAACCCGACCCAGCCCGCTGGATTTACCATTAAGCCCGCTCCCACTCCGGCGGAACAGGCGCACGCCATGGCGATTGCTACGCCGCCCGAGAAGATGGATTTCGGACAATGGGAATTCATCCTCTCGAACGGCTCGCAGGCAGACCAGGATCTGGTGTGGAACGCCATCAAAGGCAAGGCGGTACAGCTAAACGGTACGGTCATCAAGGCGACAGCGACGGAGTTTGATATCGCTGGAAGCCTCGACGACATTGACGCCAAGAAGGCGGACATCACCCTCACGTTTGAAGACAAGGTTCCGTTGAGGCTTATCCCCAAAGAAGGAGCCAGTCTGGACTTCCAGGGCGAACCAGCCTCCTACACGCCAAACCCGTTCATGATGACCATGGATAAGGGCCAGTTGCTGAAAGCCGCGCCGGCCCACCCGGCTGCTCACCACAAACCAGCTGCTCAATAGTTCCTGATGGCATTCAAGCATAAAGGCAGCCCCCGCGGGCTGCCTTAGCTTTTTCGGGTTAGGGGAAAACACGAATACCGCGTGTCGGACCCGACGTCTAGCTCTAGCGCACCGCTTTCTTTTCCACGGACAGCGGCCGCGCGCTGCGGGGTGGGCGCTTCGCGCCATCGCGAAGCTGGCGGATGTCGATTTTGAGTTCATCGATAGTCCGGCTGAGCGTATTGCGATGCATTCCCAGCTCGCGGGCAGCGCGGCACTGGTTGCCTTTATTTTCCTGGAGGACGGTGAGGATAAAGCGCTTCTTAAATTCGCGCACGCCCTCGGAATAGAGGATGTTGCTCTTGTACATCTGCAGGATGAGTGCTTCTAGTTGATCTTTCACAGGAGGTCTCTCTCTTTTCGTCTCATGTCTTTGTCTTTCAACTGTCCTGCTGGCACCTCATTTATTTCCGCTTGGAAGGGGGAGAGTCTGTCAATTCTTTCGGGGCCCGATGCAGGAAGTCGAGTCCCTCATAGAATCGCGCCCGCAACGCGACCGGGGCCAGCCAGATCGCGGCCCTTCCGACTACCAGGAAATAGGGCGCCAGTTCCGAGTTCTCCAGCATCTTTGAGGTGGGTGTGAACGCGGTCATTCCCATCAGGACCACGGCCACCACCAACCCGCCCTTCACCAGGCCCAACAAAGCGCCCAGAAAACGGTCAAACCCGCTTAGGCCGACCTCTTTCATCAGCTTCCGGGCGATCCTGCCGGCAATGCTGAACAGGATCAAGATCGCAAAAAAGATGATGAGGAAACCGAAAATCTCGGCCAGCCACTCGTTCTTCAAAAACGACATGAACCACTGCGCCAGGCGTTGGTACTGCCAGGCGGCAACAATGTAACCGATCACCAGGCCCGCCATGCTCAGAGCTTCCGCGAAGAAGCCCTGGATGGCCGCCGAAACTATGTTCAACAGCACAACCACGACAATCAACCAGTCTGCCGGGGTCATGCTACTCTCCGGGCCGCTCTCTTGCGAGCAATTTTTCCCAGCGCCTTCCGGCAGACTGCTCTGCCGAAAAGCGCTCGGCGCTTACACATCCAGTTTGTGCCCCGTAATCCGGAGGTAGGCGTCGAGGTACTTTTCGCTGGTCCGGTTGGCCACGTCGGTCGGCAGAGCGGGCGCGGGCGGCTGCTTGTTCCAGCGAATTTCTTCCAGATAATCGCGAACGTACTGCTTGTCGTAGGACTCCTGCCCCCGTCCCGGCGCGTACCTGTCGGCGGGCCAGAAGCGGGAAGAGTCCGGGGTGAGCACCTCATCGGCCAGCGTGATTCCCTTGGGGGTGCGTCCAAACTCAAACTTGGTGTCGGCAATGATGATACCGCGCTGGCGGGCGTAAGCGGCAGCCTTTTTATAGATCCGCAAGGTGATCTCGCGCAGGTGGCTGGAGGTCTCTGTGCCTAGTATCTCGCACATCCTGGCAAACGAAATGTTTTCATCATGGCCGCTCACGGCCTTGGTGGCCGGAGTGAAAATGGGCTCCGGGAAGGCCTCGGATTCACGCAGTCCCGCCGGCAGTGCGATGCCACAAACCTTGCCCGTCACCTGATACTCCTTCCAGGCCGACCCTGAAATGTAGCCGCGCACGACGCACTCGACGGGAAACATCTCGGCACGATGCACGATCATCGAACGGCCGCGCAACTGATCGGCATATTTCTCGAGAGTTTGCGGATAGCGGTCCACGTCCGCGGTAATGAAGTGGTTGGGCACGATGTCAGAAAGGAAGTCGAACCAGAACAGCGAAATCTGGCTCAGGACATGGCCCTTGTGAGGGATGCCGGTGGCGAGCACATAGTCGAAGGCGGAAATACGGTCGGTGGCGACGAACAGCAAACGCTGATGATCCAACAGGTAAACGTCGCGCACCTTTCCGCTGGTGCAAAGTTGGAGATCAGGGAAATCGGTTTGTATGACTACGGGATCAAGAGGTTTAGAGATCATGTCGAAATTTTACAGGGTAAGGAGCGAGGCGTATTTTAGACTCTCAGAAAGTTTTGTCAACCGCAGAGATTACCGCCGAGAGAGAAGTCCGTATCCTGCTGATTGGGGAAACGTTGGCCGACGGGCATCGTGGCGACGAGGACGGCGGCTAGCTTCCGGCGCCGCCCGTTGTGGAAAAGCTGAGGATGAGAGTGGATATCGTGGACGGTCCGCGAAAGGCTGCATGATGTCCGCAAGACTGCCGACGAAGCGACTCCTTTTGCTGGCTTCCTCTAGGCCGCTCCGAAGCGCACTGACACCAGCTTCGAGACGCCGGGCTCCTGCATAGTTACGCCATAGAGCACGGGCGCGATGCTCATCGTCTTCTTGCTGTGCGTGATGAGGACGAACTGCGTCTTGATGCTCATCTCTTTCACCAGGTCGGTGAAGCGGCCGATGTTGGCCTCGTCGAGCGGAGCGTCGACTTCGTCGAGGATGCAGAACGGGCTGGGCGTGTACTGGAAGATGCCGACCAGCAGGGCCAGCGCGGTTAGCGCCTTTTCGCCTCCGGAGAGCAGCAACACACTTTGCAGGCGCTTGCCGGGAGGCGAAGCGACTACGTCGATGCCGCTCTCGGCGGAGTTTTCCTCGTCGGTAAGCTTCATGAAGGCGTGGCCGCCGCCGAACAGCTTCTTGAAAGTAGCCTGGAAGTTCTCGTTGATCTTGGTGAAGGCTTCCTGGAACTTCTGGCGCGAGACTTCGTCGATCTCGCGAATGGTCGCGGTCGTGTTCTCGATGGAGGAGATCAGGTCCTTGCGCTGGGCATCGAGGAAAGTGTGGCGCTCGGCGGTTTCGCGGTACTCTTCGAGCGCCATCATGTTTACCGGCCCCATGGCTTCGAGTTTGGCGCGCATCTCGCGATACGACTGATCGCAGGCTGTGAGTTCGTCGCCGGTGACTAGCGCGAGTGTGCTGTCGGCCAGCAACGCAGCGCGCTCGATTCCGAGTTCGTTCAGGCAAGTATCCGCCATGTACATGGCGTCGGCTTCGAGCTTGGCGGCGGCGGCCTGCAGCTCGCCCCGGCGGTCGCGGGCCTGGTCGAGAAGTTGGCGAGCGTGGCGAAGAAGTTCGTCGATTTCGGCGAGGCGGGCGCGGAGCTGATCTTTTTCGAATTGAAGCAACCCCTCGCGCGCCTGGCTCGCGTTGCGTTCGGCCGCGAAGTCGGCGGCTTGTTGCTCGAGTTGAAGATTTTCGGATTCGCGCTGCAGCTTTTCGGCGGCGGCAGCTTCCATCTGCGAGGCGAGAGCATGGAGGCGCTCGCTCATTTCGGCGAACAAAGAATCGATGCGTCCGAGGACGGCGGTTGCCGAGCGGTGGCGCTCTTCGAGCGCCGCCACCCGGGCCACGCGCTGCGAACTGCTCTGGGCCGCATCTTCGCGCCGCTGGCGCAGGACTCCCAGTGACTCCTGGGCATCTGCGATTTGCTGTTCGAGTTGGACGCGAGTTTGTTCGAGCGCGGCGATCTCCGCCTTGTCGCGCGGCGATAGTCGAGTCCTGCTCGGTTCGCTCCGCGGCCAGGCGCTGCAACTCCGCTTGCGCAACGTCCATGCGCTCCGTAACGCGGGCCATCTCCGAATCGAGTTGCTGCAGCATGTGGCCAGAGGTCATGGACTGATGCTCGGCCTCGCGCTTTTCGCCTTCGAGACGATCCAGCAGGGAAGTGAAGTCTTTAATTTCCCGGCCGAGCGTGAGCACTCGCATCTCTTCTTCGCGCAGAGCGCGCTCCAGGTCTTCGAGCTGCCGCAGAACTTCGCGAAGCTCGCGCTTCATCGAAAGCGGGCCCTCGGCGCGCTGTTTTCCACCTGTGACCGTCACGTTGTGGAAGCATTCTCCAGATTGCGAGAGGAAAAACGCGTCGGGATTTTCGAGAGCCAGGCTACGTGCGGTATCGGAGCCGGGAACGATGTAGCCGTCGCGAAGCTTCGGGAGAATTACCTCCAGCGACTTTCCGAAGCCGTTGAGAACGCGAATCGTATGTTTCAGCGGCACGATGGAAGCTGTAGGCGGCGCGCAATGTGCAGCTTCATCCAGGATGAAGGAGAACTTGGCTTGCGAGTCCTCGGGATGAACCAGGAAGGTGGCGCGGCCGTCGACGTCGCTGCGCAGCAGGCGCAGGCCTTCGTCGGCAGCGTCCCAGGACTTGACCACGATGTAGTTCAACTCGTCGCGCAGGAAGTCTTCCACCACGCGCTCGAAACGCGGCTCGACTTCAAGAAAATCCGCGAGCACGCCGACCGGCGCGAGGCCGCCCTGCATCACCCCCGACTGGAAAAGGCGGCGAACCGACTCGGTGGAGTATCCGTGTTCTGCGATCACTGCCTCCAGAGATCCTTTCTTGCCGAGAGCGGTGGCAGACTCCGCGCGGAGAACATCAAGATGAGCCTTGGCTCTGTGTTTCTTCGAGGCGCTTGGCCTCGATCAGGCGGCGAAGCTGGCCGAGCTCTTCGGTGATGCCGGCGACGCGCTGCGTCACCGTTTCGAACTCGAGGGCGAGTTGTCCGCGCTGGCCGCCGAAGGCTTCCAACTGGAGGTTCGCGTTAGCGATTTCGGCTTCGAGACGCCGGGCTTCGCGATCCGCGCCTGCGAGGCGCTCTTCGGCCTGAGCGAGTTGGTTGCGAAGCCGCGAGGCCGACGACACGGTGTCGAAGATCGCAACGCGAGATTCTTCCTGCTGGTGTTCGAGTTCAGCCAGCGCGGCTGACGCGGAGGCGGCTTCCTGTTGGGACAGGGCGAGTTCGTGCTGGGCTGCGGCCAAATCAGCGGCGGCGGATTCAAGCACCTGCCGATTGGAATCGCCCTCGGCCTTAAGCGACGTCAGGCGGTGACGAGCTTGGGCCAATTCAGCTTCGGCCGAGGCACGGCGAACCACGAGTTCGGCGCAGCGTTCGTCGTTATGAAGGCGGCGGGCGCGGGCGCGATCGATTTCCAAATCGATCTGGCTCAACCGGTCGCGATTTTCGCGCAGCTCAGTCTCAATGGCGTAGCCGCGCTCGGTGCCTTCGCTGTGCTCGGATTCGAGTTGCTGCACGGCGTCGGTGCGGTGCTGCATGTCCTCGGCGAGAGCGTTGAGTTGGGCGTCGAGTTCGGCGCTTTCCTGCTCGATTGCGGCAAATTTGCTGGCCAGGACGACCCGCAGCTGGGCCCGCATCTCTGCCGCGCAGCTTGGCGTAGCGCTCGGCCTTCGAGGCTTGGCGCTTCAACGAATTCATCTGGCGCGTGACTTCGTCGAAAATATCGTTCACGCGGGCGAGGTTCAGCTTGGCATCTTCGAGGCGAGCTTCGGCGAGGCGCTTCTTGGTTTTGAACTTCGTGATTCCGGCGGCCTCTTCGAGGATGGCTCGGCGATCGGTCGGTCGGCTGCTGAGGATCTGGCCAATGCGTCCTTGCTCGATCAGGGCGTAAGTCTCTGGTCCGAGGCCCGTGCCCATGAAAAGCTCCTGAATATCGCGCAGGCGGCACAGCTTGCCGTTCAACAGGTATTCGCTATCGCCGGACCGGAACAGGCGGCGCGTTACTACGATCTCTCCCGCGCGGAATTGCTGCTGGTTGAATTTGCGGCGACGGATCTTGAGCACAACCTGAGGTGGACCGTTTACAGCGGCTGAAGAAACGGCCGGCGCGAGGTTATGTGCAGGCAACGCGAATACCGGTTCGTCGTCAGGGAAGGCGACCGCCAGGGTGCTTACTTTCGAGCCCGGAATCTCCACTTCTTCGGTTTTGCCGGGCTGGGCTTCTTCAACGGCGCGCTCGGTTTCTTCGGCGGCGCGGGCGCGGATGGCGGCTTCGTCCCAGTCGTCGGCTGGGCGTCCCGATAATTCAGCGGCGCCTCTCGAACACTCGGCGGGAAGTTCGTCCTGGATGTCGATCTCGGTGGGCGCGTCGGCGTCAGGGCCGGGATACTGCTCGGGGTCGATCAGCGTGAGCGAGACCTCGGCCATGCCGGTGGGCTTGCGGTCGCGTGTGCCGGAGAAGATGACATCTTCCATGCGCGAGCCGCGCAGGGTTTTGGCCGACTGCTCGCCCAGCACCCAGGAGATGGCGTCGGCAATGTTCGACTTGCCGCAGCCGTTGGGGCCGATGATGGCGGCGATACCGTCCCCGTGGAACTTGAGGTCGGTGCGGTCGCAGAACGATTTGAAGCCGAGAATCTGAAGCCGCTTCAGTTTAAGCAACGTGGACTCCTTGGGAGAGGCAGTGGCCAGTTGTCAGTGGCCAGTTGCCAGTTTGTGCTGCTTGCCGAACTGTTTACTAGACAGATACCCATACCACGGAAACCAAGCTTGCCCGAACCAGTGCCGTCCGTGGCTGGGAACGGCGGACACAAATTAGAGCTACTGTAACGGTGAAATCGGAGCGGGGTCAAGCAATATAACACTATATATTGTATGGCCTTCGGTCCGAGCGCGTTGGGTTGCACACGCATTGCAGCAGATGCCTGGTTTACGGCTGTGGGAGGGACGAGGTGGGGAGAACCGCGAGAGCAGGATTAGAGTAGCGCATGGTGACCCCCATGAACAAGGTAAGGAAGTTGCGACTGCCCGGTCCATTATTCGATGACGATGTAAGTTGGCTTGAGGCTTCCTCGAAGGTCTGGATGGAAGGAACTTTCGGTCTACAATTACGTAGTGTCTTGTAGCGGGAGCCTAGGGAGGGCACAACTATGTACTGCAACTACTGCGGCAAAGTGATTCAGGACGACGCGGCGGTTTGTGCCTATTGCGGCATTCGCGTGGGCGCGTCGGTAGCCCGCAAGCGGCTGGTGCGGCCTCGGCAGGGACGCAAGATCGCCGGCGTCTGCTTGGGTTTCGCCGAGTACTTTGACATCGACGTGACCGTGGTCCGGCTGGTGTGGCTGATCACGTCTTTCATGACAGGAATTGGCCTGATCTCCTATCCCATCGCCTGGATCGTGATGCCGGACGAACCACTGCTGCTGACCGAGCCGGCAGGCGTGCAGCGCGTTACGAATCCGTAGTCTCGCCAGCCCATGCAGCAGATCGCCTTTCAGCAAATAAAAAGCGGCGACGCGGAGATCGCTTACCGCGGGCTGGGCGAAGGCCCTCCGGTAGTTCTGCTCCATCCTTTTCCCGCAAATCACGAATTTTGGCTGCCTGTGGCTCAGGCTCTGGCCACGCGCTACCGCGTCGTGCTCCCTGATCTGCGCGGGCACGGAGATTCCGGCGTGGGTGATGGTCCGGCCACCATGGAGAAGCACGCCGGCGATATCGTGCGCGTGATGGACGATGCCGATATTGGCCGCGCGCCGTTCGTCGGCGTTTCCATCGGCGGATATGCTCTGTTCGAATTCTGGCGAAGGGATCCCGGCCGCGTGGCTGCGCTCGGTCTGTTCAATACGAAGGCGCCCGCCGATTCCTCCGAAGCCCGCGCCGGACGCCTCCAGGCCGCAAGCGACGTCCTCGAGCGCGGCACCGAACCGTTTTTCGAGAGCATGATTGCGCGCCTGCTGGGTAAGAGCACACGGGAGACACGGCCGGATCTCGTCGACGGCGTGCTGCGCATGATGCGGAAGATGTCGCCCGAAGATGTGGCGCAAGTGCAGCGTGGCATGGCCGAGCGCCCGGATTCAGTGGGTACGTTGAAGACCATCCATGTACCCACCCTGCTGGTAACCGGAGAGGAAGATATCCTGACCGGCTTGAACGAAGCCGAACTGATGCGCCAGCACATTTCCGGCAGCCAGTTGCGCGTGATTCCGAAAGCCGGCCATTATTCGCCGTGGGAGCAGCCGGAGGAAGCGGGCAAGCTGCTGCGGCAGTTTCTGGAGCGCCTTCAGCAATGATTGTTCGAAGTCCTGCTTGCGCTAGAATCGGGGACCAGATGAGGAAATCCGTCGCGCTGCTTTTACTTGGGTTTTTTGCAGTTTGCGCCCACTCGCAAACCAGCGGTGTCGCTAGGCCCCGCATTCTCGGCATCGATCACGTTTCGTTCAACACTACCGATCCGGAGGGAGTAAAAGCTCTTTACAGCGGCACGCTTGGGCTGGCTTCCGCCGCTCCGGTAGAGGCCGGCGAACTCGTCAGATACATGGTCGGCAGACAATGGGTCGGCTACAGCAGCGCGCCCGATCCCAAAGCCACCGACCGCATGGATCATGTCGCCTTCGCCACCGACAACATCGCGGCATTGCGCGAGTATCTGATCTCGAAGGGTCTGAAAGTGCCGGCAATCGAGGGACACGACGATCACAGTCTGAGCTTTTTCGTGAACGATCCTGAAGGGCACCGCATTGAATTCGTGGAGCGGGGTCGGCAGCTTCGTACTTTCACGCACGTCCGGACAGAGCCTGTTTCGCGTCACATGATTCACGTTGGATTTCTGGTTCACCAACGCGATCTGGAAGATCACTTCTACCGCGAGCTGCTTGGATTTCGGCCTTACTGGCACGGAGGAATGCACCCCGGCGAAACCGACTGGGTTTCGATGCAAGTGCCGGACGGTACAGATTGGCTGGAATACATGCTGAATCAGCCAGAGCATCCTGATTTGCGGCTGATGGGCGTGTTGAATCACATCTCGCTTGGTGTCGCGGATATGAAGGAAGCGCAGGCGATTATGGAATCCCATGGCTGGAAACCCCATGATGGGGAAAAAGCGCAGATGGGCAAAGACGGCAAGTGGCAACTCAACGTGTTCGATCCCGATCTGACGCGGATCGAACTCATGGAATTCAAGCCCGTAGGAAAGCCGTGCTGCTCCGATTTCACTGGCCCCCATCCGTCGGAGTAAGCAAGTGACACCATGCTCCCACGATTTGCTACAATCCTCCCGCCATGATTGATACCGTTTTGGTTGCAGATAAGACCGTAGTTAGCGCCAAGGGAGACGGCCCCACCGTGGATCTGAGCGGCGCGGCTGGCCACGTGTTCTTATTGACGCTTGAGATTACCAAGATCATCGAGCAGGAGTCGCTCGAGGTCAGCATCCATGGCTCAGCTGACGGCGCGGCGTGGGGTGCTAAGCCGGTGGTTGCGTTTCCGCAGAAGTTTTATTGCGGGCAGTCTCCGTTACTGCTCGATCTGACGGCGCATCCGGATGTGAAGTTCGTGCGCGCGCACTGGGAAGTGGCGCGCTGGGGACGCGGCGTCGAAACCCCGATGTTCGAGTTTGGACTCAGCCTGAAAGAGGTTCCTGCGCAACTCCTGCGCGAAGCCGCAGCCGAGACCAAGGCCCCGGCTTGAGGAATTGTTGATTGTTGATTTCTGATTGTGGATGGAAGGCTAAAGCCTCGAGCGACTACCCCCTTGCGTAGGCGATTTTCCATCAGCAATCATCAATTACCGCAAGCCGCCTCTTCTCCTTCCGCTATATTGATCTCAGAATGAAAAGCGAGTCCCAGGTCATCGTGCGTGCCGCGCACAACGTGCGGGGCAGCGTTAGTCTTCCGGGCGACAAATCCATTTCGCACCGCTACGCCATGCTGGCGGCGATCGCCGAGGGGCCCTCGCGACTGAACAACTACTCGACGGGTGCGGACTGCGCCAGCACGCTCCGATGCCTGCGCTCGCTGGGAGTGACCTGGGAGAGCAAGGATGGTAGTGACAACGTCATCGACGTGCAAGGAAGCGGGCTATGGTTGACTGCCCCGAGCCAGCCGCTGGATTGTGGAAATTCCGGTTCAACCATCCGCATGCTGAGCGGCATTGTGGCGGGGCAAACGTTCTCTAGCGAAATGGCTGGGGATGAATCGCTCTCGCGCCGTCCCATGGAGCGTGTGATCACGCCGCTCACGGCCATGGGTGCCCAAATCGCGTCGCAAAACGGCCGCCCGCCGCTCCGCATTACCGGCGCTAGACTCAAAGGCATCCATTACCAGATGCCGATAGCCAGCGCGCAGGTGAAGACTTGCCTGTTGTTTGCCGGCCTGCTGGCCGAGGGCGAAACGCGCGTCGAAGAACCGCTGCGGACGCGGGATCACGGGGAAGTAGCTCTCCGGGCCTTTGGTGCGCATCTCGAACGCAAGGGAAACGAAGTGCGGATTCGCGGTGGCCAGCGTTTGCGCGGCATCGAAGCGCGAGTTCCCGGCGATCTTTCCAGTGCGGCATTCTTTCTTTGTGCCGCCGCGCTTTTTCCCGGTTCGCAATTGACGGTCACGAATTTGCTGATGAATCCCACGCGCGCGCGGCTGCTCGATATCCTGGTGCAGATGGGGCTGCGCATTTCAGTAACCCAACTGGAGGAGGTCCACGGCGAACTCGTTGGCACACTGCAGGTCGAGGGTGGACGACTGAAGGCCGCGACGATTCGAGGAGCCGACACGGCGGCGCTGATCGACGAGATTCCCGTGCTGGCCGCGATCGCTCCTTACACGGAGCAGGGAATCGAGGTCCGCGATGCGAAGGAACTACGCGTGAAAGAATCGGACCGCATTGCCTCCATCGCCACCAACCTTCGCGCCATGGGCGCACAAGTGGAAGAACACGAAGACGGCCTGAAGATCCCCGGTGGACAGTCCCTTCGCGGCGCTGAACTCGAATCTTTCGGCGATCACCGTATCGCCATGGCCTTCAGCATTGCGGCTTTGCGAGCCCAGGGAGAGACGCTGATTCACGGCAGTGAGTGCGCGGCGATCTCCTATCCGGCATTTTTCTCCGCGCTGGAAGAATTGATCGAGCGCTGAAATACCCCCGTTCGTAGCGCCAACTTGTTGAGTTCATTGCTGATCCTAAGTTACTTCCGTGCGATGACCGATGGGATCTAACGCCTACGGGCAAAATTAGAAACAATCCATGCTTGAGCCGGGAGTTTTTGACTGGCCGATCCCGGCTCGTTCCGCGGACATTGCGGAACAGATTCCATTAGATTCCATACTCACAGGGGGTTTCATGGGTTACAAATCACTGGTGCTGACATCGGTTTTGTTGGCTGCAACCGCCTATGCCAAAGAACCGAAGGCTTATCAGAGTGGCAAGTTATTGCGGATGGATTCTGTGAAATGCGGCGTCGACGAGAAGGATGCGAAGAGTTTCGCCGGCGAAATGATCGGAACTGACTCCGGTCACAAGAAGACCCAGGAACTCCTCTGCCAGGAGTACGTGCTTCAGACCGACAAGATGGTCTATCGAATCCGTCCCAAGGATGAGAAGCATCCCGCTCTTCTGCCGGTAGGTGAGCAGGCGCAATTCCGCCTGGAAAAAGACAAGCTGTTGCTGCGAGTGGAAGATCAGGATAGCAAAGAGCGTGAGTACATGGTCGTGTCGATGACGCCGCGGAGCGACAGCACCGCCGACGCCAGCCCGGTCCGGCTAAACCACGCGCAGTAAGAGTTGCTTCAGAGCACAATTTCACTTCCAACACTTACTGTGGATTTTCGCGAGCGGCGGCCTGCTGAAGGCCGCCACCCGCGGCGCACGGGTGGAATGAATTGCCAGCTCTTAAGTGTTTGGCGGATGACATGGCGTTTTTATGGTAAAGTGGTGCCCACGAATTGGCCGGGCCGTGGGGGTCCGGGGCCAATTTCACTCGCCACCCCGAGTCCCAAAGGAGCTTGCCATGTCCACCCTCCGCGATCTTGTGAAGGACCGCAAAGTTTACTCTATCGACGCTGAACGCACGGTGCTGGAGGCGGCGCGCTTCATGATGGAACACAACATCGGAGCCCTGCCCGTACTCCGCAACGGAGAACTGACCGGCATCTTTTCCGAGCGCGATATCATGAACCGCGTGGTTGCCGCGGGCCGGACGCCCGGGCACACCACCGTGTCTGAAGTCATGACCGCCAACCCGCGCGCCGTTCATTTAGATGAGACCATTGAAGAGTGTCTCTTCATCATGCACGAGTTCGGCTTCCGGCACCTGCCCATTGTGGACGGCAAAGAGCTGAAGGGACTCGTCTCGCTGCGCGACGTGGTCATGCGTCAGGCGGCCGAACTCGAGCGCCAGGCCCGGCGCACCGCGTCGTAAGCGTGTCGGCCCCAGCTGAAGCGCGAGTCCCGAAGCCCGGTTTCACTCCCGTTTCTGCAGCAGCAATTCACCTTTCTTGGGCGGCAGTTTGAAGGGAAACTCGAAAATCTTTCCCTCAAGCGGGAGGCGCAAGACGAATTCCTCCTGTGTTTTCCAGCCTCCGAGCCACTTCGTCTTGGTGTTGAAGAAGACCCAGCCGCTCACTTCCGGATTCGCCCGATCCAGACGCGCCGGGCGCAGACTGTTGCGGCTGAGGAACTCGATCATTTCATTGGCCGATTTCTGGTAGTCCTGTAGACGCGCTTCGAGAACCGGTTTCTTCTCGGGATGCTTCGCGACCGCGCGCCTTGTCTCATCGTCGAATGCATCGGCGTCGCTCTGAATCTTCTCGCTGTAGCCGTCCGGGTCGAGTGAAGTCTGCACGACTTTGAAGTGCTTCATGAACTGCAGCGTGATTCCGTCCGGGCTCGCGTCCAGGCTGTCCGCCCCCCTGTAGCGAATGGTCAGCAGAACTCCGAAGATGGGCCAATTGCGATGGTGGATAACCTGCACTTCGCGCGCGTCGACGGCCAAGGTGATGCCCGTATCTGCCGACCACAGCCCATAGCGATACTTGCCGTCCTCGCCTTGGGAAAAGGTGCATCCTGGCTGTTCTTCGGCCCAGCGCACAGCAAGCGGCTGGGGCGTGCGTTTATCTTTGTCTTGGTCCTTGCCCGACGCTGCCCGCAAGGGCGAGACCGAGACCAAGATCAGCAAGACCAAGATCGGCAAACCACGGACAACGCCAGCCCCCGCGAACTGCAGTCCGAGACAATGCCACGCAGTGTTTCGGAGCCACATGAATCGGGCCTGTCTCAGTTCACCACCAGTGTGACGGTTGCCGGGCTGCTGGTAGCGTTACTGGGCGCCGCGCCGTTTAGGTCCGCGCCCGTTAGCGTGAAATTATAAGTATTGTTCGGAGTGATCTCCCCATTGGGAGAATTGGTGGTGGGGGTCGAACCGCAGGCCGGCATCAGGACTAAACCGCCGGCAACGGCCAGGAGCAAGAGCGCTCCCAGCAGGTTTTTCCCGCGGGCGCCGGTTGCCCCCACTCCGACGAGCCCCAGCCCGGGAACCAAGAGCCACAAAGCATAAAAGATTCGACGGCTGCGCAGCCTGGTTACAGGCGAAGGTCCGAGGGTGGTGATGGTAAGAGTGGCGGTGGCTGGAACGCCGCTCGTGACCTGCACGGTGTCTGCCGGCAACGACGAAGATCCGGAGGTCGCCGTGAATGTGCAATACGGCGCTGCCGCCACAACTGGAGTAACCGAGAGGCAGGCCAGCGTGACCTGTCCCTGGTAGTCGACGATCGGAGTCAGCGTAACGATGGTGGTCGCGATGCTGCCCGCAGGCACAGGACTCGGAGTCGCGGTGGTTGGCGACACCGACAGTGTGTAATTCCCGGTTACATTCACGACGTTCAGGGTTAGGGAAACCGTTTCCGAGGCCGAGCCGCTCGTGCCGGTCACTGAAACGGTGTACAGCCCCGGCAGAGTGCCGCCGCTGGTTGAAATGGTTAGGAAGGCTTGGCCGGGTGGGGTTACAGAGCTGGGGCTCACCGAACACTGCGGAGTGCCGGCTGGTTGCACCGGCGTTACCGTGCAGGGAATGGTATCAAACGAAACCGGGCTGTCGAAGCTTCCGACTGCTGCAACATTGAGCGTTGCCAGCGAAGATCCGCCGGGATCGATGGCCGATGGAGAAAGCGCTTTCGCTACCGTAAGGGTAAATTGCCCGTAAGCCATGGAGGCAGAGGCGGCGGAGAGCAGAGAGAGCAACAGAGCAAAGACGAGGGCGCGTACGACCTGCCTGGGATTCACCATGAGGGGATGAGAACTCACTACCTTCGATTCCTCCAACGGCGCAAACGCTGCCCGAGCCGGCCCCAAAGAATGCCGTCTGCCAATCAGCCGCAAAAGCAACGTAATACGAAAGGCCTGTCGCAGAATGCGCCAGACAGAATCTTAGACTACAGTCATGCATCGTGCCAATCGGCCCCCGGGCGTGGCCAGAAAGAGTCAGGCCGCCTCCGATGGGAGGCGGCCTTGATCCTGGCCTCCGTGGTTAGTTCACTGTAAGAGTCAGAGATGGGGAGGCCCCGGTCTGGGATGCTCCGGATGCGGTGCCGCTGACGGTGATGGTGTAGCTCCCGGCGGGCGTGCCTCCGTTCCCCCCGCCACCTCCGCCGCTGCTGCCGCTGCCGCCACCGCAACCTGGCATCAGGAGCAGACTGCTCAAGAGCAGACCGAGAAGCAGGAAACCAAACAACTTTTTCCGGCGCGATCCGGACGAGCCGAAGCCCAAAAGAGCCATTCCGCCGATCGGCAAGAACATCGCGTAGAACAGGCCAGACGAGGGACGGTTCGCAGGACGCCGCCGAAGCGCAGTTGCAGCCGTGGTGCTCACGGTGAGCGTTCCGGGAGTGCCCGTGGAGGCCGACGCTGCGCCGCAAGTGGGCGCATGAGCCACCGCCGGCGAAATCGCGCAGGTGAGCGTTACGCTCCCGCTAAAACCATTATTCGACGTCACCGTCACGGTTGAAGTGGCGGAGCCTACGGGACTCACGGTGGCGGGCGAAAGTGCTGTGGCCGACAGGGTGAAAGATGCGGAAGTCGACTGCGAATACTTGACCACAAAGGCGTCGGCTCCTCCTGCGGCTCCACCTCCGTTGGCCGCCTGATAGGGCGACTGAGTCGGGAAATTCGTAGAGTCGGTATCTCCGGTGACGTAAATATTGCCGCCGTTCGTAGCGATGGCCCCGAAACCGCCGTCGTCCTCATCCCCCGAACCGCCTAGGTAAGTGGAAAAGATGAGCTGAGAACCTGTCGAGTTGAGCTCGGTCACGAAGGCATCGCTGTTGGTGGTGTTGTTGCCAAGGTTGAGGAGACTCTGGGTGGGACTCGCCGTCGGAAAGTTAGAAGATGATGTTTCGCCCGTCACGTAAGCGTTGTTGTTTCCGTCTATCGCGATGCCAGCGCCGGTGTCGAACGCACTGCCGCCGAGGTAGGTGGAATACACAAGAGCACTTCCGGCCGCATTCACCTTCGTCACAAATGCATCGGTAGAGCCGCCGTAGGTGCGCTGGTATGCCCCGGAGGTCGTGGGAAAGTTCGACGATTCTGTCACCCCGGTCACGTAAGCGTTATCCGAGGAGTCCACGACGATGCCGTCGCCGGCATCGATGACGCTGCCGCCGAGGAATGTGGAATAAACGTAAGCACTTCCGGCCGGATTGAGGACGGTGACGAATGCGTTGGAATTGCCGGCGGTACAACTGCCGCATGTGATCTGGAACGCCCCTGGCGTGGTGTGGAAACTGGAACTAAAGGTTTGTCCGGTCACGTAAGCGTTATCGGAAGAATCCACAGCGATTGCATTAACGTGGTCGCCAGCAACGGCCAGGTAAGTGGAATACGCCAAGGCGGTGCCGGAAGAGTTCAGCTTTGTGACGAACCCGCCGCCCGATGTCTGAAGTGGACCCAGGGTGGTGGGGAAGTCCAAGGAAGACGTTTTCCCCGCAACGTAAACGTCTCCGGAGTGGTCGGAGGCTAGGGCGATGCCCAGCGCCACGTCAGTGCCCGTGCCTCCCAAATAGGTGCTGTAGGTGAGCGAACCGCCGGGGCTGAGCTCAAATACAAAAGCGTTGCCCTGGCCGTTAAGCGTGGTCTGAAAAGCGCCGGTGGTGTGGGGAAAGTCGCTTGAGGTTGTACCGCCGACGACATACGCTGCGCCGGAAGTCTGGTCTACAGCGATTGCATTTCCGCTGTCGCTACCGTTCCCGCCAACGTAGGTGGAGTAGATCAGGCTTGACCCATCCGCGGCGATACTTGTTACAAAGACATTAGCCGTGCCCGTCAGTGCGGTCTGGAATGCCCCGCTGGTCGTGGGAAAGTTGCTGGATGCGGTTTGTCCCGTGACATATGCGTTGTTGCTGCTATCGAAGGCGATTCCATAGCCTTCATCTTTTCCGCTGCCGCCGAGGTAGGTTGAGTATAGGTAGCTGACCGAGGGATCAATCACCAACTCGTGGCTGTGATCGTACTTGCCGAGCTCGAAACTGACTTGGTTGTTGGCTTTTAGGGCGAATCGCGCATCGACCGGTTGCCGCGCGCCGTTCTGTTCCTGGTAGGCCACCGGCTTGTGCAGTAGGACGTCGCCTGCGGCGGAAGAGATTACCAGATTGCCGGAGTCATCCGTCTTCATGCCCTGTGCGCCAGTGAAATGGAAACCGATAGGCGCGGGATTAGCCCCCGGAGCCACCACGAAGTCGAACTCCAGTTGCCGCTGTACACCATGGAAGGCGAGGTTCACGCCGGGATAAACGTCCTGATAAGAAACGCGAGCGTAGTGCGCCACATCCGTGTGCCATTGACTGGGGTCATTGCCCAAGAAGTAGTTGCTCTTTCCCGGCAATTGGCCGCTGGCCGAGACCTTCGCCAGCGAGTTCCCGCCTACGAGTTGCATGTGCACCACGGCGATGGAATTCTTCCGAGTGTTGCGCTGCCTCGGAGAATTCTTTGCATGCAGCTCCGTTCCGCGGCGCACGGTGGCCGTTTTGCTTTCAGCGGATGGGGAGCGCAGCGAGAACACGGCATCTTTTGTGGTTAGGAACAGAGTGTACCCGTTCCCGCGCGCCATGTACTTGACTTGGGCATCCGTCTGGCCCTGATTTTGCTCAAAGGCCAGGGGAAGAGCGGCGTAGCTGGCCTGAATTCGACCCCGCGCGGCGGGCGTAGCCGTTCCGGGCTGGGGCGGGCGGGAGGCGGCCGAAGCCATGCCTGCGGCACCATTTGCGGCCGTATAGTGCTGGGCCGGGGAAAGGACGAGCCATGCTACGGCAGCGATGGCTAAAACAGGGACGGTGCAGAAAGCACAGACCCATCCTATAGAGGTAGATGGTTTCGACAAGACGATCCTCCTGATGATGACACGGTGAAACCCTAGTTGGGGAAAAAGCACTCGGCCGGGTGCCCGTTTATCTTTAGTTCTGAAGTTCTGACCCAGAAAATTTGCGCGGCCTTAACCGAGGGCTCGTCAGTTTGCAACTTTCTGCAGCTTGTTTGCGAGTATGGTCGGGAACCCCGCGGTTGTCAACGCAATCAAGCATAGCAATTTAGATACCACCGGGCGCAAGTCACCAAAGTTCAGGGCGCCGTTTGGGGCGCAAATTGCGGCACGGTCGCGATCACCCTGCAGTTGTTTCCCTCGACGGAGAATGGAATGTCGCGTATCAGGGCTCGTCCTCGAGAAGTTCGGGTGACGGTACGGTACCGCTTTCTACCTGTTTCTGGCGCTCTTCCCGGCGCTGGTTGTCGATGCGGACGGAGGTCTCCAGTTCCTTCTTGCCCTCTTCCTTGCGGCCCAGGTGAATCAGCACCTGTCCGCGCAGGTAATGGATGTCGGTGCGGCTGGGATCGAGCTTGCCCGCGGAATCAATCGCACGCAGCGCCTGCGGATACCTTTCTTCGCGCTGGTAAATCTTGGCCAGCCCCACGTATGAATTCACCAGTCGCGGATCGCGCCGGAGCGCCTCGTGGTAGCTCTTCTCCGCGTTGCTGTCTTGCTGCATGAGCGTGTAAGTGTCCCCCAGTTCGTCATAGTTGAGAGCCAGATCGGGTTCCACGGCGGCATCTTTCAGGAACTCGTCACGCGCATGCTCGTAGTCCTGCTTTTTTAGATAAGTCAGACCCAGGTTGAAATGAACGAAAGTTAGCGTGGGATTTGCCTCGGCCGCTGCCTGGAAATCGGCCAGGGCCAGATCATACTGCTCCAGATTGAGGTGCGCTTTACCCATGAACAGATGAAACTCAGCCGAACCCTCGCCGGCCTTGATGAGTTGTAACGTGGCTCTCTCGTCCAGCTCTTTTTGTCCGGCCCGGTGGGCGGCGATCGAGAGCACATAGAGATAACTCAAATGACCGGATTCCTGCGCCCAGAGCGGCTGAAGCGTATTCGCCGCGTCCACCCACCGCTCCGCGAAAAAATAGCACAGCCCCAACAAATACCGGGGCTGCAGCGCATCGGGTTGATCACGCACCACGGATTCAAAAGGTGGAATAGCTTTGAGAAACTGATTTTGCTTGAAGTAGACAAGGCCGATGTTGCGGCGGATTCCGGCCTCGTGCGGCATCAGATGTTCCGCTTTATGCAGCGTCTCCAGAGCCTTCGTCCACTGCTTGCGCCTCATGTAGACCACACCCAGATTCACGTAGGCGCCGCCCAACTGTGGATTCGCCGCCAGGACCTGCCGGAAGTCGCGTTCCGCTTCGTCGAGCCGGCCCTGGTTCAGCGCGTCCTGTCCCGCCTGGAAAAGTTGTGCGGCGTCGGCTGCCGCTCCAGACGAGGCCAAGGGTGCTCCATTTCGCGGGTTGGCCGCCATCCCCGGCGAAGAATTTTGCGACGATAGGGCCGCCCCCACGCCGACCAGCAGCAGGCAGCCCACAACCCCCGACCGGATATGCGGGCTTGACACTCGTCTCACTCTCTGCTGTAGTGTCCGCCAACCTCCGCATTGAATTCAAGCGTGAGGGATAAGCAGTTCAGGATTCGATTGTGGTACTCCAGGTTTCGTACTAGGTTTCGCAAACAGGTTCCGCAATTCAGGGGCAAGGCTTCGATGGTCACGATTCGTGATGTCGCGAAAGAGAGCGGGTTCTCATCCACCACGGTGTCGATCGTTCTCAACGACGCTCCGCTGGCGCGCTATATCCCGCCGGTGACCAAGAAGCGCATCGAGCGCGCCGCGGAAAAGCTGGGCTATCGTCCCAACCAGTTCGCCCGCTCCTTGCGCAGTAAGCGCAGCCACACCGTCGGCGTCATGGTCTTCGACATGACCGATCCCTACTGCACGCTGATACTCCGGGGCATCGAAAACACGCTCTACCAGGCTTCTTACTTGCCTATTCTCACCGACGTGCACAACGAGCGCAGCCGCTTCGAACGCTATCTTGAGATGCTGCTCGACCGCCGCGTCGAAGGCTTGGTTGTTCTCGCCAACTGGCTCTTTCTCGATATCAACCTGCTCGCCGATCTGGAAAAGAGCAGCATCCCCACCGTTCTCATCGGCTGCGAACTCAAGGGGGACTCGATGAGTTCGGTCATCGTCGATAACGAAGTCGGTGGCTACCTCGCGTACGAACATCTGCACAGCCTCGGTCATCGCAAGATTGCCTTCATCCGCGGCCCCAAAACCTTGGCCGACAGTTCTCCCCGTTGGCGCGGGATCTGCAAATGCGCCAAAGCCCGCGGGCTCGAACTCGATTCCCGTCTGGTCGTGGACCTGCCTGAGTCGCGCGATCCTCTGTCGAGCTTTGAAATGGGCCAGAAACTCACCGAGAACTTGCTCCAGCAGAAGCGCCAGTTCACGGCCTTGCTGGCCTTCGACGATGTGACCGCTTTCGGCGTCATCCGCGCCTTGGCCAAGGCCGGACTGCGCGTGCCGGAGCACTGCTCCGTGATCGGCTTCGATGGTGTAGCCGCTTCGGCACTCTGCACCCCGCCGCTCACCACCGTGCGCCAGCCCATGGAAGCCATGGGAGCGGACGCAGTCGGCATTGTTCTCGAGGGCATCAACCGCGTGCTCGAAAAACGCGAGGTCAGCGCTCACCATCGCAAAGTGGCGCCGGAATTGGTGGTTCGGGAGTCTACTCGCGGCCTTGTTTAGGGGGCGAGACCAGGCCGCGGGGCCGCTTTTTTTCTTGACATAAGATACCCAATAAAAGCACTATTCATACGTTTTAATAAACCGACTGTGGAGGTCGGGTGGCCCGCTGGAATATGGGGACGTTGGAATAAATCTCTGGCTCCCGTGGCTGCGTTGGCACGGCAGATGCTTGTGGGATGCGCGAACCGTTTGTGCGTCAGGAGGGAAATTAGCCATGAAATCTCATCGCGTGCTGTTGCGGATCGGGTGGATACTGCTGACGTTCTGCGCGGCGGCTTGGGCCCAGGATACCGCCTCCATCACTGGCACGATTACCGATCCGAGCGGCGCGGCGATCCCCAACGCGAAAGTCGCAGTGAGGAACGCGGAACACGGCATCAATCGCACCAGCACCAGCAACGGCAGCGGCGATTTTCTCATCGCCTCACTGCCGATTGGTTCCTACGATTTGATTGTTACCGCCCAGGGATTCAAGAAATACGAAGCCCAGGGAGTGGTGTTGCGGGTGGCGGAGAAAGCCCGCATCAATGTTGCGCTGGAAGTGGGCACGATCAGCACCGAGGTTGTCGTCCAAGGCTCGCAGGTTGCCCAGGTGGAAACGCAATCCTCCGAACTAGGCAACACGGTTACTGGCAAAGAAGTCAGTCAGCTTGAACTGAATGGCCGCGATTTTACCCAACTGGTGGCGCTCTCGCCTGGGGTGACAGACCAATCCGGCAACGATGAAGGCGAGCCCGGCGCAACCACGGTGGCTTTCACCGTAAACGGCGGGCGCACGGAATACAACAATTTTGAGATTGATGGCGGTGATGCCCTCGACAACGGCAGCAATCAGACACTGAACGTCTACCCTAGCATTGATGCCATCGCTGAGGTGCAAGTTCTCACTTCTAACTACGGGGCGCAGTATGGCCGCAACGGGTCTGGCACCGTCGAAGTCGAAACCAAGTCTGGCACCAATCAATTCCACGGTGACCTGTATGAGTTCCTGCGCAATGATTACTTCAATGCGACTCCGGAATTCGAAACGTCGGTCCCCGCGTACAAGAAGAACGACTTCGGGTTCACCATCGGTGGCCCGGTTTACATTCCCGGACATTACAACACCAACAAGCAGAAAACCTTTTTCTTCTGGTCGGAAGAGTGGCGCAGGGAACTGACGCCGGCGGCCGGATTCTTTTCTTCAACGCCGGTTCCGACCCTAGCAGAAAGGGGCGGGGATTTTACAGACCAATGTCCTAATGTAACCACCGACTCGTTCGCCAATTGTCCCGTTGTTGCTGGCTACCTTAATGCCCAAGGCTACACGCCGAATCTGAACGTCGTTCCGGCGTACGCCGCGAATTCCTCCATCACGCAACCGCTGTTGGCCATGATTCCGCAGCCGAACATCGCCTCAGGAACTACCGGCAACGGCGTTCTCGACACCTGGTTTGCAACGCCGACCTTGCCCATGAACTGGCGCCAGGAGCTGTTCCGAATTGATCACAACGTCACGGATAAGGTTCGCGCCAGCTTTCGCTATATTCACGATTCCTGGAATGAGCAATACCCAGTTCCTTTGTGGACTTCGGGCACCAGTTTCCCAACCGTTCAAACAAATTTTAGTAATCCAGGCGTCAGCATGGTGGCGCACCTCACGGCGAACGTTTCTCCCACGCTGCTCAACGAGTTTGTCGCGAGCTATACCACCGACCACATCAGCACCAACTTAACCGGTCCCTGGCAGCGTCCCAGCGGGTATGCGCCGATTGGAATCTATGACAACGGCTTTGGCGGCAAATTGCCTGGTGTCAGCGTTGGCGGTGGAGAGTTCGGCGGCGGCTTCGCCGAAGATCCGGGTTATGTTCCGGCAGGACCGCTGAACTCCAACCCAACCTTCACTTATCGCGACAGTATTACCAAAATCGTCGGACCGCACAACCTTCAGTTCGGCGTTTATGCCGTAGATGCTCATAAGAACGAAGTTCCGCAGCCCAGTTACGGCGTGAATGGCCTTTTGCAGTTTACCAACACCAGCGAAGTTTCGAACGGAAACGCCTTCGCGGATCTTCTCCTTGGCAACATCGGCACCTTTACCCAGGAAGGCGCGGCGCTTAAAATGCACGAGGAATACAAGATTTATGAAACGTACCTCCAGGACGACTGGCATGCCACCAAGCGGCTGACTTTGAACCTTGGCGTGCGCCTCAGCTTCTATGGTACCTATCGCGAGGAGAATAACCTGGCTTGGAATTTCGACCCCGCAGATTACTTGCCGGGTGCGAGCGGCGTTACTTATAACACGGTGGCCCAAGAATGGCTGGTCTCGGGAAATCCCTACAACGGCTGGGTGGATTGCGGAATAACGCCGGGTGTTCCCACGGGTTGTATGACGAACCATTGGTGGAACCCTGCGCCCCGCGTTGGATTTGCGTTTGACCCAAACGGCGATGGCAAATGGGCGATTCGCGGCGGTTACGGAATTTTCTTCGAGCACACCAACGGCAACGAGTCGAATACCGAGTCTTTGGAACCTGACAGTAAGAGCACACCAACCTCGAGCGTGCTCAATGTGACGGGATATGGCAACTTGAACTCGGGCCTTCTGGGCAGTGCCGGCACGACTCCCTTGCAGTTCGTGTCGCTGCCGAACAAGGCTGTCTGGCCCTACATGCAGCAGTGGCACCTTGATATTCAGCATGACATCGCTAGAAATACAATCGCCACCATCTCATACGTAGGCAGCGCCGGCGTACACCTCACGCGATCCTACGAATACAATCAGCTGTTTCCGGTTCCAACTGGCCAGAACCCCTACTCGCGGGGTCAGATCATCACGAGCGATGACTGCAGTTCCGTCGTCGTCAATACCACCACCGGGCAGGCCACGGGAACGGCGAATGTCGATACGGGCAGCCCCGTCACCATGACCGGAGGCTGGGCCAATAATCTGGCAGTTGCTTGCGGCAACGATCCCAGCCCGTACCGGCCTTACTTGGGGATCGGCGACATTCAGCGCAAGGACCAGACCGGATCGTCGAATTACAACGCGCTGCAAGCCACACTGCGCCATAACATCGGCGGCCTGGAACTGAACGCGGCATACACTTACAGTCACTCCATTGACGACTCTTCCGATTACAACGACACCGGGTTCGTGAATTCGTACAATCTGAATTCCTACCGTGCCAGTTCTAACTTCGACATACGGCAGAATTTCACTCTGGCTTACGTTTACGATGAGCCGTTTTTCAAGCATAAAGGACTGGCAAATATGTTCCTGGGGGGATGGCAGTGGTCCGGCATCACCCTGCTGCAGACCGGGACGCCGTTCAGTGTTTACAACGAAGGTGTTATTGCCACCGCGGACAATGCCGGGGTGGGTAACGCATTCGCCACTGCGGGTTCCTATCCCGACCTTATCGGCAACCCCAACCAAGGGGTCGCCGGTAGCCCGCTGTCGGGCTTTCTCTCCGGTTACGGTCCGCTGCTCTACAATCCGGGAGCCTTCGCGCTGCCGACGGGATTGACCTTCGGCGACGCGGGCAGAAATATTTTGCGCAATCCCCGGCGAACGAACTTCGACATGGCGCTTCTTAAACATTTTCCGGTGACCGAAAGCAAGTATTTCGAGTTCCGCGCCGAAGCCTTCAACGTGTTCAATCACGTGGAGTACAACTGGCTGGGCGGAGACGCGGGTTCGGCAGCAGACAATGCCGGGCGGGGAACGGTTTCCAATGAACTCGCCTGCTACGGCGGCAATGCCCCATATTCGGCAGGTGATCCCTCCTGCTCCGGCAATGCCTACTTGCGTTCAGCGGGCACGCACCTGCCGCGCATCATGCAGTTCGCGCTGAAGTTCATTTTCTAAAGCTTACTGAGAATGAAGGATTGACAGCTTCGTGCCCGCTGGAACCCTCTGAGTCTTTTATCCTACTGTTACTCTTTGCGGTGCTGTTACCGCTTCCAGCGCGTGTTCGAGGTCTGCGATCAGATCGTCAGCATTCTCGATGCCTACCGAGAGCCGGATCATCTGTTCGGTCACTCCCATCTTGGCCCGCTCTTCGGCTGGAATCATGGCATGAGACGTTAGCACCGGGATCGAAACCAGCGACTCCACGCTGCCCAGGCTCGGGGCCAGCGTAAACAACCGCATGGCCTCGCTCACCCGCCGCGCGTCTTCGCCCGTGCCTTCGACCTCAAAGCTGACCACACCTCCTCCACCGCGCATCTGCTGGCGTGCCACGCCATATTGCGGATGGCTCTTCAGAAACGGATAATGCACCCTCCGTACCTTGGCGTGTTCAGACAAAAACTCCGCCACCCGCTGCGCGTTTTCATTCTGCCGCGCCACGCGCACGGCCAGCGTCTTCAGTCCGCGCACCAGCACCCATGACGCATGCGGATCCATGCAGTTGCCCAGCGTTGTCCGCGTTTCCCAGATTCTTTCCATCCATTCGTGCCGTCCCGCGACCACACCGCAAATCAGATCCGAATGCCCGGCCAAATACTTGGTTCCAGAATGCATCACCAAGTCGATGCCGAATTCCGCCGGATGTTGGTTGATGGGGGTGCCGAATGTGGCGTCAATCATGCTGAGCAGCTTGTGTTGCTTGGCCAGAGCCACCACTCTCTTGAAATCCACGACGCGCAAGAGTGGATTGGTCGGCGACTCCAGATAGAGCAGCTTCGTGTTCGGACGGATTGCCCGCGCGTGCTGTTCATACTCCGTTGTGTCGACGAACGTGGTCTCAATGCCCATCTTCGGCAGCCACTGCGAGAGAAACTTATTCACGCCGCCGTAAATATCGCGCTGCGCCACCACATGATCCCCGCTCTTGAGCAGAGCCATGATCGTTGTCGTGATCGCACCCATACCAGAGGCGAACGTCAGCGCCGCATCCACGCCTTCTAACTCCGCAATCGTGTTCTCGGCAACCGTGTTCGTCGGATTGCCGTAGCGCGTGTAAAAGCGGTCGCTGTGCGTGGCCCGAACCTGTTCGTCGTTGTCGGTGACTTCGAACGTGGAGGTCTGATAGATGGGCGTGGCCAGCGGCCCGTTTTTCTTGTCCAAATCCGCCGCGCCGCGCACGGCCTTGGTTTCCGAATGATGGGTGTGCCGTTTCATGGATACCTCGTTCCCTACAGATTAATGGCGCGAGGAAACTCCCGCAAGCGATCTGATGTGCAGCGCACCGTTTATAATTCTCCCTCCATGGATCTCGGCCTGAAAGATCGTGTTGCCCTCATAGCCGCTTCCAGTCAGGGCATTGGTCGCGCCACCGCCGAAGCCTTCGCCGCCGAAGGGTGCCGCGTTGCCATGTGCGCCCGCAACCTGCAGACCTTGCAGGCTGCCGCGGAGAAGATCAGACAGCAATACAACACCGAGATTCTTGCCCAGGCCGTCGACGTCAGCAACGCCGCGGCGGTCAGCCGCTTCGTCGCAGACGTAGCCGAACAATTCGGCGGCGTCGACATTTGCGTGACCAACGCCGGAGGCCCGCCTGCCAAAGGTTTTCTCGCCGCCACTCTCGCAGAATGGCAACGCGCCCTCGAGCTGAACTTCCTCAGTACGGTCTACTTCGCGCGCGAAGTCATCCCCCACATGCAACGGAAACGTTGGGGCCGCATCCTTACGCTCACCTCGATTACGACGAAGCAACCGGTGACCGATCTCGTGCTGTCGAATGCCGTGCGTGCCGCGGTCGTCGGATTGGTCAAGAGCCTGGCCAACGAGTTCGGAAAAGATGGAATCCTGGTCAACAACGTCGGTCCCGGTTTTACCGCAACCGACCGGCTGAAGGAGTTAGCGAAAACCCGCTCCGCTTCTTCCGGAAAAAGCGAGCAGGAGATTCTCCAAGGATGGGCCGCCGACGCTCCGCTCCAGCGCCTGGGTGAGCCCCGCGAAGTGGCTGAGACCATCGTCTGGCTTGCCTCCGAGCGCGCTTCCTACATCACCGGCCAGACCGTGCTGGTCGACGGCGGCCTATATAAGGGCTTATAGATTTGTCGGAGACGGGATGCGATTATGAAACTGCTAATTCTTTTATTGGTTTCACTCGCCTGCGCCGCAGTTGGCCTGCCATCTGTCGCCGTCGCCCAGGCCCGTCCGTTCCCCGGCCCGGATCTTGAGCAAACCTACCAGCGCCTGCTCTCGCAAATTGCCAAAATCCCTGCCTTTGACCACCATGCCCACCCCGGTTTCGCCGACGATCCCGACGTTGACGCCATGGCCTCCGCTCCCGACACCAGCCTCCCACTGCGCACGCGCGATGATAACCCCGAGTTGATCGCTGCAGCCAGGGCGCTGTTCGGCTATCCTTACGATGATCTCTCCCCTGAACACGCCAAGTGGCTCATCGCGAAAAAGACAGCGCTGAAAAAACAATACCCAGGCACAGCCTATTTCAACCTGATTCTCGACAAAATCAACACCGAGAGTTCGGTCGCAAACCGCGCCATGATGGCTAACTACCTCGATCCCACGCGTTTCCCGTGGGTGTTTTTCGCCGACTCTTTTATGTGGCCCTTCAACAACGAGCACGAGACGGCGCGCAATCCGGACGAAGGAGTCTACATCCCGCTGCAGGAGAAAATGCTGCGCCGCTGGATGCAGCAGGAAAACGTCAGCAAACTTCCGGTCAAGTTTGGCGACTATCTGGATTTCATCGTCCACGTGCTCGAAGACAACCAGAAAAAAGGCGGCATCGCGATGAAGTTTGAAGTAGCGTACTTCCGTCCCACCACGTTCTCCGATCCAACGCGCGAGCAAGCGGAATACATTTATCGGCAATACGCGTCCGGTGGCATTCCCAGCGAGAAAGAATATCGGACCTTCCAGGATTACATCTTCCGCTTCCTGGTGATCCAGGGCGGCCGCCTGAACCTTCCCGTGCACATTCACACCGCGGCCGGCATCGGCAATTACTTCAACTTCAGCCAGAGCAACATCATGAATCTGGAAAGCGTGCTGCGCGATCCGCGCTACCAAAGCACCACGTTCGTCATGATTCACGGCGGCTATCCCTTGGAGCGCGAAGCCATCTGGCTCGCTGCCATGAAGAATGTTTACCTCGATTCCTCGCTCGGCGAACTCGTCCAGTATCCTTCTGCCTTTAAAGACACGCTCAAGATGTGGCTGGAAACGTTCCCTGACAAGATCACTTTCGGTACGGACTGTTTCCCGTACAATGAAGTCCTGGGCGCTGAAGAAAGTTACTGGCTCGGAGCGGAATCGTCACGCATGGCCCTGGCCGCCGCGTTGGCCGAAATGATCTCGGAAAATGAAATCACAGAAACCCGGGCCCTGGAACTTGCCCACGCTTATCTGCATGACAATGCTGTGAAGCTGTACGGAGACAAGGTCCACTGATGACCATATAGAGGTCCAGAATGACAGCAATGGATTCAGGAATCGGACTCGGTCGCGGATTGGCTGTCTTAGGGCGGCCACTTCGCGCTCTCTCCCTACTGTGGGCATTTGCCGTTGGAGTTTCGAGTTGTCAGTTCACCCTTGTTGTCACGGTTTTGAACAGCCAAATACTGCGTCAGGGACGATCTCATGTCTAAGAAGAAGGCCAAACGTAGGGTTTCTACTGGCAGGAAATCAGATGCCGCAAAAACAAACGGCGCGAAATCTCACTCCCGCGCTCGACGCGCCGTCGCCAAACACGCGGCCAGTGCGCGCCAACTCCAATACATCCCCTGGCACACGGTTCCGCTCGAGAACCTGAACCCCCTCCTGCAGCGGCAGTTCGTCGTGGGTCAGGAAATTATGCTGGCGCGAGTGCTGCTGAAAAAGGGGTGCATTGTCCCCGAACACAGCCACTACAACGAGCAACTGACTTACGTCCTAGACGGAGCGCTAAAGTTCTGGATCGATGGCCAGGAAATCGTCATCCACGCCGGCGAAGTGCTCTGCATCCCCGCCCACATGCCGCACAAAGCCGAGGCGCTCGAAGACACGGTTGACCTCGATGTTTTCAATCCTCCCCGCGCCGATTGGATCAACAAGACCGACCAATATCTGCGAGGCCAGAAATAATCTGCGACTCCATGCCTTCTTCCGCCATTTCTGAAAAAGGTTCTGAACCCAGCCAGCCTCAGGCCAGCTTCCGTTTCCGCTGCATCGGCTGCGGTTCGATCTTACAACGCTGCCGCCCAAGATTTTCGCTGCCCGAAGTGCGGCAACTTACTTGAGATCACCGACCCCTCCTGGAAATCCGCTGGCCCCGCAGCCGCCGCCTTGAAATCCATCTGGCGGGACCGCCGTTCCTCAACAGCGTCCCTCGACCTCAGCGGCGTCTGGCGATTCCGCGAACTTCTGCCCGCGCCCCAGTCCGAGCAGCACGTTGTTACCCTGCGCGAAGGCAACACTCCACTCTACGAACTTCCGCAATCCTCCCGCGTAACTGGTATCTCTGGTCTCTATGCCAAGCATCAAGGCATGAACCCCACTGGCTCGTTCAAGGACGCCGGCATGACGGTTGCTGCGACTTTTGCCCACCAGGGCGGATACCCCTGGGTGGCCTGTGCCTCCACCGGCAACACCTCGGCCTCCATGGCCGCCTATGCGGCGCGCGGTGGCATGCGCAGCCTAGTCCTCGTGCCCGAAGGCCAAATCTCCTGGAGCAAACTATCGCAGGCGCTCGATTACGGAGCCCTCACCTGCCAGCTCCGCACGGATTTCGACGGCTGCCTGCGCCTGCTGCAAGCCCTTGTCCGGCGCGCCCCGGTCTACCAGTTGAACTCCATCAACCCGTTCCGCCTGGAAGGGCAGAAAACCCTGGCGCTCGAATTACTTGAACAACTCGACTGGCAGCCCCCCGACCACATCATCGTCCCGGGCGGCAACCTCGGCAACAGTTCTGCGATCGGCAAGGCGTTGCTGGAAATGCTCGATCTCGGACTAATCCCGCGTCTACCGAAGTTGTCCGTGATTCAAGCCGAAGGCGCCAATGCGCTGGTGCGTACCTTGCGCGAAGCTGGAGGCAAGCATCTGGTCAGCGTGCCGGCTGAAACGCGGGCCACTGCGATCCGCATCGGCAATCCTGCTTCGTGGGAGAAAGCCGTAAAGGTGCTCCGAGCTACGGGCGGTGCCTGCGAACAAGTAAGCGAACTCGAGATCGCCCAGGCGAAAGCCGAAATCGGCGCCGAAGGTATTGGATGCGAGCCCGCCTCGGCTGTCACCCTCGCCGGCTTGAAGAAATTGTTGCGGCAAGGCTTCGTGAAGCCGGAAGAAACCGTAGTCCTGGTCCTCACCGGAAACCTGCTCAAGGACCCCGACTTCACCATGGAATTCCACCGCGGCGATCTCTTTCAAGACACGACGCACGAGCGCGAAAGCGCCAGGCTGAATCCGTTCCGCCACCCTCCGGTCGTCCTCGATGCCACTCTGGACGCCGTAATCACAACTTTGGAGCAAGCAGAGAAATCCGGCCCAACGCATTCTAATGTCTAAGAAAAAGAACAAGAGAAAAACCCATCGTCCAGCCTCGCTGCATCTAGCCCTCCCAGCCACTTCGGCCAATCTAGGCCCGGCCTTCGATGCCGCTGCCTTGGCGATGGATCTCTACATCACTATCCATGCCCGCGCCGCCTCCACCTTCTCCATTGTCGTCACGGGACGCGATCAGGAAATCTGCCGGACCATGGAGAATCACCTCATCCTCACCACCTACCAGAAGATCCTCCAAGCTGAGGGCGTGAAAGTCATTCCTCTGTCTCTTCGTATCAACAACGATATCCCGATCGGCAAGGGCTGTGGATCCTCCGCCGCGGCCCGCCTCGCCGGCATCGCCTTAGCCAATCACTTCGGCGGTTTGCGCTGGACGGACGCCCAGATCGTCGGAGAAGCCTCCCGCCGTGAGCACCATCCCGACAACGTCTCCGCCTGCTGGATGGGCGGTCTCACCGTTGCCCGCATGTCCGGCGAGGCCGAGGCCCAGGTGGCCTGCATCCGCCCAAAAGGGAAGTGGCCCCTGCTCCTTGCCATTCCCGGCCAGGCGCTGTCCACCGAAGAAGCCCGCCGCGTGCTCCCCGCTCAATATTCTCGCGACGACGCCGTCGCGAACATCCAAAACTCGCTGCTCCTGCTCGCTGCCTTCACCCAAGGCCGGCATGACTTGCTCTCTGCCGCCCTCGAGGACCACATCCATCAACCTTACCGCGCCCCACTCTGCCCTCTGCTGCCGTGTCTGCAGGAATTGACCGGGCAACTGGGCGTCCTCGGCGTAGCCCTCAGTGGCGCGGGTCCCTCGGTCATCGTCTTCCTCGACCCCCGCTGCGCCGCTCCCAAAACACGAGAATCTGTTGCCGCCCACCTCGCCCGCAGTGGACTCCACGCCGAGTTGATCCTTACTTCCATCACCCCACGCGGCATCCGCCGCTGATCGCGGAAACCGGCCCTCCCTTACCACGAAGGTGCTATTTACCGGGTTGGCTGTCTCAGATATGGTTGGCGTTCCCCCCAAACCGAAACTTACTCGTCAGGTAAGTGTTTATCACAACAGTGCGGAGCTAAGTTTCTCCGGGATGAGTAGGAATGAAGCCGAAAGTGTTCGACCCGGCCCAGCCACGTGAGGTCGTCCCTCTGCGAAGTGAGCAGGTGCAGGAGGAAATCCAGAGCTTTCTCCAGGCTGTCGATTCCTACCCCGCCCGCGTCGCCAAAGAACCCAGCGTCAGCTTCCACCAACACCTTTCGAGCATCTTCGCGGCTCGCAACGATCGGCGCGACCGACCTCGTCGCCAGTAGTCTGCCTGAGCGCTCGATCTACCGGCTCGCTGGAAAAAGCCTTCCATCCGAGGCCAGCGGCTAGCCGGAAGAATGATCCCCGACAGCCGTGCGCCCACCAAACGGCCACTCCCCACCTCTCCAAGCACGAATCAGGTAGATCCCGAGGCCCGCCAACAATATCACTACCGCGTACCGCACTTCCTTCTCCCAGTTCTCGCGATTGAACAAGATAAAGAGAAATCCCGCTATCGCCACCAGCGCCGGCAGCGGATACAGCCACATGCGAAACGGACGCGCGATCTCCGGCCGCGTCACCCGGAACACCATGACCCCAATGGCCTGCACCAGAAACTGCAGAATCAGGCGAATGACCACCAGAGCCGCGATGGCGTCCCTAAGCCGCAGAAAGCAAAACGCCGCCGCGACTACTCCCAGTGCCACCAGCGAAACATGCGGGAAGCGGTACACCGGATGCACTTTGGCAAATGCCCGGAAATAGTTCCCGTCCAGGGCTGCCGCATAAGGAACCCGTGAATACCCAAGAGTAAGCGAGAAGACCGATGCAAACGCGGTCACGATGACCAGTCCGGTTACCAACCGCGCCGCCCACGGCCCATAAATGCTCTGCATAAACAACGACACAACGTATAATCCGCTGTTGTTATGCCCCGCCTGGAGCATCTCCCGCCAGGGAATCACGGCCAGAATGCACAGGTTCATCGTCAGATATAGACAGGCCACCAGCAGAATGGAAAGCAGCAGAGCCCGCGGAATATTCCGCGTTGGATCCTTTATTTCATCCCCCAGGTAACAAACGTTGTAGTAGCCCCAATAGTCGTAGGTGGCCACCAGCATGGCTCCGCCCAACCCGGTGAAGAACGCGGGCGAGAGGGTGAACGCGCCGGGAGGAAAATCGAATGCGCGAGCGGCGTTGAAGTGGGTCAGCCCGGCCAAGATGATCCATCCGATCGTTCCCATCACGCCCAGCCACAATATTTTCGAGAGGCGGCCGATCACTGTGATGCGCCGATAGAGCAGGAAGACCGTGAACAGGCAGATCAGTACCGCCAGCGCAGTTCCCGGCGTCACAATCCAGCTCACCTGAAGTGGCCCTGCCCCCGGGATGGGCAGCACAGCAGTGTGTGCGGCGTAAACCGTCTCCAGGCTCGGCCAGTAATAGGCAGCGTAGCCTGCCAGCCCAATGCATCCGCTGGCAATCGAAAGCGGAGCGCTGAAGGAAAGTTGCCAGATAAACAGAAAGGAAATCAGCCGCCCCCATTTCCGCGGCCCATAAATCTCGCTCAGGTAGCGATACGATCCCCCCGACCCCGGCATCGCCGCGCCCAGTTCTGCGGACACCAGCCCGTCGCACACCGCCAACAGCGCGCCCACCACCCATCCCAGCATTGCCTGCGGCCCGCCCATCGCGCTCAAGACCAGCGGCATGGTAATGAACGGCCCCACGCCGATCATGTCGATCATGTTGAGCGCAGTAGCGCTCCCGAGGCCCATACCACGAATTAGGCCAGGAGAACTACGATCCGGTTTTGCTGGAGAACCCATGCGTCGGTCGGATCACACGCCAACGAACTACCCGATCCCAGCCATGCTCAGAGCGCCGCGAATCTCACGACACAACCCGTTTTGCCATCCTGCTTCTACTTCTCGCGAATGAAGCTCTCGCTCAGAGGACGAAACGATCGAGCAATACTGCCGTCATCTACCTCTACGCACACATGCAGATACTTATCGGTGTCTTCGAGGAGCTGTACTTCAAGGGTGTATTTCTTGTTGTCGAATTCAACTTGGTAGGCCTTTACCTCGCGCAAATCCGCGATAAGTTCCGCACAGGATTTTGCACTCCACTTCTTAACCTCAGCATCTAGGACTGGCCGCCACTGCTCTCGTCGGTTCATCTCGGAAGTCTCGCGTTTACCGGCAACTGGCGGCTGGCAACTGGCTACTGTTTCTTCTCATGCCCCGCGCTCAGCAAATTCACATAAAGCCGCACGGCTCCCGGCACTCCTGCCGGCAACTGCCGGAAGAACGCATACCCGGTGTAAATGTAAGTTCCCTTGCCGTACTGCGCCTCGCAGCAGCCCGCCCTTTTGCGCGTCCTCGCCGGGATCATGGCAGGATAGCAGCGGCTTGAAATGCTCATCCCATTTGTCCATGAAATAGAGTCCGCGTTCCTGCACCCAGCCATCAAAATCGCGAGCCGTGATCGCATTCGGATAATGAAATACTCCATCCTCCGGAGCCAGAATCTCCACCGGAGCTTCCTCCACCGAAACCCGCGCCCGGCTCAGTTCCGCCGGATAAGGCGTGAAGTGTCCGCTATTAAAATCTCCCACACCAGTGTTGTACTGCACGACCAGCGTTCCGCCCGCCGCGACAAAATCGAGCAGTTTCTTGTTATTCGCGACCACATCTTTCTGCGTATCGTAGGCGCGTATCCCCAGTACAATCGTTCCGTACCCGCTCAGTTCCGCGCTCGCCAGTCTCTCCGGAGGAATTAGTGTCACGTCTATCCCTACCTGCTTCAGTACCGAGGGAATATCATCGCCGGCGCCCATGATATAGCCAACTTTTAGATCATGCGTCGCTTGTACATCCACAATGCTCACCCGCTGCACCGCGGGCTGGTAATAGTAGAAGCTGCCTAAATCCTCGCGGGTCACCAACGTGTAGCCTTCGCTGAACTTTTCGCCATTCGCCTCCAGCACAGCTCGTACCTTGGCTCGTCCTTCCTGCAAGCCGGCGGGGAAGACCTTGAACTGGAAATCCTGTTTCTCTCCGCGCCGCGCGAACTCCACCGCAAACTGCGCCGGCTCCGACCGCCAACCCTCTGGCAACTCCAGACGCAACAGGCCATGCGCCTGGTGGCTAAGATTGCTGGTCACGCCCACGGCCACGGTTGAACTCGCACCGTTGTGCGTCGAAATAACCTGTGTCCCCGGTTCCAAGGCAACCGAAAATCGCCGGCACCACGGCCAGCGGACGAGCGCGTTCCACCCCAGTCTCGTCCACAAACCGTGTCACTACAGTTGCCCCGATAGCATTCTTCACTGCAGCGCCGCCCGCGCTTGCGACGGAGTACTCAACCTGGGCCCGCAGCACTGGAGGCGGGAACGGCAGCGTCGCATACTTTTCGTCGTCGATGTGATTCACGCTCTCCGTCTCCGGATCATCGCGATGCCAGTAGGGCCGAGTGTCGGCCGCGTCCTTCGGTACCCGCAAGCGAAAGACCGCGTGAATGGTGTCTCCCGGCTTGATTGCAACCGGATTTGTCTTGTCGGAAATCGTGCCCCACCCCTCTGGAACTTCCAGCTTCAACGCGTCGATGAACAGCCGACCTTTCGATCCGTTGTGAAAATCCACCGCCACCAGAAACTCCTGCCCCGGTGAAACTGTGGTCATCGCGTCCACTTCTTTCACAACCTCCTTCACCCTACCCTCTCGTTCCGCTCGAAGAACCACCACAGCGTCTAGACTTACGCTCAGAGCCTCGTTCAGCGCCGTCTCCGCCTGTTCGCGTTTCTCCTCCAGCCGCATCCGCAGATCAGACTTTGCCAAAACGCTTAGAGCACTCTTGCCAACTTCCGCATGCGCCCGCTCCAAGCCAGCCACAACTTCCATCAAAGACCCCGCCGCCGCGGATGCATCGTTGCCCTTCGCGTACTCGCCGGCCTCCGCAACTTTCTTCGCAATCTCCGTCAATTCCTGCCGCAACTGCGGGACCCTCGATTCTTCCGTTCCCAACCGCGCCGCCAGGCCCGGCAGCGTCGTATCAATCCCCTCAAACAAGTCCTGCTCGTGCCCATCTTTATCCAGTTGCGCGGGCTCTACCGAATCCACCAGCTTGTAAAACGTGAACCGGTCTCCCGGATCCACGCTCCAGTTCGCCGCTCCCTGCGACATCTGATGCCGCAATCCCTGCATCGCGAACTGCACATACGACCCTCCCAAATCCGCGTTCGGCTTCCCGGTATTTAGCTTGACCGTCCAGTTCCCATCCGGACAAGTCATCGCTCCAAAGCCGCACACATTTCCGATGTAAAGCTTCTTCGCCTGCCACGGCTGAAGCCCCTGCGCAATCTGCTCGGGAAACCGCTTGGGGTCCGCCGCTGCCCGGAACGCCTCCTTCGTCAGGATGCTCGACGCCTGGTGGTGCCCATGTCCATCCCGCTCGGTGCCGGAAAACCGCGCCACGAGCACATCCGGACGGAACGTCCGAATCACCCGCACCATATCTCCCAGCGCGATATCGTGTCCGCCCCACTTCGCAAAAGTCTCCTCCGCGCTCTTCGAAAATCCAAAGTCAGCCACGCGCGAGAATCGCTGCTGCACACCGTAATACTCGTCCGCTGCCAGCAGTTCTTCGGTACGCAGCACGCCCAGCACATCCGACAAATTGCTCCCCACCTTGTTCTGCCCGCCCTCGCCGCGATTCAGCGTCATCAGCAGCACGCTGGCTCCGCGCCCGCGCGATTCCAGCGTCAGCATCCCGCCATCTTCATCATCGGGATGCGCAACGGTCTGCATCAGACGCGCGGTCGTGCCTAGCCGCCGCAGCATCAGGCGCAAGCCGACGATTCCTTGATCTTGAGGAAGCTCGGGAGGAGATCCTTGATAGGGAAGCAGAGGAAAGTTGGTTAGAATGGTTTGGCTGTTCCCCGCCTGCTGAGCCGCCCCTACCGAACCCGCCGCGCTTTCCTCACTCCGCAGTGAGGTCACAGGCAGAACCGCGATCGCTAGCAGCAGGAATAAGAATGAGGTCTGGACGATTGAAGTTTCGACTAAACGCTGCACGAGCCGCCCCAGGCGGCTTGCAAGCTGTTTGCATCCCAAGAAGTTCACTCTACAAGGATGGGGCCTACACCCACTCCGACGCAAATTCTTTGTTCGTCAGAAGCGAAGCAGGAATTAGATACTGGAAACCGGAAACTGGAAGCTGCTCTACTGCCGCCCTTCCTTCAGCGTCTCCTGACACGTGCTTCCCGCGGTCAGCACTTCATTAAACGCCGTCTCCTTGCGCAGGCCCTTCAGCAGCGGATCGTCCAACAGCGCGGAATATGCACAATAATTCTGCTGCACCGCGGCTTTCAGCAAACGCAAAGCCGCGTCTTTCTGCCCACAGTACGCCATCACCGTCCCACGTCGATACCACTGCTCAGGATCGGGCTCCATCATCGCCGATGCTTCCGCCTCCCGCACGATCCTGTCCAGGTCAGGCGGCCGCTGGGCCTGCGTGCACGCCACCAGCAATTCGCGATGGTAGAACGGCCCTTTCGCCACATACTTTACGCTCTCTCGCGCCTGGGCCACATTTCCCGCGGCCAGATAAACATACGGCGTCACCCACGCCGCCCACTCCGTGCCCGCGTCCAGGTGTACGAAATCCATCGCCTGGTCGGTCTTGCCCAGTTCCAGGAACGCCAACGCGCACGACCGGAAATTGAAGTTCCCCGGATCCAGCGATCGCGCCATGTTGCACTCCTGCGTCGCCTTTTCCTGCATGCCCGCATAACGCAGCACATAGCTGAGCGCGAAATGCGCATCGGCGCTCTGCGGTCTCCGCCGCACCAGATCCGTCGCGGCATCGTAAGCCCGGCCCAGTTCGCCGCGTTCGACCCGATTCGTGATCAGATTGCTGGCCGCGAGTTCGCGGTTCGGGTCCAGCGCCAGCGCCCGCTCATACGCGGAATTCGAACGCTGGAACATCTGCTCGCCGCCGCCGCCATAAATCGAATCATAGTAATACCGGAGGCCCAGCGCCTCCCATGCCGGCGCGTAGCCTGGGTCTTCTCCCACCACGTGTTCCAGAACAGCAATCGCATCCTTGTTCGGCCCGGGATCATGGGGCAGGGCAAGGGCATGCAAATAGAGGTCGTAGGCCTCCTGACTCTTGGGACGTGACGCCGTGCTCAAGGCTCCTCCGGCAACGCCCAGCACGGGCAACAGTCCATGCTGCACCTGCGTGCTCAATTGGTTCTGCAGTGAAATCAAATCATTCACCGGTGCCGTCACCGTCCCCTGCCACAGCAACCGGTCACTGGGCACGTCAATCGCTTCCAAGGTCACGGTTAGTTGGTCGCCCTGCCGCAGGAAATGACCGGTCAGCAGCCGGCCCACATGCAGTTGCAGACCTACCTTCCGCGGATCCAGATCCAGCTCTACAAACTTCCGCGTCACCGACGAAGGCCGCACCTCCAGCGAACGCGAATAGGTCAACACGCTGGTCAATTCGTCCGCCAGCGCGAAGCGCAGGTAATCCACGGCAAAATCCCCATTCATGTTCTGCAGCGGCAAAACCGCGATCGCATTCTGCTGCTCCATGTTGGCCACCGACCGGTGTTTCAGCCAGTACGCTCCTACTGCCGACAACACCGTCACCAGCAGCGCCGCCGTTCCCAGCAGAAGCCAGAACTGCCACCGGCTGCCCGTTCGCCCAAAAGTCCTGCTCGCAACCCGCAGCCTCGCGCCGTGCAGTCCACTCTTCACCTGCCCTGACTCAGTCTCGCGTTTCAGTTGCTGCAGGTCTGCCTTCATCTGCGTGGCGCTTTGATACCGCTCCTTCCGGTCCTTCTCCATCGCCTTGCCGATGATGCCCTCCAGCTCCACCGGAACCTTCGGATTCAGTTCTCCCGGCGGGACCGGCTTGTCATGCAACACCGCATCCAGCGTCATCAGCGAGTTCTTGCCCGTGAACGGCTTCTTCCCGGTCGACATTTCATACATCACCACGCCGAACGAAAACAGGTCGCTGCGGAAATCGATTTCCTCGCTCCGCGCCTGCTCCGGCGACATGTAGATCGCAGTCCCCGGAATGACTCCCACCGCAGTTAACGACTGGTCCAGCGCCGCCATTCCGTCGCTGTCGGTCCCGACGTTGTGCACCAGCTTGGCCAGCCCGAAATCCAGCACCTTCACCTGCCCGCTCGGAGTCAGGAAAATGTTCGCCGGCTTGATGTCCCGGTGCACAATCCCCTTGGCATGGGACGCTGCCAGCGCGTCCGCCACCTGGATACTGATGTCGAGCACCTTCTCCGTCTCCACCGCCTGTCCCGAGATGCATTGCTTCAGGCTCTCGCCCTCCAGCTTCTCCATCACAATGAACGGGTGCCCGTTGTTATCCTCAATTCCGTGAATGGTGCAGATATTGGGATGATTTAGCAGCGACGCCGCCTTCGCCTCCCGCGTGAAGCGTTCCAGCGATTTGGTGTCGCCCGCGAGATTTTCTGGAATGAATTTCAGAGCAACATGCCGCCCCAGCTTCAGGTCCTCCGCCTCGTACACCACACCCATACCACCGCCACCCAGCTTCCCCAGGATGCGATAGTGGGACACCGTCTGGCCAATCATGAGAAGACCGAACCCCCGAACGCCGTAATGTTAGGCTCGCCAGCGACTCCGGTCAACTGGCTCGTTTAGTTCGTTTTGATTATCGTCGTTCCCAAACTGACAAACCACCCTATCCCTTTGTGTCCGCCTGCAGGTTCCAGGTTGTCCCGCAGCGACTCCGATGAAGCTAGCAACCCTGAAATAGCGAGGCGGTTCTGATATGACGCGGATGTCCGGTAACCCCTCAAAGGCAGAGAAGCTATCCGCCGTCGCTCCACTGAACTCTACCAGCGCGGCGGGCCCTCGAGGCCACGACGTCGAAAACTGGTTTCAGGCCGAAGCCGAAATCCTCCGCGAATCAGCCACTCACGCCGTTCGCCGCGCCCTCGTCGTTATTAATAACGTTCAGCGTGTGGTCTACGCCGGGGAATACGAATCCACCTTTGCCGATGGCTACATTCCCGGCGAATGGAGCCCTGGCGATCCTGTTCCCGATCGCCTCGCTGGCGACAAACCCTACCCGCGCCGCCCCAACGGCCGCGAACTCCAAACCACCGACGTCAAGAGAATCGGCTACAAGACTAATCCTCCACCCACAGCCCCGCCGACGCTCCCACCCACTCCATATTCTTGTTGTGATCCACGCCCATCATCAAACCACGCCCCATGCGGATAATCGTCAGCACCGCCTTCAACTCCTCCTGCCATATATACATCACTCGCACCTCCGCCTTCGTTCCGCCAAACGGAGTCTCGATGACTGGCTCAAAATGCAGCCGCTCCTGCAGAATGTATTCCGACCTCGCTTCTCCGCCTGGAATCGCTTCGATATCTTCTTTCTTCGGCGCGATGACCACGCCCAATCCCGCGAACGAATACAGAGGTTTCAGGGCGTAGTTCTGCAAGTCCTCGGGAATCCGCTCCAGCCGGTCCAGAAACCAGGTTTTCGGCACCGACTCATGGCGCAAGTACGGTATCGAAAACTTGCTGATCCGGAAATACCAGTTCGGATGCCCCGCCCACTCCACGTCAAGATCGTCGCGCCAATCGAACCCCAGCTTCACTTCCTTGCGCTGCAACTCATCCACAATGGTTCGGTTATAGATCCGCCGGATCGGCACGCGGCCTCCATTCCGTTCGTAGTAAAGCTGCGATCCTTGCTTCTTGATCGCCTCAATGTCGACCGTTCTCACCCCGAGCATCTTCTCGGTCAGCAGAAAATCCGGCAGCGTTTTCTGCGCCTGCGGATGAATCTCCATCAGGATCACGTTCTCCGGATCATGCGTGCCCACAATCGCACTCCGCAAAAGCTCTCGATACGTCTTCTCATCCAGTCCGCTAAGGAAGAAATTGAGCCGCGCATTCCCCGAAACCGAAGCCCGAAAGCCGGAGCCCGAAGCCCGGTTTTCCAGCCCATACACTTCGATGTAGCTTTGCGCCAGCGTCAACTGATACGCATAGAGGGAAGGGAAGGCCTGCAACTCCACCAGCTTAGGCTGCAACTCGCCGTTTCGATCCCGCACCAGCCCGAAATCCACTTGCACAAACAGCGGCCGAGGCGGCTCATTCGCAACTCGGAACTCCGCTGGAATCGACGCATCCGACCGCGCCCGATACTCCGGACTTTCCACCAGTTGCCGGATCAGCTTCTTCCCATTCTCCGCCATCCGATCCAGAACTGACTTGGGAAAGAAACAAGGAGTCTCCGACAGCCGGAACTGCACATGAGTTCCGCAAACGTCATCCATCCGACGCAAAAATGCGTGGTATTTTTCAGGAGTGAATCTGGTGTTGAACTGCTTTCGCAGGGAAGGAATCATCGTAGGGCCCACTTGCTGCGTAGCGCTGGCATCCCGCCGACCAATCACGCTAAAGTGCCGTCATCCTGAGGGGAGCGAGACGCACAGGATGTGGGCGGCTCGCGGAGTCAAAAGCCTGCCCTAAGCGAAGCCGAAGGGGATCTTTATGACCATCAAGTCTGCTAGCGATCTGGCACTCCCGCCGCCAGCAAGACCGTCCTACGCCTCTACCAAAAACTTCCCATCCCGCATGATCTGCTCGTCGTCCACCCAGATGTTGAACTTCCGCCCCACGACGTCAATATGGGTCGATGAATCCCACTCCGCCCCGGTGTGCGCGCCATAAGGATTGCCAAACGCAATGTGCACTCCGGGATACTTCTCATCCTGCAGAATCTGCCCAATTACGTCCTTCAAGTCAATGTTGGTTCCGATGGCAAACTCGCCCACGCGGTCGCTATTCTCATCCGTGTGCGTGTACTTCCAGAAGTCGTCTTCCAGTTCGTGATTCTCCGAGTGCGCCTCGGTAAGCCGGTTGTTCTTTATGTGCACGGTCAGCGGATGCTGCCGCAGATTGCCAAACTTCGCGCACAGATAGTCCCCCACCACGCCGTCAATCACGAACGTCCCATTTACTTCGCCCGGCGTCGTGAAAATCTCCCCGCCCGGCAGATTCCCCCACTTTTCCGGAGTGATAATCCCGCTGGTCTTCAGCCAGCGATAATTCGGATTCAACTCCGCCGTCAGGTCCGTCCCCGCCGCTGTCTTAGCCCGCACCCGCCGCGCCTTGCGCACCATGGCTACAACTTTCGCGCTCAACCGGTCCACCTTCTGAAAATCCGCTCGCATGCCTTCCAGCATGATCTGCCGGTTGATGTTCACCATGTGCGCGTGCCGGATCTTCCGCCGGTTCACCACATCCGTCATCTGCATGCGCGAGCGCAATTCATTCCGCTGCGCCTGCACCGCAAAAATAGAAACCTGGCTGGTCTCCAAATCTTCCAGAATCTCCGAAGGCAAATCCTTCAAGGGACGGGGCGCCAAATCCTCCAGCACCCAGGCGTGGTAAGGCGAGCCCAGCTTCTTCAAGTTCATGCACGACCGCCGCCGCAATCTCGAGCGTGGCCTCATCGGTGATCACGCAAACCTTCTCCTCGGGCCGCACCCGCAGGCAAACCTGCACGGCATTGCGCGCCCCCGGAGTGTATTCAGGATCAAAGGAAATCTGATGGATGGGGGTGCCCCACCCTTGTCGCGTTTTTGGCGACAGAGTCTGCCCTGAGCCCGTCGAAGGAGTGGGGATTTTGACTTGACCTACTTCGTCTGCAGGAATGCTCATCAGCCTACTTTTCTCACAGAAGCTGGCTCGTCTTCCGCCAGTCCCGCCTCCGTCTCCTCAATGATGTAATCGACAACTTTCTTCAAGTCTCCAGTCTCCTGATACACCCGCAACTGCCGATCCGCGCCGCTGCCCGTTTCCAGCATCGTATGGATGTAATCCAACTCCTCGCGCGAGTCCAGTTCATCCACCACGTCGTCTACAAAATCCAGGTACTCGAGGATCAAATCCTTCGCCGGCACTTCCATCTGCTTGCCGAAATCAATCAGTTTCCCATCCATCCCGTAGCGCGCCGCCCGCCACTTGTTCTCCATGATCAACGCCCGCCGGTACAGCCGAAATCCTTGATTCGCGGTGTGCAGCTTATACAGCTTCGCCACGGTTGCCTGAATCAACGCCGCCAGCGCAATCGTCTCGTCCGCGCGCATCGGAATATCGCACACTCGGAACTCAATCGTATTAAAGAACGGATGCGGCCGGATGTCCCACCAGATCTTCTTCGCATTATCGATGCAGTTGGTCTTGATCAGCAGCTTGATGAAGTTCTCGTACTCGCCCCAGCTCGGAAAATAATCCGGAATGTTGGTCCGCGGAAACTTGTCAAATACCTTGCACCGGTAAGACTTCAGCCCCGTATCCATCCCCAGCCAGAACGGCGAATTCGTGGACAACGCGAGCAAGTGCGGCAGAAAATATCGCGCATGATTCATCATGTGGATCGCCGTCTCGCGATCCTCGATCCCAATATGCACGTGCAGGCCAAAAATCAGATTCGCCCGCGCCACCAACTGCATGTCCTCGACAATATTCTTGTACCGGTCGTCGGGATAAATCTCCTGCACCCGCCAGTCCGCAAACGGATGCGTCGCTACCGAAGCCAGCCGCAACCCATTCTCCTTGGCCAGCCGCACAATATCGCGCCGCAGCAGCTTCACTTCCGCCTTGGCTTCCTTGATGTTCCGGCAGACTCCAGTCCCCACCTCCACCACCGACTGGTGCATCTCCGCCTTCACCCGTTCCTGCAGGATCAGCCTGCCCTTCTCGAGGATCTCCGCCTGAATATGCGACCGCAGATCCCGCGTCTCCGGATCCACTGTCTGATATTCCTCTTCAATCCCGATGGTGAAAGTAGGTTTCATGAAATATCTGCCAAGCCCATGTGCCGCGGGCCCGTCTGCCCGCGAATCGAACCACGATTCCAAATGCCTCGTCCCTCGGTGCTCCCTGCCAAAGAATGGGCAAATCAGGCCTTACTAGTATAAACCGCACTTCGAATTCTGATCAGAAACGGTGGTGCGTCTGGAACCAGGACAGCCAAAAGAAAAGGCCCACAAGAAGAAGCATCAATCCACTCAAGCAGATGGACAGCACGGTGAATAAGCCACGCATCCAATGTCCCGGCGAAAACGCCCGGAACAGTAGGATGATCGCGGTTACTTGGCCGATGAGAATCGCGCCGATACCCCACACTACGAACAGCTCAGTCAGACCGCCAGCCACTGCGCCGATCCCGGTCGCCTTCTGTCTCGAAATGCCAAGCAGCGCGTTGCTGAGGCCAATCAGGATAGGAATCCACGGTGCCCAGGTCAGCACCACGCCCCAGAGAAATCGCCTTTTCTTTAGCTCGTCCACACCTACTTCGCCGCCTTGCCCCGCTTCCGCTCCGCCACCCACTCCGGTTCAGCCTTGCGAGTTTTCTTCACCGGTGCGCCCGCCAAAAACCCCGCCCACCGCAACTCCCGCGCCGGATTCTCCCCGCTCAGCGCCATCTTCACCGCCATCTCCGCCACCGCATTCACGATCCAGTCAAAATTCTCCTGCCCCACCGACGTAATCTCCGCATCCGGCGCCGGATTCAGAAAATCAATCGCATAAGGCACTCCACCCTCCACCGCAAACTCCACCGTGTTCAAGTCGTACCCCAGCACCCGGCACAACGTCAGCGCATCCTTTTCAATGCGATCCTTCAGCGCCGCCGACGACGGCGCCGGATTCCCCTTCACATACCGCTCATGATAGCGGCGCCCTGCGGGTCGTACTTCATGATGTGCACTTTCTCCTGCCCCACCACATAGCACCGGTAATACTCCTCAAACACCACCCCATGCTGCAGCGTCATGCACAAGTCGCCCGTCTGGTTGTAGTGCTGAAAGAATTCCTCCGGCGAATGCACGTGGTAAACATGCTTCCACCCGCCCCCGGAATAAGGTTTCAAGAAAGCAGGGAAGCCAACGTAATCAAATATCTCCTGCCAGTTCAAGGGATAGATCAGGTTCCGCATCGACTTGTCGGTAGTCCCCTCCGGATGCTTGTTGTGCGGCAGAATCACCGTCGGCGGAATCGCCACCCCCATCTTGTGCGCCAGCGCATAATTGAAAAACTTGTCATCTGCCGTCCACCAGAACGGATTGTTCACCACGATCGTGCCGTGCAGCGCCGCATTCTTCAAATAAGCCCGATAGAACGGAATATCCTGCGAGATGCGGTCGATGATGACGTCATATTTCTTGGGCTCATCCATCCGAATCCCGCCCACCTGCACAAACTCCGCCGCAACTCCCTCAACGCCCATCGCGTTAATCTTCTCCACCACCGCCGGCGGAAACGTATTCTCCATCCCAAACAAAATCCCAATCTTTTTCACAGCGTTCTCCATTCTCAAATGCGAACCACTAACCACTAGCCACCGCCCTAAAAATGCTTCTCCGCCATCCTCTGCCAAAGCGGCCAATCATGCTTCGAATTGTCGCCGTAAACGTCCAGCCAGTGCGGCACCGCTTTGCCATTCAGGATCGCCGAAAACTTCACGTTCTGGTCCAAGCAAATATCCCAATCCGCCGATCCCAGCACAATTTTCATCTGCCGGTAGCGGCTCAAAAACCAGTCGTCGTTCTGGTTCGGCAGATAGTCGGGCGGACAATTGAAGTAGCAATCATCGTCGTAATACCCATCCAGAAACTGGTGGATATCAAACGCCCCGCTCATGCTCACGCAGTGCGTCACCACATCCGGATGCTTCAGGGCAAAATTCACCGCGTGGTAAGCTCCGAAGCTGCATCCCGTCACCGCCAGCCGCGGCGTTTGATTCTTCCACCGTATAAACGGCACAAGCTCATGCAGAATGTAGCGCTCATACTGCAAATGCCGCAGCACCCGCACCTTGGGATGCACGCTCTTGTTGTACCAACTCTCGGTATCGATGCTGTCCGGGCAAAACACCTGCAGATCGCCGCGCTCGATCTTCGGCGCCAACACGCCAATCATCCCGCGGTCTTCATACTCGAAGAACTTTCCCATCGAGGTCGGAAACACCAGCAGCGGCGTCCCCGCATGCCCGAAAACCAGAGCCTCCATGTCCCGGTTCAGTTCCTGGCTGTATCCCTTGTGATATTCGCGATTCATTCTTCGGCAGTCCCAGCAGACGACGAAGTATCTTACCTGAACCGGGGGCCTTCAGCCCATTTTTGTGTCAACCCTAAGCCGCTCCGAGCCTCGCAAAATGATATCGTGATACGAGACATGTCGTGGACGTTCCCCAAACTCGTCCCGCGCTCCGCGCCCCTCATACTCCTTGTCCTAACGCTCGCAGCCGCCATCGGCTTCGCCGCGGTCAGCCATCTCGTCTCCCGCTTCACCGCCAACCAACAGGCCCGCGGCCGCAAGCTTTACGCGCAGGGTCTCGCCGATGCTAGCGCCGCCCGCTACGACGACGCCATCGCCGCTTTCCGCGCCGCCCTCACCTGCGATCCCACCAACTCCCAATACCAGCTCAGCCTGGCCCGCGCCCTGCGCGACAGCAACGACCCCCGCCGCCTCGACGAAGCCGAATCCTACCTCATTGCTCTCTGGCAGCGCGCCCCGCAGGACGCCGCCGTTAATCTCGCTCTCGCCCGCGTCGCCGCCCACCGCGGGTCCATCGAAGATGCCACTCTCTATTACCACAACGCCATGTACGGAGTCTGGAACTCTGACGCCGACACCAACCGCAACAAAGCTCGCATCGAACTGATCCAGTTCTTGCTCAAGAGACGCGCTCCTGACAAAGCCGAATCCGAACTCATGGCCCTCGCCACCTCCTTGCCGCCTGATCCCGCCGCGCACCTCCAGGCGGCGCAACTTTTCGAGCAGGCTCAGGACTACCCCAACGCCCTCGCCCAGTATCAGGAGGTTCTCCGCCTCGATCCCGAAAACTCCTCTGCCCTGGCCGGCGCCGGCCAGGCTGCATACCGTTCCGGCAACTATGCCACCGCCCAACGCTGTCTGCAGGCTGCCGTCAATGCCAATCCGCAGGATGACCAACTCTCGCCAACTTCTCGCGACGACCGACCTCATCCTCCGCGCTAATCCTTTCCACAGCCACATCTCCGACGCCGAACGCAACCGCCGCATCACCACCGCCTTCGCCCAGGCCGAAAAACGCCTTGCCGAATGCGCCCAGCAGACAGGTGTCGACCTTAAGATCCCTGATACCATCACCGCGTCTCCGCTTTCCAGCTTGCAGTCCCGCTGGATGGCCGCCAAACCAGATCTAGCCCGCCTTCGCTCTCCCGGCGAAACCGATCTGCCGGACTCCATCATGGACGTCGTTTTCCAAATCGAACAGCAGACTTCTGCCATTTGTGGTCCGCCGCAAGGCCTCGACCTCGCCTTATTCCTGATCTCTCAAAAACGCGAGGCCGCCAGCCAATGAGTAATCCTTCCGGAATCGGTCCTGCTGACAGGAATTCTCCGTCTTTGCCGCAGCCGCCAATCGCTCGGCTCCACATTCCCCGCCGTTTGTTCTCTACTCTTGAAGGTGTCTTCAACGAGGAGCTATTCTTTCTCATCCTCTCGGTCTTCATCGGAATCTTCTCCGGCCTCGCCGTGGTCTGCTTCCGTCTCGCCATCGACTGGACGCATCTCGCCCTGCTCGGTCCACTCCCGCAAACCCACAGTTGGCGCTTGTTCGCCGTTCCCGCACTCGCCGGCCTGGTCGTGGCCGCGCTCGTGCTGCATGTGTTCCCCGGCATCCGCGGCAGTGGCGTGAACCAGACCAAGGCCGCGCTCTACATCTTCAACGGCTTCATCCCCTTTCGCACCGCTGTCGGAAAATTCATCTGCGCCGCGCTCGCCATCGGCTCCGGCCAATCCCTAGGTCCGGAAGATCCTTCTCTCCAGATCGGAGCCGGCATCGCCTCCGCTCTCGGACGCCAGCTCGAAATCTCCCGCGAAAAGCTTCGCCTCATGGCGCCGGTCGGCGCCGCCGCAGGCCTGGCCGCCGCCTTCAACGCTCCCATCTCTGCCGTCCTCTTTGTCATCGAAGAAGTCATCGGCCGCTGGAGCGCCGGCATCCTCGGTTCCGTAGTCCTCTCCGCCGTTTCCAGCGTCGTGATCGTACGCTGGTTCCTTGGCAGCGAACCCCTCTTCCGCATTCCCGTTACCACGTTCAAGCGTCCCACCGAGCTCCTCGCCTACGCCGTCCTCGGTATTGTTGGCGGCCTCGCCTCCGTGGTCTTCGCAAAATCGATCGGCTATCTCCGCCCCCGCCTCAAAGCTCTGCCGCGCTGGACGCAATACTTCCAGCCCGCGCTCGCCGGACTCCTCGTCGGACTCATCGCCTTCCTCGGCGCTCCGCAAATCATGGGCGCCGGTTACGATTCCATGGACCAGGCCATGCACGGCCAGTACGCCTGGAACGTCCTCGCCATCCTCGCCGTTCTCAAGATCGTCGCCACCACTTTTTCCTTCGTCAGCGGCACTCCCGGCGGCATGTTCGCGCCCACGCTCTTCATCGGAGCCATGCTCGGAGGCGCTGTCGGCGACATCGAGCGCATCTTCTTTCCTCAACTCACCGGATCCACCGGAACCTACGTCCTGGTCGGCATGGGCGTCCTCTTCGCCGGCTTTCTCCGTGTTCCCATGACCTCCGTCTTCATGGTCCTCGAAGTCAGCGGCAACTACGAGATCATCGTCCCCGTCATCGTAGCCAACACTTTTTCTTACCTGGTCTCGCGCGGCCTGCAGAGCATTCCCATCTTTGACCTGCTCACTCGCCAGGACGGGCTCATCTTGCCCTCGCTCGAAGAGAACCGCGAAGAAACCATTCTCCGCGTCGAAGACGCCATGCTCCCCGTTCCCACTACCATCCTCAACGCCGAGGATTACGTCGATGCCAACGCCCGCCGCGTCCAGGATTCCCCCGACTCCACATTCTTAGTGCGCATGCATCCCAGCGGCTGGAGCACCGTCAGCCGCGACCAACTCCAGCGCTTTTTCCAGGAAGGCAAGGGCGAACTTACCCTCGCCTCCGTTCTCCCCCCGCAGTCGCTGCCCAGTCTCTACCCCGATCTCCCCCTCGATGCCGCGCTCCGCTACGTGAATGTTTACCCGCTCGTCCCCGTAGTCAACCGCGCCGACTCGCATCAACTCGAGGGTGTTATCTCCCGCGACTCCGTCTTCACAAAATATGGAAGCACGCAAACTGTAGCCGGAGGCTGAACATGCTTTCAGCTCAGCACGCCCGTAACGGCGGCCGGGCGCATGAGGGATGGTCGCACGACAGGATGCTCGTACGAGGGAAGATTCGTATCAGGGCAGGTCTTAAGGCGTCCCGCAAATGCCGCGGTTAGAGAGTTCGCCTTTATTCTTAGGCTCACCCGCCAGCCCGCTTATACCCGCTATATTTAATGATCTCCCGCACCTGCACCGGCCGCGCCTTAAACTGCAGTGTGTCATCCGAGCGCGTGTACGCCGGAAACCAGTAGCGCCCATCTACTTGTTGGCGATAGGTCACAAACGTGGGATGCAACTCCCGGTGCTCATGCTTTTTCACTTGTAACTTTTCCGGACCGCTCTTGCCGCACACTTTCACGATCTGAAAATCCTGCGCGTCTACCCAGATTCGCCCCTGAAAGTATCGCTTGCCGTTCTCTTTCTTCTTCGGCTCCACGCCAAACTCGTAGGTATCCAGGTCGTCCACATGCCGCTGCCCGGCGTAAGTCAGGTTATATTGCGGCAGATCTTCGCTGGTCAGCACCAGCGGCATGAATACGCGAATATCTTCCATGTCTTCCTGGGTCAGTTGAATCCCTCGCAACGAAGGCTGCGCCGCAAACGTCACTTGCTCCTGCCGCCTGCCTTTCTCGTCGTAGGAAACATTTGTTAGCTCGTGAAACTCTCCCGTCACGTCTTTGCCGGCAAGCGTCTGCATCAGCACATCCTGCTTGTACGTGTAATGAAGACGCGCCTCTTTTGTAACCGCTTCGGCCGCCCCAAACTTCTGGATCACATCCTGCACGCTCATCGTCTTCGGTGGAGCAGAATCCAGCGGCCCGTTGCCGGCCTCGCAATCTGTCTGCCCCCACAATCCCACCGGCAGCAGAAGTACCAGAATGACTGCTGACTGAATAGTGCGCTGAATTAGCTCTCGCATGATCGAAGTGTGCAGTCTACGTCAGAGCCGATATCGCCCTTCTTGGCGACCTCTGCGGCCTTTCTTCGCGATCTCTGCCCTTATTGCTTCTAACAAACCCTTCATTTTTCCTACAAACCGCCTGAGCAGTCGGCGCATCCTTTGAGTGTGTGCCGGCCAGGATCAAATACTCCGATTCGGCCAGGCCTCAGTAGGGCCGTACCCGTGGGGCACTATGGCACGCTCTCAACCGGGAGATTCATACGGGCGATGAGATCGCGGTAGGCTGGTTGCTCGTGCAGACTGTCGAATTCTGGGTAGATTTCGACAAAAAGAAGCGAGCCATCCCGTTGCTCGTAAGCAGACGTCAAGTAACGCAGGGCTTCGCTTTTATTCCCCAGCAAGGCATAGGTCTGGGCAAGGTCGGTGGGTGGAAGCGAGTGCTGAAGGTAGAGTTTTTGCTGGACCTGCAGCATGGCTTCCAACATGCCCTGGGTTCCACCGGCCGCGAAGCCTTTCCCGGCTGCGTTTGCGATGGCGAGTGCCGAATCGTCGTGGACCAAAGAGCGTCCTTCCGCAATTCGGATAGGAAGTTGGGATAGTCCCGGCTTCTCAAGTAGAGGATTTTCAGGTAAAGGTGAGGAGAACGAAACGCCGGCTCCCGGTTTTCCATCTGCGTCAGCAGGCTGAGCGCTTCCTCCGTCCGTCCGGCCACGAGGAGGATGTTGCCCTTGTCGGCCAGGATCGCGCTGGAAGCCGGATCGAGGGCCTGGGCCCGGTCAATCTCCTCCAGCGCTTCGGGCAACCGGTGAAGCGCAAGCAGGCCGTTGGCATACCAGTGATGCGCGACCGAGTTGTTGGGATTGAGATCAATGGCGCGGCGGAATTCGCGCTCGCCGGTTGCGACATCCCACATTCCAAAGAAGGACACGAAGGCCAGCGATGCATGGGCTTCGGAAGACTGACCGTCAAGTTCCACTGCTTTTTGGGCCGCCGCCAGCGCCCGAGGATAAGCTTCGCGGGCGGGCATCCGCGTGTATTCCCGCAGCAGGTCGTAACAATCCGCCATCCCGACATAAGCCGGCGCGTAGCTTGGATCGTGCACCATCGCCTGCACGAAATAATCGAGGGCTTTATTCAAGTCGTCCGGGGTTCGCTTGTTCCAGTAGTACCTGCCCTTGAGATAAAGCTGTTCGGCTTCGGGATTGTGAGAAGGAGTTGAGGCCTGCGCCACGATGGCGGACGAGGGCGGTCGAGGCAGAGAAGCGGCATGGCCAGCGGTCTTGGGACTGCGGCTCGGGCTGGGATAAGAAAGGAGCACCACAGCCGCGATTCCCACGCCCACAACTGCCGCGGCCACCAGCCTGATCGTGTTCCGATAGCGGACAGCAGAGGGCGCGCGGATTTGTTCTCCAGACGGACTTGCAAGAGGCGCTGCTTCAACGGGGGTGCGCCGCCCGGCGACGACGGTTAAGCCCGGGGATCCCGGTCCCGGTTGGCCGGCGGAGTTGTACCTGGTTAAGAGCGCGCCGGCATTCTGAGGTGCGGCCAACCACGCGGCGAGTTCGTCGGTATAGGCGTACACCCGCCCTTTGGTTCCCGGCAACCGGTGAATGGGCAGGCCGAGTTCTTTCTCCCAGCGATTGGCGGTGCGCTCGTCGCGGCCAAAAAAAACAGCAATCTCTTTCCACGAATCCAACCGCTTGCGACCGGGTAATGGGTTGCTAGCAGACATTTGTCGTGAAATGTCGGGTTATGTCAGGTAATGCCTGTTGCCGCGGGGACGGCAGGTGACCCAGTATATACAAGGCGGGCGAGGTTTGCCACCCACTTCCCCTCGTGGCGGCCCAGGACGGGCTATCTCGAACCCGGTGCCCCCAAGAACCGCCGGATCAGGGTTCTGGGGCGTGAAAAGAGGATCATCCCATTTGCCTAAGCATTCGGTCTCATCTGGAGGCAAAATTCGATTCACCACGAAGGAGATACACGCATGAGGCTCCGCATCAGTTGTGTGAAAGTTGGAATCTTGACGCTGGCACTGTCACTGGTGCAACTGACTTTTGCACAGACGCTAACCAAAACTACATCCGCCTTGCCTCAACCGGCGAGGGGCATGGCCGAGGGGCAGGCGGGAAGCGCTGTGCCAGCCTCGACTACGGACGTGACCACAACCGGCGGCACCGCCGACCATCTGCCGATCTTCAACGCCACGTCAACGGTGATTGATTCGATTGTGTCCCAGTCGGGGACAACCCTTGACGTAACCGGCGCCGTAGCCATGCCCGCCACCAACAGTACCGGGACTGAGGGCGTGCTCGCGATTGGAAACATGTTACTGCACAACTACGGGCCCAGCGGCAGTGACAACGCTTTCCTTGGATATAAGGCAGGGAACTTTAAAACCACCGGCACCTTCGACACTGGCGTCGGCTTCGGGGCACTTTACGCCAATACGACGGGCGCCTACAACACCGCGATGGGGGCCTACACGCTCAGCGTGAACACGACGGGCCACGGCAACTCCGCCGTCGGTTACGGCGCGCTCAACGCCAACACGACCGGCATCCAAAACGAGGCCTTCGGCATAGACGCGCTCGTAGCCAACACGACGGGAAGCGGCAACTCCGCCTTTGGCGGCGGCGCGCTCGCGAAAAACACGACGGGCGGATCGAGCGATACCACAGGGGGCAACTCCGCTTTTGGCAACTTCGCGCTCTACGTCAGCACGACTGCCGGCGGCAACTCCGCCTTCGGCTATTCCGCGCTAACTGCCGACACGACCGGCAAGGATAACGTCGCCGTCGGTGCCGCCGCGCTCGCGAAACTCACGACCGGGGCTAGCAACATTGCAATCGGCACCGGGGCCGGGGGCAACCTCGACGCGGCTGAAAGCAACGACATCTACATCGGCAATAGCGGAATAGCGGGCGAATCGGATACCATTCGCATTGGCTACATCGGAACCATCAGGGCGGCCGCCATCGCCGGAATCTACGGAAGCGCCAGCGCCAGCGGCGTGGAAGTTTTAGTCAACGCGGCGGGCCAGCTCGGCACCACGACCTCCTCGCGCCGGTTCAAGCACCAGATCGCCGATATGGGTGAGGCGAGCGACATCCTGATGAAGCTGCGGCCAGTGGCATTCAATTACAAGCCCGAACTCGACGAGACGCAAACGCGGCAGTACGGGTTGGTAGCCGAGGAGGTAGCCCAAGTGGCCCCGCAGCTTGTTGTTTTCGACAAGGACGGCGCTCCGCAGTCGGTGCGCTACCATTTTGTCAACGCTATGCTCCTGAACGAGGTGCAGAAGCAGCGGCACCTGGTCGAGGAGCAACAGAAAACGAACGAGGAACAAAATAACACGATCGCGCGGCAGCGGGAGGAGCTCCAGGACTTGGCCGCGCGTGTGCTTAAGCTAGAGATGTTGTTGAGTGCGAAGCAATAAGCCGCACGGACTTCGCGTCCATCGCAACTCGGAGCGCGCTCCGTCCAAGCTTTGCGCTTGGGCGGGGCCTTGCCTTTTCCATCATAACCAGCAGTGACCACCACCACAGACTTCCAACCCACCCTCGGCGACAACGGAGTCCGACATACTGCCGACCAGTACCGGATTTGGTCCTCCGAGTGGCCCGGTGGGAACTCCGGGGACGAACGGGAACTGCTCTGAACAGACCACGAAGGTGACCTTTGACGGAGTGGCCGCGACCAAGTTCACGGTGGACTCCGATACGCAGGTGACCGTTGACGTTCCCATGGGCCGAAGACCGGCAAGATTGTGAAAACGACCGCGGGCGGGACCGCCACCAGTGCGACGAGCTTTACGGTCAACTAGCCACCATTCCACAATCAGGCTCGGAACCGGCACGGTCTCAGCCGTGTCGGTCCAGCAATTCAAAACTGCAGGCCTCCGCTAGCTTTCAACCCGCCACCCAATCGATTCGCAGGAAGCGCCAGCAGATCAGAGCGCAGCCCAAGGTCAAGAATGCCTCGTGAATGTCCGCCCGCTTTTCGTAGCGCACGCGCAGTCGCCGGAACTGGTTCAGCCAAGCGAAGGCCCGTTCAACCACCCAGCGCCATCGCCCCAGTCCGCTGCCATGCTCGGTGTTGCGCTTTGCCAGCTTTGTTCCACAGGCACCCACAAACCCCCTCTTCCACATATGTGCAAATCCTTGCTACCAACCTGCATTTGCGTACCTTAACTCGAATCCCACCCGCTCCCGTTTGGTATGCTGATTGCCCCTTGCTACCGCGGAAGCCGCGCCATTCCGGCATTCCGCCAGCTCTTTGACCCTATTTTAGGCAATTTCTCACAGACAGGAAAAATCTTATGAAAATCACAATCTTCGCTCTCTGTTTTCTGTGCGCCACTGCGGCCGCTTTCGGACAAACCGCTTCCGTCCAGAGCAACAACCCCCAGCCCTTGCAGATGTCTGATCATCCTCAGCACGCCTCCCAGCACGCCATGGCGCAGGAATCCAGCCTGCTCGACGCCTCGGCTTACAGTTATGCGCAGGGCGAGCAACCGGTAGTAGATTTCGGAACCCTCCCGCGGGAAACCCCTCTCGGCGACATCGCCCGCGCCTACAGAAAAGAACACGCCACTGTCCCCAAAGCCGTCAAGGTTTTGGAAAAGTAACCGCCAGGAAAATCTGATCTTGGCGGCAGTGCCGCGGAGAGCAGTGCTTTCGCACCGCGTAAAGCCCCTACTCGCCCGCGCCCACCATCACGAGCGGCAGGGTCGGCGTAGCCGACCCCGCTTCGTTCTCCACGGTAATCGCAAAGGCCTTGGCCTCGGCTCCCGCCGGCAGCGGAGGATTCACCACGCTCGCGCTCCCATGCGCATCGGGCTTGAACACTCCTGCCGGAATCGGAGCCCCGTTCGTCGGAATCAGCCACAACTCATAAGCCTTCTGCGCCGGCAGCGCCGGCAGGTTGTTCGCCAGCAAAACCAGACTGCTGCGGCTCCGCAGATAAAATACCTTGCCCTGGGGCTGCGGCGGCGCCTTCGCCGCCACCAGCGTCACGCGCTGCGCTTCCGGCTCCAGGATCGGCGCCGCGATCCTCCGCATGTCTTCCACTTCACGGGCACTCTTGGCCGCCTGCGAACTCGCCGACGCCAAACTACCTTTCAGCTCAGAGTTCTCCCGCCACAAGGCCAGCGCAAAAATCACCACCGCCGCCGTAGCCGCCCATCCCAGCCATCCCCACCACGAACGGCGAGTCGAAGTCTCGCATCACTTTTGGCGCGCGTGCCTCCCGCGCCACCGCATCCAGCAGGCGCTGCCGCGCCCGCTGCGGAGGTCTCGGGCCGGTCGTCGACAGCGCCAGCAGCGCCGTATCGCCGCGCAGTTGCTCCAGTTCCCCCCGGCACGCCGCACACGTCGCCAGATGTTGGTCCACTAGCGCGCGATCCTCTCCCCGAAGCGCATCCAGCGCGTACAAAGCTAGATCCTCCGCGTATCGTTCGTGCTCGCTCATTTCCCGTTCACGCCACTTCCTCAAGTCTGAAACGCCTTCCGCAGTACGATCAGTCCCGCGCGAATCCGCGTCTTCACTGTCCCCAGCGGTTCTCCCGTCTTGTCGGCGATCTCCGAATGGCTCATGCCTTGCCAGTAAGCCATTTCGAGCGCGCCGCGCTGCGCTGGCGCCATGCTTCCCATCACCCCCCGCACTTTCTCCGCCGCCCGCGCCCGCTCCGCCTCTCCCGCCAGGTCTGGCGCCACCGACAACACTACGTCCTCAATATCCGTTTCCGGCCGCCGTTTTCTGAGGGAGTCAATCGCGCGGTTCCGCGTGATCACCGCCAGCCAACTTCCCAGCCTGCCGCGCGCCGCATCGAAAGCACTGGGCTTGCGCCACAATTGCAGGAACACTTCCTGCAGCACGTCTTCCGCCGCTCCAGTATCGCCCAGCACGCGCAACGCGACCGCATACACCACCGAAGAATAGCGGTCATATAACTCCGCCATCGCCCCCTGATCGCCGGACTTCAGCCCCGTCACCAGGGCCAGATCCGAAATGCCTTGTGGTTGCGGCCTCGACAACGCTAGGTCTCTTTCCTTATATAGATATACGCAAATTCAGCCTTCGTTGGATTGCCAGTCGGCCCCGAAAGCTTTGGGGAAAAATCGTGGCCAGCGGTCATCGGTCAGTGGCCAGACAACTGTTGTTTCTGACCACTGGCCACTGATCACTGGCCACTGCACTCCACGGCCTTACGCGGTGGGCGGCATCCTTACGCCGCTTTCGCGTGTGAAGTTCGGCGGTAATTCTTGACTGCCCGTTCGATGCCGGGCCCGGCGTTCTTCAGGTCTTCCAGGTTCATAGCCGGATGTAACTCGACATGAGCATCGAAAGCCAGAAACCACGGCTCCGCCACGGCGGGTATTTGCGACGCGTCTTTCAGATCGAAGAAGATGAACCCGGTTCGTTTGCCATTATCTCCGACAAAGTAGGCGGCCTCAGGCTTCAGGTCGGCGAGAATGGATTCGATCGTCTTGCCCAAGCTGCCATCGTTGACCGCGGCATTGCCGGTCTCGACTGGAATTGCAACCTTCATTAAACAGCGCATGGAATACCTCCGGAACGAAAGTCTAGTCCTGCGGCATGAGCCCGTCAATTTGCTGGCCGGGCGATGGGATGGCGGCGACCCCTCCAGGAGCCGGATTCTGCTCCCGCCCAAGGCGGAGTAGGCGAAGCTGCAGTAACTCAGCGATCAATCTCGCTTGGCGATCACCGCCCAGTGGCCGCGTGGGGCCCCTCCAGATTCATTGTGCAGAGTGGTATCCTCAAATTTGAGGAACAATGAGGCATGGACAAACGACTCTGGAGCCGACCTTAATCAGTACTTCCACATCCTGATTTCGTTTCCCCGACGCTCGAAACTAACTTCGTCCATGAGCTGGCGGATCAAGTAAACGCCACGTCCGTGGTCGGCATAAACGTTCTCCTGCCGCTTAGGGTCGGATAGAAGATCCGGACTGAACCCTGGTCCGGGATCAGTCACCGTAATTACGATTCGGCCGAGGGGATCCGATTGCAATCGGCACCGGACCTCTTTTGACGGGTCATTCTTGCATCCGTGGACAACAGCATTGACCAGAGCTTCCTGAACTGCCAGACCGATCTCCAATCGCTTCTGCTCCGGGACCCGCAGCTGAATCAAGATTTCGGTTATAGCATCCGCAACGGTGCCGATCGCTTCTGGATCAGCGGGGAAACCAAGGTTGAGCAATTCGGATAATTCATTCTCTGGTCGGCCAGCGTTGGAGTCAGGCGGCATGGGGTGTCATTTCGTGGTTTCGTGGTTTGAATTCGACGATCCGGACTGGTACCTCAAGTAAAGGACTCCACCGCCGCATCGTCATTCTCGAACACCTGAAAAAGGTTGAGAACACCCACCAGCCGCAAGGTCTGCACCGCAAACTTGGAAGGTTGCACCAGTTTGATGTTTCCGCCCCGCTGCTTGGTGGAAGCTAGAAAGCGCACCAGTAAGCCGATGCCGGTGGAATCGATCATGGATACTTCGGCGAGATTGAGCACGATACGGGTGTCACCGCCGCCCAGACTCTCTTCGAAAACTTGGCGCAGACCGTCCACGGCCGGGCCCATCCGGAGAGGTCCCCGGAGTTGAACGACCTGTACCTGTGAGCGCTTCCGAACATTGATGTCCAAACTTTCTCCTTGCGTGGCCTGTCCGGCAGTGAGGGCAGGTTTGTTCTGGCCAGCGAGTCAGGTTATGGCAAAACAGGCACACTTTGCAAGCGGAAGAGCCTGCCGGGCTTGCCAGGCTTGCCAGGTGGTGGTGCTTTATGACCCCACTACCAGCTGGCCACGGTGTCATACCGAGCGCACGCGGCCGCTGGCGAAATGCCGGGAAGTTCATCCCTCGCGACCATACTTTGGCCCGGTGAAACATCCGGACCGGCAAGCAAGGTTCAAAAATTCATCCCCATAGGGGGAAAAATCTGCCATAATCGATTCCCTCTTGGAGGGGATATGCGCAGTGCCGCGGCCCGGGTTTTGCCTTCCCTTTACAGCGTGGCCATCGTGACAACCGACCAATTGGTGCGTCCTGAGGCCGAGACCCATCTGACCCCCGACTACAACCTTCACGTGCTTCAAACTTGGGAGGAATTGATAGCGCTGATCAAGAGGGACCCCCCGGATGCGATATTTCTGGATATCGATACGGTCCGGGAGCGCAGCGAAGATGGAGTTGCCGCGCTAGCCGAGCTGCGTTCGATGGGCCCCGATCTGGTCCTGGCGGCATTAACCCGTTCGAACAGCCGTAGCACCCGACATAAGGCAATTGAAGCGATTGTGGACGAGTATTTTGTCGCGCCCATCGACTTCCAGGAAGTGCGCATCGTGCTCACTCGTGCATTGGAGAAGCGCGCGGCAGAGATCGAGTACCGGACGGAACAGGAGAAAGAGGCTGAGCAGCAGTCCTTCCGCGACCTCATCGGTTCCAGTCCTGCCATGCGCCGGGTATATGAGGCCATCACGCGCGTGGCAGATAGCCAAAGCACGGTGCTGATCCGTGGGGAGAGCGGCACCGGCAAGGAACTCGTTGCCCGGGCGATCGTTGCGGTAGGGGCACGTTCCGAGAAGCCTTTCATCAGCATCAATTGCGCCGCCCTGCCTGAGAACCTTATTGAAACTGAGCTCTTTGGTCACGAAATGGGTGCCTTCACGGATGCCAAGACCGCTCGGGCCGGGCACATTGAACTCGCCCACAACGGTACTCTGTTCCTGGACGAGATTGCCACGCTGGGGCTGGCTTTGCAATCCAAGCTGCTGCGCGTGCTGGAAGACCACGCGGTTACGCGGATCGGGGGAGCGAAGGCAAGAAAAATCGACTTCCGGCTGTTGGCCGCTACCAACGATGATCTGGAACAGATGGTGGAAGCGGGCCGGTTTCGCGAGGACCTCTACTATCGCATCAATGTCGTTCCCATTACGATTCCGGCGCTGCGGGAACGCAAAAGCGACTTGCCCCTGCTGGTCGATCATTTCCTGCGCATCTATTGCCGCGAGAACGGCAAGCCCTTAAAGCACGCCGAGTCTGAGGTTTTGGCGGTCATGGAGGACTACGACTGGCCCGGAAACGTGCGGGAACTGGAGAATGTCATCCAGCGCTTGGTGCTCATGAATGACCGCCCGGTCATTTCCGTGCAAGACTTGCCTCAGCAACTGCTGGTCGCCAGCAATGCCAGTCAGGAGGCAATCCTGATCCCTGAGGAAGGGGTCGACCTCGACGCGGAAATGGGGCGCATCGAGCTTGCCTACCTGCAAGCCGCATTGAACCGGACGGGGGGCCGGAAATCGGCCGCGGCGTCATTGCTCGGCATCGACCCTCAGCGCATGAAGTATCTCTGCCGCAAGCGAAATCTATAGGAATTTGGTTAATAATTGACCGTATGGAGGTTAATTTCTAACCGGGTGAGACAAAACGAGCCCGTCCAGAAATGAGTTTGTCGAGTTCAAGACGGAGCAACTTGTTGATGCTGCTCGACCTGGTTGGCGGACCAGCAAGGCTCATGGTTTGGCAATGCAGGTGCTTATAGCAAAGGCGTCGTCAGGTATCAAAATCCAAGAAATGTGAGAAGGGGTTCCAATGGCCATTCAGAAGAAGTCTCTGATCAGCAACCGCACAGCAACCAAGAAAGCCCTGGTAGCAAAGAATGAAGCAATCAATCGGCCCGGTGTGAGCACGGTAGCTCCCACTCGCCTCAAGGTGGAACCGACTCGCATCCGGGTGGAGCCCACTCGCGTCCGGGTGGAGCCCACTCGCGTCCGGGTGGATCCCACCCGCGTCCGGGTGGATCCGACTCGCGTCCGGTACTAGGCTGCGACAAGATGAAGGAAAGGACCGCAAAGCACTTGCGGTCCTTTTTCCTTTCTCCGCCTACCAGATCTTGCGGTCGATCAGATCATGGGTAAAGACGTAAAGAAATCCCGCTATGCTTCGGTGAGTCACGAAAATCTTGGCAGTACCGGTCATACCTTCTCTAAGCTCCCCTGGATTGGACAAGAGGGCTGATCCCGTGTAGAAGCGGGACAGAGTAAGGCCCTTGAGCTGGTCCGGGGGGATCAACCCCGGCTCAATCGTACTGGATGCAGGCGCCACCGACAGCAGGGTTGCGGTGAGTGGAAGGGCTCGGGATTCAAGCTGAAGTCTTACTCTTGAGCCAAGGCGGACTTCTTTCATGGCGAACTCGGGGATGTAGATGCGAGCGGTCATAGTGGAGGGATCGGCCACCTCCGCGATCTCCGCGCCAGATTCGAGATACTCTCCCAGCAGATCGTCCAGCCGCGGAGTGACGACTACACCAAGGATTGGGGTGGTGATACGGAGAAGAGCTACTTGAGTGGCAAGCGTCCGGTTCCGCTCGGCCATCTCCTGGCGCTTGTACTCGGCCGGACCCAAAGCGCCATAGTGCAAGAGCGCCAGGTTGGCCTGGTCGGAGGCGGCGTGCAAGTCAGCATCAGCGCCTGCCGCCGCTGACTCCATCTGCAAATTACTGAGTTCGACCAAAGGCTGGCCGGCGGCCACAGATTGCCCTTCCCGGGCGAGCACCCGCATTACTCGACCCGCCACCTGGGCATGGATCCAAGCTTTGTGGACCGGTTCCAGTACGAAGCGTCCCTCGACAAATTCGGGCCATAGCGGCAGAAAGATGATCACCGATGCCGCGGCGGAGAGCGCTACTATGCGCGGCACTGTCAGCCAGGCTCGTACCCGTTCTTTTTTGTCCAGGTAAACTATTTTCATAAACCTCACCAACAGTTTGATCTTTGATTTGAAGACCCAATAACCAATGGCGAGAGCAGGCAGGAAGGCCCACTCCGGGGAGTAAGCGTGCAAAATGTGATAGGTGAACACCATCAGGAACGACAGAAGCAGATATCCGTACACGCCCGAAAGGATGGCATAGATGACGTAGAACGTACGTCGGCGCCGGGGAACAAATTCCAACTCCACGGGCAGCCCGAAGATTTTTTTCCGGCTGAGGCTGGAAAGATAGCCCGTGCTTCTTTCCTTCAGGTCTGGTTCGTGAACCAGTTCGGAGAAGATTAAATATCCGTCCAGCTTTATCAAGGGATTGAGGTTCAGCAAGGAAACCCCGATACCTGTGACCATCATCACCTTGTAGGCAAGTTCGTGGATGGTCATGCCGGTGGCCGTTCCCCACCAGATGAAGGTGGCTGCGACACAGATGATCAAGTCAATCCAGATGCCGGCAATCGCCACGCCAATCCTTTCCCACTTGCCACCGTAAATCCAGGCCTGGGAAGCGTCACAGAAGAAGCTGGGAGCAAAGTACATCAGGGTGAAACCCATCTTCTCTACGTTCCCGCCGAAATGCTTGCAGGTGAGCCCATGGCCGGTCTCATGGAAGCAGGCCATGGCCGCGAACAGGAACCAGAACTCGACCAGGTCTGTCGCAGATTTCGTCCTGAAGTTATAGAACTCGAAACTGTCATTCCAGATTTCTCCGAACCTGTCGGCCCACATCCAGAGCATGACGGCAAACAAGAAAAGGCTGAACAGAACGAAGGCGGGAGTGAAAATGAACTTCAGTTTGGGATATAGCCAGGTGATGTATTGGTCGGCATTGGGCCATTCTTTCACCGTAATGTCAGTGAAGTCGGTGATCTTGAACTTCTTACGTTGCCTGCGCCGTTGGCCTCGGAGCTGTTGCTTGAGGATGATGTTCTTCTCCAACGGTGTTTTACAAATGAAGTCGGTTTCCGCATACAGGAAGCTCGCCGCCTCCCGAACGTCATCTTCCGAGAAAAACACTCCCGTCGTCTTAGCGGAGAGCTCGGAAATCTCCTCATACGACCTGTTCCCGTCGAAAAGCTGAACCAGCTTCCATTGTTCGGGAACGAAGCGCAGCACAGAATTGGTTCCCGGTAGTTTGGTAATGATAATCGGGCGGCCTTTCTCCATGTGTTGAGCCGTTATAACTCGCGGGTCGAGTTTCGGCCTGTCCCTGCGGATTACCCGCTCCGGCATTTCAGGAAGGGCGGCGTCCAGTGCTTGAACGATATTCATTGCGGCAGGCCGATGCGGATGGTAGCCAGCATCCCCGGCCGCAAGTCCGGGGCGGCTCCCTCAATCTGAACCAGAACTTCAATCGTGCCGCTCGATGGGTCCACGACCGGGCTGATATCGATTACTTTGGCGGCATGCTGGGTTGCAGGGAGCGGCATCTGCCGAGGCTACGGAAACGACTTGCCCCTTCTTGACGGCTCCGAGTAACCGCTCCGGCAAGGTGAATTTCACCTGTAGCGGAGCCATAGCAGTAACCCAAAAGAGCCGATCGCCAGGCGCAACCTTCTGGCCTACCCGCACGTAGCGGCGAGCAACGATTCCGTCGAAGGGAGCGATGATGCTGGTTTTTTCGTCGCTCCAGTTCCAGTGACTGCAGCACCGCCTTCGCGTTATTCAGGCTTTCGGCTTCGCGCTGCACTTCGAATTCGTCGGCCTCTTCTTTATATTGCACATGCTCCAGCTCTTCCTTCGCAATCACTTGCGCAGCATATAATTTCTCGGCGCGGTCACGGTCGGCTTGCAGGACCTTGGTTTCAGCTTGCCAATTCTTCAAGTTTGCCTCGATCGAGCGGACTTTGGCGGCGGCGGCCTCGACGTCGGCGGAAATCTGGCGATCATCGAGTTTCGCAAGAAGTTGCCCCTGATGTACTTCGGTACCGGGCTGGGCGAGAATCGATACAACCGGACCCTCTCGCAATGCCGAGACATCTACCTGGTTCTCCACAACTACCGGGCCAGAGGCGACATAAACACTCTCCTTTTGGACGCTCGGAGGGGCCGAGGCGTTCCCCTGCACCGGGGCGGCGGAGACGACGGAGTCTTCCTTCGATCTGCTGCACCCATTCAGACCCAGGAACAGAATCGTCAGCGCCATCACGATCGATCGTTTCACGGTTTCCCCCTCCGTTCACCAGCCAAACCACGACCAAAGCTTCGACCATAGCCACATGGCAGGCCGCCGGAAGAAGACTTCTCCGGCGGGTCTCCATGCCGTGAATATCTTGGCGCGGCCTTGCATTCCAGCGCGGATCAGGCCTTCGCGATTGGGAATGCTAACCCGGGCAAAGAAGACGGGCTCGTCGCCTTGCAACTCGCCTTTGGGACTCACCACCGTCAGCTCGCCGCGAAACGTGCGGGTGGGAAATCCCTCGAGTTTTACCGCGGCTTTCTCGCCCGGTCGGAGAAGAGAGACATCATCCTCATCGACGGCAACGTCCACACTTGCCCGTGAGGTATCGACGATTTCTAACAAAGTATCACCGGGCTTCAGATCACGTCCGACCGAGTCCTCGACGTGAGGTGTGGCAACGAGGCCGTCGATGGGCGACCGCAATAGAGTCCTTTGTAAACGCTCCCGGGCACGGGCAAGCTCAGCGGTCCAGTAGTCCGCTTGTACACGCTCGATTCCAGCCTCGGTACCGTCGTTGGCCGCGAGTGCATGGTTCATTTGCGAAACTGCAGTTTCGTACTTGGACTGTGCCGCTGCAAGTTCGGCGCGATATTGCCAATCAGCGAGACTAGCCAGGACAGTGCCCTGTTTCACGGCGTCGCCTTCCCGCACACTTACCACTTGCACCACGCCTGCGACTTCAGGCTGCACACGCGCACTGTGGGCGGGAGCGACCACGGCAGTTCCATCAACACGCAGCGGCAAGGGGAAAGCCGCAAGAAAGAGCAGGGCGATGGCCACACCAGCCACCAGGGCCAAACGCCGCCTTTTCTCCATTGCCAGAAACTTGCGTTTCTTGTCCAGGATCGGTTGGAGCACATCGATAAACGGCACCTCGCGGTACAGAGAAGCGTTGCGCAGCGCCACTGTAGCCTGCCCAGCCAGCACCTTGATCATTTCCAGGTGCGCCGAGTTGAGGAAATCGGGATCACTGCTCTCGAAGGCGAGGACGCCGACGCGGCCGTCATCATCCGCCAAAGGCAGCGCGTGGTAAGCCCGCATGCCGCTGCCGGCAAAATACGACTGGAACTTTGCACGCGTCTCCGCGCGTTCCTCCTCCACTTCGTCGCCGTGCTGGGTCACGAAGATGGGCTCACCCGACAGAGACGTCCACTCCAGCAGTTCCTGCAGACGCGCGATGTCGGGATCTTCGGGATTGATCTTGGTAATGCCCGAAACTGCCCTTACTTTCACCCGGCCGCGCTCATCCAGCGCGATGGCTGCTCGCTCGTAGGGGATGACCGTGCTCGGCCCGTTCACGATGGCATCCAAAACGTGATCCAGGTCGAGCGTGGAAGTGATCTCGGCGCTGACTCGTACCAAAGCCTCCAGAATCTCGACTTTGCGTTCGGCTTGCAGCAGACTGGCGTTGTGCAAGGCGTTACTCGCTGTTTCGCAAATGTTGGTCAGCAAGAACTGGTCGTCTTCGTCGAAAGGGAGTCCGTCAGAACGGTTAATCGCCTCCACTACACCGACCAGACTCTCGTGCTCAAGCAAGGGCACGGCCAGGATCGAAAATACGGTCCCTTCTTCGATTCCGGCGTTGCGCTTCTGCAGTCGTTCGTCGTCGGTTTTGTCCAACAGCACCACTTCGCCGCTATCGGAAATGTCTCCCGCAATGCCTTCTCCTGGGCTCTGCACCATGCCCAGCTTCACGGTCGGGTCGTATCCCTCGCAGCTGACTAACTCGAGGGCGTCGTTTTTCACCATCCATAGATTCACCCCCTGCACGTTCATCACATCGTGGAACTTCTTTGCAATCGTAACCAGCAGCTCATCCAACTCCAGGGTCGAGTTGAAGACCTTTTCGAGGTCATACATCTGTGTCACACGGCTAATCGACTGCAGACTTGCATTGCGTTCGCTCTCATAGGACTGGGCAGCGGCGATGGCTGGCGAAGCGAGTTTGACGACTTCGTGCAACGCTTCCAGCATTGCTTCCGGAAACGGCTGTTCGTAGCTGACCAGCTCAATGGCGCCGAAAAGAACCTCATCCAAGAGGAGAGGAACATACGCGAGAGAGGTTATCGTGCGGCGGATATCAAGGTGAGCATAGTCTTCTCGCTGCAGATCGCCACCCTCGAATACCACGAGTGCTTTTCTTTCTGCCACAGTGCCCAGCGTACCGGTGCCAAACTCCATCGTTCCACCGACCGTGATCTCGCCTGCAATCGCTTTGGGGGTCCAGGCAGGATTGTCCAGATCCTCTACGATGTACACCACAACCCCCGTGCCGGGCAGCAGTTGCGCGATCTGCTCAGCCGTAACCTGAGCGCGTGGGCCCACCTCCGCTCGTGCCAACAAGGATGCGGCAAATTCCGCTACGGGAACTTCGAATGCGGATTTTCGAGTCGCCATGAAACGGCGGTCCTGATTGTGTAGATTCGTCCGACGCGGATCGCCCGTGTTTGGGCAGATGGCCGGTTGACCGCGAGCGCTCACGCATCTTAAGCCGCTCGCGCGAACAGGTCAACCCTTCCATTAATCGTCTTTAGTCGTCAAGAGGTTCAACTCGTTGCCGAAAATCACGGCATCGACGAGCCCCGAGTGCTCAAAACTCCGCTTGCGGAAGGCACCTCCCTCCCTGGTGCCCAGGCAACGCTGTTCGGTAGAGTTACGGCCAACTCCACGGCTTTCATTGACTTGCCCGTTTCGCAGACGTAGGATTCTGCTCCAGTGATCGGCCAAACCATCCCGCACTACCGCATCATCGACAAGCTCGGTGGCGGAGGGATGGGTGTCGTTTACAAGGCAGAGGACACCGAACCTGGCCGCTTCGTCAGCCCTTAAGTTTCTTCCTGATGACCTAGCCCAAGACCCGCGGGCAATGGAACGTTTCCGCCGCGAGGCTCGTGCGGCTTCTGGCTCTGAACCACCCCAACCTCTGCACCATCCACGAGATTGGGAAGCACGATGGCCAGACGTTCATCGTGAAGGAATTTCTGGATGGTGTGACGCTGAAGCACCACATCACATCGCGTCTGCTGGAAACGCAAGCTCCTGCTCCCCATCGCCATCGGCATTGTTGACGCGCTCGACGCCGCTCATGCTACTGGCATGGTTCACCGCGACATCAAGCCTGCGAACATTTTCGTGACCAAACGCGGGCACGCAAAGATTCTGAATTTTGGGCTTGCGAAGGTCAGTCTGGCCGCTCAACCAGCTTTGGTGACCTGCTGGTTCTCCGCGCCGCTCAATCGCGAGCGCAGCTTGTTCGCGATGTCGCCCGCGAGTTGCTGTTGCAGAAAGATGATGTCGCTGGTTTTGCGCTCGTAACTGCGACCGTCCACGCGGCGAGTTGGTTCGGGTCACGCGGACGTTTGCCCTTGCCGATGGTCATAAACTTAGGCGTCGTGTCTTTCTGTAGCAGGGATAGCGGTTAGGTTGAAATCCTCCGAGTGTTTTAGCCTAACGTGTATGCGGAACGCCTCATCGAGAATTTCACTGGTTTTTCCGAGAGTACTCGGTCCATCGGTCACGGCCTTTTCGACGCAGATAATCTCACGGCACTCAGAGCACTTGCCGAAGCGATGACTGGCGCGATCCATTTCGTCCCTTGGTCCAAGCCAGTCCACGTTGGTCAATTGAGGCTTTTTCATACCGCCAGTTTCCCACAAGCCGTGCGAGTTGGCTAGCCCTGTGGAAAACGAAACTGGCCCACTACCGCGGCGTCGAGTGGTGGTTCTTTCGTGATCTTGCAACCTACGGAATTCGCCGTATTGCCGAAGACAATTGCGGCGCCTATGATGACAATGGAATTCCGCTTCAGGCGGTCATGGGTTAGCGTCAGGCTTCTGACTGACATTCCGACCCTCACGACCGCCTCTTCACCCACGGCTGACACTCTCTATGTACGATGTCGAGTTAGTCCGGCACCTCTGCCGCCAGATACGCGCCGAGAGCGACCCTGATAAGGTGCAAGACCTTGTTTCCCTCCTAAATGCTGTCCTAAGAAATGCCCAGGAAGAAATCACAATGAGGATTGCCTTCCTCGTCAAAAAGTATGCGTTTGCCTTAAGCGACGCGACGACCCCAGACTACAGATAGAGGAACAAACTACCCACTGCTTGGCAAAAACTCCCCTGAACAGGCTTGACTGCAAAGTCCCACATCTATTTGAAAAACCACGCATTATCCATTTGGCAAACCAACTGCACGACGTAGGGGGCGTCACGAAAACACGAAAGGATGCCGATGTCCCTCGTTCCCTGGCTACCAATGACCGAGAAAGCGCGGGTTCGCAAAGACCGCGATCCGCAAGATTTTGTCTCCCCAAACTGTTCGGTATGTGAAAGACCTGTGCAGCTTGAGACTAGCAAGGCGGATGAATTCGGGAAGGCCGTTCACGAAGAATGCTACGTGCTCAGGGTCAAGCAGCGAACTGCGCATTTTCTGCCAGTCTGTCTGCGGAGGGGAGTCACTAAGAGAATGCTAGACCCCACCAGGAACTTCTCTCACATAAAACTTCGCGGCAGATTGGAACTCCAGCATTACGAGCAGAGGTTGCTAGAGATCCGCAAGGAACGGAAAGCCGAAACAAAACAGGTAGAACGGTTGTCCGCAATCCTCATGAAAAGCGAGTTCCGCGAAGTCAAGAAACTCCCCAGCAGGGTCCTAGTTTGTCAAAAGCAGAGCAGACCGCCAGGTCACTGGAGCGGTCCTTCCGCTCTGGTGATGCGGATTCAACATCCCGACCTATGACTTTCCCGGAAGAACTGCGTGAACTGAGCTAACCGCCCAACCGACGAACACGCTGCCTACAGGCGGTAATTGCGCCGACACTCCATGAGGCCATGCAAAACAATTCTGCTCACCCAGCCAAATCGTACTGCGACCATTCAGAAATTGAGCGATGAAAATATCCGTCTAGATCTCGATCGGAGAGCCAAGGGTGACGGACCCTACCCGCCTCCTGACCAATTCAGGCTCCGCACGCTCCACCATCCTGGGTTTTAATTTGTCCCTCCAGACCGCATGAGACACGTCGGCTGAATAGCTTGCTCGGTAGGAGGAAGAACTGGCTCCCACTCTGTCGCCTGAAGCCATAAAGAAACGCGCTGAAGTGATTGCTAAGAAAAAGGGATGGACTGTGCAAGACCCCGGCGGGACGGAGCCAGACGATGTCAAAACTCATTCGCTCACAACCTCGAATACAAAGAACTCACCGCATAGCCTTACTCGCAGATTACGCCGTCCCAAGTCCATGGATCTGAACATCGTCGGGGTTTATGCGTTCTGTTGTGACTACATCAATCATGAGGGTATCCATACCAAATGCGTTCTCCAACTGGCACGTACCGCTGCCGTTTTGCGCGTTTGTGACTCTCGCCGTGGGTGCACCCCAAGCAGTGCCCCTCCCACGCTGGTCACTCTACCCCTAACTCTTTACTCAGGGCTTTCCACTTGCTATCCACCAGGGCTTTCGTCTTCGCGTCCATGAGAATTTCATCGGGCCAGGGGCGGGTGAAGCCTTCGGTGGGCCATTTGCGGGTGGCGTCGATGCCCATCTTCGAGCCGTAGTTCGCGAGGCGCGAGGCGTGGTCTAGCGAATCAACTGGACCTAGCATGAATTGGATGTCGCGTTCGGGATCGATGTGGTTGAGGACTTTCAGGGTTACGTCGGGGAGGTCCTGGACGTCGACGTCTTCGTCGACCACGATGATGCACTTGGTGAACATGGCCTGGCCGAGCGACCAGATGGCGTTCATCACCTTGCGGGCCTGGCCGGGATAGGACTTGCGGATGGAGACGATCATCAGGTTGTGGAAGACGCCTTCGATGGGGAGGTTGATGTCGACCAGCTCAGGGATGGTGAGGCGCATGAGGGGGAGAAAGACGCGCTCGACGGCTTTGCCCATGTATGCGTCTTCCATGGGAGGCTTGCCGACGATGGTGGTCGAGTAGATGGGATCTTTGCGGTGAGTAATACAGGTGACGTGGAAGACGGGATAGAGATCTTCGAGCGAGTAGAAGCCGGTGTGGTCTCCGAAGGGGCCTTCGGTGCGGAGTTCGTCGAGATTGACGTAGCCTTCGAGAACGATTTCGCTGGTGGCGGGAACTTCGAGGTCGACGGTTTCGCATTTGACCAGTTCGACGGGCGCGGCGCGGAGGAATCCGGCGATAAGATATTCCTCGATGTCGGGGGGAGCGGGGACTATGGCCGAAAAGGTGACGGCGGGGTCGGTGCCGATGGCTACTGCGACTTCCATTTTGCCGGATGGATGATCACTCACGGCGAGCTGAGAGCCGCCAGAGGTGCGGGCCATGATATCCACGGCCGCGGATTTGCTTTCAACCGCCGCTCGCATGCGCTGCCGCGCATGTTCGGCAGCAATCTTTTGTCTCTGCCAATGCGCGGCCGTGGTGTGGGCGTCGTAGACCTGGAGGCGGTACATGCCTAGGTTTCGCTTGCCGGATTTCGGGTCGCGAGTGGTCACGCAGGGCAGGGTGATGAAGCGCCCGGCGTCCTTGGGCCAGCACTGGAGAATAGGGAAGTCGAGGAGGGAAAAATTGTCGCGCTTGATCACTTCCTTGCAGGGGCCGGTGGAGACGGTCTTGGGAAAGAACTTGCCAGCTTCGGTTAGGAGGGGAAGCATTTTTAGTTTGTCGAGGAAGCCCTGCGGGGATTTGAGGTCCATGAAGACCCGGATGCGGTCGGCAAATTCGTCGAAGGAGTTGACGCCGAGGGCTAGCTTCATGCGGGACTCGGAGCCGAACTGGTTGATGAGGAGTTGAGAGCCAGGGTGACCTTTGATGTTTTGGAAGAGGAGAGCAGGGCCGCCGGGTTTGCCGGTCTTCGATTTGCTGACGCGATCTGTGATTTCTGCGATTTCCAGGATGGGATCGGCTTCAGTTTGGATGCGCTTTAGTTCGCCGGCGCGGTCGAGGGCGGCGATCCATTGGCGGAGGTCGTCGAAGGGCAAGAGGGCTTCTCCTGAGAACGAATGATTATACCGAGTTGCCGGTCGCCGGTAGGAAACGTCTTAGCCACGGATTTGCACGGATTCACACGGATAGGACAAAGGCTGAACTGCGGAGGGCACGGGGGAGCACAGGGTCTTTACAGTTTCGCGCGGAGCATGGTGATTACGTCGTCGGAGGTGACTACGCCGACTAGCTTGTTGTGTTCGTCGATGACGGGGAGGGTCACTAGATTGTATTTGTCGAAGAGTTCGGCGACCTCGTTGTCGCTAGTCTCTTTGTGGGTGGAGACCAGGGGCTCCTGCATGAGCGACAGGAGCGGAGTGTCGGGCCGGGCGAGGACAAGTTTCACGAGTGGGACGGCGCCGGCGAGAGTGCCGTGAGAGTCGACCAGATAGATGGTGCTGACGCTTTCGATGCCGCCTTCGAACTCACGCATTACGCCGATGGCATTCTCCACCGTCGCGGTCACTGGGAGGGCTAGAAACTCGGTGGTCATGCGTCCGGCGGCGGTTTCTTCGCGGTGTTCGAGGAGTTCGACGACTTCCTGGCTGGCCTCGGGCTCCATCTCGACGAGGATTTGTTCGGTGCGATCCTGCGGCAGGTCGGCGAGGAGGTCGGCGGCGGCGTCGGGATCCATTTCCTCGACGATGTCGGCGGCGCGCTCGGAGTCGAGGGATTCGACGATGGACTTCTGAACTTTGGGCTCGACTTCTTCGAGAGTTTCGGCGGCGACATCTTCATCGAGGGTGCGGAAGACGGCTTCGCGCTCATCGGGCGCGAGGTCTTCTACGATGTCGGCGATGTCGGCGGGATGGAGCGTCGCCAGGCCTTCGTGAGAAATCTTAAGTTTGATGCGGCGAGCGGGATCGGTTTCGATGAGATCGACAAAACTCCAGGGGATCGTGCGAGGAGGAATTCTCTGGAGCAGGACGTGAAGTGCGGTGCGAGGCGCGAGGCCGCGCAGGAGGCGACGGATGGCGCCGCGGATGCCGATATCGACCGATTGAATGCGCAGGATGGCGTGAGGGCGGCCGGCCTCTGTAATGGAGTCGATTTGGAGTTCGACGTCGTTGACGCGAACGACTTTGCGTCCGTGAACGTCGATGACCTGCTGATCGAGAAGATCGCGTTCGAGCAGGAACAAGCCTTCGGCGCCGTTGGCGGCGGGCCATTCCGCGGGATTGGTGGAGGTATGGATATTAGCATCGATGGTGGAGACGGCGGAGAAGGGAAGGACGCGGTTGCCGGATTTGGTTTTAACGATGAACGAGGCGATGCGGTTGCGGTCTTCCTGAGGCGCGAGCGTGACTTCGCGCACGCGTCCGGTTGCCGCGCCGGACGGGTCGTAGACCGTGGCGCCGAGAAGCTCGGAGAGAGGCAACGTAGTCATCCGCGTAGAGAATAGCTGAGTTTTGGGGGGAAAGGAATAAATTGTGGATGTTTGGAAGAAAAAATGAGTGCGGGAGCTGGTCAGTGCCTTCAAACCTCGGGTGCTAGGATCCGGGATTGGTTCCCGCCGGATGGGTCGGCCCAGGAGATTCACCGTCTTCTTAGCTCTGACAGCTTGTCCCTTAGACGGCTGGACGCAATCGCGAGGCTTCGATCCCGTAGTTTCTTCAGTATGAAAACTTTCTCGGAACAACTCAGCGAGGCGAGGCGAGCCGTGCCGTATGTGCTGTTTTTTCCTTGCACATACCTTCGCTCGAACTGCCCCCACTTGGGCGGGGATGCTCCGACCAAGCCAAATCCACTCACGCCCTCACTTTCGCACCAGAAATTCGGAGAACTGGAAAACCCGGTCGACCGCGACTGCGGCGATTCCTGTCCCGATCACAGCGGCCATCTTGATGGTCAGTGCCTTCATAACGGTTTTATCTTTGGTGGTTCGCCAGACAATGGGCAGGTTCACGGCGGCGCTGGCCAAAGACGTAAGCACGGTGGCGCTGCCGGCCAGCGCCGCCGTGATTTTGCCGTGCATGGCCATGGTGGCGGCCGCAGCCGTGGTGCTGGCGCTGCTTACCAGACCACCGAAGACGCCGGTGGCCAGCATGCCCCCGCTGCCAAAATATCTGGTGAGCAGGGTTCCGACGACTTGTATGGAAATGAACACCACTCCGAACCAGAGAACTTTGGTCAGCGAGATCGGAGAGGTGAGCGTCAGAGTTCCGGGGACGCTTTCTTCAATCCTGCGGTCCCGCCACACCCAGAAACCGGCGACCAGAGTCATGGCCAGAAGCGGCACCAGGGTGGCGCTCAGGGAGCGGGGCGAGAAAATGGTGGCGAGGATCAGATTTCGGGCGAACATGGCGATGGTGGTCAACAGGCACAGAGTTGTCGGTCCGATTGACCATTCCAGTCTCTTGCAGGCGGGCGCCCAGCTCCGCGACGGTGGCGCTGCTATTCACCAAGCCGCCGAAGAGCGCGCCGAGATAGAGGCCGCGTGTGCTGTAAATGCGGAGGAGCACGTAATTCACGAATCCAATTCCGGCGATGGCAATAACACTGATCCAAGCGTCACTGGGGTTGAACAGTTGCCAGGGATCCACGTAGCGGTTGGGGAGAACCGGATAGATGACAAAGCCGATCAGTCCTAGCAAGACGGCGCTACGAATCTCCGCCGGTTGCAACCCACCGGCAAAGCGGCTCAGTTCGGTCTTCCAGGCGAGAAGCATTGTCATGACGATGGCTCCCGCCACCGGAGTGAAGATATGACCAAGGCCGACTAGAACCCCGAGCAGGTAATTCAAGATCAAGGCTGCGGAGGTAGTGATCTCCAGGGAGCGATGGTCGAGGATACTGCGCGCGTTCATGGCGGCAACCAGCAAGAACACGCCGATTAGCGCCGCGATGGCGACGCTTTGTCCGATCAAGGAAGCGAGCATGCCGAGCAGGGCAACGATGGCGAAGGTTCTAATGCCTACGTCTTTGTTGGACCATTCGCGCTCCATGCCGGCCAGCATGCCGATGCCGATCGCGACAGCCATTTTCAAGGCAATGGGAGTGGCTGGGAAATGTGCGGAGTCCGATTGCATTCTGTGTATATCCTTGCAACGCATTGAATGCTAATACAGCAGGGCTTTCATGGCATTAAGGTTTAATTTGCGGCCGTATAATCCTTGAGTGAGGAAGTGGTTGCGGCATGACATTGGGGGATGACATTTTGAGTGTGGCGCCGCCAAAGGCGGATGCGCGGATAGCGTATGGCGGGGATGAGAATCAGTTTGTGGATTTGCGACTGCCGCAGGAGAAAGGGCCACATGCGCTGGCGATCATCATTCATGGAGGGTACTGGCGTTCAAAATACAATCTGGAGTATACGGGGCATGTATGTGCGGCGTTGACGGCGAAGGGGATTGCGACTGCAAATGTGGAGTACCGGCGGGTGGGGAATGCTGGCGGGGGATGGCCGGGTACGTTTGCAGATATGCGGACGGCTTATCAGTTTTTGACACAACTCTCGACCAAGAATCTCTCGACCAAGAGCGCCCGGCCATATGAGGTCGACGTGCGGCGAGTCGTGGCGATGGGACACTCGGCTGGAGCTCAGCTGGGGCTGTGTTTGGCGGCGCATGAGACGAGCGTGAAGGCGGTGATATCCCTGGCGGGCGTAGTGGATTTGCAGCGGGCCTATGCGTTGCATTTGAGCAACGATGCGGTGGTGGAGTTTCTGGGCGGGAAGCCGGCGGAAGTTGGGGATCATTATCGGGAAGCGGATCCGATAAAGCTGGCAATTGGGGCGCGGCAGTGGCTGGTGCATGGCGCGGCGGATGACGTGGTGCCGCCGGCTTTCAGCCGGGATTACGTGAGGGCGAAGCAGAAGATGAAAGAAGATGCGCGTCTGGTGGAGATTGCCGGGGCGGGGCATTTTGAGGTGGTCGATCCCCGGTCTGGAGCCTGGAAGGATGTGGAGCGAGTCGTGATGGAGGCGGTGGGGTGAAGCTGAGGTTGCCGAGCGAGCAAGAGTTGCATGTCGGCCGGCCGATCTTGGGCCGGACTCAGCCTTGGCAGCCCTCTGCACTGTGCTTCGGTTCTAATAGGTCCCACTGATTGCCGTAAAGGTCCTCGAAGACTGCGACTGTTCCATACGGTTCGTCGCGCGGCGTCTCTCGGAACTTTATTCCGCGTGCCGTCATTTGGCGATAGTCTCGCCAGAAGTCGTCGGTGTGCAGAAAGAGAAAGACTCTTCCGCCGGTCTGGTTCCCAATTCGGCTGGCTTGCTCCGGGGTTGAAGCTTGGGCGAGAAGCAGGCTGGTGCCGCGGGAGTTTGGCGGTGCTACAAGTATCCAGCGTTTGCCTTGCCCCTGGACAGTGTCCTCAATCACGTTGAAGCCGAGCGATTCTGTGAAGAATTTTACGGCTTCGTCGTAGTCTCGGACGACAAGGGCGACATAACCTAGCGTCTGCATCGTGTCAGCTTGGTGAACCACGTTCAACGTCCAGGAGCTAACGGCGGTCCCTGCTTCGTATTGCTTGCTCGGTTTCCACGGCCTGCTGGCGGACATCGTTGGAAATATCAGGCAGGTCGCGCTGATAGGGGCGAATGGCTGGGAGGTCGTCGGGCTGGCCGATGAGATAGAGGGCGCGCAGGGCTTCCCACACCTGTTCGGTTCCGGGATCGATGATGGCGATGACGTCGCCGGGATGCACGGTCTTTCCGCGCTGCGCCGAGAGCGTACGCAAGCGGCCGTTGATTGGAGAGCGCAGTTCGAATATACCGGTGCCGTCAGTGAACGCGGCGGTACTGATCTTGGCGACGACTCCGCCTTCGCGGATCGTGGTGCCGACGGCGGCGGTATCGACAACCTGAGCCGAGCGGCCGGGGTCCGACCACGAATCGGTTGGCCCTATCGGGCCAGACGCGGGTACCCTCACTTCTGCGGACTGCAGCAGCGCCAGAATCTGCGGACGACCTGATGCGTCGCCGAAGCGCACCAGCGACAGCGCGGCATTGCCGCGAACCGTTGGCGAGGGGTCGGCGAGCATCTTCAGCAGTGCCTCATGAAATCCCGCGCCGGACGTGTCCTGACCCATGACCCAGGCGTCGGTGTTGCGCACTTCTTCCACCGGATCGGTGGCGAGGCGCACCAGCTCCGGATACCATTGTTTCGCGGTGGCATCCTGCCGGGTGATGCGCTCGCCTACCTGCACTAACGCTTGCTGAATGTGGCGCGGCTTCTTCGTGTCGTGCAGGTATTCGGTTCAACTGCTGGTCGGAAAGCTTGCGGCCAAACCACGTGTTCCACCAGAACAGAAAAGGCATGAGACAGATCAGCCACGCGGTAACGAAGAAGAGAAGCTTCTGGGTGCGGGACATGCCGGGCCTTGGCAGCTGGGCATCGTCGGTGGGCAGATCTGGAATCGGATTGGCAGACATACTCGTAGACTGGGGCATTGTCCCTACTACTCTACGACATCGGCGTCGAGCACGCGCTCCTGCTCCAGATAATGCGACACGGCATACTGGGCCAGAAGCGGCGTCTGGAGCCGGATTTCGGCTCCAATCCATTCTCCCTTTACGTGCGGCGCATTGGGCGCGTGGTTGCAGCGTCCGCCGCTGCCGAACTGAGGGCCGAAGTCCGCGCTTTGGATTTGATCGAATTGCTTGATCTCGCGCCAGGCTTCGTCGCCGACGGTGCCGGCGACGTCGATTTTCAGTCTCACGATCGGCATAGAATCTATTCACCACCGAGACACCGAGTCACGGAGGAAATGCTGAAGTGTTCTTTTTGTTTTTCGTTTCTTATCTGTGTCTCTGCGTCTCTCCGGTGACAATTAGCTGTGCGGGAACCACTGGTACAGCATGAAGTATACGATCACGCCAGTTACGCTGACGTACATCCAGAGCGGCCACGTCCAGCGCGCGATGGCGCGATGACGATCATAGCGGGCCCGCAAGCCGCGGCTCACGTGATGATGACCATGGGGACGATCACGATGGCCAGCGTGACGTGAGGAATCAGAATCGCGAAGTAAACCGTGCGCCACACACCCTGGCCGAGAAAACGAATGTCTCCCACATGGGCATGAAAATAAACGTAGCAGGCCAGAAACAGAGCCGAGGCGACCACGGCGGCGATCATGCAGGCGCGATGCGCGGCCATGCGGCCGCGGGCAATCATGTAGCGTCCGGCAAGCAGAAGCACGGCGCTGATTCCGTTCAAACTCGCGATCAGGGCGGGATAGAAGGCGTATCGCTCGGCGAATCACGCGGCAGGCCTCGTGGTGCGGCGGTTGGCCATGTAGAATGCGAGTCCGAACATCACCAGCGAAAACAAGAGCAACGTCGCCATCGCCGAGGGCAGAGGGAACTGCGTATCCATCCCCGGATAGAGCAGGTCACGCAACGCCTCGACCCCGTAGGTGAGCGGGTTCATATACATCAAGGCGCGAATCCATACCGAGGCGCCGGACAGGGGAAACAACGCGCCCGACAAGAGCCATAGCGGAATCAGAAACAGATTGATGATGCCATGGAAGGCCGAGGTGGAATCCATGGGCCAGGCGATGGCGAAGCCCAGCGCGGTCAGCGCGAACGAAACCAGCAAGACCACTACGGCCACCAACAAAACCTGCAGCAGATTGAGATGCACGCCGGCGAAAGGAGCGAAGATGAGAAAGATCATCCCCTGAATCGCGGCGAGCGTAGTGCCGCCTAAAACTTTGCCCAGCACGATCGCCGAGCGCGGCACCGGAGCCACCATCACGGAGAGCAGAAATCCTTCTTTGCGGTCTTCGATGAGCGACATCATGGCGAAAATCGAGGTGAATAGCACGATCAGGATCAGGGTGCCGGGATAAAAATAATCCATGTAGTGCTGCTGGCCCTGGCCGCCGGCGGAGCGGAAGGAGTTGCCGAATCCCGAACCCAGCACGACCCAGAACACCAGCGGCGACGCCAGCACGCCCACCACCCGCGACTTCTGCCGGTAAAAGCGCACGATCTCACGCCACCATAGCGTGAATGCGGGGAGCAGCACGCCGGCAGATGCGGGAGCGACCCGGTCGCGATAGGGTGACGGCTTGAGTAGCCATGGAAATCTAACTCGCTTTCGCCGCGGGAGCTTTGCCCGCCGGAGCCGCGGGTTTCTTCTTGCCAATCATGCCCCGGTCCCGCATTTCCCAGTACGCGTTCAGCCAGAACGTTCCCGCAAGTGCGAGCAGGATCAAGCTCATGAACAGGCCATCCACGGTGGCCGAAAGCGGCGACAGAGTGATCATGCCACTCATGAAAATCCACACCACCCCCAGCAAGGGGAGAATGCCAAGCACAAGAGAAAGTACAAGCATCATGGAACGCACATTACCTCCTGCTGTGATCTTCTGCGCTGGTCTGCGCGCGGTTTTGTTCGGTCCAGAACTTGTGTCCGGTGCGGCGAATGAAAACGTCTTCGAGCGCCGGCTTGCTCACCGAAATCGCCTCGATCTCTCCGGGAAAAGCTTCGACGACTTCGGTTACAAAGCGATGCGCGCCTTCGCGCTCGATGCGCACCTGGTTTTCGAGGACCGTGGTCTCCACGTGAAAGCGGGACCGGATGCGCTCGGCCAGGACTCCCGCATCATGAGCCGCATCGAGCAGCACGACGTCGCCGCCGATTTCGCTCTTCAATTCCGATGGCGTGCCCAGAGCGACCAGGTTCCCTTCATTCATGATGGCGAGCCGGTCACAGCGCTCGGCCTCTTCCATGAGATGCGTGGTGACGAGCACGGAAACATGCTCTTCGTCGCGCAACGTCTGCAGGTACTGCCAAAGATCGCGCCGGGCGCCGGGATCGAGGCCGGTGGTCGGCTCATCGAGTAAGAGCACTCCGGGATGATGCAACAACCCCTTGGCCAACTCGATGCGCCGCTGCATTCCGCCGGAGAAGGTTTCCACGAGTTCCCTTGGCGCGCTCCGCCAGGCCGACGCGCGAGAGGATTTCGTGAATCCGCTTCTTCAGGGAGGGACCGCGCAAGCCGTAAAGATGTCCCTGATGCCAGAGATTCTCGTAAGCCGTAAGCTTCAGGTCGACGCTCTGCGCTTGAAAAACCACGCCGATTTGCCGCCGCAAGCGCGCCGGATCCAGCGCCGCATCGCAGCCCATGATGGTCGCGCGCCCTGCGGTCGGAAGCATCAAGGTGGAAAGAATCCGGAAGAGAGTGGTCTTGCCGCTGCCGTTCGGACCGAGCAAGCCGAATAACTCCGCCGGGCGCACGTCAAACGAAACGCCGTTCAGGGCGGTGCGGTTCTCGTAGCGATGCACGAGATTCTCTACGGAAATGACGGGCCTGGCGGAAGCGGGCGTTACTTCCGGGGCGGCGTCGGTGAATGGCGGAAACCTTCGATACCAAGGGTTGTCCTGGATGAGTCTACTACCAGTTTACGACGATATGGTGTTCGACATCATGACGATGAACAAAACAGGCAAATAGCGCGGGCGGTCATGCGGCCGAAGCGCCCTGTTGCGCCTGTGGTAGTGGCTCAGCTAAGGCAACCGGGACGTGCCGCCACACCTGAATCGCCAGAACCACCGTAGTCGCCAGCAGCAGCGCCCCGACCGCCACATGCGCCACGGTTGATACCACCATGGGCAGTTCCGGTTGCGCCGCGTCTTTGCCCCAGGCTACGCGCGTCAAGAATGCCGTGAAGCCAAGGCAGAGTTGCGTGATCAAAAGCGACAGCATTACGATCGCCGGGCGCCGCACCGCTTCCATATGCGAATAGACGGAAATCGCCCGCACTGCCGTCCAGGCCACCACGAACGATACCGTGACCGCATTCAGCACGTGCGGCCACCAACTCATGCCGTGATGGCGGAACATCCCGCCCAGGATGAGTTGCACGTAGAGTACGAAGATGGAGAGCAAGGTCAGCGTGAGCAGGCTGGGCCGGCGCGAGTCGACCTCCACCCGCGGCTGCTCCGCGACCCACTTGCGTCCGGTGAAGAGCGCTATGGCCACGGCAATGCAGAAGAATGTTTGCGCCACCGTGGCGTGCGCCGTGGAAACCCAAGGCGGCTGGAAGAGCAGAACCGTAAGTCCGCCGAGGATGGCTTGCGCGATTACGGTGCAGAAGGCGCCCACCGCCAGCCAGCGCAACCAGCGCCGCTTCTCCACCAACAGCGTCCAGATTGCGATGGCCAGAGTCAGTGAGACCAGCGTGCCGGCCACCATGCGGTGACTCCACTCATAGCGTATGCCGCCGACGAATTGCGGAACCTTCACGAGGTAGCCAAACGACGTCGGCCAGTCAGGAACCGACAGCCCAGCGTCGTTGCTGGTGACCAATGCTCCAGCCGTGATCACGACGAATGTCGCGCATGCCGTGAACACGGCGAAGGCGTGATGGGCGCGATTGTAGGTTGCTGGGATCGCTTTCAGAGTCGCCACCTTGATCAGAGCGGGGGTGAGAATGGCCCCGCCCTCGAGCGCCGCGGGCTGCGCCGCCTGGCCCAGCCCGCCGCCGAGATGCAAACAGTGTCCTAAACTTGCGTTCTTTAGGGCAAGCCAAACTGCGGCAACTACTCCAGCCCTAATCTACTCGCCGCCAGCCTTGAAGCTCTGGTCCACCGTCTTCGTTTCTTTCGGGCCGACCGTCACTTTCTGGTCCTGCTCGCCCAGTTTCTCGTGCACGAAGGCGATCGTGTAGTCGCCCGGGGGCAGTCCCTTGATTTCATATTTGCCGGACTTGTCGGTAACCGCATAAAACGGGCTCTTCACCACGTTGATGTACATCTTCATCCACGGATGCTGATTGCACTTCACCGGAAGCATGATTTCTTCGCGGGCGAAGTTTTTCTCGAGCGGAGCGGAGGACGGCGGCTGCGACTCGTTCCACTCGCGGTTATCCTTCGGCGTGGGATGAATGTTATGCGTGGTGGGATCGTCATTCTTAATCTCGACCGTCTGCCCCGCCATCACGCCCAGCACGTGCGGATGATACTTGCAGCCGCTCTGGTCGAGGACGACAGCGGTAGTCGGAACGTCGAAGGTGCGGCTGCCGAGACCGTCTTTTACATAGACGAAGACGTTGGCGAGATCGCCGCCCATGACTACCACATTCTCGGCTTCGTTCATCCCCTTGCAAGCCGGATCCTGGCTCATGTCGATCTTCGACGGCTTCGGCGCCGCGCCATCGAACTTGACAGTGCCGCTTACGGCTGCGGCCGTTGTGGGATCAATGGGAGCGGCCGCAGGCGCGGGTGCGGCCGACTGAGACATGCTATTGGCTGGCTGTTCTTCTTTCTTGTTACATGCCGCTGTTAGCAGCAAAGCGGACAGCGCCACAGTGCCGAGCGCTAGCATCCTCCAACTGGTTTTCTTATTCATGATGTCCTTCTTTCTTTTTCTTAGTACTGCCTGTACTCAGGGAATGCTTGCTTGAGTTCCATGAGTTCTCTGTATCGCACGGTCCAACCCGCAGTGAGAGACGGCGCAGGGTTGCCATCGAACCCGCCATTTTACCGCGAACCGCCGCTAACTGCTCGATGCGACTCCGCTGCTGCCTGTCTGCGATCGCTCTTCGGCTGTACCGCCGCTTTCGCGTGCGGCAAGGACGCCGCTACTTTACGCTGTTCTTCCGGCGTCAACTGGAAGATGTAGTCGGTCAGCAGCTTGCGATGATCTCCCTCGTAACCCTGGAATGACGGCGGAGTCGGCCCGGCAAACACCCAGTGATTATTCTGTTGCTTGAATAGTCCCGAGGGCATGGACGTTCCCGGGCTGACTGCCTGCGGATCGGTGATCCAGCGCTCGACCCAGTCCGGCTTCAGACGCTCTTTCGCCAGCAGGAAGTTCGGCGCGGTGGCGATCTTGTCGTGCGCGGGATCGCCCGTGGCGTGGCACTTCAGGCAAGGAGCTGCGGAACTGGAGAACAAACTGCGCGCCATATCGGTTTCTTTGCTGGTGAGAACCGGCACCTCCTCCGGAATGTAGGGCAGCGGTTGCTGCGACAGCGCCTGGAAGAAGCGCACGAGCTTGCGCAATTCGTTGTCGGAGAAGGAGAACGTGGGCATGCGCACCTTCAAGTATGGACGCACGCCGTTGCGGTTCGTATCCGTTGTGCTCAACGCCGGATTCGACAAGAACTTGCGCAGCCACTCCGGGTCGACGCGCGCACCTTCGGTCAAAAGCTTGGGAGGCAATTGCTCCTGCGCGTCCTGATACTGCTTGCAACCCCATCAGGATGGTTTGCTGGCCGGGGATGAACTGGTGACAGCCCATGCAGTTGTATTTCTTGATGATCCACCAACCTTCCTGAATATCGTGGCGCGCATCGCCCGGCTTGTATTGATAGCTCGCGGGCAGGGAAGTCTCTTCGCTCCCCAGCAGGAACGTCGTGAGATCGAGCACCTGTTCTTTGGTGAGGTGCAGGTTGGGCATGCGGGAAGCTTCGAGTTCGCCCTTGATCTTGCCCTTGTCGTAAACGTTGGGCTCGGCCAGCTTGTGTTCGAAGAATCCCTTCTGGTTGTACCAGGGTTCTTTCGCGGGGCCGTCGGGCAGACGCGCCAGATCGTCCTTATCCGTGATCGGTTCGGCATCCTTGCCGCCGCGCTGGGCTACCGTGGTAAACAACGCGAAATCGAGACGCTCGATCGGCTTGCTGCCTTCGTAGGTGAGTTCAGTGCCGATGCGTCCCTCATCCTCCATGCCGGCAATCTCATGGCAGCCGGCGCAGCCAAAGTGGCTGATCCATTTCTTGCCTTCAGCCTTTAAGTTCGGATCCTCCATGAACGAGGCGTCCGGATACGACGATGGTTCCTGCTTTTTCTGCGTCATCAGATAGGTTGCAATGTCTTCCGCATCCTCCGGAGACAGGCGCAAGCTGGGCATCACCGTCATGTTCTGCACCTGCAGTTCGTGGCCGTCGTTGGGACACTGGCTGTGGTCGAGATCAAACTGATAGGGAAGGCCCTTCTTGGCATAATCCTCGGGGCCGATATCTTTCTTTTCGTACGGGCAGTAAGGACGAGTGCGCTCGCGCGCATTGTGAATCCAGCGCACCAGATAATCGTAATTCGCTTTTTCGCCGACGCGACTCAGATTCGCGGCAAACGTGCCGCCCTGCATCTGATCGCCTTCGCCAATCGAGTGGCAGGCCAGACATCCGCGGGTCTTCGAACAATTCCTTTCCGTGCGCGGCGTTCCCGGGCTTGTGTTTGGGAAGGGGATCGGTGAATCCCGATTGCCAGATGTAGGCTGAAATCGCCTGAATCTGATGATCGGATCAGCCGGAAATTCGGCATCTTGGTGGTGGGACGAAAATCCGACGGCTTCTTCAGCCATACCGGAATCCAATTCTTGTTCAGCTTCAGCCGGACATCTTTCAGGTTCGGCCCCACCTTCTTCTGGTCCTGCATCAGGCTGTGCGACTGGTAATCGAGCTGCTGCAAACGCCCGTCCAGCTTGCTGTTCGCAACTCGCAAGTCAACCGCCTGGCCGTTCAGACGGTTCGCTTCTTCGTTCGACTCGGCCGCATCGGCCTGTTTCATCAGGTAGGCGGTCTGCTTCAGATTGTCTTTCTTCTGCGTCTCGATTTGCTTGATCTGCTGGCCGATCGAGTTCAGATCCTCGGGCTCTTTGTCATATCCCTCGTAGCGATGACAGCCCATGCAACCTCTCTGGCGGAAGAGGTCTTTGCCGTTGTTGATGGTTTGCCACTGGACGTCGCCGCTCACCAGCACCATGTCGGCGGCATGGCAATTCTGGCAACCCGCTTCTGCGTTTTCTTTGGGAAACAGCGGCCACAGCCAGTGCTCGTAGTTTCCGTGCGCTTTCTCCACGCTGGTGGTGGCGCGTCCGTTCCCCTGATGGCAGGGCGAGCAGCCGAACTTCTCCGGGATCGTGAATCTTCAATAACTCGGGCTCAGGATGGCTGACGAACGCATCGGCGTATTCATCCGGCTTCTTCTCGCCTTTCGGCGTCATCGATGCCGGAGTGATTTTCAGCGGCTCGCGCGCGTTCAGGTGGCAGGACTCGCACCGGTCCACGATATTGGCATCGGCCACGTTGATCTGCACGATCTTTGGATCCCACTCCGCCGCCCTCTTCTTCAGACCATCAATCTGCTGGGGCGTGAGGTCGACCATGTGGTCGGAAATGTATTCGTCCAGCTTCGCCTTGGCCGCCGTGACCGGCTTCAACACGTCGCCGAGTTCCAGGCTTTTTTTCGTGCGCTCGTCGCGAATCTCGTTGTAGGTTTCCTCCAGATGCGGGAAGTCGAATTGTTTCTTGCTCCCGTCGGGAAACTCGACGGTCGCCAGCTTGCTCTTGTACTCGGCTAATTCCTTCTGCTTGCTGGCTTTCGAAGACGCGCTGTCGCTGGTCTCGATTTCATAACTGAGCGCGTTCACGTAGGCCCGCCGGTCGGTGAACACGCTTTGCACCGCCAGCAGGCGAGCGCTGACATCGTCGACTGCCTTGCGCGCTTCCTCGGCCTGCGCCTTCGAATCCTGATAAGTCTTCTCGTAGGCTTGTTTCAGCGCGCTGTAATCCGGATTCTGCTCGACATCCTTCTCCGATGTGGCCGATTTCGATTTTGCCTGTGTTCAGAAACGCGCTGTAGCGGTCCTTCCATTGCTCCTGGAAAGCCTTCCACGGGCGCTGTACCCACGCCTCGTCCCACAAGGCCCAGAACAACGTCGCCATCAGAATCACCATCGCGATCAGGTAATACGCGGCGTACGATTTAGTTGTGATCGGGTCCTGCTCGGGGTTGGGTTGTTCAGGCACCGCTTCCTCCGAAAAATCGGGTCTCAGGTCGTAGGTCTCGGGTCATAGGTCTTGGCGCAAAATCTCGTTTGTCTCAGAACGTGTTGGCTCGGGCCTAGGACCCAAGAGCTGACACCCAAGACCTAAATATTGAACCAGGGCGTAATCCACACATACTTGATGTGCCACAAGAGCCGCAGCCCCATCTTCAGGGGCAGCGCCACCATGGTCAGCAAAAGGAATTGCGTGATCCCAAATTGCAGCAGGCTCATGCGCTTGAAGTCTTTCCCCATGTATCGCCGGAACAAGGAGTAGACGAGAAAACCTCCGAGCAGGTAATAGCCGCCGACTACGACCGCACCGAAGACCGCCTTCGCCATGTTCGACGTGATGCCAAAAATATCGGGCAAATCGCGGTTCACCTCATAGATCAGCCGATTGTGATCCCAGGTTTGCCCCGGCCAGAACCACTGCCAGCCGGGCCCGCGAATAAAGGTTCCGATGATGATCATCGAGACCCACAGAATGATGAAGCCGAACAAAAATGTAGAAATCGAAAACTTGCGCTGTTTCCAGGTGTAGTAGCCGCTGCCCAGCGGATTCGTATCAATGTAAGGAATGACCATCAAGCCGATGATGATCATCGTGGGCATGACCACGCCGGCGATCCAGGGGTCGAAATAGACGAGCATCTCCTGCAGTCCGAGGAAATACCACGGGGCCTTCGCTGGATTCATCGTCAAGTTGGGATTGGCGGGCTCTTCCAGCGGTGCGTTCAGCGTGATCGACCAGACCATCAGAATAATCGTGACGATGATGGCGGCGAGAAATTCAATGCGCAGCAAGAACGGCCAGACGTGAACTTCCTTCTGCCAGCCCGGCTTGAAGGGCCAGGTCTTGCGGTGATGAGTCTTGGCCAGGGCGGCATCGCCTTCCAGTTGCACGATCAGCGCATCGTTGGCGTGCGCCTGCCTCCAGGCCAGATAAATGTAGAAGGCCAGCAGGGGGATCAAGCCCACGATCGGCACGTTGTCCGGCGCCGAACAAATCTCCCAAAGTTGTCGCCAGTCCATAAAGTTTCTCGCATCAACCGCTAAAAAGCCTTTGTCATTCCGAACCGGGCTGAAAGCGCGGTGCGGAATCTGTTTTTCTTCCGGACCGCTACTCTCCTGCTGCCTTCGGGCCTCTGCGCTGCTTATCGGCTTCAGCTTCTAGCATCACGGGCGCTGGACCGGAAATTCCGCCGTCCTTCCGCACGCGCCAGAAGTGCACGATCATCAGAATCGAAGCCACGATCGGAATGCCGATGCAGTGCCAGATATAGGACCGCAGCAGAGCATTCGCGTCTACGATCGACCCGCCCAGCAGGCCGAAGCGCACATCGTTGTATGGAGTCATGCCCAGCATCGAGCCGAACGGACCTTCGTGTCCGAGCAGCGGCGTGGCCCGCGCCATGTTGGTGCCCACGGTGACCGCCCAGAACCCGAGTTGATCGTCGGGCAACAGATAGCCGGTGAACGAGAGCAACAAAGTAAACACCAGCAGCAACACGCCGATGTTCCAGTTAAATTCCCGCGGCTTTTTATACGAGCCGGTCAGAAATACGCGGAACATGTGCAGCCACACGGCAATCACCATCAAGTGAGCGGCCCAGCGGTGCATGTTGCGCAGAATCTTTCCGAAGGGCACGTCGTGCTCGAGATAAAGCACGTCGCGAAACGCCTGCACTTTGCTGGGGTGGTAATAAAACATCAGCAGCACGCCGGTGTAGGTGAGGATGATGAACAGAAAAAACGTGATTCCGCCCATGCCCCAGGTGTAACTGTAACGCACCGCATCGCGATTGATCTTGGCGGGATGCAAATGCAGGAACACGTTGGAGAGCACGCCCAGCGCCCGGTTGCGCGGCGTGTCGTCGTGCTTGTGGCGGAAGATCGAAGTGTAGACCTGGGTCTTGGTCGGATCCTTCAGCCCCTCGATCTGCTCCTTCGCCTTGGCTGGGGATGTCGGCCTTCAGCGATTGAATGTCGTCTTTGACGCGATCGACCAAACCCACTTTGCCGTTCTTGCCGTTCGGATTATTTTCGTCAGCCATGATTGCCTCTTCGTTCCTTGCGAAAGCCGGCGCTACACTCCAGTCAGAAATGCTCCCGGATCATTAAATTTGCTGGGCTGTCCCTTCGGCCACTGATAGAGCCGCGAAGTATCGACGATGATCTGTCCGTCTGGCGCCAGTTCTACGTGGGCGCGGTCCATGGGACGCGGTGCCGGTCCCTCGAAGTTGATCCCCTCGCTGTCATAGCCGCTGCCGTGGCACGGACACTTGAATTTGTTCTCGCTCGGCTTCCAATCCGGTGTGCAGCCCAGATGCGTGCAGCGCGCATAAATCACGAACACGCGATCCGGAGTGCGATCGACCCAGATGCGGTATTTCTGCTGAAACTTGGTGTCGACTCCCAGGGCGAACTCCGAGGGATAGCCAATCTTGAAAACGGTATTGGGCTCGAACAGAGTGCGGGGAAGAAAGAATCGGAAGAAGGCGAGGAACCACGCGGTCAGAAACGCGGTCACGGCGACCCACACCAGCCGCCGGCGCCGCCGGTCGATGTCAGTGTTCGACGGACCGGTCGAGGAAAGCCCAGCGGACGCCGCCGCCTTCGAGGTTCCCACCGCTGGCGTGCCCACATACTTTGTGGCATCCACCGCGCCCGGGGCTGCGGGCTTTGCCGCCTCTGGATTCGGGCTGGGCTTCGGGCCCTCCGGCTCCGCCATGACTCTTCCTCCTCCTGTGCTCGTCTACTTGTCAAACAAATCTTCGCGCGACGAAATTTCTTTTGCTGCTAGTCGGCCGCCACCAACGCCGGTGCGGCGACCTGCCCTAACCGTCCCGTGAACCGGAATGCAGCCAGGAAGCTTCTCGCCCAGAGCTTCCAGCACAAACTCTCCCAGCGCCGAAATAAACTTTGGAGAATCGTTCAGGCCCGCGCTCATCTCGAACTGCGTCATGCCCAGCCGCCGCGCCTCTTCGCGCATTTCGTGATCGATCTCGCCCAGCGTCTCCACGTGATCGGAAACAAACGCCACTGGCACGATGCATACTTCCCGCGTCTTCTCGGCCGCCAGAACGTGCAGCGTCCGGTGCAGGGAAGGCTGCAGCCATTTGCTCGCTCCAACTTTGCTCTGGTAGCAGAGCCGGTGACGATTGGGCCATCCGCCGCTCTCCATCAGAAGGCGCACCGTTTCCTCAATCTGCCGCTGATAGGGATCACCCTTCGCAATCACCGACATCGGAACGCTGTGTGCGCTGAAAACAATCTCGGCTCGTGCCGGCACCGGAAATCGCGCCAGCGCCTCTTCAATCTTTTCGATCACCGCATCTAAATACATCGGATGCTGATAGAAAGGGCCCACGTTGTGCACGGGAACGTTGCCGCGGAACAGCCGCCGCCACTCGTTCAGACTCGATCCCGTGGTGGTTGAGGAATAGTGCGGATACAAGGGCAGCAGAACAATCTCGTCGCATTGCGCGGCCTTCAACTCCGCTATGGCTTCGCTGGTGAACGGATGCCAATAGCGCATCGCCACAACGCAGCGCGCGTCCAGACCGCGATTCGTGAGCTCCGCTTCGAGCGCCTGTGCCTGCCGCTCGGTGAAGCGCCGAATGGGCGAACCTCCGCCAATGGTCGCGTAATGATGCCGCACTTTACGGGCGCGCGTGGTCGAAATCAGTTTAGCCAGAGCTTTGCGCCCGATGCGGGCAAAGGGAAAGTCAATGATATCGGGGTCGCAGAAGAGGTTATAAAGGAAAGGTTCTATCGCAGCCAGCGTGTCCGGCCCGCCTAGCTGAAACAGAACTACCCCCACACGGCGCGTTGTCTTCGCCATCCCCTCAGATTCCCCAGAACCGCCGAATTTACTCCCATCTGCGGCGAGAGTCAATGGCGGAAATGAATTAAGGAGGGCCATATCGCGAGGGGCACGCCCAATTGGATCGCGCCTGTTTAGCCTTAATGACAAAGGACAAGCTAAGCCCCAGAGCATGAGATGAAACGGTTCAGTGAACGGCTGCGGGCGCGGCCTTCGCCCGCTCCATTTCTTCGATCACCGCGTCTGCGAACTCCGAGGTGCCCGCCAGGCCGCCAATATCCTTCGTCAGCTTTTCGGGATGGCGGTATACCTTTTCCAAAGCATTACGAATCTGCGTGGACGCATCGAACTCGCCCAGATGGCGCAGCATCAGCAGCGACGACCGCAGCAGCGCGGTTGGGTTTGCCAGATTCTTGCCGGCGATGTCGGGGGCCGATCCGTGGACAGCCTCGAAAATCGCGCAGTGGTCGCCAAGATTTGCGCTGGGCACGAATCCTAGACCGCCCACAAAAGCGGCGCACAAGTCGGAAATAATATCGCCATAGAGGTTCTCCATCACCAGCATGTCGTACTGATATGGATTCATCACCAGCTGCATGCAGGTGTTGTCCACGATATGCTCGCCGTAAGTGATCTCGGGATATTCCTTGGCCACGCTGCGGCAGCAGCGCAAGAATAATCCATCCGACAGCTTCATGATGTTGGCCTTGTGGATGGCGTGAATTTTCTTGCGCTGATTCTTGCGGGCGTAGGCAAAAGCAAACTTCGCAATGCGGGTCGAGGCCTTCTCGGTGATGATCTTCAAGCTTTCTACCACGCCGGGCACCACTTCGTGCTCCAGTCCGGAATACAGGCTCTCGGTATTCTCGCGCACGATGATGAGATCCACATCCGGATAACGCGTGGGAATATGCGGCAAATTCCGGATCGGGCGAAAGTTCGCATACAGTTCAAATCTCTGGCGCAGCGCAACATTGATGCTGGAAAACCCACCACCGACGGGCGTCGTCACCGGCCCCTTCAGCCCCACGTGGGTGCGCTCAATCGATTCGATTACTTCTTTCGGAATGTATTCGCCGTACTTCTCGAAGGCATCGGACCCAACCGCAAATGACTCCCACTCAAACTTCACGCCCGTCGCTTCCAGAATGCGCACCGTCGCCCGGGTCACCTCCGGCCCGATGCCATCTCCCGGTATCAGCGTTACTTTATGACTCATGATGAACTCAGTGGCCAGTGGTCAGTAATCTGTGGCCAGCCAAAAATAATCCGCGCTCTTCGCGTTTACGGACCACTGACCATTGGTTACTGGCCACTCTTCTTCGCCTTAACATCTACCGTCTCCTTAACTTTCACCAAATCCCTCAACTCATTCATGAACTCTTTCACGTCTTTGAAATCCAGATACACGGAGGCAAAGCGCACATAGGCCACTTTGTCATAGCGCCGCAAGCGGTTCATGATGAGCTCGCCCAGTTCGCTGGTCTTGCGCTCGCGTTCCTGCGACTCGATGACGAACGACTCCGCCTCGTTCACAATCTGCTCCAGCTTGCTGATCGGCACCGGACGCTTCTCGCATGCCCGCAGCAGCCCGTTCAGAACCTTCTGGCGATCGAACTTCTCCCGCCGGCCATCCTTCTTGACCACCATGTAGGGGATTTCATCGATGCGCTCGTAGGTGGTGAAGCGCTTGCCGCACTTCAAGCACTCGCGCCGGCGGCGGATCGATTCCGCCTCTTTGCTCTCCCGCGAGTCAACCACTTTGTCGTTGGCAAATCCGCAAAAAGGACATTTCATGAGGTAGCTGTTTCGAAGCTAAGGCTGCAAGCTCACTGATTATTTCGCTCGCGATGCTCACTCGAAATTGTAGCAGGGACCTAACGCCTGGCCAGCAACGCAGCGCCTATCTTGGATCGACCCGGGGGATACGGGCTTTTTCGCGAGCTTCTTTCAGAACGTCGGACACGGACTCGGAAGGCGCCGATAGCTTCTTTTCAGCGCCCTGCCCCAGATGGGCCTTCTCAGCACCTTGATCCAAGGCTGCCTCTTCGGCGCGATGGCTTTCGTCGGACAGGTTACGCAGCGACAGTCGCTCGCGGTGCGCCAGAGCCAGACCCAAGGGCATTACTGCCACGAAGCAGACCAGCCACAACAAGATCGCGCAGCTTGCCGCCATTTCCGCGGGAACGTCGAAGATTTTGGTGAGAGCAGCAACCGTCGCCACCTGGGATCCTCCGCCTATGCCCGGCAGTTGAAGCATCGACCCAAAAATGCTGGCCCCCATCAAGAGCAGCACTTGTGGCCGGGCTATGTCGAGGGCGTCTGTCCCGTAGGCGTGAGCAACCTCCTGGTAGGCCACGGCGATAACAAACCACATCCCCACTGACACGATAATCGACGATGCGAGTGAGATCGGGCCGTGGACGAAACGCAACCCGGCTCCGAACTCCCGAATCTTCTCCGCTATGCGGTGGCCCAGATTGGCCGCTAAATGCGCAAATTGTCTCTCAAACCATGCCGCGATGGCCTCACCCCTGCGGCTGACCGCGATCGCCGCCACCGAGAGACCAACCACGAGCCCTATAAGCAAGAAACCGCCGATGCGGAATTGGTGATAATACTCCGGGTGCGGAATTGACTGCATGGCGCCGGGAAGAAAAAAGATCGCCGAAACCATCAGGACCGTGAAGGCTCCGATGTCAAATATTCTTTCAATCGCCCATACTCCCATCTGGGAGGAAAATGGGAGATTCTCGCGCTTGGAGATGAGGTAGGGGCGAATGAGCTCTCCAGGGCGCCCCAGCAGCGCCAGGCCCGTAAATCCGATAAGCGTGGGGGCAATCAGCCCTGTGTATGAGGCCTTTGGTCGGACTGGCAGAAGAAAGATTTTCCAACGGATAGCGCGTAGGACGTAACCGAAATAGATCCACGCCACAGCGTGGAGCACATGTAGCCACCGGATCTGCTGGCTAAGACTGCGGAACTTTCCCCAATCGAAGGCTTGCCATTCGCGAACCTGCAAGTAAAGTAAAACGGCCAGGATGAGGAACACCACGATGCTGGCCACGATGCGCTTTCTGTCCATGAAGGTGAGGAGCCTCGCGCCGCGACCCTCGCAATGCGAAGTGGAAACGGCACTCCCAAGGTAAATGAGTGTGCTCGGAGGGTCAAACCAGAGGCAGGCACTCTGAATCACCGATCTCTGGCTTCCACATCGAATTGTCATGGACTTAGAACTCGAAGGGAAGCGCGCACTTATCACCGGATCGTCGGCGGGCATTGGATACGCCATTGCAGAAGGGGGCTCGCTCTTGAGGGCGCTGCAGTCCCCTTTCTTCCGCGGCGAACAGGAACGGCGCTACGCGCCGACGGCGGCGTGCTGCGCTCGATCCTCTAACCGTGGCCACGAGGATGGGGGTTGAAAAGCTTGGCTAGTTCTGCGCGCTGCTCTGTGCGGGATTTGCCTTCGCCTGGGTTTGCGGGATGGACTTGTGGGGCTTGGTCGCCGCAACATGAGTTCCGGTTGTTTTGCTTCCTGAACTCTTCTGAGTCACCGGCTGGGTTGCGGCCTTCGCGGCGAGTTTCTTTTTGTTGAAGTCGCGCACGATGCGGGCAACGTAGGCCCTAGTCTCGTGGTAAGGAGGCACGCCGCCATACTGCTCGACCCGCTGCGGACCGGCGTTGTAGGCGGCCAGCGCTTTGATCAGATCGAAGTCATAGCGCTCCAGCAGTTCGCGCAGATAGCGTGTGCCCCCTTCGACATTGGCGCGCGCATCGAAGGCATTTTGCACACCCAATTCCGACGCGGTCCGGGGCATCAACTGCATCAGTCCCTGCGCACCCTTCGGCGACACTGCCCGCACGTTGAAGCCACTCTCGGCGCGAATCACGCTGTTCACCAGATCCGGGTCCAGGCGGTAGGTTCCACTCGCTGTTTTTACAACCTCATTTAAATCAAGCGGATGCCCGGCGTTCCCCTTCGAGGGTTCGCAACCCGGGTTGCGAAGCGGGCTCTTCCGGCTTTGGTTCAACCGCGCACTGCTTCGAAGTGATCAATCTCCTCGGTTGGTATATCGACAAAACTCGAATCGTCCCCATCGACATACAGACGCGTGATCGTCCCAATCACTTGCCGGCGCTCATGACGGATGGAGAATCCATTGCGCAGCACGGCCGAGTCGGCCGCCGGGCAGGGAAGAACCGTCAGCGCGAGCAGAGTGATCGCTGCCGCCCACCCCCCGATCTGGATCCCCTTCTTCATGTCAGACATTCTACCCGCTGACCACTTCTGCCACGGCAGCGGCTACGCCGCACTGATCATTGCCGAGGGTTACCCTCCAGCCGCGACCGCGCAGCTCTTCGCAGGCATTCCCCATGATAACCGGAAGTCCGGCAAACTCAAGCATTTCCACATCATTGTGGTTGTCACCGATGGCCATGACCTGTTCGCGCCGGAAGCCCCGATGGACGGCCCATCGTTCGAGGGCGTGTCCCTTGGAACAGCCCGCATTCAGCACGTCGATCAAGGACAGATTCCGGTTGGGGTATTCCGTGCGGAGAACGGTAATTCGGTTGCCCATCCCGGAGCCTTCCAGCGCCCGCAGAGCTTCACTCATGCGCACCATCGAGCCGCAAAACATGGATTGCACGGGATCGGCGGTCAGCGCCTGCTCGATGGGCACGACAAACTCGATGTAAGCCATGTTCTTCTCCAGCCAACGCCGGATGCTGGCGTTCAAATCGTCCAGGTGCTCCAGCACGATTGCGCCCTTGGTTTCCTTATCAAAGGTAAGAACGGTATTGCCACGGAAAGCTTGCATGGAGGTGCAGAGTTCGCGGCACGTTTCGCGGGGCATGAGGTCGCGATGGAAGGTTTCTCCGGAGAGCGAGCGGGTTACGGCGCCATTTGAACTGATCAGCCATAGATCAAAACCGAGCTGCTTAGCGATGGGCAAAGCGAAGGTATGGCGACGTCCGGTCACGAGGACGATTTCGATTCCCGCAGCATGAGCCCGCTGCAGCGCGGTCAGATCGTCCTCGGAAATCTGGAATTGCGGATTGAGCAATGTGCCGTCGATATCGGATGCGATCAGGCGAATGGGGGTGGGCCTCGACAATTGGAGTTGCGGGATTTGTCGGCAAACTGGTTGGTCGCACTTCTTAATTGTTACATAGGGGTTTGGTCGTAGCTTACCGCTTGGTGCTTAGGGCTTAAAATCTTTACCAAAAAGGCCACAGGGGGTCCGGGGTAGATCTTTTGAAATCGGTGTGACGTGTTATATTTCGCATTCCATGGGATCGCCTTTCTTTTTCTTGCACGGATGGGGATTTGTGCTGCAGGCGGTGGCTATTGTGCACTTCATCCGCCGGCGGCCGGACACCTACTGGATCTTCATCATCCTGTTTCTGGGATGGATTGGGGCCCTGATTTATATTGTGGCCGAGGTCATTCCTGACGCCGGCCTACTGCGCACTGAATTTCAAGTTTTCCCGCGCCGGCGGCGGATTCACGAACTCGAGCGGGCCATTTTGGATAATCCTTCGGCCGGCAACTACGAAGAGCTTGGCCTGCTCTATCTCGACGACGGCGACTTCGCCCGCGCCCGCGCCTGCTACGACAGGGCCATCTCGTCGCGAACCGACTCGGCCGATCCCTTCTACCGCCGGGGCGTGGCGGAAATCGAGCTGGGAGACTTTTCTGCGGCTGTCCCGGATCTTGAGCGCGCCATTGCCGCCGATCCCAACTACGACTTCCAGCGCGCAAAGGGCCTGCTGGCCCATGCCTACGCGCAAACCGGACAAGCGGAAAAAGCCGAGGCCCTCTTTCAGCAAGCCACGAAGACTTCGACCAGCTCCGAGACCTACTACAACTACGCGACTTTCCTTGTGGCGCAGGGCCGTGCCGAAGAAGCGCGGCAGTGGACCCAGAAAATCCTCGATAAACGGCCTACGATGCCGGCTTATCAGCGGCGGCGCGAGCGTCTCTGGTTCCGGAAGGCGTACGCGCTGTTGGCTCGGCTGAGTCTGCAGACCAAGTAGCAGTTCTCAGTTTCCGGTTTCCAGTTTCCAGTCTTCAGTCTTACCAGTTCAGGAAAATGGCTGTTTCCCTTCTTGCAACTAGCCTCCATTGATCTCGAATCCGTTTTGACTATTCACCGCCGGGGCAGTCCGGTTTGTCAATTAGCCGTAGCGAGAGAGAATGGAAGGCCGAAATTGTGGGTCAGCGGACCCCTGTGAAGGCGGCGGGCAACACGATCAGTTGTGTCTTTCCTGTAGGCCACGGCGAGTTCCACGGCGTTCTGAATCCCAACGCTGACCAAACTTGCGGCCACTGGATCCAGCCGGCGACAGTCAACTCCATGTCGCGGTTCGCCTCACCGGTGATACTCACGTCTTGTGGCAAGAACCGTTGGCGCGGTCAAGTCGTCCCGCCTGGAGGACGAGTTCGCCCTCTTCCCTTGGGGGTTGCCAGTGCTGCCGAAAACGGCACCGTCCATGTATTTCTACGGAACCTGATCTTTCCTGCGATTAATCACGTCTTCAAGGGATCGCCGGTACCGGGTTGGGCGACAACTGGTTCTTGTAAGCCTTGCTGAACCGCACGCGGAGGAACCAATAGATCAGTAGGGGTAGCGGCAGAAGTGCTGCTAGGGTCAGGAATATGGAGCCGCGCAGGAAGGCCGGGAAAACCTGCTGCTGACCCAGGAAGAAAGAGCCTGTCGCAATGAACAGTCCGTAGCACATGCGCCACAGGTGCCGAATGATGCGCTGCCGGCCCGAAATTCCACCGCGTGCGAGCATTCGGATGTCCCCTGCAGTGGCGAGCAGTAAGATGGCACCGAAGAAGAAGCTCATGCCGGCTGGAGCAGTAGTTTTGTCGACGCCGCCGGGATGGTGGAGGGTGTAAACGCCCAAGGCGATAGCCGCAACTGCGCCGGCGAGACCGATGAAAAGCGCACTCCAGTCAATCAGACGTGTGCGTTCTCCGCGACGTCCGGCAAGCCAGGCCGTGCCGATTAGGTAGAAGGTGCCAATGCTGCCGACGATGTTGCCCTGCTGGGATTTCAGGATGGCTAGACAGAAGCGCTGGTGGCCAGGGTCAGCATGGCGACGGTGAAGACGTTGCCGGATGCGCGGTGAAGGCTACCGCTTTTGCGCACAGCCATAGCGACCGTGCCGGTGAGCAAGCCGATGCTTCCAGCGAGGATATGCAGAATCAAGAGCGGGAGCCGCATTGTTCCATCCTTTATCGCCGTCCACCCATGCAGCTTGGCTGTGAAGACAGGATACGCGCGCGGCCGGGTTGAAGTTCGAATCCTCGTAGCGCGCTCCAAGCCGACGTGTTTGGGACTAAGCTCAGATGTGCCGCGGACACGATATCGGCGCACCGGATCCCCGGGAGCTTAGCTGAGATTCTGCTACCAAGGGGAAAGCGATTCTGTGCACTTCAGCTCAGAAATGAAATGCAAATCCGCATCGCCTTGACCGTTCTGGCATCGACTCCAGCCAGGGCGAATAGTGACGAAGGAATGGGGTGACTCAGCACAGACGCAGCTTGGGCTTCGGGTTGAAAACGGGCAAGCGCCTGCTGGTTTTGTGCAACTTTATCGGGAAGAAACTCTAGAGCAACGAAGCGATTCACCCGCGTGTCCTCGGCTTTATAGACAACCCCTCACACCGTCACCAGCAAGTTTTTCGAGGATGGGGCAGTGCGAGATGGTTTGGCCGACCACTGGAGCGATGAAGGATTTGCGTTTTTTTTCATTTAACGAATGCTGCATTCACGAGCCAACGAAGGATGGTTCTATCAGGAGCGTGTTCCGCCGAAAGCTTAGGGGGTCGTAGGCATGCCGTCATCGCCTTCACTCCGATGGTGTGACGTATCCGTCGCCTCAGTTGGAATGAGAGGCAAGATAATATGAGAGGGATGCTTTGCGTCCAGGTAGATCGTGTTGTCGGCCACCTGCGAGCGGCGGTTGTTGTTGAGCGGTTCTCCCGTGTTCGGGTTGACGTCGAAGCGGGGGAAGTTGCTGCTTGAAATGTCGAGACGGATGCGGTGGCCCCGCTTGAATACCAGCGAGGTCGGGTACATTTCGATGGTGAACTCGTAGGGCTGTCCGGGCTTCAGCAGTTCCGCCTTGCCGAAACCGCTACGGTAGCGAGCGCGCACGATGCTGTCGGCGATATTGAGGTCTACTCCTGACGGAAAATCGGCGTTCGGGGGATAGACGTCAACCAGCTTGGCGGTGAAATCGGTGTCGAGAGCGTCTGAAGACGCCCACACCTTTACGATAAGCCGGCCCGTGACTTCAATGTCAGTGGCGAGCGGAGGCGTCTGAAATACCAGCACATCGTTTCGGGCAGAAAGCGGCTTCGTGTCGGAGCAAAGCCAAAAATCGAGGCGGCACCGCTGGTCAGCCGCTCCCTGGAACATCAGTGTCCCTTGCGAGGAAACATTGCCGCCGATCGTCGGCACCGGGTTCCGCGGGTCGAACCGATAGGTGATGGGCTGATCTTCTGTTGGCTTCTCCGGCGAAAGAACACCGTTCGCATGCAGATAGTAAGGGATTAGGGCGGTGCGAGCCAGCGGCCACTCCTTTTCGTCGCGCCAATGACCTCCCACGAAGATGCGGCCTTCGGGCGTTTTGTGGGAGTCGCCTCCGCCCATGACGTAGATACGCACAGGAGGCTCGTGATCGACACCGTTGTCGACGCCCTTCAACCAGTGATCGAACCACCGCAGGTGAAAGGCGGTGAGATCGAGCGCCGCATCGTCGGTGAACTGCGCCTCCCCGGCGTAGCTGAGATTCTCGCTGCTGTGGATCCATGGTCCGATGATCAGCCGCTGCAGGCTTTTCTTGGTCCTGCGCAGTTCGACGTAATTGAGGTTGGCAACTTGCGTGCCCCAGGAGTCGTACCAGCCGGTTGTGGGGTATTCGGGGACATCCTTATATTCGGCGAGGTGGTCGATGACGCTGGCTCCGGAATTCTTCCAGAAATCGTCGTAATCGCCATGGCTCATCGCTTCGATCAGCCAAGTCTCGTAATCGGGAGCGAACTTGAGCGGAGTTGTGCCGGGGCGCAAGGGCAGGGCTCGAACGTACTCGCGGACTTGATTGCCCATGTCGACAAGAGCTTTCACAGCGGCGGGATCGCTTGCGGCACGTTTGGCCGCCGGGAGCGCGTCTGGAGTTCCGGCGGCATTGCCAAGGGTGAATACCCAATTGAAGAATCGCAGTTCGAAGGCTCCGTTATGGCGGACACCATACCGGCCATAGTCCGACATTGCATTGCGGGGGACCATCGCCTTGATATAGGGGGCATTGCCAATGGCGAGGGCGTGTTGCGTCGCTCCAGCGTAGGACGAACCAAGAGTGCCGATGCCGCCATCGCACCACGGTTGCGAGCCGATCCATTGCGCCGTGTCGAATCCGTCGTTGGGGTCATCCACGTGCGGACGCCAGTGTCCTTCAGATTTGTAGCGACCGCGCACGTCCTGCAGGATGACGACGTATCCGTGAGGGACAAAGGAGTTCGCAATCTGTGCAGAGTCTTCCTTGTTGTAGGGCGTGCGCAGCAGAATTACCGGAAACTTGCCGTCAACCAGTTGGCCGTTTTGCGTAGGGCGGTAGATGTCCGCTGCCAGTTTGACTCCGTCGCGCATGGCAACCATTACGTCTTTTGTTTCGGCTATGCCGTAGCGGAGGTTGGTCTGAGCGCGGAACGGAATGCCTACGGCGAGCAGAACTAGGAGGCCCACAACGAAGGAAAACCCGGCGACAAACTTGTCTCTAAGGTTTCGCATCCCCTGAGTCTAGACCGAGAAAAACGCGTTCGGGAGTTCGCCAAAAGCCGCGCGAGCGCCGCTTATGCGTGCGCGGACCAGCCATTAGAACAGAAGCGCCCGGCGCGACCGATTCCACCGGACGATGTGATTTCGGGTGGTTGGCGGGCGCCCTTCCCTTCAGATTACGCATTATAAAAGGGCGCCTGAGGTAGGGTTTGAGTGCGCAAAACTCTACCGAAAGGAGCACCCGTATGGAGACTACGTATATCGGCATGCCGCCGGCAGTGCGTCAGAAAATCCTTTTCCGTGGGTGAACTCGCCGCGGTCGGCGTCAAACGCATCAGCCTTGCGACCTCGCTCTATCGCGCGGCAATGACCGGTTTGCTCGACGCTGCATGCGAGCTGAAAGACACCGGCCAGTTCGGTTTCCTTGACCGGTGCGTTACAACGCCGGAGCTGAACAAACTTATGCGGATTTGACCGCACGGTGGACGAGAAATGCTTCCGGTTGCCTCTCTCGGATGGTTGGCAACCCTTTACTTTGGGATTATTTCCTGCTTGCCCGTCTCTCATACCCTGACGTGAGGCGGATCTGAACCGTTGCTGATGCCATTCAGTTGGACATGTCCCGCAATCAGAGTCTACGATTCCACGCCGATTTCGAGCAGAACCGTGATTCAAGTTGCTTTTCGCCGCTCACCTCCCCGCCGTGCGACATCCGAGCTGGGGTACCCCGGCTTTGCACAACAACTAGGGAGAAACAGTGACTTTTTGTGCAAGATGTAGACTTTTTGTGCAGCCAGTTGAATGGCTAGGGTTTGCCTTCCTTTTGCTTTTCTTCTGCAACTTGGGTACGGGTCAGGAAATCCAGAATGGCGGTAGAACATTGCGCAATACCGATTCCAGCGGCCTCATCGGTCCCGGTGCGAACTATCATTCCGATGACTCTGCCGCCTTCTGTATATACCGGACTACCGCTTGCTCCAAGCCAAGCCGTTTTGTCGAGCAGGTAAGAAAACCAAGGATCGTTGTCATCCAGAGCGGCCCGACCAGCTACGCTGCCAATGGATGTTATTGGGGTAGTTCTCTCAAGAGGAAATCCGGTAAAAGCTTCTGCGGTTCCATCGGGTACTTCCCCAGTATCAAAACTGACTTCTTGGATAAGGTTTTTTGCAAGGCGCGGACTGGTGAAAGGATTCTCGACCAACTTGCAAACTGCAACATCGGCGCTAGTGGACCTAGTGCATCTGTTGAAGATGAAATACTGGAAATTAATAACTTTCCCAACCTTTTCCCATCCTTCATCTGGTATGTAAATGGCGAACTCGCAGGGATGTTTGGGCGTCTGTCTTACGAAGGTATCCAAGCCATCCAATACATGACTAGCGGTGACGAATCTTCCTCTACGGTCAACAAAGAATCCAGTGCCTTCGATGTCAGCAATAATCCATTTACCTTTGTTGTCGGCATACCCACAGACGACTGGGACGACCGATTTCTTTATGTCCTTTATCGTGTCGATCCACGAACGTTTCGCTGGAGAGTTTCCAAGAACAATCAGGATCGCGACAGCAAAGGCATATCGAGCGGCGGCCATGGAAGGGTCCTTAATGGGAGATTGAAACAACGTCACAAACCTAAGGCAGTAGCCGAATTGTTAGGCCAGAATACAGGATCGATGCCTAGTTCGCACATTTCGTGAATGAGCACCGCAAGGTTATGCCAGAGAATTTTGCAGAGCGTTTCGTTGACCATCGCAACCTCGGTCTCGCTCCGCAGACCCTCTCCGAATTTTCGCTTCATCATGGAGAACGCGGATTCAACGTTGCTGCGCTTGCGGTAGTGCTGCAAAAACTCATCGCGCCTGAATTGGAAATAGTGATACATCTTCTCCCACGTTCCCCCGCCATTGCCTCTGTGATGGGAGGGGAAGGATACGGTACTGCTCCCACGCTGGCGACGCTTCCATGTTCGCCCTGCTTGCATACCCTTGTCTGCCGAGACCTCCGCGATCTGAACGTTATGCGCTGGTGCTGCTAACCAGAGCCGGGAGCAACTTGGAGTCGTTTGTGTGTCGTCCGTGAATTCTCCACGGCGTTGAAAATGTTGGTCTTGGTGCCGACCATCAGGTGAGCCTTTACCCAATCGTGTTGCTCTCTCACCGGCCCGTACTTGTGGTCAAACCAGCGAGTGAAACGGCAAGTAGTAAATCCGCTGGAGTCTACAGCGAAGTTAGACTCCACAGCCTTGAGTGGCAAGCTGGTCTGCGTGATGAAGTCTTTGGAGATTCGCGGTCAATTCTGGACGCTCAAGGTAATTGGGGATGCTGTTAAAGTGCGGCACTTTGGAAATGTATCCGCGCCTGTGTGCCTCTCTCCGGTCGGACATAAAACGGCGCTGCGAAACGGTGCTGTAAACCTTGAATGTGACGTGGAAAACGGCATCCGCCAGGGGCAGGCGCGGACGGCCATTCTTGGCTGGAGTGGAAACAAGGCCAGAGCATAGGTCATGGAGCAAGGATTGGAATTTATCTTGCTCGTTTGTCTGCGCTTCGTTGTATGCAGACCAAGCTTGCGGGTAAGCGGTTCGCTTCGCGGCCGTCAGGGTGACGCTCTCGGTCACGATGACGCTGCCATCGGCATTTTGTTCGCGTCTCATCACGAAGCGTGCAGCATAGAGGTGCTTGCAGTTCACCCCGCGAGTTTCAAAATCGGGACAAGTGCAAGATGCAATCTTCGGCATCAGGTGAACTCGGTACGTTCCCTTGCCAGTTTGCGACGGCACGATCCATATTCCAGCCTTTTGCTGAATCGTGTGAGTTGCTGCCAGTTCCATTCCGCGCTGCAGAACGCTAGAGGAAAAGAAGGCGAAAGGCAAAGGTTGGCCGGGAACTCGGTCTAAGGAGAAGGATTTTTGTGCGGAATAGCCTGTTATTGTGCAGCGACCAGATTATGTGCGAAGCCGGGGTACCCCATTCCTAGCTAGCCTATTGGAATCATGATGTTAGCGAGAAAATGCAAAGTAATCTCTTAGAATCAATAAGCGGCGGGAAATCTTGACACCATGGAGCTTAGCTTTAGCTCTGCGCGAAGGGAGAATAAATCGCATTCGCGCGCTGCCCTCGGCTGCCATGATCGGCGGTTGGGGCTGTAGATGACAAGGTTCGATGTGACATGGGCTAGCCTCAGCGTTAATAGCGGTCGTTGGTGTCGATGTTGAAGCCGAGGATGGCGTTCACTTCAACCGGCTGCACACCGTGCATGGCGGGGCGGAACTTCCAGGTGGGCAGGGCAGCCATGATTTTCGCGGTCATGGCGGCTGGGCCGGGTTCGAGGACCTGGAGATCCTTCAGGTTGCCGGAAGCGTCGAGTTTGCATTTGATGACGACGCGGGCGTGGGGAAGGTCCGCGGGTAGATCGGTGCGCAGGCTTTGCGGGCCGATGAGCGCTCCGGCGTGAGGATGCGAGGCGGGATCGGCTTCGGCGAATTGCATCACTACCGTTCCGATCGCCGTATCCACATAGACTGTGTAGTTGTCGCCGGGGAGCTTGCCGTAGAAATCAAACCCTCCGCCGGAACTCGACGTGGCGACGATGGTGATTGCCGGGCCCTTGCTGCTGCTTTACTGAAGAGCGTCCGGGAAGATTGGGATCGCTGCCGCCTTCCGATCCGAAGCTGGGCAGAGTGACGACGGTGCTGGTGCTGCCGCCGCGAACGTCGACGCCGGGCACGGCGGGAGTGCCGGTCGGAGCGGTGCCTGCACCGCCGGGACCGAGGGTGGGAGAGATTCCGGCACGCGCATTGGGATCGGAGCCGGGGCCGGTTCCAGTCTTGCCAGCGCCTGAGCCTTCGCCGGTCTTTTCTCTGGTCAAACCGCTGCCTGGGCCTTCGCCGTGACCGATGCTTGAGCCTCCGCCGGAACCGCCTAGACCCGGCTTGTCTCCCCCGCCGGGAGACATCGCGAGCGAGCCTTTGCCGCCGCTGCCGGGGATTCCGACTTTCGAGCCGGGTTCGGTCGAGATCACTACTCCGGAGTTGTCGCCATTTCCGCCTGCGCCTTCGGGAGGAGCGAGAACTGAGCCGGCGTCGCCGGGACCGCCGAGGCCGGAGCCTCTTCTACCGGAGCCGGAGAGGCCGGAACCTGAGCCGACAGAGGGAGGTGGCGGAATGACATTGCTCGCGACAAGAGCGCCGTTGCCAGATCCGCCGGAATTTCCCGAGCCGGATGGCGAGCCGTGGCCGTGTCTGAGCCTGTGACCGATGGAGGCGGAGGGATTACGTTCGTTGCGCCGAGGGACGCGCCCTGAGCTCTTCCAGAGGCCGAGCCTCGGGCTGCCGTGCCGGAGCCTCCGGTCGAACCTCCTAGCGAACTTCCGACCTGGGGTGGAGGCGGAATGACGTTGCTACCGAGGGATCCGCCGGGTGCGCCCGCGGCGCTGCGGCCAGTTCCTGAGGCGCTTCCTGAGGAGACGGTGGGTGGAGGCGGCACAACGTCCTGGGTGCCGAAAAGCTTGCCGATGATGCTGCTCACGAACGATCCGCTGCCAGCTTGTGTTGGTGGCGGCGGAACCACGGTGGGCGAGGTGGCGCCAGCGTTGCCGCTTTCCAGCCGGCGCAGGTCGTGCGCGGAATCGGCGGATGGCGGGGGTGCGATGACGGAGGGCGCTGGAAGGTTGAGTTTCGCATTGCGGCCAGCCTCGCGCTCCGGTGCCGAAACTGGTGGAGGCACGACTGCGGCGCTGTTCATCTGCACCCGCGAGGGCGAGACTTCGCGGCCGATGGCCGCAGGCGCGGGCGGAATCACGCTGGCGTTGAGTGCCGGAGTGGAACGGGCATGGTCGCGCGAGACACGCGTGGATGCCGGAGCAATCACGTTGGGGTTTAAAGACGGTGCGGCCAAGGTGCGTTCCCGCGAAACATTGGGGGCCGGGGCAATGATGTTGGAATCCAGCGATGGCGCAAAGAGTGTGTGCTCGGATCGGACGTCGGGCGCGGGAGGCACGACGGCTGCATTCAGAGCAGGAGCGCGTCGTGATTTGTCGGTAGAGATACTGGGAGCCGGAGGGACGACGGAGTCGAGAGTGAGTCCGCCGCGGGACTGATCGCTGGTGATGTTGACCGGCGCGGGAGCGATCACGTTGGCGGGAAGACTGGGAGCAGTGAGAGCAGAATGCAGGCCTTCCGCAGGGGGCGGGCCGGGGGTGGACTTAAAGGCAAGCAGGTTGGCGACTGCGTCCGTGGAGGGAAGGAGTTTAAGGTTAGGAGCGTCGACGACTTCCGCCGCCAGCGAACCGCCGCGAGCCACGTGAATGGTCTGGGTGCGGTGATGCGCTTCCTGACCGCCGGCGTGGCCGTTGGCGCCAGACTGAGCGCCGCCGAGGTCCTCGGTGCGCGGCAGTTCGTCGCCGGAGTAATAAATAACTTCGTAGGGGCGCAGCTGGGATGGAGCGTAGGGACGGAGCTTAGCAATCTGCCGCGGAAGAACCATGACAACGAAGATTAGAAGGGCTTCCAGCAAGAACGAAGCGAGCATGCCCCGGTAGGGGAAAATACCGTGAGGAGCTTCCCCAGCCAGGCGGGGACCTGAGCGGGCAAAAGCCGGACCGATGCTGGTGACGAATTCATCCCAGCGCGAGGACCACTCGACCAGCAACTTCGGCGCGTCATGAAGCTGGATGATCGCGATCTCTTCGAGTTGGAGAGCTTCGGCCAAGTGCGAGTGTGTTGATCTGGCTTCGGTGCAGCGAATGGAAACGAGGCTAGACACTCTCCTTCATCTTGATTTCGATTCTGTCGCCCAACGCAGTTTCTGTTCTGGCTACCATGTGGCTGGGTAACTCCAGGACTGAGGCCGCCTGCATTCGGACGGGGGAGAAGCGCCAAGGCTGGAGATTGTGCTCGAGATGTACCACCGTCCCGGCGCGGTCTAAATAGACTACGTCAATGGGGAACCGCATAGCAAGAGTATGAACTCCCCGGCAGGGACGAATCCAGAGCCCGCAGCCGTTACGGAAGTCATCCCCGGAAGCGCCGAGCAGGCCACGCAAGCGGGACCAGTGCGTCTGGGCCACTGCGAGGTCGGTGGCGAGATAGAGCTGGCGGGTTTGGTTGAAAGCCTGGCCGTGAGGGACTAATCCCGGCATGAGCACTCCTGGGTTCCTCGTTTGGATGTGACCCGGTGGCTGCTCACTTCCCGAATACGGAGCGATAGGCCTGAATGAGTGCCGGACCGACCGTGACGGCAAGGAACGGTACCAGAATGAATATAACGAGGGGAGGCACCATCTTAATGGTGGTTTTGGCAGCCTGCTCTTCGGCCCGCTGACGGCGGGCGGTGCGCAAAGAGTCCGAGTGAACCCGTAAAGCTTGAGCGATGCTGGTGCCGAAGCGATCAGTCTGGATGAGAGTGCCCACGAGAGAGCGAATGTCATCCACACCGGTGCGGTCGACAAGATTGCGCAGCGCCTCGGCGCGGGGTTTGCCGGCGCGCATCTCGAGGTTGACGAAGTGAAATTCTTCGCTGAGGTCGGGATGGGCGTGATGCAAGTCCTTGCCCACGCGCATCAACGCCTGGTCGAGGGCCAATCCGGCTTCGACGCAAATCACGGTGAGGTCGAGAGCATCAGGCAGGGCGATGCGGATGCGCTGCTGGCGGTCTTTGATCATGCGCTTCAGGAAGAAGCGGGGAAGAAAGAAACCGAACGCGGGAACGCAGACCAGCAAGGACAGGCTATGGAAGCCGGAAAAAACCACAACCCCGGCCAGGCCAAGAAACGCCAACAGCAGGCGGGCGCCGAAATAGTAGCTGACATGGCGCGGCTCGCGAAGTCCGGCCTGGATCAGCCAGGCGCGGGTGCGGGAGACGTCGGAGGGAGACAGCGGAATGGCCTTGCTGATGGGATCGAGGGCCTGCTCCAGCCGCTCTCTCACCTTCGCCGCCGGTTTCTCGGGGATCTGGACCGGCTGCCCGCCCAGAGCGCGCAGGCGGGCTCCCAGCACGGAACTGGGCGTGACCACGGCCGCGCCGAAGGCAAACACCACCAGCACGACGGTCACGAATACGACGATGGTGAGAATCAGCCATGTTAGACTATCTTTAAACCTGATCTAAACCTGAATCTTAATAATCTTCCGGATCACGAAATAGCCGATGGTTTGCAAGGTAATGCTCCCCACCAGCAAGATATGGCCGATGGGATCATAAAAAAGCGGCCGGACAAATTCCGGACTGAACACCAGCAGAACGGCCACAACCGTCGGCGGCATGGCCATGAGCAAGGCCATGGTGAGGCGGCCCTGCGCGGTGTGAACCCGCACCTGGCGCTGAATCTTGAAACGCTCGCGGATCACGTAGGACAAGTTGTCGAGGATTTCGGCGAGGTTGCCGCCGGTTTCGCGTTGCAGCATGACGGCGGTGACGAAGAACTTTACGTCCACCAGGGGCACGCGCTCGGTGAGATTCATGAGGGCATCGCGAACCGGCATGCCGAACTTCTGCTCTTCATAACAGTTTGCGGAATTCGCTGGCCAGAGGCTCGGAGATTTCGTTGGAAATCATTTCCAGAGCGGTGGTGAAGGCGTGTCCGGCGCGGACGGCGCGGGCCAGAGTGTCGATCGCCTCGGGAAAAAGCTCCTCGATTTTTTCAAAACGCTTCTGGCGGCGGTAGGACACAAACGCATAGGGAAGGAATGCGCCGATGATCAGGGCGGCCCAGGCGATGGCAGGATTCTTGCTCAAGACCAAAGCCGCGAGTCCGGCCAGAATGCCGCAGACCATGCACAGCACGAGAAAGTTGCCCGCGCGAAATTTCATGCCCGCCTGCAACAACGACTTCCTGCATGGCGGAAACCCGCGCGGAGCGGCGCAGCAGGCTGTCGAGGGCGGGAATCTTGCTGAGTTGCTCATCGCGCAGCAAGGCGAGTTCTTCGTCGGGCTCGCGTTCCGGCGCCTTCTGCACGGTGGCGAGACGATCTTTGATAAGGCGAGCCTGGGCGCGGCGCTGGTCGATCAGAGACGCGCCGGCGAAGGTTGCGAGGGCAACCACGACGAACACGAGAAGAGCAATCAAGAGTGCGGACATAAACCGTGGTTCTCTAACTCAAAAATTCTCGGAAGTTGCTGCAAGTGCCTATGACCATTGCTTGTTGATTCTTTTGTTGACTTGTACAACCCATTCGACTCGGGTTTTCAATCAGCAATCACCATTTCATGCCATCCCCCTCAAATCTCAGTCTTCGATTCAAATAACGCCGGGCGCAGTCGCGCGCCCCCAGTGGCCAGCCGGTCGGCAAACTGCGGGACGGACTCCGGTGGCGCGGAAGGTTCCGCGCACCTTTCCGTTTTCGTCAATGCCGCGCCGTTCAAACACGAAAATATCCTGCATGGCGATGGATTCGTCATCCATGCCGGTGACCTCGGAAATCGAGATAACCTTGCGGGTGCCGTCGGACAAGCGGGCGACCTGCACGACAGCATGAATGGCGGAGGCAATCTGATGGCGCACGGCGCGCTCGGGAATGTTGAGGTTCGCCATCGAGACCATGTTCTCCACGCGGGCCAGGGCGTCGCGCACAGAGTTGGCGTGGACTGTGGTGAGCGAACCCTCGTGGCCGGTATTCATGGCCTGCAACATATCGAAGGCTTCTTCGCCGCGGACCTCGCCGACGACGATGCGGTCGGGACGCATACGCAGGCTGTTGATGACCAACTGGCGCTGGCGGACCGCGCCTTTGCCTTCGATGTTGGGCGCGCGGGTTTCGAGGCGGACCACGTGCTCCTGCTTGAGCTGCAGTTCGGCGGCGTCTTCGATGGTGACGATGCGCTCCACGTTGGGGATGTAGCCGGAAAGCACGTTGAGCAAAGTGGTTTTGCCGGCGCCGGTGCCGCCCGAGATCAGCAGGTTCAAGCGTCCCTTCACCATGGTGGAGAGAAGTTCGAGCATGGCCTCGGTGAGGGTGTGGTTCTCGATCATGTTGCGGGCGGTGACCGGATCGCGTCCGAAACGGCGGATGGAAAGGCAAGCGCCGTCCAGGGCGAGGGGAGGAATAATGGCGTTTACGCGGGAGCCATCGGCCAGGCGGGCGTCGACCATGGGAGAAGATTCATCGACGCGGCGGCCCACGCGGGAGACGATGCGCTCGATGATCTGCATGAGGTGCTGGTTGTCTTTGAAGGACAAGCCGGTCAATTCCAGCTTGCCGGCGCGCTCGATGTAAACCTTATCGAAGCGGTTGACCAGAATGTCGGAGATGGTGTGGTCCTTGAGCAGGGGTTCGAGCGGACCGAGGCCGAAGATCTCGTCGAGAATTTCGCGGGACAGGCGCTCGCGCTCGGCGAAGCTGAGGGGAACAACTTCGCTGTTGACCGAGTTGCGGATGAGGACGAGAACTTCTTCGCGGGCCGAATCGCCGGTGGAGCGGCCCAGTTTTTCCAGATCCAGGCGATCGAGGATCTTGCGATGCAGGTCGGACTTTACCTGCTGGTACTCGCTGTGCTCGAAGGTCTGCAGATTGGCCATAAGTAATGTCGTAATACACCGTCTTAAACAGAGACCAGGCGGCGCGTTTCACGTCGACGTCATTGCGGGTCAATTCGTTGCGCCAGCCCGGAAAAACAACGGGCAATCTCGGTGTGACTTTGCTCCATCACCGGCGTGCCCCGATCAATGGCCGAGGAGATGGCGAAGTATTGATTGGGGACGCGCCACAACAATTTGACGCCGGCAGCGTTTTCCGCATCCGCCTCGCTGAAGCCCGGCACCTTGCGGAAACGGTTGAGGACCAGCCGCACGCGTTCGCGGTTGCCGGTTTCTCCCAGATATTGTTGCACGCGAGCCGCGCTCCACAGAGAGGCCACGTCGGTGCAGGCCACCAGCAGCACGCATTCTGACAAGTTGGCGACCAGGCGGCTGGCGGCATCGAGGCGGCGAAGAGTTGTCCACGACCACATAACGGTAGTGCGTTACCAGCATGTCGAACAGCCGCACAAACTCGGCGGTCGATGGTTCGATGGAGGCCGGCGCGTTGGTTCCCGCCAGCAACTGCAGGCCGCCGCTATGCCGGGTCATGAAACTTTCCAGCAGGGAACTATCCATGCGGTGGAGATTGCGCGTGGCGTCGGCCAGATTGAACAAGGGCTTGAGATTCAGATGCAGCGCGGTGTGACCCAGAGGCGCGAGGTCCACCAGAGCGGTGTGGCCATGGGCCGACTGCAGCGCCAGGGCGAGGTTGACGGCCACAGTGGTTGCTCCGCTGCCGCCCTTGGCATTGACGACGGTGAACACCTTACCGCGGGGACCTTCCTTCTGAACCCGGCGCTGGGCTGTGGTCAGGCGGACAAAAGCCTCCAGCAGATCGGTGGTGGTGGTGGGGCGCTCGATGAACTCGCGAGCGCCGGCGCGCATGGCACTCACGATGACCTGCGGCTGGTTGAGATTTCCGATGGCGAACACGGCCGAGTCGGGCAGTTCCTGGTGCAGAAGTTCAATGGCGCGCATGGCCGCGGCGGGATTATCGGCAGGGATATCGACCAGCATGACGTCAGGAGTAGCCGCCTGCACGCGCCGCATGACCGGATCCGATGCCGCTACCGGGAAACTGGCGCAGGTATGGACCGTGCGGGCCACGCTGGTGCCGTCCACCAACACCTGGAGCACGGTGCGCTGCTCATTGTCAGTGGCCACGATGACGACTGAAAGCTCGGGCATAACCTACGCTCCACTCCTCCAAACCCAGTTGCCAGTGTCCAGTTCCCAGTTCCCAGTTCATTCGCCTTATCGTCGCGCCCATGGGTCTATTTCCCCGAAGGCTTTTTTCCATCGAACTTGTCGTTGTTGATGAAAGGTTGCGGATTCTTCGGTCCGGGCGGGGTTTCGGTATTGGGCGAAACCCGGTGCACCGTACACAGGACCATCAGCTCCGAATTGCTCTTCTGGAGACTCTTGCTTTTGAAAAAAGCACCCAGGATCGGAATGTCGCCCAGGCCGGGAACCTTGTTCCAAATATCGGTGACGCGATTATCGATCAAGCCGGCGATGACGAAACTTTGCCCATCCCGCAACTCGAATTCGGTCTCAGCCTTGCGCGTGCTCAAAGCCGGGACGGTGAAGCCGGAAATGGTGAGCGCGTCGGCGAAATCCAGCGTGCTGACCTCGGGAGCGACCGTGAGGTGAATGTTGCCGTTGGGCATGATCACGGGGGTGAATTCGAGCCTCACGCCAAACTCCTTGAAGGAGATGGTCACGGCGGTAAATCCCTGCACCGGGCTGCACGATGGGGAAGGGGAATTGGCCGCCCGCGAGGAAGCTGGCCTTCTTGCCATTGACCGCGATGAGATTGGGCTCGGCCAGAATCTGGAGCAGATTCTTGGTCTGCGAGCGCCTCGATCACGGTGCCCAGATGGATATTGGGCTGAAACAGAAACAGATTGAGAACGTTGCTGATGGTTTGGGTGGCTGCGAACGGGGGGCTTTGTCCTTGAGTTTGGCTGATCGATTGGGAGGCGAAGCCGCCGTATTGGCCGGTGGTTGAGGTTCCGACCAAATTGCCGGCGCCGGTGGAAAAGATATTGGCCCCCAGTTGGGTCAACGCGGTGCGGTCGACCTCGGCGAACTTCACCTCCAGCAGGACTTCCTGCGCGCCTACGGGACCGAAGGTGAGCACGTTGACAACATTCTTCGAATAAGCGGACGCCAGTTCTCCGGCACGCTTGGCGACATCCTCGGTCGTAACGTGGCCGGAGAGAACAATGGCGGCGCGGGAAGGCGTGACGGAGATCTGTTCCTCGGGGAAGACGCGATGTTCTTCTTCGGCGCAGGCGCTGACATCCACGTCCACGCGGAGATCGAAGCTGCGCGAGCGTTCGTTTTCGTCCCAGATGATCAGGGAGACTTCGCCCGGGGCTCGCCCGTGAACCAGGATCTGGGTGGGAGTAAGTACGGTGGGATCCGCGACACTAGGATCGGTCACCGAGATGCGCTTGATTCGCTCGGTGGTATTGATGAGCAGAGACTTGTCGACCATGACGCGCAGCGGAGCCGAACCTTGGGGCTGAGCCGACTGCGGCGGGAGAGTGGTCTGAGCGGTGGCCGGTGGAGTTGGTTCCTGAGGCGCCTGAGGCGCGGGCTGTTGGAGCAGCGCCTCGGCCAGGCCAGACCCTGGCAGAACGAAGACCGGCAACAGAAACGACAGTGCGACCGCTACGAAAAGTGTCGTGCGAACCTTCATCGTGTGATTCCTCTCCACAGGAGGAAACCTGCTATCGAACGTACCGAACGCGCGGTCCGAAACTGCTCTCCGACTACTTGGGGTCTTCACTGCTTTGTTCCGGCAACGGGACGACAGTCTTCTTGTCACCTTTATAAACCTCTACACTGAGGACCGATGGAGAGGGAGGCGGTTTCTCAGTCTTCGGCTGCCTTACGGGACGCACCGACGCCCGTCGCGGAGCTGCTGCGGGCGGGGTACCGCCCTTGTATAGACCCTTGGCGTTGGCTGCGTCCACCGAATCCTGGTGTGTGTCGAGCGGGTTACGCAGCGAGAGTTGAATTTTGCCTTCGGAACTGGCCAGGGTCAGGCGTTCGGCATCCTCGGGCGAAGCCAGAAGCGTGATTACCGGGGTGTTCTGAGCTTCCCCGGAGGCGTTGTGCTCCAGGGTGTGGCCGGAGGCAATCACGGCCACATTCTGCAAGACGGTAGTGGTTTGAGGCTCCGAGCTACCGTTGGGAGTTCCGGTGAGGAGTATGTCGACGCGGGTTCCCGGACCGACGAAGCCAGCGACGGAGACCACCTCATTCACCCGCACCGAGACGGCGCGCATCCCCGGTGGAATCAGAGAAGGCAAACCGGATCCGGCATTTTCAGGAGCCAGCTTGCTGGGCAAAATGAATTCGCCCCTGGAGATGGGAATGATCACGCCGCGGCCCAGCACTTGAGACTTCCTGCTGTATGCTCCGGCAGGCAGGCCAGAGGCGGGGAACCTGGCGATCCGTACGTCATGATCTTCGATTCGGGCACCCACCTGAATGTCATCGAGCGGCCACGATCACGTCTGCACCCGGCTCGTTGGTCGACGGGCCTCTCCCTTGCAGGTTCTTGTAGACGAGGAGGCTGACCAAGGCTCCCAAGGCCAGAGCCAGAGCTCCGATCATCAACAAACGAGTGCGGTTCATAGCGCTCCGTCAGGATGAGCGAACGCAATCGTCCCCATCGTCACCCGGGAAGAATTGTCTCGGTCATGCTGCGCCGTGCGGATCCCTTACTGAATCGAACTGGCGACGTTGGAGAAAACATTATTCGCGTTAGAGCCGATGAGCCGAATTGTGCCCACGACGATCACAAGGATCACGGCCAGCATCACGGCATACTCCGCAATGTCCTGTCCTTCCTCCTCGCGCCACAATCTCCAAAGATGATCCATAGTTCCCGACCTCCTAAGAAAACAGCAAGCTTCGAAACGGCCTTCCAAAGCCGATGAAAGGCCCGTTGCCTTTCAGGGACTTACGTCCCTGTTCCTCGCACTGGCCTGCAGAGAAACCTATCCCGAGTTGATACCACTCATAATAACCCGCAAAATGCTCCGGGAGGTGTACTTTCTTGCATACCCAAGGTAACTGCGCTGCGGCCTTCCTCTGGACGGAATCAGGAGGAGGCGCAGTCAGGACAGCGGCCTGGGAGTCCTCGTAGGCAACCGTCCAACCGGGGGAGCTCCGCAGACCGGTCGCGAGGGCAGAATCCGCCGGAACCAGCACGGTGTCGATGCCCCAGCGCTCGAAGGTCTGCTGCCAGGCGCCTTTGAACTGATAAGTGTCTGCGAACTGATCAAGCAGTTGCTCTCCGTAAAGATCAGCCCGGCCGTCGATGAAGACGCGAGTGGAAGGGTAAAGCCTCCAGATTAGATAACCGCCCCAGTCGTAGTGGTTGAAGATGGGGCCAGAGGGGTGCCTCTGAAGAAACGCCACCGCGCGGGCAGGGAAGCGTTCGATTTCAGCCTGCGGCTGGCGTTTGATCACCTGGGTGGTGTGGACGCCGGCAAAGATAGCCATCGCCAGCACGATCGCGCCGTTGAGCCAGGGGCGAGACACCGGCGGCGGACGCAGCGGATGGGAACGGCTCGTGGACCGGTCCCCGAGCCGCTGGCAGACCAGCGGCACCGCGATCAAAACGAACAATGGCATCATGCGGATCGCGCAGAGGCCCGCGTACAGGCTGACCAGTAACAGAAGCAGGTCCCGCGGACGCAGCTCGCGGCGAGACCAGCTGAGAGCTGCGAATGTACCCAACACAACCAGCAGGAAAGGCCAGTACTCGGCATGGTGAAAATTGGGTGAGGCCCATTCGGCGATGTAGTTCTGCATGGCGGTCGACCGAAGCGTATCAATCGGGTAAGAGAACATCCGCAGGCCGTTGGGATTCAGCGGCACAATGAGCAGATCGAGCAGAAGTATGAGCGCCGCAATCCGTAAGCGCGGTGCGCTCTGCTGGGAGTATCCAAGCCCGCGTTCGGCTAGTTCTCCCGCGAGGAACAGGGCCGAAAGGACCAGTCCCAGAGCGAACCCGGCGTGCAGATTCACCCAGAGCAGTGTCAGCGGAAGAGTCCACCAAAGAAGGTTTGGATCGCGGTCGCAACCCTCGAGAATCAGCAGCCATAGACTGGTCAACAGAAGAGAAAGAACCTGAGGACGTACTCCCCAGACCGGCGTAGTCGCCCAGGCTGCGTAGAGCATGGCCACGCCCGCAACGTAGGGATCGGGGCCGCAGCGCAGGTAAAGCAAGAAGAACGCCGCACAGAGGACCGTAGCAAAAACAACGATCAACCCGCCAAAACCTGTGGTGCGCTCAAGCCCGTAGAGCAGAAGTTCGGTAAGCCACTCATGCGTAACCCAGGGCTCTCCGGCACGAGTGTAGGAAAAAGGGTCCGTGTGAGGAATGCTTCTGTGCTCGGCAATGTACTGCCCGGTCTTGAGATGCCACCAGACGTCTGAATCGGTGACATTGCGCGCCGCCATGGCGAACAGGCCGAGAAAGAGGACTGCCAGGAAAGTGTGTTTTGCCGTGGGCAACCCTCTCATAAGGAATCCATCATAGCGGGTGATTGGCGCGCAAGGTAGAATCGCAATCCATCATGTCTGACGACAAAGAACAATCTGCGGCGACGACCCGGATATCCAAAACGAAGACGCGGAGCGATTGGGTGCGGATTAGTTTCAGCGCTACTTATATTCGTTTCGCCCGGGTTGACGGGCTGGCAAAGTTGGCTTCATGATCCCGCGTTTGGTCTGGAGATAACCGAGTCGCCAGGCTTAGGCGGGGTTGCCGCAGGGTTTGCTCCGAACCAGCGGCGATTGATTCTGGGCTTGCTTGCGCCTTTTTCGAAGCCGGTTGGGACTGCAGTAGCCTTACTCAGCTCAGTCGTGCAGTTTTGTTTGTTTGTTTCCGTTTGCGGCGATGCGGGGGCGCGAAGCATCCCGGCCGAAAAAGCTCGATCTGCAATTTTCGCTGGCCATCGCTGTGCCTGTATGGATCGGCTGGTAGACCAATATGCACGACCTCCATCCGTTGTGGATTGTGCTCTGGGCTCGTGGACGGCGCGGCAAATCTGATGACGATTCCGCTTCTGTGGTGGGTGTGGAAGATCGGCAAGGAAGTGTCGTGCGATTCAAACTTCAGCGTTAGTCCTGGCAAGCCAGGGATCGATTGCGATAGCGTCGCGACAGGACCACCGCGAGCATCGGCAGGTAGAGAAAAATCACGGCCCACCTTCCCACCTCATTGAAGGTGTGCGGAACATGGAACCAGCGCCAGATCCCCGCGCCCCAACTCAGGAAAACGGTGGCGAGAATCTCACGCCGTGACTTTGGAATGAGCCACAGGATGAAGCTGTCGAAAAACCACCGCTGCGGCATGCAGGCTGCTAGGAACAGCAGAATCGCGTCGCGGTCCCGATAACGCAATAAAGCAAGCAACAACAGCGGCCCGGGCAAGACCAGAAGTGGGACGAAGTGTTCATAATGCCCCATCTGCGCGATCCAAAGCAGAGGCCACCTCGGCATTACAGCGAGGCTTAACGCACCGACAATGAAGCAGGCCACGATACCCCGGCGGCTCGCGCGGGTGAAAAATACCGGCAGCCCGATCTGTGGTTTGGTCAGAGTTGCCGGCAGCAACGACGGAAAAAAGGCGCTGGCTGCGATGAGTGGAGACCACTGAACGGTGAGCAATCCGGCCCAATAGGGGTAAGCGAGAAATATCATCAGACCACGGTAGCTATGGCGCGTAAGTCCAAAAGCCAGGAGAGCGGAACTGATTCCGTAGAAGAGACCAGCAGCAATCTCTGGCTGCAGGCGCACCAGGGGCAGCGCGAAAAGCGCCGCCGTCAAGGGATACTGCTCCAGCGGAGTGTCGTATGGATTTTGCCGGGCGAGCAGCCTTTGCGCAAGATGCAGGGCCCAGCGGAAATCAGCGGCGTCCTGATGAAAGTGCTTCATCAAGAACCAGCAGAAGACGCCGCTGGCCAAGCCGATAGCCGCCGAAACTGCGATGCGCAGCTTCATGAGGAGTTCTTCAGAGCATAAGTTGTAACATGGACGGCCAGGGAGCCGGATATTCTGGGCTCGACGAAGCCGGAGTCGCGGTGCGCTTCCCCTTTTCACCTTGCGTAAGAATTTTCAGCTCGAGATGTGGGTTGCGCTGCTGTGCTCGGGCAGCATGTGGTTCTACGTGCAGTGCGTGCTGATTCCCTATGAAAAAGCCGACTCGGCGGCGCACCAACGTCCGCGGGGCAATCTTTCCGATCTTTATCCGCGCTGGCTGGGGGGGCGCGAACTGCTGCTGCACCACCGCAATCCTTACGGCAACGACATCACGACAGAAATCCAGAAGGGATACTACGGCCGCGAGCTCGATCCGGCTCGGCCTGGCGATCCCAGAGATCGGCAAGGATTTGCTTACCCCGTGTATGTGGTGTTCCTGCTGGCGCCGATGATCGGGTTTCCGTTTCATGGCGTGCAGATATTTTTTCACTGGCTGGTGGTGGGTCTGACGGCAGCCAGCGTTTGGCTGTGGCTGCGGACGCTACGCTGGGAGTTGCCGGTGATGGCTGTCGCCACCTGCATCGCGCTTGCGCTGGGGAGTTTTCCGGCGGTGCAAGGGATCAAGTTGCAGCAATTGAGCCTGCTGGTGGCGGCATTGCTGGCGGGATCCATGGCCTGCGTGGGTAGCGGGTTTTTGTTCCTCGGCGGCGCCCTGCTGGCGCTGGCGACGATCAAGCCGCAACTGGCATGGCCCCTGGGGGCATGGCTGCTTTTATGGGCGGGGAGCGATTGGCGGGCGCGGCGAAACTTGGTGTTTGGGTTTGGGCTGGTGATGGCTCTGTTGCTGGCCGGGGCGGAGATCATCCTGCCCGGTTGGTGGCGAATGTTTGCCGAGGGCATTGGGCAATACCACCAGTACACGCAGAACCAGTCCGTGCTCGAAGTCATACTGAATCAGGTTTTGGGCTCCGCCAGGGGCGGGGCCGCGAGCCACGTTGGCGGACAAATCCTTGCGGCAGTGGCCGTTTTCGGGTGTGGGCCGGCGCTATGGAAGTTACGAGCAGAGCAACCAAAAGACTCGGGATTCAGCGCTGCGACAGCACTGGTGCTTGCCTTGACGGTGCTCGTGATACCGATGTATGCGCCCTACAACCAGGTTCTTCTCCTGCCCGCAATTCTGCTGCTGGTGCGGGAGCGGGCGGCGTTCGTCTCGCGGTCCCGCGTCCGCCGTTTGGCCTACGGCGTGGGCGCGCTTCTTGTAGGATGGCAGTGGGCGGCGAGCCTTGGCTTGACGGTAATGTACTTGCTGGTTTCGCGGGCGTGGGCGCTCGATGGCTGGAAGTGGCCGTTCTTTGCGACCTTTGCGTTACCGGTATGGGTGTTCGCGTTAATTTTCTTTCACGCGCAAGATGAGCCGCACCGAGCGCGGACCGCCCATTCGTGAAAGTCAGCTAAGGAGTGCAGGGCCTGGCCAGTCGCAGCCGTAGCCAGGCTACGGCGAGATAAAGCAAGGCTTCAAAAGCCGGGCGAATGTAGAGCCTGCCAACTCTCCCGGTGTAGCGCGCTGATATGGGGGCGGGAACTCGGCATCGTAGAGTCAGTGTCCGTAGCCCTCGGCCAGCATGCGCGCGGCGCAACTAAAATCAGGGGAAATCGGTGCCCAGCCGTGACTCCGAGAGGCGCTCGCCGACGAAAGCGGCCAGGGAGGACACGAAGACCAGAAGAATCAGGGTCTTCACTCGAGAGTGGAGTGCCTGCTGGCGTCTTGTGTCGGGAGCCGCACGCCGCCGCAGTCTATCGGAGCTGTGGAGGAAGCGCTACCGGCAATCTCCAGGAAGGCTCTTCCCGCCGGGGCATGATTCCTGTCATTATGCTTATCTGGCGCGGCCTCCGGGTAGGCTTACCCGGAGGTGGCGCTCCACCCCATGGTCCTGAATGCAATCGGCCGTTCGTCGTCTTCCGGTTCTGGCGTGTTTCCCGCGCTGGTGCTGGTGCAAGGAAACGAGCAGCGGAACATCGTCCTCAACCGGACTCCGTTCAGCGTTGGGCGCAAGGTCGACAAAGACCTGGTGATCGCCGATCCTCGCGTCTCGCGCGACCACGCGCTCATCGTGTTGGAGGACGATGGGTTTTTTCTCGTCGATCAGGGCAGCAAGCACGGCACGTTCGTGAACGGAGAACGCATCCAGCGGCAAAAGCTGGAGCGCAACGATCGCCTGGAGTTCGGAGCGCGCGATTCAACTTACGCCATCTTCAATCCGGCGCACGGCAGCTCGAACACGGCGCGGGAGTTTCTGAGCCAGATTTCCGGGATCCAGATTGGGCAGGAAGCCACCGACCTAGAAAAGTTAACTTTGTTTCTGGAAGCGGCCCGCAAGTTGAACACCGCTGGCGTGCTCGACGAAATCCTGATGACCATGCTGGAGGTGACGTTGCGGCTGACGCGCGCCGAACGCGGCTATGTCTTTCTTAAAGACGATGAGGGCAAACTGCGGCTGGCGGCGGGGCGCAACAGCAAGGGCGAGTCGCTGCTGGATGACAAAACCATCTCCCACTCCGCGCTCGACGAATCGCTGCGTTCGAATTCGGAATTTCTGCTGACCGACACCGGCAGTTCGTCGGACCTGACGGGCCGGGAAAGCATAGTGGCCTACGATCTGCGCACCGTGATTTGCATTCCGCTGCGCAAGCGGCAGGTGCAGGCCGTCCGCGACCAGCAAACGCCGGCGGCCAACGCCGCCTCCGAAGTGGCGGGGGTTCTGTACGTGGACTCGCGCTTCGCCTCGCGGGAATTCTCCGGCGTCGGCCACGACATTCTGCGGGCCATCGCGACAGAAGCTGGGTCGCTGATCGAGAACGCCCGCCTGGTACAGGCTGAAGAAGAATCCCGGCGCTACCAGCAGGAACTGACCATCGCGGCCAGCATTCAGCAGCGGCTGATGCAGGTGAAGATTCCGGAAGTGCCGTTTGCCAAACTGCGCGGCAAGAATCTGTCTTGCAAAGAAATTGGCGGCGACTTTTTCGATGCGATCAATACCAAGGAGGGCCTCGCCGTAGTGCTCGCGGATGTGAGTGGCAAGGGAGTCTCCGCGGCGCTGCTGGCCTCCACTCTTCAGGGCATGATTTATTCGCACTTGAGTTCGGGCATGCCGCTGTTGGATGTGGTCTCTGCCGTGAACCACTTCTTCACCGAAAAACTGGTGGGAGAAAAATATGCCACTGTTTTGCTGGCGCGCCTGCGCCGGGACGGCGATCTGGAATACGTCAATTGCGGCCACGTGCAGCCCCTGCTGGTCTGTGGTGGAGAGGTGATGCGTCCGCCCCACGGCAATGTGCCCGTAGGGTTACTCCCGGATGCGACGTTTGAAAGCGCCCGCTGCCAGCTTAATTCGGGCGATCGCTTCATCCTGGTGACCGATGGTGTGACCGAAGCGGAAAATGCCATGGGCGATTTTTTCGAGGACTTCCGCCTGGAAGCGGCCGCCGCCAAGACTCCGACGCTGGAAGGCATTTTTTCCGCGGTCTCGGAGTTCTGCGCCGGAAATCCCCTGAATGACGACTGCACCGTCGTCGAACTGGTTTATTCGAACGCCGGCGCTGAGGCGTAGTTTTGGCGGGTCAGTTGTGGCGGCACGAAGAACCGAGCGGACCATTGTGTAGCAATCCGGGGTGATCCTGTCAGCGGCAGACTCTTCGGCTATGTAGGACTGTTTGGGTTGACTTTGGACACGGCAGTTCCGCGTGGTTTCGTTCGGACACGGATTTCGAACGAACCCTTGGTATCGGCTGCAATGGCGGCAACCTTTCGGGGAGTGGTTACGGCGTCACGCCCCGGATTCGGATTGGCACCCACCCGAGGCTTGGGTACGGAGCGGCTCATCGCGGCAGAACTGGCGAATGGAAGCATGAATTTCTTTTCGGCGACCACGTCCAAGAAAGATAAGGAGATCTCCATCGCTCTACCGAATTCAACGGGAACTTCCAGTGGGACCCCGGTGTTTGAGTTTCTCTTCCTGGTGCCGTTCGTATATCCACTCGTATCGGTGGCTTGGTGCAACTCCTCAAACGGCGCTACGGCAGCAGAGCGCCCGCATCGAGAAACAACTGAAACGTACTCCTCGGGGTCGCTTATTAATGACTGTGAGCTATCCGATGAAACTCATGCAAGTTAGTTTGCACCAGCTTGTACTCGTTTGCGTTGTTCCCCGCTCGGCTCGGCCTGCGGGCCACAAAACGCTCACACTAACGTGCAATATGGTTTTGGCGGTCATCTTCTATGACTTCTTCAAGTTCTATGACTTCTTCAAGCTGGTGAACGGGAGCCTCTCTTTGCTTGTGGGGTTCCTCATCCTTGGGGGGACCGCCGTTGAGAGCGTCAATTTAGTCAATCCTTGCGGTAAAGAGGTGATGCGTGACCAAGCCTCATTCTTTCAGCTCTGCGTTTCTTGTCCTAGTTAAGTTAGTTGGCCGCGTCGTGGCTTTATGTCTCGCGGTTTGTTGCTTCGCGTACACGCAAGAGTATTACCCCAACCAAGAAGTTCGCATCAACGACCTGCCGTCGCTGACCTCGAAGTCCAGGGATGCCTCCGATGTGCTCGCGGCCTCGGTGGAGATAATTCTCCGCGACAAAGAGATTTGCTGCGCAAAGAACTCCGCTCTTGAAGACAGCGTTCAATCGGCCGACCCCAAGTCTTTGAAGGATATCGCCGCCAAGCTGCAGGGAAGGCATCTGTTGAGCGACGGTCGTCCGATCATGGTCACGGCAGAATATGTGCCGGCGACTTCGCTCGTTGCCGGAACCTTGATCGGCACGCTCTCCGAGAAGCGACCGCTGCTTGTGGAGTGGAATTCTCACTTGTATGTTGTCTCTGGACTGATCTACAGCACGACATACACGCCGGAGGGCGAGAGAATAGATTCGATCCTTAAAATCTTCCTGCTGGACCCGCGCTTTTCCGGCCAACGCCGCGAGGTTACCTTCGATCGGTCCACGGACGATTGGGGGAAGGTGCAAGGTCTGCTGACGCTGAAGGCAGCAGTGCAGTAGTCGCGGCTACGACACGGTTACCGTGTAGTCCTTGCCTTCCCAACGATTCTCCTGCGGCCAATAAAAGGTGAACACAACCTGGCTTCCTGCAGGCAGCGAGGCTGTCGGCAAGTCGAGTATGTGGATGCCCAAGCCGGTGTCGCGAGTGTTGGTATCCACAGAAGTCTTCCAGCCGTCCATACTCCAGTGCACCAGCGCGGGACTGAGCAGCACAAGGCGCAGCTTTTTGCTGCGCGGCAGGGAGCGACATTTGTTGTTAGACCTCCATCCGAAGATTTGCCGCGCAGGTTTCTCAACCAGATAGCGTTGCACCGTCTGTGGAGGCTGGTCGAAGATCTTGCCGTCGCGCAGCGAACGGCGCAATTTCACGTACTCGGAATGGGCCCAAACCAACGGACAGGCTGAGCCGGAGGGCTTACCGCGGAAAAGCTCTAGGGCGGGAATATCATCGGCGTCCCAGACTTGCTCGGGGAGCAGGCGACTGTGGCCGGTGGGGCACCTCTCCATCATCGAGAGCAATGCTTCGGCTTCTTTTGGCCGGCCCGCGGCCAGTTCATAGTGAGCCCGTTCCCCGGCCAGCAGCGGCCAGGGACGGCCGATCCCGGTGCCATCGAATGGCGAGCCATCTTTGTGCTCGCCATAGCCGTCGCCGTTGTAGCGATACCAGCATGGACCCTGCGGCAGTTGCGCCCGCAGCAAGGCGTCGATCACGCGAACCGTATTCAGAATGCGGGGATCGTCGGCAGCGCGCAGTCCGAATCTCACGAGCGCCAGCGAGTCGGGACTGATGATGTGAGACGCGCGTTCCATATTTTCGCCGGGCGGGCGGTTCTTGATCGGTACGAAGCCCTGGGTCGGGGAAGCTGCGCCGTCGCTGTCAGGTGGAGCGATGCGCACGTAATAGCCCTCGACGCCGATTTGCTGGGCGAGATCGCCGCCGGTGGCATAGACCCAGCGTTCGATATTGTCATTCCAGGCATCGGCGGCGTCGCGAAGAGTTGAGGCGGCATCGGCGTGTCCGGTTAATTCGGCAATGTCGGCGGCGGCCAGCAGCGCGGAAATTTCCGCCGCCAGCGTGAAGGGCGAGTAGCCCGCCTCTTCTTCCCAGCGATCCTGCTGCGTGACCGGGCCGTTGCGCAGAATAAAACTGGCGGCGCTGCGCACCATCGGCCACCAGCGCTCCAGCTTCCCCAGACCCGGCGCGGCTGCGCGGCGCAACAGATCAAGCAACAGGATGGGGAAAGCGGTTTCGTCCATCTGGACGCCACTCCAGTAAGCGCGCCCGTCGAGCCAGAGATTCTGCGCCCAGTTGCCCGCAGCTTCCTGGGTGGACTCCAGGTAGCGAAGCACTCTGACGGCGTCGGTAACGGCGCCCGCCGCCAGCAGCGCCCCCGCAGTCTCGACCAGATCGCGGGGCCAGACGAGGTGATAACCGCCGAGATCTTCGTCGCCTTTGTTAAAGCCCCACGGTATGGAGAGGCTGGCGATGATGCCTCCCAGAAAATCCTTGGACTCGTGAGTGCGCAAGACTGCGGTGGAGGAGCGGTAGAGATCGTTCTCGCGCTTCGGTTCATCGAGTTTGAGCAGCGTCCTCTGCCAGTTGTTCCAGTGGAAGACGTAATTCTGGCGGAGCTCGCCGTAATCTTCGAGCAAGCTGGAGCGAACTTGCTGCCCGGCCTCACTCCACATTGCCCCGAATCCCAGGGCCAGCACGAACTCTCCCGTGCAGGCCGCGAGGTCGATCTCTCCCGTGCAGGCGAGGTTGCCATTCTCCGCGCGCTGGTATTCCCATTCCATCTGGAAGTGAGCGGAAAGGTCCTGCCATCCGTCGGAGGCGCCCACGAATCCCACGGACATCTTTATCCACGGTGCAGAGGAACCCAGAGCCAGAGCGGTACCATCGTTCTCGGCGAGGAATGTAGGCAGGCCTTTGTAGTCGCCGACCCAGCCGGTGTTGCCGTAGCCGCAGTTGGCCAGGTGTGGCGAAAGCAACGCGTAGAGGTGATAGTCGGAAAGCTGTCCTTGCAACGGTTCGAAGCGGATTTTCTGCAGGACCACGTTGCGGTAGGGGTCAGTGAACACTTCTTTGTGGATTCTGTAGCGGCCTCCGAGATCGGTGTTGGTCAGTTCGTAAGCCGGGACACCGGGCTCGAACGGCTTGTTCTCAAACGTACAGTGCCGCTTCTCCTCAGAAAAAAACGCCCGGCCATCGGTGACGATGAGGCCGAGATCGCGGGTGCAGGCATGGTCCACCCGGGGAAAATACACTTCATTCAGAATGCCGTGACTCAGCGTAAACCAGACCTTGCTGTGCTGGTTCAATGCCGTGCCAACGCTGGTTTTGGCGCTCGAGGTCCAGCGGGGTGGAATCCCAGGCCAGCCGGGGGCATAGTGTATAGAATCGCTCATGAAGTTTTCGTCCCGGGGGGTATAACCAGATGGAGACCCACTTGCGGAACTCGGACCCTCCGGGTGCACCCGAGCCACAAAAATGGGATGGACGCGCCGCCCATTAGTTGCATCGAAGCAGGAGACACAAAAAGTAATCTTGCGTTGCTGCGGAAACACGCGATAATGAGAGGATTCGATCGGATACGCATGCCACCTATTGCCCAATCCAAATCTGCCTTAATCCTTGGTATGGTAGCAGTCTTGGGGCTGGTTCTGGCGTGGTGCGCGCCAGCGAGCGCAGCCGCCTCACCCGACTCCAGCCTGGACACGACCCTAGACCACGGGTTCTTCGGGCTTTACAACCTGGATTTCACGGGCGCGCAGAAAGATTTTTCCGCGTGGGAGGCCCAGCATCCTGACGATCCGGTCGGGCCGGTCAGCGAGGCTGCCGGATGTCTTTTCTCGGAGTTCAACCGCTTGGGTGTGCTGGAGTCACAGTTCTATGAGAATAACGAAGCGTTCGGCGCACGCTCGAAACTCAGCCCCGATCCCATAGTGCACGACCATTTTCAGACCGCGCTCGAACACACACAACAACTGGCCCATGCCCGCCTGGACAAAGATGCCAAGGATCGGGACGCGTTGTTTGCCATGACCCTTGCCTCGGGGTTGCAGGCGGACTATGCGGCGCTGATTGAGAAGCGAAACCTGGCTTCCTTGCACTACACCAAAGAAGCTTCCGTCTGGGCCGAGCAACTTCTCGCCATCTGCAACGACTGTTCCGACGTGCTGGTGGCGACAGGCTTCAGCAAGTATATTATCGGCAGCATGAACCCGCCGATGCGCTGGCTCCTGCGCATGGGAGGATTGCCCGGCGACAAGCAGGGTGGTATCGCGGACCTGCAGATGACCGCTCAACACGGCCGTTATCTGAAACCTTTTGCGCGCATTCTGCTGGCGATAGCCTATGTGCGCGACAAAAACAAGCCCCGCGCCCTCGAACTGCTTATCGCACTGCGTACCCAGTTTCCCGGCAATACTCTGTTTCCTCGGGAGATTGCGCGTTTGACGCCCTCAGTAACGTCTGCGCATTAAGTACGCCGGTCCATTCATCAGAAATTTACCCGTTTGTAACCGTGCTGTAACACTGCGCCGATAGAAACGAGCATATCCATTTCGAGGAGGAATCATCGCGTGATGCGCAGACTCACCCTGCTATTGTTGTGCGCCCTTGTCGCCCTGCCCCTAGTAGGGCAGACCACGCTGAACGGAGCCGGCGCCACGTTCCCGAATCCCATGTACTCGAAGTGGTTCAGCGAATACCACAAGCTGCACCCTGACATTCAGATCAACTACCAATCCATTGGGAGCGGCGGCGGCATCCGCCAGGTGACGGAAGGCACAGTGGATTTCGGCGCCAGCGATATGCCCATGACCGACGGGCAGCTCACGGAAGCTCAAACCAAGCTGAAGACCAAGATTCTCAACATTCCTACCGTGCTGGGTGCGGCCGTGCCGGCCTACAACATTCCGGGAGTGAGCGGGGAAGTGAAGTTCACCCCCGAGGCGCTGGCGGGAATCTTCCTGGGCAGGATTACAAAGTGGAATGACAAGGCCATCACGAGCGCAAATCCGGGCCTCAAATTCCCCGACAAAGACATTGTCGTGGTGCACCGCACCGAGGGCAGCGGCACCACCTTCATCTGGACCGACTATCTCTCGAAAGTCAGCCCCGACTGGAAGAGTCGGGTGGGCAGCAACGCCTCCGTCAAGTGGCCGGTTGGGATGGGAGGAAAAGGCAACGAAGGAGTAGCCGGTTCGATTCGACAGTTGCAGGGTTCGATCGGCTATGTCGAGTTGATCTATGCCGTGCAAAATAATATTGCCTATGGCAGCGTGAAGAACTCGGCGGGAAACTTTGTGAAGGCTTCTCTCGAGAGTGTGACGGCGGCCGCTGCGTCCGCTGCCAAAATGCCGGCGGATTTTCGCGTCTCCATTACCGACGCTCCGGGCAAGGACGCATATCCCATTTCCAGTTTCACCTGGCTGCTGATTCCGGAACAGTCGAAAGACGCGGCCAAAGGCAAGATCCTGGCCGACTTCCTGAACTGGATGGTTACCGACGGGCAGAAGATGACGCCCGCGCTCGGCTATTCGCCGTTGCCCGAGAACGTCGCCCAGAAGGTAAAGGAAGCCATCAAACAGGTTCACTAGAGAGTTCCCGCGCTAAGCCGCCCCACCCGGACGAAATTTGTGCGGGGCGGCGTCAGTACGCTATCGCACACATCAGTACGCTATCGCACACAGAGGACGCGGCCTCAACCGCGCGTTGGCCGCTTCGGCATCCGCCGCCCAGATGTTCTATACTGGCGTTTGGGGCAAGGCTCTTTTCCGCTTTAGTAAGCCTGGCGAATCTTGCAGACGCAGCTTTCAGTCATGGCTCGTCTTTCGCTCGAAAATCCAGAGTATTATCTCAACCGCGATACCTCCTGGCTCGCGTTCAACGGTCGTGTGCTCGAAGAAGCCGAGGATGAAGGCAATCCGCTTCTGGAGCGTGTGAAGTTCTTGGCGATCTCCGCCAGCAATCTGGATGAGTTTTTCGAGATTCGCGTGGCCGCCATGATGCAGCAGATCGAGGACGGCTACAACGAGGCCGGTCCCGATGGCTTGACTCTGAGTGAGAAACGCGACGTTCTGGCACGCCTCACTCACAAGTTCGTGGATGAACAGTACGAGTGCTGGAACGCGTTGCACCCGGCTCTGGCCGAGCATGGCATTCGGGTGCTGGGCCTGCACGAGTTGGACGCCGATGCTCGGCGCTTCGTCGACGAATACTGCGAGAAGGAACTGGATCCTCTGCTGACTCCGGTGACGGTCGACCCCACCCATCCCTTTCCTCGAGTAATCAACAAGGCACTCTGCCTCGGATTTCTATTGCGCCGCCGTCGCCGCTCCGCGCTCACCTACACCGGCGTGGTGTCCGTACCTCGTGCGCTGCCGCGGCTGGTACGTCTGCCGTCAGACACCACGACGGATTTCATTTTCCTCGCCGATCTGGTCGCGCATCACGCCCAGAACATGTATCACGGCTACGACATTGTTTCCTCGGCGCCTTTCCGCGTCACCCGCAACAGCAATCTTTATCTGCAGGAAGAAGAGGCGCGTAACCTTCTCGAATCCGTGCGTGCGGAGTTGCACAACCGTCGCAAAGGCGATGCCGTGCGCATGGAAATCGAGGCCGACGCCGATCCCGAGATCATCGACCGCCTGCGCACCGTGTTCGAACTCGATCCCTGGCAGGTTTTTCCCGTGAACGGCCCGGTCAACCTTTCGCGGCTGTTTAACGTTTACGAGCAGACCCCAGCGCCCCGATCTCAAGTACCGCCCCTTTGCCCCGCGTGAGTTGCGGCTTACCGCCAAGTCGCAAAATCTATTCGAGGAACTGCGGCGGCATGACGTTTTGCTGCACCATCCCTACGATTCCTACGACGCGGTGGTATCGTTCATCGAGTCGGCGGCGGAAGATGAGCACGTACTTTCGATCAAGCAGACGCTCTACCGCACCAGCGAGCACTCTGCCGATCGTTCCTTCGCTCATGGATGCCGCTTCGCGGAAGGAAGTCACGGCAGTGGTCGAGTTGAAGGCGCGTTTCGACGAAGCCTCACAATATCCGCTGGGCGCGCGACATGGAAGATGCCGGAGTGCAGGTGTTTCACGGGCTGGTCGGCCTGAAGACGCATTGCAAACTTTCGCTGCTGGTGCGCCGCGATCCCGATGGCGTGCGCAGCTACGCGCACATCGGAACCGGCAACTACAACGCCACCACGGCGCGCATCTATACCGACCTCAGCCTGTTCACGGCGAATCCGGAGATTACCCGCGCGGTGCATGATGTCTTCAGTTTCCTCACCGCCTATGCCGAGAATCCTAGCTATGACCCGCTGCTGGTGGCCCCGCTTGATCTGGCGGAGAAACTCATTGCTCTGATCGATCGCGAGGCCGACCACGCGCGTCAGGGCCGCGCCGGACGCATCATCGCCAAGATGAACGCCCTGCTCGACAAGAACATGGTTCAGGCCTTGTATCGCGCTTCTCAGGCTGGAGTGGAGATCGATCTCATCGTGCGCGGCATTTGCGCCTTGCGTCCGGCAGTGCGCGGCCTGAGCGACCGCATCCGGGTGCGCAGTATTGTAGGGCGCTTCCTGGAGCACAGCCGGATCTACTACTTCGGCAACGGCGGCGAGGAAGAAATCTACATCGGCAGCGCCGACTGGATGCCGCGCAATCTCTACGAGCGTGTCGAAGTGCTGGTGCCCCTGCGCGACGAATTCCTGCGCGAGCGCGTGCGCCGCGAAATTCTCGACGCCTACCTGGCAGATAACCGCAAGGCTCGCATCCTGCTTCGCGATGCCACCTACATTCGGGCCTGGCAGCCCGTGCACGGCAAGCGAAATCGCAGGCCGCCTACGGGCGCAGCCGCCTTCAGCGCACAGGATTTTCTGATCAGCGTGGCCGAAGGCAAGCAGCAGGCGGATTTTGCTCTACCCCAGCTCCTCCCGGCATGGAAGCGCAAAGCTCCCGCTGGAAGAGTACGATAATTCCCGATGATCATTTATTTTCTGCGTCACGCCAGCGCCGGCGAACCCTTCGTCAACCCGAAGAAAGACGAAAAGCGCGCCCTCGACAAGGATGGCATCGAGCAGTGCGGCTATGTCGGCCGCGCCCTGGCCGCGATTGAGGCGCAGGTGGACGTGCATTGTTTCCAGTCCGCTCAAGCGCGCCACGCAGACCGCTTCGCTCGTGGGCAACGAAATGGGTTACGAAGGCAAGCTGCAGATCGAGGCCGGGCTGCGTCCCGGCGCCACCCTCGCCGACTTCCGCCGCCTGCTGGAAAAGTACGCGCGCCAGGAATCGATCATGGTCGTGGGACACAATCCCAACCTCAGCCAGTTCCTGGGCACGCTGATCAGCGAATCTGGCTGTGAAGCTTCGGTAGAGTTGAAGAAGGGAGCTGTGGCCCGGGTCGACATGCGCCGCAGCTCCGGCACGCTGCTGTGGTGTTTGACGCCGAAAGCGCTGCGCACTCTCTACACCGCGGCGGTGGAGAGTTCACGTCCGAACACTTCGCGGAAATAAGCGCAGTCCTTCTCGATCGCCCACAGTTCCAGGTCTACTCCCATGCGCCGGCGGGGCACCAGCGTCAGTCGTATCTCAGCCGCGTGCTGGCTGACCCGCACCTTCTGCACGGCGCGGCTGCGGCCCAGGTTCAGAGCGCGCGCCAGCCGCAGCAGCAGAATCGCTTTCTGCACTCCGGCGCGGTCCGCGGGATCGAGCGCCTTCATGGGCGCTTCTTCCATGGCGGGCCGCGATTTTCCCAGATAGCGCGCAATGGCCGCGATAATGCGGCGCTGCTGCGGCGTGTAGCCGAGAATCTCCGAGTTCGAAATGATGTAATAGGTGTGCCGGTGATGGCCGTTGCGGTTGACGTAGTCTCCCACCTCGTAAAGCATGGCGGCTGCCGACAGCCACTCGCGGAATTCCGGCGCCAGCCCGTGCACCGAACGCAGCGCCGAGAACAAGAACATGGCGGACTCGCGCACATCGAGCGCGTGCTTCATGTCCACCGATAGTGAGCGACGGCCCGCGTGATCGATTCCCAGCGTTCCGATTCAATCTGTTTTCCCGAGCGCGTGCTGCGGTCGTGTTCCGCCGCCATCTGCGCCAGCAGGCCATCGCGCAAGCCCAGCGCGGAATAGCGAAACCCCTTGAGATGGCAGCGATCGAGCAGTTCGTGGTAAACGATCGCTCCGGCGACGATGATTTCCGCCCGCCGCGGACCGATGCCCTCAATCTGGCGCCGTTCGTCCACCGGCAGGCGCGCCAGTCGCTTGGCGATTCGCGTCATCTCCGCGCGGGAGACGACCATGCGCTGGCGGCTCCCGTTCTTGCGCAGATGGCTGGCCGCGGCCGCCAGCGCAGCGGCGGTTCCAGAGGTGGCAATCACATTCTTGACTTTTGCCGCGACCACGCGCGAGGCGATGCGGTTCACTTCGCGCGCAACGAACCCTTGCAGCCGTTTGAGTTCGCCCTTGCGCGGCGGATCGTGGCTGAGAAATTCATCGGTGAGCCGGACCGCGCCCAGCGGCAAACTCACCATGTCGCGGATGTGTCCGCGCCCGGAGACGGTCAGTTCGCAACTTCCGCCTCCCAGATCCATCATCAACGCGGGCGAACTGTCTACGCGGAGATTGGAGACAAGTCCCAGATGAATCAGGCGAGCCTCTTCCAAGCCGGAAATAATCTCGACCTTCCATCCGGTCGCGGAACGCACCCACTCCAGAAAGGCTTGCGAATTGCGGGCGTCCCGCAGAGCGCTGGTCGCGACGACTCGGACTGGGTCGGTAACCACCTGCTGCGTGGCGCGGTGAAAGCGCCGCAAGACCTTCACCGTCTCGGCCATCGACTCGGGAGTGAGAAAGCCGGAACGAAACACGCCTTCGCCCAGGCGCGTAACCTCGCGGTCTTCGTGGATGGAACGAAGGCGGCCACGCGTGAGGCGTGCGATCTTCAGCCGGACGGAGTTGGAACCGATATCAACCGCGGCAAAGGTCGGCATGAGGCAAGGCCAACAGTTTACATGCCAAATGTCGCGCGGTCATCAGTTGGAGTGCGAGGTGCGAGGTGCTCCGCGCGAAACGGCGCCGAGCTTTCAAGCAGCGGAGGTTGAAGGCCGGCTCTTCGGAGTAGCCACATGAGTCGGGACGTGGGCGGCGGCACTGGGCTTGGCGGGGCCGCGTGCCCCACGCATCTGCGAAAGCACCGCAACCGCATGGCGAAATTTTGCTCCGGTTACGTTGTGCAGTTCCGCCACCAGCGGCGACTCGCGCACCTCGCCGAGATGCTCACTGGCCGTTTGCGTCAGAGTAAGCCAGTCATGCCAATCGCCCAACGCGTCTTGCATGCGCTTAAGCCCGGCGATGAACTGTTCGGTTTCAGCGGACGGCTCCGCGAACTCGGCCGCGTAGCGCGCACGCTTGCTCAGGATGCGATATTGGTGCAGCAGCGCCTTCGGTGACCGGCGCGTCCCCACGGTTAATCCGTTCCAGCATCCCTCGGGCGACTGCCAAAGGATCCCGGCTCGCTTCCGGGTTAAATTCTTGCTGGCGCGTTTCAGCCGCTTGCGAATCTCGCGGACGGTGTCTTGCTCGACGGCTTTGCGCAGCTTCTTTTCCTGCTGCGCCGCGCAGTTCGATCAGATGATTCACCAGTTGCGTCTTTCGCCGCGGCTCCCGCGGCATTTTCAAGCTGCGTAAAGCGGCCAACTGCACGTCCAGATCGCGCACCTTGCCGGCGCGTTTGCGGATTCGGCCCAGCAGCTTCAGCAGTTTCTTCTGGTTGCGGTCCAGCTTTCGAGAAAGCTCGCCCAGCAGTATCTGAAGGCGGCGCGTGCCCGTGCGGAAGCGATGGACGTTCTCTGCCCGAGGTTTCGAGCAAAGCTTGACCAAGTCCTGCTCAAGCTTCTGGAAAACCACGCGGCTGCGCTTTGGCGCGATCGACATAAAAAGACTGACCAAGACCAAACGGAGAATCGAACCGGGAGATGAAAATACCGCCTTACCGGGGAAAAGGCAACCCTGAAAAGCTTTGTTATTTTAACATCCTGTTAACAGGATTCTGCTACGGTGAACACGAATGGCCTTGCCTGCCCCACGCTCGGCCCGATATGCCTGGTCCGCAACCTGTTGAAGCAACGAAGGTTAGTGACCTCCCTCCAGCCGGTGGGCAGGCCGCACCGCTGCTTCGTGGGACCAATGGCGAAATCGGCGACCGGCTCTTCAAATTCGCCATGCTGCTGTGCGGCCTAGCCGTGCTGGCCATGCTGGGGCTGATTGTCTACGAATTGGTGCTGCGCTCCGGACCCTCCTGGCACGCTTTTGGATTTAAGTTCTTCGCCGGGCGCGATTGGGATCCGGTGAACGAACAATTCGGCGCACTGCCGTTCATTTACGGAACCTTGGTCTCGTCATTCCTCGCGTTGCTCATCGCCGTGCCCCTGTCGATCGGTGTCGCCGTGTTCACCACTGAAATGTGCCCTACGAGGTTGCGCGGGCCGCTGTCGTTTTTCGTGGAATTGCTGGCCGCGATTCCGAGCGTGGTCTACGGACTGTGGGCAATCTTCGTGCTGGTACCGCTCCTCAGCAACTACATTCAACCTTTTCTGGCCCGGACATTAGGCTGGACCGGATTGTTTGTAGGTCCGCCCTACGGCATCAGCATGCTGGCAGCAGGGATCATCCTGGCGATCATGATCATCCCAATCATTTCTTCGATCACGCGCGAAGTGCTGATGGTGGTGCCCCAGCATCAGCGCGAGGCCGCACTCGCGCTCGGCGCCACGCGCTGGGAAATGATTCGCGTCGGCGTGCTGCGCAATGCCCGCGCCGGCATCATGGGTGGCATCATCCTGGGCCTGGGCCGCGCCCTGGGAGAAACCATGGCCGTAACCATGGTGATCGGAAATCGCCCAGAGATTGCCAAGTCGTTGTTTGCGCCGGGATACACCATGGCCAGCGTGCTGGCCAATGAATTCAGCGAAGCCACCGGCAATGTATACCTCTCGGCTCTGATCGAAATCGGTCTGGCTCTGTTCCTGGTCACGATCGTGGTGAACGCCCTGGCGCGATTGCTGGTCTGGACAGTCACCCGTGGCCAGTCTGTCGAGTGCTCATGCCTAAAACTGACAAGGCTTCCGTGCTCGACATGGTCCCGCCCATTGCTTTGCGGCGCCGGATCACCGACCACGTCATGACCGGCGTGGCCGTGCTTACCGTCATCCTGGTGTTGGTGCCGCTGTTCGCGATATTCGCCTATCTTGTCTACCGCGGTGTCGGGTCGATCAACTGGGCCTTCCTCACCCAAACCCCGAAACCGGTGGGCGAAGCGGGCGGCGGAATGGCCAACGCTATCGTCGGCTCCGCCTTCATCCTCGCCCTGGCCAGCATTCTGGGTGTTCCCGTGGGAGTGGGTGCCGGCATTTACCTGGCGGAGTTCGGCCGCAACCGCTTCGGCGATGTCATTCGCTTCACGGCAGATGTGCTGAACGGCGTGCCTTCCATCGTGATCGGTATCGTCGCCTACGCCATCGTCGTTCTCTCCCAGAAGCACTTCTCCGCCTTGGCGGGCGGCGTGGCGTTAGCGATCATGATGATTCCCACCATCTCCCGCACCACCGAAGAGATGCTTCTGCTGGTGCCGCAGGCTTTGCGCGAGGCCGCGTATGGGCTGGGCATTCCGCGTTGGCGGACCACTCTCTCCATCACCCTGCGCACCGCAACCTCCGGCGTGATTACCGGAATCATGCTGGCCTTTGCCCGGGTTGCAGGCGAGACCGCGCCATTGCTCTTCACCGCATTCGGCAATCAGTTCTGGAATCTGCGGGTCAACCAGCCGACGGCCGCGCTGCCGCTGCAGATATTCACCTACGCCATTTCTCCCTACGATGAATGGCATCGGCAGGCGTGGGCAGGGGCGCTCGTGCTCATCATTCTCATCGTCACAGCGGTCGCGGCCGTGCGCTTCGCCGTGCGCCGTGGTACCTTCGGAGCGGCATAGTCTATGGGCGTTGGAATCCAGGTCGAAGGCCTGAATGCCTGGTATGGCAAGACCCAGGCGTTGTATGACGTCCGGTTAACGGTAGCGGCCAACCGCGCCACCGCGCTGATTGGGCCCTCGGGCTGCGGCAAGTCCACTTTCATCCGCTGCCTGAACCGCATGCACGAGACCATCCCCGACGCGCGAGTGACGGGGAGGGTCCGCATCGGGGATATCAACGCCTATAACGGTACTTCGGCCACCCAACTTCGCCGGCGGGTGGGCATGGTGTTTCAAAAAGCGAATCCATTCCCCACCATGTCGATCTACGACAACGTCGCCTCGGGACTGAAGCTGAACGGTTTTCGCGACCGGCGCAAGCTGGACGAGATCGTGCATCGATCGCTCGACTCCGCCGCGCTCTGGGACGAAGTAAAGGATCAGGTTCACAAGAAGTCGGGCGCCAGCCTCTCCGGCGGTCAGCAGCAGCGGCTTTGCATCGCCCGCGCACTGGCGGTCGAGCCTGAGGTCTTGCTGATGGATGAGCCCTGTTCGGCGCTCGATCCTATTTCGACCGGTAAGATTGAGGAGTTGATCTTTCAGCTCAAAGAACGGTATACGATCGTAATTGTGACTCACAACATGCAGCAGGCGGCGCGCGTCGCCGAATTTACTGGATTCTTCCTGCTGGGCAAGATGATTGAGTTCGACAAGACGGAAAAAATCTTCACCAAACCGTCCGACAAAAAGACGGAAGACTACATTACAGGCAGATTTGGATAAGGCAAATTCAAATTAAGAAAGGTTCGGATAATGCGCACGCGTTTTCAGCAAGGGCTCGACGATCTACGCCAGAAGTTGCTCCGCATGGGTGGACTGGCGGAGCAGGCGGTGGATCGCGCCCGTCAGGCCTACATCGATCGCGATCTCGCTCGCTGCCAGATGGTTCTCGAAGGCGAGAGCCTCATCAACACCGCGGAGCGCGAGATCGACGAGGCCGCCTTCGATTTGCTCGCCATGCAGCAGCCTATGGCCGTCGATCTGCGCTTTATTCTCGCTGTCACCAAAATCAATTCTGACCTGGAGCGCGTCGGCGACCAGGCCGTCAACATCGCCGAGCGTGTCATGGATATGGTCGAGCTTCCTGCGGCGGATTTGCCGGTTGATATCGCGCGCATGGGCGCGGCCGTCAGCGCCATGGTCCGCCGGGCTCTGGAATCATTCATCGAAGGCAAGGCCGAACTCGCCCAGGCCGTGCTCGAAATGGATAACGTCGTCGATCGCATGAAGGACGACGCCTTCATCCAACTGGTGAAGACGATGAACCAGCGTCCGGAAGTAGTGCGGCAGGCTCTCGATGCGCTGCTCGTGGCGCGCAATCTCGAGCGGGTCGCCGACCACGCCACCAACATCGCCGAAGATGTCATCTTCTGGGTGCAGGGCGCCGACGTCCGCCATAATGTGGGTGTGGAGGAGCATCCCGAGCACTCGCCCAGCCGCGAGAGCCCGACGCGCGCCTCGGGAGTGTGAGCAAGAACCTAGCGCCGACGTCCCGGCGGCCGTCGTGGGGGCGTCCCCGCCCTCACCCGCTAGAGCCGATGCTTCCGCTTCCATTTTTGACCGCAGGTTCCCGGCTGGATTACGCTCATCTTTCCCGATCATTCTGCTGTCGCAGATTAAATCCCCGGAGGCCCCGTGACTCGATCTTCCCGCATCGTTCTCCTAGTCGCCTTTATCGCTGCGCGCATAGCCCTTCCAGCGCAGGATCGCCAGCCCGACGCCACATCGATCCCACTGCCCACCAGCAAGACATTGACGATTCCCACGCCCGGCCGCATCGGCAGCACCAACAGCTTTCCCGCTACCATCGCGATCAGCCCCGATGGCCGCTACGCCGCGCTCTTGAACGACGGCTATGGCACCCAGGAGACCATGGCCGCTCAGTCGATTGCGGTCCTCGATCTGAAGACCAATCAGCTCACCGATTATCCCGACAAGCGTTTCGGCGAAGATGTGCACCAGAGCTACTTCCTCGGCCTGGTTTTCGGCTCCGACGGAAAGCATCTTTACGCATCGGTTGGTTCTATCACGGACACCACAGGAGAGAAGCCGGAAAATACCGGCAACGGAATCGCAGTCTACAGCTTCACCGAGGGCAAGGTCGAGCCGAGCGCATTTCATGTCCATTGGCCCGCAGGCGCTCGCCGCCGGAAAGAAGGTAGCGATCGCCTTGCGCAAGACGCCGCCGGGTACTGCGATTTCCTATCCTGCCGGATTGGCGTTGGTCTCCGCCGGACGAAGCCACGACCGCCTCCTCGTGGCCGACAATCTTTCCGATAACGTCGTGCTGCTCGATGTCACGAGCGGCAAAGTGCTCCAGCGCTTCGACCTCAGCACAAGCGATCTGGTTCCATCTTCCTACCCCTATACGGTCGTGGCGACGCGCGATGGCCGCCGCGCCTGGTGCAGCCTGTGGAATGCATCCCGCATTGCCGAACTGGATCTGACTAGCGGCAAAGTCGTCCGCTGGATCAAGTTGCAAGAACCTGACGATCCCATTGCCCCTGGCTCGCATCCCACGGCAATGCTATTGAGTCCAGAGGAGAACTCGCTCTATGTGGCGCTGGCGAATGGGGACGCGGTGGCAGTGGTTTCAACCCAGAGCGCCCAGATGGTCGCGCTGCTACACACCACGGTTCGCAATCAAGAGTTTGCTGGGACGTATCCCAACGCCTTGGCGCAGTCTGCTGACGGCCAGCGGCTGTTCGTGGCCGATGCCTCCACCAATGCGGTCGCGGTCTTTGATACCTCGAAGTGGAATGGGAATGGTCCCATGGGCAGTGATGTGCCCGCCCTCGGCTTCATCCCCACCGACTGGTATCCCAGCGCCCTCGCCGTGCAAGGCGATGACCTGCTCATCGCGACCGCCAAGGGCCGGGGCGCGGGGCCGAACAAAGGCATGGGCAAGACCGCATATGAGGTCAGACACCACGATCATCCTTACATTCCAACACTGCTGCGCGGCTCGATCGCGCGACTGAATATTCCATCCACTCTCGGCAAGCTCGAAGAACTCACCCGCGTCGTCGAGCACGACAACCTGCTGCCCAGCAATCCAGGCGCGATCCAGTTCGCCGACGGCAAGAATCCGATCAAGCATGTGATCTACGTGATCAAAGAGAACCGCACTTATGACCAAGTGCTCGGCGACTTGAGAGTGGGCGAGGGCGACCCTGCGCTCACCATGTACGGCGCCGACATCACCCCCAACCAGCACAAGCTCGCCTTGCAATTTGGCGTGCTCGACAATTTCTACGACAGCGGAGAAGTTTCCGGCGACGGACATCTATGGTCTACCGCCGCCATCACCAGCGATTACAACGAAAAGACCTGGCAGATCGCCTACCGCGGCAAGGAGCGAACCTACGACTTCCAGGGTACGGTTGCCGATGAATTTCCCCTCGATCATAACCAGCCCGATATCGACGATCCCGCCACCGGTTTTCTTTGGGACAACGTCGCTCGCCACGGACTGTCGTACCGCGATTACGGAGAGTTCGTGAATGCCGAATGGTGCAAGAAACCCCGCAAGGCCGCAACGCCCAAGCAGAGCACTCCTTCGGCGCAGCCATCGCCTTGCCCGCGCACTGAACTTCACCAGGGTGATGCTCTCCCGCCGAATGTGGGCGATCCGCATGCCGGGCCTAGTCCGTTTCCCTGGACGGTGCCTTTGTTCAAGAGGGTCAAGCCCACCAAGGCGGTGCTGCGCGATCACTTCGACCCGCTGTTTCCCGACTTCAACACGGACTATCCCGACCAGCTCCGCGCCGACGAATTTCTCAATGAATTTGCGGCGTACGCGCGTGCCCGCGCCGAAAACGAAAACGCCGAGTTCCAATTGCCGGCATTCGTCCTGCTCTATCTACCCGACGATCACACGGGAGGCACGCGGCCTGAACGCCCGCGCCCGGCGGCCTCGGTAGCCGACAACGATCTGGCTCTGGGCCGCGTAGTCGACGCCGTCTCGCACAGTCCGTACTGGGATGACACGGCCATCTTCGTCCTCGAAGACGACGCGCAAGACGGCGGCGACCATATCGACGCGCATCGATCTATCGCCTTCGTCGTCAGCAAGTATTCGCCGGGAACGGCGGCCGAGCCCTACGTCGATCACCGCTTCTACACTACGGTGAACATGGTTCACACCATGGAGATGCTGCTGGGCCTGCCCCCCATGAACCAGAACGACGCCTACGCACCCGCCATGGGACCGATGTTCTCTGGCGCAAGCGACCAACCCGCGTTCAAAGCAGACTATCGCAACCTCAAGAACGGCCTCATCTACGAGACCAACAAGCGCGATGCCCAAGGCGCCAGTGAATCAGCAAAGATGGATTTCTCCCGTCCCGACGCGGCCGGAGCAGCGAGGCTGAATGAAGTTCTCTGGCGTGATCAGAAGGGCGACGCGCCTTTGCCCGTGCCCAAGCACACAGTGTTTCCGGCGGGAAACGATTAGAACCGGGCTGGCTTTTGCGTCCGGTGCGGGCGGTGATCCGAGGCGCGGTTCAGGAGCACGTTGCCGCAAATCGGAATGCCGCGGCGTAAGGAGTCGCAAGACGTGTTTATCTTGGCGTTGCGCGATGGGGCCGAGGCCCACAAAATCAGCCGAGTGGCGGTTGCGGCGGGCGTAAACAGAGAGACGCTTCCGACACGATCCGCGCGCGGGAACCCGACATTCACGACTCTGGAAAGCATTCTTGCGGCGGTCGGGGTCGAGCCCCATTATCGCGCGCGAGCAATGCACACCTGCCGCTCTGGCCAGCGCCTGGCCAGCGGCTAGCGCCTCCGCGCGCCTCGGCTTTACACTAAAGCTGTGAAGATTGCGCTTGGGCAAATCAACCCCACGGTCGGAGATTTCTCCGGCAATCGGAATAAGATCGTCGAATTTGCACGCCGCGCGCAGGCGAGCGGCGCCGGACTGATTCTGTTTCCCGAGTTGTCGGTGTGCGGATATCCGCCGCGCGATCTGGTGGAGCGTCCATCCTTCGTCGCACGCAATCGGGAGACGGTCGAACAGATTGCCGCCGAGACGCGCGACATCGCCGTTATCTGTGGTTTAGTCACGCCCGCTCACTCCGAGACTGGCAAGTCGGCCATGAACTCCGCCGCCTTGTTGCAGGATGGCAAGATAGCGTTCCTGCAGTCGAAGATGCTGCTGCCGACCTACGACGTCTTCGACGAAATGCGCAACTTTGCTCCGGCCAAGAGCCAAGAGCTGTTCTCCTTCTGCGGTAACCGGATGGCACTTACCATCTGCGAAGACGCATGGAACGACAAGCTGTTCTGGCCCAAGCGCCTGTACACGGTCGATCCCATCGAGGCTCTGGTTCGGGCGGGCGGAAACTTCGTGCTCAACATCTCTTCGTCGCCTTTCTGGATCGGCAAGCGCGAACTGCGCCGCGACATGCTGGTCGCCATCGCGCGCCATCACAAGGTTCCGGTCGCGCTGGTCAATCAAGTCGGGGGCAATGACAGCCTGGTCTTCGACGGCTCCAGCATCGTGCTCAATGCGGAAGGGAACATCATCGCCCAGGGACGGTCGTTCGAAGAAGATCTTATCTATTTCGATTCCAAGACTCTCACCGGCGACCTGCACGAACAGATCGAAGGCGAGGAAGCGAGCGTGTACGCCGCGCTGGTGCTGGGCACGCGAGACTACATGCGCAAGTGCGGATTTCAAAGGGCGATCATCGGCCTCAGCGGTGGCATCGATTCGGCGCTCACCGCCGTTATCGCTGCCGACGCGGTTGGGCCGGAAAACGTGATCGGCGTGGGCATGCCTGGTCCGTACTCTTCTCCGGGATCGATCGACGATGCCCGCGCGCTGGCGAAAAATCTCGGCATCCGCTTCGAGCTGCTCTCGATCAATCGAGCCTATGAGGCGTACCGGCAAACCTTGCAGGAACTTTTTGCGGGACGGAGGGAAGATGTTACCGAGGAGAATATCCAGTCGCGCGCGCGGGGCACGCTGCTGATGGCGCTTTCCAACAAGTTCGGCGCCATCGTGCTCTCCACAGGCAACAAGAGCGAACTGGGCGTGGGCTACTGTACACTTTATGGAGACATGGTTGGGGGTCTGGCGGTCATCTCGGATGTGCCCAAGACGCTGGTTTACAGGCTGAGCCATTCCGTGAATTCGCGCCGCCCGGTAATTCCGCAGGCCACGCTGGAGAAGCCCCCCTCCGCGGAGTTGCGGCCCAACCAGAAGGACAGCGACTCGCTGCCACCCTACGAGATTCTTGACGCAGTGCTTGAGGATTACGTGGAAGCTGCCCACTCAGCCGAGCGGATTGCTGCCGATCATGGTTTCGACCTCGAGGTGGTGCGGCGCGTGGTCCGAATGGTGGACCGGGCTGAATACAAGCGCCAGCAGGCGGCCCCAGGCATCAAGATTTCTCCGAAGGCCTTCGGCTACGGCCGCCGTTTTCCCATCGCTGCCAAGAGCGAGGTTTGAAAGGGATTCGTCAGAGAATCCCGGTGTGTCTTCGTCCGCAACCATTACTGAATGGAAAGGAAACCATGCGCAGTTCTATCAATCTGATTCTTATCTTGGTGCTGACGGGCAGTCTGGCTGCAGCGCAAACCCCGGCCACCGCAAAGCTGCCTGACAGTCCCGGTTCGGGGATGGCTGGCAATCTCCCCACGGAGGCCACCGTGGACTCTTTCCTGCAGCAAACCTTTGGCTATGACTCGCAGTTAAGTTGGAAGATCTCCAGCATCAAACCAGCGCCGGTGCCGGGCCTGGCCCAGGTAGAGGTCATTCTGGCCAGCCCCCAGGGCCAGCAACTCAGCCGGTTCTTCGTGACGCCGGATGGCGAGCATGCCGTGGTGGGCGACATGATTCCGTTTGGCGCTCGACCGTTCGATCCGGTGAAGAAAAAGCTGGAGCAGGGCATTACCGGCCCATCGCGCGGACCGAAAGACGCTCCGGTTACGATTGTCGAGTTCGGAGATTTGCAGTGCCCGGCGTGCAAGACGGCGCAGCCTGCGATCGAGGCCCTGGTCGCGGCTGAACCTAAAGCACGCTTTGTCTTTCAGAACTTTCCCCTGGAGATGCACAACTGGGCGGCAAAAGGCGCCGCTTACGCAGACTGCGTGGGTGAGGTGTCGAACGAGGCATTCTGGAAGTTCATCGCCAAGACCTATGAGACTCAAGCCGACATCACGGCCGAAAACGCCGATGAAAAGTTGACTGCGCTGGCCGATGGCGCGGGCGCGAAAGGTGCGGATATTGCAGCGTGCGCCAGCACTCCTGTAGCCAAGACGCACGTGGATGCCTCGATAACCCTCGGGAAGTCGGTGAACGTGACTGGGACGCCGACCCTTTTTATCAACGGCCGCAGCGTCGGAAATGTCACTAGCGTTCCGATCGACACGCTGAAAGGTCTGGTTGAGTTTTCCGCGAAGCAGGGAAAATAAAGGGAAAGTTTCCGCATCGGAAGGGATTGCTCACGGCAATACACGATGTCCTGCGTGGTTGGGTCTGCTGGCCACATCACCGACTCAACGCTGTTGCAGGAGGTCGATTGCGGTTAAGGCATAGACTGCAGAGCAGTTCACTATGTTCTCGATCGGCACGAACTCTTTCGGACCATGGGAGACGGTCAGCAAGCCAGGCCCATACGCGTAGGCTGCAAGCCCCCGGTCAGCGTAGAAACGGATCTCCAGAAGTCCCGGACACATCTCGAAGCGGGGTGAGACTTTAGTTACGCGTTGGATGCTGTGCGCCAAAGCTGCTCCGAGGGGCGTGTCGGGAGCGACTCCCGCCGACTTTCCCTCCTGCAATACTTCGATCTCAACATCGCCGCGGCCCTTTCGGCTAATCAAGGAAATCAGCCGTTCTTTTTCTGTACCGAGGTTTTCTTCGGGGTTGAGGCGACGATCGATGGTGAACCAGCAAGAGTCGGGAACGACATTGAAATTAGTGCCTCCGGCAGTCAGCCCCCCGAGCATCAGGATGGAACTCCGCGCCCGCCGGGGCTGAATGCGGAAGCCGGTAGTGCGCGTCTCGACTTCTGTTTTGAGTTGTGAGAGCTCTTGCGCGAGGCTCATCATTTTTTCAAACGCATTCACACCTTCGAACTGCCTACCAACGTGAGCCGGTTTGCCTTTCACTGTAACTTTCAGCGTGATGGCACCGCGATTCGCATTCCAAACGACTCCGCCTGTCGGCTCGGGAGTAAGCATGCCAATTCCGTGCTTGCCCAGAAGGCCTCGCTCTTCCAGGTAGCGCGAGCCGCGCGGACCTGCGGTTTCTTCGTCCGGCACGAAAACGAGCCCGATCCGGCCATCCAACTTCACGCCGCTGTCCCGCACTGCCTTCGCGGCGTAAATCATCGCTGCCAATCCACTCTTCATGTCCGACGATCCGCGTCCAAACAAATTCTTGCCCCTTAATACGGGCTGGAATTGCGCCCGGGCCTGCGCCGGAACGACATCATAGTGGCCGCTGAAATAAAGCGTTCGCTTGCCCCGGCCGACAAAACAAAGCACGCAAGCTCCCTTCACTTCAGGCTCGAATCCAATCTGCTCAAGATGCCGGCAAATGAGCTGCCAAGCCTCAGGGTAATGGCGTCCGGGAGGATTCTCGGACGGAATGGAGATAAGCTGACGGGTAAGTTCCGTCATAGGGACGCGATCAGCCTGGACGGCATTGAGGATGGCGGCACTCGTCATGGAGTGCTTACTTCCCGCTCACCCAAATCTCATCCGTGGCTAGATCCTGACTGGCCACTACGTGTGGTGTGATGACGATGAGCAATTCGTCTTCCTCTTTCATGCGGGTGTTATCGGTGGCGGCCAGGTTAAGGCCGGGAATGTCTGCAATTCCCGGGATGCCACTCATCGAGCGCTGATCGTTGGTGGTGATTTCTCCCGCCACCACGGCCGGCTCGCCATCGCGGAGCCGTATGCTTCCCTTGAATTCCTGGTTGGAAAGCACGGGGACACCATTCGAGCTCTGCCCGGTCAGCGAGCGTACTTGCAACTCGAGGGTCATGCTCACATCTCCGTTGCCGTGGATGGTGGGCTTGGCCTTTAGGCTCAGGCCCAAATCCTCATAACTGACCGACGGAAAGGGTGGGACGTAGGTCTGATTGCCCAGCACCGCGGAGATCGCCGACGAGTTAAAAATGGGCGCGTAGGTTCCGTTCAGGATGGGATAACGCTCGCCCAGGTGAAAGGTTGCTTCGTTGCCTTGGCTGGTGCGCAGAGTGACGCGACTCAGGCTGCGTGCCCATGACTCGTTGAGGGAAAGAGCCGCGGTAAGGTGATCCAGGCTCACTCCGGAGAAGGTGAGGCCGTTGCCGAAGGTAGCCAAGGGCTGGCTGAAAATGGAATTCGCCTGGCTCTGCAGTTGCGCCAAAAGCCCGGACAGCGCCGAGTTCCCAGCGGCGTTGATGCCCCCGGAAGCAATCAGTTGGTTGACGAGCGACGAGATGCTCTGTCCGCCCAGCGCCGCCAGGGCTGCCACCGGAATGTTGTACATGTTGAAAGTGTCCGGAATGTGCATGCCAATTTCGCGGGTAAAGGTGTGGTCGATATTGTAGACCTCAACCTCGAGCGACACTTGCGGGCGGTCGCTGCTCAACTGGCGCAGCAATTTCGTACACCCCGCCAGCGTCGCCTGGGGGGCGCGCACCTCGACGGTGCCCATTTGCCCTGAACTTATTTTCTGGAAGTCGCAGATATTGCGCAGGGAGGTGATCAGCTCGGTGACCTGCTGCGGGGTAGTCGCTCCGGGCACGGTAAACGTCGCGAGCGACAGGCGGTCAAACTGCTTGTGATTTTCCGTACTATCCGCCGCGATCAGTAACTGGTGCGCGCCCAGCGCCGTCCACATGGTCTTGCTGATCCGGCATGCCAGGCTGAGGGCGGTGAAGAAATCGACATCGTCCACATTGAAAAACACCGACTTGGATTGCAACTTATCGAGCGAGTCGTCAAATTCAGCACTCACGCCGTAGGCTGAGGCCAGCTCGGTGAACAGGCTGTGCACATCGCCGCGGTAGTGAAACGTTGCCAGCTCCGGTTTGGGCTGAAGATGGATCTCACCGGAATTGGCCAGCATCGCCTCCAACCCGCCCAGGGCGGGCGCCGAAGCGTCGCGCAGCGATTCGGCGAGGCGCTCCTGGGTGTAGTCATTGTCAGGATCAAGGTCCAGAGCAGCGCGAAACTCGGCTGCGGCCTGCCCTCGCTGGCCGTCAGCCAGGAATGTGTCACCACGCTCCGTGTGCTGAAACACCAACTGCGCCTTCGTCACTTCGCGCGCCGAAAGGAACACGGTGTTTTGCGGAACCAGTCGCGAGGCCCGGTCGAACTGCGCAAACGCTTCTTCCAGATGCCTGTGATCCTGCAGTTTGAGGCCGTGGGCATAAGCGTTGCGGGCTTGCTTGAGATTGTCTTTGGAGGGAATGCAGTTGATGCCGCCGGGCACGCCATTGCCGCAAGAGATGATCGAAGTGTCGCCGGCGGAATCGCTCCCGGCAAACGCGGGAACGCACGGCATTGCCGCCAGCAGACAAATCGCGAGAATGAAACGGATGGGACGCATTGGGTTTGATTTTAACCTGTAGTCTGCTCCCCGCGAATAGGGAGTGGTACTTGTACCTTCGGTCTAAACAGCGGATCGGGACGGAGCAGAAGCCACGCTGAGAACGGGGCAGCGGCGCTTTCTTGCAGGAATGTCAAACTTAGGAAGGACGCTCTGCTGTCTGGTCGCGTTAAACTTATGCCCATGATGAAGCGTTTTGCCCTGGTGGCGTTGTTGCTGCTTGGGTTGGTGGCTGAGGCCAACTCTCAAGCCGGCGGTGTGCCGGGCGCCGAGTGGAGGCAGTTCGCTTCGCCGGAGCGGGCGGCCTGGTCCGCGTCGACCGCTTGGATGGGGACTTGACGAAGCGCGAGATCCACAAGCGCCAGATATCGCGGATGGTGGAGATGGTGGTGGCCGCCGCGCCTGCGAATGAAGCGTTTCGGACACGTCAGACCAGCCAGAGATTCCGAAATCCAGTTCAACTCAGCATCAACCGCTCGATATCCCGCGCCTTGCCGGTTTCTTCGGCGCACTCAATCACCACCGCGCAGAGGCGGACATCGCCGGTGGCCGGCTCAAAGCGCACCGGCATGCCGTTGAGAAACTTGTTGACGACCAGTTCTTTCTTCACGCCAATCACACCGTCATAAGGACCGGTCATGCCGACATCGGTCACGTAGGCGGTTCCTTGGGGAAGGACTCGCTCATCAGCTGTGGGCACGTGCGTGTGCGTGCCGATGACGGCCGTCACGCGTCCGTCGAGATACCACCCCAGAGAAATCTTCTCCGAAGTTGCTTCGGCGTGGAAGTCGACGACAATTATCTTGGCATCGATCTTCTTTAAGAGCTGGTCGGCGATGCGAAACGGATCATCGTTCGAAGCCATGAACACGCGCCCCTGCAGGTTGATGACGGCGTAAGGGATTTTGCCCTTGTGACCCTGATAGAGGCCCCAGCCGGGCATGTCCGCAGGATAATTCGCGGGACGAAGCAGGCGGCGCTGCGGACCGTGGCCATTGCCTTCGAGCATCTGAAAGTAATCCAGGATTTCGCGCTTGTCCCAGACATGGTTGCCGGTGGTGATAACGTCGATATTCAGATCGAACAGTTCCTCAGCCAGAGCGGGAGTGATGCCGAAGCCGGCCGCCGAGTTCTCCCCGTTGGCAATGATCAGGTCGATGGCTTGTTCGCGGACAATGCCGGGCAGCCGGTCTTTGACGATGGTGCGTCCCGGGCGTCCAAAAATATCGCCAATGAAGAGAATCCGCATGGTCCGCTAAACTTCGATGGTAACACGCGAATTCAGGCAGGCTGCTCCGCCATCCGCTTAACCTCTCGCAGCATGGCTTTGCGGATCAAGCCGGAAAAGGGACCGACCAGGAGCCAGTACGCACGGAACTTCAAGGAAGGGGAACGGCCGAACGTTTGTACCCGCGTTTCGGTGCTAAGTTGTGTGCCGCCAACTGCCGGTGCGAGTGCGAAGTTCCAAACCGCCTTGGCATAGCCTTCGCAGCGAAAATCCGCGAACTCCACCGGCGTGAGGCCGCGAACGATTCCGCCGTCGAGCCTCCAGAATCGGCCAGCAATACCCAGCACCAGCTCGCGCTGTGGAACCGCTGCCAGCTCGAGAAAGGAACCGCGCCCGCCGTCCTGCGCCTCAGACTCTGGAATTCTGCCGCGGTCGATGCGATAACCGCGCAGGCGCATCAAACTCCGAACGACGCGAAGGTCAGAGAAATCGGCGCGTTTCAGGGCAGCGTATGTTGTCTCATCCGAGGCGTGCACCAGAACTGAATAGCCGGCGCTCACCTGATAATGCGGCAGCCATTCGTCGATTGCCATCACTTCGTCAGCTCCGCCGTCCTCAGGAAATCATAGTTTCCCGCCGGATTCAATTTCAGATTCATCACGCGTCGGTTGTGCACCAGAACGTTATCCAGATACCACAGATCGATATAAGGGAGTTCTTCGGCCAGGATGCGCTGCAGCTCGGCATAGATGGGCTTGCGCACCTGGGGATCGACTTCGCGACGCGCGTGGTCGATCAGCGCATCCACTTCCGGATTCGAGTAATAGCCCCGATTCGCGCCGTTCGGTGGGAACCTTGCCGAGTGAAACGCAAGTTCGAAGATATCCGGATCTTCGTTGCCTCCGATCCAGCGCAGTCCGTAAAGCTGAAATAAACCGTGGGTCACGTCGGAGAAGAAGGTGCCGAACTCAAAGCTGCGAATATCGAGCACGATCCCCACCTCGCGCAACTGCTGCTGGATCACGGCCACCATCAGGCGTGTGTTCTCATCCGTGGATGTCTTCATCGTGATGTGAAAACGCACACCGTTCACGGCAGGATATCCTGCCGCGTCCAGCAACCGCCGCGCCCTGTCAGGATCGTGGTTGTACGTCGGCACGTTACCGTCATAGGCCCAGCTTTGCGGGGGAAGAACACTGCGGGCAGGTTGAGCCTGTCCCCGCCACAGATACTCGATCATCGGTCCCCGGTCCAGAGCATAGGCGATGGCCTGGCGCACGCGCACATCCTTGAGAACGGGATCCCGGAAGTTGAATGCCAGATAAGCCAGCCTGGTGCCGGGCGCGGATTCGACGGCGAGGGACCGTTCCCGCTCCAAAGTAAGCACAGTATCAGGCGGGAACGACGCATTGATGATGACGTCAGCACTCCCTTTGCGCAGCTCGAGGGCTTGGGTCGTCGCATCGGGAACCACCACGAAGCGCACGCGAGCCAGGTGTGCCTTTTCGCCCCAGTAATCATCGTTGCGTGCGATGATCACTTCTTTGTCGGCCTCAGCGCTGACGAACCGGAACGGCCCGGAGCCGATGGGATGCCGCGTCATTTCATCTCCGCTGCCCCAGGGCACGATGCCCACCGCTCCATCGGAGAGACTCCAAAGCAACGGCGTGTCCGGTTCTTTCAGGTGGAAGACAACCGTGAAGTCGTCCGGCGCGTCGATGTGATCGACAAAGCGATAAGACGCCGCCTTTATGCTCCGAACCCTGCCTTGAAGCAGGGAATCGAAGGTCCACTTCACATCGCGCGAAGTGAGTGGGCGACCGTCGTGAAACTTTACGCCGTGATGCAGATGAAAGACGCATGTCAGCGGATCGGGAATCTCCCAGCGCTCGGCCAGTCCCGGCGCCACGTCCAGGTTGTCGCCGCGGGAGAGCAGATCGTCGAAAATCAGATTGTCGATGCGCTCCGAATACGCATCTTGCCCTATCCGCGGGTCCAGGTTTGTGGGGCTCGACTCGATCACCATCACCAGCGTGTTGGGATCAGTATGGTCGGAGCAGGAGAGCAGGGAAACGGTCAAGGTAAGAGCGGCGAGAACTGCTAGAGGCGCGAAAACTGGCGAAAGCCGCGCCATCAGCGGCAGTCCCGGCACATTTCATAGAGTTGGTTGACCGCTTTCCAGTTAGGTGTGGTGGTGACAACGGACAACACCCGGTCCAAAGGAGTTTTCATCAGACTGCTGCCGGAGACTCCATTCGGGAGGTAGAGGTAAATCTCCTTTCCGAAACAGCGGGATTGATCCGGCAAGGCGGCGAGGTGCAGCAGTTTCTTCAGAGTGGAGGGCGCCGGCGCCTCGGACAGGAAAGTGACGTGCAGCTTTTCCTGGTCGATGCGGCGCTGCTTCAGGAACGGGTTGTTTCGAATCGCCTCGCCCATTTCGTCGGCGGTTCTGGAAACGACCGAAACCGAAAAGCCAAAGTCGTGGAGGATTCTTTCCTCGATTCTCTTCGACAATGCGACTGGAGAAAGCTCCCTGGTCTTGAAAACTACGTTCCCGCTCTGAATGTAGGTCTGCACCTCGTCGAAACTCAGTGCCTCGAGCGACTCGCGAAGCTGGTCCATCTTGATTCGCTTGCGCCCGCCAACGTTAATTCCGCGAAGCATCGAGATGTAAGTCGCCATCATTTCACCAGTCTTCGCTTACGACTTTCGCTTACGAGTGCTATGGATAGGAAATCTTACCGAGCACCGCGGCGCGCCGCGCACCCGTTGCCGAAGGAATGTTGGACGCCCGCCGGTGCCAGCTTTCCTGCGCCAGAACGGCAAATGCCGCGGCCTCTTTTGCCGCCGATGGCAGGCCAAATTCATCAGAGACTCGCAGCCGTAATCCGAGAGGCGCGAGTTCGCCGGTTAGCATGGCCACTAGCGTGGGGTTTTTCGTTCCTCCGCCGGAAAGAATCATTTCATGAAACGCCTGTTGGCGTGCGGAGTTCGAATTCTTTACCACGAACCGACGCAATGCATGTGCAATCGATTTCGCCGTCAGCGCGGTAGCCGTCGCCACAACATCTTGCCTTCGGCACCGGCCGCAGCTTCGCAGAAATTCGCGCACAAACTCCCGGCCGAATTCCTCGCGCCCCGCAGTCTTGGGAGGTTTTTGCCGAAAAAAGGGGCGCCGCAATATTCCGCGGACGACTTGATCGCGCACCTTCCCGAAAGCTGCGATTCTCCCGCCGCGGTCGAACGGTTGGCCGAACAGCTTCTCGGTGACGGCGTCGATCACCATATTGCCCGGCCCGGTATCGAATGCGATTACATTCCTCGCCGCCGCGTCCGCGGGGATGGCGGTAAGATTCGCAATGCCGCCGATGTTTTGCACGATTCTTCCTGCGCGCGCATCGCGGAACACCATGTAGTCGAGGAAGGGAACCAGGGGCGCGCCCTTGCCGCCAGCCGCCATATCGGCCGGACGAAAATCCGAAACCACCGGCACGCCTACTCTGGCCGCGACGATCGCCGCCTCTCCGGTCTGCCATGTGGCCGCCAGCTTGTGCCCGAGGAAGCGTTGTCGCTCGCCTTGATGATAGAGGGTTTGTCCGTGGCAGCCGACCAGATCCACTTTGATGCGGTACTGCCGCTCGGTGGCGAGCACGGCATCGGAATAAAATTCGCCCAGCAGGAAGTTTAACCGGGACAGATCGGCCACGCTTGCTCGCAAAGAATTCATCGCAGCCAGGACGGCCGCTCGAACCTTCTTGGGGTAAGGGTATTCGGCGTGCCCGAGGAGCTCGAATCTTGTGTGGGAACGCGCCCCCAAACGCACCAATGCTACGTCGATGCCATCGGCGGACGTGCCGCTCATCACTCCCGCCACGATCATGGTTTTCTTGGTCATGTTCGCGGGGAGCGTGGATTCCCCACACGATTCAGTGCTTCCAGTCGCACTTGCTCGCTGAATTCCCACAGCCTGCGAGAAAGCTTCTCAACCGTTGCGGAGGAGGGGGCCGCATTCCTGCGCAGGATGTTCGCGGACCTCTTCTTGAACGCCAGCACTCGCCGCACTGATTCTCGGACGCGCTTGGCAAACTTCGGGTCGCGCTCTGTCGTCTTTGTTAACTCTTCGTAGGCTTGCGCAATGGAGTCCTCGCCATGGCAGATCAGGCACAAATCTCCGCCCGCGCGGATGTGTTCTACGGCAGCCTGTTCTACGGGAGCCGCCGACAAAACTCCTCCCATCTCCAGGTCGTCCGACACGATCAGATTGCGGTAGCCGACGCGTTTCCGCAGGAGGTTCGTAATCCAGACTTTCGAGAGCGACGCTGGAGTTTGATCGTGCGTGACCAGCGGATACGCCGCGTGCGAAATCATTACCAGCGGCATCTGCGCACGGAGCATGCGGTACGGGAGCAGGTCTTCGGCCCAAAGTCTTTTAAGCGTCTTCTCGATTACTGGCAGCTCGTGATGGCTGTCTAGTCTGCCCTCGCCCAGGCCGGGGAAGTGTTTGCCACATCCCAGCACGCCCGCAAGGCGAAGCCCGGCGAGAAACTCGCGGGCATAGGCCGCGGTTTCGCGCGGGTTTGGCGAGACTACTCGGGAACTCATCACGCTGCGCGAGGCTTCGAATGCCAGGTCGAGCACGGGAGCGAAGTCGACCTTGAATCCCAGAGCGCGGCAGTTCTCTCCGATTACCTGTCCGTGCTTGCGGAAGAGTTTGCGGTGGCCGGTGGCGAACACATCGGCCGCCGAGGGTGCCGGCCCGAGCACTTCGCGAAAGCGATCGACGCTTCCGCCTTCGAGATCGACACAGGGGAACAGTGGCACAGAGACGCACTTTTGGCACTCGCGCAGCAGTCGCCAGGTCTGCTCGGCAGTCTTAATATTTCGCGCAAATAGGATTACTCCTGCTGGCTGCATCCGTTTGAGCAGGGAACTGAATCGCGGCGTGATCTCCGTGCCGTCGAAGCCGACGATCAGGAGCTGGTCAATTTGAGTGATCTGGCGCGTCTTTGGCTGGGCAATCATGCGATAGATTTTGCGAACTACTGGACTGCGTGTGGTCTGCGGTTAGATTTCTTTTTTCAACTCCGCCAACAGATTCAGCGCCTCCAGCGGCGTGAGCCGATTTAAGTCTACTTCAGCCAGTTTCTCCAGCACGGGCTGCGACAGCGGCGTGAAGATGGTCAACTGCGTCGGGGGAGGCGTGGCGCTGGGCGGCGAGAGATGATCTGTCGCCAGCCGCTCGACGGATTCGTGCTCGGCCAGCACCTCGCGCGCCCGCGCGATCACTTCGTTCGGCAAGCCTGCCAGCTTGGCGACTTCGATGCCGTAGCTGCGGTCGGCCGCTCCTGGTTCAACCTTGCGCAAAAAGACGATGCCGCCGCCGGTTTCCTTCACCGAGACGTGATAATTCTTTACTCCCGCAAGTTGCTCGGCCAATTCCGTCAGCTCGAAATAGTGTGTAGCGAAAAGAGTCTTGGCCCGGACGCGCGCGTGCAGATACTCGACGGCGGCCCAGGCAATCGCCAATCCGTCGTAAGTCGAAGTGCCGCGTCCAACTTCATCCAAGAGAATCAACGACCGCGGCGTTGCCGTATGCAGGATCGCCGCCGTTTCCGTCATCTCGACCATGAAGGTCGAGCGGCCGCGCGCCAGATTGTCGCTGGCGCCGATGCGAGTGAAGACGCGATCCACCACGCTGAGGCGCGCCGAGCGGGCTGGAACGAACGAGCCCATCTGCGCCAGGATCACGATCAGCGCGGTCTGCCTTAGGTAGGTGGATTTGCCGCCCATATTCGGCCCCGTGAGCAGCAGAATCGTGTGCGTGGTTGCGTTCAGGTAAAGATCGTTGGGCACGAAGCGCTCGCTGCCTCCAGCCATTTCTTGCTGCTCGATCACCGGATGGCGGCCTTCGACGATCTCCAGATCGCCCGCGTCCGGCTGCGAATCCGCATCCCGCGAAGCCGGGTTCGTCGCAGAGATGAAATGCGGTCTGCAGTAATTCCGCAGCGCCGCGATGTGCGCCAGCGCAGCCAGCACATCGACCTCCGCCAGCGCCAGCGCGGTCTGACGGATGCGCTTGGCCTCGAAGGCAATCGCGCTGCGTAACTCGGTGAACAGCCGGCGTTCGATCTCGACGATTTTTTCTTGCGCGTCGAGAATCTTGGCCTCGTACTCTTTCAACTCGGGAGTGGTGAAGCGCTCCGCGCCCACCAGAGTTTGTTTGCGTTCATAATCGGGTGGGACAAGGTGAAGGTTCGACTTCGATACCTCGATGTAGTAGCCGAAGATTGAATTGAACTTGACCTTGAGCGATCCAATGCCTGTCCGCCCGCGTTCCCGCTGCTCGATCTGCGCCAACACCTGCTTGCTGTTACGCGAGAGTTCGCGCAATTCGTCCAGATCACGATCCACTCCCGCGGCAATCACGCCCCCGTCGGCGAAGCTCAGCGGCGGCTCTGGCACAATCGTTGTTTCAATGCGGTCGCGCAAATCCCGGAGCGCATCGAGTGATCCGTGCAGAGTGTTGAGCCGCTGCGCTGCCAACCGTCCCACTGCGACTTTGATGGCCGGAATCTTCCCGAGCGACGCCGCCAGAGCCAGCACGTCCCGCGGATTCGCTGTCTCCAGCGTCACGCGGCTCAAAAGCCGCTCCAGGTCGAGCACGCCATCGAGCGCGCGGCGCAACTCCTCGCGCGCGATCGTGTCCCTCACGCCCGCTTCCACCGCATCCAGACGGGCATTGATTTCCGCCAAGGTCGAGCGACGGGCGCAGCAGCCACGCCCGCAGCAAGCGCTTGCCCATGGGCGTGAGCGCGGCATCGATGGAGCGAAAAAGGGTAACGCCCGCATCCGTCCCGGCAAACAGCGGTTCCATCAATTCCAGATTGCGGACCGTAACCGCGTCCAGCACCAGACAATTTTGCCGTTCATACCAGCCGATGCGGTCGACGTGATCGAGCGATCCGCGCTGTGTCGAGCGCACATAGTAGAGAATCGCCCCCGCCGCGGCCGCGGCCGCCGTTCGCCCCGCCAGTCCAAATCCCTCGAGCGATAAAACTCCGAAATGATTCTCCAGCAGCGGAATCGCATGGTCGGGGGCGAAGACCCAGTCCTCGAGCGGAGTCTCCGCACAAGTGGCCCCAGGCGCCCGGGGCTGCGGGGCTGATGGGGGCAGGGCTGGTGGGGGAACGAGCGAAGCTCGGCCGCTTTTGACCTCGAACAGCGGCGCCGCCGACCCATACAACAATTCCTTCGGCCGTAATTGTTCCAGTTCTTCCTGCACCCGCCGTAGAGCGCCTTCGCCGGAAAATTCCGTGGCGCGAAACTCCCCGGTGGAAACATCCAGGGCGGCAAACCCCACGCGCTCTCCCACCTGTGCCAGCGCCGCCAGAAAATTGTTTTCCTCCGACCCCAGCAACGAATCTGCGGCCGTCCCCGGCGTGACCACCCGCGTCACTTCGCGCCGCACCAGTTTCTTGGCCAGCCTTGCATCTTCCATTTGCTCGCAGATGGCCACCTTGAAGCCTTTGCGGATGAGCTTGCCAATGTAGGTTTCCGCCGCGTGGTGGGGTACTCCGCACATGGGCACCGCGATGCCCTTTTCTTTGTTGCGCGAGGTCAGCGTGATCTGCAGCTCTTTGGATGCCACAATCGCATCCTCAAAGAAAAGCTCGTAGAAGTCTCCCAAGCGGAAGAACAGCAGTGCAGTGGGATGTTCTTTCTTGACGGCGGCATACTGCCGCATCAGCGGAGTGGACGGCTCGGTCATTGTTTCCGTCGAAGCGGGCTTGGCGCGGATTATAACAAAGCTTCCTCCGCGCCCTTTGTGCCTCTGGTCACAGCGCGATGGGGAAATGGCAGTTGACGCAGCTTCTCCCGCAGTGTTTAGCTAACACATGGAACTACGGAAAGATCCCATCACTCGCTCCTGGGTCATGACGGGAGATGACCCAGGCGAAGGCCCACCACGTCCTGAAACGGTGTGCCTTTTTTGCCCGGATTCACCCCAGGCTCCGCAAGTCATCTCTGCCGTACCCAGCACGGTGGGCTGGTCGGCGTGCTCGGTGGTGCATCCTACGCCGCTTTACCACATTGAGGGCGAGCCCGGACGCCGCGGCGACGGCATCTACGACCGCATGAGTTCCGTCGGCGCTCATGAAGTCTTGGTCGAGAATCCCAGGCATGACCGCCATCTCTGGAGTGCCAGCGACGATGAGATCGGGCAGTTCTTACGCCTCGCCGCCGAACGCATCATGGATCTAAAGCGCGACTCGCGCGTCAAGTACGTCAGCCTCTTCAAGGACCATGGTCCCAACGCCGGCCAGGAATTCGCTCATCCCACGTCGCAGCTTACCGCGACCATGTTCGTTCCCCGGCGCGTGCTTTACGAGCTGCGGGCGGGCCGCGAGTATTTCCAAAGCAAAGAACGCTGTGTCTTCTGCGACATTCTCACGCAGGAGGAGCGGGAGGCATCGCGCGTGATTGAAGCCCGCGGCGATTACGTCGCTCTCGGACCCTATGCTCCGCGCGTGCCCTACGAAACTTGGATCATCCCCCGTAACCACGATGCCTCCTTCGAGCGCACGGGGTTGTCCCAGCCGGGATTGCGGACCAATCTCGCGGCCCTACTGCGCCGCACGCTGCAGCGGGTGCGCGCCATCACGGAAAGTTTCCATCTCGTGCTTCACACCTCGCCCAACAGCTTGCATCCCTCGAAAACTCTGGGGTATTGGAAGACCATTGACGACGACTACCACTGGCACATCGAGATCCTACCGGTCCTTGCCGCCAAGGCTCGCTCCTACACTTTCAAGGAGGTTTACTACTCGCCGGTCAGCTCCGAGACCGCAGTCAAGCAACTGCGGGAGGCAAAGATTGATGGCTGATGTATCCACCATTAAGACAGCTGCTGACGCCAAGGTCACGCGTCTCACTCCCATGGCGCTCGCCGCCAATGTGCAGCGCTCGGTGAATTTCTACCAGCTGCTGGGCATGGAGCTGCGTGGCCAGTTGAAGACCACAGCGGCGATCTACAGTGGGGGCACGTCGCCAGCGAGCGGGCGGAGTTGATGTTGGCTCGTGCCACGGAGCCGGTCGTCCCCAGCCAGCAGGCCGTGTTGTTCTATCTTTACTCGCCCAACCTGGCTGCGCTGCGGGAACACTTGATCTCGGCCGGTATCCGCGTCTCGCCCTTCACCTATCCCGACTACATGCCTAAAGGCGAAGTCCGCGTCGAGGATCCGGACGGCTACACTCTGCTGATCGGCCAGGCTGGCTGAACTGGCGGATCGAGGCTTCGCGAAGGCGGGTGCATTGTTTACAATAGGGGATTCGTGTGCCCGGAAGCGGGGAAACCAGCCATGGGAACAAGAACATGTTGAAACAGTCAAACCAACTGGAACCGTCAAACTACAACCCGCGTGCCTCGGTTGGGGCGTCGCCCACCGTGTACTGGCGGGTGGAGGGGAGTTTGCTTGACCTGACGGTGGTGGAGCCGGTGGCCTTCGTTACCTGGAACGCGCAGACGTTCTCGGAGCGGTTCCGGCGGCGGGGACTGATCTTCCTGATGGCGGCGCTGCGCCCGTTCCTGTATTCGACGAACCGGAAGTTTGCGACGCGCGTGGTACACACGGCATTGCGGGGTGTGACACGCGACCGGCTGGATCTGCTGGGCGAAGAATATTTTCAATACAAATTAAAGCCGCGCCTGAAGGCGCACGGGATGGAGCGGGTGCAGGGACTAGTACGCGCGGGCGCAGACGTGGTGCTGGTGAGCCAGGGGCTGGAGCACGTGATGAAGCCGCTGGCGCAGCATCTTGGGGTGAAGCGGGTGGTGGCGAACCGGCTGGAGTTTCGCGATGGCGTGGCGACGGGACGGCTGCTGGAGCCGGTGATCCGGCCGCGAGGAGCATTCGCGCGAATCCGGGAACAGAGTCCGGATGGGCGGCGGGCTCCGAAAACACTGGCGCGGCAACTCGATATTACAGTGGAGGAACTGCGGGCGGCGGCGATTCGCGCGGGGCGGGAGGCGAAAGCGCAGGAACGTCCGATTGTGCATTTCGACGGGCAGTGGCAGGCGGCGGGATTTTCGGTGCGGCGGGCGCTGGCGGGCAAGCAGGTGATGCTGCTCGGCGTTACCGGATTTATTGGGAAGGTTTGGCTGGCGAATACGCTGATGGAGTTGCCAAAGATTGGGCGGATTTATCTGCTGATCCGGCGGCAGAAATCGAATCCGGCGCAGCGGCGGTTTGAAAAGATGGTGGAAGAATCGCCGGTGTTCGATCCGCTGTTTGAGAAGTACGGCGCCGGCTTTGGGGACTATCTGCGGGACAAAGTGGTGGTGGTGGAAGGAGACGTCACGCAGGCGGGTTTGGGTCTGGATGCGGAGGTGGCGCGGGGGCTGCAGAGGAATCTTGATCTGATTGTGAATAGCTCGGGATTGACGGACTTCAATCCGGATTTGCGAGACGCACTGGCGACTAATACGGATGCGGTGGTGAACGTCCTGGAGTTTGTGCGGGGGACGGAGCATGCGGGATTGCTGCATTTGTCGACGTGTTATGTGGCGGGTGAACGGGATGGGCGGGTAACGGAGAAGCTGATTCCAAATTACACCCCGCGTCGTGTGGCGGACTTTGATGCCCAGCAGGAATGGCAGGCCCTGCATGAAGTGATCGCCCGGGCGGAGGCGCAAGCCGAGGGGGCGGAAGTGACGGCCGGGTTGAAGATGCAGTCACTGGCGAAGGAACATGCGGCGAAAGGGTTGCAGGGCGCGGCGCTCGAGAACCAGATCCGCAAGAACCGGATTCGGTGGTTGAAGGCGTATTTGACCGAGGCAGGAACGCGGCGGGCAAAGGAGTTGGGCTGGCCGAATACTTACACGCTGACCAAGAGCCTGGCCGAATCGCTGATCGTGAAGCACGGAGCGGGGCTTCCGATTGCAGTGGTGCGCCCGGCGATTGTCGAGACCTCGGTGGCGAAGCCGTTCCTGGGGTGGAATGAAGGGATCAATACCTCGGCATCGCTGTCTTATTTATTGGGGACGTATTTCCGGCAGTTGCCGTCGAATGAGAGCAAGCGGCTGGACATTATTCCTGTAGACGCGGTGTGCGCCGGAATGACGCTGATTGCGACGGCGATTGTGGAGCGGCGGCATGATCAGTTGTATCAGCTGGCGACATCGGTCACGAATCCTTGCGATATGGGTCGGTCGATTGAGCTGACGTCGCTGGCACATCGCAAACACTACCGGGCGCAGGAGGGCCTGGAGTCGTGGTTGCGGTTGCGTTTTGATGCGATTCCCGTATCCAAGGAGCGGTATCAGCGGATGTCGGCGCCGGCGCAGAAAGCGATTGTGAAGTCGATTCAGCGCATCATGTCGCCGCTGCCGCTGAAGAAAACTCCCTTGGTGAAGGCGGAGCGAAATCTGGAGCGGGTGGAGAAACTGATTGAGTTGTTCGAGCCCTTCATCCTGTTTAACGAGCACGATTTCGCCGCGGAGAACGTGGAGAAACTCTCGTACGCGCTGGCACAGGACGAGCAGGAGGAGTTCGGTTACAAAGCGCGGTTGCTTGACTGGTGGGATTACTGGATCAATGTTCATATTCCGGCGTTGCGGAGATGGACTTATCCGTTGATCGAGGGCAGGCCGCTGGAAGCGCGTCCCGCGCGGAGTTTGCATAATGGTGAGACGGTGAAGACGGGAACGAATGGGGGCTCGTGGTGAAGATCGTACCCTAGGGGCTCAAGCCCGCATTTGAACAAGGCGTTCAGCGTTGGAAGCGCTGTGCCACACAAAATCGTCATGCCGTGGTTGAACGCTAAGACCCTAGGAGCCTCGGCGAGAAGAAACGGAATTGGTGAATGGCGATATTTCTGACGGGATCGACCGGTTACATCGGAGCCCATGTGGCTGCGAATCTGCTGCGCGATCATGGCGCTGCCCTGAATGTGCTGGTGCGGGCGCGGGATGGGAGCGAGGCGGAAGGGCGGTTGTGGCAGGCTCTGCAATTGCATCTGGAGTTCCCGCAGTTTTATGAATTTCTGCAGACGCGGGTGCGCGTGTTCCGCGGTGACTTGACGGAGCCTGGATTTGGGCTGGATCGCGATGAATATGACCGGCTGGTCCACACCACGGATTCGGTGATTCACTGCGCGGCGTCGCTGAACCGGAGGTCCGAAAAGAGCTGCCTGAATGTGAATCTACGGGGCACGCTGGAGGTGCTGACGTTGGCGCGGCACGCCGAGCATTATCACGGACTGAGGCGCTTCAGCCAGGTCAGCACCGTGGCAGTGGCGGGGAAGCGGCAGAACGAGGTGGTGAGGGAGGACAGGTCGATCGATTGGGAGCGGTCGGATTACGATCCGTACGCGCGGACAAAGAAATTCTGCGAACACATGCTGCGCATGCTGCTGCCGGAGACGCCGAAGACCATCTTCCGTCCGAGCATTGTGCTGGGCGACAGCCGCTATGCGGAGACGACACAATTCGACATGGTCAAGGCGTTTGTGTTTCTGGCCGGGCTGCCGGTTCTGCCGCTTCGTGCGACGGACAAGATCGACATTGTGAACGTGGATTTTGTGGCGGGGGCGATTGCGACGCTGCATCAGAAGGAGCGTCCGGAGCACGACACCTATCATCTTTCGTCCGGGGTTGGCTCGCAGACGTTTCGCGAGATTACGAAGACTTTGGCGGCGGCACAGAATAAGCGCGCGCCGGTGTTTGTGCCCGTGGCGGAGCGCCCGTTTGCGGGGTCGGTGAACTTTCTAGCGAATCGTCAGGGAGCGATTGGGCAAGGCGCGTCCCTGATGAAGGTGTTCCTGCCGTATCTGGTCTGGAATACGGTGTTCGATAACACGCGAGTGACGAAGGAATTAGGGAAGAGGCCGGTGGCGTTCTCCGAGTATTGTTATCCGCTGCTGAAGTTCAGCCGGGAGAATGAGTTCGCATACAAGTACCAGCCCTGGCCGGCGGCGGCGGGGGGGACAGCGGCATGATGGACTTTATTCTGGAAGCTTGGGTCAGCGGCTCGATCGAGCGGGCGAAGGCGGGATGGATGCTGGGCGAAGGGAAGCGCTGGAAGCCCGGTGAGAAGCTGAAACTTTTGTTTGCGGGCTACAACGGCACCCGGAACATGGGGTCGGATGTGCGGGTGGAAGAGATGCTGCGGCAAATCCGGCACATTCTGGGCGCGGACCGGGTGGAGCTCAGCGTGATGAGCCAGAACTTCGAGTTCTCGCGCGGATACTTCGAGGGCACAAAGCAAGTTCACCTGCCGGATATTTTTCCGCCGTTTCTGGCGAATGAAGTGCCGAAACATGACGGAGTGGTGGCATGCGAAGGATCGATGTTCAAGAGTAAGTTCGCCAATGCGCTGACCACGATGATGATCGGATCGCTGGGCATCGCGGCGGCGCAGAATAAATTGTCCGTGGGCTACGGCGCCGAAGCCGGGCCCATGGATCCGCTGGTGGCGAAGATGTGCGGGCGGTATTGCAGGAACTCATTTGTGATCACGCGGAATGAAGAGTCGCGAGGAGTGTTGCGTGAGCTGGGCGTGCCTACGGAGTTGGGAACCGATACGGCATGGACTTTTGAGCCGCGCCCGCCGGAGTATGGGCAGAAAGTGCTGCGACAGGTGGGCTGGGACGGGCGAACGCCGGTGCTGGTGGTGTGTCCGATTAATCCGTTTGAATGGCCGGTGAAGGCGTCGGTGGCGAAGTATGCGGTCCATGGTTTGACGGGAGCTTACCGGGACAGCCACTACCGCACGGTGTATTTTCACAATTCGGGGCCTGCGGCGGAGCAAGCGTATCAGACGTATTGGATGGCGATTGCGAATGCGGTGGATGCATTCCGCAAAAAGAAGAATGTTTTCGTGATACTGGCGGCGACGGAGCGACTGGATGCGCGTCCGGCAAACCGGATTGCAGAGAAGCTGGGCGGCGTGCCGGTGCTGACGTCGGACGAGTACAACATGTATGAACTGGTGAGCGTTCTGCGGGCGTGCCACATGATGGCGTCGTCAAGGTATCACGGGATTGTGACGTCGATGCCGGCGCTGGTGCCTTCGGCAGGGATCACGATGGATGAGCGCATACGGAATTTAATGCGGGAGCGGGGGCATCAGGATTTGCTGATGACGGTGGACGATCCCGAGCTTGAGGGGAAGCTGCTGGCAGCTCTGGAAAAGCTGAGTTGTGAGGGCGAGGCGATTGCGAGCGGGATCGCGCAAACGGTGATGAGGAATTTGAAGATGATGGCCCGCATGGGTGTGTATTTTGAAGAGGAGGTGCAGAGAAGGTATCCGGAGTTTCCGACACGCCGAGGAGAGTGGAGTTGGGAGGATTATTTGCCGCCGATGGGCAAAGGGCTACGAGAGTTAATGGCGGCCTACAACTAGCTAGAATTTGGTGAGCCTCGTAAGTGCAATGTCGCAACCCATATTTTGAATACCGTCATTCCATTTGTCGGAGAAATATTCTCAGAACTGCGCGGGGCTGCGGACACGCGGATTCTTGCCGAGATTCGCGAGGGTGAAGTCAGGGGCGTGACCGGCAGCGAATTGCTGGAACTGACCCGCAAGGCGAGGACATTTATTGCTTCGAAGGGGCTCAAGAAGGGAGACCGCTGCGGGTTGCTCGCGGCCAACAGCATTCGCTGGGTCGCAATGGACCTGGCGCTCATGGCCGAGGGGCTGATTGTGGTACCCCTGTACTCGCGGCAGGCGCCGGCCGAGTTGGTGGCGATGATGAAGGACTGCACGCCGTCGCTGGTGTGTTGTGGGGATGCGGCATTGCGGGATGGGATTCGGCAGAGTTGGGGGGAAGCTCCGCCGCAGTTTTTGTTTGATGAGATTTTCCCAGGCGTGGACGGATTGCAGTGGGAGCCTCCGCAGATGGGAAAAGAAGATCCGGTAACCATCATCTACACCTCCGGGACTTCGGGCGAAGCCAAGGGCGTGGTGCTGACGGCTGCGAACGTGGGCTTCATGCTGGACCGGACGGCCGAGCGACTGGAACAGTTGATGTCAGGTTCTAGGGGACAGGATCGCATCTTTCATTATTTGCCATTTACGTTTGCGGCGTCGTGGATTGCGTTGCTGACGTTTCTGAAACGGCGAAGCCTGGTCACGATCAATATGGATCTGGCGAAGATCGCAAATGATATGAGGGTCGTGGCTCCGGATTATTTTCTGAATGTGCCGCAGTTGCTGGAGCGCATGCGGCGGGCGGTGGATGAGCAACTCTGGCAGACCGGCGGAATAGCCCAGGCGATTTATTCTCGGGCGAAAGCTGCGTGGGCGCGAAAGCAGGATGGCCTGCCGAAAACTGGAGACGCGATGTGGCTGGAGTTGGCGAAACGGCTGGTGTTTCCGGCTATCCGGAAGAAGATGATCGGAAGGAATCTGAAGGCGTTGATTTGCGGGTCAGCGCCGCTGAGTGCGGAGACGCAGCTTTATTTCATGATGCTGGGAATTCGCGTACTCCAGGTTTACGGGCTAACCGAGACGACGGCGATTTGCACCATGGACGATCCGAACCGGGTCGAAGTGGGGCGCGTGGGGCCAGCGATTCCGGGGATGGAGATGAAGTTGGGGGAGCATGACGAGATTCTGGCACGCGGGCCGAACATTTTTCCGGGTTACTGGAACCGGCCGGAGCAAACCGCGGAGGCTTCGCGTGGCGGATGGTTTCACACCGGCGATCAGGGCGAAGTGAACGCGGCGAGGAACTGGCGGATTGCGGGACGGATCAAGAACTTGATTGTCCTGGGATCCGGACACAAGATTTCGCCGGAGCCGATCGAGGACGCGATTGCGAAGAGCTTACCGTCGGCGCAGCAAGTGGTGGTGGTGGGGAACGGGCGCGGATACTTGACGGCGATTGTAACCGGGAGCGTAACCGTTGAGCATGTGCAAGCTGCGCTCGACGTGGTGAATCCGGAATTACCACATTACAAGCAGGTGCGGGCGTTTTACGTGCGCGCGGATGCGTTCTCGATTGAGAGCGGCATGCTAACGGTGAACGGGAAGCTGAAACGGGACGCGATCGCAGCGCGGATGAAGAATGAGATTGAAGAGATGTATGGCGTGAAGCAGGCTGTGTAGTGCGGACAAGAAATGCTGGGAGCCACGAAGGACACTAAGGTGCACGAAGGGAAAACCGAGGCGCAACTCGCGAACTCGTGCGGGGGGAGCGCTTTATCTTGGTCGCTTGCCGACGGCGTGATCGAACTGGCGCTGCATCGGGAGCCATGTAACGAACTGGGATCGACGTCGCTCGAGGAGTTCGAGAGATTTGCCGCGGAGTTGGAGCGCATGCAGTCGGACGCGCATGCGCTCATTATTTATAGCGAGTTGAAGCCGGGGTTCTGCGCGGGAGCGGATTTGCGCGAGTTGTACCAGCAGTCGCGGACGATGGAGAAAGCTGAAGCCGTGAAAGGTGTGCGGGATTTTCTGGAACGCATTCATCGCGTGTTGAATCTGATTGATGCCGTGCCCTTGACTACGATTGCGGCAGTGCATGGAGTGACCTTCGGAGGAGGATTCGAGCTGGCCCTGGCATGCGATTTGATTATTGCGGACAAGATGGCGCGCTTTTGTTTTCCGGAACTGAGGCTGGGGTTGATTCCGGGTTTCGGCGGGATTCCGCGTCTGAAGCGGGATTTGGGCAATGCGGTGGTGAGGGATCTCTTGCTGACGGGGCGCAGCTTCAATGCCACGAAGGCGCAGCAGATCGGGCTGGTGAGCCAAGTGGTGGGTGAAGGCGAGGCGTTGCCGGCGGCCCGAGCCACGGCGGCGCAGCTTCGCAAGTTTGATCGCGCGACGGCGGCGGCGGCGAAGAAGTTTATCAAGCAGATTCCGCATGAGGAGCTGCGGCGCGAGATCGATTTGTTTTGTGAGCTGTTTACGCGTCCGGCGGTGCAGGCGGGTTTGCGGAGGTTTGTAGAGAGTAACGATGCGCAGCCTTATTTGCCGTAATCGATACCGAGTGGCGAGTACCGAGTACCCGAGGGAAAAGGGCTTTTGAGGAGATATGCCAAGCGCTGAAGAGACGCTCGACGAAATCCTGCTGCTTGCCGCGGCGCACTTCAAGGTGCCGCGGGAAAAGCTGTCTCCGGACGATGACTTCTTCAAGACGCTGGGGATTGACAGCTTGCAGACGCTGGATCTGTTGACCAAGCTGGAGAATCATTTTCGGGTGGAGCTTCCGGATTATGAGTTGCAGGGAGTTTCCGACTTTCGCACGCTGGCGGGGAAGATCCAGGCGCGGCTCTAGAGAGTCATTCACCACGGAGGCACGGAGAAAACCTCAGGCCAGTCGTGGCCTTCGATGTCGCTTCAACTCTATTGGGTAACTAACTCATTAACATCTTATTCTCCGTGTCTCTGTGCTGCTGTGGTGAAATAATTTCTTAATGCTCGATAATGCTCGATCTCCAAACATATAGCTGTCTGGGCGCGGCGTTGCGCGACGCGCTGGATCGTTTTTCCGGCGAGACCTGCCTGATTGAAGCGGACCGCGAGCGGGAGAAGACGCGGCTGACCTACTCTGACTTCAAGGAAATCAGTCTGCCTTTGGCGCGGGCGCTGGAGGACGCGGATTTCGATGCGGGGGATCGGGCAGCCATCCTCATGACAAATCAGTCGAAGTGGCTGATTTCGGCGTATGCGATTTTTTATGTCGGCGGAGTGCTGGTTCCCCTGGATTACAAGCTGACGGCGGTCGAGCAACTGCAACTGCTGGAGCACTCCAAGGCCAAGGTGCTGGTCGTGGACTATTACCTGTGGCAGGCGATGACGCAATCGCCGGATTTTCAGAACATCAAGGCGAAGCTGGTGCTGGTGACGGAGGCGCCGCTGGGAGTGGACTTAGCGGGAGGGTTCCGATGGGAGGATTTCAAGCTCAAGGGTGCGCCGGATTTTGTGATGCGGCGCCAGGACGATGTGGCTTGCATCGTGTATTCGTCGGGTACGGGTGGCCGTCCGAAGGGATGCGTGTTGACCCATGGGAATTATCTGGAGCAGTGCCGGGCGCTGACGGCGTGGTATCCCTTCTGGCCGGGGGTGCGTTATTTGAGCATTCTCCCGACGAACCACGCGATCGATTTCATGGTGGGATTCATTGGGCCGTTTGTGTGCGGGGCGTGCGTGGTGCATTTGCGCACGCTGCGTCCGGAATTTGTGCGAGACGCGTTTGTGCGCTACCGGATCACTTATGTATCGCTGGTGCCGATGATCGTGAAGAATCTGGAGCGCGGTTTGCGGGCGAAGTTTGACGAGTTGCCGCCGTGGAAGCGTGCGATTTTAAATGGGATGATCGGGTTCAACAAGATGCTCACGCGGAGCAAACCGCGGGTGAAAGTGAGCCGGACGCTGCTGCCGCAGGTGCATCGGGCATTTGGCGGACAATTGCTGGCGCTGTTTACAGGCGGGGCTTTCATGGAGCCTTCAACCTTGCAGTTTTTTTATGATTTGGGAATTCCGGTGGTCAACGGCTACGGGTTGACGGAGGCGGGAACGGTGCTCACCCTAAACGATCTGAAGCCGTTTCGCGCGGACACGGTGGGCAAACCGCTGCCGGGCGTGGAATTACGGGTGCTGAGTCCGAATGAGGAGGGGGTTGGGGAAATTGCCGCCCGGAGCAAGACGGTGATGTCGCATTATCTGGACGATGCCGAGTTGACGGTGGAAACGATTGTCGATGGATGGCTGCTGACGGGCGATTTGGGACGGTTTGACAATCGCGGACATCTGCAACTTTTCGGCAGGAAGAAAAACATGATCGTCACCGCAGGCGGGAAGAATATTTATCCCGAAGATATTGAGACGGTTTTCGACGGCTTGCCCGTGAAGGAGTACTGCGTGTTCGCGGCGAATTATGTGTGGCCGCAAAAGGAACTGGGGCGGGAGATGCTGGTGGTTGCGCTGCGGCTGGAGCAGAATCAGCGATTCGACAGTGCGCTCTTCGAAGAAATCGCAAGCCGCAACCGGCGATTGCCGGACTACAAGCGGGTGGGCGGGTACGTGATCTGGGAGAAAGATTTTCCGCGGACGGCGTCCATGAAGATCAAGCGGCCGGCGCTGGCGGAAGAGATGGGAAAGACGCTCGAGCGGGGAGCGGTGGTGGAGCTGTGAATGGACCTATACCGTATCTGGCGATCGTGAATCCTGCAGCCGGCGGCGGGCGCGGCCGCAAGATGCTGGGTCCGGTATTAGAGCAATTGCGAGCGGGCGGGTTTGCCATTGATATGGCGCAGACGCAGGGGGCCGGGGATGCTACGCGGATCGCGCGCGAGGCTTATGGGCGCGGACAACGGCATTTCATTGCGGTGGGTGGGGATGGGACTTCGTATGAAGTGGTCAACGGGCTCTTTCCGGAGGCGGGTGCTCGCGAGCGTCCGACGCTGGGGTTCTTGCCGCTGGGCACAGGGAATTCTTTTCTGCGCGACTTCAGCGACCGCGGGTTGGAACACGCCATCGAATCGCTGCTTGCGGGACGAACGCAGGCCTGCGATGTGCTGCGGTTGAGACACCGCGGCGGAGTGATCCACTACATCAATCTGTTGAGCGTGGGGTTTCCGGCCGACGTGGCGAACTTGCGGGCACGGCGCTTCAGCGGCCAGGGAGAGTTGGGATACGTCATTTCGATTTTTCTCGAGCTGGCGCGGTTCGAGAGGCGGCCGTTCCCGGTGAGGGTGGACGGGGAAACCGAGTTTGACCGGCGGCGCTGTTTGTTTCTTACATTCAACAACAGCAAGTTTACCGGCGGGACGATGATGATAGCGCCGAAGGCCGAAGTAAATAGTGGCCTGATTGAATACGTCCGTTGGGGTCCGATTGGGCGGCTTGGACTGATGCGGAACTTGCCGAAACTTTATGATGGCACCCACATTGAGCATCCCTTGGCCGAGAGAAAAGCGGTGAGGCGGGTAGAGTTTGATTTGGACTCTCCCGTGGATCTGATGGTGGATGGGGAAGTGCTGACGTTGCATTGCGAGCAGTTGGATGTACTGCCTGGGGCGTTAGACGTGGTGGCCTGAGCCCGTGATATAAAAAGTGAACCGTGGCGGAAGGGGAATCATGTCGGAAGTGCGGCGAAAGCGGCGGCAGGAGCGGGTAGCAACGCCGGACCCCAGCCCGAAGTCGCGGAAGAAGCTGATCTGGGGCGGGATTGTGGTGTTGTTTGTGGTGGCCTATGCCGTGGGCTGGGAGTACCGGAATCACCGCTACGATGGATTCGCCAAGTGTCTGGCCGCGAAGCAGGCGAAGATGTACGGGCTGTACTGGTGCCCACACTGCGCTGAGCAGAAGGAGATGTTTGGGAAGGCGTTTCAGCACGTGCCTTACGTGGAATGCGCGATCAAAGGCTCGACTCAATTGACGCCGGCGTGCACTGCGGCCGGGGTGAAGTTGTTTCCGAGTTGGCAGTTTGGAACTGGTCAGCCGATTGCAGGGGTCTTTCCCCTGCAAGAGCTAAGCGATAAAACTGGGTGCAGTTTGCCGTGAGTGCAACTGGAAATCAGGCTGCCGAGGGAAAGGTAATTTCCAGGAAGGACAATCAGGCCCTGTTTCTGGCGATTGCGGTTTTGACCGTTGCTGGAGTGGTGGTTTCGGCGGTTTCTCTCGAGCGACATTATGCGAAGTCGGCGTCGGCGTTCTGCGATTTTGGGGAGAGATTCAATTGCGACATTGTGAACCGGAGTGAGTATTCGAGCGTGATGGGAATTCCGGTGGCGGTGATTGGCATCGTGGGCTACGGAGCGCTTTTGGTGCTGGCCACGGTTTATCGATCGCGGGCAGAAACGCCGTTGCGCTTGCTGGCGGCGGCAGTGGCAGGATTGGGGTTCGCGCTGTATCTGACGTATGTCGAGGGGTATGTGCTGGAGACGTGGTGCATTCTGTGTTTGAGTTCTCTGGGGCTGATTGCGGGGGTCACGATATTGGCGGGAGTGGTGAAGGCTAGGACGTCCGTCAGGGATTGAATGGTTGCGGTTTTACGATGCTCCAGAGCTGAAGTCGCACTCTTCCCGGGTGCTTGCGAAATACTTTTCTGATGGGAAAGATCCAAGAGATCAAGAATGGGGCTGTGACGCTTGCTGCAGGCGTGCGTGCCAGTGGAGCAGCCGGCGATCTGCGGCTGCACAAATTCCGCAGCCGCATTTTCCAGAACACGCGTTTCTTGCGGGTTTGGCTGCCTCCGGGGTACGACGATACCGGCAATGGAGGCCGGCGCTATCCGGCGCTGTATCTGAATGACGGGCAGAATTTGTTTGAGGCGGCGACTTCTTTCACGGGCATCGAGTGGCAGGTGGACGAAACGGCGGAGCGGCTGATCCGCGAAGGCGCAGTGCCGCCGATGATTATTGTGGGCATCGATAATACGGGCAAAGAGCGACTTCGGGAGTACATGCCGCACCGGTCCATGCATCCGAGGATGTTGCGAGTGCAGGGAAAGTATTATCCGGATTTTCTGATGAAGGAAGTGATGCCGTTTGTGGAAGGGAATTACCGTGTGGCGAAGGGGCCGGACAATACCGGACTCGGGGGATCGTCATTGGGAGCGCTGATTGCGCTGTATACCGTGATAGCCAGGCCGGGAGTGATTGGGCGGTTGCTGCTGGAGAGTCCGTCGCTTTGGGCGTCGAGCCGGCAGGCGATCAAAGAGAGCCGAGCGGTGAGAATTTGGCCGGAAAGGATATTTCTGGCGGTGGGAACTGCCGAGACAGGAAGCGCAGAGCAGAGTCGGACTGTGGTTGACGATGTGCGGGAATTGGCGGCGATCATGCGGCGGGCGGTTCTCAGTGAGAAGCGATTGCGGCTGGTGATTGAGGATGGAGCGGGGCACAGCGAGGCGGCGTGGGCGGAGCGGTTTCCTGAGGCGCTCCGGTTCTTGTTCGGGCAGTAGCTTTAGTAGGTCAGAGAGGATTCGGAACCAGAACTGATTTCCTACTGAGGTTCCAGATCTCATATAAGAGTGCGGCCATCACAGGGACGGAAAGCTGGAAGTGTGTCCAGCGCGCGAGTGGGCCGAGCAGTGGAAGTACGAACGCCAGATAGAGGAGGAGTTTGAAGTGGCCGGTTGCGGGTTGGTCGGGTTGAGAGACGATCCAGTCGGAGAGTAGCAGGAGTGCGGGCGCGAGGATGACGAGGTCATAGACGGTGAGATGCGGGGCGAGGAGAACGGTGGCCAGCAGCAGCGCCGAATAGCGCAACGACAAAGGAAGGCGGCTCCGCCAGCAAGCTACGGTCAAAGCCGATATGAGCAATGCAGTAGTGAGGTAGAGCGCGAGAGAAGCCGAGGGCCAGGGAATGAGCATGGTCCAGAAGGTGCGCAGCGAGTGAGTTTGGTAGAGTCTGGGCTCAAGCAGCGGAAGCAGGCTGGGAACGCTGAGGAGCGTGCGCATCCAGTCGCGGAGTGGACCGAGGCCGTAGTAGAGCCAAGCTGCGGCAAACTGAGTTGTGGCTGAGAGAAGCGCGCCGGCGATCAGCTGCCAGTTGAGTGTGATTGCCGAGACCAGGGCAGCGGCTAGGGCTAGTTGGGGTTTGAAGATGAGACATCCGAGAGCTAGGCCTGCGAGGAATTCGCGCTGGGCGCGCTGGGCGTAGAAAGCGGCGGTGAAACAGGCGAGAATCAAGGCGGACGTTTGTCCCCAGGCGATGACGTGCCAGAAAGCAGGGAGAGCAAGGGCAAGAATCACGACGGTGAGTTTGTGGTTGCGCAGGTTGGGGCAGACACGCCAGAAGGCATAGCAGCACACGCCATAGATGAGCGAGCTTAGAGTGAGCCAGAGGATCAGCGCACCACCGTAGGACAGGCGGGCAAAGGGCGAGAAGAAGATCGAAACCTGTGGTGGATAAAGCGGCAGATAGCGGATGCCCGCGGCGGCCGGGACGCTCTGGGCCGCGAGTTGGGACTGCGCTTTCATGTCGTACAGGTCGGCGCCGCAGTGAGCGAGAGCGACAGAGCCTAGAGTGTAGAGATGTAGAAAGTCCGTGCCCTTGAGATTGCCGGCACGATCAAGCAGGCCGGGCGTGGCCACATTCCACAGATAGATAGACCAGAGGCAGAGTGCGAGGATGAGGCCATGCGCGCGCAGGCGGCGGACGGTCAGAGACGAGGCGGCGTATGCCAGCATGAGGTCAGCCTATGATAAGCCGCGTTTGAAGTTGATCGCGAAAGAACTGCGGGCCTTCGAGACGCTAGACCATGAGCCAACCGGGAGAAGATAGAGTGCGCAGCGAAATGAAACCCTGGCCTTGGAACTCGACGCGGAGGGAGCCGCAGGTAAAGGTTGTGCATCGCGAGACGAAGCCGGGGATTCCTCTACGGGGAGGAATCAGATTATCATTAAACTGTGGATCGATTCCGCTGGTGAGTTGTCTTATTAAATGAACAGACAGCAACAATCTGTCTTTGCGGTCGGATAGGATGTAAATGATGACGGCGCGACGCTGCGAAAATAAGGTGGCATTGTGAAAACAAAAAGGGGTGTGATCGGAATTCTCACGGGTGGCGGCGATGTGCCCGGCCTGAACCCCGCCATCCGCGCCGTAACCATCCGTGCGCTGCGCGAGGGCTGCCAGGTGATTGGCATTCGCCGGGGGTGGGCCGGGCTGGTCGACATCGTCCGCGAAAAAGACTACGACAATAGCGAGAACTTCCAAACCCTGTCCGAGGATCTGGTCAACCGCACCGGCCGCACCGGGGGTACGTTCCTGCACACCTCTCGCACCAACCCCGGCAAGGTGGAGAAAGCCCGCGTTCCGCTTCACCTACAATCGACTTATACCGCCGAGAAGAACGACCTGACCGCGGAAGTCCTGAAGAACATAGATTGGCTGGGCATCGACTACCTCATCCCCATTGGCGGGGACGACACGTTGAGCTACGGCGTACGGCTTTATCAGGAAGGCGTGAAGGTGGTCGCCATTCCCAAGACCATGGACAATGATGTCCCCGGCACCGACTACTGTATCGGCTTCAGCACCTGTGTGACGCGCACGATTTCCATGACGAACAGCCTGCGCACCAGCGCGGGCTCCCACGAACGCTTCATGGTCCTTGAAGTCTTCGGGCGTTACGCCGGGTTCACTGCCATGCTGCCGACCATGGCCGGAGCGGCGCACCGATGCGTGATCCCGGAGCACAAATTCGACATCGAGCGGCTGACCGAGTTATTGGTTTCTGACCGGCAGAAGAACCCCAGCCACTACTCCGTCGTCCTGGTCTCAGAAGGAGCGATGTTTAAAGGGGGAGAAATGGTCTTCGAGTCGGACACCCCTGACGCCTTCGGCCACAAGAAACTCGGCGGTGTCGGGGACCTGGTGTCGGAGAAGCTGAAGGAGCTTTCCCCCAAGTACAACAACGGTAAAACGATCAACACCCTAACTCAGAAGCTAGGCTACCTGGTCCGCTGCGGCGATCCCGACGCCATTGACTCAATTGTGCCTATGGCCTATGGCAACCTCGCCCTGGATCTGCTCTTGGGCAGGATTCACGGACGGCTTGTGGTCCTCAGGAATGGCCGTTACGACAACATGCCCATTGACACCGTTACTGCCTCGAAAAAAGTTGTCAATGTAAGAGAGCAGTACGACACCGACCGCCTCCGGCCGCACTACAAAAGCTTCGAAATGAAGCCACTTTTTATCATGACCAGCGAACTGGGATAGTCGTGATCGGGTCGCGAGTCTTGTGCCGGCGCGGGCCAATCTACAACTTCTAGCTCTTGAGCCCGATGGCGGCGCTCTCCAGTTGATCGTGGACTTGCTCTGCGCGGCGGAGAGCGGTTTGCACGTTGTCGCAGATATTCTCCGCGCCAACTATCTCTTCGAACTCCGCTTGATGAATCAGGCTGGCGGGTTGCTCGCGCGCCCCGCAGAGAATCAGGGTTCGATTGCAGGCGTGCAGTCGGCGGGCGACTTCTTCGATAGCGAATAGCCCGGTGGCGTCGAGTGCAGTCATGTTGCGCAGGCGAAGAATGACGACGGGCGGCAGCGTGTGCAAATCTTCGGTGACGGCGTTGATTTTGTCGGTGGCGCCGAACAAGAACGGTCCGTGGATGCGGAAGATAGTGGCGTAGTAAGGGATGTCTTTGTCTTGCAGGATGTGCATGCGGCCGTCCTCGACATATTCATCAGTGACTTGGGAAACGGTGGTGGTGGCGGCGACGCGGCTGATAAAGAGCAGTGCGGCGAGAATCATGCCGGCTTCGACGGCGACGGTGAGGTCGGCAAAAACGGTGAGAGCAAAGGTGACAAGCCAGACACTGATGTCAGTCTTAGTGAGCTTCAGCAGTTGCGGGATCTCGCGCCATTCGCCCATGTTGTACGCCACGACCATGAGGATTCCGGCGAGCACGGCGAGGGGCACGTGGCGCACCAGCGGCGCAGCGAAGAGCAGGATGCAGAGCAGAGTGAGGGCGTGAATCATGCCCGCGACCGGAGACTGAGCGCCAGCGCGAATGTTGGTGGCAGTGCGGGCGATAGCGCCGGTGGCCGGGAGTCCGCCAAACATCGGAGAAATGATGTTGGCCACGCCCTGGCCGATCAGTTCGACGTTAGGATTGTGGCGGTCGTTGCTCATGCGATCTGAGACCACAGCCGACATAAGGGACTCGATCGCACCCAGCATGGCAACCGTAAGCGCGGGTCCAAGCAAGCCGTGAATAAGCTCGGAGCGGAACCGGGGTATCACAAAATGGGGCAAGCCGGCGGGGATCCCGCCAAAACGGGAGCCGATGGTTTCTACCGGCAGCTTGAACAGGATGACGGCCGCAGTGCCGAGCAGGAAAGCGACGATCGCGCCGGGAATGCGATTGGAGACGGCGCGGCAGAGGATCATTACAATCACCGTACCCGCGGCCAACGCAGTCGCGGTGTATGAGAGTGTGTGGAAGTTGCCAACCAGAGTTTGCATGCGCTGCCAGAAGACGCCGGGAACCTTGGGAAGCTGCAGGCCGAAAAAATCCTTAACCTGGGTGCTGGCGATCAGAATGGCAATGCCGTTGGTGAAGCCGATGACGACAGGGCGCGGGATGAACTTGACCGCTGTGCCCATCCCGGCGATGCCCATAATCATCAGCAGAATACCAGCCATCACCGTACACATGAAGAGGCCATCGACGCCGTGAAGCGCGACGATGCCGGAGATGACCACGACGAAGGCGCCGGTGGGTCCGCCGATCTGCGTCTTGGAGCCGCCCAGCACCGAAATCAGGAAACCGGTGACGACAGCGCAGTAGATGCCGGCTTGCGGGGTTAGTCCGGAGGCGATCGCAAACGCCATGGCTAGAGGCAACGCGACCAAGCCCACGGTGACGCCGGCAATCAGATCGTGGAGAAATTTGTTGGCGTTATAGTCCCGCAAACAAAGGACAGACTTCGGGAGCCAACGTTCATCAAGGAAAGCAAACGCCATTTTTCTATTATGCAGGAAGGATCGGTAGCGGAAAGAGAATTGGGGTAGGACGAACACACTAAGGAACATGACTAGTTGCGCCGCAACTCAAGTTTCGGCACAATGCTCCACTGGATGGAAGCGAATGAACAGGGCTCTCGCGCTTGTTGGGTGGGCAACGGTTGCATTGCTGGGCGGCGTGGCGGTGGGCGCAGTGGCCCTGCATCACGGCGAACCCATCAACGCACTTTGGCTGGTGGTCGCGGCGGTCTGCTGCTACGCGCTCGGGTATCGGTTCTACAGCAAGTTTATCGCGGTGAGGATTCTCGTACTCAATGGCTTGCGCGCGACTCCGGCGGAGCGACTCGAGAACGGTCGCGATTTTGTCGTCACCAATAAATGGGTGGCGTTTGGGCATCACTTCGCGGCGATCGCGGGGCCGGGACCGCTGGTAGGACCGGTGCTGGCGGCGCAATTCGGTTATCTTCCGGGGACGATGTGGGTGCTGGCGGGCGCTGTGTTTGCGGGCTGCGTGCAGGACTTCGTGATTCTGCTTTTCTCGGTGCGGCGCGACGGAAAGTCGCTGACCGCGATGGCCAAGGACGAGATCGGAAGCGTCGGGGGATTCGTCGCTTACGTCTCGGTGATCGCGATTCTGATCATCCTGCTGGGCGTGGCGGCGCTGATCGTGGTGAATGCGCTGAAGTCGAGCCCTTGGGGCACATTCACGATCGCGATGACCATGCCGATCGCGCTGCTGATGGGCGTCTACTTGCGCCGGATTCGTCCGGGGAAGGTGCTGGAGGTATCAGCGCTGGGGTTTGTTCTGGTGCTGGCGGCGATTTGGGGCGGGCAGTACGTGTCACAGAATGCGGCGCTGGCAGGGCTGTTCACGTTTGGCGCGCCCACGCTGGCGATTCTGATCATGGTTTATGGGTTTGCCGCCTCCGCGCTGCCGGTTTGGCTGCTGCTGGCGCCACGCGATTATCTGAGCACGTTCGTGAAGCTGGGAACCATCGCCCTACTGGCTGTGGGTATTGTGGCGCTGCATCCCACGCTGCACATGCCGGCGCTGACGCGGTTTGTCGACGGCACCGGTCCGGTGTTTGCGGGGAAGATATTTCCCTTCGCCTTCATCACCATTGCTTGCGGAGCGATCAGCGGATTTCATGCTCTGATCTCCAGCGGAACGACGCCGAAACTGATTGCGCGCGAGACCCAGACGCGCATGGTGGGATATGGCGCGATGATGTGCGAATCGGCGGTCGCGGTGATGGCGATCATCGCGGCGTGCGTGATGCAGCCGGGAGTTTATTTTGCCATTAACTGTCCAGCAGGCATTGTGGGACAGGCGCCTGCGACCGCGGCGGCGACCATTTCCGGTTGGGGCTTTCCGGTAACCTCAGCCGATATGCAGGCGCTGGCGCATGCGGTTGGCGAATTGACGCTTTACAACCGGACCGGCGGAGCGCCCGCGTTTGCCGTGGGCATGGCGCATATTTTCTCGCACAGTCTGGGAGGCGACACGCTGATGGCGCTGTGGTATCACTTCGCCATCATGTTTGAGGCTCTGTTTATCCTGACCGTTCTCGATGCGGGTACGCGTGTGGCGCGCTTCATGGTGCAGGATGCGCTGGGGCATATGTACAAGCCGCTGGGGCGAACGAGTTGGTATCCGTCGATTCTGGTCACCAGCGCTCTGATCGTCGCGGCCTGGGGATATTTCCTGTGGCAGGGAGTGAAGGATCCGCTGGGGGGAATTAACTCTTTGTGGCCGTTGTTCGGCATTGCCAATCAACTGCTGGCGACGGTGGCGCTGTGCGTGGCCACGACGATCATCATCAAGATGCACCGCGCAAAGTATGCGGCGGTGACCTTGGTGCCGCTGACCTGGCTGGTTGCAGTCACGTTTACGGCGTCGTGGCACAAGATGTTCGATCCGGATCCGCGAGTGGGATTTCTGGCGCAGGCACAGGTGTTGGCAGCGGGTCCGGCAACAGGCGCGACGGCACGGCTGATCTTCAACAACCGGCTGGATGCGGTGGTCACGGGAGTGCTGGTGGTCATGGTGACGCTGGTGCTGGTGGAATCGTTGCGGCAGTGGGTGGCAATTCTGAGTGGGGCGAGAGAAGCGCGGGTGAAGGAAGCGCCGTTCGTAAGGACGCGGCTGGTGGAGGAGCGGGGATGAAGCGAGTGCGCAAGACGATCCGCGATTGGGCAGCGATTTCGGTGGCGGCGTTGCGGGAGATTTTTGATGAAGCTGCGTATGCGCGGTTTCTGGATCGGGCGGGGATGGCATCGTCGCCTGAGGTGTATGCTGCCTTCCGGCGGGAATTCGAAGAGGCGAAAATGCGGCGGCCGAAGTGTTGTTAGGCGGTTTCCCGTTTGTTGATACTCCCCACGCCTGAAGGCGGGGGATTCTAGTCGCCTCACGGCGACCTTAACTGTTTCAACCAAGATTGCTGGCTATCGCCAGACTTACATCTTGTCCGCAGTCGTTTAGCGTCTCCACGTATCCCGAGGCGACGTTTGGTACAGTGCAGCATTTACGGTGGCTCGGCTTGGTTATCGCCTAGCCACTTTTAAGCTCTGCCACCGGCGGTGCCGGATTGAACCGGTCTGTGACTCCAACGACAACCGACGGCCGGCTGCGCACGCTTGGGTTTTGCAGGAGCAGTGGATGTTGAAAATAAAGGACTTGACTGGGAGTCACAGATCAGATACCGGAACCAAGAGCAAAAGCAAGAACAAACCGTCGGCTTATATCCCCAGGCCTGAAGGCAGGGGCTTTACGCCGACTTCGGTAACCTGGCGAATCCCCTCCCTAGGATCAGGACTGTTTCCGCGATAGACTGCACTCACATGCGAGTTTTGGGTATTGATTGTGGCGGGGAGTACACCGGGTATGGCGTGGTGGAGCTGCATTCCGGGGGACGGTTGGTGTGCCTGACGTGCGGGGCGATCAAGCTTTCGCCGCGGGATCCGCTGCCGCGGCGTCTGTCGCGCATTTATGACGAACTCGGCGGACTTATTACGGAGCACCGGCCGGATGAGGTGGCGATTGAAGGGATCTTCTACGCGCTGAATGTGAAATCGGCATTGAAGCTGGGCCAGGTGCGGGGAGTGGCTATGCTAGCGGCGGCCGCGGCTGGGTTGGAGGTGGCGGAGTATTCGCCGCTGACGATCAAGTCGTCGGTGGTGGGATATGGGCGGGCGGAGAAACAGCAAGTGCAGCACATGGTGACATGCCTGTTGGGTTTGCCGGAGGCTCCGGAGCCGATGGATGCGTCAGACGCGCTGGCCATCGCGATCTGCCATCTGCATACCGCGGGCACGCTGGCGAGGCAGAAGGTTGCGGCGCGGTGATGACTCGAGCTTCTCTCATGCGAGCTTCTCTTATTCGAGATCCCCTGATTCGAGGCATGAGGCTCTGGCGGGTGGTTGGGATGGTGGTCCTGGTGATAGCGACAATGTCTACGCTCTTGATGGCGCAGCAGACGGATGGCAGCCGGGCGGCTTCGACCGCGGTAGTTACATTTACGCTGGACTTTCCCCAGTCCAATCCTGAGCACTACTCGATGGCGGTCGACGCGGCCGGACATGCGCGCTATGAGTGCACTGGGAAGGTAGCGGAGAATGCGGAGGAGCAGGCGTACGAGACGGAATTCGAGGTGTCGGCAGGGAATCGCGAACGAGTCTTCGGGTTGGCGAAACAGGCGCAGTATTTCGCGGGCAAGATTGACTCCGGCAATCGCAAGCTGGCTTTTACCGGTACGAAAATCCTGAGCTATCAAGATGGCCAACGTTCTATTACGGCGAGGTACAACTATGCGAATTTGCCAGCGGTGCAGCAGTTGACGGCGCTTTTCCAGAGCATGGCAGACACGTTGGAATACGGACGCCGGCTGGCGTACTACCACCGCTATCAGAAACTCGCGCTGGACGAGGAGTTGAAGCGTATGGAGGAACAGGCGAAGAACGAGCAACTGACCGAGATACAAGGGGTGGCGCCGGTGCTGCAGGCCATTGTTGAGGATAGTTCGGTTATCAATGTAGTGCGGGCGCGGGCGAAGCAGTTAATCGAGATTGGGAGTAGGGCTGCGGCGGGGCATTGATGGGTCTAGGGCAGAGGGGTAGATCATATTTGGAGATAACGTTCGGCGCAAAACCGTGTTCTAATAGGGCGGGAAGGGTCAGTATTCCGGAGGCTGCTATGTATAAGCCACGACTTCACGTGATGGTGTTGACGGCCTTGGCCGGCGCGCTTTTGACGCTGCCCGCCGCGGCTGATTCGCAGGCACGCATCGTTCGCTTGAGCGACGTGCAGGGTACGGTGCAGATCGATAAGAATTCGGGATTGGGGTTCGAGAACGCCTTTGCCAATCTTCCCATCACGCAGGGGACCGAACTGCGCACGCGGGAGAACGGCCGCGCCGAGATTGAATTCGAGGACGGCAGCACGCTGCGGGTCACTCCCAATACATCGGTTGAGTTCAGCAGGCTGGGGTTGAACGATGCGGGGAAGCGCATTTCCGTCGTGGATCTGGTGGAAGGCAGGGCCTACCTGAACTGGCTGGGGAAGAGTGGGGACGAGTTCACGCTGAAATTTTCCCGCGAGAAAGTGGAGCTTGGCCAGGCGGCGCACATCCGGGTGGCTTGCTCTTCCAGCATGGCGGAGATTGCCAGTTTCAAGAACGATCTGGAGGTTGTGGGTCCGTCGGGCACGGTGAAGCTCGAGAAGAATAAGATGGTCAGCTTCGACGGGAGCGACGACGATAAGGCGACGGTGGCGAAGAATTTCGACGAAGATCCCTACGACGAGTGGGATCGGCAATCCATCGAGTATCACGATCAGTACTCGAAGAACAACTCGACTTCGTATGGCTACGGATCCAGCGATTTGAGCTATTACGGAGGGTATACGACCCTTGCCGGCTACGGCACGTTGTGGCAGCCCTACTTTGCGGGAGCGGGGTGGAATCCGTTCATGGATGGCGCGTGGTCGTGGTATCCGGGCATGGGATACATGTGGGCGTCGGCGTATCCGTGGGGCTGGATGCCTTACTACTACGGGAACTGGATGTTTGTGCCCGGGTACGGCTGGGGATGGCAACCCGGAGGCGGGAACACGTGGCATGGTGGAATTCACTATGTGGGAGCGGCGGTCGCGGGCTTTCAAGCCCCGGTTGCGCCTAAGGGAACGGTGAATACGGTTGCGGTGGGTAGGGGTGGGGCGGTGGTGGTGACGAATGCTCCTGCCATGGGCTGGGTGGTAAAGAACGGGTCTGCGGGGTTGGGAATCCCGCGCGGGTCGTTGGAGAACCTCCGGCATTTGAACACGCAGGTGGCAAAGACAGGCTCGGTGGAGCTGCATGCGGCGGCGGCGTTCGCGGCGAGTTCTTGGCGTGCGAGCGGGTATGGCTATGGCGGGGCGCATCCAGTTGGTTTCGGCGAAGTGGGCAACGCGAGTGCTAGGTCATCGGGACATTCCTCCGGTGGGGGCGGCGGGCACAGCGGACACTAAGGAACAACCAGCGATTCGGTGAAGAGGAACAGGGCGGCCGAAAGGCCGCCCTGAAGTTTTTCTTGGAGCAACCTTCTCCGTCATTATCGGACGATCACACCCGCATAGCCCACGACCATGTCGAGATCGCCGGAAATATCACCCGAGGTTGCGTATTTTACCAGCTCGGCCGAAGTGGCACCCAGCTTCTTTGCGGCGGTCAGCATAGCGACGGCCGGACCGAAGCCGCACATGCTGATGTTCTTCTGCGTAACCACATCGTAGAGGGCGCGGGCGTCGAGGGCGAGAATTGGTTCAATCGCACTCTGGTCTTTCAGGCGCGTGATGGAGTCGGATTCGTAATGATTCATGTCGCTGGAGGCTACGATCAGGACGCGATTGTTCTGCGCCGCAATCACATCCGCAATCGCGTCCCCGAGCTGTTTGAGAGCTTCGAACTGTCCGGTGCCGAGCGCGATGGGAACGAACTTGAGCTGGGGCTGGAGCGTTTGCAGAAAGGGCAACTCGACTTCAGCGGCATGCTCGCTGCGGTGCGCGGCTGAATCTTCGTCGAGGAGCGGGCAGCACCGCTTGAGGGCGGCAGCGAACGCAGTGTCGATGGGGACGTTGCCTAATGGCGTCTCCCAAGCGCCTTCACTCATGATCGCCAGGGCGCGGCCTCTACCGGTGTGGTTGGGACACAGCACGAGACAGAGCGGGGGAATCTCCAATGCTCGAAACACGGCGCCCGCAACGTGGCCGGAATACATGTAGCCCGCGTGGGGGGCGATGCAGCCCAGAGCGCGAACCGGTTTTTGTTCGGAAGTCTGGGCGAGGTAGGTCGAAACTTCCTGACGCAGAGAGTTTCCATCGCGAGGATAGAATCGTCCGGCGACCGCTGGATGGCGAATTGGGGTCGCGGTCATAGACGCTCCTGTCGTGGAACAATGCTACGAGCCGTCGTGGGAGTTTCGCAAGGCACGAAACAATGCGGCGCTTTCCTTCAGGCTCAAGGTCTCGGCGCGGGCGGCGGGCTTCAGGCCCGCGTGGGCCAGGGCGGCATGTAGACGAGCCTCCGGATAGTTGGACTTGAGATTGTTCCACAGGGTTTTGCGTTTCTGGCCGAAGGAGAGCTTCAGAAAGTCGATGAAACCGTCGTTCGTCTGGCCATCCCCGTCCAGGCCCAGTTCATGCTGTCGCGGCGACATGGTGAGCCGCAGTGCAGTCGAATGCACCTTGGGCGGCGGTGAAAACGCTCCGGGCGGCAGGTCGAAGAGTTTCTCCACGCGGGCGTAGAGCTGCACGGTGGCGGAGAGCAGTCCGTAATCGCGGCCGCCCGGCTCGGCGGCAAGCCGATCGGCCACTTCGCGTTGCACCAGGATAACGATGGTCTCAAAGTATTTGGAGTAGTCCAACAGGCGCAGCAGGATGTCGGAGGTGATGTAGTAGGGAAGATTGCCGATAACCTTAACCGGCTCGGGACGGAATTCGATGCCGGGGCGGCGGAGGCCAGGCTTGGGGCCGAACAGAGAATCGAAATCGATGGAGAGAATGTCAGCCTCGATGACCTCGACATTGGAGAACATGCCGAAGCGGAGGCGAAGCTGCGCGGCCAGGACGCGGTCGAGTTCCACGGCGATCAGGCGGCGAACGCGCTTGGCTAGCAGGGAGGTGAGGACCCCGCGTCCGGGGCCGATTTCGAGCACGGTGTTTTGGGAAATGTCGCCGAGGGCGTCGACAATTTGCAAGGCAAAACTGTCGCTGGCGAGGAAATGCTGTCCCAGCTTGGGTTGATGTTGCGGACGACGAGAGGACACGACCTTCGGCACGTTGACCCTCTTTTCCTCGGGCATATAGACTGGCTATTCGACCCGCGTGTTTTGGGCGCGGGAGGTTGGGTCCGGCAATACTTACTCATCATAACGTGCGCCCGCGAAAAGTGGGACTGGCCCAGGAGGAGTTCATGCATATCGCATTCGCAGCATCGGAAGGGGTACCGTTTTCAAAAACCGGCGGCTTGGCGGACGTGGTGGGCGCACTGCCGCGCGCGCTGGCGTCGCTGGGGCATCAGGTTAGCGTGTACTTGCCGCGTTACCGGCAGACCAAGCTGGCTGATCCGGCGACCGTGGTGCGCAGCATCACCATCCCTTTCGACGACAAGTATCGCTTTGCCTCGGTGGTGACGGGGGGAAGCCAGTCGGGGGTGCGTTTTTATTTTGTCGAGTGCCCGGAGTACTTCGATCGCGATGCGCTTTACGGGACGCCCGCGGGGGACTATCCCGACAACGCCGAGCGCTTCGCCTTGTTTTCTCGCGCCGTGTTGGAGGCGACGAAGATTTTGGGCGTGCCGCACGTTTTCCATTGTCACGACTGGCAGTCGGCGCTGGTGCCGGTGATGCTGCGCACGATTTACGCAGAAGACCCGGCGTTCCGCGACGTGGGCGCGGTATTTACCATCCACAACATGGGCTATCAGGGACTGTTTCCCCCGGAAACTCTGCCGTTGCTCATGCTACCCTGGGACCTGTTCACGATGTCGAAGATGGAATTCTTTGGGCAGGTGAACTTTCTGAAAGGCGCTCTGACCTATTCCGACTACGTCACTACCGTGAGCCGGAAATACAGCCAGGAAATTCAGACTGCCGAATATGGGTTTGGACTGGAGGGCGTGCTGCGGGACCGGGCGGCCACCGTCACGGGAATCTTGAATGGTGTGGATTACGACGAGTGGAGTCCGCAGGCGGATAAGTTCATTGCAGCGAAATATTCTCCGCAGGATCTTTCCGGAAAAACTCAATGCAAGCAGGATCTGCTGGCGGCGTTTAGCGTGAAGAATGCCGATCCGAAGGTGCCGGTGATCGGAATTGTGTCCCGTTTCGCCGCGCAGAAGGGGTTTGACTTGATCGCGCAGATCATGGACCGGCTGGCGCGCGAAGAGATGATCGTGGTTGCACTCGGAGCCGGCGACAAGCAGTATGAAGAAATGTTTGTCCGGCTCAACAAGCAGTTTCCCAACAAGATTGCGGTGAAGGTGGCATACGACAACGCCATCGCGCACAAGATTGAGGCGGGGTCTGACATGTTCCTGATGCCCTCGAAGTACGAGCCCTGCGGCCTCAACCAGATCTACAGCTTGAAGTACGGCACCGTGCCCATCGTTCGCGCCACCGGCGGCCTCGACGATACGATCGAGCCCTGGGACGCGCGCTCCGGTAAAGGCACGGGGTTCAAGTTCACCGAATACAACGGCGAGTCGCTGCTGCTCACCATCAAACACGCCCTGCAGGCTTTTCGCGACCAGACTTCCTGGCAGGTACTCATGCGGAATGGCATGAGCAAAGACTTTTCCTGGAACGCTTCCGCCCGCGAGTACGGCAAGATCTACGAGCGGGTGAAGCAGGCGCGAGGGGCAGCACCGGCGTTGGAGAAGGTGCTGGTTTAACTGCATTCTTGGTCACGGTAAGCGCCGCACTCAGCCTCCGGGAGCGCGGCGTTTTTCCTTTGGCTGCTACAATCCGCTCATGGCCGTCACATCCCAGCTGCCGGCTTTCGCCCGTACCATCTTCCACGTTGACATGGATGCATTCTTCGTCTCGGTGGAGGAGTTGCACGATCCCTCGCTGAAAGGCAAGGCTGTGGTTGTCGGAGGACAGCGTCACGAGCGCGGGGTAGTGTCGGCGGCTTCTTACGAGGCGAGAAGGTTTGGAGTACATTCGGCCTTGCCGTTGCGAACCGCGGCGAAGCTTTGTCCGCACGCCATTTTTGTTGAGGGACACCCGGAGCGCTACCGCGAGTGCTCGCAAAAAGTTTACCAGGTGCTGATGAGCTTCTCGCCGCAGGTGGAGATGGCTTCGATCGACGAAGCGTACTTGGACATGACGGGGACGGCGCGGTTGCACGGTCCGCCGCTGAAGGCCGCGCACAAACTGCATCAGAGGATGAAAGAAGAGACGCGGCTGAATTGCTCGATCGGCATTGGCTCATCGCGTCTGATTGCGAAGGTCTCATCCGCGCAGGCCAAGCCCAACGGCGTGCTGTGGATTGTTCCTGGCGAAGAGTCTAAGTTCCTGGCGCCGCTCGAAGTGCGGGCGATTCCCGGCGTTGGCAAAGTGATGGAGAGCCATCTGCACGAGCTGGGCATCAAAAAAGTGGGGGACTTGGCGCGGCTGGAAGAATCAGAACTCGAAGAACGGTTCGGCAAATGGGGACTGGCGCTGGCGGGCAAAGCGCGGGGAGAAGATGCCGGCGGATGGTTCGATGCCGAAGTCGGTGCCGACACCGAGGCGAAATCGATCAGCCACGAACATACTTATAGCGAAGACACGGCCGATCGAAACCAGCTTGAGTCTACTCTGATGCGGCTCTCCGAGATGGTGGGGCGGCGCTTGCGGGAAGCGAACCTGCACGCGCGCACCATTCAACTGAAGCTGCGCTACCAAGACTTCACTACGATCACGCGGGCCCATACCTTGCCCGCGACCACCCAGCTTGACGGCGAAATCTTTGAGCAGGTACGCACGCTGTTTCGCAAGAACTGGAAACAGGGCAGGAAGGTGCGGTTGTTGGGAGTGCAGGCGTCGTCGTTTGAGGCGCAGGTCGAGCAGATCAGTTTGCTCGAAGGCGGCCGGCAGCAGCGTTGGAAGAACCTGCTGGCCGCCGCCGATCGCTTGCGCGATAAGTTCGGCGAATCGAGCGTCAAGCTGGCCACCGGGCTGCGGGGAAGCTTCCGCGAACGCACCCATGAAAATCCAGCCGGGCTGCCGGGGAAGGGCAAAGCGAAACCAGAGTAGTACTGGAACTTGCCGCGGAAAGTTGACCGCACTACCGCTGCCACACTAAGATTTCCCGTCACGCCTTAGTCAGTGTCAGGAGCTCAACATGCGGAAACTGCTTCGGGGGAGGTTCGCCCTCGCCGTCTTTTTTTGGTCTTTGGTCTCGCTCTTCTTACTCACGGCCTCTGCACAAAGTGATCCACCTTTGCTACTGCTCTTTCCCACGGTGAGCAAGACACAGATCGTCTTCAACTACGGCGGTAATCTCTGGATCGTGAGCCGAGAGGGGGGCGATGCGCGCCGGCTCACTTCCGGCGTCGGAATTGAGACTGTCCCCAGTTTTTCTCCCGACGGAACGATGATCGCCTTTACCGGTGAGTATGACGGGAACCGCGACGTATACGTGGTCGCGGCGAGCGGCGGGGTGCCGCGGCGGCTGACCTTCCACCCGGCGGACGAATTCGTTCTGGGTTGGACGCCCGACGGCAAGAACATTTTGTTCAACTCCTGGGGCAGCAGCTTCCGGCATTTCGAGGAGCAGCTCTATACCGTGCCGGTGGAAGGCGGATTTCCCACGAAATTGCCGATCCCCATCGGCGAGGAAGCCAGATTCTCACCCGACGGAACGCATCTGGCGTACGTGCCGCATCTGCAATGGCAGGGGGCGTGGAAGCGCTATCACGGTGGGCAGACCACGCCCATCTGGATTGCCGATCTGAAAGATTCGAGCGTGGTGAAAGTTCCCCGCGACAACTCGAATGACCACGATCCCATGTGGGTGGGCGACACGATCTATTTTCTTTCGGACCGCAACGGACCGGTGAGTTTGTTTGCCTATGACACCAAGAGCAAGGAAGTGTCGGAAGTTCTGCCGAGCGACGGGCTGGACTTCAAGACCGCTTCGGCGGGGCCGGATGCCATCGTCATCGAGCAGTTCGGCGCCATCAAGCTCTATGACCTGAATACGCACCAAGCGAAAAATATTCCGATCCACGTAAGCGGGGATGTAGACGCGGTGCGGCCGCATTTCGCCAAGGTTGAAGCCAAGCGCATTCAGAATTTCGGCATTTCGCCGACGGGCGCGCGGGCAGTATTTGAGGCCTGGGGAGAGATTTTTACGGTGCCCACCGACAAAGGAGATATTCGCAATCTGACGCGCAGCCCGGCCGTGGCGGATCGCGACCCGGCTTGGTCTCCGGACGGAAAGTCAATCGCATATTTTTCTGACGACTCGGACGAATATGAATTGTGCATACGCGGGCAGAACGGCTTAGGCGAGGTTCGGCATATCAATCTGGGAACTCCGCCATCATTTTTCTACACTCCCGCGTGGTCGCCCGACAGCAAGAAGATTGCCTATTCCGATAAGCGGATGAATTTGTGGTATGTCGATCTCGATAAACCTCAGCCCAAGCTGATCGATACCGATTACTTTGGAGGCTTTTCGGCGACGCAGTTTAGCCAGACCTGGGCTCCGGACAATAAGTGGATCGCCTACACCAGGCAATTGCCCAGTGGCCTGCACGCGGTGTTTGTGTACTCGCTCGAGCAAGCGAAAGCGTTCCAGATCACCGACGGCATGAGTGACGCGCTGTATCCCGCCTTCGACAAGAACGGAAAGTACCTTTACTTCACGGCATCGACCGATACGGCGCTTTCCACGGCGGGGCTCGATATGTCGAGCGACGAGCACCGGGTGTCGCGCAGCGCCTATGTGGCAGTGCTAAGCAAGGATCTGCCTTCACCGCTGGCCCCGGAGAGCGACGAGGAAAAAATCGGCGCGGACAAGGACAAGGACAAGGAAAGAGAAAGATAAGGACAAAGACAAGGCCGGCGACAAGGCTGCCGCCGACCAAGATGCGCACAAGGACAGCAAAGACGATAAGGACAAAGACAAGGACAAAGACAAGAAAGACAAGGAGAAGAAAGAAGAGCCCGTGGTGGTCAAGATTGATATCGAAGGAATCAGCCAGCGCATTCTGGCTTTGCCGATTCCAGCGAAGAATTACACCAACATGCTTTCAGGAAAGTCGGGCATTTTGTTCCTCGAGGAGGCGGCGAGCGCGTTGAGCGAGGAGGATCAGCGAAACCTGACTGGAACCATCCAGAAGTTTGACTTAAGCAAGCGTAAGGTGGACAAGTGGATCGAGGAAGTGAATGACTACGCGGTTTCTTTCGACGGCGGAAAAATCCTTTACCGCAAGGGTGAAGCGTGGGCGACGGCGTCAGCCGACGATGCCGCTAGCGCAGGAGGCCCACCCAAGCCCGGTATCGGGCCACTGAAGCTCGAAGGCTGGGAAGTTTATGTGGAGCCCCGGGCGATGTGGAAGCAGATTTATAACGAGACCTGGCGCATCGAGCGGGACTTTTTTTACGATCCGCACTACCACGGTCTCGATCTCGACAAAGTGAAGAAGAAGTATGAGCCGTATCTGGAGGGAATTGCCTCCCGCCAGGAACTCACGTATCTATTTCAGGAGTGCCTCGGCGAAATGACGGTGGGCCACATGTTCGTCGGCGGCGGCGAGATGCCGGAGCCGAAGAAAGTAAAAGGCGGACTGCTGGGCGCGGACTATAGCCTGGAGAACGGCCGCTATCGTATCGCGAAGGTGTATGACGGAGAAAACTGGAATCCAGGCCTGCAGGCTCCGCTGACCCAGCCGGGTGTCAACGCTAAAGCCGGCGATTACATTCTGGCGGTCAACGGGCGCGACCTGCACTCGCAGGACAACATCTACAGCTTCTTTGAGGAGACAGCCGGGAAGCAGGTGGTGCTGAAGATCGGCGCGAACGCTGATGGCAAGGATGCGCGTGAGGTCACGGTGGTGCCGGTCGAGAGCGAAGAGAATCTACGTCACCTGGCGTGGATCGAAAGCAATCGCCGCACGGTGGACCAGGCAACCGGAGGGCGCGTGGCCTACGTCTACGTGCCCAACACTGCAGGCGGCGGTTACACCAGCTTCAATCGCTACTTCTTCTCGCAAGTGGGCAAAGAAGCCGTGATCGTCGACGAGCGCTTTAACGAGGGCGGCCAGCTCGCCGACTACATTATCGACTACTTGCGGCGGCCCATCATGAGCAAAGTGGTTACGCGCGAAGGACACGACTGGTCGAGTCCATCGGAGGCGATCTACGGGCCGAAAGTGATGATCATCAACGAAATGTCAGGCTCGGGCGGTGACGCGTTGCCGTGGTATTTCCGAAAAGCCGGGCTGGGTCCACTTGTCGGCAAAAGAACGTGGGGAGGGCTGGTCGGGATTGGCGGATACCCGCAACTGCTCGATGGCGGTTATGTTACGGCACCGCGAGCCGCGATCTACGGGCTCAAAGGCGAATGGGAAGTGGAGAATCACGGCGTCGCTCCCGACTATGAGGTCGATCTCGACCCCGCCGCTTATCGCCAGGGACATGACGCGCAACTCGATAAGGCAATCGAGGTCGTGATGCAGCAATTGAAGGAGCATCCTCTGCCGCAGTACCCGCGACCGGCGTACCCGAATTATCACGAGAAGGATGGGTTGGGAGCGAAATAGATCAGTTGCGAGTACCTAAGTACCCAGTCAATCCGCCTGGCTCCACACTCGGTACTTGGTACTCGGACCAAAACGAAGGCCGGGTATCCCGGAAGCTGATTCCGGATCCCGGCCCTCGTCTTATTGCAACTTGGAGTAGAGCTTTGGTTAGTTGCTTGTGTTTGAGTTGGCGGCGGCGGTGGCTGGCGCGCTCGGTACGGTCTGGGCGCCATAGCGTTCCAACCGCGGATAGAAGGGCGTGACCTCAAACGGCATCTTGTCCCGCGCCGAGGTGATGGCAACTGGAGGCGTCTTCACCATCTCTGCTTTGTCGTCCCAGGGATTGATCTTGACGCGTCCACCCAGCGGCAGAGCGGCAACCTGGTCCAGTTTGTTGTCGTCGAGTGCTGGGCCTTGCGTGGCCAGTGCCGCCAAGCGGGTGAGGGTTCCATTCACCGTCAAAGGATTGCCCAGGCGCGTGGTCAACAGGGCGTTGAGATGAGGGGCGCGGGCTTGCAGCGCTTTCAGGAACAAACCGACGTTGTCGAGTTTCTGCGCGTAAGGCGAGTGGTTGAGCAATTCCACAGCCTTCTTGTCAGCGGCGGTTTCTTCTTCTGGAATGTGCCTGAAGCCAAAGTTGGCATAGGTGGAATCGTCGGAGAACAGCATGCGGTCGTTGAAGGCATACTTGCTGCCGAGATTGTGACCGAGCACGATGTGCGCCAGTTCATGCGAGAGCACGGCCGCCAGGCTTGCTTCGTCGGGAAGCACGTCGATTAATCCCCGGCTGATCACGATGGTGTTGCCCACGCTGAAGGTTTCAAGCGGCGCCGTGAGCAGCACGCGAGTGCGCACCGGGCGCGGCAGGTCGATGTTGTTCGTGACCTCCAGGTTGTTGACCACGGTCTGGAGAATGTGGTCCACTTCGCCTTCGGGCGCGAGCAAGCCAGCGCGGCTGAGGCGCTCGAGCACGTTGTCTTCCGCCTGCTGCTGCCATCGGCGCTCCGCCTGCAACGGAGAAGCATCCTGCGCCGTGGGGCTTTCATCGTTCACGCTGTCCACACGAATCTGCGTGAGTTCGTCGTCCCGGTTGCCTTTCTTGAGGTCGTAGCCCCAGATGCGGGTCTGCGCTTTGAAGGCTATCTTGCTCTTCTTCGCGCCCGCGCTGAAGTCGCCTTCTTCGCTATAGATGTAAGCGGGCACCCAGTAGCCCGGAATCAAGTTGAGGCGCCAGCTATCCATGTGGAAGAAGTAGGAATTCCGCTGCGCCTGAGTATAGGTTCCGTTGAGGCGGACAATGTTGAAGTCCTGGTCTTCCACCCAAATGCGTCCCTCGAATCGTCCCCTGCCGGAGCCCTTCTGGGGCGTGATGTCGAACACCATGCAGCGGACATCGCCAAGAAATTCACGGCGGATGTAATGAAACTGATAGTGGGAGCGGTCAAAGTCAGTACGGTCGGCATAGATCATCCAGGAGAAGCCCAGGGGTTGGTATTGCACCTTGAAGAACTTGTGGAAGCCGCCCATCAGGCGGGTCTCCATGCTCTTGTCGTCTTCCTTCAGATAATCCTTGCGGCCGACCGACTCGCCCATATCCATGCGGCCGAGAAAGTAGTGGTCTCCACTGGGCACGGGGCCGAGTTGCGGATCGGAGGACAGGTTCTGCAAGTAGGTCTCTACCACCGGGGTGAGGGTGGAGAGCGCCTTCATGAGCGCGTGTTCGCGCTCGATGAAGCGATCGACAACTTGATCCATGGTGGTGGGTTGAGGCAGGAGCGACGGAGTTGGCGCCGGAGCGGTTGACTGCTGGGTCTGCGACTCATCTGCTGGCGGTTGTGACGCGGGAACCGCTGGTGCCGCCTGCGTGGCTGCGGCAGCGTCCGGCTGCGTCGAAGGTTGTGACTCCGTCGGTTGCTGCGCGGCAGCGCTGACCGAAACCAGCAGTGCGGCTGTGAACATCCATTTCCAAGTGCGCATAACTCTTTCTCCACATTGAAGCGATGTTTCTTTGGATCGATTTTTTCCCTGAACCGATTGCCGCCATTCGCCTCGCACTTTTAGGGCGACGAAACGAACTCTCTGACCTAAAGTTTTCAAGCACTCAAACTCTTAGTACGCCATCTGAAACGTCACGTGCACGATCGCCGTCGAATCCATCGGCTGTCCCATACGAAGTGCCGGCTTGAAGCGCATCTTGTTGGCGGCCGCAATGGCGGCCTCATCCAGGCCGTGACCCAGGCCGCGGACCACGCGATTCACATGCAGCGTTCCGTTGGCGCCGAACATCACTTCCAGCAGAACTTCGCCTTCCAGCTTCAGGTTGCGAGCTTCCTCGGTATAAAGCGGCTGCGGTTTGAACGTGATCTCCACCGGTGTGGTTGCAGGTCCGGAGTCTGCCTGTGCGATCTTCGGTCCGCCGTGAACGACCTGCTCCGAGCCGAATCCGCCGGTCGAGATTCCTGCCCCACCGCTGCGACCGTCGCCCTTGCCTCCTGTGGCGATGCCGTTGCCGAAGCCGGCGCTGGCGACTGTTCCCTTGATGCCTTTCGCCCCGCCGGATCCGTTGCCTTGCCCTGGACCTGCCGGCATGTCAAACGAACCAGCCTGAGCCGCATAGAGCTTGGCGCCTTGCTTGCCCGTCCCTTTCAAACCATTGGGGTCGCCGAAACCTCCGGTCTGCACCTTCTCCACCGTCGCATTGACCGTGGGAACCACTGAGCTGCCAGCGAATTCTCCGACATGCAAGAGTTGTGGACGCGCTCCCCCTGCAGTAATCCTCAATTGAGGGGTGGCGAACGTGTTGACCACTACTTTTGGCGCTTCCACCCGCTCGGGAGCAGGCGCGCGATGAATTGCGCGCGGTACGATCAACTTCGGGCGATCGAAAACCGGCGCCGGAGGAAGCAGCTTGGCCCTCACCCGCGTCATGCTGATCGGCGCGGGCTCCGGCTTCAGGGCGGGAAGCGGAATCAACGAGGTGACGCGATACTGCTTGAGCGGCATCCTGTCCGGAAATAGAACTCCAAGGTTAACGAGGACAAAAGTGACCAGGACTATGAAACCGTAGCTGGCGGCCATAGCGCGCTTGTCAATCTTGCGCTCGGGAAGAATGCCGAGCTGAAAGCTATGTTGATACGTAGCCATGTATTAGCTCCAAGGGGATCCTGGCCGAGGGACCGGACCAGGACTGGAGTTCTCAACATACGAGAGAAAGGACAGGGGGTAAACGTGTCCACGGCTCTTGACCTAAGGTAACCGGGTAAAGTAAAGAGCCGTTTGGGGCTCCGTCCGAACTGAGCTGGGAAGCCTACTCACCGACGGCCAGACGCCATTTCCGACCGAGGGCCGGACCCACCTCTACACCCGAGGCTGCCTCGTCCAAGCTCCGCTTGGGCGAGCTTTTCAGCGTACGCTCGCACCCTCAGCGTAGGAAAAATCCCAGCCCGCTCGCGTATCCGCGCAGTCCACCTGCGGCTCAATCTCGACCCCCAACTTCGCCACTCGCATCGTGCCGAAAGCTGCTCCACGCCCACTCCTCAGGCTTCTTAACCAAGCCCCGCTTCACCCGATTCCGATGAATGCACCGCAGCTTCTCTACACGCTTGCGCTTACTCCACACGTTGAAATCGTAATGGCGCGCCTGCCAGAACGAATCTTCCCCCCGCAGCGCGACGGGAGTACACTTCCGCGTGGCGGCCAGCTCCAATTCACCGAGATGCAGTTCCCGTAAATTGTTTCGCATATAATGCAGCCACGCATGCCGCTGACCTCTGGCACCAGGCTTGGACCGTATGAAATTCAGTCGTCGGTCGGTGCCGGCGGCATGGGCGAAGTCTACCGCGCCCGCGATACCCGGCTCGATCGCACGGTCGCCATCAAAATCCTGCCGGCGGCGGTTTCGAGCGATCCCGACCGCCTTCTCCGCTTTCAGCACGAAGCCCACATCCTGAGCACTCTGAACCATCCTAACGTTCTCGCCATCTTTGACGTCGGCGAACAAAACGACGTGCGCTATCTGGTTTCGGAATTCCTGGAAGGGCAGTCGATGCGCGAGGCGCTGGCGGCTGGAGCACTCCCGCGCCGCAAGGCGACCGAGTACGCCCTTGAAATCGCCAAGGGACTCGCGGCGGCGCACGAAAAAGGTGTGGTGCATCGCGACCTGAAGCCCGACAACATTTTCATCACTGGTGATGACCGCGTGAAGATTCTCGACTTCGGTTTAGCCAAGCAGACCGCGACGGAATCTGCTGCGGACGAATCGCCAACCCTGACGGTCGCCGCGCCGACCACTCTGGGCACAGTCATGGGAACGGTCGGCTACATGTCCCCCGAGCAGGTGCGCGGCCAAACCGTCGATCCTCGCTCCGACATTTTCAGTTTTGGCGCTGTTCTCTACGAGATGATTTCGGGCAAGCGGGCATTCAGCGGCGAGTCTTCGGTCGAGACCATGAACGCCATCCTGAAAGAGGATGTGGCGGAACTGTCTGCCTCGGCCGGACATGGGTCGCCGGGGCTGGACCGCATCATCCGGCGTTGCCTGGAGAAAAAGCCGGAGCGGCGATTCCAGTCGGCCAGCGATCTTGCTTTTGCCATCGAAGCGTTGAGCGCAACCTCAGGCATTTCGCAAGCGGTTCCGGTCACAACCGCGCCATCAAAGAAAATGCGGATCGAATCGGTCATCACGGCCCTGGTGATCTTGATCTTGGGTCTCGCGGCGCTCTCCATCTGGCTATACAAGCCTCGGCCCGCCGCTCCGGCCACCTACACCCAGATTGCGTTTCGACCCAGCTATATCCGTATGGCCCGCTTCGCAGCGGGAGGCGTGGTGGTCTATGCCGCATCCGTCAACGGCGAACCCATGACGCTGTTCTCCGCGCGTACCGACACACTGCAGTCGCAGCCGCTCAATGTGAAAGCCGATTTGCTCGGCATCTCCCGCTCCGGCGAACTGGCGGTTTCGCTCAACCGAACTTTCAATGCCTGGACCCCCTCCGGCCGCCTGGCGCGGGTTCCGCTGGGGGGCGGCGCCACGCGCGAGTTGCTCGACGACGTGATTGACGCCGACTGGAACAAGGACGGCTCTGATCTTGCGATCTCGCGGCGCGTGGTCCACGGAAGCCGCCTGGAGTATCCGCCGGGCAAGGTGCTGTACGAAACGTCAGGATGGATCAGCGATCTCCGCTTCTCGCCTACGGGCGGCCAGATCGCATTTCTCGACCATCCCCTTAACGGCGACGACCGGGGATGGGTGTCCGTCATTGACCTGCACGGACAGCGCCGGGTCTTGACCCAGGAATTTTCCAGCGAGCAAGGGTTGGCGTGGTGGCCCTCGGGGGACGAGATTTGGTTCACCGCTGCCGCTGTGGAGTCGGCAACCCCCGGCCGGCCGATATGCGCGGTCAATCTCCGAGGTAGATTTCGTGTTGTGGCCAGCGCACCGGTTTACCTGCAGCTTCAGGACATCGCTCCAGAGGGCAGGGTTTTGCTCAGCACGGTTACGGTCAGCACTACGGTCGGAACGGGAGAAACCAAATCCGGACGCCTGCATGAACTCTCCGGCATCGTGCACCGGTGGATCAGCGGCGTTTCTGCCGATGGCGGCATGCTTCTTGTGAATGGCTTCGACACAAACAAGAACAACAGTTACCAGCTCTACTTGCAGAGCGCCGACGACTCGCCCCCCGTCCTGCTTGGCGAAGGCAGCGGCGCCGGGCTTTCTCCCGACGGCCAATGGGCTGTTGCCGTGGACGTACCGCATCCCGATACGCTCTTCATTATCCCCACCAGCGTAGGGGACTCGCGCGCTCTGCGTACGCCCCCCGGCCGCCAATACGCGGGCGCGGCTTTCTTTCCCGATGGCAAACACCTGTTGATTACCACCAATGCAACGGGCCAGGTGACGGAAAGCGCCGTGCAGGATCTCGACAGTGGAGCGGTGCGCACCTTTGGAAAATCAGGCCGCCACCTGCCCGTGAGCGGGTTCCGGCTCTTCCCCGGGCCATCTCCAGACGGCCGGTTCTCGATCGAAACCGACGGCACGAATCATTACTGGCTGCAGCCCATTGATGGCGGCGAAGCCAAAGAAATTACCGGGGTCAATCCGGCCGAGCGGATCATCGGCTGGCGTGGCGACTCAAACAATCTACTCCTTTCCGATCCGACCGGCGCCGACACCGAGGTTTACAACCTGAATCTGACTACGGGCGCCCGCACTTTGTGGGTTCGCTTTTCCCCGGTGGAGAAAGCTGGAATTCGCAGCAAAGACATACTTTTCACGCCCGATGGTTCCCGCTTTGCCTACGTGGCCCGCAGAATCAACTCCAACCTTTTCGTGGCCGACGGCCTTCGTTAACTCCCGTGGCAAAAGGAAGATCGTCAAGCGATCTCTCCAGCGGGATGAGAACTTCGCAATCGGGAGTGAATGCACTTCGGTCGACCCTGAGAAGCGATTATGGGGGGCCAGCCCCCGGTTCAGAGGAGGTTAGGATCGCAGATGCGCCTGACGCTGCCTGCGAAACCAGGCGAAAATCGGTACGCCAGCCAGAATAACCAGCAATCCATAAAAAGAGTTCGGCCAGTCTTCGCGGAAGCTGTAGTAGAGAAGAACGGCGGCTGCAGTGATGAACAAAGCGGGGACAAAAGGATAGCCAATCATCCGATAAGGCCGGGGAGCATCGGGATCGCGCCAGCGGAAGATGAAGACGGTGCTGCCGGCAATCATGTAGAAGAGCCATTCCGCGAAGATGGCCAACGAAAAAAGCTGCCGGAAATTACCTCCCAGCAGCAGGAGAACGATCGACAGCACCGCCTGCAACACGATGGCAACCGACGGTGTGCGGAAGCGCGGATGGACTTCGGCGAGAGCCGCGAAAAAATATCCATCGCGTGCCACGGCAAAGGGAACGCGAGCGCCGCTCATGATCGTCCCGTTCAGCGTGACCAACATGGAGATGGCCATGCCCGCAGACACTATGCTCGCGCCCATGCGTCCCATAACCAGGGCGACCGCGTCGGAGGCAGGACGCGGCGAGGCCGCAATCGCATTCGCCGGCAGCACGTACTGCACCCCGGCATTTACCAGCACATACAACACCCCGACCGTGGCCACGCCCGCAATCAGGGCAATCGGAATATTCCGTTCCGGCCTGTTCACCTCGCCAGCGACCATGTTCAGGTCGTTCCAGCCGTCATAGGCCCACAGCGCCGCTACCAGCGCCGCCATGAAGCCGGCGATCCCGCCCTTGGCCCCAATGAATGTGGTGGCAAAGTTGCTCCAGCCACGTCCGGCTGCACTTCCTACACCACTGAAACAGACCACCACGATGCCAAGAATGATGGCCACCTTCAGCACCGTAAACACGAGCTGAAATTCACCGGCCTTCTTGACTCCAAGGTAGTTCAAAACAGAAATCAGAATGGCTGCGGCGATGGCCACAAGCTGGCCCCAAGTGACGGAGAAAGGAACGGTGATGGCATGGGTTGGGAAGAACGAAAAGATTGGGAATGTACCCAGAATGCGAACCAGCCCGGTAGCGATTGTGGCCACCGAAGCGGGTTTGGCGATGACGAACCACGTCCAGGCGTAAAGAAAACCTCCTAGCGGCCCGTAAGCATCGCGGACATAAACATATTCGCCGCCCGCTTGCGGCTTCATGGCGCCGAGTTCGGCGTAGGTGAGCGCGCCAAAAAAAGACAGCAACCCGCCCACCAACCACGCCAGATACACCAGCTTGGCCGAGCCCACGGCCTGCATCATCTCGGCGGGAACCAGGAAGATTCCGCTGCCAATGATGGTTCCCACGACCACCGCGGAAGCGTGGCTTACGCCCAGATCGCGAGCCAGCTCTGGACGGGTAGCCGTTGGTTGGATTGGCGCCGGCATGGTTGAAGTGTGCCAGTATACGTCAGAAGCGATGCTGGTCTTTTTAGCAACTACTCTCGGACGAGCAAACTGGCCGCGTATCCGACCCCGAACGTCACTACCGTCCCAAGCGGCACCCACCACGTCCACGGCAGGTGCGTCCCTTGCCACAAATACAATCCCACGCTGAATCCAAACAGCATTCCGACCATCGCCCCGCGCTGATTGGCCCGCCGCGTGAGAACGCCAAGCAGAAAAACTCCGAGCAGCGCGCCATAGGCCACGGATGCGATCTGCAGCCCCACTTCTACAACGCGTCCCACTTTCTGCAACGCCAACACCGCCAACCCAAAGAGCACCATCGCCCAACAAAAAGTCGCTAACCGGGAGAGCCGCATTCGTGTCCGCTCATCGGTCTGCGGCCGCAGGCGCAGAACAAAATCCATGATCGTGCTCGACGAAAGCGAATTCAGCGCCGCGCTCAGATTCGACATGGCTGCCGCCAGGATGGCCGCAATCAGCAGTCCGGAAATTCCGTGCGGCATCTGGCTGACGATGAACGTGGGATAGATGCGATCGGGTTTTCCGAAGATCGCCGACGGCACGCGATAGTACGCCCACAGCATTACGCCCACCATCAGGAAGAGAGCAAACTGGAACAGAATTGCCACTCCGCTCGAAAGCAGTGCTACGGCAGACTGCTTCTGCCCGCGTGCCGCCAGTAAGCGTTGGACAATAAGTTGATCGGTGCCGTGGCTCGCCGTGATGAAGGCGGTCCCACCGATGACGCCCGCCCAGAACGTGTAAGGCAGCCAGAAGTTGGCTCTGAAGTCGAACACTTGCAGCTTGCCCGCGCCTGCCGCCGCGGCATGAATCGCGCTCCATCCTCCGGGCACAAGATGCAGAATCGTCGTCAATCCAACCAGTGTCCCGCCAACATAAATCACGGTCTGAACCACGTCGGTCCAGATCACCGCCGCCAGGCCGCCCTCAAACGTATAGATGAGCGTCAATGCAGTGATGATGGCGATCGAAGCTAGTTCGCCCGTTCCCAGCGCGATCGATACCACGATCGACACGGCATAGACTCGGACACCCTCCGCCGCCGCGCGTGTCAACAGGAAAAGACCGGCGGTCAGGGACCGCAACCCGCGCCCAAAGCGGCGTTCCATCAACTCGTAGGCCGTGTAAAGATCGCCGCGAAAATAATGCGGCAGCAGCACAAAGCTGATCACTATCCGTCCCACCATATAACCCATCACTACCTGCAGGAAGGTGAGGTTGGTGTCATAAGCAAGTCCGGGAATGCTGATGATGGTGAGCGTGCTGGTCTCGGCCGCAACGATGGAAAGCGCGATCGCCCACCAGGGGATGTCTCGTCCAGCTAGAAAGTAGTCGCGCAGCGAGCGCTGCCGCTTGCGGAAGCGCAGCCCGAACAGGGTGATCCCCATCAGATACAGCGCGATGATCGCGAGATCGAGTCTGTCGAGGCCCATATCCAAGATTCAAGCTGCGTGATGTTCTTCGCGACCCTCGCGGCCTTTCTTTGCGCTCTTGGCAGCCAAAAGCTTTTGTGCGTCCAGAGAAAGGCCTTTCACCGCAAAGAACGCGAAGAAATTCCGCGAAGGTCGCCAAGAAAAGCCGACCACCTACACCACTTTTCGCGCCACCGTCTCTGTTGGATCGTAAGGCTCAGACGAACAGGCCGCGATCCACAGAGGCGTTGATCCGTGATCGCGCACGGCATGCCAACTGCCCGGTGAAGCGACCACGCTGTGCCCGGCAACAGGACAATGGCCTCGCGCCTGCGCCAGTGATAGTGGTTTCCGCGCCCGGCTCCCGGCGCTGTAGAAGTCAGGTGAATGTCCGCCACCCGCCCCAGGAAATCGAGCGCCTCAGCAGGCGCGGTAAGGCTGAAGCCGCATGCGTCGCCGGTATTGCTGAGTTCGGATATTTGAATCTTCACTTTGTCCGTTTTCAATTATGGCGTTAATCGAAACTCAATACGAGTGAGTCTTTATGGACGTTGGAGCGAAGGTGTCAGGTGCGAGGTCTCAGGTCTTAGGATCGCGAAATCGGTCCTGCCCTCGTTAAAACCGGCAATCACAGGATCGAAGCCCAAGACCTAGGACCTGACCTTGAGAATCGAGAACTGCCCTGTGGTAGAACTAACCCGTGGCCTACTACTTGGGCGTCGACGGCGGCGGCAGCAAAACCATGTGCGCGGTGGGCGACGAATCTTCGCTTCTGGCTACGGTGACCGCCGGCCCGAGCAACATCACTCGCGTGGGACAAACTCGTGCCCGCAAAGCGCTGCATGTGGCGATTCGGGAAGCATGTGCCAATGCGAAGATCGCTCCGCAGCAAGTGCAGCGTGCCTGCATTGGCGTCGCGGGCGCCGGACGCGAAGAAATTGCCGGCGTTGTACGCAAGATCGTGGCAGAAATGATTCCCGGCGAGATCGACGTCGTGGGCGATATGCAGATCGCTTTGGCAGCAGCCTTTGGCGCGGGGCCGGGTGTGATCGTGATCGCTGGGACTGGGTCGATTGCCTACGGCCGCGATGCGCGGGGAAGGACCGCGCGCGCCGGAGGCTGGGGCTTCGCGATTTCCGATGAGGGCTCAGCCCACTGGATCGGCCGCGCCGCGATCTCCGCTCTGCTGCGCACCATCGACCGGGGTATCGATCAAAGTAAGGATGCCCAAGCCACAGCGGAAGCAACGCCGCTCTTCCGCGAAATGAAAGCGGCCTGCGAGCTTCACTCTCTCGACGAGTTGGTGCGCGCTGCCAACTCCGATCTCGACTTCGCGAGGTTGTTTCCCGCGATCCTGACCGCTGCCGATGCTGGCGACGCTCTGGCCCCGCGCGTGCTCGCGCAGGCGGGTAGAGAACTTGCCCAACTCGCCGGGATCGTTGTTCGTCGGCTTTCCGCAGAAGACAATGGGAGCTTGCCCGCCTTTTCGTTAGCCATGGCAGGCGGCGTCTTTGGTCATTCCCCAGGGGTGCGGGAGTGCTTCTGCCATGAGGTTCGCAAGCTCGACCCGCATCTTGAGCTGAATCCGCAAGTGGTCGAACCTGTCGCGGGCGCTTTGCAAATGGCCCGCGTCGACAAGACTAGAAGCCGTCTCACAAATGCCTCAGCAGAATAATGCAGCAACCAAGGTAGAGCATCCCGAGAAAATTCTCTGCATATCGTTCGTAGCGCACGACCAGTCTCCGGAAGTTCTGCAGCCAGGCAAACCGTCTCTCCATCTTCCAGCGTCGCCGATAGCGGTGCATGCGACGCAGGTCTTGAGATGTGTTTTTTACTGCGGTGAGGAGCGATTAGTTCGATTCCGTATCGGCGAAGTTCCGTGTCCAATTTGTCTGAATCGTACGCGTTGTCGCCGATCAGATTCTGCGGCGCCTCCGACACAATCATCTGGACGAGAGTGGAGGTAGCAAGGGTTACTTCATGGGGAGTGGCACGGACGGTGTGGGCGGTGTTGCGCAACCCCGCCTATCGGGGTGTCGCCTGTTTCGGCCAGACGCGCGCTTCTGCACGGATGCGTGTTATGCTTCCACAGCGCCGGCGGGGTGTAACTACGCCCAGCACAACACCACGACACCTTCGGTACGGCGACGGTCGATGTCGCCAGGACGTGCTCGTTCTGATGCGTCGCCCGAAAGTTTGTTCGGGGCGTGAAGACCTACCAGGAACAGTTGTCCAAGGAACCTGAGCGCTTTCGCCTTGTTCACGACATAAGCAACACACTGATAAGTCATCTGCGCTCGAAGGAGCAGATTTCAAAGTGCATCGGCCGAATTGTGCCGCATGACTACTGCAGTCGACTTAAGGGTCGAAATCAGGAGGGACAGGTACACGTCTTCAAAGTCGAGAGAGAATTCCGTGACGATTAGGAGTATCATGTCTCGCTGACTGATCTGGGGGCCTTGTCTGATCGAATCCTGGGGGCGGTTCGATGAGTTTGCGTCCGATATCGGCTTCGCTTCTTGTTGGAATCTTCCTTACTACGTTCTTTCCAAATAGGCTGAACGCTCAAACAACCACTTCGGGCGCAGTGACCGGCGTCGTTACTGATCACAGCCTTGCGGTTCTGCCGAATGCGGATGTCGAGATCAGGGACATCAACAAGGGCACGACAGAATCAACCAAAACAGACCGCGATGGCGTGTACCGCTTCTTCTTTCTTTCTCCCAGCCAATACACGCTAACTGTAGTGCACGACGGCTTTCGCAAGGAGAGCCGGAGTGTGACTGTATTGTTAGGGACACCAGTTACCGTCAACATCACGCTGGAGATTGCAAAAGCAAACATGCAACTCTCTGTGACCGCAGAGGCTCCGCTCGTTCAGGCAGACAACGGCGATGTTTCGATTACCATGAGCCAGACGCAGATCTCGGAACTACCCAATCCCGGTAACGACCTCACCTACATCGTCCAGACCGCTCCCGGCGCAATCATGAATACCGATAATGCGCTCACTGGAGGCGGGGGTGGGAACTTTTCAATCTTGGGCATGCCGGGGACCTCAAATCTCTTCACCTTGAATGGCATGAACGACAACTCAGGTCATCTTAATTTTACTGGCGCTACGGGTATGCTTCTGGGTCAGAACCAAATTCAGGAAGCCACTGTGGTGAGTAATGGCTACTCGGGACATTTTGGAGATGCCCCAGGCTCGTATGTGAACTACGTCACAAAGTCCGGAGGGAACGACTTCCACGGAAACGCCGAGTACTTTTGGAATGGTAGCGTGTTGAACGCTACCGACTGGATCACCAAAGCATTCGGCAATCCTCGCCCGTTCGATATCGCCAATCAGTGGGCGGGTTCGGCGGGAGGGCCCATCCAGAAAAATAGACTTTTTTTCTTTTTTGATGCCGAAGGGTTGCGAGTCTTGTTGCCCTCTCCTGTTCAGGTAGTTCTCCCGAGCCCGCAGTTCGAGGCAGCAACCATCGCCAATATCGATTCTATCTTTGGCTCTGCGTCCGCTTCCGATGCTTTCTATAAGCAAATCTTCAGTCTGTATAACCAAACCCCTGGAATAGCAGCAGCTACTCCGGGGAGCTTCTCCGATCCTCTCGGCTGTCTCGACACGAGCCCGAGTGGTGTGTTCATCGGTCCGCAAACCCCGCAAGGGCAACTCGGCGTGAACCTTCCGTGCGCAATCCATTTTCAGAAAACACTTGGGCAGCCGACGAGTGAATCCCTTGTGTCTGGCCGTATAGATTGGAACGTCCGGACCAACGATCGTGCTTTCTTCCTCCTCCAATACGACAATGGCCGTCAGCCCATTGTCGTCGACCCCATAAGCTCAGTTTTCAACGTCTATTACAGCGGGCCATGGTGGCAAGCCCAGTTGAACGAAACTCACACATTTGGAACAACCGCCGCGAACCAGTTCCTATTGGCGGGTATTTACCAGGATGGGGTGACGAGCGTTGTCAACCCGGCGCAAACCCTGGCTGCTTTTCCGACCACCCTGGATTGGTCTAACGCCGGTGGGCCATTCACGCAGCTGGGAGGATTTGACTACATCTATGGCTATCCCCTCGGCCGAGGGCTCACGCAGTACGAGATCGCCGATGATTTCCTGAAGATTCGGGGCAAGCACAAGTTCGGATTCGGTCTAGATTTCCTGCGAGCATATTTGAGCAACTCAAACTATACGCAAAACGCCGTCGGAGATATGCTTCCGGCAACTATCGACGCATTTTATTCTGGGGGCGTGGATCCAGCATCTCCACAAAGTGACTCCACACGCTTGCGTCAATCGTTTGCCACGCAGCTGGCACAGCGCTTCGCTACCTACACTCTTGCGGGCTATGGGCAGGATGAGTGGAAGGTAAAATCCAACCTGACCCTTACTCTCGCCCTGCGGGCGGAACATGAATCAAATCCGGTCTGTGCCCACGATTGCTTTGCTGAATTATCTGGACCATTTGAATCGATCAGTCACGACCCCGCACAGCCTTACAATCAGGCGATCTCGAAACGTGGACAAGCTTTCTTTCACACGGATGCTGTTGATTGGGCGCCGCGATTCAGTTTCGCCTGGCAACCGCTGGGAGTTTCGCATAATACCGTGGTGCGTGGCGGGTCTCGGCTTGTTTTATGAGCTAGTCGGCGGGTTCGCAACCTATTTCTCTGACAATCCACCACTCGTTAACCGCGTGACCGTATTTGGCCCCTACAATCTCGCTCCGGAAGAAACCAACAGCCTTTTTAAAGTAGCCGCCGCCTCAAATGCTGCCTTTGTCGAGGGGTTTGCAGCCGGCGAAAACCTTGCTCAGATCAAAGCGTCAGATCCTTACTTCTTCCCTCCCAGCATTATCGTTGCGACTAATCATCCACGTTCACCCCAGTATCAGAAGTGGAGCCTGGAAGTGCAGCAGACGCTTGGTACCCGCACTTCCGTGACTCTCGGATACTACGGCAATCACGGAATTCATGAGTTCGTGCAAAATCCCTCAGCCAATGCTTTCGGATTCGGCCCATTTCCAGCCACAGTCTGTGCGAGCCCGCCGGTTCCGCCCTGCGCCGACCCTCGCTTCGCTGGCGTCACTGAATACGGCACACCGGGAATCTCGAACTACAATGGCATGGTTGTTTCCTTTCGACGACGATTTGCTGGTTTCGGCAATGGTTTGTTCCAGGCAAACTACACCTACGGCCACGCTCTGGATGAAGTTTCCAACGGCGGCCTTGCCGAATTCACAGCGGGCAGTTCTGTCTACCCCCAGGATCCCTTTGATCTACGCGGCAGCTACGGAGCCGCAGATTACGATGTTCGTCACTCCTTCAATGCGAACTATGTGTGGCAACTCCCGGTAAAGACCATGCTCCACGGCCGCGGCCCCGATTACCTCGTGAGGGGATGGCAGGTCTCGGGAACGATTTTCGCCCGAACCGGATTTCCCTACACGGTGATCGATCTCGCAGAAAGCGATAACCTGGCTACTCCGAACAATTTCTATGGAACAATCTACTCTGTGCCAGTTGCTCCACTCGGCGGGTCCCATTCCTGCGGAGCGGGAGCCGTAATCGCACCCTTCCCGCATCCTTGTTGGCCTCCTCAAGTGCTCGTCAATGGGGCCCCGAATCCGGGCGCACTGTTTGTACAGACGGGCTGCGAGACTTCGTTCAATGTGGGGAACGTGCCAGGTCCACAGGGACCTTGTTCGGGCCCTGCCGTTTCGTTTGCGCAAGGACGCAACCGTTTCCGCTATCCGAGCTATTTCAATACTGACTTCACGATCATGAAGAACACGAGCCTTGTCGGTCGAGACAAAGTGGTGCTGGGTATTGGTTTCCAATTCTTTAATTTTTTCAATCACCCAAACTTCGGACCGCCCGACAACGACAGCTCGAACTCATCGTTCGGAGAGATATCGACGATGGAGATGCCACCAACCAGCATTTTGGGATCTGGTCTGGGAGGCGATGTTTCCCCCCGGATGATCCAACTGAAAGCGCAGATCCGGTTTTAGACAGCTAAATTCGCGAGCAACGCTTCTCCAGGCGAAGATTAGGGCGGCTATCGAGGCTGGTCAAGCCCGACGCGGTGGACCAGATCCTCAAAACGCGGGTCGCCGCGCAAGGGATCGAAGTAGGGAAAGACTTTTATCAACTGCAGGATGTTTGACTGCTCCTGGTAGGCCCGCTCCAGCCAGGCAAGTGCCTGCTCGTTGTCACCGAGGCCCAGGTATGCGTTTATAAATGCGGCACTGGAAACGTAGTTGGTTCGCTGCCGTCGCTTCAGTTCGTCGAGCAAACGAAGCGCTTCCTCGCGGCGCCCAGCATGCGCATAGGCCCGAACCAGCACGCCCACTACAGCCGGATTCCGGGCGGTGCCGAGCGCCTTCTCCAGCACCGGAATCGCTTCGTCCGGTTGGCCATTGGCAATCAGGGCCATCCCCAGATACCGATGGTCCGGGTCGTCGCTTCGCAACTCCCTGATGGCCTCGTCGTAACGTCTCGCATGAAACAATATCCAGCCCCTAGTGATGCCAGGGAATCCAAGCAGGTCACCAGCGGCTCCAAGCGGATCAAGGTCGCGGGCACGCTGGGCCCACCCCAGGGCCTCGTCCGTCCGCCCCTGGCACATCAGCCACTTAGCGTAGCCGACGTAAGCACCAGCATCGTTCGAGTTCAACTCCAGAGCCCGCTTGAATTCCGCTTCGGCGTCGGTCCACTGCCACTGTTTCTGATATACCGCTGCCAGCAAGACGTGTGGTGCCGCAAGGTCCGGATCCAGTTCAATTGCTTTTCGAGCTGCACTCATCATTTTTGGATGCGTTTCCTTCGGGGGGCCACCGACAGGAACTGATCCGAGCCTCTCGTATGCCTTCGCGAGGCCGACGTAAGCCGGTGCAAAGTTGGCGTCCTTGCCGATCGTTTCCTCAAAATAGGCAATACTCCGTTCAAACCCAGCCCTGCTACTGCTATTACTGAACTCTTCTTCGGCTCTTAGATAGCTCTCGTAAACCTCAGGCGAGACATGATGCGCCGTGACCAGCCTGGCATGCTCCTCTCCGGTGACCTTGACCTCCACTCTGCGTGCGATGGATTGCGCCACCTCGCTCTCGAGAGTAAGTACGTCCCCCAACTCGCCGTCGTACTCATCCGACCAAAGGTGCTCGTCGGTTGAGGCACGAATCAACTGCGCGTGCACACGAATCCGGTTGCCCTGACGTATCACCGAACCTTCGACGAGGGCGTCCACCCCAAGCGTCCTGGCAATCTCTGGCACTGAGAGCTTCGTACCCTTGAAGCGCATGACCGAGGTACGGGAAATAACGCGCAGCTCATGGATTCTGGCCAGGCGTCCGCACAGCTCTTCGGTCATCTCGTCAGCCAGGTATTCCTGAGTTGGGTCGCCCGACAGGTTGTTCAAGGGCAGGACTGCCAGCGACCTGATTTTGGTTTGGGTCGTATGCCCAGTGTGGCCCCGGAGCATAACGTAGGTGATGGCAATGAGCGCGAGACCAGCCACACCGCCTAGAGCAAGCCAGAGACGCGCCCGCGAAGTCCCGGTCGGTCGGACGTCGACTTCTCCATCCGCCGGCTGTTCCGCGCTAAGCCCCTTCTCATTTGGATTTGGCCGCAAAGGGATAACAGCGAGCGGCTCGATCGGCGCTACTCCGGTGGACAAATCGCCATTTTGCACCTGAGCAATGAAACGGTATCCCCGGCGTGGCAGAGTCTCAATGTAGCGGGGTTCCTCGGCTGAATCGCACAGCGCGTCGCGCAGCTTTTTGACGGCGCTGTTCAGACCGGTATCGAAGTCAACAAAAGTGTCGCCGGGCCAGAGTTTCTGGCGAAGCTCCTCGCGCGTAACGACGTCCCCCGGATGCTCCAGCAAAAGCGAGAGCACCTGGAAGGGCTGGCGATGAAGCTTTAGCCGGATGCCGTGCTTGCGCACTTCACCCGCACGCATGTCCACGTCGAAGGCGTCGAATCGCACCCTGCGGGTTCGGTCGGTAGCCTCCATAGCAGGCCCCCAGATGGCCAGTAGTCTATCACCACTGCTTATCTCCTAAGAAATATGAGCGGGTGTGCCTACAAGCCACCTGCATTCAGAGAGTTGCACGATCAGAACAAAAACACCTGCAAACCATACCCCGACCATTGCGCCTCAAGCGACTTCGCGCCAATGTCGCGGAACGCAATGCCACAGAGCAGTTCAAATTAGGAGGCTTCCATGAAAGCAGAAATCACCTTATCGGGGAGAACAATAAAGACCTTTGTACTCCTTTGTTGCTCGCTCGGGACTCTGTTCGGGTCCGCAGGCGCAAAAGCTGATGCCGTTTTGGATTGGAATGCAATCGCGGTAAACACAGCCGTCGCCAACAAACAGAATCCCTTCGCCCAGGCACGCTACGCGGCGATTGTGCAACTCGCTGTGTTTGAAGCGGTCAATTCCATCACCCACAAATACCAACCATATCTTGGGACCATTACCGCTCCTTCGGACGCCTCACCCGACGCAGCAGCCATCGAGGCCGCGTATCAGGTGCTGAGCACCTACTTTCCCACCAGCCAACCGACTCTTTATGCCGCGTGGACGAACTCGATGCAGTCCATACCAGAGGGTCAGGGGAAGACTGACGGCATCGCGACCGGGGATGCCGCAGCAGCGGCCATGATCGCCCTTCGAGCGAACGACGGCTCTTCGCCGGCGCAATTCTATACACCCGGCCCGCCAGTTCCAGGGGCATGGCAGGCGACGCCGAGTTGCCCGGATGTGAATGGGGTCGCGGTTGGAATCGCCTTCCAATGGCAGAACATAACTCCGTTCGGCATCCGCAGTGCGAGCGACTTTCTTCTCGATCCGCCGCCGGCGCTGACGAGCGAGGAATATGCCAGGGCTTACAACGAAGTCATGACGGTGGGCGGCATAAACAGTACTCAACGACCTCCCGACCGGGCAAATGTAGCCCTGTTCTATGCAGCTTCTTCGCCAACTCAGGTATTTAATCAGGCCGCCGAGCAGGTTGCCGTGGCACAGGGCCGTTCGCTGTCGGAGAATGCGCGCTCTCTAGCCTTGATCAACATGGCGATCAGTGACAGCCTGGTGGCGTCATTCCTCAACAAGTATCACTACACCTTCTGGCGTCCGGAGACGGCAATTCACGCGAGTGGCAATACAAGCTGGGCCCCCTTTATCACGACACCGTGTTTCCCAAGCTATCCCTCAAACCACGGCAGCGCGGCTAACGGGGCAGCCGAGGTGATGCGACGCCTGTATGGCGAAGCAGGACATTCGATAACGTTGACGAATTCTGCCGTGCCCACCATCGTCTTGCAGTACACGTCGTTCAAGCAGATCACGGATGACATCGCCGATGCGCGTGTTTACGGGGGCATCCATTATCGATTCGACCAAAGGGCAGGCGCACGGCTCGGCCATGCTGTCGGCCGCGAGGTGTACAGAAATAACTTGCGTCGCACGCACGACGACGAGTGATTGGCGATGACGATAAAGCCTAATTACGCTCAAATTCTTGGCGACTGCCACTTGAGCGAAATCGCCGGGTGTACTTTACGCTCCCAATGCCCCAGAAACGAACCCGAGTTTAGGCCTAAAAACAAAGGAGAATCACAATGAGCAAGTTCGGAAAGTATTTTCTTCTCGTGACAGGTTTCGCGCTCCTTGCGAGTTTTGCCCGCATTCCCGGGGCCAACATCAACGTTCATGCCCACAATGGTGCCTGTAGTGTCGCCAGCCTAAAGGGGACCTACGCCTACCTCAGATCGGGCTCTGTTATGGGGCAAGGCCCTCGTGCCGAGCTGGGCCTCGATCTCTTTAACGGAGATGGGAAGCGCGGCATCATTCGCAACACCGGAGCCAGCTACACCGTATCCTTCGACTGGAGCAATTCCCCTTGGCCGGACGGAACCTACACGGTCGATGAGGATTGTACCGGCTCGCTGTACGCTGCGGATGGCACAAAAGCTAACAACATCATCGTCCTTGACGGAGGCAAGAGATTCTTGGTGCTCAACGCCGGGCCACTTGGGGAGGGCAAGGTTATCTCGGGAGAGGGGACGAGGCTGGAGGAGGAGAAGGACTAACGGTGCGCTGACTAGGTTGGATGCACACTTCTCCATTTGAAGCGGTTGTGCATCTCGCCGACGGTCGGTGATGTGGAAGTGGGTAACTGGAACGGGAGGGTGCCGTGAAAAGCGAAGCAGTGCTGGTGAGAAAGCTCGCAGTTGGGGGTATTGTGAGCCTTTTGCTCCTTGCCGGATGCGGAGGCGGCACCAGTCCGTCATCGATCAATCAGCCTACATCCAGCGGATCTAATCCCACTCCAACAATCACCACAATCTCGCCGAACAGTACCGTTGTTGGCGGTGCGGCTTTCACGCTCACAATCAATGGGACGAATTTCGTCGCAGCTTCTATGGTTAACTTCGGCGGGTCGGCGCCCGCTACCACCTTCGTCAACTCCACGCAATTGACTGCGGCCATCCCTGCTGCCAGCATCAACTCAACCGGCCGTTCCGGCCGTGACAGTGACCAACCCCGCTCCCGGCGGTGGCACCTCCAAGGCGATTAACTTCACCATTACCAGCGGCAGCCCTAGCTCCGTCCCGACGATCAGTGTTCTCGATCCAAGCGGCGTTCCCGCAGGAGAACCGTTCCTTGATTCAGTTGCTAGTCAGTTGGGCCTTATTCAGGGTCAAATTTTGTGACCGGTTCAGTCGTGCGCTGGAACGGCAGCGACCGGCCGACCACTGAGTAATGGCAGCGTTAACGGACTCATTGCTCAGATTTCGGCGAGTGACATTGCCGCAGCCGGGACAGCTGCGGTCACAGTCTTCAACCCTGGACCTGGCGGGGGTAGCTCGAACTCGTTGACCTTCACCATCACGACAGGAGCTGTTGATCCGCAGTCAATCGCTCTGGACCCTACCGGAAAGTTCGCCTATGTAATGGATGGCGGCAGCGATGGCGGCATTGGTGGTTACGTGTCCATGTACACGATCAACCCCACCACCGGGGCCCTAGCGTCCATAGGACCACCGGTGTCAACATACGGCTACGGTGTCTACGGTCCGCGAACGCCGGGTCCGTGGCCGTGGATCCTTTTGGCAAGTTCGCCTACGTGACAAATTCGGGGGATGTGTACGATTATGGGGATGGCGCTGATGGCAGCGTCGCGATATACGCCATCAACGCCACGACCGGGGCATTAACCTCCACAGGAACGATAAACGGAAATTGTCCGGGATTGTGCTTTCCCTCGTCGGTGGTCGTGGATCCATCCGGCAGGTTCGCTTATGTGGCGAATGGGGGTCGGTGGTGTTCCATTCAACGTCGCGATGTACACCATCAACAGCCACGACTGGGGCCTTGACGTCCATTGGGACGATCGCCGCAGGAACAGACCCTCTCTCCGTAGCCGTGGATCCTGCGGGCAAGTTCGCCTATGTGGCAAATTGGACGGGGTCGACACTGACGGTAGCGTGTCGATGTACACCATCGACGCCACGACCGGGGTCTTAACGTCCACAGGAACGATAGCTACCGGGAACAGATCCCTATCTCGGTAGCCGTCGATCCGTCCGGTAAGTTCGCCTACGTAACGAATTCCGGCTCGAACGACGTCTCGATGTACACCATCGACGCCACGACGGGGCCTTAACATTTATAGGGACGATCGCCGCAGGAATAGACCCTGTCTCCGTAGCTGTGGATCCTGCGGGCAAGTTCGCCTACGTGGCAAATTGGACGTATGACACTGAACGGTAGCGTCTCGATGTACACCATCGACGCTACGACCGGGGTCTTAACGCCCACAGGAACGATAGCTACGGGGCTATCTCCTACCTCGATAGCCATCCATCCGTCCGGTAAGTTCGCCTATGTGACGAATTCCGGCTCGAACGGCGTCTCGATGTACAGCATCGATAGTGCCACCGGGACCTTGACGCTCATAGGGACAATAGGCACATGAAGGCGCCGGCTCTGAAGCGAGCAAAAATCAAGGGAAGAGGAGGGCACCATGATTTCCAAAACACTTCGCATCGCTCGAATGTTTGTTCTTGCCAGCTTTGCGCTCAGTTCCGCTGCCTGGGCGGCGACTTGTTCAAACGCCTCCCTGAGTGGTACCTACGGGTCTTTGGGCGAGGGCACGAACCAAGAGGGTCAGCCTGAGGCCAACCGTCTTCCAGTTCAAATTTGACCCATCCACAGGCAAGTTTACGGGAACGGATGAAACCGGGGCTTCCTGTCTCAGTGGAACATATGCAGTCGCTTCAAACTGCACGGTCACGGGTACGACCACGAAAGGCGGAAGCACTCACCCTTTCTCTGCTGTGGTCACTTCCGCCGGGTTGCTAATCAGTTAGCGGAAACCCAGGTGCTACCAATGGAGGTTTTTGGGTGGCGCAAGATTCCCCGTCCTGCACCAACGCCGGAGTTAGGGGTAGGTTCGGGTTGGCAGTGAGGGGGAGCTTCCTCGCAGGAGCGCCGTTCACGGGACCAGTGATCCTCATCGGCGAGTTGGCGTTAAGTGTCAACGCTTCTGGAGATGGAGTGATAAACGGACACATAGCGGGTAGCGAGAACGGCACGATTCTCACGTTCGCTGAGGAACCAGTCACAGGGTCTTACTCGGTCGATGCGAACTGCAAGGGCACACTTACAATAACGCCGAAAGGCGAGTCCGTATTGAATTTCAGCTTCGTGATTGTCGACTGCGGGAAGGAAATGCTGGCCGTTGAGACGGACGCGGACACGGTTGTCAACGGCACGCTGGTGAAGCGCAATTAAGTAACGAAGACGGCATCTGTGCAAAGCACTCACTCTACAACTTTCATCACTCAAGAGAGGAGCGAATCCATGAGGCATAGTCGGAAGGTTTCATCAGTTCGACCCCACTGACCGCGGGGCTGCTGACCGGCCTCCTGTTCGCGATCCTGGTTGTTCCACTTAACGCAGACGACTCTGATTCGTAGTACGACGTCAGCAAGGAAGTCACGCTCACCGGCACCGTATCGAGCGTGCTCCACCAACCCGCCCCGGGAATGACTTGGGGCTCCCATCTCATGGTCGAGACTGCCTTCGGCAGGTTAGACGCCAGTCTGGGCCGATTCGGTTTGGAAGGCGAAGGTGCGCTGTCCGTCACTCCCGGCCAGCAGATTCAACCCACCGGCGTCATGAAGACGGTTCGCGACAAGGAAGTCTTCGTGATGCGCAGCGTAAAAGCCAACGGCAAAACCTTTACCATGCGCAACGAGCATGGGATCGAGGTATCGCCCGTAGCCCGTGAATGCGCTGCCAAGAAAGGGGTGACGCTATGAACCGCAACTTCACCACCATTCTCGCATCGATTTTGGTTTGCCTGGTTTTCGGGTTCCTGACGGGTTGCGGTAGCAGCAGTTCGAGTACGACGCCTCCACCTCCCACCATCGCGATCACGGCGACCAGCGGATCGGGACAAACCACAACCGTCGGTGACACCTTTACCAACATGCTGGTAGCCACCGTGACATCCAACGGAACAGCGGCCAGCGGCGTAACGGTTACGTTCGCGCCTGTCGCGGGGTCAGCCGGTCAAAGCTGCACCCCCTCCGCCACCACTGTTACCACCGCCTCCGATGGCACCGCATCGATCACATGTACTGCAAACTCGACGCCCGGCGCCTACTCAGTAACGGCCACTGCGACGGCGACGGGAATCACAGCAACGGCCAGTTTCGCCGAAGGCAATACAGCTCCCCGCGTGCTCGTGTTCTATGTGAACGGGCTGGAAAACAGCCCCAACTACGGACCCGGGCCGGTTTACTACGCCGTCGCAGGCGCGGTGGGCTTTGACCTAAGCGGAAAAATCCTCGGCGGTGAACAGGACTATAACGATGGGAGCGGCTTCACGTCACCCGGCGAACCCACGACCCCCGACGTAATCAACCCCACCGGCAGTTCGATGACGGTGGATACGACCACCGGCACTGGGACGCTAGTCCTTGATGTTTCGGCCAGCAATCCTAACGTTGGAGTGAAGGGTATCGAAAAATTCGCCGTCCAGTTTGTCAACGCAAATCATGCGCTGATCACGCAGTTTGATGGATCGGCAACTTCCAGCGGAAGCTTCGATCTGCAGACGGCAACGAGTGGCGCCGGCGGCAATTTTGCCTTCACCCTCTCCGGGTTGGACACCACGAACGCATCCACGGTTGCGTATGGAGGCGTGTTCTCGAACACCAGCGGCGCCATCCAACGGCACGTACGACGAAAATGATTTCGGGAAGGTGCTCGTGGGGAATACTCTCACAGCGACGGACAACGGCGTCGGAGCGGACGTGTTCGGGCGGGGCAGCATCTCCGGCTTCACGGATCCCAACGACGGCGATGCACCCATCTCAGCTCGTCTACTACATCGTTGGTCCAGAAGTATTACGCATCATCGATGTTGACCTCCTTGATGCTCTTGTGGGTTCAGCCTACGGCCAGGGCAGCGCCACCACCTTCGACAGCACGGTGCTGTCAAAGGACGTGTTTGGCATCCTGGACAACACGGAGGACGCTATATTTGCCGCAGCGGGGCAACTCGTTGCCGCTAATACCGCCAGTTGGAACGTTTAGCGCCACATTCACCGGTGAAGGCGATGATGACGAACGGGGCACCGTCAAGGCCACGGGCACCCCGGGCGGAGTCGCAGGCAACTATTCCTTTTCGAACACCGTGCTCGGTTATGGCAGCATGACCGACATCACGGGGTTAGGATCCATTCACAAGCTCGGGCTGTATGCGACGGATCCAAAACTCAACCTTCTGGATCCCAACAACACCACGGCGACCAACCTGGGAGCCGCCCTTGTCCTCGATCTAGATGATTTCGCCCAGGGTACGGGAATCGTGGTTCCGCAAGGGACCATAGCGTCCGACGGATCTGACCTCAACCACAGCTACGGCTTCGGGGCGCAGGCCTACGCCGGCAACTGCACCTGGCCCATCCCGAACGTGGGCTGGGAGTATGACTTCGTCGGGCAAGGAACGTTTGCGTCCCTGGTTTTCAAGACCGGGACCGGCGGGCCCCCCACTCCCGTAGATATCAGCGATCCGTTCGCGTCCTTCGTACCGGGCACGCCGGATGAGTACAAGGCCGTCCCGATTGCGGGGACTGCGGCCGCACCTGACGCCGCGGGGCGATACACCTTCCGATCAGCCACTCCATTTGCCGTCGGTCCTGTCGGGGGCGCTGACGGTCCAACCGTCGACTTCACCGTGGTCATGTACGAAGCTGGTCCGGGGCTGGTCTTCTCGATCGAGGAGGACGGCTTCAGCGAGTGGCTGGGCACCTTCCAGGAAAAGAGTGCCAGCTCGCTGAAGGCAATGCAGGTGAAGAGAGGACCGCTAGTCAAGAGCCAAGCGAAACCGAAACGCTAACCAGTAAACCAAACGAGGATTTCCTGGTGGGCCAAAAAGGAAATTCCGTGCTAGATAGACGAACGCAAGCAATAGGATCTTCTAGCCATTCGCAGATGAAGTAAAGACTCTTCAAATCTCCAATCAGAGGGCCTGAAGAAAGTAAACTCGCAGAGTTGTTTTTCCGCAGCCTGCTAGGGATGGCCTCAGCGCCGTAGTTTCGCGAGAAAGGGGTGTACCACAATCATTTATGAGATGGCTTGTAGGCTGAAGTAAGAATCGATCAGCCTTTCCAGATTCGACGCGAGTCAACTCCGCGAGAATCAGCGCCCGCCGCCAATCTCCAAAATAGCGCCGGTGGTGTAAGAAGCGGCGGGAGAGAGCAGCCACAGGACTCCTTCGGCCACTTCGGGCGCCGTGCCCGGCCTTTGCATAGGAATGGTCGCCGCCAATCGATCCAGCCGGTCGGGCGCGCCGTTAGCGGCATGCAAGCCGGTCTCGATCAACCCGGGAGCAACCGCATTCACGCGGATTCCTTCGGTCGCAACCTCGCGCGCCAGCCCAATCGTGAAGCTATCGATCGCGCCCTTGGAAGCAGCGTAGTGCACCCACTCTCCAGCGGAACCCGTCCGCGCCGCCCGGGAAGAAATATTCACGATCGCGCCGCCCGTTCCGCCGTGGAGGGTCGACATGCGGCGCACGGCCTCGCGCGCACACAAAACCGCTCCCGTAACGTTCACCGCCATCACTTGCGCCAGAGTTCTTGCACTTACCGATTCCACGCGCGAAAACCCGCCGGTGATCGCAGCATTATTGACCAGAGCCTTGACCGACCCCAGTTCGCGCTCCGCGGCCTCAAAGAGCCGGACGACATCTTCTTCGCGGGCGACATCGGCTTGAATCGCGCAAGCGCGCCCGCCCGCGGAAACAATTTGTTCAGCAACGGCAGCAGCTTCGGCCGCGCCGGTTGCAAAATTAACAGCCACGGAAAATCCGCGCTCACCCGCCAGTTTGGCTATCGCTGCGCCGATCCCGCGACTGGCTCCGGTCACGATGAGCGTGCCGTATTCGTTCTGGTTTGGCATAGATTCGGTTCGCAGAGATTTCGCGAGCGGAGGCAACCTTCCTCGCCAGCTAAATGTAGCAAGAAAAGCGTACCGCTCGTACCGCTGGGAGTGATTGACATCGGCAATCCGAGAGCCTAGGGTGGAGCGCGTTTTCGAACCATCCTACAAGCAACGAGAACAAGAATGCGCGTGCCACGGGCGCTACATGCGGTTGTACTGTGTTTGCTCTTGGTTCCCGCCCTATCGGCTTAAGACGCAGCCCAGGTCGATCCCAAACATTACACGGTAATAAGCGACAACTCCGAGGTGCGAGACCTCAAGCTACACTATGGCGCGCACGAGAAGTCGGTCATGCACAACCATCCCGATTCCGTTGCGGTGTAGCTCACCGACGCCGCCGTTGAGTTCACTCTTCCCGACGGGAAGAAGGACAGGCGTAGCGTCAAGGCAGGCGAAGCGCAGTTTACCCCGGCCGGCACGCACTTGCTGGAGAACACCGGCGACGATGCGATGGAGCTGATCTTGGTCGAGGCTGAAAGGCAAGTCGGCCATGGGGAAATCGGCAAGGAAGTAGTCGCCTGCGCCAATGGACAGTGGTTAGGCTTTGCTATCGGTCCCACTGACCACTCTTCCAAACCAGCAGTCGACAACGGCCTACGGCACCCAATCCGCAAGGAAGATATTGGTTTCGCGTGAGGTCTCGGGCGTTGCGGTTCGAGGCCCACACCAGCGTCGTTCCATGCTTCGAATGGGGATCGGCTATCTCCGAAAATGATTGCTGATCGCTTCCGCCTGCACCCGGGTCACGACCGCCGATAACGCGGCTGCGTCCGCTTGTTTTACCGCCTGCACGCTGCCGAAGTGTTCCAGAAGACGGCGAGTTGTACTCGCGCCTACGCCCGGGATCTCCAATAGTTCGGTGGAGCGGTCGCGCATCTGGCGGCGTTTGCGATGGAACGTCACGGCGAAGCGGTGGGCTTCGTCGCGAATGAGTTGTATCAAGTGCAGCACCGGCGAATGATGATCGAGCGCGATCGGATCTTTCTCCTGCCCGTAGACGTAGAGAATCTCTTCGCGCTTGGCAATGGCCGCGAGTGGCTGGTTGATGATCTCAAGCGATTCCAGAGCCTGGGCTGCCGCGTGCAACTGGCCCAGTCCGCCGTCGATCAGGACCAGGCTGGGCATCGGCTTTTCTTCCTGTTGGAGGCGCTTGTAACGGCGCGTTACCACCTCGCGCATGGAAGCGAAATCGTCGACGCCCTCGACCGTGCGGATGATGAACTTGCGGTAATCCGATTTCTTCACCTTGCCGTCTTCCCATACGACCATCGAAGCCACGGTTTCCGCACCTTGAATGTGTGAGATGTCGAAGCACTCGATGCGTTTGGGCAGTTCGGGCAGACTGAGAGCTTCCTGCAACTCTTCCTGGATGGCCCTGGCATTGGGCTTGAGCACGCGAAAGCGCTGATCGTAGGACTGCTTGGCGTTGGCGCCGGCAAGATCGATGAGCGAGCGCTTATCCCCGCGCTGGGGGACGAGGATGTGAACGCGTGCAGTGTGGGCGCTCTGGCCCGCGGCTTGGTCCGAGAGCAGGTCTTCGAGGGCTTCGCGGTCCTCGAAGTCGACGGGGACGTAGAGATTGCGAGGTACGTAGGGCTGTCCGATGTAGAGCTGCTGCAAAAGAGTGGAGAAAAACTCGCCCGGGTTGAAGGCGTCGGTGGCAGCAGAAGCAGGCAAGCTGGGCTCGACTCGACAGCCGGGAGCTTGCCCTGAGCTTGCCGAAGGGGCGGCTGTCCCCACAGGTTCTATGGTGAGCTGGGGCAGATCTTCCCAGAAGAATTCACGGCGGTCCAGGACGCGGCCGCCGCGCATGTGAAATAGATTTACGGCCAACATGCCATTTTCATAGTGATAACCGAAGACGTCGGCGTCATCGCCTTCGGCAGCGGCGATGCGCTGGCGTTCCTGTAACTGCTCGACGGTTGAAATCAAATCGCGGTATCGGGCTGCGCGCTCATACTCCTGCGCCGCGGCCGCCTGCCCCATGCGGGTATGCAGCGAGCGGCTCAAATCGGTGGGACGGCCTTCCAGAAACAGCTTCACGTCGCGCACCGCCTCCTGATAAGCATCGGGAGTAGTGAGATCTTTCACGCACGGGCCCAGGCAACGCTTGATGTAGTACTGGAGGCAGGGACGCGGATGAAAACGCGTGAGGTCCACCTTGCACGAAGGAATCAGAAAATTGCGGTGGATGAGATCGGCAATGCGATATGCGAGGTTCGCGGGGAAGTAGGGACCATAGTAGGCGCTGCCGTCCTTGCGCAGGCGGCGCGTGACGTAGACGCGCGGGCAGCGCTCTCCCAGGGTGAGCTTCACGTACGGGTAAGTCTTGTCGTCGCGTAATAGGATGTTGAAGCGCGGCTTGCGCTGCTTGATTAGGTTGTTCTCGAGCGCCAGCGCTTCTTTGTTGTTGGCGACGACGATGTAATCGACATCGACCGCCTCGCGCACGAGCGTGCCGGTCTTCGAGTCCTCCCAGCGGCCTTCGTGGAAGTAGCTGGCGACGCGGCTGCGCAGGTTCTTTGCCTTGCCCACGTAGATGACATCGCCTTCGGCGTTTTTGTAGAGATATACGCCGGGCTCGGTGGGGATGGTGCGAATTTTGGCGAGGAGATCCATTCCTGGGAAGATGAGTTCATTCTATTCGATGGCTGTGCCCGCTCGGTCTTGCTGAGCCAGTGCAGACCATCGCGGGAGCCTTACCGTATAAAATTTCCATGACCCATGTTGGGTTTGCGTTGCCAAGGCCAGCATGGCTTTTGGATGTTCGTATTGCTTAACACCGCAACCTATTGAAAACGTATATACTTATGACTAGCGGTACCCGTGCACAGGACTGGCACGTCCCGTGCAAAAGCAGGGGTGGAACTTGTGGCAGGAACACATTCCTCGGCCTGTAGGGACAAAAGAATGGCGCGCGCGGGAGAACCCGATCGCGCTGAGACAAGGAATTTAAGGAGCCTCTTCCATATGACCCGCACTTCGTTAACGATTTTCTTAGCACTCGGCATGGCGGCCACAGTCGGCTGCACCAGCAAGAATTACGTGAAGCAACAGACCACGCCGTTGATCAACAAGACCAACGAACTGGATGACATGACGGCGAAAAACAGCAAGGACATCAAAGACGTCGATGCCCGAGCGCAGGCCGGTATCCAGGCGGTGAATGCCAAGACGGCGGATGTGGAACAGAAGGCGGACGCGGCCGGCCAGTCTGCGGCCTCGGCGCAGCAAATGGCGGACGCCGCCAACAACCGCGTAGGCATACTCACCAACACGGTCGTCAACCTGGACAACTATCGTCCGGTGGCCGAGACGTCAGTGAAGTTTGGCTTCAACAAAGACAATCTGACGCCCAAGGCCAAAGAGGCGCTTGACCAGTTGGCAGGAACTATTGCCAGCACCAAGGGCTACATTATCGCCTTGGAAGGCAGCACGGACTCCGTTGGTTCGGCTGAGTATAACTATGACTTGAGCCAGCGCCGCGCGGACTCGGTGATCCAGTACTTGGCTTCGAAGTACAATGTGCCGGCCCACAAGATTTACGTGATCGGGTTGGGCAAGGACAAGCCGGTGGAATCGAATAAGACCAGCCAAGGCCGGGCCGACAACCGCCGCGTGGATGTCCGCCTGATGACCAACACGGTGGGCGACACGACCCAGCCCACAACCGGGCAGAACAATCCATCGTCGATGTAGTCGGACGAATAGTTTTTGCCTCCTCCCCGGAGGACTTCGCAAACAGGCCGCTCAAGCCTCCCCCCTGAGCGGCCTGTGTTTTTTTCTGGCTGCCAGCTCCTGGCGGAAACAGAACCGTAGTTTCCAAAGATCCGGCGTGCAACGGTAGAATAGAAGGTATGCGACGTTGGTTGTGGTTGGGTTTGCTGCTGGGGTTGAGTGGTGCGGTGTGGGCACAGCAGGATTCGGCGCAGCCCCCGGCACCGTCATCATCATCTTCTCAAAGTCGGGACTCTTCCCCGGGCTCCGATCAAAGCGGTTCTTCTCCTACGCCGTCTCCCGCGAATGCCCCGCCCACGAGCGGGGATTCGGTGAAGAAGGCGCGCGTACCGAACCTTGCGCCTCCGCGCTCGGATCGCGTGCAGGTTGACGACCTGGGCCCGGGCGTTGGAGAGAGTTCCAGCAAAGATACACAGCTGGACTTGAGCCCTCCCGCTGACGATGCTAAGGTGCATCCGCAGAGCTCGGCAGCCGTGGCGGCAGCGGAGGCTGTAGCGCTGAGCCCCGGCGGGATTACCGAATTGCATAGCTGGGATCCGCACAAGGCCGCGAAAAGCATCGAGGTGGGCGACTTCTATTTCAGGCGCAAGAATTACCACGCCGCCGAGGACCGCTACCGGGAAGCGTTGCGCTACAAAGACAATGACGCCATAGCGACGATCCGGCTGGCCGTGTGCCTGGAAAAACTGGGAGTATGGGACGATGCCCGCGCCGAGTACGAGAGTTATTTGAAGATTCTGCCACACGGTCCGCAAGCCGCTGAAGCGCAGAGAGCGATTGACCGGCTGAAAGCACAGATGGAAGCGAAACAACCGCAGTAGCCAGGCTGCGCCGGACTCTATTTGGATCGATTCCTCCGCTTCGCCCCAGACTTCACGCCAGCCTCAAGCTCAGCGTTGCTAACCTTGCTGTGGGCGGCTTCCCCCAGGATCAGGCTCGCGGGCCACTTCGGGCCGGAATATGCCTTGCCCTTCGAGCGGGCGGCCTCTGCAATGATGGCTTCGACAGCGTCCAAACAGGAGTGCGTCATCTGTGTGCGCAGTGGACCAGCAACACCGCCTCGGATCATCAGCATCGCGGTGCCATGCATCAGGGACCACAGCGAAAGCATAAGGCGAGTGTGCTTCCGGGGAGTTCCTCCCAAGCGCCGGGCCAGGCGAAAGCGCATGAGATTGAAAGAGGGCCAGGGTTCGTACAGGGATGGAGGCTGGGCGAATCCGTCGAAGAGCATCTCGTAGGCGTGGGGATGATCGAGGGCATACTCCAGGTAGAGCTCGCAGGCTTGAGCGAGGGATCGGGTGCGACCAAGGGCGGCAAAGAGCTCGACGCGGGTCTGGATGCGGACAGCGCGGAGAATATCGTCGCGGTTGTGGTACCGCTCGTAGAGAGTAGGGGTGGAGGTGCCGGCCGCCTTGGCGACACCGCGCATGGTGAGAGCTTTTTCGCCGCCCCGGGACCACAACCGGCAGGCGGCGTCGAGGATGCGCTGTTCGAGTTGAGGGTCTGGTTGTCTGGGCAACGGCCCGCCTCCGTATCGCCAAGCATCATCAAGGGCGCAAATATTTTAACTATGTATAACTAACACCGTAGAATTTATCCGCGCCCAGCAAACGCGTTAATCTCGCAGGCACACGCCGATGATCCGTTCGAATTGAGGAGTGGTTGATGCTAGACGATGAATCCAGCAGGCAGACAGGAATCGGCCGCTTAATTTCCGATCTCCGAGCCGCGAAAGTAGAACTGCTGAGCGCGTAGTGTGCCACGGACCGCCTCCGTTTGCAGTATTCTGTCGAAGATATTGTTTCCTTTGGGGAACGCCGGACGCTAAGAGGCGCGATCGCCTCCGCCGGCGCCCTGTGCCGCTTCTTTGCCTCCATCGAGGACCCAATGAAGCAGGCTGAGCAGAAAGAATAAAATCCCAGCGAGGTTTTGCTTTTCTTTCCGCGGCCATCCCGACTACGAGTGAGCCCAATCCTATTTCTCCACGCGGATAAACGCGCCGGTCGTGGCGTTGACCGCAACTGTCAGCTTCGCAGTTTCGCGAGAAGCGCCGTAGATGACGTGCCAGATCAGTTCGTTGGTGTTGTGGTTCCAATCGCACATGTAAATGACGGGGGTTGTGGGATCTTTTTCCAGGATTTTGTCGCCGCCGTGTTTCTGCGCCTCGGCAAAGGCCTGGTCGGAGTCCACCTTGAGAAAGGCCACATCGAAAACCTGAGTGGATGCGTTGTTGGGGTTGTAGGTGTCTTCGTTGCCAGGGGAGACCCCGCGCGAGGGAGCGTCGGGGGCATTGCTGCCAGACCAAATGAAAGGCTTCACGCCGCGCTGTAGGGCTGAGGCGAAGCTGGCCCGCCAAATCGCCGACTTGCCATCGTGTCCATTGCCGTCGTCGGAGGGGGTAGATTCGATACGGAAGGGCTTCACGTCCGCCGCGTAATTGCGAGCCGCGATAAAGACCTTCTGAAAAGCGCCGCGTCCTGTAAGCAGCTCGGGAGGCTTGGGTTCCGGCTTGGCCTGGGGCGGCTTGGGGGTGTTGGACTCGCAACCCGCAAGCAGCGCCAGCATTACAAGGAGGGCGGCGGCAGCGGCCGGAGCGCACCCATTGCCAAACACCCTTCTCCGAGTCCTGTCTTCCATCCCTCGACTCACGACTCGACCAAGGACTCCTTCCATGGCTACGGTGACAACAGCGGTCTCTGGTTGCACAAACTCCCGCATTTTCATAACGACCTTCCTGCTATAACTGGGAATGATTTAATGGACGCGCCACATTCTACCTGAAGCGCGCGGAAATGCGAGAGTAGGGCCATGGATTCCTGCTTGGAAAAATTGAAACAAGCTCTGGAGTCGGCGGTGGAAGGCATGTCGAGCGAGCAGTTCATCTGGCATCCCGCAGGCAAATGGTGTGCGGCGGAGGTGCTGGAACATCTGTACCTGACCTACACCGGAACGATCAAGGGATTCGAGCGAGTGATGACAAGCGGCAAGCCCTTGGCGACGCGAGCCTCCATGGCACATCGCGTGCGGACCTTAGTGGTCGTGGGATTGGGTCACATGCCCACCGGACGCAAAGCGCCCGCGGTGACGCGGCCAAGGGGCTTGTCGGCGGAGAAGATGCGAAACGAGGTCGGGGCAAAGATTGTGGCGATGGATGCGATCATCACGCAGTGTGAAGCCCGCTTCGGGCGCCGGGTCCGCCTGCTCGACCATCCGATTCTGGGTCCGTTGACCGCGGAGCAGTGGAGAAAGTTTCATCTGGTGCACGGCCAGCATCACCAGAAACAGCTCCTCCGGCTGCGCGAAGCCGGACCTCAGGAGCTGAAGCCCGATTCAACTCTGCGCCCTTGATGCAGGCCTGGAAGGCCTGCTCCACCCGCATGCTCCCTAGTCGATTATGGCGGCCGGAACTCCGGCTTTGCGGGCTTCTTCCTTCATATCTTGGAGTTTCTGCTTGGCGTCTTCGACAGCCTTCTGCTTGTCGGCCATCTTCTGCTTATATTCCGCTTCTTCCTTGTCCCACTGAGTTGCATTGCGCATGCGGTTGCCCACGTCGGCATACATCGCGGCGGCGCGAAGCTGGTATTCGCGCTGCAACACGTCGAGTTCGCGGCTGGCGAGGTCAATGGAGTCCTTCTGCGCGGTTAGCTTGTCCTGCCAGGCTTTCCAAGCGGCTTGCTTCTTGGCCTGCTCGTCGTCGGCGGAAGCGGCGGGTTTGGCCGCGGCGTCCTTGCTGTCAGCCGGTTTCCCGGTGGCATCCGCAGCAGGCGGCGGGCCCACGATGGAGATCTTGTCGTCCGTCGGAAGGTTGTCGTTGTCAAAAACCTTGGGCTTGGCTTTGGCGGCCGGATCCTTGCGGACCTTGCGCGCATAGTCGCCGAGAGACGATTGACCCTGCGTCTGCGATGTGGTCTGGGCTCCCCCCGGAGAAGCCAGCAGGACCGCGGATAGCGCAAATGCGAATCCCAACCCGATGTGTGTGATACGCTTCATAGTTTCATCCTTTACTTGCACTCGCCTTGCGGCTCGATTGTTTGCGGTGGATCTTCAAATGTCGTGGCCGGCTGCGCTGGCACGAGTTGCCGTGCCCGCAGCCGTGCGTTTCGCTGCCAGAAATCCTCCAATGTGGCGGTCGAGACGAGCCGCTTCGCTGGCGATATCGGCGGCCAATTCCGGAGCCAGCTCAGGCTCGCGATTCCGCGCCAACTGCTGGGCGTATCCGGCGATCGTGGCCAGAGAGGTGCGCAGCTCCAATGCCATCTCGGCGGATATCTCGCCATGCAACTGTTGCTGGTGGCGGATCCGTTCAAATTCGCTGCGATCGCTGATCAGGCAAGCGGCTCCGAGCAGGCTGCCATCAACAGCGGGAACCGGCGAAACTGTCATCGCGATCCGCAGCTTCTGGCCCGCGGGAGTGGTGTAGTCGGCCTCGAGTTGGCGGCACTTGCTACCCTCGCGCAGCACCGCATTGACTTCTTCGGTGAGCCGCCCGGGCGTGTCTCCCAGCCCATCGGCATAGACGGCGGGATCGACGACGGAAGAGTCTGGCGAACAAACCAGAGCATCGCGAAAAATATGTTCCGCGCTCATGCCCGAAGGGGAATGGAAACCGAGAATCTCCTTGGCAGCGGGATTTGCTTGTTTCACCAGCCCGTTGAGGCCGAAGACCAGTACGCCGGAGGAAAGATGAGAGAGCACGGCCTGACTGAAGTTTTCCGTAGTGCGGGCGCGGCGTTGCTCGGCGAGCGTCTGCACCTGCAGTTCGTGTTTCTGCTGTTTGAGTTGCTGGATGACAGTGTTGTAGAGGTGGAGCGGTAGATTTTCCAAGGTGGGCGCGGCGGCGCAGTCGAGATCGGATTCGGCGGCGATGTTCCGCCGCAATCTGCGCATCAGCCAGAGGGCAAATACAAAGGCGGTTCCCGCCGCGAACAGCACCAGTACAGCACGCAAGACCAGCGGATTGGTAAGCAGTCTTACCACCAGAACCTCCCGTACCAACGCAAGAACTGGTTGCCTACGAAAAACGCGAGCAACGCCATGCTGCCCAGGAAAACACCAAAAGGCATTTGATAATGGCGGTAGACCATTTGCGCGGATTGCCATCCGCGGCGGCGCGCCGCCTGCAGATTTTCCAGCCGGCGCCGGAAACGATGCGTACGCTTGATCCACACCACGAGCACGGTAGTCAGGCCAAACAGCGATCCCGCCAGCGAAGCGGTAAAAATTGTGAAAATGGTGAGCTTCATGCCGAGAAAGGCCCCCACCATCGCCATCAGTTTCACATCTCCGAAGCCCATGCCTTCGGCTCCACGCCAGCGCAAATAGACTGCTCCCGCGCCGTAAATGAACGAAGCACCCAAGGCCGCACCGAGCAGGGAATCGAGCAGGGAAAACAGGCGAGCGGCGAGATCCGCGCTGAAGGGAAGGTTCACGATTCCTGGCAGAAACTGCGAAGCCACATCATGCACCGGAACCAGCAGACTGAACAGCACGCCCAGGGCGAGGCCGGGGAGCGTCAGCTTGTCGGGCAGGAGCTTGGTTTCGGCGTCGGTGAAGATGAGGCCGAGCAGGAGAAATCCGAAGACGCAGTATTTCAACGTAGTCAGAGTCAGTGCGAAATGAGCGTAACAGCCGAGAAAAACAGTGGCAGTGAGCAGCTCCACGAAGAGGTAGCGCGCCGAAATTCTGGCTTTGCAGTGGCGGCAGCGCCCGCGAAGAACCAGCCAACTGACGACGGGCAAGTTGTCATAGAAGGCGATGGGCCGCTTACAGCGGGGGCAGGCCGAACGCGGCGTCACCACTGACAAATCCAAGGGTAGGCGGTAGATACACACGTTCAGAAAGCTGCCAAAGGCCAGCCCGAGGAAAAAAATCGCCAATGCGTAAAACGGGTCCACTGAGTTTCTAGGCGTTCTTCTGGAAGTGCGATCGCGCTGCGACGCGCACGTCTTCCTGAGAACGCAGATATTGCCGGTTCTTGAGTGGATTATAAGGCGACGAGGGCAGGGAGGACTAAGGTACTGAAGTCACTGTCCGAACGGACAACGGGCAGCAAGCTATCGATGCGCGACTCCCGCCGCACCTTTGCCGATTGGCAGCAACAGTGGTGCTGCCGGCCTTCGGCTTTCTCCTGCGTTTATGCCAGAAATGTTGGTCGGGGCGCTTGGAGATCGCCCGGAACCGTGGCTTCCATTGCCAACCGCAGGCCGTTCCGCCTTACTTGGCCTGCAAGGTTTCGATATAGTCGACCGGGTTGGTGACCCTTTGCTGCACTTCGCTTTCGTGCCCCCGGCTGATGCTGGAGAACAACGGACCCCAAACTGGCATGTCCTTTGCTACCGTGAGCTGCATTTGAGCCTGCCCGCGGACAACGGGTGAGACGTGCGCGGAGGGGAACCTTCCGCCGTTCCTCTCGCCCAGGGTGGCCAGATCGGGCGGAGGTAGCTTAACAGCGGACGCCGCCGGGCTGCTGCCTTTGCCGTTCTTTCCGTGGCAAACGGCACAATCGTGGATGAGCATCTCCTTGCCGGAAGTGGCCGGCGTTGGGGTGATGGGAACGTGTTTCACGGTTACTGCTGGTTGCTGAAATGAGGCCGGTGCATTCTGATCCTGGGCGACGGCGAAAGAAACAAGCGCTATCAGCGCTTCGTCTCAAGGCAAAGCAAAGTGCAACAACTCCCCTTCGCGCCACGGCGGAAGGTTCATGCGCGGGGAGCCGTTCGTGCCGCAGGGGCCAGCTACGTGGGATGAGGCGGGTTTCCGGCGCGGGAAAGTCCAAACAGCGTTTGCCGGTCTGTTCCCGCACGGACACGGAAAAGGTGAGCCGGGCGGCGAGTTTGACCTCGAAAAGGAACTATGCCACACTTGCTCGCGGCATTAACTATGATCCGCCGTCGCGGCACTCAGGCCAATGCTTTTGCGTGCCTGGTCGGCACGTTATCCGTGCTCTGCTGGTTGCTCGCGACCGCGGCATGGGCACAGCGGGCCGGCCATCTCGATGACACGGGGCCCCGGCTAGACTCTCCGACCGCGTACCGCACCGCGCCCGCACCGGCGTGCTCGTCTTCACGGTGTTCGCCGAAAACACCGGAACGCATCTCGACCGTCAGGCGTTGCTCCGGTTGGTAAACCCCACAAATCAGACGGACACCTGGCAGACGACCGAAGATACCTCGCAGGGCGTTTTCACCAACATTCCGTACGGAAACTACGCCGTTGAAGTGAGTGCCGCTGGCTATCTCAGCACGCAGAAAGAAGTGCAGGTGATGAGCGCCCTGCACCCGGCTGAGATCGACATTGTGCTGTATCGCGACCCCTCCGCCATTAATCTCGACGTGGCCGATAACATCCTGTCTGCCAAGGCGCGCAAAGAAACGAAGCGTGCGGTTTCGGCGCTGAAGTCCGGCAAATTCACAGATGCGCAAAAGCAGCTCGACCAGGCTTACAAGTCAGCTCCATCGAGTTCCGCTCTCAATTTCCTGCTGGGATATTTGTATTTTCAGAAGAAAGACTTCGAGAAGGCGTTCCATTACCTGGGGACTGCCACAACCCTGAGTCCCCACGATGCACGCCCTGACCTTGCTGGGAAGGGCGGGCCTGGAGCGGCAGGATTACGCCGCGGCGAGGTCAGCTCTGGAGCAAGCGGTGGCGGCCGATGTCGAAAGCTGGCTCCCTCACAACCTGCTCGCTGATAGTTACTTGCGGCAAGAGAATTACGACAAAGCACGAGACGAAGCTCAGCTCGCGATCGCCAAAGGTAACACGGAGGCCAGTCCGGCACAGCTCGTTTTGGGGCAAGCTCTGGTTGGCTTGGGACTCGACCAGCAGGGCATCCAGGCGCTGGATACGTTTCTCGAGGAGTCGCCGCGTCACCCCATGGCTGGCCAAGTGCGCAGTCTGATCGCCGAAATCCGGGCGCACGAATCCTCCTCCCCGTCCACAGAGAATGCGGTGAAGACCGAGGCGCGACTCGCAAGCGTCGATCCTTTGCTGGCGCTCGCGGCGCCGGGGCTATCGGTGAAATCCTGGCAGCCGCCCGGCATCGATGAAACGAAGCTTGCTCTAGCGCCCGGGGTCATCTGCCCGTCCGAGAAAGTCGGGGAAGAAACCGGAAAGCACGTCCAGGAACTGGTAGACGACGTCACACGCTTTGCGGCAGTCGAAGACCTGTTCCACCAGAGCCTCGACCAATTCGGCAATCCGGTTCGCACCGAAACCCGGAAATACAACTACGTGGCATCGATTTCTGAACCTCAGCCGGGTTCTCTCGCGGTCGACGAGTACCGCGCCGATAAGTTAGACCGGAAGGGCTATCCCGATCAGATTGCCAGCACCGGCTTCGCGGCGTTGGCGCTCGTCTTTCATCCCCACATGCGCGACAACTTCGACATAAGCTGTGACGGCCTCGGGGCCTGGCACGGTCAGGCGACCTGGCTGGTGCAGTTCAGGCAGCGAGCTGACAAACCCAGCCGCATGCACAGTTATAAGGTTGGCAATCTGGTGTATCCCGTAGACCTGCGGGGACGCGCCTGGATTACCGCCGACAAGTTCCAGATCGTGCGCATCGAGGCCGAGCTGGTTCGCCCGATGCCGGAGATAAAACTTCTCAGCGAGCATCAGGTTGTGGAGTACGGACCGATTCAGTTCGAAAAGAAGAATACGACACTCTGGCTGCCCAAGAGCGCGGAGATCTACTTTGATTTTCGCCGCCACCGCTACTATCGCCGGCACAGTTTCGATCACTACATGCTGTTTTCGACCGACACCGAGGAGAAGCGCAAAGAGCCCAAGGTCGCGGCGCAGGACGGCAACACCGATCCTTTGCCCAACTGATCTTCTGAGGCGACCTTCCTTCGAAAAAGATAAAAACCACCATAGAGTCGATCAGGATCAGTCCGTCGCTCGTTCCGCCGCCGGAGTTCTCGTCGGATATGCCGCCCGCCCAAACATGCAGCCGCTCTTCACCTCAACCGGCTGGCCGTCCCGCAGGTAGCGATCGCGCTTCCATACGGAGTTGGAACAGGCAGCGCCACGAGGAGGTCGCGAATCGTAATCCGTTTCTTATAGATACGGCATGATTCGCAGGAAGTTTCTATACTCCCGCACGATTACAGAGAGCTAGTTCGCGTGTTCGGAAACCCGAAACTGAGTCAGAGATTCGTCCTACTGCGAATCCCCCCAGGCCAGGATTTTCTAGCTCTAGCGCAGGAACTTGTAGTCGACGATCGAAGCGGCTAACAGGCCGGTGCCGTTTCCCGTATCTCGATCCTGATCCTGGGCTTCTTTACCTTGAGTGTCTCGGGAGCGCACTACGCGCCCCTGGCAGAGCACGTTGCGGTCCTTCTGGCCGGAAATTTCTTCGGGCATCTCAAACACCATCTCGATCAATGCATTCACCGGCAACTGCTTCGGACTACGAAATAACAACCCACTCTGGCTGAGGTTTTCGACTCTGCCCTCGTACCAAGTACTCGTGCTATTGACGCGGTAACGAAGCGCCGCATCCAGTTTCAAGCGGCGGGCGCGCGGGGTCCAGGACGGCCGCTTCTCCCGCGTGTGGCTGCGCCGGACAATGGTTTCGGGCTTGGCATGCTCCATGCGCTTGGTGCGGCGCATGGTCGTCCAGTCATACTTGTACTCGGCTGCGCACAAAAGGCAAATTTGATAGTAGTCTCCATCAGCGCCGCGCCTTGGCCAGGAGAACTCATGGGAGCACCGCCCAAGCAAAAGAACGTCCATGATTTTCTGCGGCATGATGGTTACTTCCGGACTTAGCACCCAGAGTCTCATCATCTCCCGGAGCAGGTTCTCTTGGGTAGATAACTTACGTATCGGTCATGGGTTACCCGGAGCCAAACCGAGTTGCTGCAAGCGGTTAGCTGGGGGAAAGTCTTCGGGAGGTGGAAGATAGGGTTACGGAAAAAGGTCGTCCGTGGGGGCAAAGTGTATGATCGCGGCATGGGAAATGGCTCTGTGCCCGATGTGACCGCCTTCATCTTAGCTGGTGGCAAGAGCAGGCGCATGGGCACAGACAAGGCGTTGGTGGAGTACGATGGCCGCACGCTGCTGGCGCGGGCGCTCGACCTGGCACGCTCGGTCACCCCCGACGTGCGCATCGTGGGAAGTCCGGAGAAGTTCGGGCCATTTGCCCCGGTGGTGGAAGATGTATTCCGCGACTGTGGGCCGCTGGGCGGCATTCACGCTGCCTTGCAGTCTTCGCTGACGGAACTCAACCTGATGCTGGCCGTGGACATGCCATTTGTCTCGTGGACGTTTTTGCAGTATTTGATCAGTCAGGCGCGGGGCACGCCGGAGGCGGCTGCGGTGGTTCCACGTGACAATGGGGGCTGGCAGCCGCTGTGCGGCATTTACCGCCGGGAATTCACCGACGCGGCGGAGAACGCTTTGCGTGTCGGACGAAACAGGATCGACTTATTGTTCGATGCGGTTCGAACCCGAGTGATCGGGCGAGAAGAGTTGGAAGGCGCCGGATTCTCGCGCGCTCTCTTCCGCAACCTGAACACGCCTGAGGAATTAGAGGCCGAGAAGCGCTGGGCCTGACCATCGTTGCACTGAATTGATTCTCGAGAGCCAAACGATGCCCGAACCCGTCCAGCACCCTTACATCGAGTTCCGCCAGGTTTCCAAAGCGTTCGGCGAAAACGTCGTGCTTGATCGCGTCAGCTTCAACGTCATGCCCGGCGAAACCGTCTGCATCCTGGGACGCAGTGGCGTGGGCAAATCGGTTTCGCTGCAACTGCTCATGGGGTTTCTCAAGGCAGATTCCGGGCGGGTGATCGTCGCCGGCGAAGACGTCACAGACTTTTCTGAAGAGCAGATGGTAGCCATCCGAAAGAAGGTCACCATGGTTTTTCAGAACGGGGCGCTGTTTGATTCCCTCACGGTCGGCGAGAATGTGGCGTTTCCCCTGCGCGAAACCGGGGGTTTGTCGGAAGAGCAGATTTACGAGATCGTCGACGGATTGTTGAAGATGGTGGGAGTCCAGGAGATGCGCGACTTGCTGCCCTCGGATCTCTCGACCGGCATGAAGCGCTCGGTGGCCATTGCGCGGGCGCTGGCGGCGCGGCCGGAATGCGTTCTCTACGACGAGCCCACCACCATGGTCGATCCCCTGATGGCGCAACTGCTCGGCGATCTCATCAAGCGGCTCAAGCTTCAACTGAACCTGACCAGTATCGTAGTCACTCATGACATGCGTCTCGCCAAAGACCTGGCCGACCGGGTCGTCTTCCTGTACGAAGCCAAGGCGATTTTCTTTGGCACTTATGCGGAGATGGAAAAGTCCACGGAGCCTATCGTGCAGGAGTTCCTCGAGCTGGACGAGCTGAAGCTGGAAACGTGACGCTTTCAACGCTTTCTGTAGAGATGCTACGTCTTGCCGACGGCGGAGCAGAGGTTGCAAGCAACCTCTCTACGGACGAGGCGGTGGCGCCTCCACTTTTGCGTAGCCGCTGCACTTCAGAACCGGAAGCCGGGGATATTTCTGAAAACGGTGATCGGTGAACGAAAGCTGGCACTGCAGGTACGTCGAGGCCCGGTCCGATCGGATTCGCCGGGCATGGGTGCAGTCGCCACATAACCCCAGGCCCGACGGGTCGCAGCTTTCTTCCTTGACAGAGGCCATACGTCGAGGCGTAACCCCACAGCCCACTCGCTCAAAAGCCTTGCCGCACCAACTCTTCCACGGTGAGCGTACTCTCTGCCGGTTCGCTGGTCATCATCTTCTCGACATACTTTGCAATCAGATCAGCTTCGAGATTGACCGGATCGCCAGGCTGGAGCGAGTTGAGGTTTGTCATCTCCACGGTGTGCGGAATGATGGCGATGGTGCAGACGCCGCCCTCAAGCTCCGCCACGGTGAGACTGATGCCTTCGACGCAGAGAGAGCCTTTGTAGACGGTGTACTTCTCAACCTCGCTGGGCAACTCGAGGCGCAGCCACCAGTTTTCCGAGTCGGCAATTCGCTCCAAAGCAATGAGCTTGCCCACGCCATCCACGTGGCCTTGCACAATGTGCCCGCCGAAGCGGCCATCGGCTTTCATCGGCAGCTCCAGGTTGACCAGAGCACCCTCCTGCATGCGCGAGAACGACGTGCGTACCCAGGTCTCGGGAGCCAAATCGGCACAGAACGAGCCTGGCTTGATGTCGAGCGCTGTGAGGCAGACTCCGCTCACCGCGACGCTGTCGCCGGGTTTCAATTCCTTGCCTACATTCTCGGCTGCAATGGTGATGCGGCGATTCTCGCCGCGTTGTTCGATGCGAGTGACGCGTCCGACTTCTTCAATGATGCCAGTGAACATGAGGGCCTCGATGGGTAACCAAACATCATAAACCTACCAACGGGCGGAGAGGCACGGAGAAGGATTGTTCTTGAGTTGGTTTTCTCTGCGCCTCAGTGGTGAAGTCACTCCTCGTAGGGATCGCGCAAGTACCCTTCCACGGCCAAGTCCTCTCCGAAACGATGCAGGTGAAGATGGTTTACTCGCGGTGCCTCATCCAATTGGTGGAAGCCCGCACCGGCGGCGAATGGAACTGATCCCGTACCCGCCATGATCTTCGGCGCGTAGTACAGGAAAACCTTGTCCACCACTCCCGACGCGAGCGCTGTCCCGTTCACCGCCGATCCACCTTCGATCATCACGCTGGTGATTTCGAGTTGCCCGAAGCGGCGCAAAATCGCATGCATGTCCGGGCGGCCATTCGATGTTGCCGGTGTGAGTTGCTCGATCCGAATGCCACTCGCCAGCAGTTCCCCCTTTTTCTTTTCATCGGGAGAGGAACAGAAAACCAGCACATCGTTGTGGAACGCGCCCCCAGTCGCGACGTTCTGCACGATGCGCGAGTCCAGCGGCAGTCGCAGATGCGAATCGAGAATCACCCGTAGCAACGGGCGCCGCCGCGGCCTGCCGCTGCGATCGGTGAGCAGGGGATCGTCAGCCAAAATCGTTCCCAGGCCTACCAAAATTGCATCGCTTTGGTGACGCTGTTGCTGGACGTGGGCGCGCGCAGTCTTGCCCGTGATCCATCCCCCGGCAGGAGTTCCCTCCGCACGGTTCGCCACCCCTGCTCGCGGCGGAGCGATCTTGCCATCAAGCGTCATCGCGGCCTTCAGGGTCACCAGGGGAACGCCGTGGCGAATGTAACGGGCGAAAGCCTCGTTCAGACGGCGGGCTTCCGCCTCCAGTCGCCCAACTTCCACGTGGACGCCCGCCGCACGCAACTTCTCAAAGCCTCGCCCGCTCACCTTGGGATTGGGATCGGGCATGGATGCGACCACGCGACGAATCCCGGCGGCGATCAAAGCGTCGGTGCATGGGGGCGTGCGGCCTTGGTGCGAGTGTGGTTCGAGATTGATGTAGAGCGTGCCCCCGCGAGCCTTGTCGCCGGCTTGCTCGAGGGCGCTCACTTCGGCGTGCTTCACGCCATCGTAGGTGTAAACACCCGTGCCCACGATGCTGCCCTGCGTGTCGACGATCACAGCACCGACATAGGGATTGGGCGAGGCTAATCCGATGCCTTGGCGCGCGAGGTCAAGCGCGCGGTGCAGGAACTGCTCGTCAGTGGAGTGATCGGGCATGAATCCAGCCTTCCCCACGGAGACACGGAGGAATACAAGGGAATGCAGAAGTCTACAACTCGCGTGGCGGGAAGGCGTCCGCTCGATGGTCCTCCTCTGGTTCTTCGAGTGCGACCGCACCGGATTTTCCCTTAGGCCCCATTCCGCGGGGCGCCGGAACAAACGAAAATGGGTCCTCAGCAGGATCAGCCGGTGCTTTCGGACGAAGAAGCCTGCGCCATAACCACCAAGCCAGGCAAAGCGCCGCCATGACTGTCAGAACTTCGAGAAAAGCTAGCATGCCAAAGTTTTCTCCGTGGCCTGTGTCTCCGAGGTGAAAGATGGCCTTTATTCGAACAGCGAATCCACAAACTCTTTCGGGTCGAACGGCAAAAGATCGCCCACTTTCTCGCCCACGCCAACAAATCGCACGGGCAGCCCCAGCTCGCGCGAGATGGCGACCACCACGCCGCCTTTCGCGGTGCCGTCGAGTTTAGTGAGCACGATGCCGGTGACGCCCGCCGACTGCGTGAACAGGCGCGCCTGCTGCAAGCCGTTTTGACCCGTAGTTGCGTCCATCACTAGCAGCGTCTCGTGCGGCGCTCCAGGAATAATGCGGTCCGCCGTCCGCCGCATTTTCTCCAGCTCCGACATGAGGCTGGTCTTGGTGTGCAGGCGGCCCGCAGTGTCGACGATCACGTAATCGATTTTGCGCGCACCGGCGGCTTGCAGCGCGTCGAACAATACGGCCGCGGGATCGCCGCCGGGCTTGGTTTTAATCACTTCCGTGCCCGTGCGCTCGCCCCAGATTTCCAGTTGATCGATGGCCGCCGCGCGGAAGGTATCCGCCGCGCACAGCAGCACGCTCTTGCCCTCGGCGCGAAATACCTGCGACAACTTGCCGATCGTCGTGGTTTTGCCGGTGCCATTCACGCCAACCACCAGAATTACTTCAGGCGTGCCTTCTACGCTTTGGACTGGCCGGGTATTGGCCGCATTCAGAATCGCCAGCAACTCTTCTTTCAGCAGCCGTTTTAACTCTTGCACATCCTTGATCTGTTTGCGGTCGGCCTTGTCGCGGAGCTTGCCCAGCACTTCCTGGGTGGTCGTGGTCCCGAGGTCGGCGCCGATCAGCGTGGCCTCAAGATCGTCGAGCGTGTTGCGGTCGATTTCCTTGCCGAAGGCAACGACCTCTTCGATGCGCTCGGCGAGGTTTTCCCGTGTGCGCGTGACTGCCTGCTTCATGCGCTCGAACAGTCCAGTTTTCTTTTCTTCGGTACTGCCAAACAAGGTTTGAATCATGAGGGATCCCACTTGATTATAGCGGTCAGGCGCAGTCAGACCGCGGCGGGTGGGCAGAGGATGAGCGAGAAAGATGGCTAAACGCGCATTCTTTCGAGATTGCCAGGTTCCGTAGCGGGCAACGCGGGGGCAACCGGCGGGGCGTTAGGGATCGCATCCGCGGCCACCGTCCTCTTGATCGCGATGCTGCGCTGGATGCGAATCTCGCCCCGCGCGTAAACCGTCTTCAGCGCTGCCACCGGCTCGGGATCAAGCCGCTTGCCGACGAGAGTCTGGATGATTTCAAACGCTTCTTCCGGAGTGTGGGCATGCTGATAAGGACGATTGGTGGTCAATGCATCGAAAGTGTCGGCCACCGCGATCACGCGCGCCAGCAACGGAATCTGATCTCCCTTGAGGCCGTAAGGGTAACCGCGGCCATCGAGAGCTTCGTGATGAAGTTCAATGCCGGGGAGCATTTCCGCCAATTGGGTGACTGGGCGCAGGATATTGGCGCCCTTGGTCGTATGGGTCTTCATGACCTCAAATTCTTCCGCATTCAGCGCGCCCGGTTTCTTGAGGATGCGGTCTTCGATGCCGATCTTGCCCACATCGTGGAGCTGCGCGGAAATCTGCAGCGTTTCCATGAAAGTAGGAGGCAAGCTCAGTTCTTTGCCGATCATCAACGAGTAACGCGTGACCCGGTCGGAGTGGCCGCGGGTGTAGGGATCCTTCTCGTCAACCGCGCCCGCCAGCATCTGAATTGAGCCGAGAAACAAAGCGTGGTTTTCTTCCGCGGCCCGCTTCAGATCTTCGACGAACTGTTCGAGTTCCTGCGACATCGTGTTAAAGGTCTCGGCCAATTCACCGATTTCGGTGCGGCTCCGCAAGTGAACCCGCTGTGAAAAGTCGCCCCGCGCCAGAGCGCGGCTGGACTGGGTGAGGATTTGCAGAGGGTTGGTAATGATGCGAGCCGCGAAAATGCTTATGCCAATGCTCAACAGCACGGCCAGCAGCGCCAGCAGCCGCGCCGTGCGCTGCATCTCGTAGACTCCCCGGTAAGCCTCGAGCTGCGGCTTCTGCACCACGACAGCCCAATCAAGCGTGGTGACCGGGCTGTAGGTGCCGAGCATCTCAACACTGTTCTTGCCCTCGTGGACGGCGAAGTCTTCGGTGGCATCCACCTGTGCCTTGTTGCCTTCCACAAAATTGCGCACGATCTCCAGGTTCGTCATGTCCTGGCCGGTCACATATTGCGCAGTGCCAGCAGCCACCAGCCGGCCCTGAGCGTCCACGACATAAGGAATCAGACCGCCGCCGCTGACTTCGTGCAGGCGGCGAATCAGGAATTGCAAATCCACGACCGTGCCCACCATGCCCAGAAACCGCCCGCCGTAGCTGACGGGACTGCTCACCAGTACAACCGTCCGCGCTGACTGGCCGTCTTGCACCTGCAGCGCATGCCCGTTGTATGCACGGCCATCGCGGGCGGCATCGTAGGCATGTTGCAACTCTCGCTGCAGAAAAGCGTCCGGTGCGATGCGCCCGGCAGAGACTCCCTTGGCCTCGGAGTTGAGCAGGGTGGCGTAAGCGAGTTCATCGGAGGAAGAAACAAAGTTTTCCAGCAGCGCGCGCAACTCGGGCGCCTGGATGTTCTTGCCGCCGATATCACCGCCGCTCGCCACCTGAATCGCCGACGAAAGGTTGCCCAGCATCATCCGCAGAGAGCGCTCGTGCTGCGAAAGATCGTCGGCCAGCGACCGCGTCACCGTATTCTGCAACAGCATCTCGTTGGTCTTCAGGCGGTCCCGGTTAATCGCCTCCACTCGCGCCGAGTAGAAATACATGGGGACGATGCTGATCACCAGGAGCACGCCGAGAATTACATATAAAATGGGCACACGCGCCGGATTGGGTGCTGTGGAAGACAAGTCGCTCCCCTGGCTCAGTTCGGAGGCGCCGTCGATCGACGTGGCGGCGGATTTCACAGGTATCTATAGAATTCTAGTGTGGCAAGGAGGCTCGGAGGGGAAAACCGTGAGCTTTGCCATTACCAAAGTACCGGTCACAATGGGCGTCTGGCGCGGACTTGGCAAGGAAACCCACCGGAGGCCGGCAGTCGGCTGCCGCCTTACAGCCGGAGCGTTTCGCTTTTGCTGCTGCGGGTCATCAGTTCATAAATTGCCTCGCGCGGCGCTTTACCCCGTTGCAGAATAGCGTGCATCTGCTCGGTGATGGGCATCTCGACACCGCGAGCCCGCGCCAGCCCCACCGCCGCCGTCGTCGTAAAGATTCCTTCCGCGACCATGCCATGCATCCCGGCAAGAATCTCCGGCAACTTTCGTCCCCGGCCAAGTTCGACGCCCACGCTGCGATTGCGGGAGAGGCCACCCGTACAAGTCAGCACTAGGTCGCCCAGGCCCGCCAGGCCCGCCATGGTTTCCGCTTTCCCGCCACAGGCCACAACCAGCCGCGTCATCTCCGCCAGACCACGCGTGATGAGGGCGGCCACGGAATTGTGCCCCAAGCCGAGACCCGCACTAACCCCGGCGGCGATCGCCACCGTGTTTTTCAGCGCGCCGCCCAGTTCCACGCCGATCGGGTCGTCATTGGTGTAAACCCGAAAGCTGGCATGACTGAACTCTTGCTGGACGGCGCGCGCGAGTTCCTTATCCGGTGACGCGATGGTGATCGCCGTTGGATCTCCTCGCGCCGCTTCCAGCGCGAACGAGGGACCGCTGAGCGCGCCGATGCGCGGCGCTGGTGTGTCATCGCCCCTGCAAACCTGGGCGATCACCTCGGTCATGCGCAACAGGGAATTTTCTTCCAGTCCTTTGGTTGCGCTGACGATCATGGTTTGCGCGCGCAGGTGCGGCCGCATCCGCTCAAACAGAGAGCGGCAATGTTGCGAAGGCATTACGCTCACCACGATGGCCGCGCCCTCAAGCGCTTCCGCAAAATCAGTGCAAGGCGTCACGCAAGCCGGGATAGGCTGGCCGGGAAGAAACTTCTCATTCACGCCTTGCCGCTCGATAGTCTCGCAGACCTCTTTTTCATGGGCCCAGAGGCGAAGCCGGTGAGTCTCTGTGCGCCCCAGAACGATCGACAGCGCCGTGCCCCAGGCTCCCGCGCCGATGATCGCGATCTCGCTCATGAGCGCTTCGCTCCCACGCGGTTTTCCGTACCGCTCAGCAAACGACGGATGTTTTGGTGGTGCCGGGCGATGATGAGCAGGGAAGTGGCGGTCATGAATGCCAGGGCCATCGGCAGGTTGCCATAGGCGCGCATCTCGTAAACCAGGAGCGGAAAAGATGCGACCGCGACGATCGACCCAAGAGAAACATAACGAAAGATGACTACGACCGCGATAAAGATACCCGCGGCGACCAGCACCGCCTTCGGAGCGATCACTACAAATGAGCCCAATCCCGTGGCAACTCCTTTACCGCCGCGAAACTTCAGCCAGACGGGAAACATATGACCGATAACAGCGACCAGCGCCGCCATTGACATCGCTCGATAAGGCAGAACTCCGCCTGGCATTCGGCCCGAGAAGAAATATCCCACCCCTACCGCCACGCTTCCTTTCAGCGCGTCCAACAACAGCGTCAATCCTCCGAGCAGCGGCGATTTGCGGGAGACATTCGTCGCCCCGATATTTCCACTGCCGCTTTGGCGCACATCTTCACCGCGGAAGATGCGTACCAGCAGATATCCGAAGGGAATCGAACCCAGCAGGTAACTCAGCGCGGCGATGATAGGGAGCGTTGACAAGGTGTGTAAGGTTCCTGCTCGATGGGCTAACGCAAACCAAACCCCGCCAGCTTCGTGTACTTTGAGCCACCAGGTGAGAGCTGACTCTGGTACAGAAAAAACTCGCGGGCCGTCATGGTACCAAACTCAGGTGCAGGCAGGACCGCCAGTTTTTCCTGCAACCGCTGAAAGTTGCGGTTCGGACCATCTCCGGTTTGTTTGCGCGGCGAGCCTGAGCCTCCTGCACCCCGCGCCAGTGTGAGATGCGGGTTGAAAGCATGCTCCTCTTTCGGGATGTCGAGCGACGCCATGTTCTCATCCACCCTTGCTGCCAGAGAAGACAGTTGCGACCCAGCTTCAATTCCGATCCAGAACACTCGCGGCGCCCGCGCGCCGGGAAAGAATCCATAGCCGCGAAAGTTCATTTCAAACGCGTCAGCCGTCAATCGTTTCCAGCAGTCGTTTGATTTTCTCAACCTCTTCCTCGGACTTTTCGCCGATGAACTTCAAAGTGACGTGCAGAGACTCCGGCTGCGCCCAGCGCGCATCCGGAGCAAATCCGCGCACGCCATCGAGGAAGCGGGCAATCCGACCGCGGAGGTTGTCGCCGATATCGAGCGCAACGAAAAGGCGCATGAGAAGCTCTTGGTTGTTAGCTCTTAGCTCTTAGCTTGAACCCTGGAACGACGGAGGGCCAAGCTAAAGGCTAGAAGCTAAGACCTAAAAGCTAAGACCTAAAAGCTTGCTTCACATCAACTTTCTTCGCACCATATCCAGCGCCAGCGTGGTCGCAAACCAGCGAATGCGCTTGCGGTCGCCGGGAAAGTTCCGCTCGATCACTTCCGTCCCGCTATCGCCAGCCAAAGCGTGGAACACCAATCCCACGGGCTTCTCCGGAGTTCCTCCCGTGGGCCCGGCCACACCCGTGATGCCGATCCCGAGCGTTGCCTCGCAACGATAACGGATGCCCTCGGCCAGCGCGGCTGCCACTTCGCGGCTCACCGCCCCATGGCGCTCAATCATGTCGGCGGGCACTCCTGCGAGTTCGGTCTTTACCGCATTCGAGTAGACGATCGCGCCGCCGGCAAAGTAGCGCGAACTGCCGCCGACCGAGGTAATCCGCTCACCCAGCAAACCCCCAGTGCAGGACTCCGCCACGGCCAGCGTAGCGTTGCGCATCTGCAGCCAATAGCCCACGATTTGCTCGAGCGACTCGCCGTTCCGCGAGAACACCGCATCGTCGAGTTCTTCCTCGACCGCGTCGGCCGCTTCATCCACGCGAGCTTGCGCCGCTTCCATGGTTTCGGCGCGCGACTTGAAATGCAATTGGATTTCTCCCGCTCCCGCCAGAATCGTGGTCTGCACGTCGCGAAATCGCTTGTAGATCGGCGCCACGCGCGCATCCACGTGAGACTCGCCAAGCATGGCCACCTTTAATACGCGGGTTGCCAGAAACGCCCGAGGCAACTTTGCCCGCAGCCGTTCGCGACACTCCGCCTCAAACAAGGCCTTCAGCTCGTGCGGAGGTCCGGGGAGCAGGATGACAATGCGTTCGCGTCCATCGAACTTGCCGCTCAGCCACTGTCCCGGCGCGGTCCCATTGGCATTGGGAAGCACCGCGGCCCCTTCGAGAACGTCGGACTGCTTGGCATTGTTGGGGGACATTTTCCAGCCACGCGCCGCGAATCGTCTCTCGATGCCTGCCAGGATGTCTTCATCCCGCCGCAAGAGACGCCCAACGCTTCGGCCACCGCCTCGCGCGTAAGGTCGTCTTCTGTGGGGCCGAGACCGCCGCTGAAAATCACGATCTCCGAGCGAAACAGCGCATGTTGCGCGGCCGCAACCAGGCGCTTGAGATCGTCGCCGACCACACTCTTGAAAATCACCTCAACGCCCAACTGATTGATCTGCTCGGTGAGATAGAGAGAGTTCGTATCCATGCGGAAGGGCGTGAGCAACTCGGAGCCCACCGCGATGATCTCAGCGTTCACGGCTAGAAGTGTAAATGAAACCGACGGGTAGCTGCGACAGCACTCAGCATTCAGCACTTAGCCATGAAAGAAGGGCAACCGCTGAAGTCTGAGCGCTGCATGCCGATGGCGGATCGGGATCAATCGATGCCGGTCGAGGCCTACTCCGGCAGCAGCGGCAGCCCGTGAATATTCCAGGAAAGATGATGCACCGCGTCCGTGGTCGCCAAGAATGACGCTTCGTCCGGGCGCAAAGGCCAGCCCCACCAGTCCATGGCCTGCAACTTCCAGGCTGGCTTTGCCCTCGGGCGTGATCTTGACGATGCCGCGCTTGCCGGAAAGCGATGCCGCCACATACAGGTTGCCCGCCGCGTCAAAAGCCAGGCCCTGCGGGCGTCCCAAGCCGCGGAAAAACGTGTGTACCGTTCCCTGCGGATCAATTCTGTGTACGCAGTCAAAACTCGACGTCGTAGGCCCAGTCACAAATAAGTCGCCCTGCGGACCGAAGGCCAGGTGATACGCCGAAACGCTCGGCTCCAGAGTAGCGAACACAAATACTTGCTGGTCGCGGCCAATCTTGAAGATGGTGCCGCTGCGGTCGCCCACATAGAGGTTCTGATTTCGATCAAATGCGATCCCCGTGGCGACTCCCATGCCCTCGGCATACGTGGTCATGTTTCCATTTGGCGCCACGCGATAGACCGCACCGTCATGGCGCGATGAAACATACATCTGCCCCTGCCGATCGAAGGCAATGGCGGTTGCGTTCATCATCTCCGCGACGAACGGCTTCACGGCGTAATTGGTATCGATCTTGAAGATCGCGACCGGAACCTTTTGCCCGCGTGAACCCGAGAAAGTCGCGTAGATGTTGCCTTGCGCATCGAGCGCCGGATTGGTCACGGGGTGCAAATTCTCGGCGATGGGGACCGCCACCTTGACGGTGTGCGGGTTGCTGACATGCCCATCGGCGGCGACCACCACCGGGCCCGAAGTCGCTCCCTCGGGAACGCGGGCGACGAGAAAAGCATCCGAGCTGATCACGACCCCGCCCTCGAGTTCGCCGAACTGCACGCGCGGGCGCTGCCACTGCTGGGGCCGCAATCCCGAGCCCGCAATGCGGACTTCGCCTCCCGCCAACGCCAGCACCGGCGATACGGACTCGATGTGCGGTCCGCCATTCACGTTTTTCTTGCCCAGGATACGGTCGGAAAATCCCATGACGAAAACACTCGCACTACCTTAGAAGACCAAAGTGTAATAAGAGATGCATCGCTCCCAGCGCGTAAAGACCGGCGGCCAGGTCGTCCAGCTACAATCCCACTGCCCTCCGGAAGTGCCTCCAATTGTCGCACCGGCGGCGGCTTGACGATATCGAAGGCACGAAAAAGTATAAAGCCCGCGAGAAAAGATTTCCATGCGAGCGGCACGGCGACCAGAGCTACCAGTTGACCCGCTACCTCATCAATCACCACAAACTGCGGATCTTTTGTTCCGCAGCCCCGCGCGACCCGTGTAGCCGCAGGAATTCCGACGAGCGTGACCACCGCGGCCAAGGCGATGGCGACTGGGGTGCGCCAGGATGCGGCAAGCGCGTGGCCGAGCGCCGCCCACAATAACACGGTTGCCGCCGATCCCCAGCTCCCCGGTCCAGGCCGCAGCCGTCCAATCCCGAAAAACGTGGCGATCAGCGTCGCCCACGGTGGAGTTCGGCGGGACGCCCCCGCGACGCCGGCGCTACGTTCCGTGGTTGCGAGCTCGGAAGGTTCTTTCACAGCTCGTCGTCCGGAGCGCCGTCCCGACCTTCAGGAGTGCTCTCTCGGATCGGCTCGTCCGCATCCGTAACCGGCGATGGAATCACATAAGCTCCGCTCGCCCACTTACCCAGATCAACCGTGCGGCAGCGCTCGCTACAGAAAGGAAACTCCGGATCGCCGCTCTTTACGGCTTTCTTGCAGATCGGACAGCGAAGTTTCACAATGCGCTTGCCAGGCATGGCCAGGAACGTTCCGGGGTCTTGCTGAATCAAACCACAAATTCCAGAGCGAAAAACCCGCTACAGAATCCTTGCTACCAGATCATAGTCGTGTGCCTCCATGATCTGACAGCGATAAAACTCGCCCGGCTGGGGCTCCCTGTCTTCCGCAAAGTCGTTCACGAAGACTTTGCCGTCAATCTCGGGGGCGTGCATCGAAGTGCGGCCTTCCATGAGCAGATCGGTTTCTTCCGACGTGCCCTCCAGCAGCAGGTCGAACTCCTGTCCCACGAGCGCCTTCTTTTTCTTCTTGCTGATCTGCCGCTGGATCCCCATCAAGTGTTTGCGTCGCTGCTCGATCTCAGGGACGGAAAGCTTCTGGTCCAATCCATATGCCTCCGCGCCCTCCTGGTCGGAGTAGGAGAAAGTTCCCATCCAGTCAAACTGAGCTGCACGCACGAACTCGCACAGCTCTTCAAATTCCTTCTCGGTTTCTCCCGGAAAGCCCACGATAAACGACGTGCGTAAGGTGAGCCCGGGAATCGCGCGCCGCATCTTGGCAATCGAGCGCAGGAACAAATCCGCTCCGCCTCCGCGCTTCATGCGCTTCAGCACCGGCGCCGATGCATGCTGCAGCGGCATATCCATGTAAGAACAAATCTTTTCGGAGGATGCGATTGTCTCCAGCAGCTTGCCCGTGATCTTGTTCGGATAGGCATAGAGGAATCGGATCCAGCGCAAGTCTTCGATCTTCGCCAGTTTCTCGAGCAGCAGCGCCAAGCCATCCTTCAATCCGAAATCCTCGCCGTAGCAGGTCGTGTCCTGTCCGATCAGAGTTATTTCCCGCACGCCGCTCTGTGCCAGCCGCTCGGCTTCCGCTACAACCGACTCAAACCGCCGCGAACGAAACCGCCCGCGTAACTGCGGAATGATACAAAATGCGCAAGGATGGTCGCAGCCTTCCGCGATCTTGATGTAGGCTGTGGATTTCGGTGTGGCAAGAATGCGCGGGGTCTCGTCGTCGTACAGATAGTTGGGCAGATCTGCAATTGCACCGTCCCATTGCCCGCGAGAGAATCGTCCCTGCGCCACCCGTGCCTCGCCCTCGGCCCGCGAAGGCAACACCACGAATGGCGAATCCTTATGCGACGGAGTTGCTCCAAGGCCCGTCGCCGCCAGGATGTTCTGCAACTCCCCGGTCCCCACCACGGCATCCACTTCAGGAATGCGTTTTCGAATTTCATCCCGAAACCGCTCGACCAGGCATCCGGCCACGATCAGCTTCTTCGCCCGCCCCGAAGACTTGTGCTCCGCCATTTCGAGAATCGTATTCACCGACTCCTGTTGCGCGCTCTCGATGAACGAACAGGTATTGACCACGATCACATCGGCGTCCTCGGCTCGGGATGAGAGTTCGGCCCCGGCGCGTGCCAGAAGGCCCATCATCACCTCGCTGTCGACCAGGTTCTTGGGGCATCCCAGGCTGACGAAGCCAACCTTCTGTGGACGCCCATCCCGAGCATGGTCTTCCGACGCAGGGTCGGCGGTTTTTTCGCTGGAACGGGAGATAGTGAGGCTTTTCGAGGACATGCAATCTGGCTATTCTAACATTCTCCCGCGACATCCCCGGACAACCATCCGCCTGACCCAGCCCATTGCGCTGCCCGGTTGACCGTCGGCACCACAAACGCACCACAAAAGCACCACAAAAGATAGTACCTTGTGGAAGAAAATCTTACGCTTCATGCTACCCTAGGCATTACCGAAACAAAGTGAAAGTGAGAGTCCCGCATCCTGGAGGGGAAATGTCTGGGAAACAGGCCGTAATCGCAGTCCTGGCAGTGACCATGTCGATTCTGGGCGGCTCGGCATTGGCCCAGGAGGAGAAAAACGAAGTGACCGGCATGATTGGCCGCATCTTCATCAGCGACCAGGGCCTCGTGAATGTGCCCCCGCCCAGTAATTTCGTGCATTTCGGCAAAGGCCTCACCTTCGAAGTCAACTATGCGCGCCGTTTTTTGGTCACTCCCATCTTCGCCATCTCGGGAGAAGTCCCTGCGGTATTCAACCTTGATGAGAAGCTCGTCTCCGGGTACGACGTCGTTCCCCACGGTTTCGACCAGATCTTCGTTACCCCCGCGGCTCGCTTGAATCTGTTTCCCGAAACTGCCTTTTCGCCCTGGATCAGCTTGGGCGGCGGCTTCGCCCGCTACTTCAGCGAGAGTAAGACCCTGTACTTCGGCGGGACCAACCCCGGTAGCTCCTCGACCTCGGGTGTGCTCCAAGGCGGATTCGGCCTGGATGTTAGAGCCTGGCACCGTTTCAGCATTCGCGGCGAGGTCCGCGACTTCTGGTCCGGCACGCCGAATCTACCCTTAGCCGATACGGGAAAGACCCGTGAGAACAACTACTTCGTCGGCGGCGGAGTGGTCTGGCATTTCTAGCCACGCTGCGGATAGTTATGCTGTGATGTAATCGAGAGGGGCGTGATGCCGCCTCGTTGCCCCAGAGAAGCACATTTACTTCTTAGCTGCGGACTCCAGCTCTTCGTACAACTCCGGCAATCGCAGCGCGTCGGCTGCAGAATTTCCGAAGCGCGCCGATTCGTAGGCGTCCGTGAACCGCCCGACCTGCGCCCGCAACCCGTCGTCTGCGATGACGCGCACAAATTCCTGCGCCGTCTGGGTTGCGGACTTTCGCACTCCGCGCCCCGCCAGATAACGAGCCATGCGTTCATACCACATCGCAGCGGCCTGATCCGGTGATCGCTCCGGATGTGCCTCCAGCCGTCTCGTACGGATCATCCGGGCAATCCGCGCGGCATTGGCCAACCCCAGCAATAGGAGCGCACCCGCGGCGCTGGCTCCGAACCATCTTCCCGGCGCATGCTCCACGCCCCGTTGGCGTTTCCGCGCCCAATTCAGCAAGCGCGCATAGCGCAGCCGGGCCCACATGCGGGTTCGCTCCAAGGAACTGCGCGTCCCGCTCAGCACCGATTGGCCCAGAGCAGACTGGTGCGAAGAGTCGTAGCTGATTACCCACTCCCGCCAGAACGATGACGCAGCGTCCAGATAGAGCATCACCCGGCCCCAGCCCTGCGGTGACCCGGTCCCGCCGCCCGGCGTGGGGTCGAACGTGATCCATCCGTAGCCGGGGAAGTAGGCTTCCACCCAGGCGTGGGCATCCCTGGCCCGGACCACGTAGTTGCCCGTAAGGTCGTTGAATTCATCGTTGACGAAGCCGTTTACCACGCGCGCCGGAATGCGCAGCGTCCGCAACATTACCGCCATGGAAGAAGCGAAGAACTCGCAGTGTCCTTGCTTGCGCTCGAAAAGAAAGTTCGCCAGAGGATCGGCGACCGGTGAAGCCGGCAACTGCAGCGTGTATCCGTAATGCGTCTTCAAGTATTGTTCCAGCGCGACCGCCTTGTCATAGCGATTGGAAGCCGATCCGGAGACCTGCGCTGCCAGCTGCGGAATTCGCGCATCGAGCCCCGGCAGTTGCAGGTAGGTTAGGACCAATGGCGGAAGATCGTCTCCTGCCTCCCGAAGCAGTTCGGGGGAAGGCGCGGAGATATCGGAGTCCGCCTCATAGAGACTTACGGCGCGCTCGCCATCGAGATCGTAGACCGCTCCGCCCCTGTCGATCTGCACCGCCCGATAGGCTCCGCTCACGCGACGCGCCCAAGGAGCAAGAAAAAAAACGTTGGTGCCGATCGGCTCCATTAGCACCCGGTAGTGAATCCGGTGATTCGGCTTTCCCGTTACGGTTTGAGTCCGCGCCAGCCCAGCCTGCGCCACTCCCTGGCTGAAGAGCGGCACGGCGAACCCTCCGTCCGCTTCCCGTTGCAGCACGTACTGCTCACGCGGGTTCGACCAGTTCCGGCCGTCGAAATTCGCTAACGCAACGCCACGCCAGTGCAGCGCGTACCGGCCGTGTTGATCCCCGTCAATCTGGATGTGCATCACCACCGCGTTCGACTGCTGAATCTGCCCGATCCGGCCCAACTGTACCCGATCGCTGAAACCGGTGGAGAAATCCGTGCCGAACGAGTAGCCGCCCAAGTAGCCCACTGACATGCGAGGCAGAAGAAAAAATACCGCCGCTGCGCCCACCAGTATCATCAGCATCAAAGCCGGAGTCATTTGGGCCAGTGAGAAGGCCAGATGCCGGTGTTCCTGCGCATCGCTGGAGTGTCGCGCTTGAAAGCGTGCGGCTCGCCCTGACCGCCGCATCTCCATCAGGATGAACGTGGCCACCGCCATCAGCATGAACCCGGCAAAGAAGAGCAGAAAAACGCTGTCCACGGTTAACACCGCCGAAGCCAGTATCATCAGGAACGCCAGGATCGCCAGCATCGTGCAGTCACGATCGCGCCGCAAAGAGAATGACCGCACCACCACGGCGAACAGCACCAGATGCACCGTCGCCGTCAGGAAGCTGCGCGAGAGCAGGAAGTAATCCACGGCGTAGAAAGCAAAATAGGCCATCGTAAGAGGCGTAGTCCACCGTTCCGAAATCACCACCCGCCGCCGCTCCGCCAGGAAATAGCCGCGGAGTGCCAGCGCCGCTCCCACCAGCAGCATCGTCGGCAGACCTAGCCCACCTGTACTTGCCAATGCTCCAAATCCCATCAAGACAAGCAGATAGAGAGAAAGATCGAAGTATTTGTTGATTGCCTGGGGAACGGGAATCACGCCGGGTTGTGGGCTGGCTTGCGGCATCGAGTCTCGCGGATGATTTCTCAGACGCCCATCCGCCTTCAGGCTGTATTGCTCAACGGTGATGGTTCAAACTCTATTGTTCGACAACTTCCATCAAGAAGGGAAGGCTTTCCTCCACATTTCTTGCACCGAAAGTCACCAGTCCTTTGCCCTGCGCCACGCGACGCGGCCCTCGCGCCCGGCCCCTCGGTTCCTTTGTTAGAATGATTCAGGTCAGGCATCGGTCTCACGCGACGTACTCTCGCCAACCCCGCCAGGTCCGGAAGGAAGCAACGGTAACGGGCTCTTGCGTGTGCAGTGGGTCCCCGGTGCCTGGCTTAACCCTAACGCTCAGCTTGAACAGACTAACTGTCCTGCCGTAATAAATGCGCTCTTGAACGCTGCCACTTTCGCGCCGTCGTCTGCCGCAGCTCGAACTTTACACATCCTTTACAAGTCTTTGCGCAAGAAACGATCAGGCCCACGTCATAATTGGTCGGGTGGTTTCGCAAACGTACCGAACGTACCGTAAGAGTCTTCGAGGAACAAATATGCGCAGTCTTCCAGTAAAGACGGCTTCTCCAACTGTTACTATTCGTGTTTCTGGCCACTTATCTCAGAGTCATTTAGCGTACCTCGACAAACTCGTCGCCTCGGCGATCGACTGCGCATTATGGCCTCTTCTCGATCTGGCTTACCTGGAGCAGTTGGACCGCTTCGCGCTGGCGTATCTCACGGAAGGGGAGGGCCGCGATTTCGGTGTTGTCGCCTGCCCGAATTTTGTCCGGGAGTGGATGCAACATGAAAAGGAGCAAGGCGCAGCTTGACCTTCCCTAGACTTGCTCACGCGACCTCAAAGGCCAGGCAGAAGTAGAACCATGCATGCCATCGGCCTTCGTTAGACATTCCGCCTTCAATCGTTCAAAATACTGGGTTCATTTCATCAGGAGTCCTAATTGAACGAATTGACGCAACCTCTGCGCCCAAGACCGAGAGCGAAGATCAGCGCCCTCGGCACTTACGTGCCGCCCCGCCTTCTGACCAACGCCGACCTCGAAAAAATGGTCGACACTTCGAATGACTGGATTCTCGCTCGCGTCGGCATCCGCGAACGCCACATCGTCGACAAAGGCGTAGCCACCAGCGATCTCGCGGTTGAGGCCGCCAAGAAGGCTCTCGCGCAGCGCGGTCTCGCTGCCAGCGATATCGATGCCATTATCGTCGGCACGGTTACGCCCGACATGTTCTTCCCCTCCACCGCTTGCTTGGTCCAGCACAAGCTGGGCGCCCAAGGCGTCTGGGGCTTCGATCTTTCGGGCGCCTGCTCCGCTTTCATTTACGCGGTGCAGACGGGAGCGCAATTCATCGCCTCCGGCACCCATAAGCGGGTCTTGGTGATCGGCGCCGACGTGATGTCCTCGATCATCGACTACACCGACCGCGCCACTTGCGTGATCTTTGGCGACGGCGCGGGCGCCGTGATTCTCGAACCCGCCGAAGACGATTCCACCGGCCTGATCGACTTTATCCACGAAATCGACGGCTCGGGAGGATGCTCGCTCTACATGCCCGGCGGCGGGAGCCTTAACCCATCCACTCGTGAAACAGTCGACAAGAAGATGCACTACGTTCACCAGGACGGCCAGCAGGTCTTCAAGTTCGCCGTGCGCAAGCAAACCGAAGCCTGCCTGAAGTTACTGGAACGTAATGGCCTCAAAGCTTCCGATATTGACGCCTTCATCCCTCATCAAGCCAATTTACGCATCATCAACGCCACCGCCGACCGCCTCGGCCTGCGTCCAGAAAGCGTGATCGTCAACATCGAGCGCTACGGCAACACCACTGCGGGCACCATTCCGTTAGCCATGGGTACGGCCATCGAAGACGGCAAACTGAAGAAGGGAAGTCTGGTGCTGCTGGCCTCGGTCGGCGCGGGCTTCACGGTAGGCGCCACGCTCCTGCGCTGGGCATTCTAGAAGGGCGGCCCAAGCTTGAAAGTATCGCCGGCGCCCCGCCGGCGGTCGCGGAGGCGTTCTCGCCGCTGCATTTGTAACGAACAGATTTCGTGCCGCGAGCCTCAGCGGATACGCAAGAAGACCCCGATGTAAGCGGAGGCCCGGAACGATTACGGGCGCGTCATCCTCTCCGGCCTCACCAACTGATCAAACTCCTCACCTGTGAGATAGCCCAGCTTCAAAGCCGCCTCGCGCAGGCTGCTGTGCTCCACATGCGCGGTGTGGGCGATCTCTGCAGCCTTGTCGTATCCCACCTTCGGAGCCAGCGCGGTCACCAGCATCAGCGAGTTCTTGACGTACCAGTCGACCTTCGCGCGATCGACCTCGATGCCCTTGATCATGTATTCGACATATCCGGGGCAGGCGTCGGTGATCAGCGTAACGGAGTGCAGGAAGTTATAGATGATCACCGGCTTGTACACGTTGAGTTCAAAGTTGCCCTGCGAGCCGGCAAACCCCACCGCGGCAGTAGCGCCATGAACCTGCACGCACACCATGGTCATCGCTTCGCACTGCGTCGGATTCACCTTGCCCGGCATGATCGAAGACCCAGGCTCGTTTTCCGGGATCGAAAGTTCACCCAGCCCGCAGCGCGGCCCGGAAGCCAGCCAGCGGATGTCGTTGGAAATTTTCATCAGCGAGGCAGCCAGCGTTTCCATCGCGCCCTGCGCAAATACGATCTCGTCATGCGCCGAAAGCGCGGCGAATTTATTGCCGTGCGAACGGAAGGGAAGACCAGTGAGTTCGGCAATCTTTTTCGCGGCGCGCTCCGCGAATTCGGGATGCGTGTTCAGCCCTGTCCCCACGGCAGTTCCGCCGATCGCCAGATCGTAAAGTCCATCCAGCACTTGTTCCAGACGTTTAATATCGCGCTCCAGCAGACTGACCCAGCCCCCGAACTCCTGCCCAAAGGTCAACGGCACGGCATCCTGCAGGTGCGTGCGGCCGATCTTTACGACGTCGTTGAATTCCTTCGCCTTGGCCGCGATCGCATCGCGCACGTTCCTGATTGCTGGAATCAGCGCGTTCTTCACTCGCTCCGCCGCGGCAATGTGCATTGCCGCCGGAAACGTGTCGTTCGATGACTGCGACATATTCACGTGATCGTTGGGATGAACCGGCTTCTTCGATCCCATCTCGCCGCCAGCAATTTCGATGGCGCGGTTCGAGATGACCTCATTCACGTTCATGTTGGTCTGCGTGCCACTGCCCGTCTGCCAGATACGCAGCGGAAACTGGTCCTTCAGCTTGCCCGCGATCACTTCGTCGGCAGCTTGCACGATCAGCCTGGCCTTGTCTGCCGGCAACTTGCCCAGATCCTGGTTCACCAGCGCGCACGCCTTCTTGAGCGTGCCAAAGGCCCGGATCAGTTCCGGCGGCATGGTGTCGCTCCCAATGTTGAAGTGCAGCAGCGAGCGCTGCGTCTGCGCACCCCAATAAACGTTGGCCGGGACTTCGATCTGTCCCATGCTGTCGGATTCAATGCGGGTCCCCATTCTGGTCGGGGTGGCGGATTCGGTAAGAGTAGTCATGATGATCTCCTGTGCGTCGGACCGGAGCAGAAACAGTCAGGGGGTCTCCGGCAGGTACGCGGAACCGACTATTATACGGCGGTGTCCAAGGTTTTTCGCCCAAACTGCCGGCGTCGGCCAGCATCAAGGAGCGCTCTGGCGGCCTAAAGGCATCCTCAAACAAAAGACATCGCCAAAGCGAAACAAATGGCTCGCGAACTCAAGCGGCCGAAACAATGAAGAAAAAGAAAACAACTTACAAAACATTCGACACGGCATATCTCGATAACGATGAGGTCATCGCCGAATATCTGTCGGTGGCTGCCGAAGACCCCAATCCCGAGGTGTTCGTCGCAGCCCTCGGCGATGTGGCTAAGGCACGAGGCATGGCGCAGATCGCCAAAGACCGAGGACTGGGCAGGGAGAGCCTGTACAAAACTCTGAGCGCAGGCGCACACCCACGCTTCGAAACGATCAATTCTGTTCTGCAAGCCCTGGGCATGAAGTTTGCCGTCGTTGCCGAACGCGAACGTTGAAGCCCCAGCCATCGCGACACCACGCCAGATACGGCTTTGCGCCTGGCTCGGTACTTCAACACCAGCGCCGGATACTGGGTGAATGTTCAAGCTGCCTACGATCGCGAAGTCGCGCAAGACAAGCTTTCGCACACGATGGAGCGCGAAGTTGGGCCAGCCTCATTCGCCGCTGTGACTGCCCCGTCGTAATCCGCTCCGTCCACCACTTCCAGGTTTCGGCGATCCCCGCGTGCTAGAATCATCGGTCTCTGACCTGTGCTCGTGCCACCGCGCGGGCACAACCGTCACGGAATCGCGATGCCCGACCTTCTCACCGCCGAAGACCTCGAAACTTTGCCCAAGGCGAACACTCGTCCGCATCCCGAGAATGCCGACGTTCTGGTCATCGGAGCGGGACCCACCGGCCTGGCCTGCACCATCGAAGCCCAGAAACTCGGGCTTCGCGTCGTGGTTCTTGACAAGGGCTGCCTGGTGAATTCGCTTTTTCACTATCCCGCGGGCATGGTGTTTTTTACTACGCCTGAGCTGCTCGAAATTGGCGATATCCCGTTCACCACCGCCCAGCAGAAACCCACTCGCGAGGAAGCTCTTGAGTATTACCGCAAGGTTACGGAGCATTACCATCTCGACATTCGTCAGTACGAGTGGGTCAAGACAGTCATGGGCGAAGATGGAAACTTCAGCGTCACGGCCACCGACCGCGCCGGCCGGCCCCGCGATTACCACACTCGCAAAGTGATCGTCTCCACCGGATACTACGATCTGGCCAATCAACTCGGCCTGCCCGGCGAAGATCTGCCCAAGGTTTCGCACTACTACTCCGAGGCTCACCCCTATTACGACACCGATGTACTGGTGATCGGCGGGAAGAATTCCGCCGCCATAGCCGCTCTCGATCTGTGGCGGCATGGCGCCCGCGTCACACTGGTCTATCGTGGCGCGCAACTGCACCACCACGTGAAGTACTGGATCAAGCCCGATCTCGAAAACCGAATCAAGAACAGGGAAATCGAGGCGTACTTCAACAGCTCAGTGCAGGAAATTGGAGTGGACCATGTCGTCCTCGTCACGCCCCGCGGTGCCGTCCGGTTGAAGAATGACTTTGTACTTGCCCTGATTGGCTATCACCCCGACTACGACTTCCTGCGCAGCATGGGCATTGAACTTTCCGAAGAGCAATGCCGTCCGGTCTGCGACCCGGTGTCGCTGGAGAGCAATGTGCCCGGGATTTATGTGTCGGGTGTGATTGTGGCTGGATCGCGGACCAACGAAATCTTCATCGAGAACGGCCGCTTCCACGGCAAGCAGATCGCCGACGACCTCAAGCGCAAAATGCGGTCGGAGTCCTGAGAATTCTCTTTACTTTAGCAAGTACTCCTTCACAAACACCACCGTGGCATAGAACTGGTAGTCGCGGTTCTTTTTCTTGGCGAAGCCATGGCCTTCGTCTTTGCCCAGCAGCCACCAGACCGGCGTTCCATTCTGCCGCACGACTTGCACCATCCGCGCCGACTCGCTGGCCGGAACGCGCGGGTCGTTCTGTCCCGCAATGACGAACAGCGGCTTGGTGATATTCTTCGCCTTGTTGGCGGGCGCGATCCGCTCGAGGAATTCGCGCATCTTGGGATCGCGCTCGTCGCCATACTCGACCCGCCGCAAGTCTTGACGGTATCCCGAAGTATGTTCGAGGAACGTGACCAGATTCGACGGTCCCACTATATCCACCGAGCAGCAAATGCGGTCGTTGTAATTCGTCGCGACGGCCAGGGTCATGAACCCGCCGTAGCTGCCGCCGGTAATCATGACCTTTCCCGCATCCAGGTCTGGCTGCGTCTGTATCCAGTCCAGCAGGGAGTTGATATCTTTGTACGACCCCTCACGCAAAAAGCCATTGTCGAGCTTCTCGAAAGTCTTGCCGTAACCGGTTGAGCCGCGCACGTTGGGATAAATCAGCGCGATGCCCAATTCGTTGATGTAGTAATTGTCACTTTCAAGAAAGTCAGGGCGGACCTGACCTTCTGGTCCACCGTGAATGGCAATGATTACGGGACGTTTTCCGGAAAACTTCGCCGGAGGCTTGTACAGGAACGCGGAAATGGAGCGCTCATCCCATGACTTCCAGTGGATCAATTGCGGCTGCGCGAATCCTGAAGTATTCAGACCGCCAGTTTCGCTGAGCGTCCAGCGCTCCAGCTTGCCGGTAGCCATATCGAGGGAATACGCATCGTCATTTTGGTTCGCGGTACTCAAGGTGAAAGCCAATTCGCGGCTGTTGTTGCGCCAAGCGATGCCATTCACCACGCCGACCGGCAGCTTGGGAACCGGAACCTCTTTGTTCATCTCGGTATCGAGCACGTGCAGCACGCTGATTCCGTCCTCATTCGCTTCGAAAGCAATCCAGCGCCCGTCCTTGGAAAGATCCAACTCGTCTACATCCCAGTTGAGCGCGGGAGTCAGAACGGTTACTTTGCGGCTACTCAGATCCATATAAAGCAGGCGTTGAAATTCCGCATCCTGATCACTCGTCATGTAAACGCCCTTGCCATCCTTGGCAAAGCGTGCGTTACTGTGCGCCACTGTTTCCGACCCCGTCTTGGGAGTCAGCAAGTCCTTTTTCCCGGTAGCGATGTCGACGAGCCACACATAACTCTCCGCCGCCGAGACTCCATTCGTCGCCAGCAACTGCTTGCCGTCGGGCGACCAGTCGGAAACGCTCCAGCCGCCGCCTTCCATTTGCGCGATCATGTGGGCGCTGGCCGCCTCGTTTGCATTGACGACCCAGATGTCCACATCATTCCCCGTGCGCTTGGTGGAACCGTATGCGATGCGGTCGCCCTGATACGACCAGCGCGGGCTCGTGTTCCGCGACTTACCGTCAGTCAACAGCGTGATATCGCCGGTGGCAAGGTCGTAGCGATACAGTTGGAAGAATTCACCTCCGCCAACATCTTTGACGAAGAGGAACGAATCGCCATTGCCCGGCTGATATTCAGCTCCCGCAATCCGGTCGGGGAAGAATGTGAGCTGAGTGCGCGCCCCGCCGGGAAACCTTACCAGGTGCACTTGAGCCGTGTCGGCGAAGCGGGTTTCGATCAGCATCTCACGTTTGGTCGGGTGCCAGCTCGCAAAGCCGGCGAACCGGAACTCGCTGTAGCGGCGGACCGATTCAGCGAGGGAGGCAGGAATCTTAGGAATCCCTTCTGCAACCAGATTCTCGTTGGGAACAATTTCATCGCTCTGCGCGAATGCGAGCACAGCGAAGAGGATGACGGCGAGCACCCGCAAAGACAAAGACAGCGACAAAGATCGTTTCATCGATCAGCTCCTCTGTCCCTCGGACGAGTGGGGACATGTTCCGTTAGCGGAATTGCAGGGGGCATCTTAGGCCGGCGATGAAACGTGAGTCAACCGCAGAGTTCAACAGGACTGAATTGGGAGCTCCAAAACAGTTACGCTTGCAGCCGGTCGATCTTAGCGGCCATGATGAAGTCGCTTTCGGTTAGGCCGTCGATCTTGTGGGTCCAGAGCGTGATCTCAGCTTTGCCCCAGGCCAGCCGAATGTCAGGATGATGGCCTTGCTCCTCAGCCAGCGCACCCACGCGGTTCACGAAGTCGAGCGCGTTCTTGAAGTCGGGAAAAGTGAAGGCGCGAGTGATGTGGTGCTGGTTGACCACGCTCCACTGGGGGACGATTTTGTGCAGCGCGTCGAGTTCCTTGCCCTTGAGCGGTGGCACTCCGCCGCGGCAGGGAACACATTTCTTGTCGGCTAGTTGTTCGCTCATAGGAGGTTCCACTGCCTATTGTAAACGGTTCAAGGCGATAGATGTTTCAGCACAGACTCTCCAGATCGCGGGCTCCGTGGATTATTCCGAGAATCAAGATCTGCTCTCGGCCCGATAGAAGATTAGATGTTTGGAGAATTCTGCGATCGGCATCCTTCGGATGCCTTCGAGTGCATCTGTGCTAAACCTGCATAGGGACCCGGAGGATGTTTAACGATGCGGAGCAGGACCGCAGTTACCGCATTCTCCCAACGGTGGGCTAAGGTCTCGCCCGAGCGTTGCCGTTCCCAGTCAGCTTGTCAGGCGCCAGATTGTCGGCAGCTACATAGCCGACTTTGCGTGAGGTAGAAAGCTGGGCGCGGTTGCCTCGCGATCCGCACAGACTGCCCGACGGCCTCGCACGATCAATCACCGTCTCAGCGTGCTCGCGTCGTATTTCGACTACTGCATTCGCTGCGCCACCGAAGATGGCCAGGGGCCGTGGTGCCGCCGCACCAACCCGGCTTCCGGCAGTCCGCTCACAGTGGAGCTCCGTCATGGCATGGTGGGACGGGACTTGCCTCAGCGCGCGCGACAGCGCGACTGTTTTCGTCGCAGGATTCCACGAACGTTTCCGAAAGATCTTGAGCCAGCCGCGGTTCAGAAGATGATCGACTCTGCGCTCTCGTATCGCGACAAGGCGATTTTGACTTTGCTTGGTCGCACCGGACAGCGAGTCGGGGATTGGAGTCCCATCGCTGGCAAGCACGGGATTTTGGTGCATGGAACTGGAAGATGTCGGCCGAAAGCGGCGTCTGATCACTATTCGACTAAAAGGCGCGCGTGACGAACATCGCGTACGGGTACGCACGCGCCTTGCCGACCGGCGAACATTCTCCGAAGGGGTTGGTCTGCCTCGGCTGTGTGCATGCCCAACCTAAGAAGAGCGCCGCGCCGATCTTTCGACGAATGCTCGCCAGTCACGAGCGCGGTCTGGCTTCTGCCAGAGGTCACAACGAGCCAGCGGGACAGATCGCGACCCGCGAGTTGGAGATTGTGAGGATCAAGACAGCGATGCTGAGGGCGGAGGAATTAAACGATGATGTCGCCGCGGCTATCGAGGGAGCTCTCTGAAGTGGCCCCGCGCGCATTACATTCTAAGCTGCAACCCTCGATTCGCCACTTCAGCGCCCGAGCTCCTGCAGTACTGCGAGTACGCTGCCTTGCTCCATCTTTTCCGCCCACGCTCTTGGCCTAGCCCATGGTTCGGCGTCTGGCTCGTTGACCGGCGCCCCACGCGCAATCAGCAACTCGACTAGTTCCTTCCGCCCCCAGCGGCACGCCCAGCCCAGCGGCGTTGACTTCAGTAGGTCATCACGCAAGTCGAGCCGCGCCCCGTGATCGAGCAACAGGGCCGCAAAACGCGCACGTTCCGCCCCGCTCAGAGCGCCATGTCTCGCAGCCGCGAAGTGCAGGGCAGTTTGGCCAAAGCGTGAAACATTTGCGTCGATCCCATGCCGCAGCAACACCGCCATGCACCTGAAGTGGCCTTCGTGGTCCGAGTAATTGGTCCCCACGCCGCGAATCGGCTGGATCAGGATCCAGTGCCACTTCGGGTCGTCGCTAGGCCAGTTCAGCCGCTCAAGCGCCAACTCGACGATTGCCGGGCATCCATGGTCCGCCGCGGACCAAGCTAATTCGCTGGCCAGTCCCTCGCTCGCGTCGGTTTCGAGCAGCCGCCTGGCCTCGCCTTCGTCGTGTGCCTCGGCGACCATATAAGGCCGCGGCTTCGCGCCCCGCGCTAGCAGCAGTCGTTTGACAGTGTCGTCCTTATGACCCCAGGCGTTTCGGAGCGGCCAACCGGAGGCATAGACATTCGCATTGGGGTCGGCACCGCGGTCGAGCAGCAGCTGGGCGATGTCGCTCTGCCCCGCTAGAGCTGCATACCACAGCGGTGTGCCCCAGCTCGGTGTGGGTTCTTCCAGTTCGTCTAACAAGAGTCGCTCGTCCACATCGGCTCCGAGGTCGAGCAAGAGCCGAACGATTTCAATCTGGCCGTGATTTACTGCAAGGGCAAGCAGCCCGCCTTTCATCCAGTTGATCTCGCGCAGCACCGCGGGATCGGCGCTGACCAGGTCGCGGATGCGGCTTGCGTCAGCCAACGCAACGGCGGCGCGGATTGTCACCTCCGCGCCATGGTCCAGCAGCCGCTTGGCGATGGCTGGAAACCGCTTCGCGTGCTCGTTCCGCGGATCGGCGGCGAGCGCAGCTCGGTCGAGCGGGGTCAAACCCTTGACGTCCAGCTTACGCGCCTTGGCGCGCCTGCTCAGAAGCCACGCGACCATCTCCTCATTGGCCTCTTGCGCGGCGACGTGCAGTGGCGTCCCGCCATCACGGTCGCAAGCCTCAATCAGGGACCCATCCGCCTGCAGCAAGCGGATGGCCTCGGCATTGTCGCCGTTCGAGATGGCGTGGTTAATTTTGTCTTGTATAGGTGAGATCGTTGCGTTGGGGCAGCTCATCTCCGCACGACGTAGCCGCTCCTCCTCCTCGATGACGGCGACGATGTCGTGGTACTCGCGGTCCTTGGCGATGGCTAAAGCGGAAGTTGCATCGCGGTGTGGGAAGATGCCCTTGCGAGCATCGGCACCGGCTTCCATCACCAACTTCACCATCGCTCCATCGCGGCGCAGAACCGCGTAATGCAGGGCGCGATGCTCGTCGTTACCGGCCATGTCCATGGCGACCAGTTCAGGACGAGCGCCGAGGAGGACGCGCACTTGCGCCAGATCGCCGGCCTGAACGGCCGCAGCGAGCCTTGCAATGTTCACTCCGTCGACGAAAGCTTTGAGTTTGGGCCAGCTCTCATAACCATAGGCGCGAGCCAGCACGCGTTGGGCGTCGTTGAGGGCGAACGTTGCTGGATCGGGGCGGCGCTCGAACCGGTGGATTTCCCCGACTGCGTCGGGGTCGCCGGCGCGATATTGCTCCAAGAGGTCCTTGGCCTGCTTACGCAACTGCTCCAGACTCGGCTGCTTGGGGAGGCGACGCGTTGGATAGGAATGTGGAATGCTTCCGGACATGACGATCTCCTTTCGAGTAATTGCCCGGCGTCCGCGTGACGGGCGAAAAGAAGATGCGTCTTGAAGTTTTCGAGATGCTGATGATCGGTAGGCTCAGCCTTTCCCGCGGACACGGCGGCGCCCGGCGCGCCAAATTTACTATAACGCGGAACTGGTAGTGTGCGCCAAGCTGAACGATGATCGCCGAGTACGATTGAATGCCGTATGAATGTGAGCGGGCTACTCGCGTCGACCGGCGATTATGCTATAAGGGATTCCTGAACGATGAGTTGCTGACCGGCCCACTAACTGGGGTTCTATCGAAGGGACTCTTGAACTGGCGCGCGCCATACGTCGAGCGCGCAAGGTCTCGGCCACATTCCAGCGAGGCATAGTGCTGCGCGGAAGCTAGAGCCGAGGATGGCAGGGTTGGAGACAACTAATATGGCAGTGGGTTCGAGCCGATTCGCGGCTTTGGGTACCGGCGGGAATTCAAAAAGCGATATCGAGAAGCGCGTGGCTCGAGGGCAAGTCACGTGGACGGGGCCGATGACGCTGGTTGTTGCTAGGACTTTTCTGCTGGTGATCGCACAAGCCCTGGTGGCGGTCGTTTACGCATTGCGCCACCACCCATCGCCGTGGCAGGCTGCGGCTCCGTGGTGGTCGATCTATGGAACTTTCGTAGACATCGGATGTTTACTACTGATGGCGCGGTACACGCGAGCGGAAGGCATCGGAATTCGCGATCTGATCGGGAAAGTGCGTCTCCGGCAGGGACGCGACGTTTTCGTCGGGATAGGCTACTACTTGTTCATATTTCCATGTTTCCTGGGCGGGAGCATGTTAAGCAGCTTGCTGGTGTATGGCTCGATTGCTCCCCATCTTGCGCCTGGACAACTCTACGGGCGTTCCCTGCCGTTTTGGGCATTCGTTTATACGCTGAGTGTGTGGTGGATGATCTGGTCCCCCACCGAAGAGACAACTTACCAAGCGTATGTGTTGCCGCGTCTGGAGGCACTGTTCGGACGACCGTGGGTTCCCGTGGTGGTTGTGGGGTTCTGGTGGACACTGCAGCATAGCGCACTACCATTGATTCTTGATTGGAGATGATTGGAGATATATAGTGTGGCGGTTTGGGAGTTTCGCGCCCGGCGTGTTCGTCACCATAATGATTTACCGGAGGACACGGCGTCTGCCACCCCTGATCGTGGCACACTGGCCCATGGACATCGCTGCGGCAATCTTCACCGTGAAGTTCTGAGAGAGAGATTTGGATTCACGCTCCATTGATCGTTTTCGGCAGATCGCAAACCCGCATATTTACTGACTCCAGCGAGGGATAGCAGCCCATTGCCGACAAATACCGCCGCGCAATGAGCATGATGTCACTATGTCACGCACACGATTGGCGGTTCTTCGCAGACCATAGTTGGCGTCCTTCCGACCATGTCGGACCTCTATCCGGATACCGACATTTGGCCGACGCTGACGACAGAACCAGCATGGCCGTTCATGAACTGGCGCGCCAACAAGTTCCTCGATGTATGTGTTGATCTCTTCTAATTTCATTGTTTTTTTCTTTTCAGCCTTTGCCGGCTTGTTTTCGTTCTTCACTTGGGCGTCAACGCACGAAAACAAACGGGACGGTGAAGGACAGAACGGAGTCCGAAGGAGGGTGACAGGTCAGGGACCAGTTTTTGCGGAAGCAAGGACGACACAGTTTCACCCCGGCGCCACAGGTCGATCCAGCGGTAGATCGTGGCTTGGGTTCTTCCCGACGTCCTTTGCTCGTGTTTCGACCGCCCGCCCGGACAAAGGATTACACTGCAACAGTGGTGCGATGGCTTCCAGTCGCAGACGAGCACGGTTCCATCGCTCGTCGTCGATCTCCGATAGGTCTGGCTTTTGTTCCTGCGGGGAGCTGAGTTTCATGGCAAAGAGGGCCTGGGGAGCATCGATGAGGTGCATGCCGCAGGAGAAATCGAGCGGCTCTTCGACCCCGTCTTCGCCGTGGATGAATTCGTCGCCGCCTACCCGCGCCAACGTGTCTTGTTCACGCACAAATCTCTGAAGCCGGTCTCCGACAAGCTGTAGAAAAATGTCGCCGAGCGAGTGCCCGAGTGAGTCGTTAATAGTTTTGAAACCGTCGAGATCAAGGAACACAAAACCCCAACTTTGCCCTTTTGACGACGAGGACGCGATTTTTCGCCATCAACAATCGAAACGCTGCAGGACCTGCGATTCCGTGCCATGTAGGGGCACGTTCGTGACTTTCGTAATCCTCGCTGCAGGTCGAACCTCGCCTACACTAAAATTCGAAGCCTAGACTTTCGTCCTGAGATTTGCTCAATGGGCCATCGCCTTATTCTCTTTCTCGTGCTACTGGCGTTAGCAGCGAGTGCGGCGCCCGCCCAGGATTCGGACTCTTCCTTGCACGCGCGCGAAGTCGTGTATCGGGTGGCTCCGGTATATCCAGATCTGGCCAAGCGGTTGAGGATTTCCGGTGCCGTGAAGCTCCTGGCCACAATCGCTCCCAACGGTACGGTCAGGTTGATTGAGCCTGTAGGCGGAAACCCAGTGTTACTTAAGGCCGCGCAAGACGCTGTGACGAACTGGAAGTTTGCCCCGGCTCCGAATCAGACCCGGGAACTGATCGAACTCCGCTTCGACAAGCGGTGATCTCCACGGCCTTTACACCAACGACTGGGGTTGGTCCTAATAAAAAGGGAGGTCAAGTGAAAACACTTCTCCCTGCCCGAACGCCAGAAATATTTTTCGGACATCCTTAAACGACACTGCAGATCAAACTCTTTAAAAGTCCTACGGAAAGAACTTGATCACGTTTGGACAATTGACGAACTATGCGGCCTACTGCCTGAAACGGCATCGGCCACAAAGCGGATTGACAAGGGGCTTATCCTGAAGGGTTATAATGGCCTCGATATGAGCCGCCTATTTGAGTCCTTTGAGTTTCTGGACAGGGGATGGGACGTTCGCGCCCTCGAAAGTCAGTCACCGCGCTCGATGTTCCTATGGCTGCTACCGCTGGTGTTCGTCTTGGGGGCGGACACCGTTGTGATGATTTATCAGCTTTTCCATCTCCACCGCCTCAACTGGTCAACGGCCTTTAACCTAGCCGTTGTTGCATTGATCGCCTTTCGCTATGCACGCCTAATCTATCGACGGCTCGGACGCTAAATACCGCATCTCCTGTGGAAATCAGACTGACCAACTACCAGGATTTTCGGAAAGTGTCAGATACTCGCGATCAGTTGATACTTCTTCGCGCTCGATTCCACAATCCTCCGCCGCCCATGTCCGGGGTTTGGCACATACCAGGTGCGCAGAAGGCCGAAAGATTCCAGTACATCGATATCGCGGCTAACCGCGTGTTCCGTTTCAATACGTCAGTCAGCACGGACACCGGAGTCGCCTTCTTGCTGGCTCGCAGCGCTCGCAGCGCTCGGTGTGCAACTTTAAAGTGAGGCACCCCATCCCCAAAAACAAACCTTGGTCCACACAAAGAATAAATGGACACGAAGACTAAGGCCCTACGTCAGAACGGGATCTCGTCATCGTACTCCTGCTTTCGATACTTCTGCCGCGATGACTGTAGATGGGTAGGGTGGGGCGGAAGCGGAATCTCCGGAAATGGCGGAGTCGAGTCTCCAGTATCGAGCGCCGCCACAATCTCCCTCAGCTCCATTATCAGTTGCGCCAGCAAGTTCGGCGAGACGGCGCCGTGGACCAGCCATGCCTCCAGATCGGTGACCAGATTGGCGAAGTAAACGACCAGATCCTCCAGTTGCAACATCGTATCCCGCGACCGTTTCGACGTGTCCAATTCCGGTTTTGGGACGGTAGGCTTCGACGACTGCGACTCCGGATCAAGCCGGGGGTGCTCGAGGGGATCACCACCGAATCGTTTGCAGTAGCAGGATTCGATGAACTCGCTCACCGGGAGCTTCCAGCGCTGGTCCGGGCTGGGACGCAGGCTAGGCAGCTTCTTTGGATTCATGCCGAGAGCGCGCGCCATCTCGACCTGCCGAGCATTGAGTTTGCAGATCCTCTTTGCATTTCTCCAAACTTCCTGATCATACCTTCGACGCTTCGACGCCACGCTTACACCTCGCATTGGCCGAAATTGGAGTTCTGTAGGCCTCAGCTTCCCTGATCAGCCTCCATGAAAGAAGCTCACTTCGAATCATACGTTCATTTGACCCAAGTTGATAAAGCCGGAAAAATTCAAAGTGGGGAAACTTTCTCGGCGAATTGTCGGATCGAGCCAAGCAACCATGGGCGAGACGGGCTGAACTTTCGGAGTAGACATTATCATTGTATCGTCTCCGGGCCGCCGTCCTCCCCATCCTCCCCGTTATCATCGAACCAGGGTTCGAGCGCCTTTGCTCCCGATGATGGGGGCGAGTACCGGATCCAGGTTGCGAGTTCTGAGACGCTCTTCGTCCACTCATCGAAGGTAGCTCGGAACGTGCGAGCCAACCGACTGAGCTCGGCTTCGGGATCTCGCTCGGCTTCGCGACGCCCGGGATCATCCCAGACGCGCGGGACGCGAACCATCCGGAATCCGGAGATCGCCAAAGCCTTGAGGAAAATGACGCCATCGGATTGCAAGCCGCCTTCAACCTCAAGATCTCCGTGACCGCCTAGGATAGCTTTGATTCGTCCATGCTGTTCCTTGACATCGGTGAGTGCAGCATCGACCTTGTCTACGATTGAACCATACCAGGGCCCAAACAATTGGGGATCTGGCATCAAAGTCGTCGAACCATAAGGAAGACTCGCGCGAAGTGAAAGGTTTACCCGGTTCCACCTGGGCGCTGTCCTCGTTGCTTCCTTCCTCCTGCCTACCAACTCCGTGAGGAGGTCTTCTTCGCAACTGTAGGCTCGAGCCTCGTCGAATGGGGACCAGTCGAAGCCGATCTCAGCCGAGATATGGAAAGGTTCCGCCTTCTGGAGTGCGCCGCTTATGATGTAAAACTTCCAATGCCGGGAGGTGTTTGCCAGATCAATCGTCTCAGTTCGATTGGGACCAAATGCGAACAGACCCGCATGCTGAAGAACTCGTTCGAGTCGGTCGCGGAATTCCGGGTAGCGCACAGTTTTTTCCTCCTCAGAGATTGATAAGGTAGCACGCGCATACATGTGACCAAAACCGGTAAGGTACTTGATCGATCTCCCATCCATGCTCGTTGCGCGTTGCCTTGAGTTTTTGGCATGTGCGATATGGAAAGACGCCCTGAGAGCACTGGACCGCCACCCGGCGCGCGTGCGCAATTCCTCGGTAACTGGGATATGCCTCAACGGCATAATCTCTCAAAAATTTGCAAGCAGAAGGAGCGTAATGTTAACTCAGTCAAACCCCGTAGCGATTATGGACGAGCCTCCGCTCCGGCGGCCTAATCACCTTGGTTGCGGCTTCCGCAGATAAAGCAGCACGGCGATCAGCGGCTTGCGGTACTTCACCGGCCTTTTCGAAGAGGTTCAACAGGAAATCTCGCCTCAATACTGGAAATACGTGGCCGAAAAGGTGAAAAAGTTTGAGCAGACCTGGGCAGGCTTCAACCCGCAAGAAACGAAACAATAATAACGCGCCGTTTTACGCTCCGAGCGCACAGTAAGGGTCGAGACGAAACAATGATGAATCGTCCCAACCCACCCACCCTACACAAATAAATGGACACGAAGACTAAGGCCCTACGTCTAGAACGGAATATCTTCATCCGTGATCGGGCCGGCGCTGGCTCCCGCGTGCTCGGGTTCGGGCGTGCGCTGGTCGAGGTTGTTGCCGCCACCGGCGGATGCGACTGCGCCGCGCGAGCTGCCGCTGAAGTCTCCGCCGCCGCTGGCTTCGCCGCGACCGCCGAGCAGGACGAGGTCATTGACGACGATTTCGGTCATGTATTTCTTTTGGCCGCTGGTCTTGTCGTCCCAGGAGTGCGTGCGCAGACTGCCCTCGATATAGACTTTGCTGCCTTTCTTCAGATACTCGCCGGCAATCTCAGCGGTGCGCGCCCAAGCGGTAATGTTGTGCCACTCGGTGCGATCCTGCCAGTTGCCGTCCTTGTCTTTGAAGCGCTCGTTGGTGGCCAGGCTGAACTTGGCCACGGGCGTGCCCTGCGGCGTGTACTTCACTTCGGGATCTTTGCCGAGGTTGCCGATGAGGATAACTTTGTTGACGCTCTTTCCTGCCATGAGATGCTCCTTTGCAGGGGTTCAGTATACCGGAAGCAGCGGGCGGCGGACGGCGCGGTAGATCATATTCTCTTTGGAAATCCGTTCTGGGTCAGACAGGGGCTGAAAGCCCGACGGATTCGGGTCGGCTTACGCGGCGCTGAAGCCCCGCTCTTCCACGTGTGACCCCGCACTTCACCTGTAACACCTGTAAAAGCGTGCATTTTCGATTAGACGAGAACCACGGTATAATCACGCTATGCCTTCCGCGCCCGGCGCCACCAAAGCCATCGGCATGGTCCCCGACGAGATGAAGGCCGAACCGAAGTCCAAGGGCCTCACCACGCCGCGTAAGAAAAAGCCGAAAGAGTTGGCTGTGATCACCGAGTGCTGCACGGGATGCGCCGGCTCGCCGGCTTGCGTGGAATACTGTCCCGTGGAAGACTGCATGTTCTGGGTGCCGGACGAAGACAGCACGCCCTTCGGGCGCATAGCGGTCGATCCCATTCTCTGCATCGGCTGCAAGAAGTGCCTCAGCAAAGGGCCCGACGGCTGCTTTCTTGACGGCTGTCCCTGGGACGCCATCGTCATGGTGGATACGGCCGAAGTGGAAAAAGAAGTTGGGGCGATGGCGATTTGAAAGGCGGCTATTAGCCGTTAGCTCTGAGTCGGGAGGTTACAGTGACTCGTCCTTCCGACGTTTTCGCGGCTTCGGCCGCTTTGCTGTTGGTGTTCAGCTTCTTATCCCGACTTTCTGCCAGCCAAGCAGGCGTTTCGACACCCCTGCACAAGGTCGGCGATGGGTTTCGGCGAGCACGCTGTACGTTGTGATGGCATCGTTTCTCTGCGTTTTTGCCGCGGTCTACTCCATCTGGCCCCTGTCGATGAACGCGAAGGCTGCGGGTTTGTTTCTACCTCTTCGCCGTCTACTTCTCCCCCGGCTCGAAACCTACGACGTTTGTGCCAGCCGTCTTGCTCGCACAAGCCGTCTCAGTGTTATTTGTTCCTCTCGCACAGATGGTTTTCGTCGTCAACTTGACGTTGGCGACAGTCCGGCTTAGACATCCAGCTTAGGCCACGATCACCCTCAGCGTTTGCTTTGCTGCTTACTGTCTTCCCCGGAGTGTTCAGGGCTTCCACCGGGCTCGGGGAAGTCTGAGTCGGCGCCCTTGATGCGAGGGTCCTGGTCGCGGTGGCCGAGTTGTCCAGCGAGGCTAGCATTGGCGTCGTGGTCGCGCTTTTCGCCTTCAGTGGCACCCTTGGCTCGGTCGGGATCGTTTTCGGAAATCTTGGTCATGGTGGACCTCCCGGCGGAAAGCAAAACTCATTGCCCTGGGTGGGCCGTTGCTGAAACTCCTAGCTTGCGGAGGCGTTCGCGGGCCTGCAGGGCTTCGTTCGATCTGGGATAGCGCTGGATCACGTGGCGGAGTTCCGTCACGCCGTCATCCTGCTTGCCGAGTTCGATTAACGAAAAACCTTTTTTCAACTGGGCGGAAGCGGTTTTGGTTCCGGTGGGAAAATTCTGCAAGACCTGGTCGTAGCTCTGCGCGGCCTGCTGGTAGTTTCCCTGACGGAATTGAATTTCGCCGAGATAGAAGTAGCAGTTCCCAGCCAGATCGGTGTTGGGATAGAACTTGATGTAGTCGGAAAATTCCTGAGTGGCGAGATCGTTCTTGTCGCCGTTGTAATCGCGCAGAGCGTTGTTATAGAGGACATCCGGCGGCGGAGCCTGCGCCTGGGCCTGCTGTTGCGCCTGCGTCTGAGCCTGCTGTGCGGCCAGGCTTTGCTGGCCCGACTGCATGTCTTCGAGTTGTTTGCTGACTTTGGCGAGGCGAGCCTTGAGTTCGTCGAGCGTGTCGTTGAGCGATTGGATCTGGCCGGCGAGTTGGTCGACGTGCGCGGAGGAGTCTCCCTGCTGTTTTTGCAGGGTGGCTTGCAGGGCAGTGATGGCGGCGGTCACTTTATTGATCGCGTCGGTATCCTGCTCGACCAGGTTTTTCATGACGCCCATGCGCTCGTCGAAGCTACGCTGCATGGCGGTCATCTGCTCTTGGAGTTGCTGGACTTGAGTCTGCAGTTGGACCATCTCTTTGCTGGCGCCCGAAGCCGGGATGACGGCCAGCGAAAGCGTGGAGAGCAGGGCGAGAACAGCGGAGAAGCGTCGTAATGTCATAGGCTTAAGTTTCCTGAAACCTATTTTAGACGGATTCAGGGTGCTGTGGGTTGGGAAGATTTGTGGCCGGGTCTTTCACCCGGCCAATTGGACGCTCCCGCATGCAGACACCAATGACGGCGGCTACTTCTGATAGACGAAGTGGCCGCGGCGATTCTGCTGCCAACAGCCCTCGTTGTCTTCCAGGCAGAACGGTTTCTCCTTGCCGTAGCTGATGGTCTTGATGCGGTTGGGGTTGATTCCGGCTGTGGTTAAGGCACTCTTTACCGCACTGGCGCGTTGGTCGCCCAGGGCCAGATTGTACTCGGTTGAGCCGCGGTCGTCGCAGTGCCCTTCAATCGTAAAGTTGATGTTGGGATGCTGATTGAGGAAGAGCATATCGTTCTGGATGGAAGCCTGCTGATCGGCGCGAATGTCAGACTTATCGTAGTCGAAGTAGATGTCCTTGACGTTGTGGCCGAAGAGATCTTCTTCCGTAGACGTCGGCGGAGGAGCCTCAGCTGAAGGTGGCGGCGTGACGGTGAGGCGCGTGCTGGCCTCCTGGGTTCCGCCAGAGCCTTTGGCAACGAGGTGATAGGTGATGGAATCGGTGGGAGTGACCTGTTGCGATCCCGCTGGGCTGAACGGCGCCGATGCCATCGATGGAGACATCGGTGGCATTTGAAGTCTGCCAAGTTAGGGTGGCGGATTGACCCTGGGGAATGGTATCTGGGCTGACGGAGATAGAAGCTGTGGGCGCGGCCGAAGGCGGTGGCGGCGGGGGTGGCGGCGGGGCTGCTTTCTTATGGCATGCGCCGAGCATGAGAATAGCGGCCAGAGCGATGAGGGTTGCGAGCGCCTTCCACGTTTGATGTTTCATGTTCTTCCCCTTCACGTTTATTCCTCCTGCGAACCCAAAAATCGTCTTCGAGTTCAGACGAAGTGTTCTTATTTCCAACTCCAGTTTGGTTGCGTGTTACGTCCAGTAAAAGTCAACTGATGCAGCTTGGTGCCATCGGCGAGCATCATCCAGATTTCCTCCTTGCCCGAGCGGCTGGACTGAAAGACGATGTGGCGGCCGTCCGGCGCCCACGAGGGATAATCATTGCGCCCTCCATCGTGCGTAAGCTGAACCCATTGTTTGCTGGCGATATCCATCAAGTAGATGTCGGAAGAGCCGGGCTCACCGGGGCCATACTTTCGGATCCAGGCCAGAGTGAGAAACTGGCCATTGGGCGACCAACTGGGTGAGACGGCGTAGCCTTGGTCCGTCATGCGCTGCTGGTTGGTGCCGTCGGCCTCCATGGTATAGACCTGGGGCAATCCGGTGTTGCCGCTTACGAAAGCGATCTGAGCGCCGGTCTTGCGATTCCAAACGGGACCAACGTCCGGGCCTTTGTTGTCCGTTATACGGTGAAGGTTGGCGCCGGAAGCATCGCAGACATAAATCTGGGAATTGCCGCCGCGAGAGGACGAGAGCGCGAGCCGGGTGCCGTCGGGGGACCAGGCGGGCGAGATATTGGTGCCGCCGAAGCGGGGGAAGCTGACCAGACGGTTGAGATCGAGAGAGAACATGAGAATGTCCCAGCCGGCCTTGGTCAAAGAACTGAAGGCGAGACGAGAACCGTCGGGCGAGATGCGCGGAGAAAGAGAGACGGAGCCCTGGTGAGTCAGTTGCCGTTGATTGGAGCCATCGTAGTCCATCACCCAGATTTCCTTCTTGCCGGAGTGATCACTGACGAAATAGATTTTGCTCTCGGTGATGCCGGGAATGCCGCCACCCAGGCGGAAGATGATTTCGTCGGCAAATTTGTGGGCGATGAGGCGGGCGGCGTCGTTGGTGGCCACGTCGGTGTACTGCTTGCCGAGAACCTCAGGCGAGGCCGTGTTCTTTACGTCGTAGAGCCAGCCTTGGACGGTAAGTTTGCCGGCGGCGACGCCGAGGTTGCCGAAGGCCAGCATGGCTGCGTTCGGCGGAGGCGAGTTCCAGACTCCGAAGGTGACCTCGGGCGGTTGGCCGGGCACCTGCAAGGGATAGAAGCTCTTGGAGACGAGCTCGACCACGCCGGAATTGTCCAGGTCGTTCCAGAACGTATCGTTGAACGTCTTGAGCAGGGCGTCGTTCTGGGGGTCGCTGTTGGAAGGTTTGAAGTCGGGAACGGCGAGGCGGACTTTTTCGACGCCGAGGCCGGAACCGGTGCGAACCCAATCCTGGGCGAAGGACGTGGACGGGAAAAGTGAAGCAAGTAGAATCAGCAGGCTCAAGGCGCCGAGAAGCCGTGCGCCGAATGGGAAGTGCGGAACTGGCCTATGCGTGTCTTCCATCCGTCTGGAGCCGTTGCGCGAGCCCGGGCAAAGGGATAGTGTATACAACAATATCGTACTCCGATATGTTTTCCTTGGCAAGTTACGGTTCATTCAGATCCATCATAGTCACACATCTGCAACCTCAGGAGTAATCAGCTGGATGCCGTTGGGTTTTTCGATTATGTAGATCGGAATCTCCGGGCATTACTTATGGATGCCATCACGGGGCTATAAGGACACAAGTTTATTTCTTGCTGTAATCAAACCAATACTCCACTGAGATTTTGCTGCCGCTGTAGTCGGAGGGCAGCGGGCCGAAGGTGTCGATGCGCTGCAGGGCGCGGGTCGCGGATGTATCGAGCGACGGCACGCCGCTGGATTGCTCTACCTGCACGTTGTAGGGATGGCCATCGCGGGCGACATCGAAAGTTATGTATACGCGTTGTGCGCTCGTGATCCGGGGATCGACCTCGTACTTCAGCCAGTTCTCGGAAACTTTTTTTTGGATGACCTGCACGTACCAACCGTACCTTGTGCCAAAATCGCCCCCGCCGCCGGTGACGCCGAAACCACCTTTGGCGCCGCCGGCGTCGAAGGTGCCATAAGGGCCGCTGACCGGTCCGCCTTCGCCGAAGGCGACCTGGTTGGTCTCTTCCTCGGGAGCAGGCTCAGGTTTTGCTTTGGTCGGGGTGGGTGGCTTCTTCGGTTTGAATCTTTGAATTCTTGCCCTGAATCTCGATGGCGTCGGGTTCCTTCTCTTCAATTTTGGGTTCAGACTTGGTAAGGCCCTTGGATTCGTTGGCCAGAACGTTCTGGGTTTGAGCGGCCGTGGCGGGCAAGGGAACCGAACTGACTAATGTGACGCCCATCGCTGAACCGCCTCCGCCGGAGCCCCAGCCTTCCCCTCGGCTTCCGGTGAAGACGACCGGGTAGAGCAGGATGAGGGCAGTGAGCGTGATGTGGAAGCCCGCGGACCAGGCGAGGGCGCGTCCCCAGTTATTGTGCTCGAAGAATATCTCAGGGTTTTGCGCCATTTTGTTCCAAAGGCTGAGTGACGATGCTGACGTTGGTGATGCCCGATTGCTTTACCGCATCCATGACGGTGGCGAAGGCGCCGAAGGGCACGTTCTCATCGGCGCGGAGAAAGATGAACTGGTTGCGGGGATCGCGGATCTTCTGCCGGAGCCTGGCGGCAATCTGGTTGATGTTGACGGCATCGTTGCCGAGGAAGACGCGCTGATCCTTATTGATAGTGATAACCACCCGTTCCTCAGTAATTTCCTTGACGGTGCGGGTTTTCGGCACGCTGACTTCAATGCCCGACTGGAGGACTGGCGCAGTGACCATGAAGATGATGAGCAGGACGAGCACGACGTCGACAAGCGGAGTGATGTTGATATCGGCGAGTGCGGTTTGGGTGCGGCCGTTGGGCGAAGTGAAAGCCATCAGCGCCTCACTTCGGCCGCAGGTTGCGGCTGCATGCTTTCGACGGCGTTAAGCACTTCGAGGGTGAAATCGTCGCTGCGGGCGGCAAACACGCGAATGGAGCTGCCGATGAGGTTGTAGGCGATGACGGCCGGGATGGCGGTGGCGAGTCCGGCGGCGGTGGTGATGAGAGCTTCCGAAATGCCCGGGGCGACAGCACGCAGAGTGGCGCCGCCCGCGGTCCCGAGACCGTGGAAGGCGTCAATGATTCCCCAGACCGTTCCGAACAGGCCGATGAAAGGGGTGACGGCGGCCGTAATGGCGAGCCAGGGGACATTGCGCTCGAGGCGCGTAATTTCTTCCGAGGCTCCGATCTGCATGCCGCGCTGCACCGCGGTCAGGCTGCGAAGCGAGGCGGCGGGTGCGGCTAGTTGGTGCTTGTATTCCTGGAATCCACCTTCGAAGACGCCGACCAGCGGGCTGGGACGGAACTGATCGGCGACGGTCGCGATGTCCTGCAGGCGTTGCGCTTTGCGAAAAGCGCGCAGGAAGCGTCCGCTCTGCAGGCGGGCGCGGCGCAGCAAGCTCCATTTGGTAAGGATGATTGCCCAAGAGATTAGGCTGAAGACCAGCAAGGTGAGAAGAACGAACTTGGCGACGGGACCGGTACTGGAAAAAAGATCGAGAAATTCGCCGCCGATGAAGAGTGCAGAGTATGGAAGCAGATGCATTGTGATTTGGAGAATACCTTGAGGCGATTATAGATGATCAAGGCACGGTCGCTGGGGAGTGGTATCGCAAGAATAACCTTCTGATCCGAACCGTGATTCGTCCTTCGATCTATAAGAGCCGATTTTAGGGATATACCCCAGATTCGAGATTGACATCCAAGCAGAGCGCCATCGTTTGTTTCAAATTTTTCACGGGAGGAGAAATCATGGCACGTTACGGAATGCTGCGAGACTACCGCTTCCCAGATGTCGCAGAGGACATCCGGGGTTCCAAGTTGTATGGTCTGAAGGACGAGAAACTGGGCAAGATCGACGACGTAATTTTCAACCATTTCACGGGATTGATCCGTTATGTTGTGGTCGACACGGGCGGGTGGCTAAAGACCAAGAAATTCATTGTTCCGGCGGACCGGCTCCGGGCGTCGACCGAGCACAAAGACGACTTCGCTGTCGATTTAACCAAGGCGCAGGTTGAGGCCTTCCCGCCCTATCGCGAGTCCGACCTCGAATCAGAGCAGCAGTGGGCGGATTATGAAGGCCGCTACCGCTCGAAGTGGGAGGCCGACCCGGTGATGCACCGGATGGGGACGGACCGGAACATAACTCCGACGACCGAGCAGATGCCGGGGAGTTTGGCTTCGGAGCAGGCGGCTGCTTCGGCGACGGGAAGCGCCGACGGAGATACCGGGGCATTTACGGAAGGCGGGTTTGCAGCCAGCACCGACTCGGTCGTAATCAGTCAGAGTGCGGTGGGCATCGGACCGCGGTGGGACACATTCCAGGACCGGTTGCGCGAACGGCGCAAGGAGGTAATTAATACCGGCTCCGCGGAAGAAAGCGCCGACAGGTACCGCAAGGCGGGTTAGCCCGCTCGCGATGGTCGCTAAGCCACGGTTTCGGCCGTGGCTTTCTGGTTTGCAGGCGCACATGGCGCTCCCGATTCTCGAGAGAGACGGTCGATAAAGCCTTCCCGGCGCAACGGGCAACGGACAACTGACTACCGGCAGCTGCCCTTCATGCTATGCTGCGCAAAACTGCGACATCGTCAAGCGAGGACGGCCTGTGCTGGTTGAATTGCGTTTGGAGAACTACGCGGTCATTGACAATGCGGCGGTGGAGTTCGGCTCCGGGCTGAACCTGCTGACCGGAGAAACGGGCGCGGGGAAATCCATACTGATCGATGCGCTGGCGCTGCTGCTGGGCGAAAAGGCTTCGATGGACGTGATTCGCACGGGAGGGGAACGCGCGGTGGTGTCGGCGGTTTTCGAGTGCGAAGGCGCAGAACGTGCTGAAGCACAACGGGCTGGACGAATCCGAAGACGGCTCGCTGATTCTGCGTCGTGAGATTGCGGCTGGAGGCAAAGGCCGCGTCTTCGTGAACAATCAGCCGGCAACGGTTGGGGTGCTGCGGCAGCTTGCGCCGCATCTGGCGACCATCCATGCGCAGAACGAATCGATTCTGTCGTTCGATGGTCCGGCGCGGCTGGGACTGCTGGATGGATTTGCGGGAAGCCAAATCCAGCCGGTATCGGCCGCGTATGAGGCGTGGAAGGGAATTCGCAGTCGCATCGAAGAACTGGAACGCGGCGAACAGGATCGGTTGCGGCTGGTGGATCTCTGGGTGTTTCAGAAACGCGAGATCGAAGAAGCCAAGCTGCAGGCCGGCGAAGACGACCGACTGGAAACGGAGAAGCGCGTACTCGCGAATGCGGAGAAGATTTATAACGCTGCGATGCAGGCGTTCGATCTGCTGTACCAGGGCGATGGCTCCACATCTTCTTCGATGCGGGCCGCGCAAAAGCAGATTGAAGAGCTGGCGCGGTATGAGCCCAAGTTTCACGAGGCTTTGGCTGCGCTGGAGACGGCGCGGATCAGCGTGGAAGATGTGGGAGCCACGGTGCGCGATTACGCGGGCGGAATCCATGCCTCGCCGGAACACCTGGCGGAGGTGGAAGACCGGCTGGCGTCGCTCGACCGGCTGAAGCGGAAGTACGGTCCGGCGCTGGACGATGTGATCGCGTTCGGAGCGGACGTGGCACGCAAGCTCTCGGAAGATCGAGAATAAGGACGAAATTCTGCGCGAGTTGCGGGCCGAGCTGGCGAAGGCTGGGACGGAATATTTGCGGGCGGCGCGTGCACTGTCGAAAAAGCGCGAGGACGCGGCGCGGAAACTGGAGAAGCTGGTGGAGGCCGAGATCAACGATCTGGCGATGAAGTCGGCGTTCCGTATCGAGATGACGACTGGACAGCAAGAAGGGAACTGGACGGCGACGGGAATCGACCAGGTGGTTTACATGATTGCGACGAATCCGGGCGAGCCGATGCGCCCGTTGGAACATGTTGCGTCTGGAGGGGAATTGTCGCGGGTGATGCTGGCGCTGAAAGTGAGCGTGGAAGCGGGAGCCGATCCCGCGCTTCGCAAGAAACGGCAAAGCGTGCAACGCACGATCGTGTTTGACGAAATTGATGCTGGCATCGGAGGCCGAGCCGCTGAAGCGGTAGGCAAGAAACTGAAGGAACTTGCGCGAGCTAACCAGGTACTGTGCGTGACGCATCTTCCACAAATCGCCACGTTTGCCGATCACCACTATGTCATCGAAAAAAAGGCCTGGGGCGGGCGCACGCGAACCAGTATCCGCGCGGTTGCGGGCGAGGAGCGCACCGAAGAAGTTGCGCGCATGCTGAGCGGCGCCAAGTTGACGGAGACCTCGCGCAAGCATGCGGAGCAGATGATCAAGGCGAACGGGTAGGGCGGTTGCAGGCGGTTGCGGCGGTTGCGAAAGGGCTTGACGAAGGATGTAGGTTAGCTAACATTGCTTAGATCAGGCCCTGACATGGAAACGATAACCATCCATAAGGCCAAGACGCAGCTCTTCCGTCTGACTGAGAAGGCTTGTCGGCGCGCGAGACCGTCATCGCGCGCGGAAAAAAGCCCGTGGTAAGGTTGGTTGCGATCGAGGACAAGCGCGGCGATCCGAAAGCCGGCGCCCTGAAAGACAAGATCCATATCGGCCCGGAATTCGTCGAGCCCCTGCCTCCGGAAGAACTGAAGGGTTGGAGGTAGCGTCGTCGTGCGCCTCCTGTTGGAACGCATGGCATCCGGGCGGGCTTGCTGCCCGGTCCACACCAAGATCCTTTCGACCGCGTGCTAATTGCTCAGGCCCTCGCCGAGAACATCCCGATCATAAGCGACGACCGGGCGTTGGATAGATACGGCGTAGGCCGCTTGTGGTAGACATGACAGTGCTTCTTGTCCCGGCCGACAGAGAATTCTTACCTTTCGCTGCTAATCCCCGCCGTTTCTGTGGCTTACGTTGACCAGAAGGATACTTTCCGGTAGTTTATGAGTATCCCCTGTATGGGGGTTCGTGTACCCTGACCATACGGTTTTCCCGTTTTTGCATCTTATAATAGTCTGGGGAAGATCATTACTAAGAAGATCATTACCAAGAAGATCATGGGAGTGGGAATTTGAGAGTGCCAAACCGCCAGGGAAAGACCTTGCTTTTGCTGAAGCCGCGAGGGTTCTGCGCCGGGGTGGTGCGGGCCATCGATGTGGTCCGCATCGCGCTGGAAGCCTTTGGGCCGCCAATTTATGTGCGCAAGGAGATCGTCCACAACAGCTTTGTGGTGGACGAGTTGCGCGGCAAAGGCGCGATCTTCGTCGATAGCGAGGACGAAGTACCCAACGGCGAGCGCGTGATCTACAGCGCGCACGGAGTTTCGCCCGAGGTGCGCGAGCACAGCGCCCGGCGCGGGTTGCGCGTCATCGATGCGACCTGTCCGCTGGTCACCAAGGTGCATGTGGAAGCAGTAAAATTTGCCAAAGAAGGCTATTCGCTGATCCTGATCGGACACCACGATCACGATGAAGTGATTGGAACCCTGGGCGAGGCTCCGCTGGTGACCCAGGTAGTGGGAACTCCGGAGCAGGTGAAGTCGCTGACTGTGCCGGACCCGAATCGCGTGGCTTATCTCACGCAGACCACGCTGAGCCTGGACGAAACCAAAGACATCATCGCGGCCTTGAAGAAAAAGTTTCCCAACATCAAAGGCCCGGCGGCGCAGGATATCTGCTATGCCACGGAGAACCGGCAGGTGGCCGTGAAGCAGGTCGCCTCGGAAGCTGATCTGCTACTGGTGGTCGGGTCGGAAAACAGTTCCAATTCGAATCGTCTGGTCGAGGTGGCGCGGAATCTGGGTACGAACGCGCATCTCATTGATAGCTACAACGACATTGAGTCCGAGTGGTTGGTGAACGTGAAGACGATCGCGCTGACGGCCGGCGCTTCCGCGCCCGAGTGCCTGGTGGAGGAAACCATGAAGTTTCTCGCCACCAAAGGTTTCGACAACGTGCAGGAACTCGAAGTGATGCCGGAAAACGTTCGCTTCGGGCTGCCGCCGGAGATTGTCGAGGCCATCGCCGCCGCTCCGGCAAGCGCTACCGCGGATTAACGGAGCCGCTATATTGATGGAATGACAAACTCCCCTGACTCAAACTTAGCCTCCGCACCACAACTTCGCTTTGGCAAGATCGACGGACTGGCCAGCCGTGTAGGCGCCGCGATGGGCGCCGCGCGCAAGCTTCTTTTCTCCGCACAACACGAGGATGGCTATTGGTGCGGGGAACTGGAAGCCGACACCACGCTCGAGTCGGATTACATTCTGCTGCACACGCTGCTCGGCACAGGTGATCCCGAGCGCTTCCAGAAGGCAGCCAACTGGATTGTTCAGCATCAGAATGAAGATGGCGGCTGGAGTATTTATCCGGCGGGGCCGTCGAACATCAGCGCTTCGGTGAAAGCCTATTTCGGGCTGAAGCTGGCGGGATACACGGCGGATCATCCCGTGCTGCAGCGCGCCCGCAAGAAGATCCTTGAACTCGGCGGAGTCACCGAGGTCAACACCTTCACCAAGATCTATCTGTGCTTCTTCGGCCAGTACGATTACGATGCGGTGCCGGCGATTCCTCCGGAGATCGTGCTGTTTCCCAACTGGTTCTGGTTCAACCTCTACGAGATTTCGGCGTGGTCGCGGGCCATCCTGGTGCCGCTTTCCATCTGCTACGCCAAAAAACCATTCAAGAAGATTCCGCCGGAGATGGGCGTCGAAGAGTTGTTCGTCGGCGGCATGTCGAAGTCGCGCATGCACCTGCGCTGGTCGAAGAAGCTGGTTTCTTGGCGGAATTTCTTTCTTTGTCTTGACCGCATGACGCATTGGTTTGAGCGGGTACACATCCGGCCGCTGCGCTCGATCGCGCTGAAGAGCGCGGAGAAGTGGATGCTGGAGCGCTTCGAAATGAGCGACGGGCTGGGGGCAATTTATCCCTCGATGATGAACGCCATCATTGCCCTGCGCTGCCTGGGATATTCGCTCGATGATCCGCAGGTGATCCGCGCGCTGGATGAGTTCGAGAAGTTGGGAATCGAAGAAGGCGACACCTTCCGCATGCAGCCGTGCATGTCTCCAGTCTGGGATACGGCGTATGCCATGTTCGCCCTCGGCGAGGCGGGAGTTCCGGCGAATGATCCGCGCATGGTGAAGTGCGCGGACTGGATCCTGCAGAAGCAGGTGCGGAATCCGGGCGACTGGCAGATCAAGAACAAGAAGGGCAAGCCGGGCGGATGGTACTTCGAGTTCAACAACGAGTTTTATCCCGATGTGGATGACAGCGCGATGGTTTGCCTGGCGCTGAGCCGCGTCGAGCATCCCAATGGACGCTACCAGCGCGAATCGGTGCAGCGCGCCATCGACTGGATCCTATCGATGCAGTGCAAGAACGGCGGCTGGGCATCGTTCGACAAAGATAACGACCGCATGGTGTTCCAATATGTGCCGTTCGCCGATCACAACGCCATGCTCGATCCCGCCGACCGTGGATATCACGGGGCGCATCCTCGAGATGATGGCTGCCTACGGTTACGACAAGAACCATCCGGCGGTGAAGCGGGCGATTCAATTCATTCGCAAGCGAACAGGAGCCGGATGGAAGCTGGTTCGGACGCTGGGGCGTGAACTACATCTACGGCACGGCGCTGGTGCTGCGCGGCCTAGAAGCCATTGGCATGGACAACCACGAGCCTTGCATCCAGCAGGCGGCGGAGTGGCTGCGCATGGTGCAGAACCCGGACGGCGGTTGGGGCGAGAGCTGCGGCTCTTACGACGATCCCACCCTGCGCGGCGTAGGCCCCAGCACGCCTTCGCAAACCGCATGGGCGATTCTGGGATTGCTGGCCGTGGGCGATACGCGCAGCGATTCCGTGGCCCGCGGCATTGCTTACCTGCTTGCGCACGCAGAAAGAAGATGGTTCGTGGGATGAGCCTTACTGCACAGGCACGGGTTTTCCGCGCGTGTTCTATTTGCAGTATCACCTCTACCGCCAGTACTTCCCGCTGCTCGCGCTGACGACGTACGCCAAGGTGATGGAGAAAGCGGAAAGCTGCAGTTCTCAGTTCTCAGTTTCGCTTCCCAAGCGTTGAGGCTCTGACTGAGAACTGAGAACTGAGAACTGAGAACTGAGAACTGCTTCTGAAAGCTTTCGTCACAGGCGCAACCGGATTCCTCGGCACCCATGTAGCCCGTGTTCTAGCCGAGCAGGGAGCCGACCTGCGGCTGCTGGTGCGCCCAACCAGCAATCTGAAGAATCTGGAAGGTTTGAAGGCCGAGACGGCGACGGGCGATCTGCGCGATCCTGCGTCCCTTGAAAAAGCCATGGCGGGCTGCGAAGTTGTGTTTCACGTAGCTGCCGACTACCGGCTGTGGGTGCGGGATCCGGCGGAAATGTACCGCTCGAATGTGGAGGGCACGCGGGCGATTCTGGCCGCGGCGCGCAAGAACGCGTGCGCTGCGTGGTATACACATCAAGCGTGGCCACGATGGGATTCACAGGCAACGGGCGTCCGGCGGACGAAGATTCTCCAGTTTCGCTGGCCGACATGATTGGGCACTACAAGCGGTCGAAGTTTATGGCCGAACAGGTGGCGCTTGAAGCGGGCCGCGGCGGAATGCGGGTGGTGACAGTGAATCCGACGACGCCGGTGGGCGAGCAGGATGTTAAGCCGACTCCGACGGGACGGATCGTCGTGGATTTTCTGAAGAGGAAGTTTCCCGCATACGTGGAGACGGGATTGAATCTGGTCGATGTTCGGGAATGCGCGCGCGGACACGTTGCGGCGCTGGAAAAAGGCAAGAGCGGCGAGCGCTACATTCTGGGCGGCGAGAACCTGACGCTGAAGCAGATTCTGGACAAGCTGGGCGCGATCGCGGGCTTGCCGTCGCCGAAAGTGAAGCTGCCTTACTTTGTCGCCTACGCCGCCGGCGCAGTGGATGAGACGGTGTCGGGCCGGCTGCTGGGACGCGAGCCGCGCGCGACGGTCGAGACGGTGCGCATGGGAAAGAAAAAGATGTGGGCCAGTTCCGGCAAGGCAGAGCGCGAGCTGGGATGGAAGACCATGCCCGCGGATGGGGCATTGCGTCGGGCAGTAGAGTGGTTCCGGGCCAACGGGTATGCCTAAAGTCGCAATCGTAGCAGCGCTGGAGCGCGAAGTCAGCGGGCTAACCAAGGGTTGCAGTCGCGTCGAGCGTGAGTATGAAGGCCGCACGTTTGTTTTCTTTGAGCGGGACGAGATGGTTGTCGTCTGCGGCGGGATCGGCCTAGAGGCGGCGCGTCGAGCGGCCGAAGCCGTGATCGCGTTGTACCGCCCCACGCAGGTAGCAGTCGGTGGGATTTGCCGGAGCGCTGGATGTGAGCCTGGGTATCGGCGATGTTTTCGCGCCCGCCGTTGTGATTGATGCGCGCGACGGCAGCCGCGTCCAGATCGAAGGCGGAAACAGACAAGGTACGCTGGTGACTTTCATGGCGGTCGCCGGGATCGATCAGAAAGCGAACTTGGCGCAGGCCTACGGTGCGCACGCGGTCGACATGGAAGCGTCCGCGGTGGCTGCGGCGGCCCGCGCCCATGGGATTCCGTTCGGTGCAACCAAAGTGATCTCCGACTGATTGAATTTTGAAATGCCGGGGATGGCACGCTTCATTGAGCCGCAGGGCCGGTTCAGAACAGCGAGATTTGCCGTGTTTGCCGCCTTACGGCCATGGCTGTGGAGGCGGGTTGCCCTACTAGCCAGCAACAGCCGCAAGGCAGAGAGGGTGCTGAACGAATATCTGGAGCGTTTCCGCCAGGAACTGAGCCAAGCATCAGCCCAGCCATCGGGAAAGACTCCGGCAGCAGCTCGCCCAACGTCGCAGGCCGCGGCCCCGAGCGGGTTGCGCGCCGGGGGTCACGAATGAGAGTGCACAGGAGATTCCACATGCGGAAGCGGTTGCTGGTCGCGATCGTCCTATGCGTGGCCATGCACCTGGCCGCGCAGTCACCGCCCACTACCGTGTACACCGAAAGCTTTCGCCAGGGTGCGACCCATGTCGTAGAAGATAGCTTTGAGGCGAAGCTCACCCCGCAAGACGCGGTTTACCGGGAGCGCATCAAAGATTCGCGTGGGTCCGACAGGTATGCGTTCTCAATTGTTCCACACGGACCGGAGGGCGACACCAAGATCACATCCTGGCAAGTGAAATTGGCGGACCTGCGCCATTCTATTTACGACAACGTGTTGCTGGCATCGCAGGATCCCTCCGATGATCGGAAGAATGATCCAAAGAATTCTTTCTGGAGGCTGGAGCCCTCGATCTCTGCGGCCGTTCCCGTGGGCGCCAAGCGAATCATCAAGGTAGAGAGTTTTTATGTGGTGCTGCAAGTGAAGGCGTATCACTTCACGCCGCTGGATTCGCCATATCTGGATTCGATGACGGTGGCAGTGGAGTTCCGGAATACGGACCCGAGGCTGGCAGAGCCTCCCGCGAAATAGCGTCCGCGCGTTGGAATCGGCCTGCGCCGATAAAGATGATGAGTGAAGCGCGTACGAAGTAGAGTTCATCTAAGGGCAGATGGGGATTGCCGGACAACTCGCGATGGAAGGCCGCAGCCAGTCGATTCCGGCCACCATGCTGGCTGCCGTTTACCGTGGAGTGAATGACGTCCGCCTGGAAACGGTTCCCTTGCCAGCGATTGGCGCCGGGGAGCTGCTGGTGCGGGTGCACACCTGCGGGGTTTGCGGCACGGACCTGAAGAAGATCGCCTCGGGATCGCATTCCGCTCCCCGCATCTTCGGCCACGAAACTTCAGGGGTGGTGGCGGCGGTAGGCGCGGGAGTAACCAAGTTCGAGCCCGGCGACCGGGTCGTAGTGTTTCATCACATCCCCTGCCGGCATTGTTACTACTGCCGGCACAAAACTTTTGCGCAATGCGCGAGTTATAAGAAAGTGGGATGCTCTGCCGGATTCGAGCCTTCCGGCGGAGGCTTCGCCGAATACGTTCGGGTGATGGATTGGATCGTCCAGCAAGGCACGGTTAAGATTCCTCTTGGCGTCTCCTTCGAGCAGGCCTGTTTCGTGGAGCCGGTGAATACCTGCATGAAAGGGATCGAAGCCCTGCGCTTGCAGCCGGGCGAGACGGTACTGTCCATGGGGCAGGGCCCCATCGGCATCGTACTCAGTGTGTTGGCGCGGCGGGCAGGGGCCACGGTAATTACTTCCGATTTGTATCCCGAGAGGCTTAGAATGAGTAAAAGCCTTGGATTCGAGCATCTGATTGATGCGTCGCAGCAGGATGCGGTTCGCTCGGTGCGGGGGCAGACAGAAGGGCGTGGTGCCGACGCTGTCATCTTGGCGGTGGGCAGCAATGCCTTGATCCGTCCCGCGATGGATGCGGCCCGTCCCGGCGGTAGGGTATTGTTGTTTGCGCAAACGCAGCGCGGCGAGGTGGTTGTCGATCCCGCAGCGATTTGCGTGGACGAGAAGACCCTTGTGGGGTCCTATAGCGCGTCTGTCGATTTGCAGGAAGACTCAGTTCGTTTTGTGATGAACCGGGAGATGGACCTGGAACGGCTGATTAGCCACCGGTTTCCGCTGCAGGAGAGTGCGCGGGCGTTGGAACTCGCGGCTCATCCGCAGCCTGCGTCGATGAAGATCGTGATTCAGCCTGGGATTGCCTGGAAGGGTGAGGCCTGGGAAGGAAACAAGCAGTGAATGGAAAAATGACCGCTGCCGTCCTGTACGGCAAAGAAGATATAAAGATTGAACGCGTCCCGATCCCTCGCGTGGAAAAGGGAGAAGTGCTGGTCAAAGTGCAGGTGGCGCTCACCTGCGGCACCGACCTCAAGGTTTATCAGCGCGGCTACCACGCCCGCATGATCATTCCTCCCGCGCTCTTCGGACACGAATTGGCCGGAGTGATCGAGGAAGTCGGCGAAGGTGTACACAGCTTCAAAAAGGGCATGCGCGTGGTGGCGCTGAATTCCGCCCCCTGCCAGATGTGCTTCTATTGCTCCAAGCACCAGGAAAATCTCTGCGAAGATCTGCTCTTCAACAATGGCGCGTATGCGGAATACATCCGTGTGCCGCAGCGCATCGTGGAAGCGAATATGCTGGTCATCCCGCCCGGCGTCAGTTTCGAAGACGCGGCCATGACCGAACCGCTGGCCTGCGTGTTGCGCGGCCTGCACGAAACCGGCGTCGAGATCGGCGACACGGTGACCATCATCGGCGGCGGGCCCATTGGACTGATGTTTGTGCAGGTGGCGCGAGCCATCGGTTGCAACGTGGTTTCGGTGGTCAAGCGCGACGAGCAGGTCGTGGCCGCCAAGCACATGGGCGCGCATGAAATTGTGCAGACCACCAAGGTGCAGAACGTGGTGGACGCCGTGCGCGCGCTGACCCCGCAGAAGCGCGGCTGCGATGTGGTGATCGAGGCGGTAGGCCATCCTGAAGCCTGGGAGTGGACCGTCGAGATGGTGCGCAAAGGCGGCACCGTAAATTTCTTCGGCGGATGCGCCAGTGGATCCAAGGTGCAACTCGATACCAACCGTCTGCACTATTCCGAGATCACGCTGAAGGCTACATTCCATCACACGCCGGAAACCGTGCGCCGGGCCTTTGGACTGATCGCGGCCAAAAAGATTCGTCCCACCGATTACATCACCGGCGAAGCTCCTCTTTCGAGCCTGCAGAAGGTGCTACGCCACATGCTGAACCGCGGGGGCGACATCAAGACCGCCATCATTCCCGGCCACTGACCAAAAGTATTCGGGAAGGGCACGACTTTTAGTCGGGCCACGAAAACCCTTAGAGACGCCCGGCTTTAGCCGCTGTTGGCGTAACACCGGTAAGCCCATAACCCGTGACTCACGTCGCCACGCAAAATCCGCCGATCCCGCCGCACGCCCAGCCTGCCGCGCTAGGCTGGAGCCGCCTGCCCGCCGCCTACGCGATCCCGCCCTCCGCACCCTCGCTCGAACAATCTCAAGAATACTGCCGCCGCCTAGCCCGCACTCATTACGAGAATTTCTCCGTAGCCACGTGGTTTCTGCCCAAGAAACTTCGCCAGGATTTCTTCAATGTCTACGCCTATTGCCGCATCTCCGACGATCTAGGCGATGAAGTCGGAGATGCGGCAGCAGCGCTGGCATTGCTGGATGAATGGCAGAGGCAACTGGATGCCTGCTACGACGGCAATCCTCTGCACCCGGTTTTTGTGGCGCTGGCCGAGACGGTAAGAAAGTTTGCGATCCCGAAACACGAGTTTTCCGATCTGCTGATCGCCTTCCGGCAGGACCAGACCGTCACCCGTTTCGAGACATTCGACGATGTGCTCGCATACTGCCGTTATTCGGCGAACCCCGTAGGGCACCTCGTGCTCTACCTCGGTGGCTATCACGATTCCGACCGCCAGCAGCTTTCCGACTGCACCTGCACCGCGTTGCAGTTGGCGAACTTCTGGCAGGATGTGAGCGTCGACTACGCTAAAGGGCGAATCTACTTGGCGCTCGAAGATTTGCGGCGTTATTCCGTGAGCGAGGACGACCTGGCGCACAACCGCAACACGCCCGCGTTCTGCGAGATGATGAAGTTTGAAGTGGAGCGGGCGCGCCAGTGGTTTGAGCGCGGCCTGCCGCTGGTTCAGAAAGTAGACAAAGCGTTAGCGGTAGATCTCGAACTCTTCACTCGCGGCGGGCAGGAAATATTAAACGCCATCGAGCGCCAGGGCTTTGCCGTGCTGGGACGGCGTCCCGTAATCTCCAAACCGCGCAAACTGGCCCTGGTGGCCCGCGCTGCGCTGGGGAAGTTGCTGGGGAAATTACAATGAGTGCGGGAGCGCAGCCCGTGTCGATCCCGTGGAGTCCGGCTCCGGCGCAGCTCACCATGGCGTATTCGGTGTGCCGAGGCATCACGCGCACCAACGCGAAGAATTTCTATTACGCATTTCTGGTGCTGCCCAAGCATAAGCGCCAGGCGCTCTGCGCCGTGTATGCCTTCATGCGGCGCTGCGATGACATTGCCGACGACCCCAGCCTGTGCCTTGAAGAACGCCGCTTCAAGCTGGGTACGTGGCTGGCGGCGCTGCACCGCGTGCAGCAGGGCGAGCCCACCGACGATCCAATTCTGCTGGCCCTGGCGGACGCGCAACGCCGCTATACCATCCCCGCAGGGCTGCTCGACGAGCTAGCCTACGGCACCGCCATGGATGTGGAAGCTGGAACTCAGAGCGAACAAGCGCGTGCGTCCGCGACCCCTAGCCTGACGGTGCGGTACAAGACCTTTGATGATCTCAAAGGATATTGCTACAGCGTAGCGTCGGTAGTGGGCCTGGTCTGCATCCACATCTTCGGATATCGCGATCCGGCGGCCGAGTCTCTAGCCGAGCAGTGCGGTCTCGCCTTCCAGCTCACCAACATTATTCGCGATGTGAAAGAAGATGCCGCCATGGGCCGCGTGTATTTGCCGGAGGAGGATCTGGCGAAGTTCGGCCTGTCGGCCACCGATCTGCTTTCGACGCCGGACGCAGCGCGTTTCCGCCCATTGCTCACGCTCGAAGCCGCCCGCGCACGTGAGTTTTACCAGGCCGGCGACCAACTGATCCCCTATATCTCAGAAGACAGCCAGCCGGCCCTGTGGGTGCTGGTGAACATCTATCGCAAGCTGCTCGAAAAAATCGCCGCACGCCAGTACGACGTCTTCAGCGGCAAGGTAACCCTAACCGTCCACGAAAAACTGCGCGTTCTCGGGAAGGGCTTCCTGCAGCGCCTAACCTGATTTTATCGGAACCGATCGGGCTGAAAGCGCTATTTCGCGGCACACAGGAACAGTTTTTACGCGTTTCCGCCGCCAAGCGGCGCAAGAATGCAACCCACGGCCCGCCCTCAGCTTGCCGAAGGTGGCGCAAGCCGTGGGGCAAGAAGCAGAATGGGAACAAGCCCCGGAGGGGCGTATGAATAGTTCGCGTAGTTTCGAAAACCCGGTAGATTTGCTGTCGATTCTTGAGCCTCAATAGCGTGGCGACAGCGGCAACCCACTATCCTCGCATGAGCCAGAACCCACCCCAACAATCTGTAGCCGTAGCCGGAGGCGGCCTGGCCGGACTAGCGGCAGCCTGCGCGCTGTCGGACTCCGGCTTTCGCGTAACGCTCTTCGAGCGGCGCCCCTATCTCGGCGGCCGCGCATCTTCTTACGAGCATCCCGGCACGGGCGAGGTCGTCGACAACTGCCAGCACGTGCTCTTTCGCGTCTGCACAAACCTGGTAGAGTTCTATCGGCGAATCGGCGTCGAAGACAAAATCCGCTGGTACGATGAAATGACTTTCCTCGAGCCGGGAGGCCGCGCCAGCGTGATGCGCGCCTCTCCGCTGCCAGCGCCGCTGCACACCGCGCCGTCATTCCTGCGCTTTCCCTTTCTGAGTGTTAGAGACAAGCTGGAAATTTCACGCGCGATGGCGGCGCTCACGCTGACGTCGCAACCAGACACCGGCCGGTCGTTTCTGGAGTGGTGCCACCGCCACGGCCAAACGGCGAACGCCATCCAACGTTTCTGGAAGCCGATTCTGGTGAGTGCGTTAAGCGAGGATCTCGGCCTGATTTCAATTTCGTATGCAGCACAGGTGGTGCGCGAATCGATGAAGTCGCCGGAAGCGCGCCACATGGGCGTTCCAACCATTCCCTTGACCGGCCTCTACAATCGCGCCGGAGACTACATTCGGGCCCGCCGCGGCGAGATTCGCTTCCGCAACTCAGTTGAAACTTTTTCCCCCGAGCCATCGCAGGTGCGGGTTCGAGCCGGGGAAGGGGAAGGGGTTTTTGACTTTCTAATTCTCGCCCTTCCGTTCGAAAGCCTCGAGCGCGTGCTGCCGGAAACACCAGGATCAGCCTCCGTGCGCGAAAAACTCACCCACTTCGAATCCTCACCCATCACCGGCATTCACCTCTGGTTCGACCGCCAAATCAGCGATTTAGATCACGCGGTCCTGCTCGACCGCACAATTCAGTGGATGTTCCACAAGTCGCGACTGCTTCAGCGTTCCGAAGCACCTGCGATTCCCCCGGGAGCCGCCAGGGAAAGAGATCGGGAAGGGCACGACCGCAGTTCTGAGCCTGCCCTGAGCCACCAAAGCGCGCCGGCTTTAGCCCCTGGGGGCAGCTACATCGAATTAGTCGTGAGCGCCTCGAAAAATTTCATCGACAAATCGCGCACCGAGATTGTTGACCTGGCTCTAAAAGAAGTCCGCGAATTCTTCCCCGCAGCGCGCGCGGCGAACCTGGTGAAGTCCACCGTCATCAAAGAAGTCCATGCCACCTACTCGCCTCGCCCTGGCATTGACGCCTACCGTCCGCCGCAGGCGACCGCGTGGCCTCGCGTTTTCCTCGCCGGCGATTGGACCGCCACCGGCTGGCCCGCCACGATGGAAGGCGCTGTGCGCAGCGGATATCTCGCCGCCGAAGCCCTGACCCGCGCCGCAGGAATGAAAGACTCCCACTTCCTCGCGCCCGACCTGCCCCCAGCAGGCTTGATGCGCCTCTTTCCATAGCTTTCGCATTTCTTCATGAAATCTTCCCGTCTAGAATGGGTGACTGGCGCGAAATCTAGCGGGAGTTTACGGACTGCGATCGAGCAAGGGTTGCAACAATTCTGCGAACTCATTGCGTCGTATCGAGTTGTGCGATTTCGGACGCGACCGATTGTGTATACCCTTTCCCGTGGAGCCCCTTATGCCTTTACTCGCGAGAGTGATTTACCTGACAGTATTCGCCATCCTGGTTTGTGGCGGGCTGAGCACCACACAGACTGTGTCCACGCTGGAAGACCGGCGCAAGGCCCTGAACGATCTCCTGGCCGAGCAATGGGAATACAAGTTGCGCACCAGCCCAATAACTGCCTCTTTCTTGGGAGACAAGCGATGGAACGACAAGCTCGACGACCTGTCCCAGGAAGCTGTCGACCAGGATCTTCAGCAGACGCAGAAATTTCTCGCTCGCTTGGAAGCCATCGCCACTACCGGTTTTCCCGAGCAGGAAGCCCTCAACAAAACTCTGATGGTTCGCGACCTCAAGCTGCAACTGGAGGGCGCTCGCTTTAAACCTTGGGAAATGCCCGTGAGCCAGCAGTACGGTATCCACATTTGGTTACCTGGTCACCGTGCTTTGATCCTCCCAGAGTGGAACTCTGGGATTCCTGACTCGGGTGTTACCCGATTTCGAGGGCGAATCCCGCCCCAGCCCAAAGCAGAACTTGCCGGCTGCTGCTTTTGTGCCTTACCAACCGCAGGGATTGTACGACTCCAAGCGAACCGACAAAAGTTATTGTACAACTCGCTTACCCAGATTAAAAATCTGGGATTGCGCTCGCTAATTTCGTTCATTCCAGTCCGTCAAAGACTATGAGGACTATATCTCCCGTCTCCGCCAAATACCTCGCGCGCTGGATCAAACCACCCTCCAGATGCGCAAAGGCATGGCTGACAAATTGATGCCGCCCCGCTTCCTGCTGGAGAAAGTCGGGGACCAGTGCCGAAATATCGCCTCTCAGGAAGCGGAAAAATCTCCCTTCGCCCGGCCCTTTTTCAATTTCCCCAAAGACATCTCCGCTTCCGATCAGCAGCGCCTCCGCGAAGCCGGCCTGGCCGCGGTGAAGGAGTCTGTGTTACCCGCGTATGTGCGATTCAGTGCTTTTGTCCAGGAGGAATATGCTCCGCAGGGCCGCGTCGAACCAGGGCTGTGGTCTCTTCCCGACGGTGCCGACCGCTATCGCCTCGCAATCCGTCGCATGACCACCACCGACATGACGCCCGATCAGGTTCACGCGCTGGGTCTCAAACAGGTGGATGAAATTGAAGCGGAAATGCTGGCTCTCGCGCACAAGCTCGGTTTCAACGACCTCGCCAGCCTGAACGACTCCATCAAGCATGAGCGTCGTTTCTACGCCACTTCCGGCCAGCAATTGCTCGACTTGTATTCGAAATACGTGCGCGAAATGGAGCCCGAACTTCCTAAACTGTTCGGCCGTCTTCCCAAGAGCAAGCTCACCGTCATTCCCATGGAAGCTTCCCGCTCCAGGGATGCCGTCCCGGCCGACTATACCGATGGCACCGCGGACGGCTCGCGCCCCGGCCATATAAACGTGAATGAGTGGGACCCTGAGCACCGCGTCCTGCTGAACGTCGAAGCCATCGCCTACCACGAGGGCATCCCCGGCCACCATCTCCAGCTTTCGCTCGCTCAGGAGCTCCCGGCTCTGCCTGAATTCCGCAGGTATGAAGACTACACGGCCTTCGTTGAGGGCTGGGCGCTCTACTCCGAGCGCCTCGGCAAAGAAGTGGGCCGCTATCAGGATCCCTATAGCAACTATGGGCGGCTGGAAAACGAAATGTGGCGCGCCATCCGCTTAGTCGTCAATACTGGCGTTCACGAGAAGCACTGGTCCCGCGACCAGATGGTGGCCTACTTCCATCGTTACACGGCCATGGATGAACCCAACATTCAGACCGAAGTTGACCGCTACATCGCCTGGCCCGCGCAAGCTCTCGCTTACAAACTCGGACAACTCGAAATTCTCAACCTTCGCCAATACGCCAAAGATCAGCTCGGCCCGAAGTTCGATATACGTGCCTTCCACGACGAACTCCTGAGCGGCGGCACGCTCCCGCTCGATGTCCTCGATCAGCGCACCCGCGAATGGGTCGACAAACAGAAGTCAACATCCGCTGTTTCTTCGACAGGCAACAGCTCCGGCAGCGTACGCGCCTTTTCGGCGGAATCCCCGCGATAGCCCGAAATGCCGAGAAGTTGCCCAGCTTGTGGATCCATGGATCAATCCATTAGAGCGCTGTGGCAATTGTGCCCGGATCACGGGCTACCGGCGTAATCCGCCCTGGACGAAGGAACGAAGACCCTACCCGCGGCCGATGCCTTCTCCGATCCGGGAGACAAAGCCCGGCATGTGGTTTTTCAAGAGATGCTCAATGCTGGGCCCAAACTCGTTCCACAAGTTCGTCCCCGCATCGCTGCCCACGGTCGAGCCGAAATCGCTCGCCGCGTCACTAAAATGCCGCCTCCAATATGGAGTCGAGGCACTATCCTTGGCCACACCAATCAGCGTGCGCAGCAGATAAGATGTCTTGAGCCTGCCTTTTCCCGACTCATTCCGGGTGACCACGGTGCCCGCAAGCGCATGCGTGGCTCGGCTCATTATGCCAGGGTCGCTCGCCGAATTCGGTTGCTGCTTCGCGGGTGACGGATACAAGTACTTGCGAAAAACAGCGTCAGGACCTTTGTGACGAGCCGCAGTCCGGTCAAAAGCGAGTACTTCGTATTGCCGCATTGGCAACGCGGCAACGTCCATCTCGCCAGAATTCAACAGCGAACCAGGTTCCTCGACCGGTGCGTTAAACTTCTGGGTCTGGGCGGCCAGCACTGCCGAAGGAGCATCCGGAAGCGACTCGCGCCCGCTCTGGCCCACTGCGCAGCAAGCGGCCAATAGCACGAAACCAACGACCGCGGCAGATGCAATTCGTTTCACCATACCTCAGTCCCACAATCGCCAGGCTCCTGCTCTGCCCGGCGCCGCCGTATCTCGAACTCAGCATTCCACGGGCCACTATGCTGAGCAAGAACACGCCGCCACAAACTTAGTTGCGCAACGCTACTTTCGGGTTGAGAGGTAACTTCGACCCCTTGTTACGCCGTGCCCCCACCCGGCAACTTAGCGGGTTTTATATGGGACTTACGGCCCTGCCAAGGCAGCAGGCACTCAAAATACAGCATCCACTCGAGATTCCAGGCGGTCTGCCTACATGGTCCAGAAGTGTTCGCCGCCGTCGATAGTGCAAATTTTTCGACCCACGGTAGGTAAAATCTTTCATTCCCGCTGTCCGGGCTGGCCCAGCAATTTCCACGCTCCGCGATATTTCTCAAACTGCGGATGGCGGTCATGCCTGGTTCGAATGGATAAAGCGTAATGCCTAATCACCCACCCAGAGCGCGCACTGGAATCAACTAAAAATACCGGCCGTGGGTTCGCTGGCCGCAGTACACTGCCGCTCAGGTCCCCACCGAGAATCGGTTTTGAGGCACGAATTCGCTTCCCTTACCTGGGCTCGCCAAAAGCGCCGACGCCCACGGTCGAGAATCACGTCGTAGCGTTCGTTGTCGCCGATTGGCTTGGCCACGCCGAATCCGCGGTTCGAGGTCTCGATCATGAACTGCACCTCCGACCTGTCGCCGCGATGCTTGGAGGTCTTTCTTAGGCCGGGGTCGGATTGGCCCATCCTTTTGCGTTCTGTGCGAAAAAGGGAGGGAGACTGAGCCACTTCCGCCGCAGACGCACGAAAGCCCCGGGTAGCTATCCGGGGCTTGATGTTGGTACTGGCCGCTGTCTGCGAAACATCTCTGGAATATCTCCGCCAGCGGCATTGTCAAGAGTGACCGTGTCCAGCTGGCGAAAGCAGATTCTTGATCCTCCCAGAGTCGAACTCTGGGATTCCTGACTCGGGCATTACCCGATTTCGAGGGCGAATCCCGCCCCAGCACCAAAACAGAAAACTGTCGGCGTGCTCCAGTGCCTTACCGCAGCAGGGATTATGCGACTCCAAGCTGACCGACCAAAACTCTCGCTAACCCAGACTAGAAGTCTGGGATTGCGCTCCTCAACTACCGTTCATCCAGCCAGCAGCGCCACCCCCGCCGCCACAAGAGAAGCGGCAATCCACCGCCGCCGGTCGACCTTCTCATGCAAAAAAATCCTCGCCGCGACGGCGTTGCCAATAAAGGTAAGGGAAGCGGCCGCGGGAGCCACTAGGCTCACGTCTCCCCATGAGAGCGCAAACAGCAGACTGAAGAAGGCCACAGCCATGGCTGTAACCCCGAAAAGAAAGTTGGGATTGCCCAGCGTGCGCCCGATCACGATGCCGAGACCGGCGCGGCGCCACAAGGCGCCGACGTCCCCAACCTGCTTCATAGCGCGGGCCAAAAGCACGTCGCCGACCACCGAGGCAAACACGATCGCAAGAATCGCACTCCAGGTATAAACCGCTTTCATAATTTGCCTGTCACTCCGACTTGGGGTGCCCGATTTCTCGCGTCTCTTGCGAGAAGTGGGGCTTTCGCCGTAGCCGCCGCGAGGGGTTCGTTCCCATCCTCCGTATCTTCCGCATGGGGCAACGCACCAGGATGCTCCGTAAGACTAGGCCCGCCGGCCACAAATCCCACCCCTCCGGTGATCAACACAATCCCCAGCCAGCGCAGCGGACTGACATGCTCGTGCAGCACAAATCTTGCAACCAGCGCGAGCAGCACGTAGCCAAGCGAAGTTGCCGGCAGAACGTAAGTGAGATCGGCCCAGGAGAGCGCGGTCATGTAAGCGGCGAAAAAAGCCAGCAGAAGAAGAATCCCGACCGCGACCCACGGATTGAGCACCGCGAAGATGACGCCCCGCAGGTGATGGAGCGAGATGCTGCCGGTTTGCTTCATCCCATGCGAAAGCATGGAGTCTCCAGCCGCGGCTAAGACCGTGACTCCGGCCAGCACAAGATACCTGCGAAAATTCACTGGGGGTTTAGGTGGTGGTGCACTTTTCTAAAGCTCCTCACCATAGAGACACAGAGGCACACAACAGACAAAAGAAACAACAAGACAATAAACGACATTCTCCGTGTCTCTGTGCCTGCCTCTGTGGTGAAAAGCCTTTATTCTTTCTTATCAGGCCTTGGCCAGTTCAGCCGCGGCCTCGTCGCTATGCCGCTTCACCATCTTGTTGCGCGCACGGCGCAGCTTCAGGAAGGTCTTCGCTTCCTGGTAAAGCCGCTTGCGGTCATTGCTGTCAAAAGCGGCCTTCCTCAAGATACGGAACACAGCCTTGGGCCGGAAATAGTACTCGTCGTAAAAACGGTGCACCGCGGAAAGAATCTCATCCGCAGGCAGCCCGGGATATTCAATGTGCGCCAATTGATGCCCGCCTTCGTCGACCATCTTGTTGTCGCCAACGATGAAACCGTTCTTCACCGCATAGTCATAAAGCTCGGTGCCGGGATAGGCGTGGGCCACGGAGACCTGAATGGTTTCCACATCCAACTCTTTCGCGAACTTGATGGTGTTGTTGATGGTCTCGCGAGTCTCTCCCGGCAATCCCATGATGAAGTCGCCATGGATGACCAGGCCGAGTTTGTGGCAGTCTTTGGTGAACTGGCGCGCCCGTTCGATGGTTGCGCCCTTCTTGATGTTCTTCAGAATCTGCTGATCGCCGGACTCATAGCCTACGATGAGCAGCCGGCATCCGGCTTCCTTCATCGCCTTCAGCGTTTCGAAGTCGGTAGTGACACGCGAAGTGCAAGACCAAGTCAGCCCGAGCGGCTTCAGCTTGGCGCACAGCTCGATAGTGCGCGCCTTCTGGATGTTGAACGTATCATCGTCGAAGAAGAATTCTTTCACTTCCGGCCAGTACTGCTTGACCTTCGACATTTCTGCCGCAACATCGTCAGTAGAGCGCTTGCGCCAGGGATGCCCGCTCAAAGTTTGCGGCCACAGGCAGAAGGTGCATTGCGCCGGACAACCCCGCGTCGTATAAAGCGAGACGTAAGGGTTCAGCAGAAACGGCACATTGTAACGACTAACGTCGAGGTCGCGCTTGTAAACCTCAGTGACGTGAGGCAATGCATCCAGATCCTGGATCTGCGGCGCATCCGGATTGTGCACGACCTTCCCATCTTTCAGATACGAAATGCCGAGAATCTCTTCCAGTGGCTTGCCCTTGGCAAAGTCGACCACAGCGTAGTCAAACTCCTTGCGCGCGACAAAATCGATCACCGGACAATCCCGCAAAGATTTCTCCGGCAGCACGCTAACGTGCGGTCCAACAAAAGCAATCTTGATCTTGGGGTTCGCAGCCTTGATAGCCTTAGAAAGACCAATGTCGCCAGGAAAGCCCGGCGTCGAGGTGAACAGCACCAGAAACTCGTAGTCCTTTGCGATCTCAATAGTCTGTTGAGCTGAAATGTAATGCGGCGGCGCATCCAGCAGCCGCGCGCCCTCCAGCATCCCCGCCGGATAAGCCAGCCAAACCGGATACCAGTATGACTCGATCTCGCGGGTGGCAGGCCAACGGGAGCCGGCGCCGCCGTCGAAGTTTTCGAAAGAGGGAGGGTTCAAGAACAATGTTTTAAGAGGCATAGTGTGTATGATCCATTTTAGCATCCGGGGGCGGTGGATGCGGCGAAAAAGCAGTGTTTACGCAGGTTCGTTCGCCTGCACGAGAAAACCGGCTTATTTAAGTGACCAATTTTGCAGATTATTTTGTACCCATGGCCCAGGTTTCCAGGTCGCCGGTGGCTCGCATTAGCGCTACCTGGCTGCGTTCGAGTTCAAAAGTTACGTCCTGTAATGCGATTGAGCGTTCGCTGGCTTGAGTTTGGGCATTGTCAAGATCGTGCAGGTTGGCGGTGGAGGTGTCCATGCGAGTGCGCACCGCTTCCACATTTTTCTGGGCAATCTCATACTCAAGTTCGGCCACGTCGCGGGCGGCTTGCATCTGGGTGACGGAGCGTTGCAGGCGCAGGGTCTCTTCCGAGACCTGGTTGCGGGCGGCTTCCGCCTGCTTGCCGGCTTTGAACGCTTCCGACTCAGCCTCTTTCGCCCGCTCGTGCTGGGTCAGGTTTAGGAAAGGGAGGTGGATGGCCACTCCGACGGTCGCGTTGTTGGGCTGGAAGCTGCCGGGCTGATAAAACCTATCATAGTTGTTGTAGGTGGCGAGATTGGCGTACTGGGCGGCAAAGTCCGCGCTCGGCCACAGGGACCTGTGTTCCGCCTTTGCCCGCAAGTATTGCGCGCGCGCATGTTCAAGCGCAGCCTGCACCACGGGATTCGCGTCCGTGGCTTTTGTGGAGAGATCCTCCTCTGCTTTTACCGCGGGCAGAGCGGGAACGGAGTCAGGATCTATTTCGACGAGCGCGATTGGCAGTCCGGTCAGCTTGGAAAGATGCTCACGGAGAACGTCGGTTGCACCAGCAGCTTCGGCGATGCGCCAACGCACACGCGCCACGGACAAGCGAGCTTTACTGCCATCCAGTTCGCTGTCGATGCCTTCTTTGATGCGTTGCGCTACCGCTGCCTGGGTTTGCTCAGCCGCAGCTTCCGCCTCGCGCAGACCGCTCAAACGCCGCTCCCACTTGGCCAGCTCGGCATAGCTCAACACGGTGTCCTGGATGATTTGACTGCGCTGGTCTTTGGTTTGCAACTTGCTGACCGCGATGTCGGACTGGGCGGCGCGAATAAAGTCCTTCAAGGCGAGGTTGATGAGAGCGGATTGGGCGTTTACGTTGAAAAGCGAAGGAGCGGCGCCTTCGAGGCTGAGCGGAAAACCATCAGACCAGCCAATTCCAGCTCCCGCATTTAGTTGAGGGATGTAGCTATTGCGGAGCGCGCGGTAGTTGGCGAAGGCGCGTTGCTGGTCAGCGGCAGTGATGCTGATGGCCGTGGCGTGTTTCAGCGCCAGCTCCACTACTTGCCGGAGCGTGACTGGCTCGGCCAGCAGGGAAGCGGGCAGGAATAGGAGCACGGCCAATAAGAATTTATGAATGCGCGCGCCAGATTTTGTTTTCATTATTTTCACCTTTGTGACATCTGGAAAGATTCTACGGAGAATCTGATGCGAGAGAAATGATAAGGATGGGTCTGGGTGGGAATGACGGGCGACGGTGACTCGTTAGACCTTAACAACTCTGCTGACCCCGATCACTTCTCTATTCGCAGAAGGCAGCAGGCTCTCACCGGGCTTTCAGCCCGGTTCGGAATGACATCCTTTAATAAATGACGTCCCTTGTCTGAAGGGGGTTCCCCTCAGCGGCTGAAGCCGGATTCCTTTTTCGCGACGCTTTGCGGCACGACTGGAGTCGTGCCCTTCCCGGTCAACGTCAAAATCAACGTCAAAGGCAGCGAGCAGGAGCGCCCGCTCCCCACGATCAAAACCAAAATCGAGGTCAAACGCGACGGACAGGAGCCGGCTCACACTTGCCGGACCGGTGGTGGGCGCAAATACGGATCGCCGGGGCTGAAGCCCGCACTAACCTTACTGTTTTACGCGGCGCTGAAGCGCCCCTGTTCCACGGTATTACACGCGTTCGGGGAATCCCGCCCTTCAAGAAATGAGGGCGGGCCACCCGCGCGGACTTGCCTTGACAGAGGCGGTTCCATTGGCCTAGGCTGCGAGCCGATAAGCGGGCCCAGCCACAAAGCAAAGGTGGAATGAATGAGACGAGTGATGTCTGCCGAGCGAGCGAGGATAGGTTCCAGGGTGATGGCTAGTTGTTTCCTCGCCCTAACAGTTCTGGCATCGACAGGAGCGAGAGCGGCAGATAGTAACGGAGTCACTATCGAGCGAGACCTGCCCCTAAAGATGCGTGACGGTGTCACGCTGCGCGCAGATATTTGCCGTCCCAAGGCGGATGGAAGGTTCCCAGTGTTGTTGACACGTACGCCGTATGACAAGAAGGCAGTCGTAGATTTTTGCCTGAAGGGCGCGGAACGCGGGTACGTGGTCGTGGCGCAGGACGTTCGGGGACGATATGCCTCGGAGGGCGACTGGTATCCGTTCAAGTACGAATCTCAGGACGGCTACGACACAGTGGAATGGGCGGCAGCGCTTCCCTATTCGAACGGAAAGGTGGGGATGTTTGGTGGCTCCTACGTGGGCGCAACACAGTACCTAGCCGCAATTGCCGAGCCGCCTCATCTGGCAGGAATTTGCCCCAACTATACGGCGTCCAACTATCACGACGGCTGGGCCTATCAGGGCGGTGCGTTCGAGCAATGGTTCAACGAGTCGTGGACGACCGGTCTGGCACTAAACACCATAAGCCGTCACGCAAACTCAGCCAGTGACGCGGTTAGTTGGACGCAAAAGCTGCCGCTGCGGTCGTACCCAGTACTCGAGACACCCCCGGCTGCAGAACTGGCGCCGTATTTCACCGACTGGCTCGCGCACCCCAACTATGATGACTATTGGAAGCAGTGGTCGATCGAAGATCACTACGCGAAGATTCAGGTTCCGGTGTTTAGCCTGGGCGCGTGGTATGACGTTTTTCTAGGCGGGACGTTAAGGAATTATGCGCGCCTTAAGAAGGAGGCAGGCACGGAGGCCGCACGGCGCGGCCAGCGGCTGATGATCTACGTTGGGGGGCATGCAGGTGGATCGACTAGTCGGAAAGTTGGCGCCGTCGATTTTGGAGATAAGCTGCCGTTCGATGTGGGAGAAGCGACCTTGCGCTGGTACGACAGTCTTCTGGGGGGAATCGCAAATGGAGTAGACCGTGAGAAACCAGTAAGAATCTTCGTCATGGGCAAGAACGACTGGCGCGAAGAAGATGACTGGCCGCTGGAACGCGCCAAGCCGACGCGGTATTACCTGCGCTCGACCAAGGCGGCGAACGGTCTTGAAGGAGGCGGCACGCTGAGTACAGTTGCTCCTGCTGAGGAGAAACTCGACCAATATGTGTACGATCCGAACGACGCGGTCCCCACGATTGGCGGACCCCTTTGTTGCGGACCGCTGCCGACAGGGATTGGCCCAGAGGATCAGCGGCCCGCGGAAGCGCGAGCCGACGTGCTTGTATTTTCTACGACGGCATTTGCGCAGAACACGGAGGTGACGGGTCCGATTTCGCTCGATCTCTACGTCAGCAGTTCAGCGGTCGACACAGACTTTACGGGGAAGCTGGTCGACGTCTGGCCCAACGGATTTGCCCAGAATTTGACGGAAGGCATTCTGCGCTTGCGCTACCGCAATTCGCAGGAAACGCCGGAACTAGGAAATCCCGGGGAGATCTATCACGTCAGCGTGGATCTTTGGGCGACGAGCAATGTTTTCCTGCCGGGACACAAACTGCGGCTCGAGGTTTCCAGCAGCAATTTTCCGCGATTCGATCGAAACCTGAATACAGGCGAGGATCAGGCGCGCGGAACGCACATGGTCAAAGCGACAAATATCATTTACCACGACAAATCCCGACCCTCGGCCCTGGTTCTACCCATTGTGCCGTGACAGGCAACTCAAACTGACGATTAATTCCGCGCATGGTAAGAGATGGCATCTCGGTTCGGTGCCGGCAAGCCACCGGCTGAAACCGCGTCGGTGGAAGCAGCGCTTGGTTTTACGCGGCGCTGAAGCGCCGCTCTTGCGCGGTATTGCATGCGTTCTGGAACCCACCCTTCAAAAAACGAAGGGTGGGCCACCCTCGCGGTTGAGTAGCGGCACGAAGGTGGAATATCCTGCGGAGAACAAGCAGGTTCCCTTCGGCTGCTCCCTCGGCTTCGCTCGGGGCTACGGCAAAACGGCGGAGTTGAGCCAGACATACTAGAAGATGCGCGATTACCGAAGAGCTATTACCCGGGAGCGTGGAAGCCGGAATACGAGATCTACGTGCGGGATCAGGCCAGCGTGGTCGATACGGGCGAGTATCCGCGCGATGCGTGGTCCCCGGCGCTTACCTGCGATGATTTACGAGCGGCCTGTGGTCTACGACGTGGGCGAGATGAGCCGCCCGACGCTGCTGATCATTGGACAGGATGATCGCACCGTCGTTGGGAAGAATCGCTTGCCTTCCAGCTTGCGGTCCGTCGCGGGACAGTACCCAGAACTGGGCCGCAAAACACATGTCGCCATCAAAGGCTCAACCCTGGTCGAGGTTCCGGATAGCGGCCACATACCGCACATCCAGACGCCCGAGCAGTTTCGCAGCGCGGTAGTGACATTCTTCGCCGTCGCGCCTTGATCGCGGTGAGGCCCTGAACAGCATGCGTCCAAGGAATACTCTCCGCCGCTGTCAATGCCTCCTGCTCCCACTCGTGTGCGTCGTGTTCTTATCGTGCGATCTGTCTCTGGGACAACAATCCACTGGGACGGATTTGCCACCTGACGCGCCGAAGCCCGGCAGTGCGGAGGCGAAAGGTTTCTTTACCCGCTGGGCGCAGTTTTATCGGCAGGACTGGTCGAGGACGTCTGCTTCGTCGCCGGCTGCATCCTCCTCCACCCCCGAGCGGCGGGGACTTCCTTCGCCGCTGGATTCGCCGCCATTTCCAAATTCGGATTGGTCGTATGGCGGTTCGCCAGTTATCGGAGAACCGGACACGAACAGTTATCCGCTGATGACGGCGATCAATCAGGCCAGGAGCCGGACCAAACTTTATGGCTGGATCGATCCGACACTAAACTTCAGCACGTCCTCACATAGCAATGCGCCGGAGGCGAACGATGATTACGCGAATCGCTTGGAGATGAATCAATTTGTTCTGTACGCTGAGCGGTTGCCGGATTCAGTGCAACGCGAACATATTGACTGGGGTTACCACCTTACGGCCCTGTATGGGACGGACTATCACTTTACGATGGCGAAGGGCTACTGGAGCGGCCAATTGCTGAACGATCATCGTGAATATGGCTTTGATCCCGCGCTTGAATATATCGATATTTACGTTCCGCAGGTGGGGCAGGGGATGAATGTTAGGGTGGGGCGCTTCATCTCGATTCCGGGAATCGAGGCGCAACTCGCGCCCAACAACTACATCTTCAGCCACTCGCTGCTTTATGCGATCGATCCGTTTACCGATACAGGTTTGCTTGCGACGGTTAAGCTGAACGAGCAGTGGCTGGTGCAACTCGGGATGACGGGCGGTCACGATGTTGCCTTGTGGACTCCGGATGCGAAGCCTTCCGGTACGGCCTGCCTGAGCTATACGACGAAGTCCGTGAATGACAATTTTTATGTCTGCGCCAACGGGATCAATAACGGCAAGTACGCTTACAACAATCTGCAGCAGTATGACGGCACCTGGTATCACAAATTCTCGAAGACATGGCATATGGCAAGCGAGGCCTGGTATATGTATGAGCGCGATGTGCCTGCGCTGGGAGGCACGGTTCAGCCAGAAACAGGCGCTAATGCCGCCCATTGCCTGCCGGGAGAGCAGCGTTGCACCGCTCCGGAATATGCCGCGGTTAATTTCTTGCAGAAGGAACTTTCATCGCATGACTTCCTGTCGTTTCGCAGCGACTTTCTCGACGACAAAAAAGGGCAGCGTACGGGCTACGCGACCCGATATTCGGAGAACACGATCATGTGGTGCCATTGGATCGGCTCCACGGTGCAGATACGTCCGGAACTACGTTTCGAGCGGGCCTGGGATACGACGGCTTACGATAATGGGCGGCGGCATAATCAGCTTACCGCGGCTAGCGATCTCATTTTCCACTTTTGAGGTTTGAAATTGCTTTGGGTGTGGCTACTTTTTGGCAACGAGCTTCCGCCACTTCACAGACTGAAAGAGGCGCTTCTGGTCTTGGTCAACATGGAAGGGCCAGTACTCCTCGAAATGCTCTGAGAGGTAAACGGCCCGCAGCCGCAACACCGCCTCGGCCATGGGCGGGGTCCAGCGCATCCCGGAACGTTCCATCCGGTCTTTGACCAGGTTCTTGCAGGCTCCTTCGACCGGGCCACTGGCGATGGGGTAGCCTTTACGGAGATAAGAGCCGTAGCGCATGCGGGCGCGGTTTCGGTAGTAATAAGCTGCTACGGCCAGCACAGTTGCTCGTCTTTGTCCTTTGAGCTTACGTTTGGTCACCATTTGGCGCAGGCCTTTGACAACTTGGCTCACCTCACCCCGGAGGATGCGCAGGATCCGTTCCTTCACAAATTCACGAGCTTCTGGGCTGCCCTCGGGATGGAACACGTAACTGACGGCCCAGAGCTTCTCCAGGACATGCAACAGATCCAGGATCAGTTCGATTCTTGGCAAGGTGGCGGCCACTTTGCGCTGTAAGGCGCGCTCGCCGTCGGTCACCACGATCCAGCTTTTCTGGTGCTGCGGATCTCGCCGCCGCATCTCGGCATGTACTTGGGCGATGAAAGCATCCTTGCTCAACAGCAGGCTGGCCCACACCCGCTTCTGCTCCGGCCGGTGATAGCGTTTGTTTGGGTGCTGCGGCTTAGAGGACTCGGCAAACAAACTCTCGACCACAGACTCGGGTGTCCGGATGTTGGGTTTTTGGGTAAACACGGCACCCACGGTGGACATGCGTTTCTTGTTTCGCTTTTCTCCCCGAGCGAGTCGGACTTTGCGTTGCCCACAGGCAGACTTGACCATGGGCACGCCCTTGCCATCGACGGAAGCGATCAACAGGGGGCCGCTGTCCGGAGAGAGCCGCAGGCTACGCTCCCGGTAAAACCTGTCAAAATCAACGCTGGCGTCGGCGACGATCTGTTCTGCCGTGCGTTTGGGGAGGCTTACGCCGATGGCATCGGCAACTTCTTCGATCGCCTCATCAAAGGGTCCTTTGACGGCGGCTTTGACCAGGCGCCGCTGGATTTCGTAGCTATAGGATCGAGCCGGCAAGCCCAGGACGGCGTCCAGTGGATAGAGGTTGCGCCGACCCGGGGAACTATATTCCATGCGGGTGATGGAAACGGGTCCAAAGACGGTGATCAGACGACGAGAACGGAGCCGCTTGTGGCGATAGACGATCTCCTCCGAAGAGCCTAGTGGGCTGACGACAAGCCCATCGCCCACACAGCCGTCGCCCCGGCTATCGATGTGGGCCTGAAGCATCAAACGTAAGACTTCGCGTCCCCGGCGCTCCTGTTCGACTTCAATGGTATGCAGCTTGTGGGTGGCCGAAGTATGGGAATAAAGCCAGTGCTCCAAGTTGGCGAAGGCATTTCTGGCGGAGCCGATTCGTTCCAGGACCGCCAGGTGGGTGGCTGTGCTCATCGCCAAGGTCCGGAGTTTTAGGAAACTGAGCTTGTCCGCATGGTTGTCTACACGTATAATACTGATAGAAGGGCAGGTATGGCTAGAGAAAAAACAGGGGATCAACGACGACGAGAGCGGCTTCGTCACTACCGGAGCGAATATGTCCGGCTCAAAGCTCGCCTGCGTGAAATCGGCTTTATCTGCGAAGGAACTTTGGTAGAGCGCTGGATGCAGTGCGGCAAGCCCAACTGCGCTTGCGCCAGCGACCGTGCCAGCCAGCACGGCCCCTATTATCAACTCTCCTGGAAGGAAAAAGGCAAAACCGTGTCGCGGCGGCTACCCGCCGAGCACGCTGCGCTTTACCGTGAATGGATCGCCAACCGTCAGCGTCTCCAGTCGATCATTCAGCAGATGCACGGAATTTCACAAAAGGCCCGCCGCCACCTACTGCCGGCTGAAAAAATCAAAAAAGCAGCGCCTAAACCCGGGGATATTCCTTCCTCTCCTCGATAACCCGGGAGTTTCCGGTCATCTCCGCGGCGGCAACGTCCAAAATCACCTGATTTTTCGGGGCTTTTCTCGTTGCCAAAAAGTAGCCACACCCAATTGCTTTTGGATTAGCTGGGGTTCGCGCGGCGGTCAGGCTCGGCCACGGAACTGGATGATTCTGCGGCGGTCGCGTTTGGATGGTCTGCCTGCGGGTAACTCTTCGAACTGCTTCATGGCTTTGCGTTCGGCTGCTACTTTCTGGCGGAGCTCGCGACTGGCTTCGGTCTCGCGGTAGAGAGTTTGGGCGACCGAGGCCGGGCCGCGAACTTCGCTGAGAAGCAGGACTTCTACCTCGAAGTCGCCGCCATCGTTGGTGACTCGTAACATGTCTCCGATGTGGACTTCGCGCGCGGGCTTGACGGGCCGCCCGTTGGATTGAATCCTGCCGAGGTCACAGGCTCGCGCGGCCAAGGCTCTCGTCTTGAAGAATCTGGCGGCCCAGAGCCACTTGTCCATTCTTACGCTGGCCATTGATCTATTTAGCTATCGGTGTCGCATTATAGCTGGGGTAGAAGCCGTTCCATCCAAATGTCTTGCCGACTAAGCGCTAATGGCTGGACCCGGGAGGGCTTAAGGCCGCTATTAATAACACACGGTTCAGGAAAGGAATCGCTGGCGCGCCGTACGATAAGAAAGAACATCCCGGACGATTCCTGCATCAAAGCAAACATGCGAGGGTGTGACCGAAGGTCAGGAGTTTCCCGCGTTCTCAGGTTCGGAGTCGTTCTGCTGCTGTGTGCGGAAACTGCGGGGGCGGAAGGCACGCCCATCCCACACGGCACGCTAGAACTCATCGCTGAGAATCGAGGGATCGCAGTCGGACATAATTTCTATCTCGGGTTGCATTTCGAACTCGAGCAGGGCTGGCACATCTACTGGGTTAATCCAGGCGACTCGGGCGAGCCGCCCCGCGTGGAGTGGCAGTTGCCGGCGGGTCTTAGCGCTGGAGCAACGGAGTGGCCTGCGCCGCGGCGTCTCGAGACGTCTAGCATTGTGGATTTTGGCTACGAGGATGCGGTGACGCTAATGGTGCCGATGCATGCGGAGGCCAGCCTGGCGGCGCAGCAGGCAGTTCGGCTCGGCGCCGAGGTAAAGGTACTGGTTTGCCGCGAAATGTGCATCCCGGGCAAGGCACAACTTTCGCTTACTCTTCCGGTCAAATCGCAATCGCCCGCTGCGGATTCTCGGACCCAGGACGTACGGACCATGGATTTGTTCACTGCCACGCGCAAGTCTTTGCCGCGCCCAGCGCCGGGGAACTGGACATTCAGGGTGGCCGACACGAAGGACTCTTTCGTGCTCACCGCGAACCTGGGTCATCAGATCACGCAGGCGAGTTTCTTCCCGCTGGCCGAGTCGCAAATTGACAACGCGGCGCCGCAGAAGCTTCTGACGGTGGCCGCTGGCTTCCGGCTGACGCTGCGGAAGTCTAATCAGCTTCTCAAACCGATCGAGCGACTGAAGGGCGTGCTCGTGCTTTCCACCGACCGGGCCTACGTGATTGATGCGCCTGTCAGCAAACCTAGCGCGGCGAAAAGCAGCTGAGGTAGGGAAATCTATTCAGTGCCAGCCTTAAAGGAGGGACGACCAATATGAAGCGTTCGATTCTATACCCGACAGTCGTTGTTCTGGTGCTGTGCGCAGCTCCGCTACTGATCTCGGCCGCGAAAGTCGGCGAGGGCGCGCCGGAGTTCGACGCTGCGGCGAGCAGCGGCAAGACCTTTCGGCTCTCGGACTATCGCGGAAAGTATGTGGTCCTCGAGTGGCACAACAACGGATGCCCCTACGTGGGCAAGCAGTACAGGAGCGGCAACATGCAGAGGCTGCAAAAGCAGTGGACGGGCCAGGGCGTAGTTTGGTTTACGATCCTGTCTTCCGCGCCGGGCAAGCAGGGTTACGTGACCGCCAGCGAAGAGAACGACTACCTGGCCAAGATGCAGGCTGCGCCGACCGCCGCACTACTCGACCCGACCGGTGAGATCGGCCATCTTTACGACGCGAAGACATCTCCGCAGATGGTTGTCATCAACCCGCAAGGCGTCGTGATCTACGATGGCGCCATTGACGACAAACCGACTACCGACCTGAACGACGTTCCTGGCGCGACGAATTACGTCAGTCTGGCGCTTGAGCAGGCCATGGCCGGGAAGCAAGTAGCGACGCCCGCGACGCGTCCCTACGGCTGCTCGGTTAAGTATGTGGATTCGACGCACTAGCTGCTAGCGCTCGTACGCCCTCGGCCTGGGCTGAGACTCGATGATTTCTGGGCCTCCTCGACGCAGGGCCGGAAGAGCCGCCGCACCTTATCTTCTCGGAACCATGGATGACGCCAGGGCTGGCTAGTGGGTAGCCCGCTTCAGTCCTTCCTGGGCTTGGCGGAAGCTGTGGGCCATGGTTAAGGCGGCGCGATATTCTTCGGCGGCGGCGGGGCGGTCGCCTTGTTTCTCAAGCAACTCGCCGAGCCGACAGTGAGCCTTGAAGACAGGAGCTTCCTCGACGGTGTTGGATGACGCGATGTAGCGGCGCAAGAGGCGGATGGCCATTGGATCGTCGCGACCGGTTCGCGACAACATGCCGGCGCCATCGACCAAGGCCGCGGGATGATCGAGGGGGCTGGACTCCATGGTGCGCAAGGCTTGCTCCATGTCGTCGAGGCGGTTCGTGTGGCGATAGAATCCGGCAAGATTCACCCAGGCGCGGGCGCCTCCGTGACTGGCATCGATGGCGGCGCGATATTCCTGCTCGGCCGCGGCGTTGTCTTTGTTTTTTTCGGCGATGCGCGCGAGCGCCCAGTGCGCCATGGCAGGATTTAGGGGCGCGAGGAGAGCAGCCTGGGTGCGCGCTTTGTCTTTGCCGCCGCCGACGATGGCGGGAGCTTCGAGATAGAACTCGGCAAGATCCGTGCGGGCTTCCCAATTGTTGGGAGCGAGCTCGACGGCGCGTTCGAATTCAGCGCGAACCTTCCCGGCCAGGCTGGCGGCGCTAAGGAAATTGGCGCGATCCGCCTTCTCGCCGTAAATGCGGCCCAGCCAGAGGTGATAGAGACCGTTATCGGGCGCGAGCGACGCGGCTTTTTCGCAAGCCGGAATGCCTGCGTCCCAGGCGCCCAGCTCGAAATGAGCGCGGCAGAGCAGGTTGTAGGCTTCCGCCGTGGGCGAGGTTTGGATCTGCTGCTCGAGCGTTTGAATTGCTTGATCGACGCGGCCGGTGGCTAGAAGGTCTTGGGGAGTTTGGGTTGCGGCGATGGAGCATAACATCAGAGATAGAAGAACAGCCAAAGCCCCTCGCTTCGGCAAGCTCAGGGCAGGCTTTCTCGCAAAGGACGCGAGAAATGGGGCACACGGGGACCACGCAGGTCGCAAAGCGGGTTCCACACCGGGCTTGGCGCCCGGTTCGGAATGACGAGCCTCCCGCGGAGGATGCCCATCGTTCCCCACAATCCACTTCATTTGCTACGGCACCACTTTTACGCGGGCGCCCTCGGTCAAGGGCTTGGCGTCGGCTGAGGACAGGGCTACGACGGAATGTTCGGAAAGCCCGGCCGTGATCTCGACCCGCGTAAGGTTCTGCAGGGAGACTTCGACTCCGCGGTGCTTGAGTTCGCCGTCGACCACTTCAAAGACGTAAGGCCTAGTGTCGTCAATGCGCACGGCTTCACGCAGCAGCGTGAGCACCCCGCTGTGTTCGGCGGTGATGATGGTAACGCCCACATTGACATTGGGCAGCAAGTGCCGATCATGGTTGTCGAGCGTGCAGGTGACTTCGCCCACGTTGCGCGTGCCGCGGAGTTTGACGGTGGAGGGAACGGTACTGACAGCCCCGTTCCAGAGGCGTCCGGGGAGGGCGTCCCAGGTGACTTCGATTTTCTGGCCGGTGGCGAGGCGGCCTATGTCGGGTTCGTCGACGAAGGTACGCACCAGCATCCGGGAAAGATCGCCTTCCTGCAACAGCAGGTCTCCGGTCTGCACGTAAGCGCCTTGCTTCACCGGAAGCGCGTAGACGACGCCATCAAAGGGAGCGCGAACGCTGGATTTCGTGAGGGCATCTTCCGCGGCTCCGTAAACTGCTTGGGCTTCCGCTCCCTGGGCTTGAACCTTTGCAACTTCGGGTTGGGAATAGCGGTCTTTCTTCTTTTGCTCCAGCAGGGTGGTGTCGGCCTGGGCGCGCTGGAAGGCGTCTTCCGCCTGCTTGACCTCACCGGCGGAGGCTGCGCCCTGCTGCTGCAAGCGGCGGGCAGTATCCAGATTGAGCTGCGCGGCGTCGCGCGCATTGCGGGCTTTGATAAGTTGTGCGTCAAGGGTCAGGACTTCTTCTTGGGTACCGCCAGTGTTGACTTCGGCTTGACCAGCCTGCGCAGCCTTCATCTGAGCCTGCGCGCGGGCGGCCTGGCTTCGCAGGTCGGCATCATCGAGCTGCAAGAGCAGTTGTCCCAGGCGAACATGGTCTCCTTCTTTTACAAGAAGACGCTTTACCGTGGTGGCGACGGGGGCGTGGGCCTCGAAGTTCCGGATGGGCTCGACTTTGCCGTTGGTGGAAATCAGGCTGCGGATGGGGCCGCGTTCCACCGTGGTGGTGCGAACCTTCAACGGGCCGGGTCGGGTGAAAATAGGGATCACGGCGAGTAAGCCGAGTACTCCGACTGTCAACCAGATGCGGCCTTTGCGCGTGGCAGGACGTCCGTTCGAATTGTTGTTGGTTGCTGCCAACCGGTTATCTTTCAGGGCGCGGCCAGGACAACTGCAAGGACTAATTTACCACTGAGGCGGCCACGAAAGAACGCCGTCTACCCAAGCCGTTGCATGATTAGATGCGGGTGGAGGGTTGGGGATGCGTGAGCGGGCGGGTTTGGAGACGCCCCACCGCTAACTGAAAAGGCCAGGTAGAGGTCCGAAAATCGGCAAAGGAACGCTATTGGCTCTTAGCCCGCACCTCTTCCGAAGTCAGGCCGTAATTCGGAGGAGTGCTGACTCCGAGCATGGCAAGATAAACGTAAATCTGACCGCGATGATGTCGATTGGAATCGGAAAATGGCTGCGCGCTCTGGTCGAGCATGAGATTGATGCTCCCCGAGTAAACTCGGGGATTCTTTGAGTCTGAGTTAGGCATAAGCCAACTCCTGACCGCCAGAATAGGGCGTCACCAATAAAGCCCCACCAAGGCTCACTGAGTCCTTGGCGAATCCCACCAGTATGCCCAAACCTCGCTGGGCGATGTTGAAGGCAGCGTTAGCGTCCCGATGGTCTTTGTGGCTACAGTGCTCACAGACATACACCTTACCCTCTGGAGTGTTTCTCTGACCGCATCGCGAACAGTTCTGCGTTGTATACGCAAGATGGACTTCGATGACGGGTATGCCTCGCAAAGCCGCTTTGTGCCGGATGAACTGCAGCAGTTGGTAGAACGACCACTGCGAGCGGTTGACATAGCCTTTAATCTTGCTTTTAGGCTTGCGCACCCCCTCCAGATTCTCTACCACAATGACGCGGCGATGGGTTACGGCATAGGAAACAATCTGTTTGCTCACTATGTGATTTTCGTGCTTGGTGCGTCGTGATTGCTTCTTACGTAGAGCCCGCAGGGTACGACACTTTTTGGCTCTACGGTTGCGAAAGTTCTGCTTGCATCCTGCTGGGTCGAATCCTGGGGGTCTGCCAGTACGGCGACATTCCCCACTGAGTTGCGGTCGATCCCAACGCAACCTTCCAAGGTTCGCTCGGCCATCACAGGCGTCCAGGAGCAAATCGAGCATCGCCATTGCCTGCTACGTTTGAAAAACTCGACACTGCGAACGAATCCATACACCGGCTTGGGAAAGGCAACGGGTAGCACTTCCTTCTTGAACAGGGCTGGAATCCTCAATCCCCCGTCTACCAACTTGACCTGCTTTCCCTTGTCTCCGCAGATGGGCAGAACAATGTGCTTCACAGTAACGCACTTTCGATTCCGCTGGTACTTTGCGATCAGCGACTTCGCCACCACACACAGTAGTTCTGGGTAATCCTTCGAGGAGGAGAGTTTACGATTCTGCAGCATACGAGGCAACGAATCCTGCCGGACCCGAGACAGCAGGACATCGAGTACGGGAACAAGAGAATCTGGAACATTGACGATACAAGTAGTAGCCACAGTGTCCATCGGCTCATCGATCCCATAGTTTTCCTCGTGAAGTTTCGTCGTCATGTTCTTACCTCCTCTCGTCTAAATTCCCTGATAAAATGGCTTCCTCGCATGGCTTCCTATTACAAATACCGAGTCCCCGAAGGGAACGGCGAGTCTGACCCATCCATTTCCTACTCGAATGCCCGCCATCCACTTCTGTTTCTACCGCCGTTGCTCGTCTCAAGTCCGTCTCTTCCAAGTTCTTCCTCAATCGTTAGGGTTCTCAGTTCTGGTCGAACCATTCCCAAACGCTTCGGAGGCGTATTCGCTTTCTATTCGCCATTAAGAATTCTGCACCCGGCGGCTGAGATTGTCAAGCGGAGAATTACGCGGTTCATCCCAGGGTTGCGACTGAATCCGCTGTTCGATATCCTCACAGAAAAATGGTTCTCAGTTCTGGTCGAACCATTCCCGAACGCTTTGGAACTCGGGCTACTTCGCTGCCTCAACCGGTGGAGTAGCTATCGACATCCTTCGACGGTATGTTGAAACCAAGGGAGATTACGTCTTAGTCCGCTCACTCACCCAGACTAAAGTCTGGGGGGATTGCGTTCGCTCTCCTGTTCATCATTTTGAGACCGGAGTTCACCTGTGATCAACGGCGCGCATATTGTTATCTACACCAAGGATGCGGAAGCGGACCGGGCCTTCTTCCGCGATGTACTCAAGCTTTCCTCGGTTGATGGCGGCCATGGTTGGTTGATTTTCGCCATGCCGCCGCTCGAAGCCGCGTTTCATGATTCCGAAAAGAACGACCAGCACGAGCTTTACTTTCTGTGCGATGACATCGCGGAGACCTTGAAAGATCTCAAGTCGAAGAAGGTGAAGGTTTCGGATGTGAGCGAACAACGTTGGGGAAAAGTTGCTAGCTTCAGCCTTCCCGGCGGCGGCAAGATCGGCGTTTACGAGCCAAAACATCCGAGTCCATTGAAGCTCGATCGTTGAGCGCCGGCATGATCGACACGCGCCCACTTCCCAATGCATGTGGGACAATACCTCCATGCCCAAACCGCGCTACACGCCCGAGCACGCCGCCGCCGGGTTGGACGCCAAGTTTCCTGAGATCGAAACCTGGCCGAACCAGTTTCCTGGATACGAGATCGTCATCGACGATCCGGAGTTCACTTCTGTGTGCCCGAAGACGGGGCTACCCGACTTTGGCTTGATCACGCTCCGTTACCAGCCCGACAAACTGTGCCTGGAACTGAAATCATACAAAGAGTATCTGCATTGCTACCGGAACCTGGGGATTTTTCAGGAGAACGTCGTGAACCGCGTCCTGAAGGACGTGGTGCGCTGGGCGAAGCCGGTGTGGGCCGAGGTGAAGGCTGAATTCCGTCCACGGGGAGGGATCTCGACGACGGTGGTGGCGAGATGGCCGCGGGCGAAAGGGAAGAAGAAAGCGTGATTAGTTTGACCTGAAGGTCGTGCTATATTCGCTCGACCTGTGGCTGCGACGAAACTCTATCCGCGCACGGCGCTGGCTCTGTTGACGGCGCTGAACCTGCTGAACTACATCGACCGCTCGGTGCTTTTTGCGGTGCAGGATCTGGTGAAGGCGGAATTTCATCGCAGCGACGCCGCGTTTGGCTTGCTGACCAGCGTTTTCTTCATTTTTTACATGTTCGCTGCGCCGTTCATGGGACCGCTGGCGGAGCGATTCTCGAGAAAATCGGTGATCATCGCCGGGGCGCTGGTCTGGAGTGGCGCTACGCTGCTTACGGCGTTCACGCACGATTTTACCGGTCTTCTGATCCGGCATACTCTGGTGGGAATCGGCGAAGTGAGTTTTGTCATTCTGTCTCCTACGTTCGTGGCGGACATGTTCCCAGAGAGCCAGCGTGGGCGCGTGATGGGAATCTTCTACCTGGCGATTCCCGTGGGCACGGCGCTGGGCTATGTTCTCGGTGGATTGATGGGACCGGCATACGGATGGCGTGCGCCATTTTACGTGGGAGCCGCGCCGGGCGCTTTGCTCGCGCTATTACTGCTTTTCATCCCAGAACCTGCGCTTGGCCAATTTGACCATTTGGAAAAATCGCCGGACCGGGACACCCTCAAAGGATTGGCGAGGAATCCCGCCTTCCTGACCGCCACATTTGGTATGGCAATGATGACTTTCGCCTTGGGCGGACTACAAGTGTGGATGCCGACCTTCTTGCATCGCGTGCATGATTACACCCTGGGACAGGCCAACAACCTTTTTGGTCTGAGCATCGCTGTCAATGGTCTGGTGGCGTCTCTGGCTGGAGGCTGGCTCTCGGATGCCTTGCTGCGGAAGACTCGCACTGCCCACTACTTAGTCTCTGCGGTTAGCCTTGGGTTGGGGATTCCTGCGATGTGGATCGCAATTCATGCCGCTGGAAACCGGATGGTTGTGGCTATCTTCCTGGCGGAGTTCCTGCTCTTGCTGAACACGGGGCCCTTGAACGCTGCCGTTATTAACTCGGTGGGAGCTCACATCCGCGCGGGGGCGCTGGCGGTTAACATTTTCATATTCCACCTGCTGGGCGACGTGCCCTCGGCGTGGTTGATTGGCTACGTGTCCGACCACTACTCACTGCGGCTTGCCTTCGTGGCGCCGGTCCTGGCGACCGCCCTTTCATCTGCCATACTGTTCTACGGGATGAGGTTCGCGCCACCGGTTCGAATCGAAGGCGCGCCGACTGAGACAGGGAAGAGCTAGGCGGGGATGCATTACTTTCACTGGATTGCAGGGACGATTCTCGCGCTGGTCTGGTTCTCTCGCATCGTCGACGCTGCGATGGGCATGCCGAGCGTTGCCGATGTCTCGAAGCCGGAATGGGACCGCGATGCGGTAGCTGCTGGGTACAGTCCGCGAGTCTCGATCATTGTGCCTGCACGCAATGAAGAGGAGGATATCGAATCCTCGTTGAGGAGGTTGCTTGCGCTTGACTATGACAACTACGAGGTGATCGCCGTCAACGATCGCTCGACCGACCGTACGGAGGAAATCATGGAAAGGATGGCTGGAAATCCCCACTCTCCAAGTCCCCACTTCTCGCAAAGAACGCGAGAAATGGGGCGCCCGCTTCTCCGTGTGATTCATCACCGCGAATTGCCCGCGGGCTGGTTGGGAAAAACACACGCTATGTGGACGGCCACCAATGAGGCGAATGGCGACTGGCTGCTGTTCACCGACGCCGACGTGCTGTTCAAACCGGACTCGGTGCGGCGCGCGCTGGCTTACGCCGAAGCCGAGCGGGCGGATCACCTGGTCTTGTTTCCGCAGATGATCATGAAGCGGCCGGGCGAGTACATGATGATCGCATTTTTTCAGATGATGTTTGTCTTCGGACACCGGCCGTGGAAGGTGGCCGATCCGAAGACCCGAGACCACATGGGGGTTGGGGCCTTCAACCTAATTCGGCGTAGCGTGTATGAGGCGGTGGGAACCTACGAAGCGTTGCGCATGGAAGTGCTGGACGACATGAAGCTGGGCAAGGTGGTGAAGAATGCCGGTTTCGCGCAGCGCAATGTGTTTGGCTCAGACTTGATTTCAATTCGCTGGGCGCACGGTGCGAGTGGCGTGGTCGACAATCTGACGAAGAATTGTTTCGCGGTGTTGTCCTTCCAGTGGTGGCGTACTCTCATCTCGGTGTTTGGGTTGGCCTTTCTGAATCTCATGCCGTTTTTGGGTGTTTGGCTGGCGCATGGGTGGGAGCGTTTGCCTTATGCCATTGCGCTGGTTTCAATGTTCCTGATTTATTTGGGCATGTCGTGGCGTTCGCTGGTTCCGGCTTATTATTTTGCGCTGCATCCAGTCAGCACGGTGCTGTTCGTCTATACCTTGTTGCGTTCGATGTTTCATACGCTGTGGAACGGCGGGATTGTTTGGCGGGGGACGAAGTATCCACTGGAGGAACTGCGGAAGGGAATGGTCTGAGGGCTGGAGCAGTTTTACTCATCCAAAGCCGGAGAAAATCTGACCACAGCTCAACTTTTTGCCCGCAGCGAGGTTTGCAGCAAGTGATGTTTCGGAGAGGATGTCTCGAGGCTGGGAGGAACTGGCGATGCGAATTGGTGAATTCCTTGTTAAGACAACCCTAGTTCAGACAACCGTGGTTCAGACGACCCTGGTTCAGACAACCATGGCAAGGGTTTTGTCCGGCCACGCGAAACCATTCGACGATCGGTGATCGGCGGTATGGCCTTATGACCCGCTGCTTTCCGCTGGGTGCTCTCCGAAGAGTTGCGAAAATGGCCGCTCGAACGCTCGAACGTCTAACGATTCAGGCTTTTGAAACGACGATTGAACAATTTAGCAGCTCCCGCAAGCCGGATTCCCGCCACTCAGCGCGGTGAGCGGTCGTTTACCTCATTTTCACTCGGCACAATGGCTTCGCCAATTCGTATTCTTCAGGGCTAGCACCGGCGCTGCGGCAGAGTGGAGCCATGGCCGGACCCGTCCAAGATCCGGAAAACAAAGGAGTCACGGGCCGACTCTTAGGCCGGAGCGTCCTTACTGCCTTTGCTTGGGCAATTGTGGAACGAGTTGTTGGGCGGGGCAAGGTTCGATATCACAAGGATGGGCTACGGATTTCTCTCGCGCTTAAGGTGCCGAGTGCCCCAAGTCTCACGCTTTTGCGAGACCTGGGAATGTTGCTGCCGGGCTCGTGGCGGATCGTCCACGGTCTGGCGGCGGAAATCCCACTTCTCGCAAAGGAAGCGAGAAGTGGGGCACCCCGGCGGCCCCCGGCGGCCATTTGTAGAGCGTGTACCTGGTGCGGAAGTCTACTTGAAGGCTTTGACCGCCGCGGTCTCGTCTTCCTTCACATCGAAGACGGTGTAGAGCTTGGTGATCTGGAGCAGGTCGTGCACCTTCTTGGTTAGGTTGAGCAGTTTGAGTTCGCCGCCCTGGTTTTTGGTGGTGGTGAAAGCGCTCACCAGCTCGCCGATGCCGGAGCTGTCGATGTAGTTGACCTCGCCGAGGTTCAAGACAATCTTCTTGTTGCCTTTGGCGAGGAGGTCGCGTACGGTGTCGCGCATCAGGACGCTGCCTTCGCCGAGGGTGACACGGCCGCTGCAGTCCACAATGGTGACTCCGTCCACCTGCCGAGTGCTAACTTTCATGCTCACTGAGACGCCTCCTTGCCGCCCGCGGATGAACCGTGGACGTGTTTGATCAGTTTTAATTCGGTGCCTGTTTGGGACGGGCGGATTTCCACCACGTCCATGAAGGAACGCATAAGAAAAATGCCGCGTCCCGAAGTCTTGAGCAGATTTTCCGGCGCCAGAGGATTCGGAATTCCGTTCAAGTCGATGCCTTTGCCTTGATCGCGAATCGTGATGACGAGGTCTTCCGGAGTTCGCTCGAAGGCCAGGATAACCTTTTTATCCGGGGCATAGGCGTTGCCATGCAGAACGGCGTTGACCGCGCCCTCGCGCACCGCCATGGAAATCTGCATCACTTCGTCTTCTCCAAAGCCTAGTTCTGTGGCGATGCGGGTAGCCTTTTCCTCCGCATGGTCCACGGTTTCCAAAGTGGAATCGAGCGTGTAGGAGACTGATTGCTCCATGGCCGATGAATAAGTGTTAGACCCGCAACTGTCCTCTGGATTGGCCCGTAAGGGCTCACCGCAGCCTGTAATTTGCGGACGAGCCAGTTTGCCTGTGGAAGCGGGGAGTTGTCAACGAGCGGGAGCGGGCGGAAGCGGGCGGGAGTTAGAATCTCGCCGGAAAAATGTCTTCCACGAAGCGGCCTGTCGCGATACAGCCGCAGGTATAATGGCACGCGGTGAGTTCAGCGCAACGAGCCAAAATCAAACATTTCCTGAAGCGAGTGGTCGTGGTCGGACTTTCCTCCGCGCTGGGCGTGACGGGGTTTGCCTACGCTGTGGACTATGTTGTTTTCCGCTACCGCGTCGCGGAGAACCGCCAGCCGTTCGGACAAGTCACGGTGATGCCTTACTACGCGGTGCCGCAGAAAAGTGGCAAAACCCAATACATCTTCAACCCACCGGAGACGCAAACCTGTGTCCACGCGCTGTTTCCCCGTGCGGGATACGCGCCCTGCTGGTATTTACAGCGGCATACAGAGCAACGTACGGACATCTGACGGGACGATCGGGGAGTCGGCTGAGTTGTCGGGAGGTTGCCGCGGGTTTGTAGGGTGAAAGTACACGCAACATTCTTCAGGCACAGAGAGGGGATGTCCTAGGCGTTATCGAGGGAGTCGCAAGTTAGTTCGGAGTAGCCCTCGTAGGGGACCGATTCAGAAGAGCTGCGCCAACATGTTCGTCTTCGTGCGCACTTCGCGGGCACGAAGATGGGCAGAACAAGTTCGTACCTAGGTTCCGGCGCATCTAAATGAACAGTAGAAAGGCCTGGCTACCCATTGGCCAGCAAAAGGCCGACATTTCGGAGGAACATTCATGAATAAATCTGGTCGTCTACTCAAGGCTGTACTCGGGTTTGCCCTGTGGGTGTCCGTCACCGGCAACGTTTGTGCGCAGAATACAGGTACGCAAGGGGAACCGGCACACTTGCTGGTCACAGTCGAAGCTCGTCATGGCAAGAACGTACCTGATATAAGCCAACGCGATGTGATGGTATACGAGGGTCGTGATCGCGACCAAGTCACGGATTGGGTTCCGGCGCAAGGTGAGCACGCGGGGCTCGAACTCTTTATTTTGCTCGACGATGGCTCCAACGTCAGTCTCGGTAGACAACTCGACGATCTGCGCAAGTTCATCACCGCTCAGCCGCCGTCCACGAAGATCGGCGTGGCCTACATGCAGAACGGCATGGCGAGAGTGGAGCAGAGCCCGACTAGCGATCATGCTCTAGCTGCGAAAGCCCTGCGCCTTCCTATGGGAATCGGCGGCGTTAATGCCAGTCCATATTTTTCTCTCAGCGATCTGATCAAGCGGTGGCCGGAAAGCTCTGCCCGCCGAGAGGTCCTGATGGCATCCGATGGAATCGACCGTTATTACGGGATCGGGGATTTGCAAGATCCCTACCTGGACGCGGCCATCGACGATGCTCAGCGCGCCGGCATCGTAGTCTTCGCCATCTACACCCCGGGGGCGGGGCACTTCGGCCATAGCTACTGGCAAAACTATTGGGGGCAGATTTATCTCTCGCGTGCGGCCGAGGAAACCGGCGGCGAATCCTATTACATCGGCTTCACTGGCGCCCCGGTGAGTTTCGACCCTTTCCTCGAGGATATGGGACGCCATCTGGACCATCAGTATTGGTTGACGTTCATTGCCAAACCACCGAAAAAGAGTGGGTGGCAGCGAATCAAGGTTACGACGGAAGTATCCAATGCGGAACTGGTTGCCGCGCACAAAGTGTACGTCTCGGCTGCGGCGCCATAAGCCATCCGCTAAGAGGCTGCAGCGGGGCGAAACATGCTCCGCTTGTTTTTTTCCGAATTCGGCTACAATGGCCTTCACTCAGAGTAGAGGAACGCCAATGTCTAACAGGCTCATCTTTTCTCCGTTGCGGCATTTCGGAATTGCAGTCGTTGTCTTCGCTAGCTCGGTAGCTCAACCTGCCTTCGCATCGCCTGCGAAACCAGCCATCCCTTCACCTTCCGACCCCCGGCTGGAAAAGAGTTACCGCTTCCGGCAGGGTGGTTGGACCTATGTCCATCTGGAAGGCTCGCCTTCCGACATTGGGTTCCAGCACGGCTACCTGTTGGCTCCGGAGATTGCCGATGCGCTCGAAGCGATCAAGCTATTTGACACGCACGAAACGCAGCGCGATTGGGAGTTCTTTCGCAAGACGGCGCGGGAGATGCTCTGGCCGCACATTGATGCCGAGTATCAGCAAGAGCTGCAAGGTATTGCCGATGGCGTGAAGGCGCATGGAGTCGACCTGGATGTGTATGACATTGTGGCGCTGAATGCGTTTGAAGAAGTTCCGGACTACTACGTGCCCTGGCTGAATCAGCGGGAGAAACAAGCCAAGGCGCCGAAGCTGGCGGCTCCGGGCAATTGCAGCGCCTTTATTGCCACGGGCGCCTACACCAAGGATCATCAGATCGTCATTGCGCACAACAACTGGACGAGCTATCTGGAGGGCGAGCGCTGGGTGATCATCTTCGACATTTTGCCGCTGCACGGCCAGCGAATTCTGATGGATGGCTTTCCCGGAGTCATCACCAGCGACGATGATTTCGGCGTAAACGCGGCGGGGATCATGATCACCGAGACCACCATCGCGCAGTTCGAGGGCTGGGATCCGAACGGCAAGCCGGAATTCGTGCGCTCGCGCAAGGCGTTGCAGTATGCCAAGAGCATTGACGACTACGTGCGCATCATCGAGGAAGGAAACAACGGCGGTTACGCCAACGACTGGCTCGTCGGTGACCGGAAGACGGGAGAGATCGCCTATCTCGAACTCGGGCTGAAGAACACGCCGCTCTGGCGGACGAAAGATGGATACTTTGTCAGCTCGAACTTTGCGCGCGATCCCAAGCTGATTCGCGAGGAGACCAGCGGCTTCGATCCCAACGATCGGTCATCGTCGATGAATGCGCGGCACGCGCGCGCGGAAGAACTCATGAAACAGGCGAAAGGGAAGATCGATGTTGAGGTGGCTCAGCAATTCTTGTCTGACCACGTGGACAGCTTCGAGTCAGACAAGCCGCAGCCGGACGAGCGCTCGCTATGTGGCCACGTCGATAACTCTCCGCGCGGCGTGAAGGAATGGGAATGGAATCCCTACAATCCCGGGGGAGCGGTGCAGGGCAAAGCCACCGACAGCAAGATGGCTGCGAATATGAGTTTTGTTGCGCGCGCCGGCCATCCCTGCGGAGCGGATTTCCTGGCCGCCGATTTTCTGGAGCGGCATCCGGAATACTCGTGGCAGAAGCCCCTGCTGCGCGATATGAAAGCGGGGCCGTGGACGACGTTTCAAGCGGGCCAGAAGGCCAGCCAGTAGAGACGCAACAATGACCTTGTAAACCGGCCGCGGGAGACGAACGAAATGAAGGAAACGCCGCAGCAATACACTCAGCGCGTACTTGAATACACCGAAGGCAAGCAGCCGCTGGCCGTGCAAGCCGCGACGGCAAAAAAACTTGAGCGGCTAATTAAAGGCGTGTCTACAGCCAAATTGCGCAAGCGCCCGGCGCTTGACCGGTGGTCCGTTGGCGAGATTCTTGCGCACCTTGCCGATGCGGAAATCGTCGGCGGTTTTCGCATGCGGCTGATTCTGGGTGCGCCTGGCACTCCGGTCGCGGCTTTCGATCAGGATTCCTGGGTGACCAGCGGGCATTACAACAAGCGCGATCCTCGCAAATCAGTCGAGCAGTTTCGCGCGGTCCGGGAGGCCAATCTCGCGCTGCTCAAATCCCTGACGCCTGAGCAGTGGAAGCACTACGGAATGCACGCCGAGCGCGGCCAGGAGACAATCGAACACATCGCGCGCATGTTCGCCGGACACGATATCAACCACCTGCAGCAGATCGAGCGGATTTTGTCAGGGAAGTAGTTTTGGCCACGCCATACCGCAGCCTTGCCCTTCTGACAAAATAATTCGGTAATCTGGCCGCGTAGGGGTAGGGGAAACCCAGCGACTTGGGGGTTCGCCAGCACCGGTTGGAATCTTAGGTATTCTCGGGTGCCCTGCAATCCCCGTCAAGGAGGGAGGTTCTTGCATACTCCAAACATCCACTATGCCTTGGCCAGGAAGGATGAAGGTTTTTTGCCTATTCGAATTTCCCTTATGTTTGGTCAGGTTTGTGATGGTTAACGACGTACTGCCGCGGCTTTGGCGGGCTTTGGCGCGCTCCCGTTGACCACGCTCCCTCGCCCCTGCTACCGTCATATGTTTGCCCTCCGGCACGCGCCCCGTCCCTGCGGGCGGCAAACCTGTCTGACTGCATCGTTTGCGGGATCTGTTTCTGGGTCGTTTCTGGATCTTTAATTTCTGGAGCTGTGATCCATTTTCATCGTCACGGAGATTCATCATGCCTGCCATCAAATTTCGCGGTGTCGATTTCATCCAGTTTGATTCGCTGCTCACCGAAGAGGAGCGCCTGGTCCGCGACACCACGCGCCAGTTCATCGAAGACAACCTTGTCCCTATCATCGAAGAGTGCAACCGCGCCGGCCGCTTCCCGCGTGAACTGGTCAAGCCCATGGCCGATCTCGGCTTCTTTGGCGCGTCCCTCAAGGGATTCGGCTGCGCCGGCATGGGCAACGTCGAGTACGGACTGATGACCCAGGAACTCGAACGTGGAGACTCCGGCGTGCGCAGCTTCGTCAGCGTGCAGTCGGGGCTCGTGATGTACCCAATCTATGAGTTTGGCAGCGAGGAGCACAAGCGGACCTGGTTGCCGGCCATGCAGAAGGGCGAAAAGCTCGGCTGCTTTGGACTCACCGAGCCCGGTTTCGGCTCCAATCCCGGCGGCATGCGCACCCGCGCTCGCAAGCTTGGCAACGAATATGTTCTGAACGGCGAGAAGATGTGGATCACTTCCGGCACCATCGCCGACGTCGCCGTGATCTGGGCCAAGGTGGAAAATGAGAACGACAAGATTCGCGGCTTCCTGGTAGAAACCGACCGACCTGGCTTCAAAGCCGACGACATTCACGGCAAGTGGTCGCTCCGCGCCTCGGTCACTTCGGGGCTGTCGTTGCAGGACGTTCACATCCCCGAGTCGAACTTGCTGCCGAAAAGCGACGGGCTGAAATCGCCGCTGATGTGTTTGAATCAAGCGCGTTACGGCATCGCGTGGGGCGCGATCGGCGCGGCCATGTCCTGCTACGACTGCGCCCTGCAGTACGCCATCTTGCGCAAGCAGTGGCGCGACCAGCCCATCGCCTCGCATCAGCTCGTGCAGGACAAACTCACGTGGATGATCAGCGAAATCACCAAGGCGCAACTGCTGGTGCTGCAGGTCGGCCGCCTGAAAGATGCAGGCAAGGTCGAGCACCAGCACATCTCCATGGCCAAACGCAACAACGTCTGGATGGCCCTCGAGTGCGCCCGCCTCTCCCGCGATATCCTCGGAGCCAACGGCGTAGCCGACGATTACCCCATCATGCGCCACATGATGAACCTGGAATCGGTGAAGACCTACGAGGGCACGCACGACGTGCACTCGCTGATTATCGGCCAGAGCGTGACGGGGATTGACGCGTTCTAGTCTGTGCTCGGTCTTGTGGAAAGGGAATTGCGGCCTACGCAGTCGGTTTTTCCCGCGGCGGTTCGACCGCCAGGAACTCCTCGGCAAAGCGAACAGCGTAGTTCTCCAGCAGCGCCCGTACCCGTTCCGGATTGGTAGATCGCAAAATCAATCCCCCGTGGTGATGCTTCTTGATTCGCACGAACACTTCCGGATCGTTGTACGCCGAAGTGTCGGGATTCTCCTGCCGCGCCAGGGAAATAATCACTCCCGCGTATTCCTCGCGTACCGGAGGAAGCCGGTAACTTCCCTTTCCCCCCGCGACCTCGATGCGGGCCCACTCCCGCCATAGGTTAATGCCGGTAGCTGCCTCGACCATCTCGTTGATGTAAGCGCCGCCCACCCGCGCCGCGCACTCCAGAAAATAGAAATGCCCATCCGCCTGTGCCTGGATGAATTCCGCATGCGCCACACCCCGCACCAGTCCCAACGCCGCAATCAGATCTCGATTGATCTGCCGCAAGCCCATGTCCGCATCACCACCTCTCGGCACAACACAAGTGGTGAAAATTCCGCCGCCCTGCGCCACATTCATGGGCGGCTTGCCGTATTTGCTCACATTGGCAAAGACCACTTCGTTTTCCGAAACCACCGAGTCCACATGGTAAACTTCGCCCGGAACAAATCTTTCCAGCAGGAACGAGGACTGCTTGTCTCCCAGTTGCTCCAGCACGGACCAGAACTCGTCGGCGGCATGAATCTTTCTGATCCCGATCGCCGACGCCTCCTGCCGCGGCTTCAGCACCCATGGCCCCGGAACATGTTCGAGGTAGTATCGGATGTCGCCGTGATTGAGGACTGGAACGAAATCGGGCACGCGCACGCCGCGATCCAGCGCCTTCATGCGCATGGCCAGCTTGTCGCGGAAATAGCGCATGGTGGTCAGTCCCATCCCCGGCACGCGCAGGTGTTCGCGCAAGGTCGCAGCGGTCTCCATGTCGTACTCGTCGAGCGCGACGATGCGGTCAATCTTTTGCATACGCGTCAGGTGCGTCACGGCCTGCACAATGTCGGCGAGAGGAATTTCGGCGGGAAGATAGAACGTGTCGTCCAGGCTTGCCCGCGGCCAGTCGGCATTGCGCAGCTTCTCCGCCGTAAGCAGGAGCACGCGGCAGCCCTGGCGCTTACACTCGCGCATGAACTCCTGTCCCTTTTCGTAGGTGGTGATGCACAGAAAGGTTAGCGGGCGCGATTCCGGCATCGGGTCTCTTTTCAAGACAAGCTTGTGAGAATAACACATCAGCTAAGGGTCCAATTATCGGTTATTCTCATGGCTGCAGCCATTTCTTTCAATCTCCCTGCGATTGGGTTATATTCTCAGGCCGGTCGAAATGGCCGGTTCGTACTGCATGCTGGGAGGCTCTTATGGCTACGCAGACTCGTCACGACGGCAAGGCCCGCAGTTTCGGGGAAAACATTGAAAGCGACCTCGCGTCGCGATTTCTGCGTGTCGTGGAAGTGGCCGCTATCGCTTCGGCCCGCACCATGGGCCAAGGCGAACGCAAGCTCTCTGACCAGGTGGCCACCGAGGCGATGCGGCAGACCATGGACTCCATTCCCATGCGTGGGACGATCGTCATCGGCGAGGGCGAGCGCGACGAAGCGCCCATGCTCTACATCGGCGAAAAAGTCGGCGCCGAATTCACTGATGGCCGCGAAGTGCCCGAGGTCGATATTGCCGTCGATCCGCTCGAAGGCACCAATCTGTGCGCCACTGGCGCGCCCGGGGCAATTACCGTGCTCGCCGCCTCTGAACGCGGAGGCCTGCTACACGCTCCCGATTGTTACATGGAGAAAATCGTCGTCGGACCTTCCTGCAAGAATGCCGTCGAACTCGACGCGCCCGTAGCCGACAATCTGAAGAACATCGCCAAGAGAATGGAGCGCGATGTGGAAGACCTGGTCGTGATCGTGCTCGACCGCCCGCGCCACGACAAGCTGATTGCCGATATTCGTGCCGCCGGCGCCCGCATCCGGCTGATCGGCGACGGTGACCTTTCGGCCGGCATCGCCGCCGCCGTCATCGGCACCGGCGTGCACGCGGTCATGGGCTCAGGCGGTGCGCCCGAAGGCGTGATCACCGCCGCTGCCATCCGCTGCCTCAACGGCTACATGCTCGGCCGCCTGGTGGTGAAACCCGACCAGGAAGAACGCCTCGCTCGCATGGGCGTCAAAGACAAAGACAAAATCTACGAAGCCGAGGATCTCGCTCCGGGCAAGCAACTCATCTTCGCTGCCACAGGAGTGACAGACGGGGCGCTGCTCAAGGGCGTCCGCTTCTTCGGCGAAGGCACGCGAACTTCGTCGGTGATCCTCACCCAGGTCACCGGCAAAGTGCGCTTCATTGAGAGCATCCACTTGGAGAAGGGTCCGGATGTGAAGGTGAGGTTCATGTAGAATCATTGGCCGCTATTTCAGATACTCCTTCTTCAGTTCCTCTGGAATGTTGGGTTCCGGCGGAAAATCCTGCGACCAGCCTTTGAACAGCGCCACAGTCTTCTCGGCGCGGCGCGTGCCGTCATGCAGGGCGATCTTGTGCGGTTTGCCGGCCTGGTAACCTTCCCACAGCGAAACCCCGGCGTAGGCGCCGTCTTTGCGCAGGATGTAGTAGGTCATGTCGACGAAGCGCAGCTTGCTCATGTCGCTGTTGTAGTTGCGCACGATGCGCGTGAGCGCATCCATTCCGGCTTCTTGCGGGGACATTCCGCGACGCATGTTCTCGACGATAGTGTGAGCGCCCGCGACCTTGATGTTTTCTTCACCACTGCCGGTCGCTCCGGCCGAACCTACGTCCTGGTCGGTGTAGCAGCCGGCGCCGATGATCGGCGAATCGCCGCAACGTCCGGGAAGCTTGAAAGCCAGTCCGCTGGTGGTGGTGCAGCCGGAGACTTCGCCTTTCTCGTTTAACGCCGAGCAGTGAATCGTGCCCGTCGGCGGAAACAGCACTTTGTGGATGGCGTCGCGGCGCAACTCGGGAGCGATGCCGAGGCTGGCTGCGTGTTCTTCGAAACGGCGGTAGCGCTCTTGCCAGAGTTGTGACTGCGGCTTCGCGTCACCGGGCTTAAGGTCAGGGGCCTGCCAGTGTGGGTCGCCGAGGCCTGGTCCCCACCAATCGTCGGTGGAATGGAATTCCTTCCACAGCAGCCAGATCTTGCGGGAGTGGTCGGTGAGCAGGTTCTCGCGCGGGAAGCCGACGGCCACGGCGAAGCGCTCGGCGCCTTCGCCGACCAGCATGACGTGTCCGGTGTGCTCAAACACGGCCTTGGAGACCAGCGAGACGTTCTTGATGTTGCGCACACCCCCGACCGAGCCGGCGCGGCGCGTCGGTCCGTGCATGCAGCAGGCGTCGAGCTCGACCACTCCTTCTTCGTTGGGGATTCCGCCGAGGCCGACGCTGGTGTCGTTGGGATCGTCCTCTGGTCCCTTGACCACTTTGAGCGCGGCGTCGAGCGTGTCGCCGCCGCTTTTCAGGAAGGCGAATGCGTCCTCGAGATAGTTGAAGCCGTTGTTGGCGCAAACGATGATGGGGCGCTTGTATGCTCCAGATTGCGACTGATGTTCTTTAGCAATGTGCTCTTGCGCGGCTGCGGCTTGCTTTGCGTCTTCGCCTTGCGCTCGCGTTCCTACTCCGGCAGCGACTGCTCCTAGAACGGACGTCTTTACGAAATCACGGCGCGAGAAGCTCATGAGTTCCTCCTGCTTGTACGAAAGCGGGAAGCATATCACGCGGGAGAATGCATTTTCACCACACCTTTTCCCTACGGCTGGGCAGTCTTCGATACGGCTCTTTAAGATCGCGATCAAAACTCTTCATAGTGTCCTTGTCTTGGTTCAGCGTGAAATGGAGAAGAGGCGTTCTCCGTTAGTGTAGATTCCGCCCCTGCGGGGCGGGGATTTTCAAGGCATGAGGGTCTATCGTCCGATGACTTCCTCCCGTCAACGTGCAACGCGGGAGAAGGACCTCCCGCGCTGCTGAGCCATCGGCTCGATGAGCCCTCCGGGTTATCGCTCAGCATGGTTGCGTCCCCGCAGTGCCCGCTTCCGTTTCACTTGGCAAAATCATTGTAACTCCGCAACGAGCTGCCGTTTCTCAACATCCGGTTTGCCCGTGACTCCGCCGGAACCCAGACCGGCCAGACCCGAATCGTGAGTTGTGATCGCCTGGTTTCGACAACTATCTATCCTATTTGGGGTCTGCCAATCAAAGAGTTGTACACGTCAGGCCCTTGCCGTCCATTGATCCGATATCCGTCAGAGGCAAATCTTAGCGTGATTTTTCGGTCAAAAGTTGAGTAATCCGCTGCGGTTTAATCGTATACAGGATATATGTCGGCTCTTCCCATGACATTGAATACGACAGCCGAAACCGAAACGGCAAAGATTGCGCGAGGCTTACGTGAGAGGGATATGGAGCTTCTTGCAGACCTGGTGGAGCGCTGTCAGCATCGACTGGTGCGCTACCTGCTATACCTCATCGGGAGGCGAGAGTATGCGGAGGACCTTGCGCAGGAGACCTGGATTCGCGTGCTGCAACGGGGCAGCCAGTACAACGGGCGGCAGCGGTTTGATCCATGGCTATTCGCGATCGCCCGCAATTCGGCAATAGATTACCTCCGGAAAAAACGAAAAGCGGTGGCACCAGTATCCTTGCCAAATGATCGCGATGCAATGCTGCTGTTACCCTCTTCCGATCCTTCCCCATTCGAAGCCGCGGCCCGAAGCGAAGACGCAATGCGTCTGGCCGGCCGGCTGCAGATTCTGCCACCGCTGTATCGCGAGGCTTTGCTGCTGAGGTTTCAAGAAGACCTGTCTCTTGCGGAGATGGCTCAGGTCTTGGGCGCCCCTACTACAACGGTGACGTCCAGAATCTATCGCGGTCTTGCAGCACTGAGATCCGCATTTGAGGAGGGTGATTCGCATGGAGGGTGACAAGAGATTTCGCGAGCTTATCGACAGGTCTTTCGTAGAAGAGGTTTCAGAGGGCGAAAGACAGCTCATCCATGACCACATCCGCGACTGTGATGGCTGCAAGCGCTACCTCGAGCTAACTGCGCGTACGATTCGGGGGTTGCGGGAATTCACCTTTACGAGTGAACCAGATTCGAATGCCCAGGTCCGTGAGATTCTTGCGCATCATACCGAGACAATGCGCCAGCACAACGTGCAATTCAAGGTCTGGGCTGCATTTGCTGTAGCGCTCTCGATGTCAATTGTGGGATCGGCACTTGTCTACCAGGTGGCCAAGCGCCTGGCGGTCCCAATGCATTTCGACACTGCTCAAGTCCAGGCAGGCGTGCTCGTCTTTTGGCTGCTGCCATCTTTTTGCTCGGCCTTACGTCTGCTCGCGGCGCCTGGTGAGAATAGAGGCATTGCATGACACAGCAATCGGCGGTGCTTTTGATAGCGTTCTTGGCCGGGCTTGTAGTTGCGGCTGTCTTGTTGGGAACCGCAAGACGGAATGTTCTACCCAGGTCTGCAATGGCCATCGCAGCACTGGCGATCCCGAGTTGGGTAGTCTATTTTGCTTCCAGCCAGGGCCGTTCCCTACTTGCTTCCAAAGGATTTCTCAGTACCATGCCAGAAGCGCTTTGGTTTGGCTTGACGTTTGGCGTCTTCACCGCGGCTTTTTTCCTTGCCCTCGGATATATTTATGGGGACGCAAAAAGGCGTCAAATGCCTGCTTGGGCCTGGGTGATTGCTGCTTTCCTCATACCCAATTTGATTGGATTCATCCTTTATTTTGTGTTCCGAGGGCCTCTCCTTGGGCCTTGCAGTTCCTGCGGCAAGCCTATTCGAGGGGGAGAAGCATTCTGCTCACACTGCGGATGCTCGCAGGGTTCCAGTATCGGACGCATCACAGCTGACAATCGGACAATCTGAAGTAAAAAAGGTGGTAATAACCTTGCATCGCACAAAACGGAGGACGGTATGAAACGTGAGCGCGCCTTACAGGTAGTGTTGGTGTTGGTGGGCTTGTTTTATTGCTTTTGGGGCTATCTCCTGTTCGACGATCTGTGGCACTCTAGGTGGCTTAGCGGGCATAGTGACGTCATGCCGATGTTCCTGAGCCTTAACACGGCGCTTGGGTCTGTCTGTTGGTGGCCGTTAATCAGCCGGCCAAGCATCGCTTGATGATCGCCTATGGGGCGTGGTCAAGCCTTGCCCATGGGTTCACGATGACAATCATGTCGGCGCAGGCCGTGGCGCACGGGATGCACAGGAAGGATAGTCCCCAGGACATTGTGATCTTTGTCGCGATTGGAGTCGCGCTGCTTGCACTCCTCCCGGCAAAACAAGCATCACCGGCCGGCGCGCCTATCAGTGAGCCGCGCTTTGCCGAACGCTAGGGGAACCTTCCACCGCCTCGCGTGTACCGAGATACAAGGACTCCTCAGGGGAACGCGGCGATTCGCTTCGTTGAATATATGCTTGGCCTTGCCGCTGTGTTAATTCTGCATTGTCGGCCAAACGGGAGCAATCCGTTTCATCCATCACGCCGCCCGCTGGCGGCGATTCTTCCGCTGTTCCTTCGCCGCGTCCACCTTCCGATCCCGCTCGGCTTGAATCTCCTGCTGATGCCCGGCGAGCATGTCCTTCGGCGTCACGTAACCGATCGCGCTGTGCAGCCGGAGATAGTTGTATCGGTCCACATACTGTTGAATCAGGCGTTTTGCATCTTCCAGCGACAGCGGCGTCCCCGGTCGAATGCATTCGCTTTTCAGCGACTTGTGCCAACGTTCCAGCTTGCCATTCGATTGCGGGTAGTTAGGCGAGGTTCGTACGTGCGTCATGCCCGAGATGCGAATGAACTCCTTGAAGTCGCGGGCAATGAACTGCGGACCATTGTCCGAGATGATGCGTGGCTTCGCTTCCGGGTACTTCTCCTTGGCTCGCTGCAGAATCACTTCGATATCAGTTTCTCGCATGGACTCACGCAGATCCCAATGCACGAGGAAACGACTGAACCCATCCAGAATGCTGCACAAGTAATAGAACGTGCCGCACAGGTTGATGTAAGAAACGTCGATATGCCAGTGCTGATGCGGTCGCAGCGGCTGCTCGAAACCGGTTCCCTTTGCGCGATGGCTTGCTCTTCCACCGGGATAATAATCCAGCTTGCTTCAACACTCGCCAAACACTCGCCGGACTAACGGCCGCAACGTCAGCGTCGAGCATCATGAACGTCAGCCGCCGATAACCTTCCAGCGGGTTCTTCAGATGGAACTCGATGATTGCTTCTTTCTCCCACAACTCCAACCAGAAATCACGGGGAACCCAACCGTTGTGCTCGTTGACGCACCCGTACCGCTGCCGCCAGTCATAGAACTTGCTGGCGGTTAATAGAGGCGCTGAATTCGTACTCGGCGTTCGATTGCACCGGTACAAACTGCGTCCAGCCGGCATTGCCCTCTTGGGGCAGGGCGCTCGTAACCATCAAGATCTTGGCCGACTTGCCGGTTCTGGAAAGCAGAATGGAAGTCACGGTAGGCTTCGGCAATCTCCGATCTTGGACGCACTGCCGAGGCCACAGCAGTTGTTGTAGCGGAAGGCGCTTCGTCCCAGGTAGCGAACGGCTGGGACGAGACGCGAAGGGGATGACCGCCAAGGACGTAACGCCGTAATCATCTTTACCTGTTCCAAAGAGTGCACGGTGTCATCGCGCGACTCAAGAATAAACGCGAGCGAGAGCCCGCTGGCCAAGCCCACCACAAGCGACATCAGAAGATTCCGGGGAATGTTGGGCGTCGAGGGCGATGTGGAAGCAGATGCCGGATCCACGATCCGTAAAGACAGGCTGCTCGTACAGGATGCCAAAGAACGACTTCGTGGGAGTTATTTTGCGGGCTTTGTGGGACTCTATTTCAGGTCTCTTAGGTCGCTGCTGCGGCCTAAAGCGCGTTTGTTGGCCGCGAGATCATCAAAGGAAATGAAATGCACTGGAACACCGAAGAAAGTGCTCGCGACCCTTTTCCTCCAAGCGGCAGCGAACTCGACGCCGGTGATCTCGGTCAGAATGTCAATGCGGACAGGAGCAATCCCAATTTGATAAACGACCTGCTTTGCGGTGAATGTTTCCGGAGTGATGCCGTCATGGTCGAGAGGAGCACCAAACTTCTTGAGCGCTTCGACCAGCCGATGAGAATTCTGCGCTGAATTGTCGACCCACAGGTCGAGGTCTTTCGTGTAACGCGGTTCGCCATATTTCATAACCGCGAATCCGCCGACAATCAAGTATTCCACCTTAGATTCGTTTAAGAGTTGTAGCAGTTCTTTGTAGTGTGGGTTTTCTGCCATGGCTGATTTCCTCAGCTAGTTCCACCATTTCCCATGCGGCGGAAAAGATGGCTTCATCTCCCTGCTCCTGCCAGAACTCAATGTCAAACGAACGATCTGGGAACCCCCGGTCGACCAGTCGTGTTTTCCACGCCGAATTTTGCGGAATACTCATTGCCCTCGAGCTGACTCTTAACACTACCAAGATATCAGGCTAAACGGTAGGTGACCAATCCTCGGCATCCTCGGCATCCTCGGCGAATTTTGCGTTACCTCAACGGAGTATTTGTGTCGGCCACATCGAGAATCCCTTACTGAATCTCTCTTCTCCGAGAGCTGGTCGTACATCCAAGGCTGCCGTTTGATCTGCAAAAGCCAGTCCTGTGCTGTGGGTATTCGGAGTCTTCGGTGATGCGTCGCGCTGCCACAAAACGCTCGGAAACTTCCTTTCTGTTCGAGAACGATTGGGTTCGTGACTATCTGGAGAAGCAATTGGGTGGCACAGCTCTGTTCTTTTCTGGCTCGATTGGAAAGGTCTCGCCGCTTGGCGATCAGGTCTCGCTGCTCGATCCGGAAACGGGCCAGATCGCCGACGACGGGATCCCCTTCCCCTGCACCCATCCCCTCACTCGATGAGGAGGAAAAACTGTAAGGGATGTCCCCGGTCTAAACTGTCAGGGATGTCCCCGGCCATTCAGTTCTCAAAATCAAAGTCACCCAACGGAGCTGGAAAAACTGTAGCGAGCAGGCCCCGCCAAAAACACCTTCAGCCAAAATCCACGGGGCGCAGCGCGGGCTAAAGCCCGGTTGCATGGGTGGAGCTTGACGCGGTGCTGAAGCGCCGCTCTTCCACGGCGCTGTACGCATTTGTGATCTCGGCGGGGTGCCAGCGCTGAGGATCAGCCGCTGGCTGCGCCGCGGTAGCGGCCTACCCGTCCCGCCTGGCGGCCCAGCGATGGACGGGCTGGGACTTCGGTGATCGAGCGCACGTTGTTGTGTTGCTCGGAGCGAAAACGGAGCAGGGCGGCTATGTTGCCTACTTTGTCGAACTCGGCATCGTCTTTGACGTAGAACAGTTCGAGGTCGTGGCGAATCACCCTGGGCAGGATCGCTTCGCCTACGTCGACGACCTCGCGCGTCTCGCGGCCGCAGACTGGACAGAAGCTTACCAGGTGGGCGTCGAGGTGGCCGCAGCCCGAGCACTCGACGGCCTGCGCGTGATAGTTCTGGCCGACTAGAAGCGTTTGAACTTCGCCTAGCTCCAGCGAGTGGAGCACGCGGCGCAATCCGGTGACGCCGCGAGCGTTGTGCCGGGCCTGGTTGAGGGTTTCGCGAACCACCTCCTGACAGCGGCGCTGCTGAGCGTCGGCGAAAATCCTTTCGGCCTGCGAACGGATTTCTTCGTTGCTCACGTGAGCAATCTCGGCAGCAAACCGGCCCAGCAACTTCTGCTTCGCATAGGAATGCAGTTGCGGTTCGAACTGCGACCAGTGAGTGTCCTGGCAGCCCAGGATCCATTTCTCGAACATGCCTTTTTCCAGGGCTTCCTTAATGAACTCGGCGATGAACTTGGAATGGTGGAGAGCATCGTCGGCGACGCGGCGCTCGGCGTGGCCTGCATCGTAGCCGCCGAAGCCGTCGCCACGGCCGCGGCGAGTTAAGGGATGAAAGAAATCCATACGTTCGGTGAGTTCGCCGAGGCGCAGATCGAACAGGCGGGCGCGATGACGATCGACCAGGACGATGCCGAGACGGGGAAATGCTCCGAGCAATTGGGCGAGAGGCTTTAGGTGGAAATGCCGATTCACCACGAGCTGCGTGCCGCTCAGTTGCGCCGGCAGATCGTACTCGCGCCAGAAGCCTTGCGCAGAGCAGGCGAAGATCGCCTTGGCGTGCAAACCGTTGCCGCGCCGATCGTGTAACAGGCGCACGATGCGGTCGAGATCGGCGCGGGCCGACTCGTACTTGTCCTTATTCTTGCTCTTGCCTTCCAGCTGGCGCAACGCTTCCCGTGCCAGATCTTTGGTTAGGATCGCCTCTTCCTTGTGGGCTTTATTGCGTGGCGCGGTGGGCTGAAAGTAGAAACTAAGAGCGCAGGCTCCCTGATCTTCAAATTGTGCCAGTTCATGAATCTGTTCTCGAGTAATCATTCGCGGTTCTACCCCTTCAGTTGGAATTGGCGTTACGCGGTCGACGCGAAGCGTCCTTTGAATTGACGAACGAAGCTAGGCGATTGGCGCAGGTGGTCGCGCGCGGCAGAAATGGAGTTCAAGACGCTCGCCGGCGGAGCGCCGGTGATGGCGGAGATTTCATCGACACCGAAGCCTTCGATGGCGTGCAGGATGAAAGCCTCACGATGGGCTGGACTCAAGTCGCGCAGAGCGGAGGCGATGAGACGGATCATTTCATCCGAGCCCACGATCTGCTCGGGCGTCGCCACGCGACCGTCTGCGATGATGGTTTCTTCGGTGATGGCCTCGTCGGGCTGATGGAATTGCAGTTCGGGCTCGTCACTGGCCTTGACGTTTTGCTTGCGGGCAGAATCTTCCAGGTGCACGGCGCCACCGTTGGTATCGTCCGGGCGCGAGAGTTCATCGAGGGCGCGCACTGCGAGGCGGTAGAGCCAGGGTTCGAGCGCCAGGCGCTCCGGCTTCTCGATGCTATTGCCATCGGCGCCCTCGCCGAGAGCGGCGGCAATGGTTTCGTCAATCACTTCGTCCTTGGTGATGGAGTCGGGCGTAATGAAATCGGAGGCTTCGCGGAAATAGATTTCGCGTTCTACAAAACGCTCTAGGCGCGAAAGATTCACATTCACGTAAGAGCGCACGTCTTCGGCGGAAACCATGGCCGGAAACACCGCGGCCAGCGTCTGCTCGAAGGGTACAGAAACATTGCGCCGTGCAGATGCCTCCTTCTGCCGGCGCGTCCACTTGTGGGTGGAGCGCAGCAGTTCCTTGTGTTTGTTGACCTGCTGCAGCAGATCTTCGAATGCACGCTTTACCGCAGCGGCTTCGGTTGAGGCTTTGACCTGGACGGCCATCTGTCCCGAAGGCAGGCGCAGATTGAGGGAAACGCTCGTGCCTTCGCGGGGGGAAACCTCCTCGACCATGCCCTTGAGGTGAATCAGTTCGGGACGGAAAACCTGCAGGCGTTTTCGCAGTTTTTCGACTTGATGTTGGATGTCTTTTTCTACGGCGGGAGTTTTATGAAGCCGGTAACTGATGTGGACGTTCATGAGCACCTCGGGTATTCGAACGAAGTAACGCAACCCAGTGCCTGCTAAGAAAATTGTACACCCCGCTTGCGAGAAGGCAACGCTGGAATTTGCAGATCGATTCCGCGGATATCAGCGGTTTGGGGAATGGTTGGCGAACCGAGAATCTTAGGTAGTCTTAGGTAGGATGATTTACAGCGGGCCGTAGTGCGAGATATGATCCGAGGACCCCATGCACTGGACACAAGTCCTGCTCCTCGTATCTTTGAGTGCTGTCGCGGGTGCTCAAACTCCCGCATCCAAGGAAGTCGAAGCCGTCTATCCCGACGCGCACGCGTTGTATCTGGACCTGCATCAGAACCCAGAACTCTCGGCACACGAAGTACAAACCGCAGCGAAGTTGGCTGGACGGCTGCGAGCGCTGGGCTATGAGGTGACTGAACACGTGGGTGGAACGGGGATTGTTGCCATCCTGAAGAATGGCGCAGGCCCGACCGTGATGCTGCGGACGGAACTTGATGCGCTGCCGGTGGAAGAGAAGACCGGGCTGGCATATGCGAGCAAGGTTCACGCCAAAGATGATGCTGGACACGAGGTTCCGATCATGCACGCCTGCGGACACGACCTGCATATGGCAGCGATTCTGGGGACGGCTGCGATCATGGTGCACAGCAAAGATAGCTGGCACGGAACACTCACGCTGATTGGACAGCCGGCGGAGGAAACGATTGGCGGCGCCAAGGGAATGCTCGCCGACGGTTTGCTGACGCGCTTTCCGAAGCCCGACGTGGCCGTGGCGATGCATGTGGCCAACTTGCTACCGGCAGGAATGGTGGGAATCACTCCGGGAGTTTTCAATACGAATGCGGACTCGCTGCGGATCACAATTTATGGCAAGGGCGGGCATGGCGCAGCGCCGCACACAGCGATTGATCCCATAGTGATCGCTGCCCGAACCATTCTGACCTTGCAGACCATTGCTTCGCGCGAAGTGAAGCCGGGAGAAATGGCGATAGTTACGGTTGGCTACATTCAAGCTGGCACCAAGAACAACATTATTCCCGATCAGGCTGAGTTGGGGTTGACCGTGCGTACCAATAAACCGGAAGTGCGCCAGCAAGTGCTCGCGGCCATCGCGCGGATTACCAAGGCGGAAGCCGAAGCGGCGGGTGCGCCGCGTGCGCCCTCGATCGACCACTATGAAGGCACGGACCTGGTGTACAACGATCCCGCGCTGGCGCAGCGCCTGCGCGGGGCACTGGAGTCGGCGCTTGGAAAAGACAAGGTTGTGACCCAAGAGCCGATCACGGCGTCGGAGGATTTTTCTTACTTTGTCGAGCAGGGGATTCCGGGTTTTTACTTCAGCCTGGGCGGCGCCGACCCCGAGAAGTTCGCGCAGGCCAAGGCCGCCGGCACGATGCTGCCGTCAAATCACTCTCCTCTTTTCGCGCCTGACGTGGATCCGGCGCTGCATACGGGCATTGCGGCGGAGGTGGCGGTGCTGAGGAAGCTGCTGAATGGAACCGCAGGACAGTAGCGCAAGGCGGAGGTTGGCGAATCGGAGGGAAAAAGCTTCGACTAACGACTCTGGCAGGTTAGCGATTCGCTAGAGCTAGAGTAGAAATGTCCCCAGCCCAAGTAAAGCAACGTTGGCTGTCACAAGCGTCAGCCCAGCAATTGGGCAGTGGCCGCCAAGAATCGATCCGCCGGATCTTTATGGCTCCAGGGCAGCCGGCGCGCGGCTACCGCAATCTCCTGCGTCAGCGGCGCCTCCATGAGTCGGGCCGTTGCTTGCGTGACCCAAGCCCCGAAGTCTGCAGGCAAACGAATTCGACCGGGTTGGATTTACCGGCTGATCTGCCCCAGGATCGCCCGGGCTTCGGCCGCCGGGTCGGCAGCTTTGGTGATGGGACGGCCTACGACGATGTAGCTTGCTCCGGCGGCAATCGCTTCTGCGGGGGTGACCACGCGCGCCTGATCTCCGTGGCCCGTGCCGGCGGGGCGGACGCCGGGAGTCACGATGGCGAAATCGTCTCCCAGTTCGGCGCGGACTGCGGAAGCCTCGCGGGCGGAAGTGACGATACCCTGACATCCATTGGCCAGCGCCAGCGCGGACAAGCGGAGGACCTCATCGCGCACAGTTCCCCGAAACCCGATCTGCTCCACATCTTTTTCGTCGAGGCTGGTGAGCACTGTAACGCCCAGCACCAGCAACGCAGGGTTGGTAGCGCGGGCCGCATCGACCGCAGCGCGAAGCATCCTGCTGCTGCCCGCGGCATGCACGGTCAACATACTCACGCCGAGTTGGGCCGCTTCCTGCACCGCTGCCGCCACGGTGCTGGGAATGTCGTGATATTTCAGATCGAGGAAAACGCGCCGTCCCGAGGCCACGAGATCCCGTACCAACTGCGGGCCTTCGGCGGTGTAGAGCTGCATGCCCACTTTGTAGGTCAGCGCCGAGTCGCCGACGGCCGCCACGATCTTCTGTGCGGCCGCTGCCGTGCAAACGTCCAAGGCAATGATCAGCTTCCCACGCGGGTCGCTTTTATGAAGATCGTTTCCGCGCGGACCGGACGGGACACGGTGGGGCAAAGCGGCTTGCATCCCTAGCAGTGTAGAGCATCTAGCGGGGGTCCGCTACGGCATAGTTGGAAGCTACGGTCTGGTATACCTGACGGTGTTGTGCCTGGGGTTTAACCAGATCCAGACGAACCTTCTGCAAGCCGCGATTTTCGAATTGCAGCACTTGGGCGGCGCCGTAGGACAGGTCGATGATGCGGCCGGGTACGATCGGACCGCGGTCGTTTACTTTTACCACGACCACTCGTCCGTTGCGCAGGTTCGTGACCCGCACGTAGCTTCCCAGGGGCAGGGTCGGATGGGCCGCGGTCATGTCGTACATATCGAAGTCTTCGCCGCTGGCAGTCGGTTTGCCGACGAAATACTCGCCATACCACGAAGCTGTTCCAATTTGATACGCTTGATTTTTGCCGGTCTGGTTGCGGATTTCGGGCTTGGCTTGAACCGCCCTAGTCGGGGCTGAACTGGCCTCCGAGCTGTTTGGGCCCTGAGCCGCTCTCAGGCCGACAATCAATAAACCGATCATCAGTCCATGAGCTATACGTCTTCGCATTCAGTTCTCCTGGCAAACTCAAAAGTCGTCCTAGCTAGTTCTTGGTTAAGGTCCTGTAAATGGTATGGGGCTGGGAGGGGCTTGTCAACCCGAAAGAGTGTCGTCTTAGGTTGTTCTGTAGTAATCGATATCTCACGTAACTTGTTGTTAATCATGGGCAATCGGCAACATGTTGCTCAAAACAATGAGGTTATATGTTTACCATATAGTAAATACCCAAGAGCCTGTAGCTAGGGAAGAATTTTCATCCCCAATAGATTCAGTCACTTACGGAGAATTATTTCTAAGTTGTTTATCGTGAGCGTTTTAGGTACAAGGTTGCATAGAGCAGAAGTGAATTCTTTGGTAACCATGGCTGAGAAACCACCTGTCGTGCTGACCATCGCTGGTTTTGACCCATCGTCCGGCGCGGGCATAACGGCCGACATTAAGACGATCGCGGCCCACGGCTGCTATGGCGTGGCCTGCATCACAGCCATGACCGTGCAGTCGACCGTTGGGGTGCGCCGAGTGGAGGCGGTTGATCCGGCTCTGGTGACCGAAACGCTGGAGGAGCTTGCCGACGATATCCCCATCGCAGCCGTGCATATTGGGATGCTCGGCTCGGCGAAGGTGGTCAGGGCTGTGGCAGAGTTTCTGGGCCAGCGCTCGGGCGAGACGAGGTTAGCGAATACGTCGCCCAATAGGTTACCCAATGTTGTCCTCGACCCAATCTTAAAATCGTCCTCCGGCGCAGACCTTCTGGATGCTGGCGGAACCCGGCTGCTCATCGAGAAGCTCATCCCGCTCGCCGACGTGGTCACTCCGAATGTGGACGAGGCCGCTCTGCTCACCGGGTTGGAGGTGACGGATCTCGGCGAAATGCGAGCCGCGGCGGCGAAGCTCCATCAGATGGGTGCGGCCGCCGTGGTGATCACCGGCGGGCATTTGGAAAAAGCAATCGACTTGTTGAGCTTCACCACCAAGGGCGGAGTTGAGGAGGAAGTTTTCAGGGCAGAGCGGCAGCATTCGAACTCTACTCACGGCACAGGCTGCGCCTTCGCCACGGCGATGGCCTGCCACCTGGCGCTCGATCGCGGATTAGCCGAAGCCGCTTTGCTGGCTAAGACCTACGTCACCGCGGCGATTGCCGCCGGGCATCCTCTGGGACGCGGAACCGGGCCAGTGCACCATCTCTACCGCATGAACCAGCAGCGGCGCGGTGTGGGTTCGGGGAACGAACCGTAAGCATTGGGTTTTGGCGGAGAGCGTTGAGAAGGCTAGTCGCTATCGATGTCGTGCGGTTTCTTGAGCAGAATTCCGGCCACGAACGACGCCGTGGCGGCCAGCAGCCATTCGATCCGCCACATCTGGATCGCCTGAAACTCCGCCAGATTCGACGCTCTGTAGACGAGGCTCACGCCGATGGCTCCGGCCACGCAGCCCAGGCCGATCATGAAGGCGATCAGTGCCGCCGTAGGCAGACCTATCCAGCGCTTGATCTTGTGAAACTGGAGACACTCCATCCAGTCAGGCAGGGAAACCTTGCGCCATGCAGCCGCCACCAAACCTGGCCACGACCGCAGCCAGGTAATCGTCTGCGGCCACAGGCCAGCCACGACCGCGGCCTCTGTGCTGGCTGTAGCGAGGGCGGGACGCCGCAGACCGCAGGTATGGCAAAACCTGGCGCTAATCATGAACTCGGTGCCACACTTGGCGCAGGCCTCAGCGACCTCTGCAGTCGCAGCAGGAAGTGGCGCCTCCACGACCGGTTCGAGCACGGTCGGAGACCGCCAAAACTCCTGCTGGGCATCGTGAACTACTTCAGCCATAGAATGAAGATAAGAAGGCTTGCCTTCTGCAAGGCAAGCCGACAACCAAAGTGCATTCTCGACTAAGGTGTTTTCAAGTCAAATACTTGCAACTTTTCCGCCATCGCGCCTGAAGTAATTCCGCGCAATTATTACTCGCAAGTCCGTAAAGATGCCCCTGTTACCTGGGTTTTGAGGAGGCGCGCTTTCAGTCTGTAACTGCGCAGATTATAGGACGCAACCGCTTTATGCCTCACGAAATTGTTGGCCATTGTCCGATGACGCCTTTGGTTCGTCCCGTGCACGGGCAAACTTCAGTTAGACTAAAACCTAAGGGCTAACGGTCGGGATGCGCTCGGGTCTGATATTGGTGAAACGGTTCGTTCTAAGCGGTGCGTTGTCCTGCGTTGTCTTCTGCTTGTGTCCGCCTCAGGGCACAACTCAAACCGGTCCTCTAGCGGGTCGCTCTGCCCCGTCTGCCGCCGCTGCTTCCCCCGAGCACGATCCATTGGTCGATGCCGCCTCCGACCATTTCTACAACATGGATTACGACCGCGCGATCCAGGAGTTCGAAAAGCTGTTGGATCGGCAGTCGAACGATCCCTTCGCAGTAAACCACCTTCTGTCAGCGATCCTGATGCGCGAACTCTATCGCATGGGCGCGATGAACAGCGGCGAATACGCCAACGATAGCTTTATCGGCAACGCTCATCGTATCGCCGATCCCAAGGTGAAGGAGCGGATCAAACATTTAGTGGACCGCGCCCAGAGCCTGGAAGAACAGGAACTCAAGCTAAATCCCAACAACGTGCACGCGCTTTATGCCCGCGGCGTTACCCGGGCGCAATTCGCGTTGTATACCGCGCTGGTCGAGCGGGCCTGGTTTTCCGCCTTGCGCAACGCCGTGGGTGCGCGCCACGACCACGAACGCGTTCTGGAACTCGATCCCGGCTACGTGGATGCGAAGCTGGTGGTGGGCACGCACAACTACGTGATGGGCAGCCTGCCCTGGAGCGTGAAGGTTGCCGGGGCTTTGTTGGGACTGAGCGGAACGAAGGAGAAAGGCCTCGAATACCTGCACGAGGTGGCCGAGAGCAACGGAGAGAACAGCGTTGACGCCAAAGTCGTGCTGAGTTTGTTCCTGCGCCGCGAGCACCGCTACGACGAGGCACGCATCCTCATGCACGATCTAGCGGCGTCTTATCCAAGGAATTATCTTTTCCCGTTGGAGGAAGCCAATCTGCTGCGCGCCAGCGGCCACGCGCCGGAGGCCGCGGCGGGCTATCGCAGAGTGTGGCAGAACGGCCGGGAAGGGAATTACGGTAACCTGCATTATGAGCTAGCAGGGTGGGGCCTGGGCGAGCTGCTGCGCAGCCAGAAAGATTACGCCGGCGCCGCAGACGCGTATGAGCTGGTAAGTGAAGCTCCGGATCCTGATCCGGAGACCCTGCAGAAGGCCAACCTCGCTGCCGGCGAAATGTACGACCTGCTGCAGAAGCGCGATTTGGCCATGAAGAAATATCAGACCGTCCTGGCCGAAAACGGCAGCACTCCTCTTGCCGAAAAGGCCCGCGAGTACATCAGGGAAGCGTATCGGGAGTGAAACAGGCTCAGCTAGTTTCCTCCCAGGTTTTCGAAGAACAGGCAAATGGTTTCGATGCCGTGGTGGAAGTTGGGAATGTGGAACTTTTCGTTGGGGGCGTGGAGGTTGTCGTCGGGGAGACCGAAGCCCATCATTACGCTGGGAATCTTTAGGCCGTCCTGGAAGTCAGTGACGATGGGGATCGATCCGCCGCTGCGGATGAAGACGGTTTCTTTCTTGAACGTATCGTGCAACGCCTCGGTCGCGGCCTTGATGTAGGGATTGTCAGTGCCGACCACACAGGCCGGGCCTTTGCTCCATACTTTGATCTTGGTTTCGATGCCCTTGGGCGTCTGCTTTTTCACGAAGTTGGTGAATCGCTTCAGGATGTCGTCGGGGTCCTGGTTGGGCACCAGGCGCATGCTGACCTTGGCCGCGGCTTTGGCTGGGATGACGGTCTTGGCGCCGGCCGCGATAAATCCGCCGGGCATGCCGTGGACTTCGAGGGTGGGGCGCGCCCAGGTGCGATAGAGAACCGAGTAGCCAGGCTCCCCGGTGAGGACCCTCGAGCCGACTTCGGTCTTGCGGTAGTGCTCCTCGTTGAAGGGTAGGCGCTTCCAGGCTTTGAGTTCGTCTTTGCTGGGCGCTTTCACGTCCTTGTAGAAGCCGGGGATCAACACGTGGCCTTTCGCGTCCTTCAGCTTGCTGATGATCTCGATGAGCGCGAAGAAGGGATTCGGAGCCGCGCCGCCGTATACACCCGAGTGCAGATCGATCATGGGGCCCTGGGCTTCGATTTCGGTATAGACCAGGCCGCGCAGGCCCACGCACAGCGTGGGAAGATTGGGGGCGAAGAGTTCCGTGTCGCAGACGAGGGCGAAATCGGCCTTCAACCTAGCTTTCTGCTGACGGACATACTCGGAGATGGATTCGCCGCCAACTTCTTCTTCGCCTTCAAAAATTACTTTGACGTTGATGGGCAGTTTTCCGTTGCCGGAATTCATCAGCGATTCGAGGGCCTTTACTTCCATCCAGAGCTGGCCTTTGTCGTCGACTGCGCCACGGGCATAGATGTTGTTGTTGCGTTCCGTGGGCTCGAAGGGCGGAGTTTTCCACTCATCGAGAGGGTCGGGCGGCTGCACGTCGTAGTGTGCATAGCAGAGGACGGTGGGCTTGCCTGGCGCGTGCAGCCAGTCGGCGTAGAGGAGAGGATGACCCTTGGTGGGGATGACGTCGACGTTTTCCATGCCGATGCGGCGCAATTCGTCGGCAACGAAGTGGGCGGCTTTTTGAACGTCTGGTTTGTGCTCGTCGAGCGTGCTGACGCTGGGGATGCGAAGAAAATCTTTGAGCTCATTGAGGAAACGCTGCTGATTAGTGCGGGCAAAACCGACTGCCGGAGAAGCCATGGGTACATCCTTTCTGGTTCGAGCCGAACAGCGTGGACTGATGCGGTTGCGGAAACGCTCCAGTATACCCGAAGGAATCGGGGACGGGCAGACGGTTCGGTCCGCTCGCGCTCGGCTGGACAGCCGAGAGCCTGTCCTGAGCGAAGTCGAAGGGCGGCGGTTCCCACCTAGGGGCTCATTCCGCAGCTTGCACTAATTGGAAAATCTTGCGGGTGAGAACGGGGCGAGATCGTGATCGGGATTTTTGCCTTCGATGACTGCGGCCATGACCTGCGCCGTGATGGGGGCGAGGAGAATGCCGTCGCGAAAATGGCCGGTGGCAACGTAATAGCCGGGGGTGGGGGTTGGGCCGAGAATCGGCAGCGCGTCGGGAGTTCCGGGACGCAGGCCGGCCCAGTCTTCGAGAATCTTCGCGTTGCTGAGCTCTGGCAGCATGGCGACCGCAGCCCGGTACAGACGTTGAATCGTGGCGACGTCAGTGCGCTTGTCAAATCCCGCTTCTTCTACCGTGGTTCCGACCAGGATTCTTCCATCGCTGCGCGGGATCAGGTAAACCTCTGGCGAACGGATCACATACTGGAGCAGGCTGCGAGAGGGCGAAGCCAGGCACAGCATTTGTCCTTTCACCGGTCGGGTGGGAAAGGCGTGGGGCGGGATCCGGCCCGACCACGCGCCGGCGCAATTGACGACTTTCGGGGCAAGGAATGAGGTCTTCTTGGTGGCAACTCCGCTGACGCGGCCATCGGAGAGATTCACTGCCGTAACCGCGTCGGCCGAAGAAACGTCCACACCGCGGTGCTTTGCCGCATGGAGCGCAGCAGTGGCAAGGGCGCGCGGGTCGACGCTGCGTTCTTTCGAGAAAAAAGCGGGCCGATTGAAATCAGCAAGCGCGGGTTCGAGCTCGGAGAGAGGGGCTGGAAGTAACCTCGCCAAGTCTGCCGCGGTAAATCCCGGCCGCTGGTGCACGTGTTCGGGCGGAGGGAACACGATCGCTCCTCGATCACGCAGGTCGACGGAAAGTCCCGACTCAACCTGCAGTTCATGCACGAACTCGGGGTACATGTGTGCGCTGGCGATTGCCAGCGGTTGCAAGGCGGGGGGCGTTTCTAGGGTGCAATCGACCAACATGCCGCCTGCGGCATAGGAAGCTTCTCGGGCGGGCTTGCCCCGCTCGACGACCAGAACGCTTGCGCCTTTTTTGCGGAGCTCAATCGAGAGCGAGAGTCCAATGATGCCACCGCCAATGACGATCACGTCCCAACTCTTCATTGCCGCATTGTAAAGGAGAGATCCAGCCAGGCAGGATGCTTTGCCGGTGGACTCGGAAACGAAACCCAGGAGCAGATCTGCTGCTGTCGCATTACTTTCGTAACCAGTCCTGCATACCTCTCGTTATACGATCTGCACCTTCCCCCACCTATAATCCGGTCAAACACAACGAAAACCAGGGAAGCGCCAGGCAGCCCGCTTTTTTGTCGAACGGCGGTTGAGAGAAGATCCAGGCGAAGGGGTTTGTCGACGTTGAACAACAAACAAGGCGACAGTTCCGCGGCAGCATCGGTCTGGCTCTATGGCCCATGGCTTGATCTGGTCGTGGGTTGCGGCGCGTGGTCGGCCCCGCTTCTGCTGCTTTCGTATTTCTCCATCGCCTCCAGCACACGCGCCTGGTCGGTTGCTTTTTATGCCTTGGCGCTCTTCTTTAACTATCCGCACTACATGGCTACGATTTACCGGGCCTACCATCGCGCCGAAGACATCCAGAAATATCGAATATTCACCGTATATACAACCGGACTGATTCTGCTGACCGTGTTAGTTTCGCACTTCTGGCTGGGCATTCTTCCCTGGATATTCACCCTCTACCTGACCTGGAGTCCGTGGCATTACAGCGGACAGAATTACGGCCTGTTCATGATGTTCGCCCGCCGTGCAGGAGCGAACCCGGGCACGACAGAACGCTGCGCTCTCTACGGTGCCTTTATAGCGTCCTATCTTGTCCTTTTTCTGGGATTTCACACCGGAGCTTCATCGGACCCTTTATTTATTTCGCTGGGGATTCCTGCCGTGGCCGGCCGTTGGGGGCAGATCGGACTGGGAGTAATTTTTCTCGCGCTCTCGGCTTACGGCTTGTCCCATCTGGTCCGAGCCCTGGGATGGCGAAAACTGCTGCCCTGCCTGACTCTATTCTCATCGCAGTTTCTCTGGTTCGTGCTGCCGGTGGCGATGGCGCTGGTCAAAGGGATGGAGATCCCCCAGAGCCGTTATAGTTCCGGCGTGCTGGCCATCATGCACTCGGCACAGTATCTCTGGATTACGAGTTACTACGCCCGGCGTGAGGCGTCGGAAGCGCCGGGTCGAAGTTGGCATCCTTGGGCTTATTTCTGGGTGCTGATCGCGGGGGGAATCGCTTTGTTCGTCCCGGGACCCTGGCTGGCCAGTCGCATTTTCCATCAGGATTTCTCCACCAGCTTTCTCATTTTCGGCGCGCTGGTGAACCTCCACCACTTCATTCTCGATGGCGCCATCTGGAAGCTGCGCGATGGCCGCATCGCATCCCTGCTGCTCAATTCTCGAGACCGCATAGCTAATGCCGCTTCGGGGGCGGGAGGCGGGTTGGCGGCGGCATGGAAGTGGCTTTCGGGGAGTGCCGTAAGTGCGCGCTCATTACGGGTTAGCGCTGCGCTTCTGCTTCTTGCCTGGGGGACGGTTGACCAGGTGCGTCACTACCTCGTACTCCGCTCCGATGATGCGCATGACTTGCAGCGAGCCGCATCGCTCGACTCGTTTGACAGCTCGTTGCAGATGCGTCTCGCGCATCGGGAATTGGAGGATGGCCATCCCCAACAAGCCGAGACCGCGTGGAGAAAGGCCATACAGTCGAATCCCGCCGATCCGGCGCCGCGTCAGGCTCTGCTCCGGTTCTTAGTCCAACAAAACCGCTTCGATGAAGCTCTTGGCTTGACGGATGCGTCCCTCAAGTACACTCCGAAAGATACAAACCTGTTGGTGGACCGCGGCCTCCTGGCCCTGCGCCTCGGTCAACGCGATCAGGCAGTGAACAGTTGGAGCAGAGCGATTGCCATCGATCCCGGCCAAATGCTCGCACAGCTTTATCTGGCAAACCAACTCGATCACGAAGGCAAGGCGCGGGTGGCGGCGGAGCATTACAAAGCGTTTCTCGGCGCAATTGCCCGGCAGCCGGCAGCAAATCGTCCGGAGCCGGAGAAGGTCATTGCTATTGCTCTTCGCATGGCAGATTGCCAGGCGCGCGCGTCCGAGAAGGCGCAGGCGGTTCAGTCTTACCAGTTGGCCGCAAAAATTGCAGCTCAGACCAACCAAATCAAACTAGAGAGCATCGCTAACGTGAATGAGGCGGCGCTCCAAGAAGAATCCGGCAATTGGGGCCAGGCGCTGCCGCTATATCAGCATGCTCTGCAGTTGGATGGTTCGATTGCCGATCAGACCTCGAGCGCGGAAGATTGGCTCGCCTATGGCCGTTTTCTCGATCATGCGGGGTTTCCTGCGCGGCTGGCATACGCGTGCTTTGTGAAATCTGCGAGACTGGAGGACTCTCTTCCTGAGGCATCGCAGCGACAAGTCCTGGCCGATGCCAGCAAGCGAGCCGAAAGGCGCACTGGGGCAGAAGCAAGCGCCATCCGTCGCGATCCAGAGCCCCTTCTGCGGCAAGCCTTGGCGCTGCGCCGTTAGTGGTGCTGGCAAAGCCGCGTCTGTTGCTTTGTCGTTCGTCAGAAATTCATCGCAGTGTTTGTCCACGGGCCGCACCCAACCCGCATTGCGTGAGGTTATTTGACACTACAGCACTTGTGCTAAACAATTATAGAGAGCCCACAGCCAAAGGTGGTCCATCTTGGGAGGAAGCATGCCGGAAGAAGGCGAACTGATACAGGTTGAACAGCAGTCGAGCGCAGGGAAGTGGATTCTGGTTGTTCTCGCAATCGTTTTTGTCGCGGCGTCGGTATACGGGTATGTGAGCACGCAGCAGCACGTGGGGAAACTGACTAAGGACTTGGGCGAGAGTCAGGCGCAAGTCGGGGAACTGCAAAAGCGCATGCGATCGGCGGAAGCTCAGGAAGAGACGTTGGGCCAAAAGCTGGGGATGACCAAGAAAGAACTGGCGCAGCGCGCTGCCGAACTGCAGGCGCAACAGAAGGCCGCCGAATCCCGCCTGCAGGATGAAGCAGCTAAAGAAAAAGAGCAGCTTGGCCAGGTGAGTGGCGAAGTTGCGGGGGTCAAAACCGATGTGGGTGGAGTCAAGACCGACGTGGCTTCGACCAAGGCCGATCTGGAAACTACTAAGGCGAACTTGCAGACCGCGATCGGGGACCTGGGCAAGCAGAGCGGCTTGATCGCCAATACGCGCGGTGATCTCGAAGTCCTTAAGCATAAAGGCGATCGGAATTATTACGAATTTACTTTGCTCAGGGGGGCAAAGCCCCAGCCTATAGCGACGGTGAGCCTTCAGCTTAGGAAGACCGATCCCAAACGCGGCAAGTACACGCTGAGTGTGACGTCCGACGACAGGACCATCGAGAAACAGGATCGCAACGTCGCCGAGCCGATCCAGTTCTATTCAGGACGCGATCACTTGCTGTTTGAGCTGGTGGTGTGGACGGTGGACAAGAAGAAAGCGACAGGATATTTGAGCACGCCGAAAAATGCGCCCACCCCGGTGACGGCCAATTGAACGGAGTGCTCTCCCCGCCGGGCGCACTGCGCACGGGCGTGATTTATCTGCGTCGTGCTGGAAGTGATCAAACCTGACGCCCATACTCACTTGTGCGGCCAAGATTCATTCAGAAGAGGTAACTCTCCGCGCAGGCGTCTTATTTGCTCAGGACAATCGGCACGGGCTGGTCGTAGGGCTGGATGACCACGCTCACGGAGCGGCGCTCCTTGAAATCAATCAAGGCCACCGGGAAACTGACGATCACGGTTCGCTTGAGTTCCTGGCCCGGTTGCAGCTTATCTTCGGGAGCGAGAGCCGGCTGGGCATTCTCCTTCAGCGCGGGAAAAGCCTGATAGTAGCGATTGAAATCGACGGCGGAGACGGCGTCGCTAGTGAGTTCTCCAGTGGATGTCAGAACCTTGCCTTGAATGCCGTGTACCCAGAGTGATTTCTCACCTGAGTTGCGCAGGGTGAAGGTGAGAGCGACCAAAGCGGCATTTTGGCCGGGGATCGCTACTGCGGTTACGTCGTCGAGCGATCCGGCGCCTTGCGGCTTGGCTCGCTGGAAAAAGGCTGCGATGCCCGCGATGATGAGCACTCCAGCCGTCGCCAGCAGCAAGACCTTAACCGGAGGCAGGTTGCGCTTGGCGGTGCCGAATTCGTCGGCAATGTGGATGGTGGGTCCATGTTGTGTGCGGGGCGTGGCCCCTGGCGGTGCGCTAGGAGTCGGGGAAGGGAACGGGAACGGGAGCGGGATTGGGGATCGGATCGGGCATGGTTATTCTCTATTCTCTTCCTCTTATGCAGACGAGACACACTCACGAGCCAGCATCAAGAAACTACTCTCTCAACCGGCCGCCGCGGGCTGCGTCCTTCAGGAATGATCTACGTTGCATAGAGCACCTTTCAGTTGGAGCGTCTTCCGAATTCTACTCTCCTGGCTTCCAGCATTGATCCGCTACTCTGGACGACGGAGTTCAATTCCAGCCATGCTTCATCGCCTTGACGAACTTTTCTGCGGGCAGAGTATTCAAGACGTCATCTTTAGTTAGCCAGGCGCGGCGCGCCTGCAGAATGCCGTAGCGGATTTTGTCCAGGTGAGAGGTGTGGTGGGAATCAGTGTTGATTACGATCTTCACGCCTCTCTGTTTGGCTTGGCGCAGGTGTACGTCGTTGAGATCGAGCCGATCGGGGTAGGAGTTCAACTCCATTGCGACCTTGTGTTTTGCCGCCGCTGTGAGGACGGCGTCCATGTCGAAGTGGTAGGCGTCACGGCGGAGCTGCAGGCGGCCCGTGGGATGGCCGAGGATGGAAGTATTCGGATTCTCAATCGCTTTAAGCAGGCGGTCGGTGATCTTCGCCGGCTCCTGATTGAAAACGGAATGCACGCTGGCGATGACCACATCCATTTGAGCGAGAACATCGTCGGAAAGATCGAGGTCGCCATCGGCGAGGATATCCACTTCGATTCCGGCAAAGATGGTGATGCTGTCGATTTTCTCGTTTGCATTGCGAATGCGCTGAATGTGCGCCACCGCACGCTTGTCGTCGAGGCCGTTCGCGAAGGCCAGATTCTTGGAATGGTCGGTGATGGCCATGTATTTGTAGTCGTGCGCCTTCGCAGCTTCAGCCATTTCCTCGATTGTGTTCTTGCCATCGGTTTCGACGGTGTGCATGTGCACGTCGCCTTGTAGGTCGTTCAAAGTGATCAGAACGGGTAAGGCGTGCTTTTCGGCAGCATCGATCTCGCCCAGATTTTCGCGCAGCTCGGGAGGAATGTAGTCGAGCTTGAGCTTGGCGTAGATCTCATCCTCTGTCTTGCCGGCGACCGGCTTCTCGGTTTTGACATCGGCGAGGCTGTACTCGTTGAGGGTGTAACCCATCTTGAGGGCGCGCTGGCGCAGGGCAACGTTATGAGCCTTCGATCCGGTGAAATACTGCATGGCCGCGCCGAACGACTCCGGAGGAAGCAGGCGAACGTCCACCTGCATGCCGCTGCGCAAGCGGAAGCTGATCTTGTTATCGCCCCGCGCGATCACATCCATCAGCGGAGGATATTTCGCAACGTATTGCACCGCATTTGCGCGTTCGGTTTCGCTGCAGCAGGCTGTGCCTGTCACCAGAATGTCGAGATCGCCCACGGTCTCGCGCCCGCGGCGCAAGGAGCCTGCGGGGGTAATACGGTCGATGCCAGGAAACATCGCGAGGTACTCTGTGAGCTTGTTGGCCTCGGCCTCGGCGGCGTCGATGAGGAATCGTCCTGAGATTCGGCGGTAGTCTTCGATCGCCTTCAGCAGCTTTTGTTCGTGCTTCTCGCCCATGCGCGGGAGGATGCGGATCTTGCCTTCGCGGGCCAGCTTTTCCACGCCATCGACGTCCGAGACCTGGTAGGCGCTCCAGATCAAGGCAATTGTCTTCGGTCCCAGGCCTTGGATCTTCAGCAACTGGAGCATCGATGGGTGATATTTCTTGAGCAGTTCGGCTTGTACGCTGAGGCTGCCGTCTTTGAACAGCTCTTGTAAGTTGATCAGCATTCCCTTGCCGATACCGGAGATGGCCAGCACTTTCTTAGGTTCGCTGATCATGTCTTTGATCGGTTCGGTTAGGTTTTCGATGGCTTGGGCTGCGTTGCGGTAGGAGCGGATGCGGAAGGAATCCTGCGCATCGATTTCGAGCAGGTCCGCGGTTTCGTAGAGAATGTTGGCGATCGCCTTGTTGTCCACGGAATAAAGATTAAACAAGATTGGGTTGCAGGGCCAGTGGCAGGGAGGGGAGAATGTCAAGACTGAATAGAAATGTCCCCATCGTTAACTTATTAGAAATGTCCCCTTTCTGTGTTGTGGTGTTCTGGTTGGAATGCGCACTTCCGCTTCGCCCTGTAGTTAGGGCGAAGCGGAAGTGCGTATTCCAACCAGCGGCGTTGCGATCCCCTGGTTTGGAACCCGTGGCTTCATGCTTTTATAACCCTGCCGCCACGGATGGTCTGGCTTAGCTTTCCTCACCACCACGGGATTGACGCGGGGCGGCATGGGCCGAGTGGTTTTTCCTATGGGCTCCTTCAGCTCGATAAAGGCTACACGCTCCCCGCGGTAGTACACCTGCATCGTTCCGTCCTCCCATTCGCAAACCAGGGCCTTGCTTTGCGTAGGTCCATAGCGCCGCTGCCCAGGCTGCAGTTGCAGAGAACGACCATTGTGGCGGATCACCCAGTCATGGCTGATCGCGCGCTCGGTCTCTAAGCGGAAAATCTCCCGCAGTTCGTGGGCCGTCGGCTTCCGGCCGTGATAGTCCTCCGGACTTGCCGCCGGATAGCCAAAGCGGCGGTTGTGCTCCGGCAGATATTCTTTTTCCAGATACGCGTTCGCCGCTTCATAGCTGCCGATCCCCTTCCGTCGCATTTTCTTGATCAGGCGATCCTAATGTACCCCGTTAATCCGCTCCACCCGACCTTTGGCCTGAGGGGAACTGGCGGCAATGATGCGAATGCCCAGCTTCTGGCACATGCCTCCAAACTGCGTGACCGGGACTTCTCCCCGCAACTGCTCCGCCGGCGTGGCTTTTCGCTTGTACACGTTTTTCCAGTCGGTATAAAGCGCGCGGGGTATCCCGTAATTTCGAATCCACGCCCGCAATACCTCGACCGCCGCCCAGATCGTCTCTTCCTTTCCCATTCGAGCCTGCACTTTGCCGGTGGCATCATCTACCATGTCCATCAAGCAACCCCGCGGCCCACGCTGCTCCAGCCAATCGTGAAAGCTCCCGTCCAGCTGCACCAGTTCGCCAAAGTGCGATTTGCGTTCTCTTCGTTGGCAGTGTTTCTTTCGCCTCCGTTGCCGGCTCCACAATCCTTCCGCTAACATCCAACCGCGCAAGGTTTCATGATCAATGGCAATCCCGTCTTCTTCCGCCAAGTGCTCCGACGCCAGCGTCGGCCCGAATCGCTCCTCTTCCGAACCGGAATATTTTTTCTTGATTAAATTCAGCACCCGCCGCCGTAGTTTCAGCGGCTTACTCCGATTGGAGGGCCGGCCCGCGTTCCCATGCTGCAGCCCCTTGCCGCCCACCTTCCGATAGCGCCGCCACAATCTCTTCGCCTGGCGATAACTCAACTCCAGCATGGCAGCTGCATCTTTCAATTTCAGTGCCCCACTGTCGACTCGTCCCATTACCCCCACCCGCTCCAGCTCACGACTGCTCATCTTCGTCCTCTTCAACGAGACCTCCTGTGGCTGGAGGTCTCAGTCTAAGGGGACATTTCTATTCGGTTCGTGAGGGGACATTATCAAAAAGTTTCAACACTGGCAGGGAGGGGAGAACAGACTTACCGGGAAACAAACTTGCACATCCGGCCACGAAGTCTTCCGGACCGACCGGCGGCATCGGAGAGTCTGAAAGAACTGCCACGTCAGGCGCTCTTCGTAACGTTTGCTGCCTGTGGTCCCTTTTGGCCGTCGGTGATTTCGAACTCCACCGTATCGCCTTCCTGCAGGCTTTTGTAGCCTTCGGAAGTGATCGCGCTGTAATGTACAAAAACGTCGGGACCATCTGCGCGCCCGATGAACCCGTAGCCCTTTGCGTTATTGAACCACTTTACGGTGCCTTTCAGACGTTCCACGTGAACCCCCTCTTTCCGCACGTCTTTCAACGGGGGGCCCAAAAAGACGTGCCCGCATAGGATGCATTTTGGAGCGATTAGGATGGGAGTGTCAAGGCGAAACGGTTGTCGGCAAGGGTAGGGACGGTTGCGGACTCTTCGCTGCGCTCGGTCGGAACGGGCGAGGCGCCCGTTCCCCCACAGGCGCAATCCTATTTTCTTCGAAGCTGGTGATCGAGCCATAGCACCGAAGAGATGGTTTTGGCGTCGCGAATCGTGCCGCTTAACACCATGCGGATCGCAGTCGAGAGCGGGAACAGGCGCTTGTGGATCACTTCGTCAGCCTCGGGCTGCGCGGGGCCGGCCCGAAGGCCGGTGGCCAGATACACGGACATGGTTTCGGCAACGAACCCGGGACTGGCGTAGAACTTGAGAATGCGCCGCCAATGGCTGGCGGTGTATCCGGTTTCCTCAAGGAGTTCGCGCTGGGCCGCGTGGAGCGCCTTTTCGCCAGGATCGATGCGCCCAGCAGGGAGTTCCCAAAGATAATCCTTCGCGGCGTGGCGATACTGGCGTTCCAGCAGGACACGCGGCATGGAACCTGATTCATCGACGGCCAAAACTACCACCGAGCCGGTGTGATGAATGACATCGCGACGGGCGCGGACACCTCCGGGTTCCTGCACCTCGTCAGTCGTCACCCAAAAAACCGGTCCGCGATACACCGTGCGCGAAGAAATCAACCGGGCCTTGGGCTTTGAACCAGTTCTGGACGTAACGGGCTTCGACTTGGGGCGCGGGGACTTGGGCATGAGAACAATATAAAGCATGGCATTCGGCTTCCGCTTCGGTGGAAACTGACACAACACTGCGGAGCTTCAAGGCTGATTCTGCTATGCTGCCGGGCATGTCTGTGAAGCCGTCGGCCAAACCGCGTATCGCCATTGTCGGTGCAGGAAATCTGGCCAGTGCGCTGGCCCTATCGTTGCACGGAGCGGGATACGAGATCGACCAAATCATCGCACGCGAGTCGGCCGCGTCTATGCGGCGTGCCCGACGGTTGGCGCGAGAGGTTGGGGCGTCCGCAGTGGCGGCGGTGCGGGCGCAGATTCAAGCCGAGATCGTTTGGTTTTGCGTGCCCGATGGCGCCATTGCCAGGGCGGCTGCGTCCCTTGCGGGAGCGGCGAATTGGAGCGGCAAAGTGGCGCTGCATTCCAGCGGTGCCCTGGCCAGCGACGAACTTGCCATCCTGCGGCGGCGAGGATCTGCGGTTGGGTCAGTGCATCCGCTGATGACGTTTGTGCGCGGTTCGCGCCCGTCGCCGGCGGAAGTGCCATTCGCACTCGAAGGAAGTCAGAAAGCAGTCCGATTTGCGCGAGCCATCGTTCTGGATTTGCGCGGGCAGCCGTTCATTATCCGCAAAGAGCACAAAGAGGCTTACCACGCCTGGGGAATGTTCGCCTCGCCGCTGCTGACAGCCTTGCTGGCCGCCAGCGAGCGCGTGGCTGTGGCCGCCGGAGTCAGCCGAAAGGCGGCCGCAGAAAGAATGCTGCCGATTCTCAGGCAAACTTTGGCTAACTACGCGAGGCTGGGCGCGCCGGGGGCGTTCAGCGGTCCCATCGCGCGCGGAGACTTGGCCACGGTAGAGAAGCATCTCAGCGTGTTGCTGGGAGTTCCGGGAGCCAGGGAGGTTTACGTTGCCCTGGCGCGCGCGGCGCTGCGCAACCTGCCGGCGAAGAATCGTTCCGAGTTAGAAAAGATTCTTAAACGTTAACCTGTTCTCGGCTGCCGGCAATCGCTTGTTTCCACTGACGGCTATTGCTTCTGCTTTACCTGTCGCAGCATTAGCCAGAGGAGAGCGAACACGCCGAAGGGAATCGAGCCGGCGGTGCGGATGGGGAGCGTGAGCACAGCCGAATCAAATAGTTGAGAAGAAAGAATCGGCCGGATTGCGATCACAACCGTGGCGAGAATCCACTGCCAGAACAGAACCAACGCGGTCATGCCCAGCACCACGCGAAAGACGTGGCTCGAGGCTGCGAAGCCGCGCCATGAGAAGGCGATCCGGATCACTCCCGGCAAGAGCACAACGTGATCGTACACGGCATGCCCCGGCAGTAGAGTGATTGCCGTAACGGCTAACAGGAAACCTATAGTCAATGCGAACTCGGTAGACGTGGGAGATGCATGGCGCATGCGCCAGGCTAGGGCGATCGCAGTCAGCAGCAGTGCTGCAATCAGAAATGGACCGAGCCGCGAACCAATCTGATTGCCAAGCAAGTAACTCACGAGCGGCGGTGTCGAGTACTGGCGGTAGCCAAACACTACCCCCAGCCATTCCGGAATCCAGTGCGGCCAAACCAGCAGCGAGGAAACACCGAGCAAGGCTGACACGATAAGAAAACTACCCACGAATCGCCAGCGGACGCGCCATTGACGGAAACTCCACAAAAAAAGATAAGCGACGATTAAGGGCGTCATCTGCGGCTTAATAAGGGTCAAGGCCAACAGGCTCCCCGAGAGCACGAGCCTCCCGGCGACGAGCGCGGCGAGCGCAGCAGCGAGAAGAAATCCTACAATGAGCCCCACTTGTTCTGCGAACAGACCTTCGAGCACGACATAACTGGACAGAGTGAGAAGAGTCAGCGAGACAAGCACAATGGGACCAGTTCGTAGACACGAAGCCCGAAGCCAGAGAACGACGCTAAGCGCCGTCGCCGCGGCGAGAATCACTGCCAGCCCAATGCGGACCACCGAAAACGGAAGCAGCGCTAGGGGCCAGAACAGCACGTCAACGAAAGCTGGATAAGCGAAGGCCCGGTAATCCTGAGGGGCGGCGGGGTTGCCGGTATCCAAGGCCCGCCCGAAGAGACCAGTCTGGATTTGCCGCGTCATCTCTGGGCTGTAGGGATCGCGATGATGAAGCAGGCCTTCGCGGGAGGTCAACCAGATGGGGTAGAAATCGGCACCAAAGGAATATCCGTTGCCGAAACCTTGGGCGGCGCGCGCTTCCATCGCTCTCGGCACGAAGAGGCCGAGATGGTAATAGACCATGCCCGCGGCACAGAGAACAGACAACAAGAGGATGACGCCTTGTCGCCAGAGGGTCGTAACCAGCATTGGTTTACCGCGACGAGAACAAGTGGCCGAGTTTTTCTTTCTTGGTTTTGAGGTACTCTTCGGCGTGAGGGCTGGGCTTCACCTCGCAGGGTACACGCTCTACGACTTCGACGCCGGCGCGCCGCAGAGCCTCGACCTTTTCAGGATTGTTCGAGAGCAGGCGCACTCTGGTTACACCCAGCGCCTTGAGCATCTTCGCGGGCAGCGCAAAGTCGCGTTGGTCGGCCTTGAAGCCCAGGCGCTCGTTGGCCTCGACCGTGTCCAAACCGGAATCCTGCAACTCATAAGCCCGTAATTTGGCCATCAGACCGATGCCACGGCCTTCCTGCTGCTCGTAAATCAGGATGCCCGCGCCCAGATTGCGAATCATGGAGAGCGCCATCTCGAGCTGTTGGCGGCAGTCACAACGCAGAGAATGGAAAACGTCGCCGGTGAGGCATTGCGAGTGGATCCGCACCAGTGGAGCAGTCGACTGAACATCACCCATCACAAGGGCGACAGCTTCCTCAACCTCGCGGTTTCGGTTTCCATCCGAGCCGGATTCGGCGCGGAAACCGTAGATCCGGAACGTTCCCCAGCGGGTAGGGAAATCTGCGGATGCGACGGGTCGAACTGCATTTTCGGTCACACATTGATTATAGCGGCTGTGGGATGAACCGAGCGCGATTGATAGTTTGCCTAACCGCGCGCCTTGAAGGGGAAAATGGCATCTTGCTTGGACGGAATGGGAGTTCCGTTGTGCGTGGCCGGTTGAAAATGCCAGTTCTCCAGCGCCGCCAGGCACTTGCTGTCGATCTCGGGGCCGAGGCTCTGCAGCACCGTTTTGCGGACGATTTCCCCTCTTTCGTCGATCGTGATTTCGATGATGACTTTGCCCTCAGAATCCGGCCGTTGCCACGGGTAGACTACGGGATCGGAAGTCGCGATGGGCAGAGCCGGTCGAATCTCATCGCCGTAGATCGGGCCGCCGGGTATAGTTCCGTAGGGCGATCCCGCAGGTGCGCCATGACCCAGCATCGAAAGCGTTGCCGTTTTTGCATTATCCTCAGCTCCGGATGGAGTGAGCGGAGCTGGCGGCAGGGGCAATTTAGCCTGCGCGCGGGTCGGTTTCCAAATTAATTTCTCGTGTCCCAGCCGCTGGTGACGATAGACCTCGATTGCGCTGTCGGATGAACTGGTGTTGCTGTCGTCGGGGTTTTGGGTAGGGAAGTAAAGGTGCGCGATTACTTTGCCATTGCGTCCAATTGCAACAGAAGTGGGCATCAACAATTGAGGTTCCGGAGTATGCAGTAGCCAGGCGAATAGCAGCCCGTGCAGCGCAAGCGAGCCCGCCAGCACTCTGCGCTGCGTTGATGTCCCCGGATTCAGTTGCGAAAACATCTCTGAGCAAACTCCACCCAATCCACTAATGTTAGGTTAGACGCGCAACGGGGGCATTCGTCAAGGCTTTTGTTCAGTTGGCTTCCAGTCTGGCAACTGCGGCGCCCGCGGGCGACTGGAACGGATCGGCGTAAGTGCGGATGACTCTGGCGACGGAATCGGTGTGGATCGTGGTGCCGGGCAACGAAACGCTGGTAAAATAAATTGGCGGTGCAATCATTCGTCCGCTTCGTGGGGCTATAGCTCAGTTGGGAGAGCGCGTCGTTCGCAACGACGAGGCCGTCGGTTCGAGCCCGACTAGCTCCACCAATTTTCAATCACTTACAGAGCCCTCTAATCGAGTTTGTCCCATTGTTGTCCCAAATCAGGCTTGCCGGGAGAGTTGCCTCAATCAATTTCCTCGGCTTGAATCGCATTACTTGCGGGCGCGGCGCCGCGCTCGCAAGGTGCGACACGGTTGTTTACTCCCCTGAGTCCGGCGTTTTGCCCGCCTGGTGGAGTTGGGAAAACTAGCCGCGCGCGGCTAGTTTGAAGAATCGGAGAAGATGAAAAATGGCAGACGCAGACGGCCCCAGAATCGAGCCATGCCGAGTGTGCGGGCGAAGCGTGCGCACCCCCAGCGGCATCAACGCGACCGGAGACAAAGCGATAATCATCCACATCGGCGCGCAAACGACGGGCTTTCGTCCGCGCGCGATGTCGAAAAAACAGCGGCTGCCCGTCTGCATCACGTGCTCCAATTCCATCGCCACCGGGCGCCCTCCGGAGGGAGCATTCAACGAGTCGGTTTACGTGATCCTGCGCGAGATCGTAAAGAACGACAAACGAGTCCATGACGCAGCTTGGGAAGAAATGCAACATCCCCACGCCCCACTGAAACTCATGCCCGGATCAAAGGCCGACAGGACTCTAGAGCCACCGATTGTTCGCGGGGAACTGCTTGCGTGTTAGTCAGTTTATTGGCCGCTCGGGAAGAATACGCCGTCTTGAGATGGCTGAAATGATGAGTTGTCCCATGAAAACGACTCTGACGTGCAGCTGGTGCCACGAAGCCAACGATGCGGATCTCGCCGGGAGAAAACTCTACTGCTGGAGCTGTGGCCACCGCGCCGACGTACCCAGAGTGAAGTGTGATTGCCGAAAGTGCCGGGCTTCCCAGATTCCCGAGGTTCCGGCGAGAAGCCATAGGGCGGTGGCGTGATGGATTAGGGGGCAACATGAGCACCGATGAAGAACGCATGCAGCGAGAGTCCAACCTTGTCGCAGTCATCAGAAATGACCTTCCCGAGTTTGCAAAGGCCTGCGCCGGCGACGCAGAAGTGGTATTGCTTCACCAAGATGCCTTTGCCGCAGACTATCAAGACGACGAGTACGTGCTGCTCGGGATGGCAATCACGTATGCGGGTCTCCGTGGGAAAGAAGTCCGCGTGATTGTGGGGAGAGCCCGGGGAGCCCAAGACTGGCCTTGATGTCGTGGAGAAAATCTAAGTGCAAATCCACCACCCTCCGTTGTGCGCGGTCAAAAGTCCGGTCTACATCAACACTTTTGGTCAAACAGGAACCCCAGACCAGCAGCCCTACTGCTTCGAAGTCAACGGAGGAGAGTTGTTCGCCTTCGCGGGATTGTGGGATCGCTGGAAAGACCCAAGTGGCAACTGGGTCAAAACCTGCTCGATTTTGACCACGACCCCGAACACGGTGACCTCGCCCGTCCATGACCGAATGCCCGTCATTCTCGACCCAGACAGCTACGACCTATGGCTAGATCCGGGGATGAATAATGTGACTGCGGCGACCGATCTGCTAAAGCCCTACGATGCTCGGCTGATGCGGTGCTATCCAGTGAGCACGCGGATCAATCATGTGGGTAATGATGATCCTGAGTGCGCTGCACTTGTGGAACTCGGCGAGAAGAATAGGCTCTTTTCGGAAGGCTTCCACGATGCGTGACCGTGACGCTCGATTCTCATACCCATCGCCCGCTGGCTGCGATTCCGTCTGTGTCTCCGATCACACGATGTTGTGAGGAATAGGAAGCCGTGCTATTGGCATTGGGACTGAGAACTGAGAACCCGGACGGTGGCGGATACTATTTGACCGCGGCGAGGACTTTCACATTGTCTTGCGATGAAATCCGGCTCGCATATCCGACTGCGCCGGGAGTGGCAGCCACGTATTCGATAAGGGCCGATTCGGAGTCAAATGCCCTGGGCATGGCACCCTGTCCGGTGAATACTAACTTGCGCCATTGCGAACGGAATTCCTCAGGATTTTCGCCGACGTGGTTTTTCAAGAAGACCTCGTGCACTGGGCCACCCTTTAACGTCACCGGCACTGCGTGGGAGCCATCAGCGAATCTTGTCCTCGCTCCCATGAAAATCGCGCGCAAATCGTTATTAGTGATTTCCGAAATCTGCACCCCCTTGTTCGCCACCAACACTACATCCTGTGCCCCGGCCGCAGACCATGAGCCAAGCGATGCTAACAGCAGCATTAGGCAATGAGCTTTCCTCATAGATCCACGTCCCGAAACTCGCAGGAGACCTAAAAGCTGAAACCGATCTTGGCAGCCAACATTTTCGAGTTTGGAGCCAAGCCATTTGGGTTTGTGTCGCTGTAGTACCCAAGTGCAGTTCCATGAAGGAAATGGCCTTCGATCTTCGCGTAAAAGTACGCGTTAAAGTCATAACGTCCGCTTACCACCCAGTCTTTCGAGTAATTTACAGGCTGGGTCGTGTCGGCTGCCTTGTCGATGTAGTGGCTGTAGTAGCTTCCTAGTTGAAACTTTTTGCTGAGTTGGTAACTTCCCATTGCGAACCAGGACCGCCCATCCTGCACAAATGGAATCACTGTCGACCCAAGCGTGATGGTCGCATTGATCGGTATCCGGTCATATTCCCCCGCCAGGTAGACTTTTCCCCGGCTAAACTTGCCGTACATTGAGGAGACCAGATAGGCCGGTGAATGGAAGGTTCCCGCAGGCGCGGTGCCGTCTGCGGCTAGCCAATTTCCGCTGGACCCGAGGATCAGCCCTCTCACGGGTGTTTCCCATTGCAGATCAGCCCCGTAAGTCTTGCCTCCCAGAGAGTTCGTAAACTGGAGTCCGAGGTCGGCGAAGGTTTGGATATATCCGTCATTCAAGTCAATGGTTGACTGTCCCCCGTACGCGATATAGTGGAGCGTTCCGGCTCGTTTCCCGAGGGAGAAACCGCCGTAAATGTCTCCTCCGATGTGCGCCAGGTAAAAGCTCTTGTGGTCGATTGAGTAGGAGCCCTGGGGCAAGAGTATCCAGAGGAAGACCGCGTCGATATCCTGAGAATCATTGAACAAGCCCCACACCGTCTTGACCTTGCCCGCCCGAATTCCAAAATGGTCGTTGACTTTGTAGTCGCCTGAGGCCCAATCAACCTGAACGTTCGAGCCGCCAAACTGTCCCAGCTGATACATGTGCAACTGGATGCCAACTCGCAGGTTATCGGCCAGTGAATCAGAGATGTTGAAGGCAGCGTCTGTCCATTGCGGACTGCCATCGCTCGATTTCATGGACAAGTAGTTGTTGCTGGAACTGTACAAGAAGCCCTGGCTGACATACGCGTGGACCACAATTCCACCTAAGTCTTGGGCGTCCAAGCTTCCGCGGCAGGTACAGACAAGAAGGAAAAGGAAGAGGAACAGGCACACGCGTCTTGAAATGGGATCGTAACTTGGCCCTTCGATTATCATGCACGACTCTTTGAAAAGAGGTGGCGCAGTATCTCCCTAAACTGCGCCATGAGGGGAAAACAGCTTGTGTTCCCTTTAATATCCGACTCCTTGGAATCAACTTACACCGTGGGATATCTTGGAATGGTTAAAAACAGCTCAGTGTGTGAAATAAAGGCTCCCGATTTGGGAATGGGAAAGACCTTTCTGGCAAGGAATACTATGAAGTTCTAGTCGTGGAGCGCAACGTCCGGGTCGTTAGTATAATCGCTTCGGTTACGGCGATAATGGATTACCCGAAAAGGTCCCAGGATGAGAAACAATCTCAAGAATTGGTCAGTTTGGCACTTTCCAGAAATGAAAACCGAGACATACTGTTCATGGCTTTCGATATAGAGGATGGTGTTGTATGACTCAAGACAAAACAAGCGTTTCGCCTAGCGCTAGAGTCCTGCTGGTTGATGACGACGACGACGTTCGTGACATGATGAGTGCCACGCTTGACAGAAAAGGATTTGACGTGATCCAGGCGGCCAACGTCACAGAATCCTTGAAGCTTATCACTACCGAGAGTTTCGATGTGCTTATCACGGACCTGCACATGCCGAATTCCAGTGATGGTTTTGCAGTAGTGACCGCCATGCGGAAAGCCCCGGCGGGATGTACGTTCTTAAGGCTTCAGCTTGCAAAGCTCCTCGCTGCCGGGGATTGCACTTGGCGAAGAACTTCTCCAAGTCTTCTTCCGTATACACAAGGACGGGCGGGTTCTTCGTGTATTTCGGGGCGTCGGCGTTCGTCGCAATTGAGATTCCCCGTGCTTTGAGGAACTGGTTCACCCTGACGAATTTCGTGTTCGCTGTCCGTCGCGACTTCGTGGAATTCTTGCTAGTCTCTTCGCGAGGAAGGATGCTCAGCGGGGCTTTTCTCCCGAACAAAGACGTCTCATGTGGAACTCAGCGAGCAGTAATAGGTGCACCTCATGTGGCAAAGTGCTATCCTCGGCGAACTTCACTCTCGATCACATTGACCCGCATAGCAAAGGTGGGCGCTCCCGTTTGAACAACGCTGCCCTGATGTGCCGTTTCTGCAACTCGGCCAAGGGCAACCGAAGGCGTCGCTAAGATCCAAAGGCTCGCACCGAACGCAGCTGGCTGCCCAGAAACATCTGTTTCTGGGCGATTCAAGTCAGGAGTTTCCGCTCCCACAGATGCAACGAGTTGCGGGTGTCAGATCGGGTGAGGTTTTTGGGCAGTGGTCGGGTCGCTCAGAAAAACAGTCTGTCGGCAATCCAAAGGGGCTTAGAGCAGACTAGAGGCGGCTAACGCTTCACGCGCGCGCCATGAGCGGATGGGTTAAGGCGAATTGAACGGCAGCTACCGCCGCGGCCGTTTCCCGCTCGTCCGCCCCAAGTACCCGGGAGTAAAGAGCGGCGATCTGCTGCACTTGATCGGCGTCCGCGTTGAGCGGAACCTCCGCCAGCGTTGCGTGGACGAGCGCTCCGAAACGGGCACCGGCTGGACGCTCCTGCTCGCCGGCGGTGTCAAGCAGTTTTCGATCTCTTGTGCCGCAGGGGTGCTAATCTTGCGTCATCCGTCTCAAGGTTGCCGTTTGTGCTTGCTTTCCGCCAGAAGTACACGATGGAACCCCAGACCCCGCCTTGCTTGATTTGCTTTCTGACGTATCGATACAACAACTTGCGGTCCGATGCCGAGGGGCCAGTTAAATGCAGCAGTTAAATTAGAGTGAGCACCCTTCTCCTCTTTCAGGTTTCCTGAACTAAGTCAGCTCATCTGAAGCTGTCTCTCTTAGCAACCCCAACCCTAAGGAGGTTGCCCAATGTTTGCACGCAATATCTCTATCCATTTGAAATCGAATATGTTGTCGGATTACACGCGATGTTTTGAGAAAGACATCCTGCCTTTGCTTCGCAAGCAGAATGGCTTTAAGGACGAAATCACTCTCGCCAGCCCGGGCGGAGTTGATGTGACCGCGATCACTCTGTGGGAAAACAAGAACGATGCCGACACGTACAATGTGCCCGTACGGCCAAGTACACGGTTGACGGCGATGCGAGAGGGATGAGAGAAGTTTTCAGGAGTGTTTCTTGGCCGCCCAGGCTTTGGGCGTGAGTCCGGTGACGTTCTGGATGGATGTGTCGGCGAGACCGGGCAGGATGTCGGCCAGATATTTTCGCACCGGGATGGCGAGCCGGCGGCAGCTTTCGATAACGGAGAGAATGGCGGCCACGCGCGGGCCGGCTTGAGGGCTGCCGATATGGATCCAGTTCTTGCGTCCAGTCGCCACCGGACGCATGGAGTTCTCGGCCACGTTATTGCTGAGTTCCAGTTGCGGGTGGTCGAGGAAGCAGGTCAGCTTCATCCAAAGCTCCAGCGTGTAGTTGCACGCCTGGCCCGCCTTGCTGCGGGGCAGTACGGTTTTGCTCGTGGCCAGGATGTGTTCCCGGATTTTGGCAAGCAGTGGAGGAGCTTTCTCCTGGCGCAGAAGATGACGTGCGGCCTGATCCATCTTCTCCTCGCGCGCCTGGGCGTCGATCAGAAACAGCTGGTCTATCAGTTCGACCGCGCGAATCGAGCCGGCGTCCTGCGGGTTGAGTTTGACCGCATCCACAAAGTTCCTTCGCGCATGGCTCCAGCAGCAGGCGTGCACCATCCCAGGCCCGCCCAGGCCGCGCTCGTAGGCTATGTAATCGTCGGTTTGGAGAATGCCCGCGAAGGCTGAGAGGAACTGCTTCGGCCCTTCGCGTCCGCGGCTCATGCGAAAATCGAAGACCGCCCCAGCCCCCGGCGTTCCGTACTGCCAGAGGTAGGCTTGATGGTTCTTACCTCGTTTGTCGTGCGTCTGCACATCGATCGGGGTTTCGTCGGCCTGGATGTAACCGCTGGCCAGCAACTCCCTGCGCATGGCATCGACCACCGGGGAGAGCGTCTCGCCGACCGTCATCACCCAGCCGCACATCGTGGCCCGCGTGATCTCGATGCCCGCATCGCGCAGCAGGATGGCGCTCTGACGATAGAGTGGGCAGTGATCGGCATACTTGCTGACGATGGTGTCGATAATCACCTCGTCGGCCACCAGGCTCTTGTCGATGATGCGCGGGGGAAGCGGCGCCATGGCGACGCCCTGCTCCTCGCACTGCTTGCAGGCGCGCTTCTCGCGCTTGGTCACTTCCACGTAGTACTCGGCCGGCTTGAGCTTCAGCACTTCGCTCTCGTCGTAGCCGATCACTTTCGTTTCCGCGCCGCACTTTCCGCATACGCACTGCTCGGCCGTGCAAGCGACGATCTTCTCCACCCGCGGCAGATCTGCGGAAAAGGTCTGCCGGCCGGGATGCGCGCGCCGCTTCCGCTTCTTCTCGCCCTCCGGCGCCGGCAATGCCTCGCGCTCGCTCTCCGCCTGAACTTCCTGCTTCGAGACCCCGGGCTCTTCCTCCAGTAACTGCAGTTGGAGATTACTCAGCTTTTCACTGCCCGGTCCGTACTTGGCGATCCGCCGCAGACGCAGATGTTCTTCCAGCACCTGGATCTTCAGTCGCGCATACTGTAACTCGCTCCTGGTTGTATCTAACTGCTTCGATGTTGTATCTAACTGCTTCGACGCCGCGCCTAACTGCTCTTCATAAGTCGCAACCGTAGTTGCAACCCTGTCGCTCAGGGTGGCAAACAAAGCCTGGGGAAGCTGCTCCTTCAGTTGTTCGAGAAGTTCAGCGGGGAAACAACGCCCGGCGTCAGCAGTGGACATCGCGGCAGCCGGTGGAGTCACACTCACGATGCTTCTTTGATAACAGATCTGGCTGTGGATAAGTTAACGAAATCGCCAGTCTTTATGCTGGTATTCGTAACTTATCGGATTCTTCCATGCGCGGCTTGCGATACCATTTCCGCCGCCGCGTCACGGCCAAATCAATGCCCCCCAACAACAGCGCCAGTTCCTCGTGGCTCAGTACGATCTTCGTCTCCGAAGTGTCTGCTCCCGGCCAGCCAAACCTTCCGCCGTCCAATTTTTTCGAGCATATCCATAGCCCGCTATAGTCATATACCAACAACTTCAGGCGATTGCGCCGCGCGTTGGTGAACAAGAAAACGTGGCCGCTCTCGGGATCGCAGCCCAGATGGTCGCGCACCAAACCGTACAGACCATTAAATCCCTTCCTCATGTCCGTGGCTCCGGTGGCCACATAGATCCGCGTCGCTGGCCCAAATCCGAACATCGCCCTATCCCTTGTCCAACACCGTCAGCAGGCGCTCCAGTGTGGCCCCATCGAAGCCCCGGTTCACTTCGATCTTGCGTCCGCTGGTCAACCCCACCACCAATCCGCTGCTGGTGCTCGCCGAGCTCCCGCTTGCTATCCCTATCTCTACCGCCAACAATCGATTGCCGGCCCTGCTTCCTTGATCCTGGGCACGTTGTTTTCTCAGATAACGATCGAGACTACCTCGCGAGATCCCTCGACTGCCGCAGAATTCACTCTGTGGCATGCCGCTCGTTGCAAACTCCGCGACAATCTGCCGAATCTCTTCCCGCGTCCGTCGTTTTGCCGTGGCTACGTTCGTCTGATGATCCATAGCCGCATTTCACCACGGGCTCTGCGGCTTGACTAGGTGGGTTGCTCCGACGCTTACCGTACAATACCAATACTTATCCGCAGGTGTTGAAGACGCTGGCAAGATTTGTCGAGGGAGCGCCCCAGGTTCATACCTTTGACGTTGTCACCTCGACCTTGCAAAAGCGCGAACTCCTAACCGCGTAAAGGCACCTTCATCCGTTGGCATGAGGAGGCGGTTTTGCTTCCGCCTTCTCGGGACCAAACGATGTGCGCTTGATCGCGCCAAGGAGAGCATCCGTGCACCTCGCACTTCAAAACGCAGAAACCATCAATCGTCTTGTAGAACAGGGCGAATTCCTTCTGAAGAGTTTTCACGATGAGCACCAGAAAGACCCGGCTGGGATGGAAACTGAGTTCGCGCGTGGCGAGCTGATGGGCTGGCGCAGCACGTTACACACCTTGTATCGGGATTACGCGGAAGACATCGTGAACCGCGTTGTCACCAGGACACGCTTGACCATACCCGACGGCGAAGTCCCAAGCGGTGCCACTTATGCCTAAGGCCATCCTGCACCAAGGTGAGCAGCTCCATGGCGGTCAGCGAGCGTTTTGCGATACTGGCGAAGTTCGGATAGTTGCTGAGGAATCATGGCGTTTTTCTGCCGGTTCCGACCGCCGAAGAGGCAAGGTCAATTGGACTTTCCTGTTGGGGGTGGTCCTGACGACAGGCTTGAGTGTCGGCTTCTGGGTGGCAGTCGGAATCGTCATAAGCCGAGCGTTGCGATAGAAAACCTATCCGAATTGTCGAAGCGCATCTCAAATCGAGCTTGAGCTTGATAGCCAACATCGGCAGCATACATGCGCTGGTGTCTTGGCTCAGCGTGAAATGGAGAAGCGACGTTCTCCGTTAGTGTAGATTCCGCCCCTGCGGGGCGGAGATTTTCAAGGCATGTGGGTCTATCGTCCGATGACTCCCTCTCGTCAAGCCTTAGTTTCCCGGTTGGCTATCCCGCGCATAACTCAAAGAACAGCCGCCCCACATCGCTGCGGGGTTGAAGTCACAGCTTGAAACAAGTTTAGTCGCCGGTACCCGAATGGGCTAAGAGCTTACGGGTTCACCGTCTGCGTGACCGACGCCGAGCTCTCGGCGATGTTCGAGTCTCCGTAATAAGTTGCTTTGACAGTGGTCGTGCCGACAGCCAACGTAGAGGTTGTGAACTTGGCCTTGCCACCGCTCAGTTGAGCTGTTCCCAGCACCGTCTTCCCTGCCGTGAAGGTCACTGGCCCGGTTGCCGTAACCGTCGGCGAGGTGATTTTCGCAGTGAAAGTGATCGCCTGGCCCTGGGTTGACGGATTCGCAGACGAACTGAGCGTGGCCGCGCTGGTGGTTTCCTTTACCACTTGGTTCAGGATGGCGGAGGTGCTGGGCCCGTTGTTCGCGTCGCCCGCGTACACCGCGGTCAGCGGGTAGGGGTCGGCGTTGAGGTTGGACTTGGTCAGCGTGGTTACGCCACTGGCGTTGAGCGTGGCTGTGCCGATGCTGTCGCCATCCCACTCGAAATTCACTTTTCCTGTGGGCGGGATGGAGCCCGAGGTCGTCACCGTCGCCGTCCAGGTCACGGTTTGCCCGTAGATCGAGGGGTTGAGGCTGGAGGCCAGCGTGGCCGTCGTCGCATCCCCATCCACCACCTGGATAGTCGTGCCGGAACTTTCCTTGAAGGTGCCATCTCCGGCGTAGGTGGCCTTGATGGTATAGGTCTTGGCCGCAAGGGAAGACGTTGTAAAAGTCGCCACGCCGCCATGTGTGGCCCCAGTGCCAATTTCCTTGGGATCGGCGTAGAAGGTGACCGTTTCTCCGTTTGGAATCGCGCCGTCCGCCGAAGTCACGGTCGCGGTAAAGGTCACCGGCTGACCAACCACCGACGGTGAACCGGACGTGGCCACGGTGGTCTTTGACGCGTAAGGCGGCTTTCCAACGTCCTCCTGAAAAATGGAAGACGCGCTGCCAAGGTTGTTCGAGTCTCCGGAATATATCGCCGTCATCAATTGGACGCCAGCCGTTTTGTACTTCGTCGTGAAAGCTGCCTGATTATTCGTCACACCGACGGTGGCAACTGTCGCGCCATTGTCTTGGAACGTAACTGTGCCGGTGGCGGCTGCGCCGTATTGGCTGGCGACGGTGGCCGTGTACGTGACGTACTTGTTGAGCAACACCGGATTGGCCGACGACCCTATGGAGGTAGTTGTATTCGCAGTGGTCACAACCTGAGTAAGCGGACTTGATACGCTGGAGTTGAATTTCAGCGAACCCTGGTAGAGGGTGGTGATCACATGCGAGCCTACGGAAAGCGACGATACCGAGATCGTCGCGCTTCCATTGGCCAATGTTGCGGTCCCCAGCGTGCTTGAGCCGTCGTAGAATACGACCGTTCCCGCTGGCGCGCCGGAAGACGAACTCACAGTGGCACTCAGGGCGACTGGCTGCAGGTACGCGGAAGGATTGGAAGAGGATCGCTCTGTCGTTCTTGTCCGAATCTCTCCCACATGTAGCAGCACGCCCGCGACGCCATCGTGACAGGCCTCGTTCCCGCACTCGTTAACCACGGCCAGATCGGGATGACCGGCAGGTTGTCCCGTAGACTGATGAACGCCCACGATGGCAATGAGGATTCCTTCAACCCTTTCTTCCTTGCCAGCAGCTTCCCAAGCTGGCTGACTACTTGTTCGATCCCGTTCCGCACCGTTCCCACAGCTGAGTGCAATACCAAACGAGACAGGCCAATGATCCCTGGCGCAAGCGGACTACACCTACTAGGTTCATCATCGAATCCCCCGCGGAGATTGTAGGCCGAGCGCTAGTTTCTTGTGTTCTCTGGCCTCTTCTTAACCGTCTCTTTCCCACTGCGGACGAACTTGAGCCCGCGCTTCAGTTCAGCAGTAAGGTCGGTGTCGCCAGTGGCGATATACACAGGCTTGCCCGATTCCTTTCCAAGCCAAGCGTTTAATTCCTCGGGTGTCGTCTCCACATAGCGATCCTGCTTGCGAACGGGCATCCCGTCAGCCGCCCATCTCTGAGCGACGGCGGAAGGCTCGCCGAGGTATGCCGCGATTTGCTGCCAGCCCTTCAAGACTTGCGACTGATTCTTCGGCGATTGGCGTTTCTTCCCTGGCTTCGACATACTTTCAGAAGAACAACTGTCCTTGCGGTGGAGATTCGAGCGTTATCGAGGCAGCACAATCGGCGTCGTCATTTTGCACCTGGTTGACTCGATTGCTGACAGGGTATAGCCGCATCAGTCGGGCATCGTAAGGCTTCAGCAGCGCGGTGACGTTCTCACCCTTGGTCATCCCTGGATCAAGCCATAGGTCGTAATCGCCTTTGTCCAAGATTACTGGCATTCGGTCGTGGACAGCCGAGGTCAAAGCGTTGGACGTTGTTGTCAGTATCGAGCAAGACCTGATCCATTGCCCGCTCGGGTCCTTCCAGCGCTCCCACAGTCCCGCGAACGCGAACAACTCGTTGTCATTGACCTCAAAGCAAAACGGCTGCTTCGCTGAGCCTTGACGCTGCCACTCGTAGAAACCGTCTGCGGGAATCAAACATCTGCGGAGCTTGATTGCCTCCCGAAACGCAGGCAACGAGCGGGCCGTCTCTGATCTGGCGTTAATCATGCCAGCAGCGCCGGAGGTGTTCTTCGCCCAGGACGGAATCAGCCCCCAACGCATCGTGGAAAGGCTGCGGCGAGCTTCCTCCGGGTGCTGTCGGATGACGGGCACCGGCTGAGTCGGGGCGATGTTGAAGCGAGGCACCCAATCGTCGGTGTCCGAGGACACGTCGAAATACTCCTCCACAAGTTGCTTTCGCCGCGAGAGTCGGTATCGACCGCACATGGGAGAATTATGGCAGATTGGGAACTCGCAGTTAGAGTGAATGAGCGTAGATTTTGCAATTCGCAACGAGGCAGGCCGAATTCGGCATTGACAAGCGACGTTCCTCAGAAAGAAAACCGGAACCGCGCGTTGTTTCCCGCCCGGTTCCCCCAAGAACCTCAGTGCCAGTTATACCAAACATATTGAAGCGCACGGTCATTCCACTCAAATGGCGCCGAAAGCAGATAAGGCCGCCGATTGCAAGGAGTACGCATCATAGATCCGGGCGGCCCAGATCCGAGTAGACCGGGGCGCCTGTTGTGCAGTTGCTGAAGCGGGGCCGCTCCATGATCCATTCCGCAGTTGGAGACAAACTTGTATTCGCCTCTCGTAAGACTCACCCTCTGCTTCATGCCGGTTGCGCATTGTAATCCGTTAACGGAAATTATTACTCTCTCGACAGCCCTCAGCGGTGCAGAACCACCTCAATGCCGTCTCTGTCAGCGGCGATTACTAGCTTTTCGGCGTCCTTCGGGGAGGTTAGCAGGGTGACAATGCCAAGCTGCGGCACAAACGACGCCAGCTCGATGTCCCGTAAGAGAATCGTGCTTTGGGCTTCCGCGCCATGGCCGCCGACGAGAACATCCACATGTGAACCTGGCTCAACCGCCACGTTGACCTTCGCTCGTAGTGAAACGGCACGCATACCCGGCGGAATCGAAATTCGGGGAATCTTTGTCGGCGGTTGTACGGCGGAGCAAGCGAGAACTCCGGCGAGCGCCAGCGCTGCACAGCAAACCAGTAAGAATCGCGTGGGATTCACGGCATCTGTGTGAATGCTGCACCCTAGGAGCAATCATGTCAACCGGGAAGTGCCGGTCGGCGGTTGATGATAAATCAAATAACACATTGACTCGGTCGACGAGTGCAATCGCATAATCTCTCCCGCACTGTAAGGCTTGATTCAACCCCCAGGGCGCGCCGGTTGTTTGAATTGGGCCGTAATGAGTCGTACTCGGCTGCTAAGTGCAGGCAAATCAATGAGATAATTTGGGGGACGCCGTCCTTTTTTTTGTAAAATGCTCATCCCCTTGCGGCAAGAACCCACTCGAAGCATTCAGCGGCACTTGGGCTTTCTCGCACCTTCCGCGTGACTGGCATCACATCTGCGTGTGAATAGAAGGACACTACCGTCGGAACCGTGGGAATCATGGGAATCATACGTACGCTGGAATAATGTCCCGAAGTAGGAGAAAATGAAAGTTTGCCCCTGCCGGACGCAATTCGTTCTACCGGGAGACATTCAGCATGGCCACCATCACGATAGAAGTTGAGACAGCCGCAAGTAACCCCAGGCATGCCAAGCTAGGGCGCTGGGTCGAAGAAGCTGCGCAGATGTGCAAACCTGATCGCGTCCATTGGTGCGATGGCTCCCCGGAGGAATACCAGGCGCTGCTGCGGCTGCTGGTCCTCACCGGGAGCGCGATCCCTCTCGATTCGGCAAAGCGGCCGAACAGCGTGCTGGTCCGGTCGGATCCTGCCGATGTGGCCCGTGTGGAAGACCGGACTTTCATCTGCTCCCGGACCGAGGAAGAGGCTGGCCCGACTAACAATTGGGAAGATCCGGCGAAGATGAAGCAGAAGCTGGCGGGGTTGTTCGCGGGCTCGATGGTGGGGCGCACCATGTACGTTGTGCCCTACAGCATGGGTCCGATCGGCTCGCCCATCGCCAAGATCGGAGTGGAGATCACCGACTCGGCATACGTCGTGGTCAGCATGCACATCATGTCCCGCGTGGGCAGTCATGTGCTGGACGTTCTAGGCGAAGATGGCGAGTTTGTGCGCGGACTGCACTCGGTCGGCGCCCCGCTCGGCCCCAACAAGCCGGATTCAACCTGGAGCTGCAACGCGCAGCAAAAGTACATCTGCCATTTTCCGGAGACACGCGAGATCTGGTCCTATGGTTCCGGTTACGGTGGCAATGCGTTGCTGGGGAAGAAGTGCCACGCGCTGCGTATCGCTTCAGTGCAGGCGCGCGATGAGGGCTGGATGGCTGAGCACATGCTGATTCTGAAGCTGATCAGCCCATCCGGACAAGTGAAGTACATCACCGGCGCTTTTCCTTCGGCTTGCGGCAAGACCAACTTGTCGATGATGATCCCGACTCTTCCGGGTTGGAAGGTGGAGACCATCGGGGATGACATAGCGTGGATGAAATTCGGCGCGGATGGCCGGCTTTATGCCATCAATCCGGAATATGGCTTCTTCGGTGTGGCTCCGGGCACGAGCATGAAGTCGAACGCCAACGCCATGCTCAGCGTGACCCGGAACTCCATCTTCACCAATTGCGCGATGACGCTCGACGGTGACGTGTGGTGGGAAGGGATGACTGATCAGAAACCGTCCAAGCTGGTGGACTGGCTGCGCCGGTCGTGGACTCCGGATTCAGGACGGAAGGCGGCGCACCCGAATGCGCGGTTTACCGCTCCGGCAAAGCAGTGCCCCGTGATTGCACCCGAATGGGAGGATCCGAAGGGCGTGCCGATCGATGCGATCCTTTTCGGTGGAAGGCGCGCGGGAATTGTTCCGCTGGTCACAGAAGCCTTCAATTGGCAGCACGGCACCTTCCTGGGCGCAACCATGAGCAGCGAGACGACCGCCGCGATCACCGGGAACGTTGGACAGTTACGCCGTGATCCCATGGCCATGCTTCCGTTTTGCGGCTACCACATGGGCGACTATTTCGAGCACTGGCTTAAGATCGGAGCGCACTCAAGCGCGTCGCAGCTGCCGAAGATTTTCTACGTCAACTGGTTCCGCCAGGGCAAGAATGGCCAGTTCCTATGGCCTGGCTATGGTGAAAACAGCCGCGTACTGAAATGGATCTTTGAGCGCTGCGACGGTAAGGTACATGCGAAACAGACTCCGATCGGGCGCGTTCCTGAAGTCGCCGATCTCGACACCACCGGGCTGAACATCAAGGGCGCTCAGGTGGACGAACTGCTCAGTGTCGATGTCGAAGGCTGGCTGGCTGAGGTGCCGTCGATCAAAGAACACTTCGCCCACTTCGGCAGCCATCTTCCCGAGGGATTGAACCTTGAGGTGAAGGCTCTCGAAGAGCGTCTGCAAGCGGCGAAGCGATAGTTCGCTCAGGCGAGACGAGCCATTCCAAGAAAGCTTTATTTGGAGTGTCGCTCCACCCTGACTGTGCGGTGGCCGATGGAGTCGTCTACGTCGGTTCGCACGACTATAACATTTACGCTTTGGACGCCAGCACCGGCGCCCTACTATGGCAATACACCACCGGGGGTCAGGGCTCTTCCCAGGCCGTGGCCAATGGGGTGGTCTATATCGGTTCTGACGACTCCAAAGCTTATGCCCTGGACTCCAGCACTGGCGCCCTACTGTGGCAATACACCACCGGGAGTTACGTTGAGTCTTCTCCGGCCGTGGCCAATCGGGTGGTCTATGTCGGTTCGGCAGACCACAACGTCTATGCTCTGAATGCCAACACCGGCGTCAAACTGTGGCGATTCAACACCGGGGGGTATGGTGTACTCTTCTCCGGCGGTGGCCAATGGGATGGTCTACGTCGGTTCGGAAGATAACAACGTCTATGCCCGGAACGCCAGCACCGGCGTCGAGCTTTGGCAATACGCCACTGGGAATGCCGTGTACTCTTCCCCGGCGGTGGCCAATGGCGTGGTCTACGTGGGTTCGACTGACTCCAATCTTTATGCGTTCGGCGAACCGAATTATCCCGACCGGGCGCCCCAGCGACCCGATGTGGCAACGCTGCGGCCCGACCCCACCCTGAGATAGCAGGGCTTAAGCTCCAACCGTCATGGACGCCCATTCTGGGGCCCCCGCCTACCAACCTATCAGCGGGTGACGAAGAGTACGCACTCTCTCAAGAAAGAAGCGTTGGCCTAAGCAGTCAAGACGGAGGTTTTGTTATAAGCTCTATAAGCTCTAAAGAAATATCTGGAAATAAGCTACGACTACGTCAAAACGCTGAAACCCAAATAATCGTCCAAATCCACGAGCGCCATAGGGCATTCGACATATTCCCCCTGTCCTTGCGGGCTTTTTGATATAGTTCCCCACTGTCATGCCGCGTTCCGTGATGAACGAAGCAAGTCTTCCCGGGCCTGTCCCTGTTCCCGTGCCGGTCGTCTCTGTCTCTCTCACGCGAAATCAGATTCGCGGCTTCTGGGCATCGTGGGGCGGATGGACGCTGGACGGCATGGATTCCTTTGTTTATGCGCTGGTGCTTGTACCCTCGCTGCGCGAACTGCTGCCGCGCTCCGGTATTGCGGCGACTAAAGCCAACATCGGGCAGTACGGGGGTTTGCTGTTCGCCCTGTTTCTGATCGGCTGGGGACTGGCGTTCCTGTGGGGGCCGATTGGAGACAAGTTCGGCCGCGTGCGCACGCTCATGCTGACCATCGTGTGGTATTCGGTGTTCACATTTCTGAGCGCCTTCGTCACCGGCGTTTGGCAACTTGCGATTCTGCGCCTGCTTGCGGGCGTGGGCATTGGCGGAGAATGGGCCATGGGCGGGACGTTCGTTGCCGAGGAGTGGCCGGAGCATAGGCGGCGCATGGGCGCGGGCTTCATGCACACGGGATATTATGTCGGTATATTTCTCGCCGCGCTGGCCAACTACGGCATCGGCAGCCGCTTTGGCTGGCGTGCCATGTTTATCGTGGGTGGGCTGCCGGCACTATTGCTGGCCTGGCTTCGGCACGGAGTTACCGAGCCCGCCGCCTGGGCCAATAAAGAAAGTGTGGTCCGGTCCTGGGCGGTCTGGCGTCCCTTCGCCACGCTGTTTTCGGCAGCCTGGCGCCGCCGTACCCTTCTGAATGCCTTGTTGATGCTGGCTTCTATCTGCGGCCTGTGGGCTGGAACCGTCTATGTTCCCACGGCGATTACCGCACTCGCCGAAGCGGGGGGCCGCGTCGGGCCGCAAGCTGCGCAACTGGCCTCCTGGGGCGTCATGCTAGTCTCGTTCGCTACGATCTTAGGCTGCCTGGCGATGCCGTGGCTGGCGGAAGCAACCGGCCGCCGCGGAGCCCTCGCCGTTTTCTTTGCCCTGATGATGGTGTTCATCGCGCTCACGTTCGGCAAGGTCTTCTACCTGGGGGCGAGCGGTCTGCCGTGGTTCTTCGTCTGCTTGTTTTTCCTGGGGTTGGGCGGCGCTAACTTTGCCGTCTATACTTTGTGGCTGCCCGAGCAGTATCCCACGGAGTGCCGCGCCAGCGCCTTTGCTTTTTCCACTTCGTTCGCCCGGTTCGGTGGTGCAGGAATCACATTTCTGGTCGGAAGCAGCGTCCGCCATTTCGGATCGCTGGGAACTCCGGTCGCGATCACTTCGATCGCCTTCGCTCTCGGACTGCTGCTGATTCCATTCGCAGTCGAGACGCGCGGGCAGCGCTTGCCCGCCTAACTCAGCCGTCGCTGCGCGCGCGGAAGAGATCCCGTTAGCCCTGTGCGCTCAAGGCCTTCTTGAACTCCTTCAGGAAAAACTGCATGTTATCTTCGGTGGCCAACGGGCCCATGACGCCGATGCGGAAGACTTTGCCTGCGAGAGGCCCGAAACCGCCGGCGATTTCAATGCCCGGACCATCCAAAAGGCGCTTGCGCACTTTCGCTTCGTCGACACCTTCCGGGACTAGCACTGTGTTCAGAGTCGCAATTCGATGCTCCTCGGGGACGTGCATGCGCAGGCCCATGGCTTCTACACCTTTGACAAAAGACTTATGGCAACGACGATGCCGCTCCCAGCGGTTCTCGATTCCTTCCTCGGCGATAACCAGCAGCGCCTCGCGTAACGCATAGAACATGGAAATCGGAGCGGTGTGATGATAGCGGTGCGACACCGTGGAGTAGTCGTGAATCAGCTTGAGGTCGAGATACCAACTGCGCGATGGAGTCGAGCGGGCGCGCAGCCAGTCCATCGCGCTCGGCGACATGGCCATCGGAGATAAGCCGGGTGGACAGCTCAATCCTTTTTGCGTGCAACTATATGCGATGTCGATACCGGTTTGGTCCAACTCCACCGGAACTCCGCCGAGCGAGGTGACACAATCCGCGATCACCAGAGCGCCGGCGTCGTGAGCCGCGGCACAGATCGCTTGTCCCGATTGCAAAGCTCCCGTCGATGTCTCGGCATGAACATAAGCCACAACCTTGGGCTTCTCGCGAGAGATGAACTCTCTGGCTTCATCATCCGTGAACGTGTCACCCCAAGGCTTCTCGAAACGTACGACGTTCGCTCCGTTGCGCCTCGCCATCTCAGTGAGCCGGTCGGAAAAGTATCCATTGGCGAACACCGCGAGCTTGCTGCCCGGCTCGACGAAGTTTGCAACGGCCGCTTCCATGCCCGCGCTGCCGGTGCCGGAGATGACCAGTGTCGCGCCGTCATTCGTGCCGAAAGCGGTTTTGAGTAACTGCTGAACATCTCCCATGACCTGGATGAAGTAGGGGTCGAGATGCCCGACGATCGGCTTCGCCAGCGCCTCATAGACGCGCGGGTGCACCATGCTGGGTCCGGGCCCGAACAGGTAGCGGCGAGGCGGTTGCAGGGCGGGGAAGTGAAGTGTGGAGCTTTCCTGTCCGATAGCGCTCATCAGTCCTCGTTTCGATTGAGAGATAGTTATTATAGATATTACGGTACGGAGCGGACAATCTGCAGAACCCCAGGGCTGCCATTGTTCCGCCCATCCCTGTTAGTGTCAATGTGAAACAGTTTTCATCCCGCATTGCTGCCCCTACGGTACGAGATTCCGAACCAGCACAGCCGAAATTTTAAGAATCACTCAGAGTCTGGTTTTGCGCCGGGCAGGCGTTTTCTCAGGAATGCGATTTGTCCGGTGTGATGTGCCTCATGCTCGCAGACGTGGAACCACTAGCAATAGTTGTTGGTCGGACCCCAGGGCCAGTCTTTATCGACAGCCATGAGCCACACATCATCGCGCTTGCTAAATTCCGCCAGCGATTTCGCACGCGTCTCCTGAAGTATGTTCAGGTAGTAGTCTCGGTCGTGGCCCTTGATCGCTTTCCGACCCGCGTCTCCCAGACTCATCGCCGAATCCCACTGCTGCTTCACGGAATCCGGCCACGTGTCCCACTTCTTGCCTTCGAAGGTGTTGAGCTGGTAATAGGTCTCAGTGGCCGCAAGGTGGAGCATCAGGGCGCCGATTGTATTGGCCTTGGGGTCAATGAGGTAATCCAAGTCAGCCGTTGTCAGACCCTTAGTTGCGGAGATTACGCCGTTGGCCTCGCGCATCCAGGTGAGCATTGAGACGAACACTCCCACTTGCGCAGTGTATCCGGGTCTCGGTCCAAGGATGTCGAGATTTGAGTCGCTTGCCCGCCCGGTTTCTGGCAGCATGAGCGCTCCGAATGCAGGGGAGAATAGGGCTGTAAGAGCCGCTGATCCTTTCAGAAAACTTCTACGATCGGGGAGAAAATCGCTGGCGTGGGAATCGCCTTCGCCTGCTGCCATGGCAGTCTCCTTCAATACTGATATCTGTTAAGCACACAGAAAGATACATCCAAACAAATGACCTGGCTAGGTCAAATTTGACGGAATGGAGGGCGAAAAATCGATGTCCACCTGGAAATGTTCAACCACGTCAGCCCCAATCACACCGTCTTCTCCCGTCACGCAACGGTTCTCCAAAACGTCCACTGGACAATTCTTGAACTCCAGATCTCCGATTCGGATGCGCGGCGTCGGGCTTTCCGTTTTCGTGAGTGGAGAGAAGACCCCCTCTCCCCAACGAGCAGTTTTCGTTGGTACCTGTGTGGAGAAATTGGTCCAGTGCGCGGATTAACGATACGGACATCCTGGTGATGACAATCCGCCCGCCAGCGGCGTAATCGAGTTCGGCGCTGGGGTGCCCCATGTCTCGCCGCCTTTGCGAGGCATGGATGGGCTCGCCTAGACCGGCGAGTGGCGCCCCTGCACAATCAATTCCTCAGCGATGCGTCGCGCCTCGGGGAGAGTCGCCGCCGCTCTGCGATCAATCTCTGCCGGTAAGTTCTGTTGAATCTTCGCTAGTTCCTCGTCGAACAAACGCGTTGTCAAGGCGGAACTGTGTTCGACCGGCTTGCCATCGTCGCCCGGCACTCTAACCTTATGCCGCACGCGCTGCGCGATCATTAAACGGTAGATGCGGTCGGTGGCTAAATCTTCCATGTAGCCATCGAGCAGGCTGGCGCCCTTGCCGTTGAGCACGCCGTTGCGATAACGAATCACGGTGCGCACGGCCGCGCGCGTCCCGGCAAGGGTGGTTGCGCCAATGCCCTTCGGGATTGGCCGCAGATCGGGATGCGAATTCGGTAGCTGGGGCCGTTTTGCAATTTGATTCGGGTAAGGGAACTGGGCGACGGCGATCTCGTTCTGATCGGGATGGCCGGTCCAGGCTCCATCCATCCCGCAGCTGGCTTCGTTCTTCTTGTCTTGCTCGAGGACCTTCAGAGCGCGCTCGTTCAATTCCGCGTCGGTGCGGCTGGGGTAAAGTGCGGTCATCCCGCCAATCGCGAGGGCTCCGTGCTTGTGGCAAATCTCCGGTATCAGCGTACGGAGGTTCTGGAAGAATGGCACATCGTGCGGGATAGTGTTGCGGTCGGGCAAAATCCAGTTGGGATCTTCGATCATGAAATGGATCAGCGACGCCATGTAATCCCAGCGTCCGAGGTTCAATCCGAGGCAGTGGTCGCGAAGATTGAAGAGGAATTCCTCCATTTGAAAGGCCTGCGGGTGCGACTCCACCAGCGCCATGCATTTGATATAGTCCTGAGGCAGACCTTTATGTTTGGCGAAAACCTGCAAGAGTTCGCGCCACCACAGGGCCTCCTCGGCAGACTCGCTCTTGGGGATGTACACGGAGAAGTTGTGCGGCAACCACGCCGGGTCGAGCTGGTACCAGATCAAGGCCAGATCGAACAGGGAAGCGGACATGATCTCATTCTTGATAACCCCGCCCTGGCTGAGGTGCAGCCCGCGCGGACGTATCCAGGTGACGGTTTTCGAGCGCTGCACTGTGACTTTCTTCTGGCGCTTCTTGTCGTCGTAGCTGAGTTCGTACTTGTAGGCGGCGATTGTGTTCTTGATCGCCAGCATGATGTGCTCCCAGATGTTGGCTGTGGAGTCCTCCAGGTCGATCATGACGGCGGGAGATCCGGAGTTCAGTAGTTTCACTGTCAACTCGGCGTCGTCAGCGGGGCCGGTCATCTGGTTGCGCTGATCGGCGCACCAGTCGGGCAGTTCAATCCGCCAGTCGGAGGTGGTTGCCGCCGAAGCTGGTAGATAGTTCGGCGGCTTTCCACGATGCGACGACTGCAACACCTCGGCGCGTTTTGCGACCAGGTTCTGTTGCCAGGGAGTGAATTGTTTGTGAAGCGGCAACAGGAAATCAAAGAATCCGTTGGGTAGATCCTTGCGTGGATTCAAATCCGCGGGTGCGTAATTCATGTATGGCGACGTGGAGCTTTCAGTATGCAATGCCATAGGGTGAGATCCTTCAACCGCGCCGGAGCAGCTGAGGGTTAGCAAAGCCATCAGCGCCTTAGTTTTCTTGTGCTGCGCTTATCCTATCGCAATCGCGAATGTCGAGAGCGGAGAGTTTGTGGAAGCAGCTTGGTGCAGGAACTCTTAAAAAGAGTCCTGCTTTGGGCCTGACGGAACTCGGCGCATATCTTTCGACGCAGCGCTTCAGGGCTACAAAGAAAGAAGACCGCGCTGCCGTGAGCAGCGCGGTTCTAACTAAGACCACTGTGTCCAGGGTGAAGCCGACGCAGTCGGTTTTAACTGACTTAGAGCGTTCCTAGGCGCTAGCTTCGGGCGCAGGGTCGCGGCCCGCGGTGCCGAAGAAATACACAAGATGAAGAAATCGGCAAGATATTGTTGTGCAAACCATTTCGCCGTCTGCTACCATGTTCGCCAGAAGAAGGCGGATCTCCTTTAGTTTGTGGGGTTCGTCTCCTGTGGTAAGGCACTCAAACTTCCCCTAGTGGTTCCGTGGGTGGAGTGCGTCCAGTCTAGGAGCACAGGACGGGCCGCCGCAGGTAGGAGCAATTTGTGCCCGAGAACGGGAACGTCCAGCTGGTTGGGCGGCGGCGGCGAACCCGTCGTCACCGCCGGAATCGGCTCATTCGCCGCTGCCTTGCGGCGGGGCTAATCGGGGTTTTCATCGCCGGCGTTTCCACCCTCGCGTTGCAGTATCTCAGTCCGTCCTTGTTTCATGCCCGGCAGTCTGCGCCTCCCGCCTTCAAGCAGTCTGACAACCGTAGCCGTGCGACCGCGCTGAATCAGGTTCTCTCCAATGTCCAGCCCCCGCGGCCAGTGTATCCGTATTCTGTGGTGCCTGGCGGAGTTGAGGATGCGAAGGAATTGAAATGGGTGGCGGAACACGATCCGGTCGTGGCAGCGCACTACGCTGGGTTTGATTACGATCGCGCTCGGGTTGTGCGGCTTACGCTAGCCCAGACAGTCTATCTGTCCTATCGCATCGGCAATCACATCTACTGGACGCGGCGAAGAGTCACGCTTCACAAGGGCGAGAAGCTCATTACCGACGGAAGAATGACGGCACGCACCCGCTGCGCCAACCGCGTGGAAGCGACTCCGCAACAACAGGCGGCTTCTCCGGTCGAGCCTCCAGTGCAGAAGTTCGACGAAGCGATTCGAGCTGGCGAGGGCACGGCGATGCAAGCTCCTCCCGTAGCGTTCGAGTCGGCGTTGCTGAACCGGCCAGAAGGACCCGGCCTCGGCCCCGCCGGCCCGATGAGCTTGTACGATCCGTTTGTCGGAGGAAGCTGGATACCCTTCTCGTCTCCACCGTTGCCGCTGGGCGTTTGCTCACCCGTAAAGAAGAAGGGTAGCGGTGAGGTTGAAATCGAAGCTGGAAGCAAAGGGAAAACAAAAACGTCAGGCCCTTGCGGTGGCGGATCTACGGGAGTTGTGCCCGAACCCGGAACCTGGTTCACGTTTGCCTCCGGTTTGGTCGCCATCTACTGGCTGGCTCGCGGCAAGCTTTCCCGCGCGTGACGTTCTCGAAGAGCCAACCGTTCCAGGCCGGTCTCGGCGTTCTCAGTCCGCGTCTTTGGGCAGGCTGTGCCGTTTTGGGTCCGACCCAAAGTTGTAATCCCTTAGTAAGCAGTAACGGTTCACAAACGCTGCTAAAATCATCTTTAGGCGCGATTTCTAACATATTCAAGTATTCATGACCCGCTCCCTCAGAGCTGCTGCCGGTTTGCTGGTATGGGCGGCGGTATGTTTTCCAGTGCCGGCCGCGTGCCAAACCCAAGCTGTGCCATCGATTCGCCGGGTGCAAGTGCTGCACACCCAAGGCCAGGTCGAGATTGAGATCGAGGCCAGTGAGCGCGTCGTCCCGCGTACGAACGTGATAACCAACCCTGACCGGCTGATCGTGGATTTCGTCAATGCGGTTCCGGGCGCTCAGTTACGCAACCAAACCGTAAGCCGCGGAGAAGTGAAGGGTCTGCGTGTGGGCTTGTTTTCATCGAATCCGCCCGTCACTCGCGTCGTACTGGATTTGAACAGTCCCCAGCCTTACCAGGTTTTTCCGTCGGGAAGAACTGTGATCGTCAAGGTGGGAGTTGCGGACACCGAAACTGCCGTCCGTTCTGCCTCCCCACCAGCCCTCGTGAATACGAATTATCCCGCCACGGGCCCCCATCTTTCTGTGCCAACGCCGCCAATGCCAACGCCGCCTCCACCGAAGCCGGCACTTGAGGTTTCCTTTCGCCGTGGTCTGCTTTCGATCAATTCCAACAAGGCCTCCCTGTCCGAAGTTCTTTTCGCGATTCACCAGCAAACCGGGGCGGAGATCGCCATTCCGGCGGGAGCGGAACAAGAGCAGGTTGTTGTCGCCATCGGGCCGGCTCCAGCGCCGGAAGTTCTGTCTCAGTTGCTGAACGGTTCCAAGTTCAATTTTCTGATTCTAAGTTCGTCCAGCGATCCTCACAGTCTGGACCGCGTTATTCTCAGTTCGCGTCCGGAAGGGCCGATGCCGCCCTCACCGAGGTCTCAAGCCGGTGCCGTCGTTCAGCAAGACCCCGATGCCGACGTTGGACCCAGGGTCGCATCCCCAGTCCAGCCAGGACCGCCCGATAGGCCGGCTGGTTCTCCCGAGACCAAGGCCCCGGGCGATAGCGACGGTCCCAACTAACCCTCAGGTTTTCTGGTTTCACTTTCGGGGATTACTTCGCTGATCTAGTAAAGGCATCACTTAAAGGCATCACTGCGTCCCAAATTCCGATCACGGCGGCGTAATCAGCCGAATCGGGACGGGAGAAGTTCCGTATTGAGGCTGTGGACTGACGGTGTTGGTCGCGCCGTTGCCGCATCCGGCGACGTTCAACACCGTCACATTTGGATTCCCATTAGGGCCCACATAATTGATGAAGACCTGCAGAAATCCTACGATTGTGACCTTTGCCTGCGTACCGGTAAAGGTCAGCGGGACTGAACTGTCGTAGATCGGAAGGGACACAATGGAGGTGCTACTGGTGACCGCTGTGCCACTTGCTTTCAGTGGGTTCCCCGCCCCGGCTTGGATTTGGTAAGGGAATGCGGTCTGGATGAGACTGTCCTGTCCCGCCCCTGGTGACTGGTAGATGAGGCATTGCGCGGCAGTGGAGGTATCGCCGGCTGCGCCGCTTGGGTTTTCGTTCACATCCACCAGGTTCGGATTCGCTGCGGAGGCACTCGGCACGCCGCATTGGTATTGAGTGGTTTGGTCGCAGCCTGCTATGGCCTGCTGATAGGGGTTTGCGTCAACGCAGCTTGGCACGGCTGAGGAAGCGGCAGGAGCTAGTCCTGGCAGATATTGCAAAGTGCCCGCAGGGTTAACGCCGGGCGCGGGATTAGGGAGTGGAGCGCAAGCGGCCGGCGCGGCTTTGCAGTCAGCGGCTAAGTTGAAGGTTTCGCCAATCACGCCTTTTCCAGGGAAGATACCTTGGTCGACAATCGATCCATCCGTCAGGGTGACGAATTGGTTGGGCGTATTGCCCGGATCCGAATTCGGTACGATCCATGGTTTTACGCACCGCGGCTGCACTGGTATCAAGGTGCCGCCGTAGGCCTCGGAGCCGGAAGGATTAAACGCCTCCGCAGTGGCGGTGGCGCTCACGCCAGAATTTGAGGAGGTGCCATTGGTTATCAACGAAAAAACGCGAGCAAAGAAAGTGGGCAGCTTCGCCTGTTGCACATAAACCGTAACCGTAGGATTCACACTGAAGCTTGTTCCTGCGAGCGAGGCGCAATCATTGGCTGCGCCGCCTGCGCCGTAGCCCACCGTTACTTTGCTGGCGGCAACGCCGCCGACAAAGTTCGACTGAGACTGAGCCACGGCCTTAGCGGCAACAGTGGCGGTGCCGCCGGCTCCGCAGGCGAGCTCCCATAAACCCGACGTGTTGTTCGGATCGCCTGTGATGCCAGAAATGGAAATCACCCTGGCCGCAGTCAAAGCCCCTGTATCCGCGGCACGTTGAGCCTCGGCCTTAGCCTGGTAGAGCGTGCCAACGTCGATGGATAGTGCCGCCATCGCAATGAGGGCTACCAGCGACACAGCCACCAGCGCAAGGGTGACGCCGCGCTGCTTCGAGTTCGCGTCGTTGCTTTCGTTCTTTCTTGGGCGGCGGATGAGTGGCGAGAGCATACGGGATCCCTCAGTTTTCGTTAAACGCCACGGCGGTTACGGTCAGGGTGTTGGGGCCAGAAGCAGTCCATCCCAGGGAGTTCGCCACGTTGTTGAACTCCCACTTGTAAGCATAGGCGATGGATATGCAGGTTCCGATTAAATCGAGGGTACCGGGAGCCGTGGTGATTGGGTTAGTGCAGCCTCGGTTGATGGCAAGGGTGATTCCGTTGCCCGGGCAGCCAGCACCGTTGGCGGTGTATGTCCACGTAAGGCCGGCGACCGCCGGCACGGCCGCTGCCAAACCGCAGTCGTTGATCTTTTCGGATACCAGATATTTGTCCACCACCTGAAAGGCGTCGCCGATAGATGCCGGGACCGGCGTGGAAGGGCTGCCGAGGTCGTTCGCCGGATCCGCGGCAGCTACGCGGGCGGCCTCACGGGCGGCGTTGGTTAACCTTTGCTTAAGGGTGAGCGCGTTGCTGAAGTCAAAAATCCCAACGACCAACAAGACTAGCAAAGGTAACGAGATCGCAAACTCCACGATCTGGGCCGCGCCCTCGCCCTTCCAGCCCCGTTTGAGTTCCACCCACCGGGGAAACCGCGGAGCGGCAAATCTTTTCGTTAACTTTGTCATTGCCCCTCCCTCACTGCGTCTCCGTTCTCATCTCGGCCTGACCTGGGAGTTGGATGGTATTGAGGTCCAGATTGGTAAAGGGAATGCTGAAATGGAAGGGGTATTTATACCGCATACTTACCGAAGTGCCGCAGGTGCCCATGCCCCCTGGCGCAGTCGCTGGGTAAGACAACTGAACGTTGGGCTGGACGCATGCATTGATGGTGGCCAACGGGTCGCATCCTACCGTAGCGCCACATGCGGCACTCGCGCTTCCGCATGGGCAGAGCGCGGGCGGAGTCCAACTCCCCAGAGGCTGGAGTTGTGCAGTGCTCAAATGCGACGCTGTCATTGCGCTGGTGACGGCAGCCACGGCGTTTTGCGTGGGCGTGGTCGCGGCGGCGCACGTCGCGCAAACCGGCGCCACAGCGGCGCGTGCTCCCGCGCGGCTGCGCCTGCGTGAGGCGTTCCATAAATGCGGAAGCCTGCCCGAACCAGAAGATCGCCATCAGAAGATCATGAAGAACAGAGGCACTACCATGGCAATTTCGGCGATTTCGCTCCCGCGTGCATCGCGTGCAAAACAGCGCCAAGCTCTCCCTGCCGACTTCCTCATAGCTCTCACGCTCCCCATATCCTCAGGATGCCGAAAAGCAATGTGGTTAAGGCCAATGCTACGCCATACGGGACCTTGAGCGACTGCGGATTATCCAGCGAAACTTCGGGACCCGGCATATGAAAAGTCACCATCGACCCCAGCAGCCTCCCGATGTTGCGCAGCGTTTCCTTGAATCGCCGCTTGTAAATCACCAATCCCTAGCGCCATGACCCCCGCCACGAAGACCGAGCCCATCAGCAAATCTGCCAGAACTCGCCGACCTACGAACGCCCCCAAGGCCCCGGCCAGCTTCCAGTCGCCCGCACCCAGGCTGCGCAGAAAAACAAACGGCAATAGCACCAGCAACCCCAACCCAGCACCCAGCAGGGAAGTCTTCAACCCAGCCCATCCACTCGCCAGAACGTTCACCGAAACTCCGACCAGCACTCCCGGCACCGTAAGCCAGTTTGGGATGCGGCGGCTGCGCCAATCCGTCCACCCAGCAATCAGCGCCAACGCGACCGCCAGTCCCAGCACCGTCGGCTTTCAAACCGTCCCCGATTTGCACTGGAGGAGCCGATTCCGAACCGCAATGTGCCAAAGTAGTTGCAAACGCTCCCCCTCGGACAACTCTTGACCATGCGGGAAACGAATAAGCTGCTCCCGTGCGCACAAAACGCGGCTACAAGCCCTTCTGCCGCGGATTTTCACATAGCCAGGTACCGAAGTCAACGCGGTCCCCAAGACGCCCAAGGTGCCAGCCATTACGTGCCAAAAGCAAAAGCCCGGAATGCCTCCGGGCTTCCAGGAAATCATTCTCATCCTCATCCTACCGGTTGAACGCTCCCGCTCCGTTATGCTCCGCCACGATCTTCTTCGCATTGTCCGCCAGGGCTTTGGCTTGCGGGAGAAGGTCCAGACCTTTCAGCACTTCGGGATCCGATTCCGCGCGCACCTTCATGCCCTCATCCTGACCGAAGGCATCTACGAAGATCTCGGCCTTGATGTTGGATTTGATCCAGTCGTTGTTATCCACCAAATCCGCCTGGGTGTAGGAAATATTGGCCTCGTCGAGCGACTTGCGGAAATCCTGCAGGATGGCATCATCGACTTCGAAGCCCTTCGTGGGACGATGACTCACGACGTAGCGCTTGGCGAAATTGAAGAACGCATAGTGCTGCAGCAGCGTGTCCTGAAAGTGATTGCTCTTGACCGGAGGAATCACAACATCGGGCGTGATGCCGCCGCCGCCATAAACCGTGCGTCCGCTGTCGGTCAGCTTTACTTCGCGATTGGCGTTGCTGCCGGATTCGGCCTCGCGGTTGTAGTAGTAGTCGTAGAGCGAAATGTTGCTGTAGTCGCGCTGAATCAGCCGTCCGCTGGGCGTGTAGTAGTGCGCCGTGGTCAGGGCCAGTCCGGTGTTCTCCGACAGCGGATACACGGTCTGCACCAGACCCTTGCCAAACGTGACTTCACCCACGATCAGCCCGCGATCGTGATCCTGAATCGCTCCGGAGACAATCTCCGCCGCCGACGCGGTCAGCCGGTTTACCAGCACCACGAGCGGATAATCCTTGCCACCATTGCCATGCTGCGCCACGTAACGCTTCTCCGCCGACGCGCGGCCATGGTGAGAAACGATGAGCTGGTTTTTCTTCAGGAACTTGTCGGCCACGCCCACGCCTTCGCTCAGCAGGCCGCCGGGATTTCCCCGCAGATCAAGAATCAGACCCTTGAGATCGCCAAACTCATCCAGAGCTTTCGAGACTTCTTCTTCCGTGGTCTCGTTGAACCCGGTCACGTGCAGGTAGCCGATGCCCGGCCGGATCAGGAAGTGCACGTCCACGCTGTAGCGCGGAATCTCGTCGCGCACCAGCGTGAACTCCATCGGCTTCTCCACGCCTTCGCGCGAGATGCTGATGTGGACCGTCGTCCCTTTTGGCCCCTTGAGCATGTCGGCGACGTCGGGCGTGCTCATATTCTCCGTGGATTTGCCGTCGACCGCGATGATCACGTCGCCGGGATGAATCCCTGCCTTATAGGCGGGTGTGCCCGTGAAGGGAAAGATCACAATCACTTTGTTGTTGCGCGGCCCCACCGTCATGCCCACGCCGTAGTACTTGCCGCGCTGGTCCTCGCGCATCAGCGCGTAGGACTTGGGATCGAAGAAATTCGAGTGCGGGTCGAGCGCGTGCAGCATGCCCGGGATGGCCCCGTTATAGATAGCCTTGTCCGGGTTGACGGGCTCGGCGTAGTTCTCCTCGATGATGGCGTAGACGTCAGTGAACTGTTTCAAGCTGTCCTTGACGTCGGAGTCGCCGCTGAGCGACGACTGCTGGCCGGTGCGCTGGGCGAAAAGAATTCCCAGAAAGCCGCAGGCAAGAAGAAAGAAAACTACCAGGAAGAGTGAGCGGCGAGAACTACGTGCCATCTTGAATTTTCCTTCGGTTGAGGGTTGTCCAGCTTCCCCAGTTCCCATACTGAATATACGCAGTATACCATTACATTAGACGTTCCCGAACCGGTATGGTCACCCTGGTAACCAGCCCGGCACCGTCATTACCTGGATGATGCGGCCGGGAGCGGTAAAGGTTCCGGGCTTGCCGAAGCCCTCCTTTTTTAATAGCTAACGGTCTGGGTGCTGTCGCGGAAGCGCCGTGAGACTGCCGGCCCTGCCGCGTCGGATTGCCGCATTTACCCTCCCGCATCTATGATGAGGCCATGAGTTTTTCTGACACGGTCTTCCTGTTCTTTCTGGTGCTCATTCTCTTTGGGCCGAAGAAGTTGCCGGAGATAGCTCGTCAAGCTGGAAAGCTTCTCGCCGAACTGCGGCGTGCCTCGAACGAGTTCAGGTCACAGATCGAAACCGAGATCGCCCACCTAGAGGTCCAGAAGTCTCAGACGATCCTCCCGCCCAGCCCAGCGCCGCAAGGGACCGTGGCCAGCTTAGGTTCGCGCCCTGCGGCAAGCGATTCCGTCCCGCACCAGCTAGAGTCGGCCGTCGGCCTGGATACTCCCACACCCCAGACCGCCTCAGCCGATTCGAATCCAGCCGCGTCATTGAATTCCACTCCCCCGGTCGAGGCCGTGGTTCAGCCCAGCGTTTCGACCGCGCAGGAGCCCCATGTTTGAAACCGCAGCCGAGGCTTCTGGCGACGAGCCCACGCGCGACGCCATGCCAACCATGGGTTTTCTCGATCACCTGGAGGAGTTGCGCCGCCGCCTGGTCTACTCCATTGCGGCGGTGGCCGTGGGATTTTTCGCCTGCTGGTGGAAGGTGGAGCGTATCTACGACGTGATGCAGCGGCCCATCATGGAAGCGCTGAAAGCCAACGGGGTGTCAGAGAAACTCGTCTACCTGAACCCCACCGAACCCTTCAACCTTTACTTGAAGATTGCCGGGCTGGCCGGCCTGTTTCTTACTTCGCCGTTTGTACTCTATCAGGTATGGATGTTCATCTCTCCCGGGCTTTACCGCAACGAGAAGCGCTACGTTGTGCCTTTCATGGTCTCAACCATCGCGCTGTTCACGACCGGCGGATACTTCGGCTACAGAGTGGTCTACCCGCGGGCGCTCGAGTTCCTCATTCATTTCGGCCGGCAGTTCCAGCCGATGATCACGATCGGCGAATATACCTCGCTGTTTCTCAGCATTATCCTGGGCATGGGCTTGATTTTCGAAATGCCGATTCTTATCTTTTTTCTGGCGTTAATGGGCATCGTCAGCGCCGGCTTCATGTGGAAAAACTTCCGTTATGCAATTCTGCTCATTTTCATCGTTGCGGCCATCGTCACACCGACTCCGGACATTATGAGCATGTGCATCTTTGCCGCTCCCATGCTTGCGCTGTACGCTGTCAGCATTGGTATCGCCTGGGTCGTCCATCCTGAGCAGCGGCGGGCGCGGAAAGAAAAACAGGCTACGTAAGCTGTCATCCCTCGCCAAGCGAGGGATCTGGATGTTTGCTGGCGGCCGCACCGGTCGTGCAGGCAAGAACCAAGATCCCTCGCTTCGTTCGGGATGACAAGGGTGAACGGTCTAGTCTAAGGTTGCTTCCGAGGCTTATGAACCGATGAGGATAGGTTCTGTTCCAATTGTCTTGCTTTCGTTCGCACTCAGTTTCGTCGGTTGCGACCACGACAAGAACGCCAGCGCGGCGGGAGCATCCACTCCGGCGACGACCAGTCCCCCTGACACAACTGCCCCCAAACTTTCACTTCCGCCCGACACCGGTCCGCCGCCGGCAATCGATTCCACCCGCGCCTTCCAATACGTGAAAGAGATCGTGGCCTTCGGCCCGCGGCCCATCGGCAGCGCAAATCACAAGAAAGTCGAAGACTACATCCTCGCCCATCTTAAAGGCGATGAGGTTGAGAACGACATGTTTACCGCAGACACTCCCGAAGGCAAGTTTCCCGTCCACAACATCGTCGGCAAGTTTCCCGGAACCAAAGACGGCATCATCGTGATCGCCAGCCATTACGACACGAACTATCCTCTGCGCGAAACCACCTACGTCGGCGCCAACGATGGTGGCTCTTCCAGCGCGCTCCTGCTTGAATTTGCGAACCAGCTGCGCGGCAAGAAGCGCGACGGCTACAGCGTCTGGCTGGTATGGGACGACGCCGAAGAAGCAATGAAGACCTGGAGCGAATGCCTTCGAGACAGCCTCTACGGTATCCGCCACCTGGCAGAGAAATGGGAAGCTGACGGAACGTTGAAAAAAATCAAGGCTTTCCTGCTAGCAGACATGATCGGAGACGCCGATCTCAACATCGATCGCGATACGAATTCGACCCCCTGGCTCGAAGACGTGGTCTATGAGGCAGCCACCCGGCTTGGCTACCAATCGCATTTCTTCGGGCGCACTGTCCCGGGCATGGAAGACGATCACATTCCCTTCGTGAAGCGAGGCGTGCCCTCCGCCGATCTCATCGACTTCGATTACGGCTACAACAACGTGTTCTGGCACACCCCGCAAGACACCGTCGATAAGCTCAGTCCCAAGAGCCTGGAAATTGTAGGCAGCACCATGCTGGAAACAGTCGCGATTCTCGACAAGATGGACCCACTGCCGCCGAAGTGAATCGAGGAAGCGAAGTAGCGATCGACAGGGCAGGTATTCTCAGTGATCTCCGCGGTGTTCTCCGCGAACTGTGCGATGAGCTTTTGCTCTTTTCCGGAATTTCATTTCTAATGCACGCGATATGAAAAAACTGAAAGCTCTGTGGCTGTGCTTCATCCTGAGCGCCATCTGTCTTGCCGCGACTCCTCCCTCTGAGACCGACGACGCGGCCCGCATTATTCAGGCCGCCCTTCAACCCTCCCCGCTCGAGAGCAACCTCCGCCACCTGACCGACGAAGTCGGTGGCCGCGTGCCCGGCACGCCCGCGATGCAGCGCGCCGTCGACTGGGGCGTACAGATGTTCAAGGCAGCCGGTGCCGACAGCGTCCACACCGAGGAATTCACCATCCCGTATTCCTGGTCCGAGGGCGCGACCGAGATGACCGTCAGCGCCACGGGAACCGCGCTTGATCCGAAGCTCACGCACATTCCCAAAGTCGAGTTCCGCGTGCGCTGTGTTTCCATCGCTTGGGCACCCGCGCTCGCTCCGGTAAAGCACGTGCCGGTGGTCGATGTTGGCAATGGCAGTTCCGCCGACTTCGCAAAAGCCGGAGACATTTCCGGCAAAATCGTACTGGTCCATTCGGTCGTGCTCAAGACCTGGGACGATCTCTTCGCCGAATATACGAACGCGCCGCCGGTTATCACCGCGGCCGTGAAGGGGAAAGCCAAGGCCGTCGCTTTCATGGCCACGCGCGAGCACGACATCCTCTACCGACACACGAATTCTAACCAGGGAGAAATCGACCGCATCCCGCAGTTGTTGGTGGCGCGCGAGGATGGCGAACGCATCGGCCGCCTCCTGGCCTCGGGGCATCCAGTGTGGGCCGATCTGAGCATCCCCAACCAACTCGGTGGACCGATCAAGGCCGCAAACGTGATCGCAGAAATCAAGGGCAGCGAAAAGCCAGAAGAGTTCGTCATTCTCGGCGCGCATCTGGATTCCTGGGAACTGGGCACCGGCGCACTCGACAATGGCTGCAACGCGGCGCTGGTGGTGGACGCGCTGCGGGCGATCAAAGCGGCTGGATTGAAACCCCGCCGCTCCATCCGCTTCATTCTTTTCTCCGGCGAAGAGGAAGGCTTGCTCGGTTCCCGGGCCTACTCCCGGGCGCACCGGCCCGAACTCGACAAGGCGGCCGGCGTCATCATCTACGATTCAGGCACCGGCAAGACCACGGGATTCGCTGACGGCGGCCGCAAGGATGTGCTCGACACCGCGAAGCGTCTCATCGCACCATTGCAACCATTTGGCCTGACCGAAATGAAAACCGACATGGAATGGGGCACCGACCACTTTGATTTCATGCTGGAAGGCGTCCCCACATTTGTCGCCGATCAGGAGGAGGCGAACTATCTGGAAAACTACCATGCCGTCTCCGATACCTACGACAAAGTCGATTTCGTGCAACTGAAGAAAAACGTAGCCGAGGCCGCCGCGTTCAGTTTCGCCCTGGCCAATCTTCCGGAAAAGATCGGCCCACGCTTCACGCGGGCGCAGATTGAGCAGAGCCTGCGCGAGACTCATAGCGACGAAATGCTGAAGGCCTCTGGCCTGTGGGATGCCTGGGAGAGCGGACACCTGGGCAGGCAGAAGTAATTGAATTTTCAATTTGCGATTTCCAATTGCCAATTAAGCCCATTGCGCCGGCTCCAATTAGCAATCGGCCATCGACAATGGGCGATCTGAACCGTGCTCTACTTCTGGATTCTCTTCAACCTGTTCGCGGTGGGCATGCTGGTGCTGGATCTGCTTGTCTTTCACCGCAGTCGGCCGCGTTGAGCGCTCGCGCGAGGCTCTCGCCTGGAGCGCCTTGTGGATAGGCCTGGCCGCGGCCTTTGCCGGAGTGGTTTTTTTCTGGCAGGGCCGCCAGGTCGCACTTGAATTCGTCACCGGCTACGTGCTCGAACTCTCCCTCAGCGTGGACAATCTTTTTCTCTTCCTCGTAATCTTCCGCTATTTCTCCGTCCCCGAGCAGCACCAGCGCAGCGTGTTGTTTTGGGGAGTTCTCGGTGCGCTCCTCATGCGCGGCCTTTTAATTCTTGCCGGTGTCGGCTTGATCCACCGCTTCCACTGGATTCTCTTCGTCCTTGGAGCGCTCCTGATTTACAGCGGTATCCGGCTCGGGTTGACGGGTGAACATCAAATCGATCCAGCGGCGAACTCGGCAGTGAAAGTTCTGCGCCTCTGGATGCCGGTCACCAATGACTTTCAGGGTGACCGTTTCTTTGTCCGCGGATGGCAGGGCAACCCGGGACTCTATGCCACGCCGCTGTTAGTAGTTCTGGCCGTGATCGAAACTACGGATTTGCTTTTCGCTGTCGACTCCATCCCAGCAGTTCTGGCCGTGACGCTCAACGCCTTCATCGTTTACACCTCGAATGTATTCGCCATTCTCGGCCTGCGTTCGATGTACTTCGCCGTCTCCGGACTGATGAAAGTTTTCCGCTTCCTTCACTACGGGCTGGCGCTGGTGCTGATCCTGGTGGGGCTGAAGATGATCACTGCGGATTATTTCCTGGTCCCGACGCTGGTCACGCTGGGCATCGTGGGGGGAGTGTTGCTGGTGTCGATCGCGGCTTCCATAGCGTTGCCCGCGAAGTCGCAGTAACAAGCTCTCGATTGCCGATTGTGGAACGCCGGAAGAAACCGGGACCTCCAGCGGCATTTTAATCAGGAATAATCAGGAATCAAGAATCAACAACCAGCAATTCTCGCTCACACAAACTTCAGGCTCTCACCCTGGATGACCGAGTGCTTCAGAAACCGCTTGTCCTCGTGGCCGGGATAGTCACTGCGATAGTGCGCGCCGCGACTTTCTTCGCGCGCCAGCGCTGAACGCGCCACCAGCAGCCCGGCCATATGCAGGTTTGCCGCCTCATACGCGCGCCGCGTGCGGGGGTGCGCCACTCTAGGGGAAAGCCCCTCCAGCGTCTTAATTGCCTCCTGCATTCCAACCCGCGTGCGCACAATGCCGGCATCCTTCCACATGACGCCCTGAATCTGGCCCACCAACTCTTCGATCCCAACGTCCACCGGCCCGTTCTGTGACGCAGCTTTCTTCTGTCCGATCGCAGGCCTGCGCGCGTGCTTCAGTTCTTCTCGCATGGCCTTTCCCGCGCGCGCTCCATACACCAGGCCCTCGAGCAGCGAATTGCTGGCCAGCCGGTTTGCGCCATGCACGCCGGTCGCAGCTACTTGGCCCGCGGCGTAGAGTCCAGCAAGACTTGTCTTGCCACTTAGATCGGTGCGGACCCCGCCTATCGAGAAGTGCGCGGCGGGGCGAACAGGAATCACGTCCTCTGTAATGTCAATGTTGTGCTTCATGCACGTCGCCGAGATACGGGGGAAGCGTTTCTGAACTCTGCCGGCATTCAGGTGCGTCAGGTCGAGATACACGAAGGGATCTTTGGCGCCGCTGACTTCCATTTCATGCATGATGGCCCGCCCCACTACGTCGGCCGGCGCTTGTTCCGCCAGAGGATGGTATTTCCCCATGAAGCGATCCATCTCGATGTTCCGCAGATAGGCGCCTTCCCTGCGCAGCGCTTCCGAAAGCAGAAAACGTGGCGCTTTCTTCACGTAGAGCACCGTGGGATGAAACTGAATGAATTCCATGTCGCTGACCTCCGCGCCCGCGCGGAAGGCCATGGCCACGCCGTCTCCCGTGGCGGCTTCGGGATTGGTGGTGTTGCGATAGAGTTGCCCCATACCTCCCGTGGCCAGCAACACCGCCGAACAAGCCACCTCTTCCGGCAAGCCCTTCTCGCTGATCAGCGAGACCCCGGTCACCCGCTGGTCTTCACTCCTGAGATGGGTGAGAAGCCCGGTGGAAAATTCGAACTCCAGCACAGAAATGTTCTTACGCGTCCGCACCTTGGCATGGAGAGCGCGCAGGACTTCGCTTTCCGTCGAATCGCCTGGGGCGCGCAGAATATGGCTATGGCTGTATGAGGCTTCGGTTTCAAATGTCAGTTTGGTCCCATGCGGGTCCAACTGCTTGCCCCAGGCGATCACTTCCTCGATGCGGTCAGGCCCCTCTTCCACCAGAATTTTCACTGCTTGGGGAAGACACAGGCCGTCACCGGCGAGCAGCGTGTCCTGCAAGTGCAGAATGACTTCATCTTCATCGCTGAGGGCGGGCGTGATCCCGTCTGGCACAGACTGCGTGCCGGAACTCATTGCCTCTTTCTTAGCCAGTACTAACACGCGTCCCGCGCTCGCCAGTTCGATCGCGGCCCGCAATCCCGCAACCCCGGCGCCAATCACGATGAAGTCGGTCTCGGCTGGAAGACCTTTCATAAATGGGCAAATAGTACCACTTTCCGGGGCCGTGCGATCAAAGTAACGGCGGCCATAGGCTATTATGGGATTCCATGGCGCAGGTCACTATCCATGTCCCGCCGCGGCCTTACCAGGCCCGGATTGAGAACGGCTTGCTCGCGCGGGCGGGAACCTTGCTGGCCGAATTGCTGCCTCAAGCCGGCAAAGTGTTTGTGGTCACCGTTGCGCCAGTGCGCCGCCGCTGGGGTTCAAAGCTGATTCGCTCTCTGGTTTTTGCCGGCTTCAAGCCCCAAGTAGTCCAAATGCCTGACGGTGAGACTGCCAAGAAGCTGAAGACGATTGAAACCCTGGCCGAAAGATTGTCTCGCCTGGGTGCCGACCGCAAGGCTGTTCTGATCGCTCTGGGCGGCGGCGTGGTCGGCGACGTCACCGGACTGCTCGCGTCCCTTTACATGCGCGGCGTGGAACTGGTGCAGGTTCCGACCACGGTCCTCGCCCAGGTGGATGCATCGGTTGGCGGCAAGACCGGAGTGAATCTTCGGGCAGGGAAGAACTTGCTCGGAGCGTTCTATCATCCCCGCGCCGTCCTCATTGATCCCGAAGTTCTCCATACGCTTCCCAACCGCGAGTTTCGCGCGGGCCTGTACGAAGCGCTCAAGTGCGGCATCATCGGGGATCTCGATCTTTTTCTGCGCTTCGAACAGAAGCCCGCGCAGATACTGAAGCGCGATCCGGTGGAACTGGAAGGTCTCATCGCCCAGTCCGTAAAGTTGAAGGCTGAAGTCGTCTCCGCCGACGAACGCGAAGGCGGCCTGCGCCGCGTGCTCAACCTCGGTCACACCATCGGACACGCGCTTGAGGCCGAAACCGGCTACCGCAGCCTGCTTCACGGCGAGGCGGTTGCCTGGGGCCTGATCGCCGCGACCAACATTGCCCTCACGGTTGGCCGCACCGACAGCGTGACCGCCGGCCGCATCGCCGACGCCGTGCTCAGTCTCGGCCGCCTGCCGGAGCTCAAAGTGAGCGCGCGCAAGATTCTCGCGCGCCTGCAGACCGACAAGAAAACGCAAGGTGGCGTGGTGCACTTCGTGCTCCCGCGGGAAATCGGGAAGGTCGAAATCGCCGCCGATGTGCCCGACCGCGTCGTGATCGGTGCCGTCGAGGAATTGCGCCGCTTGTCCCGCGGCGAATGGGGCAAATGAAATTGTTGATTGATCATGATTGATTGACGATGGAAGAGCAATAGGCCTGAGTTCGAGAGCTTTTAATCAGCAGCAATAAGCAGCAATCAACAATTGCAACCGCGGCAATCATGCCCACTGCTCGCAAACTCGTAGTCGGCGCCACTCCCGAAGGGGCACACGATCCCGACGCAGCGGCGCGCGCCGTCCGCGAGATGTTTACCTCGATCGCTCCCCGCTACGATCTGCTCAACCACTTTTTGTCGTTCAGCATCGACCGCCTGTGGTGGCGCCGCACCGCGCGCTCGTTCGCGCAAATCTTTGCCCGGCCGGACTCCCGCGTTCTGGATCTCTGCTGCGGCACTGGGGACATGACCTTCGCCCTGCGCAAACAGGCAGGGAATTCGAATCCGCAGCTTTTGGGCGCCGACTTCTCTCATGCCATGCTGCAACGCGCCCGGCTGAAGTCTCTCGATAAGGTCTCACAAAGCGGCAAGGCTGCAATGCCGCGCTGGATCGAAGCCGACGCGCTCTGCCTTCCGTTTCCCGACCAGCACTTCGACCTCGTGACCTCAGCCTTTGGCTTCCGCAATCTTGCGGACTACGACGCCGGCCTGCGCGAGATCGCGCGCGTCTTGCGGCCTGGAGGCGAATGCGGCATCCTCGACTTCAGCGAGCCCAAAGGCGTCATCGGCCACTTGTATCGCTTCTACTTCAAGCAGGTTCTGCCGCGTGTCGGCACACTGCTTTCCGGCGTGCGCGGACCCTACGCCTATCTCCCCAATTCCGTCGAACGCTTTCCCGAGCCGCAGGAAATGCTTGCCCGCATGCGCAGCGCCGGCTTCCGCCAAGGCAGTTGGACCCCTTACACCTTCGGTATTGCCGGGTTGTATCGCGGAAGGAAGTGAGAACCGGCGGGCAAAAGAAAACCTACGCGGCGCTCTGGTCCGCTGCTGCAGTCGTCTTAAAACTGTCCGCAAACGCCTCGGTGATCGTGTAGCGCATCACATTCTCATACTCCCCGCCCAGAAAGCTCCGCAACCGGTCCGTATTCATGATGTATTCGCCAGTCATGTAGGGTAGCGCCTCCGGCGGAATCGCCGAGATCTGCCGCTTCCATAGATATTGCAGCACCAACCGCATTGCCCATTTTGCGGGAACCCGCACCAGCTTTGCTTGCGCCATCTCAATGCAGCGGCCGAACGTAAGCGGCTCGCCGCGACCGGCAACGTTCAGAATGGTGAGCCGTTGCGCCTCCGGATCGCGGTACAGAATATGGGCGATCAGACGCGCCATATCGTCAACGTGGACAAACTGAATCTTGTGGTCGAGATACTGTTGCCCGCGGGGCAGCATGCAGGGCAGCCGTTTGCCCTCGCTCCGCATTTTCTCCGCCTGCGCGCCTTTACCGTTGGGCGTGCCCCGAAACGCTCCCAGCAAGTAATTCTCCACGCTGGCCCCGGCAAAAATATGAGGACGCAGAATGTACACGCTGCACCCTCGCAGGGCGGGCGCGCGCTGCTGTACCACTTCGTCCGATTGCTTCTTATGAATCGCGTAGGGCAGCGTGTGGGCCGCCATCACAGACTCTTCCGTGGCCGGCGCCGGCAGGCTGGGCCCATAGGCAGAAACGCTGCTGGGAAAGATGAATTGCCTGACTCCGGAATCCGCCGTGCGATTCGACTCTGTGACGGCCTCTATCACCCGCGCCGTGCCGGCCACGTTGATCTGCCACATACGCTCGGTATCGAGCACGCCCGTGCGCACGGGATCGATCACGAACGCAAGATGAACCACCGCAACTGGTCGCGTGTCGTGCAACAGCTCGTAAAGTGCTCGCGTGCAGGACTCCTCGCCCAGATCCATGGGCTCGAACCGCAGCGGAAGGTCGGTTTGGGGAGGACTGAGGTCCACCCCGATCACAGAGAAATCCCGCAGCAGCGGGAGTAGGCGGGTTCCCAGGTTTCCCGCAATGCCAGTGACCACGACAACAGGTTTCGCGCAATCCATCTAGCTCGGCCTAGTTTAGTTCGGCTTCGACGGAGGAGTCGTTGGGGCCGGAGTCTGCGCTGGTGCGTTCGTAGCCGGTGGGGGCGCTTGTGGTGCCGCACCCTGTGGCTGGGCCTGCGACGGTGTCGGCGTCGCTGGACGCGGACGCATACGCGGTTGTTGTCCTGGCATTTGTTGTCCTGGCAGTGGTGCCGGGCCAAAATACGCCTCGTTGGTGGTCGCCTGGAATGAGTTCGTGTACTTGTCCATCATTTCCTTCAAGCGCTCGCTCTTCAGCTTGATATGGATTTCACTCGTCATCTTGTCGTCCAGCGGGAGAACTTCTTTGCTCACCACCTTGTAGATGTAGTGGCCGCCATTGTCGCTAATGACTTGTGAAACTTCCCCCGTTTTCAGATCGAACACCGCAACGTGCGCCGGAGGCAGTCCCGTACGCCGCACTTTGGGCAGGTTTACTGTCGGGTTCTCTACGTTTGTGCCCGCGGCTTCAAACGCTTCCTTTTGCAGCTTGGTGAAATCCTCGCCTGCTACTGCACGTTGCCGCAGGCTTTCGGCCAACTCGTCCAACTCCTTCTCGCCTTTCTCCTGCTTCTCCTTGTCCGCGGCCTCCTTGGCCTTCTGCTGTTCTTCGGTCAGTTTCTCCGTCCCTTTCGCTTGTTCCTTGTCCTCAGCCGACGGCTGCTTGGAACGTGCGATAAACAGCCGGTCCAACGAGAACTGCTCAAACGCTTCAGGATTCTCCTTATAATACTTCTCAATCTGCTGCGGCGGAACTTTGTCCGCCTCTTCCTGCACGCTGCGCTGCAGTTCCGTCGTCAGAACCCGGATCTTCACGAACTTCATCGTCTCCTCGTAATCCTGGCTCTTATCCAGGCCCTTCTTTTTCGCTGCTTGCGACATGGCGATAACCTGGGGAAGCTGGCCAGCGAACGTGCGCTTTTGTTGCGCATTCAGCGGATTCGGCCCTTGCTGCACCACCTTGGTAAGCTTCTCGAACTCCGCCCGCGTGATCTGGCAGTCCGTCGGTTTCTTTGCGGCGGCACCTGTCTTTCCGGTGGCCGTAGCCGTTTTTCCCGCGGCGGCTGTCGGCGCAGTCGCCGGCTTCATGAACTCAGGGCAGGAAACACCCTTGATCGTAATTACAGGCGCACTCATCGACACTTCCGCAGCCGGCGCCGCCTCTGGCTTAGCGGCCTCTTTCGCGGGCTCCTTCGGAGCCGGAGCCGGGGCCGCTGGCTGCGCTTGTCCCCAAGCCAGCGTTCCCAAAAAAACACACACCAACCAACTCTTACGCATACAAGATTCCTCCAAGGATTGGTACATCAGGAAGTCAAACCACCCGAACCTAGCATCCTAGCATAGACGCACTTTCCCACAGTAGCTGTGAACTGCCCAAGCCCAAACTGCCCAAAGCGCCCGAGCCGCTGTCGTCGTCTGCCGCCTTGAAGCCGAAGGTTTGATGACGCACGACATCGACGATTCGCATGCTTGCGATCTCAAGAAAATCGATGCCATCCTCGCCTCCTCCGCACCCGGCTCGGCAAACCGGATCCGGAGCCGCTGGACCCCGAAATGAAAACCACACCGGATGAGCTTGAGAAAACATGGAGCGCTCAACGGCCATCGCTTGATGTATATCCGGCGCACCATGCGGCCACTAGCGGGAAAGAATTTTTCATCCATATCGCGACGATTGTGTGCTCCTTCGCAATCTCTGGAACGTGTGCTGTCCTCGCAATCTCTGGCGTCTCGCCTTTGCTCAGCGGTGGTGTTGCCTCAGCCGGCACAGCCGCCTGATCGGCCAGCGGACGATTTTCCGGAATGTCCGGTATCTCCGGAATATATCTGTTTCCTTAGGGGCCGTTGCGATGCTAGGGTATCAGCGGGAAGCGAGGGCGCCTAGGACCTTGGCATCGAACATCCCGAAGGTTGTCCGAGTTGCTGCCGAAGCCTCTAAGGGTGAGCCACCCTTCCGTCAGGACACTACCAGGGCCTTTCCCTTGGCGCAATCGCGCCTTACCAGCGATAATCCCATCATGTCCGGGACGCCGGCACTTTACTCGCCAAATGCCATGCGCGCCGAGAAGCGCGCCGTCGCCGGAAATTCTGTTGTCGCCGCCCTTCTCATCACCGCCGGAAAGACAGTGGTCGGCGTCACTACTGGAAGTCTCGGCATCCTCTCCGAAGCCGCGCACTCCGCACTCGATCTGATCGCGGCTCTGCTCACCTATTTCTCGGTCGGGGTCTCCGACAAGCCCGCCGACGCCGACCATCAATATGGCCACGGCAAGGTCGAGAACTTCTCCGCTTTCGTCGAAACCGGCCTGCTTCTGCTGACCTGCGTCTGGGTTATCTACGAAGCGATCGTGCGCCTGTTCTTCCGCCGCGTCGAAGTCGAGCCTTCCATCTGGGCCTTCGCCGTGATGCTGATCTCGATGGCCGTCGATTGGTGGCGTTCCCGCGCTCTCGGCCGCATCGCCACCAAGTACAAAAGCCAGGCTCTCGAAGCCGACGCCCTGCACTTTTCCACCGACGTCTGGTCCGCAGGTGTAGTGGTGGTCGGTCTTGTGCTAATCCTGCTGGGCCGCATCTATCGCCTCGATTGGCTTCGCCTGGCCGATCCCATCGCCGCCCTGTTCGTCGCCGGCGTCATCGTTTCCGTGAGCTGGCGCCTGGCGCGACGCACCACCGATGCTCTGCTCGACGCCGCCCCCGCTGGAGTCCGCGCTCAGATCATCGATGCCGTCTCGCGCGTGGATGGCGTGCTCGAGATCGGGCGGGTACGCATCCGCCGCGCCGGCAACCGCTATTTCGCCGATCTCGCGGTTGGCTTTGCCCGCACCGTAACCTTCCAGCGCTCGGAGCAGTTAGTCGAAGCCGTAACCGAAGCGGTCCATTGCATCCTTCCCGACGCCGATGTCACCGTTCAACCCCTGCCGCGCGCCCAGCGTTCGGAAAACATCTTCGACCGCATTCGTGCCGTCGCCACTCGCCACAACCTCAACGTCCACGATATCAGCGTGCAGGATCTCCACGGCCAACTCCATGTCGAGCAGCACGTCGAACTCGACGAACGCAAGTCCCTCAAGAGCGCCCACGATCAAGTCACCGAACTGGAAGCCGACATGCGTCACGACGTACCCGAGATCGCCGACATCCTCACGCACATCGAAAGCGAGCCCGCCACCATCGAACCCGGCGACGAGTTGCTCCGCGACGCCGACCTCGAGCGGCGGCTCAAGTCGGCAGCCACGCAGTTTCCAGAGATCCTCGATGTGCACGAGTTCATCATCAAGCTGGTTCGCGGACGCCTGTATGTTTCCTGCCATTGCACGCTCTCCGACGATCTTTCGCTGGCCCGCGTCCACGACATCCAGACCGAACTCGAACTCAAATTCAAACAGGCCGCGCCCGAGTTGTTCCGAGTGCTGATTCATCCCGAACCCAGCACGGACAACCGGAGGTAGAACTAAGGTGAGACCGAGACTCAAAGGAAATGACGATGCTTAGGGCTTGCGCAAAAATAATTTGGGTGTGGCTACTTTTTGGCAACGAGAAAAGCCCCGAAAAATCAGGTGATTTTGGACGTTGCCGCCGCGGAGATGACCGGAAACTCCCGGGTTATCGAGGAGAGGAAGGAATATCCCCGGGTTTAGGCGCTGCTTTTTTGATTTTTTCAGCCGGCAGTAGGTGGCGGCGGGCCTTTTGTGAAATTCCGTGCATCTGCTGAATGATAGACTGGAGACGCTGACGGTTGGCGATCCATTCACGGTAAAGCGCAGCGTGCTCGGCGGGTAGCCGCCGCGACACGGTTTTGCCTTTTTCCTTCCAGGAGAGTTGATAATAGGGGCCGTGCTGGCTGGCACGGTCGCTGGCGCAAGCGCAGTTGGGCTTGCCGCACTGCATCCAGCGCTCTACCAAAGTTCCTTCGCAGATAAAGCCGATTTCACGCAGGCGAGCTTTGAGCCGGACATATTCGCTCCGGTAGTGACGAAGCCGCTCTCGTCGTCGTTGATCCCCTGTTTTTTCTCTAGCCATACCTGCCCATCTATCAGTATTATACGTGTAGACAACCATGCGGACAAGCTCAGTTTCCTAAAACTCCGGACCTTGGCGATGAGCACAGCCACCCACCTGGCGGTCCTGGAACGAATTGGCTCCGCCAGAAATGCCTTCGCCAACTTGGAGCACTGGCTTTATTCCCATACTTCGGCCACCCACAAGCTGCATACCATTGAAGTCGAACAGGAGCGCCGGGGACGCGAAGTCTTACGTTTGATGCTTCAGGCCCACATCGATAGCCGGGGCGACGGCTGTGTGGGCGATGGGCTTGTCGTCAGCCCACTAGGCTCTTCGGAGGAGATCGTCTATCGCCACAAGCGGCTCCGTTCTCGTCGTCTGATCACCGTCTTTGGACCCGTTTCCATCACCCGCATGGAATATAGTTCCCCGGGTCGGCACAACCTCTATCCACTGGACGCCGTCCTGGGCTTGCCGGCTCGATCCTATAGCTACGAAATCCAGCGGCGCCTGGTCAAAGCCGCCGTCAAAGGACCCTTTGATGAGGCGATCGAAGAAGTTGCCGATGCCATCGGCGTAAGCCTCCCCAAACGCACGGCAGAACAGATCGTCGCCGACGCCAGCGTTGATTTTGACAGGTTTTACCGGGAGCGTAGCCTGCGGCTCTCTCCGGACAGCGGCCCCCTGTTGATCGCTTCCGTCGATGGCAAGGGCGTGCCCATGGTCAAGTCTGCCGGTGGGCAACGCAAAGTCCGACTCGCTCGGGGAGAAAAGCGAAACAAGAAACGCATGTCCACCGTGGGTGCCGTGTTTACCCAAAAACCCAACATCCGGACACCCGAGTCTGTGGTCGAGAGTTTGTTTGCCGAGTCCTCTAAGCCGCAGCACCCAAACAAACGCTATCACCGGCCGGAGCAGAAGCGGGTGTGGGCCAGCCTGCTGTTGAGCAAGGATGCTTTCATCGCCCAAGTACATGCCGAGATGCGGCGGCGAGATCCGCAGCACCAGAAAAGCTGGATCGTGGTGACCGACGGCGAGCGCGCCTTACAGCGCAAAGTGGCCGCCATCTTGCCAAGAATCGAACTGGTCCTGGATCTGTTGCATGTCCTGGAGAAGCTCTGGGCCGTCAGTTACGTGTTCCATCCCGAGGGCAGCCCAGAAGCTCGTGAATTTGTGAAGGAACGGATCCTGCGCATCCTCCGGGGTGAGGTGAGCCAAGTGGTCAAAGGCCTGCGCCAAATGGTGACCAAACGTAAGCTCAAAGGACAAAGACGAGCAACTGTGCTGGCCGTAGCAGCTTATTACTACCGAAACCGCGCCCGCATGCGCTACGGCTCTTATCTCCGTAAAGGCTACCCCATCGCCAGTGGCCCGGTCGAAGGAGCCTGCAAGAACCTGGTCAAAGACCGGATGGAACGTTCCGGAATGCGCTGGACCCCGCCCATGGCCGAGGCGGTGTTGCGGCTGCGGGCCGTTTACCTCTCAGAGCATTTCGAGGAGTACTGGCCCTTCCATGTTGACCAAGACCAGAAGCGCCTCTTTCAGTCTGTGAAGTGGCGGAAGCTCGTTGCCAAAAAGTAGCCACACCCAAATAATTTCACATAACCGTTGGAGTCAGTGTGTAGTTCCACGCGGGTAGGGTAGTGTGACTGTTCAGGGCAAGTTGCTGCATTTGCTGAGAGGATATCTTTTCACCTTTTTTGTAGGGATGGCGAAGCAGACGAGCATTCACCTGGAGTCCGGTTTGGGTCTTCGTGGTACGAATGTACTTGAGTACGGTTTCATAGGTCCGCAGAGGTCGGCCGGACCAATTGTTGCTGATCTGGGAAAACAGACGATGTTCAATGGGATTCCATTTGGAGGAGCCAGGAGGATAATGGCAGACCGTGACCTTCAGTCCATAAGCGTTGACCAGTTGCTGTTGCAAATGGTATTTCCACGCGCGTGGGCGAACCCCATTGCTACCCCCAGCGTCGGCCAGGACTAACAGTTCCTGGGCTTGCGGATACATTTTCTGTCCGCAACTGTTCCACCATAAGGCAAGGGCATCGACGGCAAAGGCGGGAGTTTCGTGGCTGGTGCCCACCGCCACGAATCCGCGATTCTTGCCGGCATCGTAAATACCATAAGGAATCGCCCGGCCCACCGCGTCGCTGGGGAAATCGTGGTCCAAGACCGGTTGCGGCTCCTGTTCCCAGCAGACTCCAGGATTCTTGAACTTTCCCAACCACTCCTTCTTTTTGGCATCCACGCTGATGATGGGGTGGCCTTGCGCCATGAATCGCTTCCGCTGGCGAGCGATATAGAGAAACTGCCGGTTGCGGATGCGCCGCGGGGGCGGATTGCGATTCCCCGATTCCAGCCGCTTATGATTGACGCGCAAGGAAAATCCCATTTTCTTCAATAATCGCCGTACCGTGCTGGCGCTGGTCCGAATCTGGAAGCGGCGCAACTGGGCCGCAATTTTGCGCGTGGCTCGGCGGCACCATTTCAGATCCTGCATGGGATCACCCCCGGTTTCGTGCTGCAGCAGGTGGGCTATACGCTGGATTACTCCAGGCTTTTTTTTTCCGTCTTCTTGCGTCCTCCGCCCGCTTGCCGAATTCGCTGCCGTTCCACCTCTCCCGCCAACAACTCCCGCCGCCCCCGCGCCACCGTGTGCACATCCAAATCCAGAAACTTCGCGATCTTCCGATCCCCCCCTTGCCCGACTTTGTGCGCTTCTAGTCCGGCATACAGACGCCGCTGCTGCTCATCCAACAAGCTGTAAAACAAAATGATGGCAGCTTTGAGTTCCTCCGACCCGGCCCCCACGGCGGACTCCTCCATCTCCCACTCGGCCGGGCGAGCCTCCCGCTGCAGACGTTGCTCCCGCTGCCGCCCCGCCTCCCGGGCAAAATAGACGTACACCCCCTCCCTCGGCCGCCGCTCCAATCGTCTCCGCTCGGCCAGCTCGAGCAAGCTCTGCTTGACTTCCACATTCAGCACCGCCTGGAGTTCGCTGGCCGTGAACCCGGCGGGGGATTGCTCCACGAATTTTTGGGCGGTAGCCAGCAAATTCCCTTCGCGCGAGAACCAGACGTTGCGACAAGACCAAAGTCCCTGGGCATCGAAGCGGGGAATATCGGCCAGAGTGTAGTATTTGCCACGATCGGAATAACTGGTGCGATAGCCCAAGGTCTTCAGTTTGCGAAAGACGGTCATGGTGGAGATGGTTCCCAGCGCTTCTTTCAATTCTTGCAAGGTGGCGATTTGCTTGCGCTGGAGGAAGGATCGCAGGATCTGGGCAGCAAAAAGCATATGGTATAGTTCCTCCTCTGTTGAACGCTACAGGATGAATTATACCATAGACGGATCGAAGGCTCTCCTGCAGACTTACTGTCCTACGCCATTTCTGGCGGATTAGGCCAAGAATGTCGCTATTTCAGTTGGGATAGTTTGACCACAAACTGCGTACTTATTGTTGCGCAAGC